>CAVEMS010000014.1:0-2974 GCA_963616935.1 bacterium | reverse complement strand
CGTAGTTCGCCTGGCCGTAGACCGACGAGTTCTTTATGATGATCGAATGGGCGTCTCCGTTAGCGTACTTAGGCGAAACGAAATCGCTTAAACTACCGGAATCGATATTGCAGCCGACTAGGCCAAAAGATACGGCCAATAAAACAAGAATCTTTCCTTTTCTCATATTATTTGTCCTCCAACATCGCATTCTTAATCGAAGCGACTTCTTCTTCCGTGAGCCCGACCGTGGCTTTGGCGTTCTCTCCGGTGAAATTGGTCGTTAAATACGAATAAACCGCTTCGGAGAATTGCGTCTTGCCAGTCAGGGTTTTGATATGTTGCATGGTTTGATAAATATTCGAATAGAGCTCTTGTAGATGCGTCTCGTCGCTCGCTTTGGCGGAGCCGTTAATGGTGCTTATCACATAATCGAAGCAGATATCCGACTCGCTGACGCCAAGTAGTCCAAGCAAAATCATCGCCAAGGTGCCGGTGCGGTCTCTTCCGATCGCACAATGGAAATTGATCGGGTAATTGTTTACGTTTGTGAAAACCGATAATTCCTCTTTAAGAGTCGCGCCGCCCGTCGCGATTCCCGTCTCATCGGAAGAGTCATCGCCACGCATGATGTAATAGACGCCGCCCTGCTTATTGCTGACGTGCTTATATTGAACATCGGTTCCGAAATAGGATTCGCTAGACCAGTAAGATTCTTCCCTTAAGTCGAGTTCCGTTTTGATGCCATAAAGGTTGACGATTTGCTTTTTGCCTAAGGGGGTGATGGCATCCGCGTTCGCACTGCGGTAAATCATGCCGGACTTCATTTTCTTATTCGCGAAAGCCGTTTTATAAGCGCCGATATCGCGGAAATTGTCGATTCCATCGATGGAAACGATCTTAGCGCCATCCGAAACGGCAAAACTATAGATATCCGATTTGATGGATTCGTCGTCGTCAAAGCCCTCGATTTGATAGAAATAGTCGCTATTTGGATTCAAATCCGACAACGTCACATAATGGTTGTAGGTCAAATAGGTTTTCGCATCGGACAAGTCTTCTTCTTCCCCAACCCTCACTAGCGAATACTGAAACGGCTTAATCTCCGTCCAGCTAAGCTTATAAGCGATGTTGGCTAAATCCACATTATCGGCTAGATGGCTCTTCGCGCTATCGAGCAAAGAAGAGCCAGAACTTGTCGGCATTTCTTCCTTGGAAGCGTACAGATCTTGGATGGATTCTGACATCACGTTGATGTTAGAGCCATTTTTCAAATCGTTAAGGAAGGCCTTATACAGAGGTTTGGCAACTTTGTTTCCTTCATAGTTCCAAACGTAGTTCTCGTCGATTATTTCTCCATCAATCGTCCAATACCCTTCGTAGTGCTCGCTTAATTTTCCTTCGAACGCGGGTATTTCCGGCAGTTTTCCGATAATCGAGTCATAAGAGACTTCGATATTCGATGTTTCGCTTAATCCTTCGAAGGAAAGGGTGTAGGTCGCTTTCGCTAAATCGGCCGTAGCAAAGCTGTCTTTGTCCCATTTATAAATCGTATTGGCGGTAATTATCGTGTCTTCTATCTTCCAATTCCCACCCAAATATCCGGTCTTGGTGGGCAAAGGAGGCAATTCGCCAATCGCTTGATCATAGGTGACATCAAGTTTCGTGTGCTCATCGTTATCGAAGATTATCTTCCATTTATGGGGGACATAAACGGCGATGGCTTCCTTATCGGCGCCATAATCGTAAGTCATGCCAGTCTCGATCTTCACGCCGTCTATAGACCAATAAGCGTCATATCCGACTTTCTCTTCGAGCGGCAAAAGATCCTTCAAAATCTCACCGTCTTTGACGTTGACTGTGGTTTTCGTATCGCCGTTTATATAGGTGATGGTGAACCCACTTTCGGTGAGTCCGCACCCGAATAACATGCAAGACATCGTCATGCACAAGAGCACTTTGCTTTTTGCCATTTTCATTTTTCTTCCTCCAAGCAAGGCGATAACCGTAATTAGAGATTGCCGGTTGATTATTCGTCTTCCGGCAATCCCTTGGAAAAATTAGTTATGTTTCTTCTTTTTGAGAGCGAAGCAAGAAACAGCGGCCAAAGAGGCTATCGCGAAGCAAGAGGCGACGACGATCGATGCGTCTCTATTCTCATCCTTCGCAAACAAACTCTTAACCGATGAAGTCGGCGCCGAGCGACGAGACATGAAGTCTTCCAACTCAAGATAACGGTTGATGATAACGTCATAACGGGCGAGCGCTTGGGCGATGGTTGAGCCATCACCGGCAGAAACCGCTTTGATTCGCGTTTTGGCGTCTTCTGTCAAGGCTTTATAGCCAGTCGATAACGATTCCCAAAGGCCATTGGCGGTAAGCTTCGCATAATTGTTCGAAGCGCCGCCATCGGCGCAAGGGGTCGCCGTTTCGTTTAAGAAGGACGCGGCCCAATTATTCGCTTCGGCGATCGAAGGATCGGCAACATAATTCACATATGCGTCCTTTTGAGCCGATTCATAGTTATAAACGGTTTCAGAGGTGACATCGGAACCGTCGATTTGCCAAGACGAAGCGACGTAATCCTTCACCGTCTTCGGAGTCGGTAGTTCTCCTAGCGCATCGCCTTTCGAATACTCGACGGTCGTGACTTCGTAGAGTCTGAGGTTCTTGATGTAGACGTCGGCAACTGCCGCATCGACCCTGAAACGGAATGCCCCAAGCGTGCTAGCGGACGAGGTAAAGGTGAATTTCTGCGTAGTGAAATTCGCAAGATTCACCCATTTTTGGCAGAAAAGAGTCCAGGGATTATCAAGCATGACAACGAGATTTACGTTATCGCACTTAAGATCGAAGGATAACTCATAGGTCTTATCGGCCTCAAGGTTCGTGTGGCCGTCCGCGTAAACGTAATACGTGTGATCGGAAGTATCGGTCTTACCGTCCTCGTTCTTCATATGGAGGCTGCCGTCCTCGGCCAACGAGAGGTTCGTTC
>CAVEMS010000013.1:0-9610 GCA_963616935.1 bacterium | reverse complement strand
CTTCTACATTTTCTTTAATAGATATTAACGAACCTGTTTCAATATAATTATATCTACCATCCTTAACTAAATATTTAATTGCTTCTCTAGCTTTAGGAAATTTTTGTACTTCATCAAACACAATCAGTGTTTTTCCCTTAAATAATTCGACGTTATATTCCAATGAGATATCCTGAAAAAGTAAATCTAAATTATTTAGATTTTCGTTAAAAGACTTTTTTATTTTTGTGCCAGCTGTAGCCCAATCAATAATAGCGTAGGTTTTATAGTTTTCTTTTGCAAATTTTTCTACAATCGTAGATTTTCCAATACGTCTAGCGCCTTCAATTAATAACGCAGTATTGCTACTATAATCTTCTTTCCATTTCAATAAAGAGCTATATATTTTTCTACTTAGATCCACCAAGTGTTATAACCATCCTTTGCGATTAATATACGGCCATTTACACAATACGACAAGTAAAAAAACGAAAAAACATACATAATACGATAAGTAAAAAAACGAAAAATCACACATAATGCGATAAGTATTGTTGATTAATAAATTAATATTTGCGCTTAGCATCAGGAGAACCTGCAGTAAAGCGCAAGATTTTGCATTATCTTGCAATATTAGTTAGATTAAGGAAATAGATTGTTTAATTATCATTATTTATTTTCCAATAGCCTTTTGCATCTCCGATTCGTTCTAATAATTTCTTTTCTTTTAACGATTTCAAAATACGTTGAACAGTTCTTTCGCTCTTATTTATATTTTCAGTGTTTTTTAAATGTCGACGAACAAACTTGTCTTCAACATTTTTAGATTTAAGCAATATATCTAAATTTTTTTGTTTCTAAGAACTGAAGGAATTCTTCTTGATAAAAAATCAAGTGACGTATAATTGTTTAAAATTCACCCGGATTATAGATTTCAATTTCTGTAGGTGTTATCGAAATTTTGTGTTCAGTATCTCCACTATAATTTGCATGCGCAAATGAATTAACCTCGATTATCGCTTTTTATAGTTTTTGAGATCCGTTATTTTCCTCAAGCATTTTAAAAGGGCCAAGCTTAACGCCGGCCCTAAGAAAAACGTTCAAAGGTTTCTTTTCGTTCCCTTACGAGATTTTTATGGTTATGGCCGGACGCACGCTATAAGAAGATCTCCTGGCCCAGTAATTATAGAGAGTGCCATTATGGCCCACATACCACGAATAGTAGTTGTCATTAGAAGCTGGCGAGCGCGTCCAATAATATCCATTTTGGAAATAAGCCGAAGACGAATTTCTTTCATAATCCGCGCCACTGGCCCTCGCCCATTCGGTCGTCTTACACGGCCTTTCAGTCGGATCAGAGAAATACGCAGTGTTTTCGTAATCCTGATAGCTTAGGAGATACACATTGTCGTTCGTTGGATCGCCGACTTGGGTACTCGAATCCGATTCCGAGTCCGTCGTGGAGATGGAATTGTCGACGACCGTCGTCTGGATAAGCGAATTCCCAAGCGAGAACGCGGAGCCATAGAAATCGGCATTGAGCCAAGACCTGATTTCGGAATCTTCGTATTTGTTCGAAGAGCTAGCGTATCTATGCGCATCGAGAAGAACGGTCGAGACAAGCGAGTACTCGCCGCTTTCGGAAGAGAGGATCTTCCATGTTATGGGCTCGCACTCGAACCAATATGTGTTTCCGGAAACGATCTCCGTCCCATCGTCGAAATAGGACTCTTTGTTATTAAGATTGCAAGGATCGGCAGACTTCTTGGCGTAGTATTTGCCATCATAGAAATACCAGCCGTTCGCAGAGGCTTCCGTCAAAACGTTGAGCGCTTCGACGACATCCGTATCGCTTTCCCACTTTTGCGGATAGAGACCATAGGTCAGCGTTCCATTTTCGGAATCGATGACCGGATCGATCCCAAGAGCCTTGCGACGAGCCTCTTCCTCGGCCTTGTCCGCGAATTTGGCAACGATAGACGTATCAGCACCGGACATAGTGTAGACATAGGTGCTGTCTTTGCTGATAAGGGAATCACCGATATACCAGCCTTCGAAGGCGTACCCTTCTGCCGGATCGGCCGTCAAAGTGGCTTTATCCCCTTCTAAGAGAGTCTCACCACCGGTGGCGGTTCCTTTCGTTTCGTCCTCGCTAGCGACCGATAGAGTCAGATAGCCGTTTGAGCAGGAATACTCAATTTCGATGGAGGCGATATTGAGGTCGGAATCGCCTGTATTGAGGATTTCGAAATAGTTCGGGGTGCGTTCTTCGAAATCGAACGTCGTGACCTCGTCTATGGAAGCGACGAATTCCTTCGATCTATCGAGTTTTTCGTCCCCGGAGTAAAGGATTTGGAAAGACGCGCCCGAAGAAACGAACGAAACTTTAATCGACTTCATTCCGTTAATCGCATCGACGTTATAGAAATATCCATCCTTTCCAAAGGACTGCCAACCCGTCGAGGACTTCGCCTTCGAATGGGCGAATCTGATGGCGTTTCCAAAATTCGTTTTGAGATTGGCTTGCCCGTCCGAGGATGTCCCCGTGCCGGTATAGAATCTATTCTTGGCAGAACTAAGCTCCACTTTGAAAGCCTCGGCCGCACCTTTGATAAGCGATGCCGGCCCATTACCGACTTGAGAGGCGAGAGCCACTGAGGACAAGGCAAGGCAGCTAAGCGCCGCAGCGCATATGAGCATCGTTTTACGTTTCATAGTCTTCTCCTTATGGAAAGCAAAAGAATACCAAGAGCAAAAAAAATTACAAGCCTTAATAGGCTTTCACGGTTTTTAACAACGAAAAAGGCCGGCAGATGGCCGACCTATGATTTTCGTGTCACCTGTAGTGTCATAATTATATTAGTCTCGGCAGTGTTGACACATTTTCGTGAATCTTATATCTTTCGTAGAATTAAGGCCCTCTATACAGGCCTTTTTTATTAAGCTAGTTTAAACCAGCATAAACATTTACTACTTTTCTTACATTTCTTATTTTACTATAAATATTACATATTTACAATTTTATATATTATTAAATGCGTAAATCGTGTCAAAATTTAGCACCATTAACCAAATCGTGTAATTCATAGAGGCAAAAGCCCGCATCTCATTCCCTCGATTTCCAAAAAGACTTTCAATAAATAATCAAAAATCAGTTAAAAATAGTCAAATATGGCTATTTTAAACAAAAAAGCCTGATACAAATGCATCAGACCTATATAAGTTTAAATGGCGCGCCCGAGCCGACTCGAACGGCTGACCCACAGCTTAGAAGGCTGTTGCTCTATCCGGCTGAGCTACGGGCGCAACGCTAAATAATACTACCTGCGAAGCGTGAAATAGACAACAAAAAAGGAAGGAAAACGGACAAAAAACGCATTTTCGTTCATTTAAGAGACCTTATCTTTTCCATTAACGATGCCGCCACCTCGTCAGGAAGCAATTGCCTAAGCTCGTCTATGGAGGCGTTTTTAAGGGCTTCGGGGGTTGGATAATTCTTATGGATCAGTTCCTTGCGTTTCTCCCCTAGCCCTTTGACGCCGTCGAGCGCCGAGCTATGCATTTTCTTGAGTCTATCCGCTTTATGGAAGGAAATCGCGAACCGATGAACCTCGTCTTGCATCCTCATGAGCAAGAAGAAAAGAGGGCTCTTTTGATTAAGGGCAAAGGTTTTCCCTTCCCTATCGACGATGCCTTCCGTCTGGTGCTTATCGTTCTTATATAGGCCATAGACGGGGATATCGACGCCCGCTTTAGAAAGACCTTCGAGGGTGGCTTCGACTTGCGATAAACCGCCATCGGCGAGGATGAGATCGGGATAAGATAAGCCTTCTTCCTTAAGCCTCTTATACCTTCTTTCCGTCACCTCGACCATTGAATGGTAGTCGTCTCCGGCGTTTTTCTCGGACAAATGGAATTTGCGGTACATTCCCTTCGCTGGCTCGCCGTTTATATAGCAAACCATCGCCCCGACGGGCGAAGAACCTTGGAGATGAGAATTGTCGAATAACTCTATCCGATACGGGGTCTTGATCGACAAAAGACGGCCGAGTTCCTCTAGCAAAGCGAGATTGTCGTCTTCGAGCCTCGCGCTCATGAAATGGGCGTCGAGCCCCTCTTTCGCATTAAGCGAGGCGATGTCGATTTGCTCTAATAGCCTCCCTTCTTTCGGATGGACCACTTTGGCATCCTGATAAATGGCCGTGAAATGTCTGTCGAAGGAAGGGATATTGCATAATATCTCCGTCGGAAGTTCCCTTCTTTGGTAATATTGCTCGATTAATTCCGTGGCGTCTTCCGATGGTTCTATGAACACGGGGGCCACTTTCGCTTCCTTGCCTAGTAACTTCCCTTTCCGATACGTCAATATGGCCAAGCATAGATAGCCATCTCTTGCGGAATAGGCGAAGACGTCGCGATCGGTGAGGTCGCTAGAAAGCTCGACACTTTGCTTGGAAACGGTCTTCTCAATGCTCGTTATCGTGTCCTTATATTCCTTGGCGTCCTCATAACGTTCTTCGTCGCTTGCCTTCATCATCTTCTCTTTGAGGCTTTTGATGACGTCATCGACGTTGCCATCCAAGAAACTCTTGATGCCATCGTATAGTTTCCTATATTCGTCTTCCCCTATTTTCTTGACGCAAGGCGCCAAGCATTGGCCCATATGGTAATAAAGGCACTCTTTCTTCGGC
Organism: bacterium; assembly: GCA_963616935.1. Taxonomy (GTDB): domain Bacteria; phylum Bacillota_I; class Bacilli_A; order RFN20; family CAG-826; genus UBA4951. The sequence goes on along the minus strand of CAVEMS010000013.1, from coordinate 4,940 downwards.
ATGTTCTTGCATTTTCTGGTGGGATAGACGCTAGAAAGGAGCCTTATCGTCTTATAGGCGTCGCTAGAACTCGGGAAGGGTCCGAAATAGAAGTAGTTTTTATCGTTCGTCCTTCTTGCGATCGTAAGATACGCATCCTTCCTTCTTAAGGCGATATAGGGATAATGCGAATCGTCCATCATCACGATGTTGTATCTCGGATGATGGGTTTGGATCATGTTCATCTCGAGGATGAAGGCCTCTTTGTCGCTATGGACGACGATGAATTCGAAGTGGTCGACGTGATTCACCATCGCGAAGACCTTGCCCGATTGAGGGCGAAGGAAATATTGCGACACCCTGTTTTTGAGGTTCTTGGCCTTGCCTATGTAGATGATGTTGTCATCGGCGTCTCGCATCGAATAAACGCCAGGTTTGGCAGGCAAAAGAGCAATGAGCCTTTTGAGTTTCTCGCTTAGCACCATTAACGAAGATGGAAGATCGTGGCTCCGCCACCACCTTCTTCCCCTCCCGCCGATTCGACTGAGAAAACCATATCCGGATTATTCTTCGCGAATTCCAAAACGACGCCGCGAAGCGCTCCACTTCCCCAGCCGTGTATTATCCGAACCCTCTTATAATGTCTAAGCACGCAGTCGTCGACGTATTTGGCAAGCGCGAGCTTCGCCTCATCGACGTGCATGCCGATTAGATTGCATTCGAGGAGGACGCTCTTTCGCTTTGAGAGTTCGTCTATCCTTAGCCCCATATTGCCGACGTTCTTGTTTTTCTCCTTCGGCTCGGGGATTCGCTTCACATAGCCTTTTTTGACGTTGAAGGAAAGGCCTTCGCTAGTCACGACGACGGCTTTCTCGCCTTTTAAGGAGGTTAATCTCCCCTCGATATATAGAGATGGCACGCTCACATAATCGCCTTCTTTTAATTCGCCCGCCAATAACGATTCCGTAGATGCCCCATTATCCTCGAATTCCTCAAGCTTCTTCTTGGCTTTTATGACCTCATGGAGCTTGACATCCCCTTTTTTGACCTCATCCATCACGCCTTTGAGTTTCTCTTCGTATTCCGAAAGGAGTCTCTTTTTCTCGCTATCGAGATCGTCCTTGAAGCGGTTTTCCTTGATGAGAAGGGCGTTTTCCTTGCTCTTAAGGGCGATTCTTTCCTTTTCGAGCTCATTTCTTTCTTTGCTTAGTTTTTCTTTGAGGTCTTCGTTTAGCTTCGTCGCCTCAGAGAGCTTCTCGATGGCAAGGGAGACGCTAAGGTCTTCCTTTCCTTCGATCCTTCGCTTCGCCTCTTCTATCACCTCATCTGGCAGATTGAACCTTTTGGCTAACGGCAGTCCATAGCTTTCGCCAGGTAAGCCCATCTTAAGGCGATAGGTCGGCAAAAGTCTCTCTTTATCGAAAAGCATCGAGGCGTTTTGGATGCCATCACTCGATAAAGCGTACGCCTTTAGCCCTTCGAAATGCGACGACACCAATGCGAACGCATGCTTTTTCTTTATGTATTCGAGAACGCTTAAGGCGATGGCTTCGCCTTCTCTTGGTGAGGTGCCGGTCCCAAGTTCGTCTATCAAAACCAGATCCTTGCCGCCAAGCGAAGAAAGGATATCCGAAATGGCCTTCATATGAGCGCTAAAGGTCGAAAGGTTGTCACTAAGGGATTGGTTATCGCCGATATCGACGGCTATCCGCTTGAAATAGGAGAAATAGGCTCCTTCTTTGGCTGGCACTGGGAGAGCGGTTTCGGCCATAAGGAGCAATAGTCCAAGCGTTTTTAGCGCAACCGTCTTCCCGCCGGCATTGGGACCGCTTAAGACGACGACGCGGTTTTTCGTATCCAGATGGAAATCGTTCGCGACAACCTTCGAGGGGTCGATCAAAGGATGCCTAGCGTCCAAGAACTCGATGCTTTGCTCATCGACCATATGGGCGACGGAGCCTTTGATATAGTCGCAATAAAGGGACTTCGCCATCAGGAAATCGAACTCCCCGATCGCTGAGTTTATGGCCAACAGATCTTCGGAATTGGTCGACACAAGGCTCGATAGTTCCATCAATAACCGCCTTATCTCGTTCCTTTCCTCATTTTGCAGCTCCATCATCTGGTTGTTGAGGCTCACTATCACTTCTGGCTCGATGAAAGTCGTCTCCCCCGATCCCGAGACGTCTTGGACGATGCCTTTGACTTTCCTCTTATAGGCATTTTGAACCGGCAAGACATAGTGGCCGTTTTTCAAGGTCAAGGATGAGTCGCTAAGGAAATCGCGGTTTATCGAGACGATGTCGCCAAGTTTCTTCTTCATCGTCATCTCTAGACGCTTGATCGACATCCTAATGCTCTTTAGTTTCGGCGAGGCGTTATCGAATATCGATAGATCCGGGGCGATGACGTTATGGATGCATTTCTCTAGATAAGGCAAGGATGGAAGACGCTCGGATCTAGCCACAAGAAGCGGTGAGGAATCGACTTTGGAAAAATATCTCTTTATATCGATTCCGGTAAGAATATCGTTCGCTACTCTCTCTAGTTCTTCAACATTTAAGCAACCGCCTTTCTTCGCTACTCCTATTTCATTCGTCAAATCGCTTGAGACTTGTATCGGAAGCCTTTCGTAACGCGAAAGGAGCATCCTCATTTCCTCAAGCTCGTCTATCTTCGTCCGTAGTTTCTTTGGATCCTCTTCCATTCTTAGGGAAAGGATTTTCTTTTTTCCTTGCTCAGTTAGGGAAAAGGAAGCGATTTTGGCTAGGATTTCGTCGAATTGGAATTTCTCGTAGGGCGATTGCATAACGCATTAATTATATATCTTACCTTCTATAAGAAGATACGAAAAAGCAAGGCCCTTCCCCTGATAATTCACCATCAAATAATTTTACTAAAAAGATATCTGCCAAGCACTGATAGACCATTAATCTCATATCTACTTATAGGCGTAAGGACGTCAAGAAGTTAGACACGGGAACCGCACGAACGTTTTTGTACTCCCGTCATCAAGAGCTCGTTGCAACATGGGTTTGTATCCCGTTCCCCGCCAGTATATCGCGATACGAGCCCGTAATCTCACCGGCCGGTTCCATTGTAGCAGGACGCTTGCCCAAGAAAGACAAACTGCCGATGAAATCGCCTTAAAGCCGTCTTTTCCGGTTTTGTAGAGAAAAGATTGCGCGGATTTAACCGTTCAAAGGGGATAATATGGGTATTTGACAATAAAAGCTAAAAAGGAAATTGGGTTTTTGAAAACAAAATACATTATAGAATATGGGTATTTGACAATATTTTCAAATTTAGAACCTTGGTTTTTGACAATATGGATGCTAGAATTTTTGGGAGGAATTCGAATAATGTTCAAAAGAAAAGCCTATAGCGAACTGCTTGAATGGAAAAAGGCGTGGGCAGGCGAATACGCCGTTCTGCTCGAGGGGGCAAGGCGAGTCGGCAAATCGACCATCGCGGAGAACTTCGCCAAAAACGAGTACAGGTCATACATATTGATCGACTTCGCACACGCCAAGAAAGAGATTATTGATTGTTTCGAAGATATAGCCGATCTCGATCTTTTTTTCTTCCGACTGCAAAGCCAAACGGGAGTGACCCTTCACGAAAGGGAATCCGTGATTATCTTTGATGAGGTGCAGCTTTTCCCGAAAGCTCGCCAAGCAATCAAATATCTCGTGAAGGACGGGCGTTATGATTACATCGAGACCGGATCCTTCATATCCATCAAGAAAAACGTCAAGAACATCCTCATTCCTTCCGAGGAGATGAAAATACAAGTCAACCCTCTTGATTACGAGGAATTCTGCGACGCGGTCGGCTTCGATTACGCGATCCTCGAGAAACTCCATAAACTAAAAAAGCCGATTGGCGAATCGACAAACCGCACCCTCGTCCGGAACTTCCGAATCTACCTTGCGGTCGGCGGAATGCCCCAGGCGGTCGAGGCCTACGTGAAGAAAAGGAACTTCGCCGAGATCGATAAGATCAAGCGAGAGATCATCGATCTTTACCGTGACGATCTGAAGAAAATCGATCCAAGCGGAAGGCTTTCCTCGATTTTCTCCTCTATCCCTTCGCAACTCGTCGCCGGCAAGAGGAATTTTTCCTTCCGGGCGAGCAAGATAAAAGGGAAAACATCCAAGGACAAAGAGAGAATCTACGATCTTGTCGATTCGAGGATGGTCAATATCTGTTACAGGGTTTTCGAGCCTTCCTTGGCGCTCGATCAAGGGGTTGAGCTAGGCAAATTCAAACTCTATCTCCTGGATACTGGCTTATTTGTCACGATACTCTTCAACAACGGGACGAAGGATTACGAGGGGATATACAACAAATTGCTGTCAAACGACCTAAACCTCAATCTTGGATATCTCTATGAAAACGCAATCGCTCAGACCTTGGTCGCGGAAAAGAAGAAGCTCTATTACCATACCTGGGCCAAGGAAGGCACAAACAAATCCTATGAGGTTGACTTCCTTTGCGTAAGCGGAGGCAAAGTCCTCCCCTTGGAAGTCAAATCGAACCGCATAGACGCTCACACCTCGATCGATGCGTTCAAGCTGAAGTATCAGAAACTCTGTGGCCAAAGATATCTAGTTTCGGCAAAGGATTACCGGCGCATTGACGACCTTGCAAACATTCCTTATTACCTTCTCGCTTTTGAGATAAGAGGGTAAATAAAGACCTTCATTCCTTGCTTGTTTTTTTATAGTTCTTTGCCAAGCCTTTTCAATTCATCATTGCGGATAAAACGACAGAATGGCGAACAAAGTGCGAAATACAAAAAGGTATGTTTTTAGACATTACGCAGTTAATATTTGCCGCATTTTGCAAGCAATATGCACTTAGATAAGTAGAAAGTTCATATCCCACTCCCCCAGCACGAGAGCCATGCGAACCCACTTTTCGCCTCCTTTTCGAAGAATCAAGAGACACAAACCACA
>CAVEMS010000012.1:0-26289 GCA_963616935.1 bacterium | reverse complement strand
CGTTCATCGTTATGGATTCGGATTAATAATTGAACTTCCTAAAACTAGGAAGAACGCAAGAAAACCCGCATAATTGCGGGCTTTTTTTGTTCATTTCCTTCAACATGTCGTGTGGGTTTTCCACCGCTCAAACTCGTTTGAGAATGGACCTGACGCAAAATGCGCCAAGTCCTTATCCTGTTTTGCAAGAAGTGACAGAAAGTCGTTACTTTTAGGATAAATTCTTTTTATTTTTCTTGCTCAAAACAATTATTACGATTAATACAGCAACGGCTAATAGTCCAATTGCTATAGGCACTAATATTTTGGCTATCAACGGCCAATTCAAGACCCAAGTCTTAAAGGCCTCTAAACCTTTGTAGATAGCAAATCCACCGAGTATCAATAGAACAAACACAAAGACATAAGCTTCTTTCCCTTGTTCTGAACCATGCAGAAAACCTATTGAAAACAAAACTCCTACAATCGCATAGGCAACGAGACCAAGAATCAGGAAAACCATGTCCCATACCTTGTCATCGATAAACGATATTCCAGTAAGTGTTAAGCTTGAGATAAGCAAAACAAACAATGCTTTTAATTTAGTAATAGTCATAGATCAAGTTTAGTTATTTTCTTCAAAGTTCTCGACTTGTTCCATGACCTTTGAGAAAGTTTCCGCGCTATATTGAGGCGGATAACCGTTTTTGATTAAGCATATCTTGATGTCGAATTTCAATTGATCACGAACATTCTGATTGTTTAACCAGTCAGCAAAAGACGATTTTGTATCGATTATTTCTTTTACTTTCTTAGCCAAAGATTTGATTTTCTCATTTACGATGATTCCATCAACATCCTTGTCTTCGCCATAAACAAAGTTATGCTCGTCTCTTTGCGCAATCAAGATATCATAGAAAGCTTTCTCCTCGAATGTTAATCCGAGCTTTCTGAAACTTTCTTTGCTTTGCTTCATCTCTTCAAGGAGTTTCAAAGCTTGTTTAGTGGCTTCTTCAATGATCTCTTTAGATGCTTTTTCTTGAGTTTCTCCTGCTTCTTCTTCAGATAAGACTTTACGTCTGTCGTGATACTCTTCGATTGTCTTCTCTAAGAGTTCTTGGAACTTCTTAGCGGCCAGCTGATTTATCTTTCCATATTCCTGGATTTTCTTTTTGAGAAGCTTAATCAAGATTTCAAGCCTTGTGGCTGGCATCTTAATGTCTGAAAGTTTTTCGACAAACTCAGAGCTGAAGATGTCTTCTTTCTCGCCATCTTCCAAAACGCTTTCGACTTCGCTGTATTGGAGGGCTTCTTCAACCATCTTAGCAACATTCTTATTCATGATATCAGTATCGATATGCTCGGTTCCCGACATTTTTCTTACGAATCCAGCGATAGCCATAAAACATTGGGCTAATGCAGATTCCTGCTCGCTCAATTGTCCGGAAGGTTGGCAGATTTCATAAGCCATTCTCATCCTCTTAACGGTCTTCAAGAAATATGTCTTGAACGATACTTTTTTAACCGAAGAGTTCTTATCAGAATTGATGTTAAGTTCTAGAGTGCTCTCAAAGACGTATTCGGCCGCTTTGGACAATAGAGTATATCGTTGTATTGGGTCGCAATTCGGATTCAAGAAAGGATTGAGGTCATAATCCTTGAAAAGGTTCTTAAGGATTTCAAGTTCGTCTCTAAATATGCTAGTTGTCTGTTCAACATCGTCAGGAGTTGGGGCAACAGATGAGTCACCGCCATAGATTTTCATGGCTTGTCTCATGTTTCCACGGATGCCGATGTAATCAACAATCATTCCATAGTCTTTTCCTGGATATTTCCTGTTAACACGGGAAATCGTTTGAATCAAAATGTGCTTCTGCAACGGCTTATCGTTGTAAAGCAACGTTAAAGAAGGCACATCAAAACCGGTAATCCACATATCAACAACGATGACAATGCTGAAATTGGACTTATCTTCTTTGAAGGCTGCATCTAAATCGGATGAGCGTTTATCGTTTTGAACCCCGCCTAAATAGTTATACATTTCGGCAGGATCGTTCTTGCCAACGCTTGCCACCATTGCCATGAACGGCATAGGCGTTAGTCTTTTTTCTTCTTGTTCTGATACTTCTACACTGTCAGGATGTTTTTTCTCGACAAACCATTCAGGATATCTGCGCTCAAAAGTCTTCAGAAGCCTATAGGCGATTTCTCTGTTAGAGCAAACAACCATGGCCTTTTGAATACGATTAGGGTCGTTATTTATCGTAGCCGTGTAATGGTCATGGATATCAACAGCGAGCCTTTCAAGTCTCGACTGTTCCCCTAGCAAGACTTCCATCGAGCTCATGGCTTTCTTGCTTTCCTCGATATCCTCCTCGGATGCACCTTCTTCGGCACATTTTGCATAGTAGGCCTCTATTAGCTTTATTTTTTCTTTGTCCAAAAGAACTTTTGCGATTCTTGGCTGATATTTTATGGATACTGTTATGCCATCGGCAACAGCCTGATCCATCGTGTATCTATCTATTTCATCGCCAAACGTTTGATATGTCTCGGCAATAGGCGTTCCGGTGAAGCCGACAAAAGTTGCGTTCGGGAAGGCCTCTCTCAAAACCTTTGCATATGGTTTTGAAATCATGGCTCTCATATTCTCATCAATATCTTTGCTGAATTGAATCTTCTTGGATTTCTCGACTTGGCTTCTATGGGCTTCGTCAGAGAAACAGATGATGTTCCTTCTATCGTTGTAACGTAGTTTCGGCTCTTCGGAACTTAGTATTAACTTGACTCCCAAATGGGAATCCTTGTTCTCGCCTGCTATATGCGCTTCGGCGAAAGGGAAATAAACGCCACCATCCGTCGACATCTTGATCGATTATTTTTCCGTCTTGAAGGAAAGACAATTGAAGCTGAATTCCATACCCTTACCAATCCTTTAGCAAATTCTATAACATCGCGGATGTTATAAAAAGACGATTAAGGGCGATTTTTGCTCGTTTTCGATAGGTGAAAGGATTGAAAAAGAAAAGAATTTGATATTCAATTCATCTAGGCGATAAAACTTCAAAACCTAAAAAGATATGAAATCGATCGAATCGTTATTGATCTTAGGCCCAGGCCCTTCCTCAAGCCACACGATAGGGCCATATCGCATCGTTCTTTCCTTCATGGATGATGTGAAAAATATGGACATAAAGGAAATCGACGTCGTTTTGTATGGTTCTTTGGCGCTAACTGGCAAAGGGCATTCGACAGATGAAATCATCGCGAAAGCAATCGGTGATATACCCCATAAAGTCAGCTTCGTCCCTTCTTATAAAGGGTTAACGCATCCGAACACCATGGTTTGCAAAGCCATATTCGAAGACGGCTCTTCGTTAGAGAAAAGATATCTTTCGATAGGAGGCGGCGCCTTTAAAGAAGAAGGAAAGGAAAACGAGGAGAAAGACGTTTATCCTTTCTCCACTTTCGACGGATTAAAAGAATACATGGCGAAGAAGGACATCCACGATGTTTATCGTGTCATTTTGGAAAATGACGCCTCGGATATATATGAATATGGCAAGAAAATGCTAACTCATTCCTTCGAAACAATCGAAGAATCGCTAGAAAAAGATGGAATATTGCCAGGGAATCTCAAACTAAAAAGAGTGGCCAAGGAAATTCACGAAAGGGCTCTCGATAGCCTTGATGAAGAGGATAAGAGGCTATTACTCCTTACTAGCTATGCCTATGCGACTTCGGAAGCCAACGCCAATAACGAGCTTATCGTAACTACCCCGACATGCGGGGCGGCAGGGGTCGTCCCGGCTTGTTTGTATTACGAGATGAAGCACCATGGATATCCGATCGAATCGCTTATTCCGGCGTATTTAGTCGGCGCGCTCGTTTGCTCCTTCATCAAAGAAAATGCCGGAGTGTCTGGCGCGCTTCTTGGTTGCCAATCCGAAATCGGCTCGGCCGCCAGCTTCGCCAGCGCTTCTTTATCCTACCTTCATGGCCTTTCCCTTTATCAGATAGAATATGGCGCTGAGGTGGCGATGGAACATTTCTTAGGGCTCACTTGCGACCCGATAGACGGCTATGTCCAAATCCCTTGTATCGAACGGAACGCGATGGCCGCAATCCACGCCTATAGCAGTTATCTATACGCCAAAAACATCGCTATTTATCGTAAAAACAAGGTTTCTTTCGATAAGGTGGTGGCCGCTATGAAAGAAACGGGGAATGAGCTTCCTATCGAACTAAAAGAAACTAGTTTAGGCGGTTTGGCGAAGACTTTCTGCTCGTGATTCGACATAATAAAAACCGCTAAGAGAAGGTCTTAACGGTCTTTTCGACTGATTATTTAACGAAGACTTTGTAGGTGGTGACGTCCTCAACTACTTCGCCGTCGATTTGTAAGCCGCATGGCTTATCGAAGGTGACGACGATCTCTTTTCCCGTCTTGATGAAGACATTCTTCTTGTATTTGACGTGGGTGCCGGAGAAGATCTTTGGGAACATCATCAAGGTTCCGATCTTCCCTTTGCCATAGATCGTGACGAAGGAAAGAAGGCCGCCATTACGGACTTGATCGGGAGCGACTCGCATGCCGCCACCATAATATTTGCCGAACATAGAGGAAGCCAAATAGACTTTCTTGAATTCGAATTTCTCGCCATCTATCGTGACGGTGGCGTTGCGCGGTTTGAAACTCTTTAGAAGCAAGGAGATCGTGATCTTCGAATAGTCGATTTTCTTCTCGCCCGCTTTCTTCATTTGCTCGGCGACGACGCAGCAATCGCCATCGATTCCAAAGCCAATGCCGTTGATGAAACGATAGGTTTTGCCTTTGACTTCGATTGTCGGAAGGCCTTTCAAGCAATCGTTTAGCTTAACTAAGCCATCCTCGTCGACGACTTCTTTTCTGTCGTTAAGGAAGTCATTTCCCGTTCCCATCGGCAAGAGGTAGATATCAACTGGGAAAGAGGACGGATCGAAGACATTGATGAAGTGGTTGAGCGTTCCATCTCCGCCGGCTAAAAGGACTTTGTCGCCTTCTTTGAAGGTTTTTTGTTCCTCTTCCCAAGCGACGTCATAGGCGTTTCTCATTTCGATTTCTTCGCCCCATTTGGCTTCGAGCTTCGTTTTAATCGGCTCGAGGCTCGCCGATAGGTTGTTGTTATCGGCTAAAGCGTTGTAATAAAGATAGATCATCGTGATTTCCTCCTTTTTTCAAAATCATCTTTAATCATATCATGGCAATAAGAAGATATTTCGGTGACGTTCTTGCCTTCGTAGTCCTCTTTATGCAAGACGGCGAGAACGTTCGCCTCGACGGTGACATGCCGCCAAGGGCAGCATTTCTTGATGGCTTTGGTGTTCTTTAAGTCGATAACGACGATTGGCGCTCCGATTTCCGTGGCTATTTTGAAGGTGCCTGGATGGAAGGGGAGAAGCGATTCTCTTGTCTTGTTCCTCGTCCCTTCGGGGAAAATGCAAATGTGGCCGGTATTCGAGGAAATCACCTCGCTTGCCTTCTCGATCGCTTTTAAAGCGTTCTTCGGATTCTCTCTGTCGATTGGTATGAATCCGGAATGATGGACGAAGGGCCCGGCAATCGGGAACGACATGTTCTCGGGTTTGGTGACGCAGATAAGAGGAGCGTTGCCGATTAGATCTATAAGGATCATCGGATCGAAGTTCGAATTGTGGTTCATGATGAAAAGGCATTTTTCGTCATGTGGCACCTTCTCAAATCCCTCTTTCCTTACGAAGATGCGAAGGATTTTGATAAGCCACACATCGGTGTTCCTCAAAACCCAATAATAGAAGGAAGAATAATGCCCTTCCTTGCTCTTATCGAGAAACTTGCCCCAGATGACGAGGATTATGACCCATATTCCGAATAATATCGCCCAGATGGGCATAAAAAAGAGAAGGGATACGAAAAAGTAATACCAATCGGTGTATATGCATAATAGATAGGTTAGGTATCCCGATAGCCCAAGGGAGGCTAGGACGGAGATGACGGTTAAAAACATCACAATGATTTTAAGACAAAGACATCCTTAATTCCATAAACAAAAAACGTAGGGGCGAGTAAGAGAGGCATATAACGAAAAAGAGGGGTTACCCCCTCTCTTTGAAGAAACGCTTCTTTAGTCGAGCGAAGGACCCGCTTTAACGAGGGCCTTTCCGGCATCGTTGGATTCGTATTTGACGAAGTTCTTTTGGAAACGGGAGGCCAAATCTTTGGCTTTCTCTTCCCATTCCTTGGCATCTTGATAGGTGTCGCGAGGATCGAGGATCTTCGGATCGACGCCTGGAAGAGAGGTAGGAACCTCGAAATCGAAGAAGGGGATCGTCTTCGTTTCGGCTTTAAGGATGCTGCCATCGAGGATCGCGTCGATGATGCCGCGGGTATCCTTGATCGAAATGCGTTTGCCTGAGCCATTCCAGCCAGTGTTAACAAGATACGCTTTCGCGCCGCTTTTTTGCATCTTCTTGACGAGTTCTTGAGCGTATTTGGTTGGGTGTAGCTCCAAGAAGGCCTGTCCGAAGCAAGCGGAGAAGGTCGGGGTTGGCGAGGTTATCCCTCTTTCGGTGCCTGCGAGTTTGGCGGTGAAGCCAGAAAGGAAGTAGTATTGGGTTTGCTCGGGGGTGAGGATCGAAACCGGTGGCAAAACTCCGAAGGCATCGGCCGATAGGAAGATGACGTTTTTCGCCGCTGGGCCGTGGCTGATCGGCTTGACGATGTTGTTGATGTGGTAGATCGGATAGGAAACGCGGGTGTTCTCGGTCACGGATTTGTCGGCGAAATCGATCTCCCCATCCTTAGAAACGGTGACGTTCTCCAAAAGGGCGTCGCGTTTGATGGCGTTATAGATGTCCGGTTCGCTTTCCTTATCGAGGTTAATGACCTTGGCGTAACAACCGCCTTCGAAATTGAAGACGCCGTTATCATCCCAGCCATGCTCGTCGTCGCCGATCAATAGTCTCTTAGGATCGGTCGACAAAGTCGTTTTTCCAGTTCCGGACAATCCGAAGAAGATGGCGGTGTTTTCGCCGTTCATATCGGTGTTTGCGCTGCAATGCATGCTGGCTATTCCCTTTAATGGAAGATAGTAGTTCATCATCGAGAACATGCCTTTCTTCATCTCGCCGCCATACCATGTATTAAGGATGACTTGCTCTTTCGAAGTGATGTTGAAGGCAACACAGGTTTCGCTATTAAGGCCAAGCTCGGAATAGTTATCGACTTTCGCTTTCGAGGCGTTATAGACGACGAAATCCGGCTCGAAGTCCTTTAGTTCGTCTTCCGATGGGCGGATGAACATGTTGCGGATGAAGTGGGCTTGCCAAGCGACTTCGACTATGAAGCGGACGGCCATCCTCGTGTCTTTGTTGGCGCCACAATAAGCGTCGACGACGTATAGTTTTTTATTTGACAGTTCATTGATGGCGAGTTCTTTGACGCTTTTCCATGTCTCTATCGTCATCGGGTGGTTATCGTTAGGATATTCCTTGCTATTCCACCAAACGGTGTCTTTCGAATTTTCGTCGACGACGATGTACTTGTCTTTTGGCGAGCGCCCGGTGAAGACGCCGGTCATGACATTGACCGCGCCAAGTTCCGTGACTTGCCCTTTCTCATATCCTTCGAGTTCTTCTTTCGTCTCTTCCTCATAGAGGTAGTCGTAGGAGGGGTTATAGATGACCTCTTTTGCGCCTTTGATGCCGTATTTCTCCAAATCAAGTGGTTTCATTGCAAATTGCTCCTTTCGCTTTGATTTATTAATCCTGGTGAAGCGACGCTTCCCCAGAAGTAATCGTGATTGTTTCCTTATCGCCTTTCTTTAGCAACAAGGACCCGTCTTTTTCTATCCCAAGGGCTAACCCGGTTATGTTCTCGCCATAGTAGTTTAGAAGAACCGTTTTGCCGTATAGATAGTCTTTCTTTCTCGCTACCATGAGGTATTTCTCTCCGTTGGCGAGATAGTCTTCCAACATCTTATCGAATCTCTCTAAGAAGGATTCGACGATTTCGTCGAGATTGAATTCCTTCTTTGTCTCAATCCTTAGGGAAGTGGCTAAGGGAAGAGAGGGAGGGAAGGAGGCCTGATTGACGTTTATTCCGATTCCTATGACGATGGCTTCTTGCTTTTCCTTATAGATTCCTTCAAGCAATATCCCAGCGCATTTTTTGTCGTTTAGGTAAACGTCATTTGGCCATTTCAGATACGCGTCGATGCCTTTTTTCGCTAGAGCCTCTATAAGGGAGGAGGCGGCGAGTAAAGGCAGGATAGAACGCGCTTTGTCGTATTTGTCTCCTTTTAGCAAGATGCTAAATGGCAGCATTCCTTCGCTAGATAGCCAATTTCTCCCTCTTCTTCCTTTTCCAGAAAGTTGAGAGAGAGCGATGACGACCGTTCCGTCTTTGAGGTCTTTATAGTTCTCTAAGAGATAGTCGTTCGTGCTATCTATTTCATCGAAGCGAAGGAAGGGGTGGATCATATTAAGCTCCGACTTGCAAAAGCATTATGAGTAAACCCGCCGCGACGGCGCTTCCGATGACGCCAGCGACATTCGGGCCCATGGCGTGCATGAGCAAGAAGTTCGACGGATCTTCTCTTACGCCCTCTTTCTGAACGACGCGGGCGGCCATTGGGACGGCGCTTACGCCGGCGGCCCCGATCATTGGGTTGATCTTGCCGTGGGTAAGCCAGCACATGAGTTTTCCGATTAGGACTCCGCCGGCTGTCGCCAAGATAAAGGCGGCGATTCCTAATGCGAAGATCTTAAGGGTGCTAAGAGTCAAGAAGGTATCGGCAGTGGCGGTCGCGCCAACGCATAAGCCTAAGAGAATCGTGACGATGTATAGCAGTGCGTTCGAGGCGTTTTCCACGAGTTTCGGGACGACGCCGGATTCTTTGATGAGGTTGCCAAACATCAAGCAGCCGATTAGCGGCGCGGCGCTTGGGACTAAGAGAGTCACGATAATCGTGACGGCGATCGGGAAGATAATCTTCTTGGTTTTGCTCACCGGCTTAAGCTCTTCCATATGAATCCTTCTCTCCTTTTTGGTGGTGAGAAGCCTAATCACTGGCGGCTGGATGAATGGCACTAAGGCCATATAGGAATAGGCAGCGATAGCGATGGAAGAAAGAAGCCCAGGCGCTAGTTTGGTGGTGGTTAGAATCGCCGTTGGGCCATCCGCACCGCCGATGATGCCGATTGAAGCGGCCTCTTGCGGGGTGAAGCCAAACAATATGGCGAGCAAGAAAGTGACGAAGATCCCGATTTGCGCCGCAGCGCCTAGGATCATCGTCTTAGGATTGGAGATAAGTGGGCCGAAATCGGTCGTCGCTCCAATGCCTAGGAATATAAGGCAAGGGAATATCTCGTATTTGACGCCGATATATAGATATCCGATTAACCCCTTATATCCGGTGATGGAAGTGGGGTCTGGCTCAAAGATGCCAGATAGTGGCAAGTTGCTTAATAGCATTCCGATACCCATCGGGATAAGAAGATAAGGCTCGGCTTGCTTGAAGATGGCGAGGAAAAGCATGAGACAGGCAATGAGTATCATGATGAGGCTCTTCCAACCGTCGCCGCTAAAAAATTGGGCGATGCCGGTGCTTTCCCAGAACCCGGAGAAGAAATTGCCTATGTCGTTAAGGACGAGAAGACGCATATCGTTACCCCAAAGTTATCAAGACGGCGCCGGAATTGACGTTATCGCCTTTCGAAACGTTTATGGCGAGTACTTTGCCGTCTTTTGGCGCTTTGATTTCGTTTTCTAGCTTCATGGCCTCGAGAATCACGAGGTTATCGCCGCTTTTTACTTCATCTCCGACTTTGACGAGGATGTCGAGTATCGTGCCTTGCATCGGCGAAATGACCGCTTCGCCTTCGCTAGGCGAACTAACGGCTTTCGTCTCTTTCTTCTCGGTTTTGGCCTCCTCTTTGGCGGGCGCCGCTTTTACGGTATCGACCGTAAGCGGCTCTGTCTCGGTCACAGACATGATTTTGACTTCGTAGGTCTTGTTATTGACCTTGATTTTGTAGATTCTCATTGCTTTTTCTCCTCTTTTATCTCTTTGCAGCTGATGACTTTGAAATCGTCTTTGGTTTCTTTGCGGAAATCGATGGAGGCCACTAAAACGGCGGCCATCGCGTCCTCGTCTAATTTATCGCCGTTTTTCATCGTGACGATTTCCTTCACATCGAGGGCACGGATGCGGTTAAGAAGATCCATGATCAAAGTGATGATGATAAGGACGGCGAAAACCATAAGGATGCATAAAAGCGAAAGCCATAAGGCATCCAAGAATCCACCTATCTCCCACATCGCCGCCTTCGTTCCGTCACTAGAGACGGATTCCGCGACTGAAGTGCTCTCACTAACGACGCTCGAAGCCGTTATCGTCATAGACTAACGGAGAAAGTCTCCGCCTCCAAGCCATATTTCTTCTTTAAGAAGGAAATGGCGACGTCTTCGAACAAAGCGATCGAAAGTATGTCTTCGTCGCATTTGGCTATCTTCTTGTATTTCTTCTTCAAGGCCGCAAATTCCGGTGCGAGTTTATCGGCTGGGCGATAGGTTATGACCTCGTCATCGCCGATGATTTTCTTCTTGATCTCTTCATTTACGGCGCTAGGAGCTTTGCCATATAAGCCATGGAGATAGTCCTTGATCTCCTTAGGCACCATCTTATAACGTTCCCCAGTGATGACGTTCATCACGGCTTGGGTGCCGACCATCTGCGAAAGAGGGGTGACAAGTGGCGGATACCCAAGGTCTTTACGGACGTTCGGGACTTCTTTAAGAACCTCTTCGTATTTATCCATCGCCCCTTGTTTCTCAAGCTGGCTCATGAGGTTCGAAAGCATGCCGCCAGGGACTTGGTATTTCAAGATGCCGGGATTGACGCAAAGCGCTTTCGGCTTGAGGGTTCCTTTTTTGAGGTATTTGTCTCTTATTCCAGACAAAACGGATGCCGCCTCGTCTAGCTTCTCTTGTTTGAGGCAAGGATCGTATTCCGTTCCCTTCAAAGCGTAGTTGAAGGCTTCCGTCGCCGGTTGCGAGGTGCCGCCAGATAAAGGCGAAAGGGCGCAATCGATGATATCGACGCCCGCTTCGATGGCGCGGCGGTAGGTAAGTTGGCAAACGCCACCCGTGCAATGGCTATGTAGCTCGATTGGAAGGGAGGTGCCTTCCTTAAGCTGCTTTATCAATTGGTACGCATCCTCTGGCAAAAGCACGCCGGCCATGTCTTTGATGCAAAGGCTATCGGCTCCCATCTTCTCGACTTCTTTGGCGAGTTCCACGTAGTAAGAGACGGTATGGACGGGGCTAGTTGTGTAAGACAACGCGATTTGGCAGTGCCCATGGTATTTTTTGCAGGCATCGACTGCGCTCTTGAGGTTACGGACGTCATTAAGGGCGTCAAAGACGCGGATGATGTCGATTCCGTTTTCGATCGACTTCTCGACGAATTTCTCGACGATGTCGTCTGGATAGTGGTGGTAGCCGAGGATGTTTTGGCCTCGGAATAGCATTTGTAATTTGGTCTTTGGGCAAGCCTTGCGGATGGCGCGAAGTCTTTCCCAAGGATCCTCATCCAAGAAGCGGAGGCATGAATCGAAAGTCGCTCCACCCCAGACTTCGAGGGCGTAATACCCCGCTTCGTCCATAGTGGAGGCGACGCGGAGGATTTCCTCGGTTGTCAAACGGGTGGCGAGAAGCGATTGCGAGCCGTCGCGAAGTGCCGTATCGACGATTTTGACTCCCATTTTTCTCTCCTTTGAGCCCTTCCGGTAAAAAATAACCGAAATCAGAACCATTGTATCTCATTTTGAGATAATTTTGTAGGAGCCTAGTCCAACGATGATATAAATAACGGATATTTAAGGCGAAAAACGATAAAAAGTAAAAAAATAGATTACCGATATGCCGTTTTCTAGGAGAAAAACTTCAGCTTTTCTTAGCCACTAATGGCCTTAGTCTGATGCCAACGATCGTCGACACGATGATTTTGGCGAAGTCGCCAGGGAGAAAGGGCAAAACGCATAGCGACCAGGCGCTTTTCCAGGCGTATCCACCATAGAAGACAATCCATAATAGCCCAATCGTATATAGGAAGACGGTTCCTAAAAGCATCGCCAAAGGATACATCCATTTCTTATTTGGGAAGAAGGAAATCAAAAGGGATTCGATGGCGACGCAAGGGAGATAGCCGATTAGGAAGCCGCCAGTCGGACCGAGAATAACCTGGGGGCCGCCTTGGAATTTTGAGAATATCGGTAGGCCCGCAAAGCCTAAACATAAATAAATAAGTATAGGGAAAATGGAGACGGGGAAAGGCAACAAAGCCCCGATCACGTATAAAGCGAGGGTAGCCAAGGTGATGGATACGGGCTCAAGGGGAATGGAAAGGGGCGACAAAACGGACATCACGGCGGTGAAGATGGCGATAAGTGCCATCGTCCTTACGATATTCGAATTTTTAGTCGCCTTCTTTTCGTTAACCATGGCAAGATTTTAGCAAAAAGCCGCCTTCGAAATGAAAAAAGAGGATTTTTCGTTCTTGAAAGCGCTATAAATAATGCAAAAAGAGCCTTTTTGAATTAAACTACACTCGCATAAATGGAGGAAGGAAAAATGGCCGATGCGAAAGAAATGCAAATAGGCGGATCGGAAAAAGAGAACAACGATCAGATATCCTACCAAGAGACGGAGAAAAAGGTGACCAAGAGAATCCCGGTGCTCCGCGATAAAAGCATTCGGAAAGTCGTCAAAATCAGAAAAGAGGAGGAACTCCCCCTTCCAGATGGCGTCTATCTCTATTACCCAGAGCAAGAAAGGTACATCGCTCTCTCAGAGAAAGTGAGCGCCTATGGCGATAAGGAATTCGCCTTCTTAGGCAATCTCACGATGGGCGAGATCAAGATCATCAAAGTCGAACACGGCGTCCGTTATATCTTGCCGCTAAAAGGCGATTGGAATTACGGATACACATTGGAAGGCGATGCGAAAGCGCTCTTCCATGTGACCGACGCCTTGCTTGACTATAACGCCAAGGAAGCGAGGAGCTTCGCCTATATCACGGCGATCTCGAAACTATATTTCTCGGGGATTGAAGGCCGCTATTTCTTGACCCTTAGGCTCTTTGGCGAAGAGGGGAAAGAAGGAAAACGCTGGGTCGTTCTTTACCTTTCTAGAAGGCGCTAAGCGAAAAGCGAAACCGCTTTCACTTTCCGTTAGCGTCGTATAACTAATTCGATTATAACTAACTTTTTTAATAAATATTAAAAATACGCCGTTCGAAATTTGAGCGTTTTTGAAGAGGTTTCGAACAATTGTTAGTATAATTTGGGCGTAAAAAATAAGGAGTGAGAACATGTCTAGATTCGATTACTACGATTCATTCAAAGGAAATAAGTGGAAAAAGGACATCGATGTCCGTGACTTCATCGTCAATAACTATAAGCCGTATGCCGGTGACGAATCCTTTTTAGAGGGGCCATCCGACCGCACGAACAAGCTTTGGGATGAGCTACAAGCCCTTCAAAAGGAAGAAAGGGAAAAAGGCGGCGTCCTCGATATGGAGACCGACGTCGTAAGCGGTCTTACCGCCTATGGCCCAGGCTACCTAGACAAAGAGAACGAAGTGGTGGTTGGACTTCAAACCGATAAGCCTCTTAAGCGCGCTTTCATGCCCTATGGCGGCATCCGCATGGCCGAAGAGAGCCTAAAAACCTATGGATATACCCCGAATCCGGAACTCCATAAGATCTTCACCCAATACCATAAGACCCATAATG
Organism: bacterium; assembly: GCA_963616935.1. Lineage (GTDB taxonomy): Bacteria > Bacillota_I > Bacilli_A > RFN20 > CAG-826 > UBA4951. The sequence continues at coordinate 12,495 of CAVEMS010000012.1, read as the reverse complement.
ACGGGGTTTTCGACGCCTATACGCCGGATATCCATCATTGCCGTCATAACAAGATCATCACCGGTCTTCCAGATACCTATGGCCGTGGCCGCATCGTCGGCGACTACCGTAGAATTGCTCTATACGGCATCGATTATCTAATCGAAAAGAAACAAGAAGACTATGCCAATATGGACGATGGCTGGATGGGCGAGGATATTGTCCGCGACCGCGAAGAGATCGCGATGCAAGTCAAAGCCCTCAAAGAGATGAAAGCGATGGCCCTTAGCTATGGCTTCGATATCTCTAATCCCGCCAAAGACGCTAAAGAAGCCTTCCAATGGCTCTATTTCGGGTATTTGGCCGCCATCAAAACGCAAAACGGCGCCGCGATGTCCGTCGGACGTATCAGCACTTTCCTTGATATCTATATCGAACGCGATATGGAAAAAGGCATCTTGACCGAGAAAGAAGCCCAAGAGCTCGTCGATCAGATCGTCTTGAAATTCCGCATGGTCAAGTTCGCCAGAATCCCAAGTTATAACCAACTCTTCAGCGGCGATCCTGTTTGGGCTACCCTCGAAGTCGGAGGCGTTGGGCTCGATGGCAGAGCAATGGTCACGAAGAACGATTTCCGTTTCCTCCATACCTTAGAGAATATGGGCCCAAGCCCAGAGCCAAACCTCACGGTTCTTTATAGCTCGAGCCTTCCAGAAGGCTTTAAGAAATACGCCGCCCATATTTCGATTCTTACGAGCTCCATTCAATACGAAAACGACGACGTCATGCGCTCAGTTTGGAAAGACGATTACAGCATCTGCTGCTGCGTCAGCGCGACGGAGACCGGCAAAGAGTACCAATTCTTCGGCGCTCGTGCCAATTTGGCGAAGTGCTTACTATACGCGATCAACGGCGGCGTCGATGAGAAAACCGGCGAGCAAGTGGGTCCGGCCTATCGCCCATGCACTGGCGAATATCTCGATTACGACGACGTTTTGGCGAGATACAAGGATATGATGAAGTGGCTTGCCAAAGTCTATGTTAAAGCCCTCAACATCATCCACTATATGCACGACAAATATTATTACGAAGCCGCGCAGATGGCCCTTATCGATTCACGTCCGGAAAGAAGCTTTGCAACCGGTATCGCCGGTTTCAGCCACGTTGTCGATAGCCTTAGCGCCATCAAGTATGCGAAAGTGAAGCCGATCCGTAACGAAAAAGGCATTGCCGTCGATTTCGAGATCGAAGGCGACTTCCCACGTTATGGCAACGACGACGACAGGGCCGATTCGATAGCCGTCAATCTTTTGAAGACCTTCATGGATATGGTCGCAAGCCGCAAGACCTACCGCAATGGCAAGCCGACGACCTCAATCCTCACGATCACTTCCAACGTCGTCTATGGAAAAGCCACCGGCGCATTGCCGGATGGCAGAAAAGCCGGCGAGCCTCTTTCTCCTGGCGCCAATCCTTGCTATGGAGCGGAAAAGAGCGGCTTATTGGCCTCGTTAAACAGCTTGGCGAAATTGCCGTATGAATACGCGCTTGACGGCATTTCCAACACCCAGACGATCAATAACGACTGCTTAGGCCATAGCGAGCAAGAGCGTGTCGATAATCTCGTTAGCGTTCTCGATGGCTATTTCGACGGCGGCGCCCATCACCTTAACGTCAACGTCTTCGGCAAAGAGAAACTCATCGATTGCATGAATCACCCGGAGAAACCGGAATACGCGAACTTCACCATCCGCGTCTCCGGATATGCGGTCAAGTTCATTAACCTTACCAAGGAACAACAACTCGATGTCATCGCCAGAACCTGCCACGAACGCCTCTAATGAAGTGCTCGCCTATAGCAACAAGATCGAAAGCTTCGGCCTAGTCGATGGGCCGGGCGTCAGAAGCATACTCTTTTTAAGCGGTTGCCCGCTTAGATGCTTGTATTGCCATAATCCGGAGATGCAAGATCCGAAGTGCGGCTCTCTTTTAAGCGCCTCCGAGGCCTATAAGAAACTTACAAGATTTAAAGGCTATTGGGGGAAGAAGGGCGGCATCACCGTCTCTGGCGGCGAGCCTTTGACGCATCTCGATTTTCTGATAGAACTCGGGAAGATGGCTAAGCGCGACGGCGTGGGATATGTTATCGACACGAGTGGCATAGCTTTCCGAAAAGACGAGGAATATCTAAGGAAATTCGATGAACTCCTAAAAGTCTCCAATCTCTTTTTGCTCGATTTGAAGGCGTTAGATCCTTCGCTACATAAGAAGATAACCGGCTTAGATAATGCGAATATCCTCGCTTTATACGACTATTTGGATGAGAAGGGCTTTCCGATTTGGGTGCGTTATGTCTTGGTGCCGGGGTTAACGGATATGGAAGATACGTTAAAACGGAGCTCAGCGTTTTTGAAGAGCCATAAGAACGTTCGCCGTTTGGAGGTCTTGCCATATCACTCCTTGGCGATACCGAAATACGAAGAGTTGCATCGCGAGTATTTCCTTAAGGACGTGCCAACGCCTACGAAAGAGGAAATCGAAAGGGCCAATCGCCTTTTGGATAGCAATTATTTTTCTGCTTATATTAACGATTAACGGCATGTCGAAAAAGAACGTTTCATTCCGTTGGAATCTTTTCTTTTTCGCTTGACCCAGTGTCCTCGATGTGGCTAAATATCACACGCATCGGAGGCCTAAGGAACGTATTCTTTGACCGGAAAAGATGTCCGCTAAAAACTTCGGGAGCCTTCTTACGTATAAGAAAGGCGAGGAATGAAGCTGGGCAGCGTTTCTGGTGGAGGCCTATTTATGGATTTGCTGCGTGAGGACACGAAGAAACTCTTTCTCCGTTATCTTTTCCCATCCTTTGGTTCAGCGATCATCGCCTGCGTCTATTCGCTTGTCGATATGGCTGCCGTTGGGCAATATGGCGGCAGCGAAGGCACGGCGGCCTTGGCCGTCATCGCCCCGATTTGGAATGTGATATATAGCATCGGACTCTTAGGTGGCATCGGCGGCTCGGTTATTTTTAGCGCTTTGAAAGGGAAGGAAGAAGATGCTAGAAACAGGAATTCATATTTCACGGTTTCCCTTATCCTGATCGCGGTTTTGGCCGTCTTATCGACGGTGATGCTTGCGATATTCATGGACGATATTCTTCGCTTTTTCGGCGCAACCGACTCTTTGCTCCCTTTATGTCACGAATATCTTAAGCCGATAATGTTCGTCTTGCCTTCTTTTGCGATAAACCAGCTTCTTGCGGCGTTTTTGCGTAACGACGGTGATCCGGCGCTAGCCATGATCGCGGTTATCGGCGGAGGCGCGTTTAACATCATCGGCGATTTCTCCTTCGTTTTTCTTTTTGATCTAGGTTTATTCGGGGCAGGGCTTGCCACGGCGATAGGCAGCGTCATCACAATCATCGTCATGTGCGTGCATTTCCTTAGAAAGAAGAATACACTTCGTTTGGCTAAGCCCGATCGTTTCTTTGTCAAAAGCTGGGAGATAACAAGAAGTGGCTTCTCTAGTTTCTTCGTCGATTTCGCAATGGGCATCATCACGATTTTCTTCAATAGGCAGATCATGGCCTATGTGTCTATGGGCGAGGATGCCTTGGCGATATATGGCGTCATCCTTAACGTCAACACCTTCGTCCAGTGCTCCGCTTATGGGGTTGGGCAAGCCGCTCAGCCGATAATCAGCATTAATTATGGGGCAAAAAAGTACGATAGAATCAAGAAAATCCTAAAATATTCACTGATTTCGATAGGCATCATCTCGTTGCTATGGGGAGTCTTTTCGATGGCTTTCCCGAATGTCTATGTCCTTTTGTTCATCTCGAATGGCGAGAGGCTTTTCGAGATGTCAGGCAAGGTCATAAGGCTATATGCGATAAGTTTCTTCTTATTGCCGTTTAACGTCTTTTCGACCTATTACTTCCAATCGTTGCTTAAGCCTCGGACGGCCTTCGTCGTGTCGATACTACGAGGATTCCTTTTAAGTGGCGCTTTGATATTTGTTTTCCCAGCCATCTTCGGCGGCGATTCTTTATGGCTATCGATGCCGATATCGGAAGCGATCGTGGCGATTTACGTTGTCATAATGATGGTCATATACACAAGGAAATTAGGAGAAAAGGACCTTAAAGAAGCCGATTGACCTTCTTTTTCTTGAAAAGAAGAATCTATCTCCATATAGTTTCTTTGGCGAAGACGACAGACAAGGTTAGCGCCCTACAGAGAGCCTCTTGGATGAGAACGAGGCATGCGAGCCGCATCACTGTCATAGCCTTCCCTCTGAACGAAGTAGGAGGGACGAATTCCCCAATCGTTATCTTGGGATGATAAGAGTAGCGAAACGCTAAACTAAGGTGGTACCGCGCGTAAGCGTCCTTAGAGGTACCTTTTTTGTTATAAGGAGAGAATCATGGAATTAAAAGAAACGCTTCTGATGCCGAAAGGCGGATTCGAGATGAGGGGCAACCTCACTCTCAAAGAGCCGAAGATGATCGCCAAATGGGATGAGGCGAAGCTTTATGAGAAAATGAACCAAAATCGCGAAGGATGCGAGGAATTCTTGCTTCATGACGGTCCTCCATACGCCAACGGCGACATCCATTGTGGACACATGCTTAACCGTCTTCTTAAGGATTTCATCATCCGTTATAAGAATATGTGCGGATATAAGACCCCGTTCATTTTCGGCTGGGATACGCATGGACTTCCAATCGAAGTCAAGGTCACCAAAAGCGGCATCAACCGCAAAGCGATGAGCGTTCCGGCGTTTAGGGACCTATGCAAGGATTACGCAAAGAAGCAAGTCGCACATCAAAAGGAGCAAATCCACCGTTTGGGATGCATGGGCGACTATGAACACCCATATCTCACCCTTTTGCCGGAATACGAAGCCCGTCAAATCGACGTTTTCTCGAAGATGGCGCTCGATGGGATAATCTACAAAGGACTTAAGCCGGTCTATTGGTCGCCAAGCAGCGAATCGGCCCTTGCCGAAGCGGAAGTCGAATATCAAGACGTCTCTGCGAAAACGATGTACGTTTCCTTCGATGTTGCCGATGGAAAAGGGATTCTTTCGGAAGAAGACAAAATCGTCATTTGGACGACGACGCCATGGACGATACCGCATAACCAAGCCATTGCGTTGAACCCAAAATTCGAATATGGCCTATATAAGACGGAGAAGGGCAATCTTCTCTTCATGACGAGCTTATCGAGCAAAATAAAAGAGGTCCTCGAGCTTAAAGAGATGGCCTTGCTAAAAACATTCCATGGGCAAGAACTCGAAAACATCACGGTTTGGCATCCTCTATACAAGAAAACATCGCTTGTTATTTTGGCTAGTTACGTCACCGATAGCGATGGCACCGGATGCGTACATATCGCACCGGATTTCGGAACGGATGACTTCAACGCCGCTTTAAAATACGGGTTAAAGCCGACGTGCCCAATCGACGAGAAAGGCGTCGTTCATATGGAAAGTGGCGATCCTATCGACGGTTTGTTCTACGATGACACGAACGACATCGTCATAGATCTATTGTCCAAGAATGGACATTTATTGAAGGAAATCGACATCACCCATAGCTATCCGCACGATTGGAGGACCCATAAACCGGTCATTTTCCGTGCGACTCCCCAATGGTTTTGCTCAATCGAGCCGATAAGGGAGAAGCTATTGGCCGCCGTGCATAAGATCAACTGGATGCCTTCGTGGGGCGAAGAGAAGATGGTCAACATGATCAAGGATCGTAGCGACTGGTGCATCTCCCGTCAAAGAAGCTGGGGCGTCCCGCTTCCGATTATCTATAACGAAGATGGATCTCCAATCGTCGAGAAAGAGGTATTTGAGCATATTCGCGAGATAATAGCGAAGGAAGGCTCGAACGCCTGGTTCTCTCGCTCGGCTAAGGAACTTCTCCCAGAAGGATACGAAAGCGCCAAATCGCCAAACGGTAACTTTACTAAAGAGACCGATATCATGGACGTTTGGTTCGATAGCGGATCTTCTTGGAACGGCGTCCTTAGGGAAAGAGAAATCGGCTATCCGGCCGACCTATATCTCGAAGGCAATGACCAATACCGCGGCTGGTTCAACGCTTCGCTTATTTTAAGCGTCGCTACGACCGGAGAAGCTTCTTTCAAGAGCTGTCTTACCCATGGCTGGGTGATGGATGAAAGCTGGAAAAAGATGTCCAAATCGGCAGGAAACGGCATCGATCCGAATAAGGTCGCCAACCAATTTGGGGCCGATTTGTTACGTTTATGGGCTGCTAGCGTGAGCTATGAGAGCGATGTTCGCATCAGCGAATCGATAATCGCCTCGATTAGCGATCAATATAGGAAGATAAGGAATACCTTCAAATTCATTTTAGGGAATCTATATACCAAAAACGGCGAGCCATATACGCCGAAAGAGAAGCCTGCATTGTCGATGGTCGATAAGTTCGTCTTAATGAGGTTAGAAGAGGTCAAGAACGCCGCATTGAAGGGCTATGAGAATTATGCATTCTCGAACACTTTGAGCGTTTTGACCAATTTCATGGTCGAATTATCGAGCTTCTATCTCGATATCTCAAAGGATGTCTTGTATTGCGAAGGAGCAAGTAGCGAACGTCGCGAAGCCGTTCTCTATACCCTTTACACCTTGGCGAATGAGCTTTGCTTGCTATATAATCCGATACTTTCCTTCACGATGGATGAGGTTTATTCCTTTATCCCTGGGCACAAGAAAGAATCCCCTCAACTTGAGGATATGCCGAAAGAAAGCCACGAATATGGACAAAAAGAGCGGGATATGTATGAATCTTTCATGAAGGAAAGAGGAAATGCCTTGAAAGCGTTAGAAGAGGCCCGTAACGCCGGAAGCATCGGCTCATCCCTTGAGGCAAGGTTAGAGATGCCGAGGAAAGATGACACTTCCTTAGCGTGGCTATATAAAGAAAACGACGAGGAGAAAGCCAGATTATTCGGTGTCAGCGAGCTCGTTTTCGTCGATGCTAATGCCATAAAAGTCTCAAAGAGCGAGCTTCCGACATGCGATCGCTGCCGTTTGCATAAAGACGGTCTCATCGAAGACGAGGAAGGGCACCATCTTTGCCATCGTTGCGCGAACGCCTTAAAGGAGAATGCTTAATGAACGAGGATAAGAAGGAAGAAATGAGCGAAACTCCAATCTTCCAGAAGGAAGAAAAGGCCGATAAAAAGCCGAAAGCGAAGTTTTTGTACACGATTTTATGGCTTCCCGTCATTTTGATCGTGATAGATCAGGTGAGTAAGTGGCTCGTCGTCAATAGCCTTTTCGGAAGCGCCTCGCAATCGATAGAAGTGATACCGCAGTTCTTCTATATAACCCTCACCTTCAATAAAGGATCGTCATTCGGAATGGGCGGCGACGTTAGCTGGATGCGATATGTCTTTATCGCTATCTCATGGCTCGCCTCAATCGCCATCGCGTGGTACGCGGTCAGGAATTTCAAGAAAAAAGATGTTTTCATTGACGTTATTTTGTCTTTCTGTTTGGCTGGTGCGATAGGTAATGGCATCGACCGCACGTTCTATTGGAATGAAACGGTTGGATTTAGTGGCGTCGTCGATTTCTTCCAGTTCTATATTTTCGGATATGGCGAAGGGAAGAGTTCGTTTGCCATCTTTAATGTGGCCGATATGTATTTGACTTGCGCAGTGGCGGTGCTAGTGGTTTTGCTAATCGTCCGCGAGATCAAAGCGGCCAAAAAAGAAAAAGGAAAATAAGCGAAAATGAAGACTGTCTTAGTTACAGAATCGATGCAGGGGAAGAGGCTCGACGAGGCTCTTGCCGAGACATCGATTTGGCCTTCGAGAAGCCGTGTACAATCTCTAATTAAGAAAAATGAGATTTTAGTGAATGATAAGCCTACCAAGGCAGGATATATCGTATCTCTTTCCGATATTATAACTTACCAAGAAACTACTAATAATGAACTAACGGCTGTTGCGGAAAATATCCCCCTTGATATCATCTACGAAGATGACGACATTCTCGTTGTGAATAAACCGGCCGGGTTAGTCGTTCATCCTGGCAATGGCCATCACGATGGAACGCTCGTGAACGCTCTTTTGTATCGTGAGAAGAATCTCGCCGGCGGCGGCGATCCTTTGCGACCTGGCATTGTCCATCGAATCGACAAAGACACTTCGGGACTCCTCGTCGTCGCGAAAAACGATTTCTCCTTCGCTAAGATAGCTGAGCAACTAAAAGACCATTCGATGCACCGCGAATACCTTGCTTTGGTGGAAGGCGTGATTGAGGAAAATAACGCTAAGATTGACGCTCCGATTGGCCGAAGTCCAAATCATCCTTTGAAGTTCGCCGTGAACCTCAAAAAAGGGAAAGAGGCCATTACTTTCTTTAGCGTGAAGGAACGCTATAGCGAAAAGCTCTCTCTCATCGACTGTCGCTTGCTCACCGGCCGCACCCATCAGATACGTGTCCACCTCGAATATATCGGCCATCCAGTCGAAGGAGACCCTCTATACGGCACTAACAACAAGCGATTCTATCGCGATGGGCAATTGCTCCACGCTTACAGATTGACCTTAAAACACCCTAGAACGGATAAGGAGATGAGCTTCGAGGCTCCGCTTCCGAAACATTTCGAAGAGGTTTTGTCTATTCTCCATCCTTATTCGAAGAAATGATGATCGAATCGTAGTTTTTGAAGTTTGTTTTCGCGACTTTTCTAAGCTCATCGAGTCCATATCTACCGATGAATTCGATGGCTTTTTCATTGACTGCTTCGCTTGCTCCGAAAGGAAACGAGAAGTCGTATTTATCGGACATTTTCTCCATTTTTTTAAGAAATGAGTAACGGGCGATGACACTTGCTAGGGCAACGCTAGGGAAAAGGGATTCGCCTTTGGTCTTGAAAGTGATGTTTTTACAGATTTCTTTCTCTCCCATAAGGTATTTGTAGTAAAGCCTTTCCTCAGCGAATTGGTCTTGGTATAGCGAAGCGGATGGGTATCTTTTACTTAATTTAAGCAAACATGCGTTATGCATCTTCGCTTTGATCATATTCATATTGTTGGTTTTGTTCACTTCGTTATATTTCTCGTTATCAAGCGACAAATGCGAATATTTGAAGCGTTTGATTAGATGCGGTCCAAGTTCCAAAATGCGATCATCGCTCATCTTTTTGGAATCCGTTATCCCTAATTCCTTTATTTCAGGCAGATCATTTCTTTCGACGTAAGCGGCGCATACCTCGATTGGACCGAAGAAATCCCCGGTTCCCACTTCGTCGCTTCCGATCTGCGGATAGCCGACGAATAGCCTAAGTTCTTTCTTCGGGGGTGCAAAAGGAGAAGGCTCTTTTTCTTCTAGCAAGGACGAATCCCATATTTTTGCTTCGTTAAGGGCGAGTGGGCCTTGGAAAAGGGCTTTCGAGATGCCGTCTTTGTTTTCTTTATACAAAGAAACGGCGACTCCGTCGTTTTTGGCGAACATGACGATATTAGAGTTTGGCGGCTCGCTTTTGAAAGGCTCGTAAAAATCTAAAAATGTTTTTACCTTTTCTTTGTTTAGCAATACTACGAAATGTCCATTTGGCTGTGTCATCTTAGATATATTATCATTTTTCTCATGTCGAGTGTCGTTTCGCCATAATCGTTTAACAACGATTGACATTTGATTGGGCTAATATATCTTTGTGCGTCGGAGGGGATAACCATGAAAAAGAGGAATCTTGGCATTGCGCTTGTCATCTCGTTATCGGGGTTGGCGCTTCTTTCTTGCGGCCAATCGGAATCGTCTTTGCCTGAGGTGACGATAGAAGAGGGCACTTTGTCATATTTGAAGGGAAAATTTTATGGCAAAGATGGCGTTTTGACGCTGGACGAGGACGCTTTGAAGATCAATGGCGGCGAGGCTCTCACTTTGAAGCCAACGGAGGTCGGAACGGTCAAAACGACTTATATGAGTGGGGAAGACGTCGAAGAAGCCGAGGTTCCAGGCGTTTATTTCGCCTCTGAATACAATAACGGGAAGGAATACCGCTTCTATGCCGATATCGAAGGCGATGGTTTCTTGCATTTGGATGAGAAAATAGGGGATTCCTACGTCAGTATCGGCGAATATCAGCCGGATATATCATCATATGCCGCTCCATTTTCCTATTATGGCGACGGCTCGGCCGCTAATTACTATTACATAATCGACCCATCTTTTGACTGTGAGCGAAACGTCTATCCGATGGCCGTTTGCTATGGTTCCTATTGGAGCGATGAGCAGGCGTGGTATGTCGTGGCAAGGCTAAGAACCAAAGCGAACGGCCAAGCCTATTTCACCGCCGAACAATACGACTCCGATGATTATGGTTGGGGAGAATATGAGCTTAGAATAAACGAAAACGGCGCGATAGAGTGGTATGACAATGAGAACGCTCACGCGGAATATACGTCAGATTCCGGGGTTTTTCGCACGCAAAAACTGTTTGATGGCGAGAAAAGCATTTCCCTAACGTGCGATTTGAGCGAAAAAACCATAAAATTTGGCGATCTTAATGGCACATACATATCCGTAGTTGACGATGAAGGGCTTCACTTAGACGCCACTTTCGGGGAAGACGACCTAAACATTTGGGTTGGCAACCGCCACATAAAGACGCGAAATGCGGTAACTGGCGTCGAAAAAGTCTATCCGATAGACGACGTGACGCCATTAATTGGGACCTACACCGACAAAAAGGATACCGTTTCCTTTTCGCTCGACGAGAACGGTGCTGGCAAACTCGCTTGGAATGGCGAGAATATCTCATTTGCCTATGTGACGGCAAAAGATAGGAAGGCCATTTCCTTTTCGGCCGGCGGCAATTCATACATCATGGCCCCCGATAAAGAGAATTCATCGGTGTATTTGTCGAAAAACGGAGTTGATGGCTATTTCATCAACGATGAGCTTTATTCTTCTTTGTTTGTCGATTCTTTCGTGGCCCATGACGCAAAGAACGATTTCACTTTGCGTATCGATGAGAATCTCTCCTATTCCTTGCTTGGTGAGAAGGGGAAGGCCGTTTATTCCTATTGGCATGGTGATAAATACCCATCCTTGCTATTAGGCGAGGAGGGGAAGAGACTAAGCATCGCCCAAGCGAGCGCCGGATATTATCTTCTTAGCGATATGTCGAAAGAAGACGTTAACCTCTATAGCGAGGCGAAACTTGGCCAAATCTATGGCGAATATAGTGGTAACGGCCGCGATTCCTTCGTCTTTTCCGCTTCGTCGATTTCTTACGAAGGAAAGGAATACGAATATAGCTTCGCGCCTTATTTCTATGAGGGATATGGCACGTATTTCTTCGGCATTTCCTCATCTTTCGGAGATTTCATTTCCGATCGCGACGGTGTCATCTATAGCACCGAGCATAGCTTCGTCAAAAAAGATAGGTTCCTTAAAGCGGCCGGAAAGTACGCGTTATATGGCAAATACGGGTTCGAAACGATCGAATTGACGGAAGATGGGCATCTCTATATCGACACGTACGACGAAGCGAAAGGGGCCCTCGATCACACTGAATACGAATACGTCGCAAGCACCAGTGATAGTGACGATATCATAACGATCGGAATCCCTTATGGCGAATACACCGTTTTGCTCTACATATACGATGGCTATGCGAAATTCACGGCCTTCGTCTATTACGCGGAAGAGACGGTCCTTTCTTGGGGGAGTTACGTCGATTCGGGATTAGAGAACGTTTTGTATATCCAAGACGGATCGATTTATCTGAATGGCGACGAGCTTATAGTGAATAGGAAAACCAGTACGGACGATTCGATAGTCTACGATACCGATAAAGGCACGTTGACCATCAAAAAAGCCGATGATTCCTCGGATTGCAGCGCGACTTTTGATGATGGCGAAAAGAAGATCGAACTCACGAAGGCCATCGATTACCTCGATTATTCGAAGTTCTATGGGAAATACGCGGATGCGAGCGATCCCTCAAAGACTGTGACGTTTAGGAAGACGGATTCTCTTTCGACGTCATACGAAGCCGTGCTCGATAATGGCGTAACCGTTTCTTTTTCCGATATAACGGTTGTCATACATAACGGCAAATTGTCGTTACTCATACCGAATTTCTTGGCTAAGTATTACCTGACAATCGATTTGGCGACAGGCGAGGTCACTTGCGAGTACGATGGAGGAAGTATTCCGCCAGCTCCGCCGATCGCTTAATCCCATATCATCGTCTAGATGCTGAATCGACGAAAGGCTATCCCTCGCCATCGCGGCAGGGCAGAGCGGTTTAACTCATCTATGAAGTGCAATTCGATGGTTATCGAGCGTTTTTGGTTTATGGGCAATCGCTTGATCGTTTCTATCGCAATAAAAGAAAACGAGTATTCAGGTCTAAAAGCCTTTCGCTTAAACGCCTCGAAACGTATTAGTGTTACACGTTTTGATGTGGTTTGTGTCTCTTGATTCTTCGAAAAGGAGGCGAAAAGTGGGTTCGCATGG
>CAVEMS010000011.1:0-36080 GCA_963616935.1 bacterium | reverse complement strand
AACAGCGCGCCGCCGGGCTTTTTCTTTTATGGGCCCCCATGAGGGGGCTTTTTTCTTTCTTTATTTTGAAAACAATTAACGAAAAAAGTTTATTTTCGATGCGATTTTTATTTCGTCGTATCGCTATATAATATTGATAAAGAATTAAGGAGATACATAAATGGAAAAATTATTGATTGCCACATTGATCATCGCTTCGCTTGCGGCCGTTTTCGGCATTGCGTCTTTGTTATTGATTCTACTTAAAAAGGACAAAAACCCTGCAAATTCCAATTCGATTGATGTTAGGAACATAGAAAATAAGCAGATTGAGAATACCGCTGATATCAAAGCGACCATTAATAATCTCGAAAAGAACATCTCCTTGAAGATGGAAGGCCAGATCAATTCAAAGATGCAAGGGCAAATAACGGAAATCGTCAAAACGATGAAGGAACAATCGGATGCCGATACGAAAAGGCTCAACGTTTTCCAACAGTCGATAACCGAGAATCTCAACTCGCAAGTCAAAACGATGAACGATTCCGTCACTAATCGTTTAAACGGCTTCCAAGAAACCATCAACAATGCCGTGGCTTTGCAAGTCAAGACGATGAACGAAAAAATAGACGCTTCGATGAAGACAATTAATGAGAAAGTGAATCAATCTCTAAGCGACGGTTTCAAAGGAACGTCTGATTCGATGAACAGTTTGCAAAAGCAGCTCGGTATAGTCCAGGAAGCGCAAAAGAATATCAATACGTTGCAAAATGAGATTACTTCGCTTCGTGACGTGCTTTCCAACAACCAACAACGCGGGAAATATGGCGAATTCCAGCTTGAGCTTCTTTTGGAAAATCTATTCCAAGGATGCAAAGGGACTTTATACGATACCCAATTCATCTTAAGAGAAGCAAAAGGGGATGAGCCTCAATTAAAACCAGATGCCGTCATATTCTTGGATGGGGAAGCGCATCATCAAATCGTCTGCGTCGATAGCAAATTCTCCATCACCGGATACGAAGACCTCTTTAATCCGAACAAGCATCTTGATGACGCTGAGAAAGCCAAGGCGAAATCTAATTTCAGAGTGGCCACTAGAACGAGAATAGAAGAGACGTCTAAATACATTATCCCTGGCAAAACCGTCTCCAATTCGATTATGTTCGTTCCAAACGACGGCGTCTTTGCCTATATACATAACGAATTCCCTGATCTCATCGATTTCGCCCAAAATAAAAAAGTCGTCATGGTCTCGCCAACGATTTTGCAACCTCTTTTAGCTTCTTTCCGAATGATTCAGATCGATGCGAAGAAGAGCAAGAACATCGCCAAAATCAACGAGCAGCTCAATGCCTTGGGCAAAGAATTCGACAAATTCATGCCACGTTGGGAAAGCCTAAACAAGAATATTCAGGCCTTAACCAAAAAGAGCGACGAATTCTCCACGACCGTCGGTAAAATCGGAAAGAAATTTAGCAACGTCCAAAAGATCGAATTCTCTTCCGATGAAGAGGAAGACGGATTGTCTATTTCAGACGAAAATGAACAAATAGACGTTCAGAGCGATTAGTAATTACGAAACAAAAAAAGACACGCAACGTTCTCGCGTGTCTTTTTGCTATTTAGTGGCTGTCGCTAAGGGTCAATAGGCTCTTGCATGGAACGAGGGCGTTCTCCTCGCCGTGGAGTTCTTCAAGTTTGATCACTGTGATAGCGCCAACAGGTTCTCCGCCGGCTGATTTGACGAGTTTTGCGAGCGCGGCGAAGGTTCCTCCAGTTGCCAATAAGTCATCGACTAGCAAGACTCTGTCGCCCGGCTTGAAGGAATTGGCTGGGACTTCCATTGTGGCCGTGCCGTATTCGAGTTGATAGCTCACTTTGATTGTGATTCCGGGGAGTTTGCCGGCTTTGCGCGCCATGACGAATCCGATGCCCATTTCGTAGGCGAGGGTGGTGCCAAACAAAAATCCTCGCGATTCGGCTCCGACGATGACCGTCGGCTTAAAATCCTCGGCGAGTTTCTTGAGTTCGCCGATGCAATAACGGAAGGCTTCCGGATCCTTTATCAAAGGCGAAACGTCTTTGAAGGAGATTCCTTTTTTCGGGAAGTCGGGGGTGACGCCGATATAACGTTTTAAATCCATTGTTTTGCCTCTCTTTGACATTTGATTATAAAGCGATATCGCTAAGTGTTTCCATCCATTTCGGAAGATGGAACCGCTATCTTGAGAAAATGGGATGGTTTATGAGCTCGCTTATTTCGCTTACTTCATCAATTATCATTTTTGATGTTTCCTTGGAGGCCTTGTCGATATCGTCGGCCATGATGACTTTTAAGCCGGCGTTAAAAGCGCTGCAAATGCCATTAGGCGAATCTTCGATCACGATTATCTCGTCTTTGGAGAGCTTGCTTAATTCTATGGCCTTTAGATAGACGTCTGGATAAGGTTTCCCATTCTTCGCGTCTTTGGCACTTAGAATATCTGAGAAAAATGGCGATATCCCTAGCCTCTCTACTTCTTTTCTGATTGTTTCTTTGGGCGAACTTGACACGATGAAAGAGAATATCCCCTTTTCTTTAAGGAAAGCCAAAAAATCCACGATTCCTTTTTTGAGTTGATATGGATGGCTTTTTACGTATTCGCTCATCAAAGACGATCGAAGTTTCCTTATTTCCAAATAAGGGAAAGTGGGGCCGTATATGGTTCTCATTAGACTCTCTCCCGTTTTCGCTTCGCAACTTCTAAGCGAGAGCAATACGGATGGGCAGGTTTTATATCCGTATGCCTCAAAAGCCTCTTTCCAAAAACGTTGATAGATTCTTTCGCTGTCGACGATGACGCCGTCAAAATCCAAAAAAACTGCTCGAATTTCGCTTCTTTTGGTGTTTATATTCGCGTTCAATTCGTTTTTCACGATGTAAATCATATCTTTTTGCCGGAGAAAGGAGCAATATTTCTTGGAACGAAAAAGGAAAAAGACATGGAAGAGAAAGAGCAGGATATGTTTCTAGACGACACGCCGTACGCTAAACTATGGGAAGATTACGAGGCGAAGCGACTTCCGAATTCTTTGATGAATCTCTGCTTTTGCTTTTCTGAGGTCACAAGCGAAGGGTTTCTATCGTTTTTTCGTAAATTATCGAAGAAAGGCGTATTAGAGAAAACGCTCGAAGAACTTAAAGGGCTTCTTCCCGACGATTTGTGGAAGACCATCGAAGAGGCATCGATTAAGTGGAGCGATTTGAAAATCGACGTCAAAACCACCACAAAAAAAGAACTCAAGGATTTGGAGACGAAAAACGTCTTCGAAAAGGAAGAGACGATATTTTCGGATGCCGAATTGGATTTCATAAGCCTTTTAAACAAAGAGGCGATGAAACGCTACAAAGCGCTTATAACCAACGCTTAAATCGACCTTGGATTTCTATTGACGATGAATGGCTATATGTTTTCGCCATTCGACTTTGTTTAATGCGCTGCAAGGTTTCTTTGGAATGATCGAAATTTACAAAAAACGAAAACGATGATAGAATCACGTCACGAATTCTTAAAAGGAGAAAAAATATGAAAGCAAAAACTTTATTGTTGCTAGTGCCGTCCGCTTTGATGCTCATCGGCTGTAACGGAGACGTCACTAAGTCGAGTGAAACGCCAGAATACGTCGAAACCGATTTGACCGGTGCTAAAGCGAGATTAGAAGCTATCAAGACGAAAGTGACCGCCGATGATTTCGTCCTTCCGACTAAAGGCGTCGCCAAAAAAGATGCCAGACTCAAAATGACGACGGACTCTTCTGAGACTAAAGAGGGGACGATCATCCAAAACGCCGCGTTCGATTTGGACGAGAACGATCCGTACCTTCATTCATATTGTGACAATGGCGATGGCAAAACCGAGGAAACTTGGCTATACAAAAACACGAGCGGAAAATACATCGCCGCTTATGACATTAATGAGGTGACGGTTGATGAAAGTGGCGCTTCACAGCAAACGAACACCAAAACATCAATGGAAGCCGAGGATTCTACGGAATTCATGACGAACGTTTTTAACCCTGCCGTCAAAGATCTCGAAGTAGACAAAGACAACATATCGAAAACCATTAAAGAGACTCCGTCTTCGATGTTGGAGTCGCTTGAAGCGTACGAGCAATCCATTTCTTCGTCCGCTGCGACATCCAACGAGGGGACATATGATTGGAAATTTTATCTTGGAAAGGATGAAGGCGACTTCAAAATGGAAGTGACCGTTCCCGTGGAAGCGAGTGATGGCACAATAACAACCGTCGAAGCGAAGGCGACTTTCGTTGACTATATGCTAGTTTTTTCTTACGTCGACACGCCATTTATCGCTTCGTCACACATGATTTTGGAATATGAATATAAATGGGGAGAAGTCGAAAAGACATACCCAGAAATCGCTGATTTCCTAGAAGCAATCGAATAGCGAATTCTTAAAAATCCTTTTGGAGCCGTTCTTCGGCTCCTTTTTCTTTTTTTGTGAGGCCATGCTTTCAAATCACACGTGGAAGAGTAAATCGCCGTATGTCGGAACCGGCCAAAGGTTCTTCGGGACCAATAGCTCCGCTTCGTCGATTGGTTTTCTTAACCCTTCCATCGCTTCTTTAAGTTCTTTAGAAGCGAAGAAGGCTTTTTCTCTTTCGCCCTTTTCGCTCTTCTCGTCCTCGGCGATTAATATATCGAGTTTTTCTAAGCGTGCGAACGAACGTGACAAAACATCCTTCAATCTGTTGATCTCGGTATCTAATGGCAAGAACGATTCGTTAAGATTGGCTTTTTCCTCAAGCCTGTCTTTTAGAGCGTGGTTAATGGCTGGGATATATAACTTATGGGCCATTCTCGACATCGTCTTGGCTTCAATCACCGCTTTGGCATGATAATCCTGGTATTTTATGGCGATGCGCGATTTGATTTCCGCTTCGCTAAGGACGCCGCTATTTAGCAAAGCGTCCTTGTTTTCTTTCCTATTTAGCGTTTCGATGGCCTCTGGCGCCGTTTTAAGATTCGGGAGTCCGCGCTTAGCCGCTTCCTTTTCCCATTCTTTCGAATAGCCGTTGCCGTTGAAAACGATCCTTTCGTGCTCTTTTATCGTTTTCTTCACCCATTCCCAAGCCGCCTCAATTTTGTCATCGGCACTTTCTAAAATATCGGAAAGCTCGTTTAAATTCTCACCGAGGATGACGTTAAGGAAAGTGTTTGGCTCGGAGATGTTTTGTTCGCTTCCGACCATTCGGAATTCGAAACGATTGCCGGTGAAGGCGAAAGGGGACGTCCTATTCCTATCGGCGTCGTCTTTTTGGAGGGAAGGCAAGCTTTTGCTGATACGCATCTTTTCGCTTTCCTTCTTATTTTTTGGTGCCACGCCGTCGGTTAGCGTTTTAAGCGATTCGCACAGCGACGACCCTAGATAGACGCTTAGTATGGCAGGAGGCGCTTCGTTGGCCCCCAATCGGAAATCGTTTCCATAGCTTGCCACCGATTCGCGTAACATATCGGCGTGCTCGTCTATGCCTTTTAAGACGGCCGAAAGGAAGATTAAGAAACGGAGGTTGCTTTCCGGATTTTTCCCTGGGCTAAATAGGTTTATCCCATTGTCCGTTCCGACGGACCAGTTATTGTGTTTTCCTGATCCATTCACGCCGGCAAAAGGCTTCTCCGCCAACAGACAAACCATGTCATGCCGTTTGGCGATTCTCTTTAGCATCCGCATGACGAGTTGATTTTGGTCGGCCGATAATGAACTCACCGAATAGACGCAAGCGAGTTCATGTTGGCTTGGGGCCACCTCGTTATGCTCGGTTTTGGCCGATATTCCAAGTTTCCAAAGGGATTCATTAACTTCCTTCATGAAGGAGGATATCTTTTCCCTTATTGGCCCGAAGTAGTGGTCGTCGAGCTCTTGCCCTTTTGGGGCATATGCGCCAAAAAGGCTTCGACCTGTATAGACTAAATCCTTTCTTTTTAAGAAATCGTCTTTATCGATTAAAAAGTATTCTTGCTCGGCGCCAGCGTAGCTATAAACCCGCTTGACGTCTTTTTCTCCTAAAAGCCTTAAGAGCCTCGTGGCGGCATCATTAAGATAATCTTCGCTTCTTAGTAATGGTGTCTTCCCATCTAGCGCTTCGCCATTATAGCTATAGAAAGCGGTTGGTATATATAAGACGGATCCGTCTTCGTCGCTAAGAACAAAACATGGGCTTGTGACGTCCCAGACGGTATATCCTCTTGCTTCGAAGGTCGCTCTTAAGCCGCCAGAAGGGAAACTTGAGGCATCTGGCTCGCCTTTTATTAGTTCGTTACCGCCGAAATCGTAGGACACTTTTCCATTGGGGTCCGCCTTACCGATGAAAGCGTCGTGTTTTTCTGCCGTTTTGCCGTTTAACGGCTGAAACCAATGGGTGAAGTGGGTGGCGCCCTTATCGACGGCCCAATTCATTAATCCATTGGCGATTTCGTCGGCATAGGAAGGGTTTAGGCTTTCATGGTCATCGATCGCTTCCTTTAAAGCCGAATAAGCCTCGCTAGAAAGATATTTTTTCTTCCCCTCATCGTTAAATACGTCCGTTCCGAACTCTTCGATTATCGATTTCCGCTCTTTGGCCATAAGAATCTCCGTATGTTATTAGGAAATTTCGTCTTCCTATGGTTCTTTATTTTCGCTCAAAATGTAGAGATGGAGGCGATAAAGCGCTTTCTTGTTTGAAAATATCGATATGGCCGACGATAAGCGAAAATATTTACCATCATCGTTATCATGTTGGATAATGTTCGTATGAAAAAGAAACTGCATTTGGACATTTTATCTCACGCCGATATGGCGGAGGCGCAAGGCGTCTTAAGCGTCTATCGCGAGCAAACGAGGATTTTAAAGGAATACGGCAAAGACGATTTCGATCTCTCGTACAATAAGCTTTTCGGCAAATACGACTTATATCACATCCATTCCGTCAATCCTTCCTTCTATTTGTTCACGCTTAAGAAGAGGAAGACCTCGATCGTTTTCGTCCATTTTCTCCCTGATACGCTCGATGGGTCGGTGAAACTACCGAAATTCGCTTTCAAGGCATTCAAATGGTATGTCACGTCGTTCTATAAGAAGGCCAAGGAGATAGTGGTGGTCAACCCATCTTTCAAAAAGGAGCTGGCTCGTTTTGGAATAAAAGAAGAGAAGATAACATATATCCCAAATTTCGTGAGTCATGATTCCTTCTTCCCTAAAAGCGAAGAGGAGAGGCTTGCGTTAAAGAAAGAATATGGTTTCCCACTAGATAAGAAAACCGTGATCGCAGTGGGGCAAGTGCAAACCAGAAAAGGTGTCCTCGATTTCATCAAAACGGCCGAGAAATGCCCGAATCTCAATTTCGTTTGGGCTGGCGGATTCTCTTTCAAAGGCATAACCGATGGCTATAAGGAGCTTAAAGCGGAAATGGAGAAAGACCGTCCGAACGTCAAATTCCTAGGCATCCAACCACGCGAAAAGATGAACGATCTATATAATGCCGCCGACATATTCTTCCTCCCTTCTTTCAATGAGCTTTTCCCGATGGCGTTATTAGAAGCCTGCAATTCCGGCCTTCCCTATTTAGTCAGGGACTTGGATCTATACAAGGATATATTGTTAGGGGATTACTTGCGGGCCAAAGACGTCGATGGTTTCGCCGAAACGCTCAATAAATTGGCTGATGATTCGCTGTTCTACGAAGGCGCGAAAGCCTTCTCGAAGGCAATCGCGGAAACCTATACCGAAGAGAAGAATTACGAGCTTTGGAAGGAATACTACTCAAAGATATACGAAAAATATCATAAGTAACGCCTCTCTTTCCTAAAACGTCTGCGAAAGAGGGCGACTTTTTAGAAAATACCGGATTGTGTGGTGTTTTTCTCGTTATGGCGACGGCAAGAGGGGAAGCCGGCGACTTCTCATTTGTTGGCTTTTTGCCTTGTGATGTGGTATAAGTAAACCCGCTATAAAAATTCTTTTGAAAAAATAAGGAGAAAAAAGAATGAAAAAAGTGCGATATGCATGTTTGCTCGCTTTAAGCGCAGGAGCCGTTAGCGCCCTCGCCTCTTGCGGTGACAACAACAACACGGATAATGTCGTCGATTCGATCGACATCGTCGAAAAATCGATTGAAGCGAGTTACGTCATGGATTCAACTCCATCTTATGATAACTTGGCCATTAATCTGTTGAATGCGTCGAAGCAAACGATCAAAACGCTAAAATATGTTGAGAACAAGGAGACGATCTCCCATACGGATATCGATACCTCTATCGTCGGTAGCAACAAAGTCTTCACCGTCACCTATACCGAAGGGGAGAATATTTTTCAAGACACGATGACTTATAACGTCACCGATAAATACGAACTCGATAGCTGGGCGGCCAATAAGAACTACACTTACACGACCACGAACGTATCCAATCCGACTCTCTCTTCAAGCGAATCTTCCTTAGAGAACGGATTCATTAAGACCAACAGCGGCTCTTATATCGTCGGCAACATGAATGCCGTCGATCTCTTGCCGGAAATGCTCGCTTTCGACCTTTCTTCCGAAAGCATCGAGACGGTTAAGTTAGACAAAATTCCGACTGGCGCCACAATGAAACTTGAATATAACGGCGCCGAAGTCGAGCCTTCCGAATATATCAGCGACGTTGCCGCCTTCCTTAGCGATGGCACGCTCAAATTCAAAGACGACGTCTCTGGTGAATTCAAGGTCACCTTGTCATATCCGGATACCGATAGCATCGTTTACAAATTGACCGTTGTCGCTGGCTATAACGTTTCCAAAGCCACGGATTTGTTCGCTTTCTATACCTGCAAAGATTCCTGGCCATATAGCACAGCCTTAAGCGGAGCCGTCTACGAATACAAAAAAGAATTGGGCCTTCCCGATGCCGAAAACATCGTTCTCCAAAACGACATAACGATTAATAAGAGCGATCTTCCTGATTGCTATTATTGGAAGGAAGGGGAAGCCAAGGAAAACGCCGTCGTCGGAAGCCTTAAGGATTGGCTACGCATGTTCGACCATTATTTCGCTGCCGACAACACCGTCGCCCATGTCTATGGCAACTTGCATACCCTTGCGATCAACGACAAAAAAGACGATCCGGATGCCGTTCCATACATTTTGACGGAGCAGATGGATGGATCGGCGCAAGGACAAGACGAGGCCGTCTCTTCCCATTCCTCTTTGTTCTACGCTTCATTCCCGACTGCCGACTATACCGATGGCGATGGTGTAAGGCATCTTGGCACGAAACCGGAGAACTGCCGTATCGTCTTCCAGGATTTACAAACCTCTGGCAATAGGGGCGTGAGCGCGGAATCCTCGATCACGAATGGCGGTCCGATGTTCTTGAAGACCGAGGTTGATTCCATCCTCGATAACGTGATCCTATCCAAGTTCTATATGGCTACCATGGCCGATGCCTCCACAAGCGGTTCGAAAACGTATAATGAAGTGGACCTTCAGACGTCGATGACCATTTCCAATTCCCGCATCAGGGATTGCGCGAATGCTGGTGCATATATCTACGGTTCTGGCAGCCTCAAGATTGAAAATAGCGAACTCGTAAGCGCTGGTGGTCCTCTTTTGTTCCTTAATCCTGGAACCGAGGTCCTTCCGACTAATCCGGCGGAGTTTAGCCCGAAAATCGCCACGACTGTGGATATCGACGACGCCTCATTCTTGTCGAACTATACTCAAGGAAAGGGCGGTTGGTTCGAATGCTACGAAGGCGCTAGCAAAATGGCCGGCGCTCTAACGGCCGTCGATCCTTTGTTCCAACAACTCGGCATGTCCTTCTTAAAGACCGAAAAGGATATATCGAGCGAAACGCCGATCAGCAAATTCAACTTCATCATGGTCAATCTCCCGATTGCCGGAGGCGAATCGCTAAGCTTGCCTTCCTTAGATAGGGGTGGAGTCAATGTCACCGTCAGAAAAGGCGGCAAGACCGTCTATTCTACGCTTGACGGATATCTCGATGTCATGACGAAGGCCGGCGCTTATGCAGCAGCTTCCGCTAGTGGAGATGCCGCGGCGATAGCCGGAGCGACCTTGGATTATATCGATCAATTGTCTGGGACTTTCTTCGGAAATAACTTAACTTATTGCAACTATGCGAACCAAATGGTCTTCGCGACCACTTCCTCGACTGGTTCGCATGAATTCGCAGCCATCAATACCGATTACTCGCTTTGCTCGAGCAAATACATCATCAAATCGGCCCTTGGTTTGGCTTCTTCCACCGACGTTTCTACGCCAGGTGATGGCATTAAAGACGCTGGGTTATTGGCCGTTACGATCAATGGCGAACCAAGTCAGGTCTATTCCGATATGATGGCTATGAATCCGACCGCTTACACAGGCGTCGGCAACTATGGCGTCCTTCTTGGCGACTATCACGCCGTCAAATAATCGAAAATGAAAAAGGTTCTTCGAAATCGTTATTGCTTTTTCGGAGGCCTTTTCGTTTTGCTCTTCCTTTCGTTAGGATTATCTTTCATTGGACATGGCGAGTATGCACTCGATTACTTGCCATGTTTTTTGTTGCTTATCGTTCTTATCGCCTCTTCGATTCTTTTGAAGCGGTTCATGAAGGATAGGCCAGCGAAGGCGTACCGTTTTCGTCCTTTCTCTTATCTAAGCGCTAAATTCGCGAAGAAAGAGGATCGATATAAGCTATACGTCTCTCTTTTATCGATAGTTCTCTTCTTCGTCTTCTTCGCCAGATTCTATTTCTGGAAAGGGACGTATTCCTATTTCAAGTATTACGACGTCTTCCATCTCGAAAGCATGCTCATGATGAAGGGCATGGATCCTTATATGCTATCGCGATATGAGGAGATAATCGGAACGCTCGCTAACGATCTATGGGTGGCGGCAGTGGTGCTTTCGCTCGTGAGTGCCTTCTATTTGAAGGATTCGTCGTTATTCGCGCGCCGCTATATCGGCACGCCGATCGCCGCTATATTGACTTTGGCCTATCCGCTTGTCCTAAAAGGCATAGTCGGAGAGGAAATTGTTTGCTATCGCTCTATCTTAATGGGGTTAGAGCTTGCCATCATTGATTTCTATTATTTGCATAGTTATTTGGAAGAGGGCGAAACAAAGCTCAATAAGAAGGGGATTTGCAAGCTTTTTGCGATTTTGATCCCTTTGATATTAACGATGGCGAGCTCCTATTCGGTCTCCCTTTTATTCGGAAGGACCATAACTCTTGGCGATCACGTCTTCCCGAATCCTCAAGAGCCGAGCGATTTCTCGCACCGCATTTTGATATATTTGGCCTTCATTCTTCCGATCATGTATTTCATCTTGCTATATCCGATGTCGAAAGAGGATAGAAGAGGGATGTTACTACAGATATCGCTTGGGACGTTATTCGGCTATATATCCACCAACCGTGCCGATATCTGGACGAAC
Organism: bacterium; assembly: GCA_963616935.1. Lineage (GTDB taxonomy): Bacteria > Bacillota_I > Bacilli_A > RFN20 > CAG-826 > UBA4951. The sequence goes on along the minus strand of CAVEMS010000011.1, from coordinate 24,638 downwards.
CTTGGATCTTGGCCGCTACATCTATGCAACACGGCGATGTACACGATGCCGATAACGTTGTTGTTCATTAGCTACGGCCTTTATTATTTCACTTTCTTCATCAACGTGTTGGGCGCCTTCTTCGCCCTCATGATGCCGAATTTCTCCGCCGATTTATGGGTTTTCGATCCCGATGTCATGGGATTCTACATCAATCACTTGCACGCCTTCTTCATGCCGGTGTTGATTATGTTATTGGGAGTCTACAAACGGCCGAAGATGAAATATTTCGCCTATTCGCAACTCGGTTTCTTGGCTTATTTCATATTGGTGATGTTCGTCAACACCGTCTTGACCGCCCAAGGCATTAGTAGTGACTTCTTCTTCATCAATAGCGATTTCATCGCCGATAAACTAGGTCGCTGGGCGGAAGATCTCTTCAAAATGACGATTACCTTCGATAGCGGTGGCTTAACCTACACTATCCATTTGATTTACGACGTCATCTATTACTTCATGTATGTTTTATTGGCATTCGCCATGTGGTTCTTATATGAGCTTTTGTTCAAAATGGTGGATGGGTTAGTCGCAATCAAGGTCGCTAAAGCGAATTCATTATCGCGCCACGAGGCGTATTTGGCCGTCAGGGCAAAAGGAGGAATGGCAATGGAAAGTTGGGAGATAGGGCTTGAAATCGATCATCTCTACAAGAAATACCATGGCATGGAAAACTATGCCGTCACGGATTTCTCTTTGCGGCTAGAAGGCGGCAAAATCTATGGCTTCTTAGGGAAAAACGGCGCTGGCAAGAGCACCATCATCAAATCGATCGTCGGCATTCATGGCTTTGACCAAGGAACGATATCCGTCTGCGGACATGACGTTTTGGAAGAACCTCTCTTGGCTAAGAAGGAAATTGGATTCGTGCCGGATAACTACGCTTTATACGAGAACTTGACTGGCCGGCAATACATCGGCTATATCGCCGATCTATACCGTGTGCCGAATGAAGAGAGAAAGGAGATCGAAGCCGATCTCGTCTCTCGTCTTGAACTTGGCGCCCGTTATGATAAACCAATGAAGACCTATAGCCATGGCATGAAGCAAAAGGTGACGATCATCGCCGCTCTCATCCATAGCCCAAAGATCTGGATACTCGATGAGCCGATGACCGGCCTTGATCCCAATAGCATCTATCAGATTAAGGAATGCATGAAGGAACACGCCAAGAAAGGCAACATCGTCTTTTTCTCTAGCCACATCATCGACGTCGTGAAGAACCTTTGCGATGAGGTCGTGATAATTAAGAAAGGCAATCTCGTCAAACGCATCGATTTGGACAAAGAGCCGAAGGAAAGGGAGAAGCTCGAAGAGACCTTCTTGCTTCTTACTAGCGATGACGAAAAAGAAGCCGAGACGCTACTTGAAGACGAAAAGAAAGCCAAGGAGATATTGTGCTAAGCAAAAGGGGAACGAAAAAAAGAAGCTTCTTCCATGTCGAATGGCATTCCTTTTGGGTGCTCGTCAAAATGCTTTTGGCTAACTCTCTATCCTTCGATTGGAAGGGAAATAAGAAGAAAGCTATCCTAAAAATCGCTTTAAGCGTGCTTGGCTTTGCGGTAGTCGCTGCCGTTTCATACGTTTTCTTCTATTTCTGCATGATGTTTAACATCTTCTCGCTCCTCGCCTTCGTGCCGATGGCGGTTCCTTCGATTATCGTCACGATTTTGATAATCGTTTCCTTTATCGGCTCGTTAGGAAGAGTCACGGAGGATCTATATTTTGCGAATGACAACAAAGTCCTTTTGACTCTCCCAACCGACGGGAACACGTTATTCTTGTCGCGTCTATTCGTTTGCTTCGTCAATACGTATTTGAAGGCGTTATTATTGGAAATCCCTTTCTTAGTCGGCTATTTCTTAGTTAGCAAATACCCGGTTTACATGTATTTCGTCGTCTTCGTCGTATGGGCCTTAATCGATATGACGATGCTATTGTTAGCCTCTTTGCTAAGCGTTCCGGCTTATTACATCAAGAAATACCTTCGCACCCATGGGGCGATGAATGCCGCAGTCATCTCTTTCTTCATTTTGCTCTTGCTTGCTTTCTGCGCCTTTGTCATCGTGATGATACCTGAAAGAGTCGATGTCTTCTCGAATTGGGGGCCGTATTTCACGAAGATTCAATCCGCGATGACCTATTACAAAACGTCGATGCCCTTCTTCTATCAGACATCGATGCTATATCTCGGTGATTTCTCTGGCTTCAATTTCTGCTATTTCTCGAGATCGGCGATTTCGGGACTATGGACTCTCTTGGCATTGATCGTCTTGATACCATCCTTATTCATCGCCACCCTCGCGTTTGCCAATCCTCTTTATCTTAAACTTGCCAGCGGAACTGGAGAATTGCAAGGCAAAGCGAAGAAGAAAGAGAAGACGCTCGAAGAGAAGCGCTCGCTCTCTCCTCTCTTCTCACAACTCCATAAGGAAGCCCTTCTTTTCTTCAAGGATTCCTCGTTCTCCTCCTCTTATCTAGGCATATTCCTAGCGCTTCCATTGCTCTTATCGCTCGTCAATAAGCTATTCTCCGCAATGGATTTGAACGCCCAAGGCGAGAAGATGGTCCAGGTTGTTTCGCTCCTAATAATGCTACTAATCGCGCTAAACGCCAATTCGACGATCGCGAAGATCTATAGCCACGAAGGCGGCGCTTTCAAATTGAGTAGGACATATCCATTAAAAGACAGTTGGGCAGTCGGAAGCAAACTGGTCATCCCTTCTTTCTTTGGCGTCCTAAGCATCGTTGCGACGGTTATCTGCATGGCTTTGATAAGACCTTCGATGGCCGAAGGCACGATATATATGGGTATTGGGGCCGCGCTTCTTTACGTCGGCCATCTCTTATTCAGCGCTGGTGTCGATTTCACGAACCCAAGAAGCCCATTCGGAGACGTTTCCTTCTTCTCTTCTAATGAAAATCGAAGCGTGATCTTCGCTTTTGCGACGGCGATCCTCGCATCCGTTCTCTATTATCTATATCTCCAAGATAACATCTTCTGGCTTGCGACCGTATATTCCACGGCCGGATTCAAAGTGCTCTTAGTCTCGGTGATATACCTTGCGTTGAATATCCTTTTGTACGTCCGAAGGATAAAATACATCTATAAGACGGGGGAGTCATTATGAAGAAAGCGGTATCGATTCTCGTAAGCGCCATATGCTTGATCGCCGTCGTTTTCGTCGCCATTTTCGGCACAAAGCCGCAAGGCATAGTCGAAGTGACCTATATTAGTTCCCTAACCATCAAACCCGGGTCAGATGGCGGCGAATACACGACCACATCGGACGGATCCCATCAGTGCGTCATAACATATGACGAGAGCAAAGAGATGGATGATGGCGAGAACCGCTTTGTGCCATACCAATTCACTACCGAGATAGCCCCAGAAAACGCCACAAACCGCAGTTTCCATTACACGGTCGCTGATAATTATAAGAACACCATCGATTTCCCTAGCCAAAATGAAATGGCTCATAAAAAAGGCATTTTCATAATCAAGAGAAGGACGGATAAGAAAAGGACGTCGGCCATAATCCACGTCTATCCTGATGATGGAGGCTCTGGAACTCCAGATGAACTGAGGGTCGTTATCCTCTATAACAGCATTTACGAAGGTTAATGAATTATCAGATATCGTCGATTGCGATGATATCGTCAAAATGTTTATCGACGAAGGCGCTTTCCCGTTGTTTTTCACAAAACCAATCGCTCGAGAGACGGTAAAGGATTTGAAAGGCAAGATAACGAGGGATGAAGCCAAAACTAACGCAGCCGTCATCGCCAAAGAAGGCGAATCCTTGTCGGATACATTGGATTATGACAAATATCTTCTTCTTCGCGATGAAGCGAAATTGAAGGAGTTAGAAAAGCTTGTTTCCTAGTAACCGTCGAATAAAAAAACTCTTCTTTCGAAGCGGCCTTCTCGTTATGAGGGGGCCGTTTTCGCTTGAACTTCACTATGAATGAAGTAGATAGTGAAGTAATAGTGAAGTAAAACTTCATTCGCTTCACTTCGTTTTCTGTTTGGCGTCGCGTGAATAGTCAATTCGCGGTTCTTTTGTGCTATCATTCTACGCATGTCGCACCCCTTTGGACATTTGGCAACCGTCTTCAAACATCGTCACCTCGTGATAAGGAACGCCTTTCATATGGGGATTTTCTTCCACGCTTTGAAACACGATCTCACCAAATATTCGTGGATCGAATTCTCTAACAGTGCCAAATACTATTCCGGCGACCATTCTCCGGTGTATGAACAACGTTTGTATGAAGGCTATTTTTCCTCGATCTGCCAACATCATACGAGAAGGAACGCCCATCATTGGGAATATTGGACGGATTTCTTCATGGGGAGAGTGATGGCGAAGACGATGCCCTATAAATACGCGACCGAATACGTTTGCGATATGCTCAGTGCTTCCTATACGTATAACCCGAAGGAATTCAAACCGGATACCACGCTTAAATATTTCCTAAGCCATTGTCCATACTATTTCATGACGCAGGGGACGAGGGAGTATGTGATTTGGTGTTTGTCGACTTACGCCGAAAGTGGTTTCTCCGCTCTCCATAAGAAGCAAACGAAAGCGAAATATCAGGAGATCGTCTCGAAATATCCAGACGTCGAGTTCTTCGATGCGATGAAGCTTGGTTTAAAACTTCCGGAACTGAAGAAGAAGTAGAGAGGTGGAACCGCTTTCAAAGAGGAGGCGCTCTTCTTTCCTATGTTTCCTTTCTAAAAGGGCTATCATAGCAAGGCTTTCTAAAGAAAGAACCATGAATACACCTGTTACCCACCGATATAAAGGCAAATGGCATCTTAAGGATCTCTTTTCGCAGGATTTGGATCTCACTAGCGGCAATCTTTTCAAGAAGATGGCGGTTTATACTTTCCCTATCGTCCTTTTGTCATTGCTTCAGCTTTTGTATAGCAGCGCCGATGAGATAGTCGTCTCTTATTTCGGCGGTGGCTATAGCAGCATGAACGCGATCGGTAGCAACAGTGCGCTCATAAACCTCGTCATCGGGCTATTCGTCGGAGTTTCCGTCGGAGCCAATGTCGTGGTCGCTAAAGCAGTCGGCGAAAAAGATCAAAAAACCGCGCAGAAAGCCCTTGAATCGTCTATCTTGCTAAGTCTCATATTTGGAGTCGCAATCGGACTCGCCGGATATTTCTCCGCCCGTTATCTTCTTATCGCCATGCAGACCCCGGATATCGTTCTAGATAAGGCCACGACGTATTTGGAAGTCTATTTCTTAGGGCTCCCATTTCTATTGATATTCAATTTCGGCTCGGCAATCTTACGCGCCTTAGGGGATAGCAAACGCCCTTTGTACGCCCTCATCATATGCGGCGCTATCAACGTTGGGCTCAATTTTCTTTTTGTTATCACCTTCAAACTCGACGTTCTTGGCGTCGCTCTTACAACCCTTATATCAGAAGCTTTGGAAGCCATCTTGGTTCTTCTCTTCTTAGCAGGCAAACGTCAGAAATTCATCCGTTTCTCAATCAAGGGACTAAGGCTATACAAAGAAGAGACAATCGCCGTTTTGCGTAATGGTATTCCAGCGGGACTACAATCCTTCGTCTTCTCAGTGGCCAATGTCTTTATTCAAGCGTCCGTCAATTCCTATTCCGACGCCACGATAACTTCGGAAATCGCGATGACTGGCAACACCGCCTCGCAACAAGTGGAAGGGTATATCTACATCTTTCTTAACGCTTTCAGTGTGGCGACGACGGCCATCGTCGCGCAGAATTACGGTGCTAAGAAGAAAGAGAACATCAAGAAAGCCTTCATTTACGGAATGCTCTATACCGCCATCATCGGCTTTCTCGTCGGTCTTTTGTGCGTCATCTTTAGGAATTCCTTAAATGGGATATTCATCTCCAAGGAATCATTCACGGTCGATGGAGTCTTCGATCAAAATGGGTACGAGAAGTCGCTTGAGCTTGCCGGCTGGCGCCTAATGCTTATGGGCCTTACATATTTCCTCGACGGCATCATGGAGATATTCTCTTCCTATTGCCGTGGGTTAGGGCACGCCAAAACCCCAACGATCGTCATCTTCGTCTTCGTCACCTGTTTAAGGCTTCTCTTCATCTTCGCCTTTTGGAAGCAGATTCCTTCTCTTCATACCCTCCCATGGCTATGGAGCACATGGCCGATGAGCTGGGTTATGGCCATCATCGTTTTCTCGATTATCGTTCCGCGCTTCACGAAAGAGGCGAATAGCAAGATTGACGAGGCTCTCCAAAAAGAAAACCTCATTTCGCAAGAAACTAAAACTGACGAATGAAGTCGGTTTCGAAAAAAGCCTGCGAATAGGCGATGAAATGAGAATCGATGGGGGAATTGCAGGGATTTTAACCATATAAGACTTGTGATATGATTGTTGAGCCTCGTAGAGGCTAGGGGTATAATCCGCTTATGGCAAGAAACAAAATCGTCATTATCGGCCTAGGAAGGCTTGGCGCCGGCGTCGCTGAAAGGGCGGCGGCCAAAGGAGAGGACGTTATCGCAATCGATAAGGACTCCGCCTCTTTTTCGCGTCTTGACGACACTTTCTCGGGATTCACTTTGACAGGTGACGCCACGGATATTCCATTCTTAGAAAACGATGGGATGGTATTGACGGCGAAAGAGGTGGTCATCACGACGGGGGATGATAACGTGAACCTTTTGTTGGCCCATGTTTGCTCGCGCATTTTCGAGGTTCCTCGGATCTTCGTCCGCTTTAGCGACCCCGATAAGAGCTCTTGCATCGCCGGATTCCCTAATATCAAAGCCATCTATCCATTCGAGCTCTCTTTGGCTAAGTTCGATGCGATCGAGGATGAGGAGGAAGAGGAATGAAAATCGTTTTGGCTGGCGGTACATTCGAAGCTTCCTACGGCATCGACGTTTTCAATACCAATGAGAACCGCCTTATCGTCATAAACCCGAATGAGCAATACGCTAGGCATCTAATGGAGAAGAAGCACGTTCCGGTGACGATCGGCGATCCGTGGAGATACCACATTCTCGATGCGGCGAACGCTTACGACGCCGATATCTTCGTCGCTTTGATGGAATCGGATACCGACAATTACGCCTCATGCGTCATCGCTAAGAAGATTTTCAATGCCAAGAAATGCATTTGTACCGTCAAGAATCCGCGTAACGTCGAATTGTATCGAAAACTTGGAATTGATAGCGTTATTTCGAGCACCTATCTATTGGCCCAAAACATCAAGAATGAATCCGATAGCGAGTCCTTGATCCGCTCCTTGTCGCTAGACAACGAGAACATCAGGATGATCGAGGCTACGTTATTGAGCAAATACCGCATTTGCGACAAGGCCATCGCTGAAATCGGCTTCCCTAAATGCGCCTCGATCGCTTATATCGTCCGTAATTACAGCTTCGTCATCCCTAATGGCCAAGTCGTCCTTAAACCGAAGGACGTCCTTGTCATTGCTTGCGCTAAGGAAAACGAGGCGGAAGTCCTTTCCTATATCAAGGAAGAGAAAGAGAAAACGCCAAGCAAATCAGCCAAGAAAGAAAAAGAGCCTTCTAAGAAAAGAAGCAAGAAGAAGGAATGATGAAAGAAAGAAAAAGCGGTGGTTTCCCATTGATTTTAGGGTATCTCGGCCTTTTTCTCATATTCGAAGGCGTCGTCATACTCGTTCCGTTGCTCACGTTGCTGTTTTATAAAGACGAATGGCAGGGGTGCCTTAATTTCGTCCTCCCTTCCTCTGGCGCCATATTGCTCGGATTACTGTTGTATTTCATCTTTGGCTTTGGCAAGGAAAAAGCCAAATTCAAGAAGAACGAAGATGCGCTCCTTCTTGTTTTGATATGGATTTTCGCCGTATTGCTCGGCGCTTTCCCGTTCTTTTTGACGAAATTCCCGCTCATCAACTTCGGGAATACCGATATGGATCTCGGTATGAGCTTTAGCGAAAGCTGTTTTGAGTCGATATCGGGCTATGCGACCGTCGGCTTGACCGTTTTCCCTTCGAAAGCGTATCTCGTATCCGACGGGGTCACCAACGTCGCCTTGGACTATTGCCCGACTTATCCGGCCTCCCATCTTTTCTTGTTCCATCGCGCTTGGCTTCAATTCGTTGGTGGCATCGGCCTTATCCTTATCGTCACTTCCGTCATATCAAGCCGAAACAACTTCCGTTTATATTTCGCCGAAGGGCATAGCGACAAAGTTGTCCCTAACCTCGCCAAAAGCGCGAAGATCATCCTTCTAGTCTATACTGGATGGGTGTTAGTCGGGGCTTTGGCGTTATGGCTATGCGGCATGTCTCCGTTCGATGCCATTTGCCACGCCATCAGCGCTCTAGCGACGGGCGGCTTTGGCACAAGGGCACAAAATGTCTACGCTTATAGTGAGATGGGCATATGGAATGGCGTTTATAGTGTTTCCTCGCCTATTCCAATGGAAGCCGTGCTATGCGTTTTGATGCTTGCCGGCGCCACCAATTTCTTACTTCATACCTTCTTGCTACGTGGTCGCCTAAAGGATTTTGTTAAGGACATCGAGATTCAGTTTTCCTTCGTTTTCTTTGTCCTATTGACCTTGATTTGCTCTTTGTCCATCACTTTCCTATATCGATCGAATCCATATGCGACAGAATCGGAAGGCATAGATGTGTTGACGGCTTTTAGATATGGGATTTTTCAATCCATCACCTCGATGTCGACGACTGGCTTCTGCAATTATCCCGACGTCCGTTGCTTAGGTGAAGTCGGGGTGTTCGTCGGCTGGTTGCTTATGGCCGTTGGAGGAGGTGTCGGCTCCACAAGCGGTGGCATAAAACAATACAGAGTGGCTTTATTGACCAAGGAGTTCTATTGGTCGATCAAATACAAGAATAGCAGCAAGAAGACCATCAACCCGCATGTCGTGTATCGCTTAGGAGAGGAGAAGGAAGTCGATCCTTCTAGCGTAAGCGAGGCTAGGAACTACGCGTTACTCAATCTCACTTTCTTCGTATGCGGCGCGTTGGCTTTGATGTTCTTCCCGGGCGTCGGCTTTAGCGAAGCCTTTAATGAATTCATGATGGGCTTTTCGAGCACCGGACTCACATACTTGGATCTTGTCGCCTATAAAGCCAATTACAGCGTCGGCTGCTATCATGGCGTCCTATGGGTCATAAGTGTCGGTATGTTCTTAGGGCGTTTGGAGATACTCCCGTTATATTTCGCCTTCCGTCGAATCGCCATTGATCCGATCGAGAGAATAATCGAGAAGAGGAAACGTGCTAAAATAAGCTCGGAGGCAAATTGATATGTTGATCGACGAAATAAAGAAAGCCAATATCGAGGCCATGAAGGCCCATGACCAAAACGCCAGGAGCGCTTATTCCATCCTCCTTTCCCGTTATATGGAAAAGAAGACGTCCGGAGGGAATGTGGAAATCAGCGATTCCGACGTTCTTTCGATGATCCAAAAGCTATCGAAAGAATTGGATGAGGAAAAAGACGGATACCTTAAGGCTAACCGCGTCGAACAAGCTGAAGCGGTGGACCTACAAAAAGCCGCATTGGCGAAATATCTCCCCAAACAGCTTAGCGAAGAGGAGATCAAGAACATAATCGCTTCGCTAGACGACAAGAGCATGCCTGCCGTCATGAAGCACTTCAAGATGAATTACGCTGGCAAATGCGATATGGGCCTAGTCAGCAAAATCGCCAGAGGCGCATAGTTTTCTCTTGTTTTAAAAAGGCTTGCTACCTATAATAAGCGAGCCGCTGGGGGAATGGTTCAGTGGTAGAACAGAGGTCTCCAAAACCTTTGATGTGGGTTCGATTCCTTCTTCCCCCGCCAATCGATAAGAACGCGCAACGTGAAGTTGCGCTTTTTGTTTGTTATCCGTTGAATTCGTTGAAGGACAAAGCGCCGTTCAAACGTCGCTTATTTTGATTGAAGCGTAGCCTCAATTTTGCAGATTGGTGGCTACGTGCTTTAAAGTCTCTTTCGATCGATGGAAGCGTAGCCTTTTCGATTATAACGGCCAAACCCTTTTTGAACGTGCAAAATACGAAATAGCTGATTTTGCTTCCGTGATGGCCGTTAATTCCCCACATACGAAGCTTTGATTAAATGAGAGATTATGGACTTTATAACCTAGTTAAAGTATAACTTTATCTATGGATCAAATGACAAACAAAAATGTTTCCGCCGGATTGGTACATATCGTTCCGTTCGATATTGGCTACGCTTTCTTCGACGATCTATCGATCAACAACTCAAAAAGTTATAAATTGATGACGACTTATATCGAATTCTTGAAAGGGGAATGCGATAGACACGGATATGAAGTCCATAACAATTTGAAGCTTCTTAATGACCAAATCGATTATGTTTTTGTCGATAAAAAACTATGCGATAAGGCGTTTTGCTACGTCAAATTGCTTCCAGGACTATATTGCTATCTTTTGTCCTCCGGTGTTGGCGTTTTTGTTCTTTGCGACTTAGATCAAAAGGCAATAAAAGACGAAAAGGACGCTTTGTCCGAATACGGAAGCTTATTGACGGTAGGCTATCAAAAGGTGTTTACCCAAGATGTATTGCTTGATAATCCATCGAATGCCGAGGCTCTTTCCGAGGAAAGGAAGGCAATCAGGATTTTTATGGGAATCGCGTGGCGTGCGGTTTCGAAACTTAACGAGAAGGAACGCAAATTCAAAAACAGGCATATCCGAAAAATATCCTCAGATGCTTCATACAAGTCGAATGGACTTTCCTACGTTCTAAGCATCTATGTTTTGGACAGAGCCGTTTTTGACGACGATCAAATCGATTATCTTCTTTATTCGGCTTCGAATAACCAGGTCTTACAAAAAGAATCGTGGAAAGAACTTTCGTCAAAGAAAATTCCTCAAGGTGCTTATAAAAAACAGGAAAGAAAGATCGAAAACGGCGATGGCGACACTTTCTATTCGTGGTCGGCCGTTGCGATAGCGAATAGCAAAAGGCATATTGGTTTTTCGGACATTCTAAACGATGGGGTGTTGTGCGACCTAATCAAAGCCGAGATCTATATTCAATCCCGTTGGTTTTTAGGCGACAATTCACTGGATAATTTCAAAATGAGCAAGAAAATCAATCTCGAGGGGATCGAAAAGGTTAAAAACGTTTTGGAGGCGACTTACGCTTCGTTAGATAACGAAACCAGCGCTAATATGACCACCTTATACAAGAAAATGATAAAAGAAATTATCGAAACATCTGATATAAAACGCCTTTATAAATCGTCGATTAGCCAATTGAACATTCAAAAGAACCTGACCCTCTCAAAGAACGAAGATTCCAAGAGAAAGAGCGCGCTCATAACGAATATTTTGATGTCGGTGTTCACCGCGATGTCGCTATACAAATCGTTAAATGAGTTTAGTAAGTCCTCTTTCGATGCCAAAAGCATCGCCTTATTTTGCTGTTCTTTGCTTTTGGCGGTGGGGATGGTCGTTTGGAATTTCTTCATAAATAAGAGATAGGAGAAATGGGCATGTCAATTTTGATAGTTGTGGACGTTCAAAAAGGATTCTCCGAACGTGAAGATGTTTTGCCGAAAGCCAAAAAGATCGTCGAACTCACGAATTCGAACCGATTCGAGCACATCATTGCCACTCGGTTCATTAATGTGAATGATTCCCCATTCATAAAAATCCTGCATTGGGACAAACTTAAAGACGGAGATTCCACGGAATTGGTGGAAGGCTTAAAGTGCGAAAAAGTGATAATCAAGCATTCGTATACTTGCGTGTCGAATGAACTCATCGATTATATGGCGGAATTAAACGGAGGCACGAATCCGACGGAAGTCTATATTTGCGGCATCGACACAGATTGTTGTGTTCTCAAAACGGCGGTGGATCTCTTTGAAATGGGCATTCGTCCGATAGTGTTGAAGGATTATTGCGCTTCGAATGGCGGAGAAGTGTCACACGAAGCCGGCATAAAGGTGCTAGAGAGAACGATCGGAATCGATCAAATTAAATAGTTTTTTGCTTTTCGGCGTCATTTTTACGTAAACGGTTTTGTGCTGCTCTCCTGTGTAATCGCTTTCATGTTGTTTGCTATTGAGACTAGTTTAAATAATCGGTATTATTGTATCGGTAAATTGATACCGAAAAGAAAAGATGAAGCAGCATTCAAAGAATCAATTGCAACGCTACCCGATATATCTCAAGCTTTTCCGTTCATTAATAGAAGAAGGGGAAGAGACCGTCTCTTCGCCACAAATCGCGAAAGAACTCGGCTATAGCGAGGAACAGATCCGTAAAGACCTACAAGCCGTAAGCGATGAACCTGGCCGTCCTAAAAAGGGCCGCGATCTCCATAAACTAGTCGATACGCTGGAGAACTTTTTGGGATACCGCGAAAACGTTAAAGCGGTCCTTATCGGCGCCGGTCACTTAGGGAATGCCTTGCTCAACTACCCGAACTTCAAAGAGATGGGGCTATCGATCGTGGCCGCATTCGACAATGATCCCGAGAAAATCGGCAAGAAAGTCGGATATAAAACCATATACGACATCAAAGATCTTTCGACGATGCTTTCGATAATTGGAGCCAAGATAGCCATCATCTGCGTTCCTATGGAATACGCTCAGAATGTTACCGATACTGCCATTGCTTGTGGTGTGAAAGCCTTATGGAATTTCGCGCCTACGCATATCAACGTCCCAGAGGGGGTGGCGATTGAAAACGTCAACCTGGCCTCCTCTTTAGCGGTCCTTAGCCACCGCCTTAACGAAGAATTATCCAAGGAGGGATAATATAAATGGAAGAAAACAAGAAAGAAGCTCAGTTATCTGACGCGCAAAAGGAAGTCAATGGCTTAGTCGAGAAAGGACTTAAAGCCCTTGACGAATTCGCCAGCTACGATCAGGAGAAAATCGACTACATCGTCGCTAAGATGTCAGTCGCCGGCCTTGATCACCACGGCTCTTTGGCCCGTTTGGCCGTCGAAGAGACGAAACGCGGCGTCTTTGAAGACAAAGCGACGAAGAACCTCTTCGCTTGCGAATACGTCGTCAATAACATGCGCCATACGAAGACCGTTGGAATCATCAAAGATGACCCAGTCACCGGCATCACCGAAATCGCCGAGCCAGTCGGCGTTATCGCCGGCTTAACCCCGGTCACCAACCCGACTTCCACCGTCATCTTTAAATCGTTGATATCGATCAAAACGAGAAACCCGATCATCTTCGCTTTCCATCCGAAAGCCCAGAATTCCTCGAAAGCGGCTGCCATCGTCATGCATGATGCCGCCGTTAAAGCGGGTGCTCCAGAAAACTGCATTCAGTGGATCGAGCATCCTTCGATGGACGCCACGAGCGCTTTGATGAACCATCCAGGCGTTGCCACGATCTTAGCTACCGGTGGCAACTCCATGGTCAAAGCCGCTTATAGTTGCGGCAAACCGGCTCTCGGCGTTGGCGCTGGCAACGTTCCAGTCTATATCGACGAAAGCTGCGACCAAGATCAAACGGTCAACGACGTCGTCATGTCCAAGAACTTCGATAACGGCATGATCTGCGCTTCCGAAAGCGCCATCTTCGTCCATCAGGCAATCTATGACGAGATGAAGAAGAAGCTCACCCGTTTCAAAGTCTATTGGGCCAACAAAGAAGAGAAGAAGAAACTCGAGAAATATATGTTCGGCGTATCTAGCGGAGAACAAGGCCTTGAGAATGCCCGCCTTAACGCCGATGTCGCCGGTATGAGCGCTTCTTGGATCGCTTCCAAGAGCGGATTCGAAGTCCCAGCCGACACCTCCATCATCGCCGTCGAGCTTAAGAAAGTCGGCGTTGAGGAGCCATTATCGCGCGAAAAACTATCACCAGTGCTTGGCGTCTATAAGGTCAAAGACGCGAACGAAGGCTTCGAACTATGCGAGAAGATGCTCGAATTCGGCGGTCTCGGACATAGTGCTGGCATCCATTGCAAAGAGCAATCGATGGCCGATACATTCGGCGATAAGATGAAAGCCATCCGTATCATCTGGAATTCTCCGACGACATTCGGTGGCATCGGAAACGTCTATAACAGCTTCTTGCCGTCGTTGACGCTTGGCTGCGGTTCCTATGGCCATAACAGCGTCGCCGGCAACACGAGTGCCATCAATCTTCTCAATATCAAGAAAGTCGGCAAAAGGAGAAACACCATGCAATGGTTCAAAGTCCCACAAAAGATCTATTTCGAGCGTAACAGCATCCAATATCTCCGTTCTTGCAAGGACATCGGCAAAGTCTTCATCGTCACCGATAGAAGCATGGTCGAGCTTGGCTTCTTGAACAAGATCATCGATGAACTCAATTCCCGCCGTAATCCAGTCACTTATCAACTATTTAGCGAAGTCGAGCCGGATCCAGATATCACGACCGTCCGCAAAGGCGTTTCGATCATGAACGAATTCAAGCCCGATACCATCATCGCTTTAGGCGGCGGATCGCCGATGGATGCCGCGAAGGGCATGTGGATATTCTACGAACATCCAGAAGTCAACTTCGACGACTTGAAGCAAAAATTCATGGATATCCGCAAACGTGCCTTCAAGTATCCAGAACTCGGCAGAAAGAGCAAACTCATCTGCATTCCTACCACTTCCGGAACCGGTAGCGAAGTCACTCCGTTTGCCGTCATCAGCGACAAAGCCAATCTCAAGAAATACCCATTGACCGACTATAGTCTTACCCCGTCGATCGCCATCGTGGATCCTGAATTCACGACCAACCTCCCGGCGAGAGCGACCGCCGAGACCGGTATGGACGTCCTTACCCACGCTATCGAAGCCTATACCTCCGTCATGGCAAGCGACTTCACCGACGGCCTTTGCTTAGAGGCCATCAAGCTCGTGTTCGAATACTTGCCACGTGCCGTCAAAGATGGCAAACACGATTTGAAAGCGCGTGAGAAGATGCATAATGCCGCGACTATCGCCGGCATGGCCTTCGCCAATAGCTTCTTAGGCTTAGTCCACGGCTTGGCCCATAAGATCGGCGCCGAATACCACACCGTCCATGGCCGTACCTGCGCTATCCTCTTGCCACACGTCATCCGTTATAACGGCAGCGTTCCTACTAAGCTATCGATTTGGCCGAAGTATGAGGAATATCAGTGCGACAAGAAGTATCAGCAAATCTGCAAAATGCTCGATATACCAGCCGCTACGCCAGAAGAAGCGACCAAGAACCTCGCTGATGCCGTCATGAACCTCGGCAAGGAAATCGGCATCGACATGAACTTCCAATCCATAATCCCAGATGAAGAACTTTGGAATAAGAATCTCGAGACAATTGCTTACTTGGCTTATGAGGATCAATGCTCACCAGCCAACCCACGCGTCCCTCTCGTTCCAGAGATGATCCAAATCCTAAAGGATGCCTATAAAGGAAACTAACAATGGTTAACATCGCGATTTGCGTCGGTTCGAGCTGCCATTTGAAAGGCTCATATAGCGTCACGCAGGCGATTCGCGACGAAGTTAAGAAGCGCGGCCTTGAGGGAGTTATCTCCCTTAAGGCTGCCTTTTGCTTTGGCAAATGCTCGCATGATGCCGTCACCATCAAAGTCAATGACGAAATCGTCGTCGGCGTCACTCCCGAAAACGTTCCGGAGATTTTTGATTCCCACGTCGTTCCTTTGCTAAAATAAGTGGGATTTGTAGGGGATAACGCATATGGAACACGTTCTTTCGAGTAAGGAAAACGATTGCAGAGGCTGCTATAAATGCATTCGCGGATGCCCGACTAAGTCCATCGCTTTTCATCATGGACAGGCTTCGATCATCCCCGAAGAATGCGTTTTGTGCGGAAGATGCTTTGAGATCTGCCCGGAATCTTGCAAAACCATACGCGATGACATCCCCGCCATTCGCTCGATATTGTCTAGTTCCGATAAGGTCGTCGTTTCTTTGGCTCCTTCTTTCTTTAGCGCCTTCCCGGGCGTTTCTTTTTCTAGTATCAAGAGAGCTCTATTGAAACTCGGCTTTTTTGATGTCGAGGAAACGGCGTTAGGGGCTACCTCGGTCAAAAAGGCTTATGACGAATTGGTTGAGAAAGGCGACAAAGACATCTTGATCAGCACCGCCTGTCATAGCGTCAACCTTCTCTTTGAGAAACACTATCCGGAACTTCTCCCATATCTTTGCCAAGTCGTCAGCCCAATGCTTGCGCACGCTAAAGCGATCAAGGAAAGAAATCCGGACGCGAAAGTCGTTTTCATCGGGCCTTGCATCGCCAAGAAAGACGAAGCGGACAAACATCATGATTTGGTTGATGGCGCGCTTACGTATCTCGAACTTCAGAAAATGTTCGATGAGTGCGGCATAGTCCCCGAGATCGACGAGGATAAAGCGAAAGAAGAGCGTTCGTTGGCTCGTCTCTTCCCTCTTAGCGGAGGCATCCTCGACACGATGGAGAAGAAGAACAAGAAATACGATTACCTATGCGTTGACGGAATGGAACGTTGCCTTTCCATGATCCAAGAGATAAAGGAAGGGAAGATACATAACGCTTTCATCGAGATGAGCGCCTGCGCCGGTTCTTGTATCGGCGGCCCAGCCATAAAAAGCGAGAACCGTTCCCTCTATAGCGGTTCCATAAGAATCAAGAAGATGGCAGGGAAGAAGGATTTCGACGTCAAGGACGTCCCACTAGAGGAATTAACGACGAAATTCGAAAACGAGAAGCATGGCGAAAAAACGTTCTCTGAGGAAGAGATAGCCAAAGTTCTCGCAAGCATCGGAAAAACGAGCAAGAAAGATGAGCTCAATTGCTCTTGTTGCGGCTACCCTTCGTGCCGTGCGAAAGCCATCGCCGTCCTAGAAGGGAAGGCATCTTTAGAGATGTGTCTTCCATATTTGATGAAGAAATCACAAAGTTTTTCGAACACTATCGTCGAGTCGATCGACTCTTCGGTCATCGTGCTTGACGACGATTTGACGATTGAGCTTGCAAACCCAGCCGCCGCAAAGCTCTTCTCCACGAGGAAAGAGATGATAATAGGGCACGAGATTTCCGAATTCCTCGATCCCGAGTGCTTTGGATTCGCGTTAGGCGGAAACCCCATCCATCACCGCAAACTGAGAATGCTAAATAGCGACAAGATAGTCGAAGGGTCGATTATCTACGTAGCCGAATACCATATTCTGATTGCTTTGCTTAATGACGTCACGAAAGAGGAAAAAGCGCGCATCAGCAAAGAGGAAATGCTAGAGAAAACGGCCAAAATCACCTCCGAAGTCGTCGACAAGAACATGAGGGCGGTTCAAGAGATCGCATCGCTATTAGGCGAGACGACGGCCGAAACGAAGATCGCTTTGACGAAATTACGCGACGTCTTGGAAAACGAGAAGGACGATTGATGGAAGAAGAGACCCTTTTGGAAGTCGGCTATAGCTCCTTGAACCATGTGGGGGAGGAACTATGCGGCGATCACGTCGAAACGCGTTACGGCGAAGATAAGAAAGTGACGCTTGTTTTGGCGGATGGATTAGGAAGTGGCGTTCAGGCCTCGATCCTTTCGACTTTGACTTCCAATATGCTCGCTTCCCTTATTTCGGGAGGGCTATCCCTCGAAGAGGCCGTCGAAAGCATCATCAAGACCTTGCCGCTCGCCAAAAACCGTGGAAACGTCGCCTATAGCACTTTCACTATCCTTGAAGTTCTTCCGGATTTCACCTTCCATTTGGCTAACTACGATAATCCAACTCCCGTCTATATATCAGGCAATTCCGTCACCCCTCTTGGCTATAGTGAAAGAGACATTCTAGGCAAGAAAGTCTATATAGCCTCTGGCCATCTTAATATGAACGACACTTTGATATTGATGAGCGATGGGGTGCTTCATGCAGGGGTCGGAGAAACGCTAAATTTCGGTTGGAGCGAAGAGGAGATTTCCTCTTATATGGGCGCTTTATACGATCCTTCGATATCAAGCAAGAACCTAGCGACATTGCTCACCGATCATTGCGACGTCTTATATAACGGGCGCCCTGGCGATGACACGACTTCGGCCGTCTTAAGAAGAAGGAAAAGGGTGAAGGTTCACTATATGGTAGGGCCAGCGACATCCAAGGAAGATGACGCTAAGATGATGGAACAATTCTTCTCGCCGGCCGACCGCTATATAGTGAGCGGTGGCACGAGCGCAAAAGTGGCCGCTAGATACCTCAACGAGGAAATAGGCAGTGACTTGGATTATCAAGATCCGTCGGTCCCTCCGATTTCCTACATAAAAGGCGTCGATTTGGTGACGGAAGGGGTCATCACGCTCAATAAGCTCGTCGCCATGGCCAAGGATCATTTGGGACCTAACAAAGGCTATTTCGGCTGGAGTTACAAGCAAGATGGAGTATCATTGCTAAGCAAATCGCTATTCGAAGAGGCGACTGACGTCGATTTCTATGTCGGCTGCGCCGTCAATCCGGCCCACCAAGACCCGAAATACCATATCGACATCACGATTAAGCTTCAGCTCGTCGACGAACTCGCGAAACGCCTTAAGGCGATGGGAAAGAACATCGCCGTCCACTATTTCTAAAGGAGATATCCAATGGCAATGCTAAAATTCGACACCCAGGTGCAGGAACTCAAATATCACGTCTTGAAAGAAGTCGCGAAAAGCTACTATAACGGCACTCTTTTGGAAGATATCCCGGATATCCCGAAGAAAATAGCCCCAGGACCTAGGCCGACGATGAGATGCTGCATATATAAGGAGAGAGCGATCGTCTCCGAACGCATCAAAATCGCGATGGGTGGGGATAAGAACAACCCCAACATATTGGAAGTCATTGAGCCAGCTTGCGACGAATGCCCGATCGGAGGCATGCAAGTAAGCGACGCCTGCCGAGGATGCTTGGCTCATCGTTGCCAACAGGCTTGTAGGCTTAACGCCATTTCCTTTGACGAGCATCTTAGAGCGAGGATAGATAAGCAAAAATGCGTCAATTGCGGCCTATGCGCCAAAGCCTGCCCTTATGGAGCCATATTGAATTATCGCCGCCCTTGCGAAAGCGCATGCAAAGTCAAAGCGATCCACAAAAGAGAGGATGGCATAAGCGAAATCGACGAAGAGAAATGCGTCAGATGCGGTGCTTGCAGTTATTCTTGCCCCTTCGGCGCCATTATGGATAAGAGCTATATCCTTCCTTGCATCGACTTAATGAAAGGGAATGACGAAGGGAAATGGAATGCCTATATGATCGTGGCCCCTTCGATTTCCTCGCAATTCCATTACGCCAAACTCGGGCAAGTCATCACCGGAATAAAGAAACTTGGCTTCCATGCCGTGCTTGAAGCCGCTCTTGGAGCGGATATCGTCGCTTATTCCGAAGCCAAAGAACTTTCCGAAAGAGGCTTTTTGACTTCTTCTTGCTGCCCCGCTTTCGTGCGTTACGTCAAGACCGCCTTCCCAGAGCTTTCCGATAAGGTGAGCGATTCCTTCTCGCCGATGGCGGCATTGGCGCGTTACATCAAAGAGACCGATCCGACGGCCAAAGTGTGCTTCGTTGGTCCATGTATTTCCAAAAAGATGGAAGCACAGGATCCTAAAGTCGCTGAATACGTCGACTGCGTCATCACCTTCGAAGAGCTTCAGGCTTTGATTGATAGCCGTGACATCGTTTTGTCGGAACTAGCGGAATCGAATCTCGATAACGCCTCCTATTTCGGACGCATTTTCGCGCGAAGTGGCGGGTTAAGCGAAGCGGTGGGCCAATCCCTTAAGGAACAAGGCATCTCTTTCGAGGTCAAAGGCGTGACATGTAGCGGCTTAGAAGAATGCAAACGCGCTCTTATGATGAATAAGGGAGTCAATAAACCAAATAATTTCATCGAGGGCATGGCTTGCGTCGGAGGCTGCATAGGCGGGCCATGTTGCCTCACTCATGAAGTGCGGGATGCGGCGAGCGTCGACAAATACGGCCACGAATCGAAAGAAACGACCATCAAAGGATCGTTAAAGAACATCATGGTTTTAGGCGAAGAGGATTAATTCCTTTTCGAGAAGATATATAGCCCAATCGATACGGCGTTATCGAGGTTGAGGGAATCCACTTTTGAGCTTTGCTCGATAAGAAGTGGTTCACCAAATTCCAAGAAGGAATCTGGGAGTCCCTTTGCCTCGTTTCCGAATATAAGCGAATATGGCTCTTTTATGCTCGCATTCGATAAGGTCGTCTTCGCTTTGAGCATGAAAGGGTAGAGATTATTCTCTTTGAATTTACTTAAATATTCCTCAATGCTTTCGTAATAGCGAAAAGGAACGTGGAAGAGCGCGCCCATCGAGCTTCTGACAACTTTCGGGTCGTAGATATCGGCGGCTGGCCTTATTATCGCTATGCCGTTTATTTCGAACGCGGCCGCGCTCCTTATGATGGTGCCGAGATTCCCTTGGTTCATTGGGCTAACGAGCACCAAATGATTGCCTTTTGGTAGGCTTTCTTCGTATTTTTCGAATTCTCCGATGACCATCGTGTTGTCTTTTTCGGATAATTCCTTGAATATCTTCTGATTGTTGGTAATCGTCGGAATTCCGTTTTTCTTGCATAAAGAGAGCAATTTTTCGTAGGTTTCGTCGCGATGCTGCTTTTCGCTTATATAGACTCTTTTGGCTTTCGATGGCTTATTCAAAAGCAGTTCCATCGTGACCGTGGTTCCGATCGTATAAGAGACGTCGTCTTTCTTCTGATAATGGATCATGCCCACATTATAGGAGTGAGCGAGCGTTTTATGCATCATTTCTTTCTTTTTGCCCCTATATGTTAGAGGAGGGATTCTATGACAGATTATGATGATGTGCTTATCGGGAAAATAAGCGAGAGAATCAAATTGATCCTCAAAGTTGATTTAGGGAGCAATGATCGTTGCTTTCTCAAGGAAGAGAGGGCGAACGAATTCGTCTCGAGATGGGAGGATTCGTATCTGGCGAAGATATCAGAAGGCAAGAAAATACTAAAAACGCCGAAATATGTATCGAATGACGCAAAGAATAAAAGGCTTTATTTCATACGCGATTACGTCTTAAAGGAAGGGGGAATCCGCTTCGCGGGGATTGTTCTTTCTTACGAGAAGCAACTTCAACTCATCGACATAAAAACGTTCGAAGGAAAGAACCTAAATGAGATCAAATGGCTTAGGGCGTAGGTTATTGATTGTTTTCGATTGCGGATGATAAAGACTGCCTTCAATTGTTTTTGAAGACTTTGCCAGCCAATACATTGCTTAGCAAAAGCAATAACGAAGCGCTTGCCAAATAGATGCCTAACACCGAAAAACAGGATATGGCGACGCCGTTCCATCCATCGTTTTCGGAGAATGTGAGAGGGACGTTTGAATTTGCCAAGAAGTTTTTCGGCTCGAAGATCGCAGTGGCATAGGAGAATGTTTCGCCACGGATAAGGTGGTTGAACAAGGAAATCAAGTAATAGAGTAGCGGAAGCGCGGCCACCTCGATCAAATGAACGGCTTTAACTGTTCCTTTCTCTCCGAAAAGGAGCCAATCGAGAAGATAGGCTATCGGAAAGAGGATGCTTAATAACAAAACGTAAGTGATGTCGCCATTTGAGGAAAAATATGAGGAATTAGATAGGAAAGAAGATAAGGGGTGCGAGAAAAGGAATCCGACTTCCAAAGAAAGGAGGACGAAAGTGACGGGCGGATAAACGCCAGCCGCCAGGCGATGGACGCCGTTTTTCGCCAAGGATATCGCATTTGCGACGATCTCAATCAATACGAGAATCGAGGAAACGAGGGTCAATACGCTTCCGAAATTACGAAAGGTGTTCAAAGGGGAGAGGACGCTATCGGAGATTCCGGCTACGCAAAGGGATGCGATCCCTAGCGCGAATAGCGCCAAGCGATAAATCAAAGATGCGATTTGGTTTCTAATGACCATACGCAATATTTTCATCCTTTATCTTCTCTTTTCAAGTGCGATACTATCCAATATGGTGCGATATATCCATTTAAGCGACAATCAATACGAAACGCGGGGAAAAAATAAGAAAAGAGTTGCCGTGCGTGCTTTCGTCAAACTCCCAAACGGCGAATATCTGCTCCACCAAATCCATAGGAATGACGGATTCGGGGAATGCGATTATTTCGAGTTGCCTGGCGGCAAGGTCGAAAATGGCGAAAGCTATCTAGAGGCTTTGCAAAGAGAGGTTAGCGAAGAAACCGGATACGAGATTTCGAATGCTAGATACCTTGGCGAAGTCGTTGATTCGTATAACCTTTTGAAATGGAAGAACGAAACGCATTATTTTTTGGTTACTGCAAATAAGAAGGCTTCCGATCCTTCTTTGCCTAGTGAAGGCGATAAATTGATTGCCAAGACTTTCGGCGTAAGAAAGGAAGAGGCGATTGACCTTATCGAAAAAACCGATGACAAAGGCATATCGTTATTGGTCAAAAGAAGGGAACTTCCCTTTTGGAAAGAACTTGAAATATAAGGGTTTTGCAGTGATTTTTTTCTTTTTTTAGGGCGATTTGATACGAAAAGACCATGATTTATAGTTTGTAGGAGGAATGGACATGGAACGAGCGAAGGTGATCTGCCATATGTATGTTTCGATCGACGGGAAAATCGATGGGAGATATATGGATGAGGAAGGATGCGATCCTTCTGGCGAATACTACGATGAATGGATTTGGGAAAATTCGAACGCCAACGCCAATGGCAGGGCGACGGCGGAAATGTATTTCGCACACGATGCGGTCGATTACTCGAAGTACGACGTCAAAGATATCGATTATTCGGATTTCGCGACTAAGCACGATCGTTATTGGGTTGTCTTTGACCGCAAAGG
The DNA here is from genome assembly GCA_963616935.1 of bacterium. Lineage (GTDB taxonomy): Bacteria > Bacillota_I > Bacilli_A > RFN20 > CAG-826 > UBA4951. Next base: position 1,774 of record CAVEMS010000011.1, on the reverse strand, counting down.
CAAATGCGGATGGACGAGGAATTCCGTTAATTACGGCGGCAAAGAGGCGAATGTCGTCGAGGTTTTGACGAAGAAAGCGGCAAAAGAGTATTTGGCACATCTAAGGAGTCTTGGTATCTCCTATATTATCGCCGGAGAAGACGAAATGGATTTGGAACTCGCTTTGAGGAAATTAAAAAGCCTATTCGGAATCGAAACGCTGATGCTAACCGGAGGGGCTGGGATAAACGGCGCTTTCCATAAAATGGGCCTCTTAGACGAATTGTCCTTAGTCATGGCTCCGTATATCGAAGGCAATCATGAAGAAAAAGGATATGCCGAACTAAGCGATTTTGTCGGCGCCAAATACGTCTTCAAAGACTTGAAGCGGTTGCCTGACGGCGGGATTCATCTATTGTTCTTGAGGGGCTAAGGCAGGCTTTGTCTTTTTGGAGCCGATGATCTTCAAAGGGCACAAGACGAGTATAACGAATAGAAGGGCCGCCAAAAGGGAAACCCAAGGCGCCAAAGAACAGAAATGAATGGGCAATGCGCTTATCGCAGCACCAAGAACGAAAGAAAGGAAAATGCTTAGATATTCCAAGACCACGAGCCAATTTTCCTTTTCCTTTGTGAATATGGCTTTGGCGATGCCAGAGGAAAGATTCTTTAATAACACCGTCATCATCGTCGAGACGTAGGGGTGATCGTTGAAACTCACGAAAGCCAGCACTTGTGTTGCCCCGTAGAATGCCAAAGAGGCATTGACGAGGTATATTTCCGCCTCTTCGTTTCCGACGAATGAGAAGGCCAATGCCATCAATATCCCTAGAGCCATCATAAGTAAGGCGAAGAGATGAAAATCAATTTTCTTGAATCGCCATTTGCTTCGTAATAATCCGCCCAAAAGACAAAAAACGACGAAAGAAATGACCGAGATGGCATTCTTTAGCCCGGCCATATATTCCCCATCGATCAAGCGGATTATCGAATAGATTGTATTTCCCGTCTCCATCGCGCAGAAAACGCCGAAATGCTTTAGCGATGCGAGCTCCATGTAACCGCCCAGGAAACTGAGCAACGTGGCGAATAGCAAAGAGAAAGTGAAATGCTTTTTCATGACAAATGGCATTTTACTCTTTTAGGGAGTTCGAGGCGATAAAAAGGTGGTCATCAAACAAAGTGGTCATTTAGCGTCTATTCTTTTTATTAGGGTTTCATTACTTCTTTCATATTGAGAAAGACGATCATTTCGGATGCTACACGATTATCGTTTCGGTGTTCTAATTTTAAGCATTCCTTCCGTCATCCTTCTTATTTGCGATAGAAAAGAATAAGAACTTTTTTGAGGCTTCGTTAAATGACAGTTATCGCAACACAAATTGCAAAAAAAATAAAAAAGTGTATTGATAACTGGCAAATAACGATAATTTATAAACTATTAACAACGCCATCTTTGATGCCACCATTGTCCCATTATTCGTTTCCGCCTTTTCTTTGGTTTAACGGTTGCCTTCTTCCCGACGATTTGTTGGTGGAAGTCATTTTCGTCTAGGGAATAAGGCGATGCGTTCGGGAATTAAGCGGAAACTAATTGCCTGATAACGGAAGGTTATCAAATAAAACTTGCGAAGAGGATTAAAGACGAATAAACTATACGGCGCTGGCGGAATTGGTGAAGTGGACTAACACAACCGGCTGTGAACCGGCCATTCACGGGTTCGAATCCCGTATCCCGCCCCATTAAGAACATATAGGTTTGATACAATGCTATCAAGCCTTTTTTCTTGCTAAA
>CAVEMS010000010.1:0-40599 GCA_963616935.1 bacterium | reverse complement strand
AGGCTTGGATTCGAAGAGGCTTTCGGAAAGAGATTGGAAACGGTTTTTGCGAGCGAATGGGATGAGTATGCCCAGAAAACCTATAAGGCCAATTTCAAAGACGGTTTCGACGTTTCTGGCGACATCACCAAAATTGACGAGAAGGAGATTCCCCAGTTTGACATCTGCCTAGCCGGCTTCCCTTGTCAGGCCTTCTCGCTCGCAGGGAAGAGAATGGGCTTTCACGATGACTACAAAGGCATGTGCAGAGGCACTTTATTCCTGGACGTCGCCAGAATCTGCGAATTTCACAAGCCGAAGGTCATCTTCTGCGAGAACGTGAAAGGACTGACCATCCATGACAAAGGGAAGACCTTCAAGGTCATAACGTCCACGTTTGAAAGCCTCGGATACAAGGTTTTCTACAAAATCCTGAACTCAAGGAACTTTGGCGTCCCCCAGAACCGCGAGAGGATATACATCGTTTGTTTCAGGAACGACGTTGCCCCTGAGAAATTCGATTTCCCAGAGCCCAAAAAAGGCGTCCATTGCATAAAGGAGATCCTCGATCAGGCGCCAGTCCCTTCAAAATATTACCTGAGCGATGTCTACGTAGAGACTCTCAAGAGGCACAAAGCCCATCATTTGGCGCTGGGACACGGCTTCGGCTATGAAATTAGGGACCTAGACGGCGTCGCCGGCGCCTTGGTCTGTGGAGGCATGGGAAGGGAAAGAAACCTGATCATCGACACCAGGGAGCATTCCACCGAGCCGACCACGCACATCAAAGGTGAAATCAACAAGGACGGCATAAGGAAGATGACTCCGAAGGAATGGAGCAGACTTCAGGGATTCCCCGAGAATTTCGTTTTGCCTTTGGCCGATACCCATATGTACAAGCAGTTCGGTAACAGCGTCACCGTCCCCGTCATAAAGGCGATAGCCGCTAAGATCAAGGAGACTTTGGATGAGGGAACTAAATGACGCGTATGACGAAATCGTCGCCCTCTCTGGCAACAAAGGCGAATGGTCCGAGATATACATTTTTCTTAAGCTCCTTATCAATGGAAAGGTCTATGCCGCCGACAAAAATCTGAACAAGGTTCCGAACGCCTACCTCAATATCCTGGACATATTGAGAGAAGAGGTCAAAGGCAACGTATACGACTACAAACCTGGCAAAAACATAGCAATCTATAAGAACAACGTCCACGTCGGCCCCGATTTGCCAGTAAGCGAATATGCGAAGATGATGGAAAACATTTGGGGTTATCTGTCATCCTTCGACAAAGGAACCATTCAAATCCCGTCAGCAAACAGTTTCTTGTCCAAGATCCACGTCACGAAGCTCAAATCCCCGGCTTTTTCGAACAATGGCTTTTTCGGCGGCACCGAAGATATAACGATGAAGGTGTCGGATTATCGGAGCGGAATGGAGACCGCCCTTGGCTTTTCGTGCAAATCCGACCTTTCCGCAGCCTCCACTCTGTTCAATGCAAGCAAAGACAACACCAATTTCGCCTACGAAATCACTGGTCCAATTGACGATTCAACGATGGAACATTTCAATTCGATATTCGACGACAAAGGCCATGTGGCGATTAAAAACAGGATTAAATATCTGAAATCCATCGGCTGCGACGTTCATTTTATCGACCCAGTCATCGAATCCGCGAAAAGGAACCTGATACTCTCGGGCGGAATGGAGATGCCGCTAATCATTGGAGGGCTATTGAAGTTCTATTATTGGGACAACGAAGCGAGCACCGCCCATTCTTCCGTAATCGATGCCCTCAAATTCGTGACGGCGACAGACGTCGCAAAGTATGGCTTATCGAATCTAGATGACATCTACGCGAGGAAAATCGGAACGCTGCTTTTCGATATGTTCACTGGAATGAGGCTCGCCAAAGATTGGGACGGCAGGGCCTCAGTAAATGGCGGCTACATAATCGTGAAGAACAACGGCGAGGTCTTGGCATACCACACCATCATCGCGGACCAGTTCAAAGATTTCCTGCTCAATTCGCTAGCGTTCGAATCGCCATCTGCATCGCGCCATGACTACATGAAAATCTATAAGGAAGGCGGGAAGTTTAAAATCAAGTTCAATATGCAGATTCGATTCAAAAGACTTGGTTAACACGCAAAATCTCCGATTCGCTGAACCGTGATCTTCTTTTCTTTGTTTTAGTTTCTTTTCTTTCAATCATCGTATTGACTATGTATCTATATCGATTAGATGTATTAAGAATCATATATGGGGCGCCGGAACGGATTCCGCCGGCCCCAGCCGATATGAAAACGGCCCGGATGCCGGAACAATCCATTATGGGAAACGATTGCATCAACAGGAAGAACAAGAAGATATACGTCTATCGCGGCGGCGAGCTCTTCGGCGTGTACAAATCGATGATGGACGCGATCTACGACTGCAGGATATGCTACAAGTCGATAGAGAAGTCGATGAGGCGCGGCGTCAGCGTCAAGGGCTACCGATTCAGCCCGACCGAGCTGGAAGCGGCTTAGGCCGCTTCTTTTTCGTCGGAAATAAAATCCTAGCATTTCCATGCAACAATCCATTATCGATGTGGCAGATGCCCCGCCACGGAGGGAAAGGGGGCATTACGGTCCGAACCGGGCGGACTTTAAGCAGCCCCGATGGCGCGCGGGGCACGAGTGATCTCGCTCAGGCAAGCAAAGATAACTGGGATATCGCTTGCCCCGACGCGCCGCGCATGCGGGAACTGTATTGGCGCCCGCATGCGATCGCCGGCCTGCCATTCGAATCTATCCTGAGTCACCCCTGTAGGGATAGTGGGCGTCGCGATGACGTTCTTTTGAGTAGCCTCGGCTACTAGGGCGTCGTACCGAGCATCGAGAGATGTCGGTACACATAAGCATCATTATGCGAATCGGAGGGCATCGAATGAAGAAGAAGAAAAGCAGCAGGCACATCCAATTCGAGAGGATGGCGATGGACGCCAAGCGCACCGCGCACAAGGCGATGAAGATCCAGCGACAGATTGAGAAAGAGCAGCACATCGAGGACGTCAAGGCGAAGCGGGCGAGCATCCGGAAATACTACCGCGAGCATCCGGAAGCCCGGCCAGGCGGCGGGGGAAAAAGCAGATAATCGCTTATATATTATCAATCTGCCTAGGGAGGAAATAATAATGAACGCTAGACAGATTTTGCTGCGCCTCAACAGAGAGCGCGGTGGCGGCTGGGACGCCATGTACCAGGCGATAAGGAAGCGGGAGCGGCTGAGCGACGATGAAATCGCCATCGGCCACGACTGCATCACCATCGTCGACGCAGAATACCCAGAGAAGCTGAAGAAGGCATTCAAGCCGCCGTTCACCGTCTTCTACGAGGGCGACATCGGCTTGCTCGGCGACGACGGCATCGTCATGATAGCCGGCAACGACGAGACGCCTCAGAGCATCGTCAAAGCGGTCTCAGAGCTATCCAAATCGCACGTCATCGCATCCTATTGCGACAGCGCGTTCGACAAGGAGATACTGAGGGCGTGCATGCGAAACGGCGGGAAATTCATCATCGCCACCAGCAAATGCCTCGACGACATCGACCGGGGCGACGACATCATCCGCTACGCCACAGACAACGGATGCCTCATCATCACCGAATACGGATTCGCGTCCGGGACGGACGATTACGCATCCTACATGAGGCACCGGCTCATCTCGCCGTTCCTGCATGGGGTGCTGCTCGCCTCCAGCGTGAAGAGCGATCCGAAGATAAGCCTTCTGGTCGAGGACGTCTGCAACGGATCCGGCAACGTATGGGCGCTGCCGGAGCCGCCTTTCGCGGACAGCTTCAACAACAGGCTTCTGAGGGACGGCGCGACGCTCATCGACTCAAGCGATGACATCGAGCTGTTCATCAGATAAGGGCGAACCCCGCGTTCGCTCTTTTCCGTATCCATATCCACAGACAAGGAGACACATGAACAAATACCCCGTCAAATCGAAGCAGGGCGCCTTGCCCGTGTCATGCCCGTCGTTGCCCCAGTCCATCGTGCCGAGCGGCTCGAAAGGCCGCAACGTCGCCGGACAGGTCAGGACGGTCATCCACATGCGCAACGCAAGAGGCGAGGAGGTCACCATCGTCCAGAACCAGCAGATGCTGAATCTAATGAATTCGGCGCGCGGATTCTGGAGGGTCGGCGGCGAGCCAAGCCACGCGAGCCCGAACAACTCACACAGAAATCAACAAAGGAGAAGCAAAAATGTGCGATAAAGAAACGCTGAACACCATGGTCAGAGACTACCTCGACATCGCGAGCGACATCAAATCCAAGCAGGTGATGCTCGACGGAATCAAAGACCAGATCAAGGAGGAGCTTGAGGAAAGGGGCGTCGAAGAGCTGAGCGTAGGCTCCAGCATCGTCAGATACAGGAACGTGCTCACCAGCATCTTCGACAAAACCGCATTCAAGAAGAAGTACGAGGAGCTATACACCCTCTACCTCCGCCAAGTCCCGTCCAAGAAGTTCTCTATATCCTAACCATATTCATAGACACGCGATGCTCCGGCGGAACACAGGGGCACCGCCAGAGGCCGAACCCCTCTGGCCGCAATCCATCCGCAGGCGATCCCGAATCCGGGACCGCCTTTTTTTCTGAAACAAAAAAACGGCCCCAACAACCCATTATCGGCATCAAAGCCAAACGAAAAGGAGGCTCAAATATGAGCGAAAGCAAAGCTTTTGGCGCGGAAAGCGCCGAAAAATCACCATCCCCGACCGCCGGACAGCCCTTCAAGGCCGACGAGAAGGCGGTCTGCGAAGCCCTCGTCGCGGGCTTTTACCACAGCGGCCTGATCACGGCCGGCGAATTCGAGGCCATGAAGCAGGCCATCTATCGCGACGGAAGAGCCAACATCTGAAAACATTCGAAAGGAGAATGATACACCATGGCTAAAAAAGTAAAGATTATCGCGGCCACGAAGGGGGTCGGGCGGCAAAGCCGCGGGTCCTCTTCCGCCAAGCTGCTGAGGGTCGCGGCCTATGCCCGCGTATCCTCAAGCAGCGACGAGCAGGAGAACTCCTTCGCCAACCAGGTCGCCAAATGGAACGAGGTCATCGACTCCAACCCCGATTACGTCAAGGTCAAAATCTACACCGACGAGGGCATAAGCGGCACCTCCATCAACCGCAGGGAGGGCTTCCAGGAGATGATGGAAGACGCGAAGGCGGGGCTGATTGACAGGATTCTCTGCAAATCCATCTCCCGTTTCTCGCGCAACGTCCTCGATACCATAAAGATCATCCGGGACCTGAAGAGCATCGGCGTGGAGGTCTGCTTCGACAACGAGCACCTGAGCTCCTTCGACCCGAAAAGCGAGTTTATCTTCACGATTCTGGGGTCGATAGCCCAGGAGGAGAGCCGCCACATCTCCGAGAACGTCCGCTGGACGTTCGAGAAGGAGATGGAGAACGGCACGCCCTTCGTCAACACCACCAGATTCCTGGGCTACGACAAGAGCGAGGACAAGACCAAGCTCATCGTGAACGAGGAGCAGGCCAAGACGGTGCGCCGGATCTTCGACCTTTACGACGCCGGGGAGGGCTGCAGCAAGATTTGCCGCATCCTCCGCGAAGAAGGCGTCAAGAACGGCGCCGGGAGCACGGGGTGGTACCCGTCGAACATCCTCCAGATCCTCAAGAACGAGAAATACGTCGGCGACCTTCTGCTCCAGAAGACCTACACGACGGACTTCCTCGGCCACAAAAGGAGGAAAAACACGGGGGAGAGGCAGCAATATGAGCTCAAAGACGCCCACGAAGCCATCATCGGCAGAGACCAATGGGACCGGGTCCAGGCGAGATTGGCCGAAAACGCCGCCCGATATCGCGGCGGAAACGGCGACCCGAGCAAATACACCAACAAATACCCCTTGAGCGGGATGCTTATCTGCGCCAAATGCGGGAACACCTACAAAAGGCGCCTCTGGAACTCGACGAGCCCCACCTGCAGCAAGAACCTCTTCCAATGCAACCATTACTCCACGATCAGCCAGGCCAACAGCCACTGCGACAACAAGCCGGTCAGCGAGGCCCTCGCCGAGCAGGCCTGCTGCGAGGTCATAAACAAGCTGTTCCTCGGCAGCACCAAGGCCTTCGTCAAGGTCTCGAACATCGTCAAAACGACCTTGTCCGCGGACAAGCTGAAGGCCCAGCGGGCGAAAATCGACGAGAAGAAGATGGATCTGAGCAGAAGGATGGACGAGCTTGCCCGCCAAAGGCTTGCCGCGGAGGGCATGGACACCAAGAAAGTCATCGACGACTACTGGGACACCCTCCGAACGCAATATGACCAGCTTGACCGGAGCCTCAAGGACATCCAGGAGCGCGAGGCAAGCTCATCGAGCGCCAAAAACCGCCTCGACCAGATGCTCAAGATTCTGAGCAAGAAGGAGCTGACCCCCGAAATGCTCACCAAAGACATCATCGAGACCTTCATCTTCCGAATCTTCGTTACCGGGAAAAACGACCTGGTCTTCGTGGTCAACGCCACCCACACCATGAATCTCGACGCCCTCATCGCCGAGAGGTCCAAAGTAGTGAACCTCGCTCCTATTTATCAAGCAAAAATCACAAAAGCCGACCCAGTCAAGAAAGCTACCATATCATACAAGGTAGTATGCATCTAAACGAAAAGAACAGTAGTTATCTACTGTTTTTTCTTGTTTTCTTCATCTCTCAAACATATTCCCACAATAGTCTCAACGTGGGTAGAGTTTAAGAACATATAAATCATATTTTAGATGGCCGCCTTTGGAGGAGTCTCCATAGGCGTATCCTAAGGTTTCATCTAATAAAAACTTCCAAGAAATTTATAGTTTACCACCAAACACAGGGAAGAAACTATGCTCGCCGTAATCCTTGATTTTTTCCATGTGTTTAAGGGTTTCCATATCCTCATCAGTAATCACGAAATCAACGTCAGCATTCGACTTCATATGCTCTGGGTTCGCGGTTTTCGGCAACACGATCAAACCGAGTTGAATATCGAAACGAATGCATAGCTGCGGAATGGTAACGCCATACTTTTTGGCCATATCGGCAATTGTCTTGTTTTTAAATGCCTCACCATGGGCGACTGGGGAATACGCCTCCACCGCAATGCCTTTATTCTTACAATAATCGATCAGATCCAAAGGCGAATTGGAAATATGACAAAGCACCTGATTGACCATGGGCTTGATTTTCGCTTTCTCCCAAAGGCTTTCGATATCTTCCTCTAAGAAGTTAGACACTCCGATAGCGCGAAGCTTCTTAGCTCTATAAGCATCTTCTAACGCTCTCCAGGCCGCACGGTTCCCTTCTATATAGCGGTCTTCGCTCTGATTCACCTTATTCCATGGCTGAGGGCTATGAATAATCATTAGATCGAGATAATCGAGCCCCATATCGGCAAGAGTCTTGTCGATGCTTTTCATGGCCGCCTCATATGTCTTATGCTCTGCGGCAACTTTCGAGGTGATGAAAAGCTTCTCCCTTGGCACTCCACATGCGCGAATCCCCTCACCAACTCCCCGCTCATTCCCATAAGCCTGAGCCGTATCAATATGGCGGTAGCCGATCTGAATGGCCGCTTTCACGGCTTTAGCCGCCTCGTTATCGCTTATTAGCCATGTTCCAAGGGCCAATACTGGGATTTCTACCCCATTGCTAAGTTTCTTCTTTTCGTAGAACATGCTTTATTCCTCCGTCCACACTTCTTTTGCAAGACTAAAGGCAGCCCACGCCTTCGGCCAACCGGCGTAAAAGGCCGTATGCGTGATAACCGCTGCGATCTCTTTCTTCGTCACTCCATGATCCTTCGCGTTTTGAAGATGGAACTTCAAGGACGAATCCGTGATTCCCTGAGCCATCAAAGCAACCACCGTAATGATGCTTCTTGTTTTCAGATCGATATCCTCATTGTTCCAATTCTCGCCAAAGAGCACATCGTCATTGAAATGCGCAAACTCGGGAGCGAACTCCCCTAGTTTGTCTTTACCTGCGGTTTGAACGATTTTTCCCATATTCTATCTTTGCTCCATTCCTTTTTTTGAGTTGTTATATTCCCTATCATTTATCAGTTTGCATCAGGCGCTGTTCCTTTAGACACAATCAATTCGATCTCCATCGCTCATCGCGCGATAAACGATATAGGTCACCATTTGCCGCTAGCGTTCGAATGGCTTCGAGCGTTGACGTCGTCCGCATTGTCCCACGATGTGTTTTGGGCTTGCAAGTCTGAGGCGAGCGGACACTTTAAATTTTAAGATTGTGTCCAATGCGTTGCCATACCATGTATTCCAATTCTTTGCTCGCCTCTAAGGGAGTGCAAATATAAAGTGCGATAGAACATTTATTGATGCGATGGAATCCTTCGACATCGAAATCGGATAACATCGGAAGCAAAAACCACTGCCATACACAACACGCATCAAAAAAGCGTGATAGTCATTGGCTACCACGCTAGAAGGTCGAATAAGAGGAATTAACGAGCCGATCTTCTTCTCTTACGGATCAAGAACAATCCACCGATGGATGCAACACCCACCACCGAAGCGAAGACAATAAAGGCAGTCAAATCTCTGGATTCATTTCTATTGACGAATCTATTCAAGGAAGAGGTCGTTAGGGTTCTGCCGACGAAATTCGACAAATCATATCTGTTGACTATGTGATCGTATAGTCCAGCAAAGTTTTTGATGTTCGCGTCACTATCGGAAGTCGTAGCGGCTTTTAACTTGGCTTGGGCATAGCTATCGACATTCTCCCAAAGCGACCCCAAATCGGACCAAACTGGAGATACAGACGCAGAATTATCAGCGGACGGATTCGCGCATGGGGTCTTCAAACTGCTATTGAACATGGCGGCAAAATCAATCGCGTCGTCGGTGTATTTCAAATACGAAGGGCTAGCTAATTGTGCAGCCCCATTGTATTTAGCCGGTTTTCCTTTGATGGTTACAGTTCCATTGATTATAGCGATATCTCTTAAAGCGTTGTCACTATATATGCCAAATACATTTATTTGATTACCGCCATCTTCGCCTGATTTTTTATCAGAAAGAACAATCATCCTAGTGTTGCCGTCGGCATCCAAATTAGTAATGTATCCGGTGATGGTCAAATAATAATCGGCCGTAACGGTAGTTCCGCTCAAAGAGTTTGTAATGGCATTAGCTTCTTCAATCGTGACCGAGCCATAATTTACGACGACATCGAAAGTGACAACGAGTGGCGTGGACGATTCGTCGCAAGTTAATGTCGCCGATATAGTCGCTTTGCCCACTGACAAAGCCTCATAAGTTCCGTCATCCCGAACATCAATAACGGTCGTTGACGAAGAAACCCAGGTAACGACAGGATTTGTCGCATTTTCAGTTGAGCAAGCGAATTGTCCAACATCGCCGATTGCAATTTCATCGTCCGATGGTTTATTCGTCACCGTTAGCGATGGAGCAACGGACGGTGTTCCATAGAATTTTACGGCTTTTAATTGAAGATATTTGTTGCTACTAACAGCAGAAACCGTAACATTAAAAACCATCCTATAGAATTTGTTGCTTTGTGGCATAGACAACATATTAATGGAAACGGTGCTATTGGCTTTGAATGTCGGTGTCGCGGACAAAATAGCATTGCTACCGCTCGCAGCATCAGCGGCGGTGTCATGCACAGAGAGAGCCAATGAATTCACGGTGATGGAATTCACGTCCCCAAAATCAATGTCAATCGCCGTGACGTTATAATTGAGAGACGTTTGACTATAGAGAGGAATATTAACATTTGTTAAAGACTTTCCACCAATTCTCCATGGATTTATGGTAGTGTTTCCCTGCACTTTCCACTCTATGTTATTTTGAGTGATCGTCGACAATTTATTGTAGCCGTTATCGCCACCAGTCTCGGTTCCATCAAGCGTATAAACCAAAACAGGAGTTATGACCGTCAACCCATCAACCACAACAGTCTTTTCTTTGTAAGTTCCAGTAACGCTTGTCGTACCTTCGGTCAATGGGCTCGCCGGCCATACAACGCTATTCGCCACATTCTCTGTCGTCGAATCGTCATACGTAGCCGTTATCTCTAATCCAGTAGGGTCAAACAATTCCCCAGTTCTATATATTTTTTTAACGTTATCGAGTCCGCCAGTAATTTTTAAATCGGTTATTTTGGCCGTCGATGAATCGGTTGTAATCGTGAAATTTTTCAAATAAACCCACTTGCTAGGCGTTCCGGAAGTGGATTTGACTGAAATTTTTAGAAAACATGTTTTTGGCTGTGTAAACGTATAATTACCATTCGCTGCAGCAGAGGAAATAACCGGTGTATACGTGCCGTTAACGGTATCAGAGTACGAAAACGTATAAGTTCCAGCGCCGCCAGAAACGATGGATCCAGAATATTCAATTTTTGAGACGTTGGTAATCGCCTTTGAACTGATTGCGATTGCCTCATTGGATGATCCGACACACGCGCCTTTTGAATATTTGTTTTCAAAATCGCTTTGACTTGTCCAAGTTATATCCGATTCGGGACTTGATGTTGTAGTCCACTTCTCATCAGAAAGCGTGTAAGTCGTTGCTATGCTTTCGGCTTTAACCTCAGCAATCTCGCCACAAGTATTGCTGACACCAATGCTAACCCCAACGCCTAACGCCATCAGAAGTCCTAGAACAACAGAGCCCAATCTCTTCTTGATTTCGGTCATTTCTCTTCTCCTTTGGTTTTTACACTTTAAATTATCATATACATACGCGTACGCAAGCAACAAAGCGAAACACATAGATTTCATCTATCATAAAAGCGGTTACAACCATGTTGCTTAGCCTCCTTGAGAGACCGCTTTAACATAGGTGAGAAACAGGGAACGATTAATAGGCAAGAAAAAAAGGCCGGCAATCGCCAGCCTATATTTCGTATTGGAGCATCCGGGCGGAATCGGACCGCCGATCAGTGAGTTGCAGTCACTTGCCTTACCTCTTGGCTACGGATGCAGCGAACGGATTATAGCATTCGCGTCAGTCCATATCAACGAAAGAATGGAACAAACGCATGGCGTTCTAGGCCGATGGCAAACACGTCGAATACGGTATGTATCAAAGGCAAATGAACATAGGGAATTATATATAAAATCTTCGTTTTCGTTGATTTTTGCAAAAAACGAACTTCGTAAATTGCAAATTTTGCAAAAAACGAAGATTTTGATTGAATTCGCATGTAGGCTGTTGAAACGAATGAAAGTTCCTATTCAAGCGGCTTAGCCGATAAGAATATCCCTCGCTCATCGGTGAGGATCTCACGTCTTTTGAGTAACGGTTTCATATATTCCCTAAACGAATCGCTCATCCTAGTTAGGTCATATAGATATTCGCTAGGAATATAACGGACCACTCCCGCCACCTCATCTAGTGGCATCGTGGAGAAAGAGGAACGATATGGCGAATTCGATTCTCTAACTATCGCCGGAACGACGCCATTAAGACCTTTCTTGAAATACATGATGGCCTCTTTCGCCGCCATCACCGCCTCATCGATATCGATTTGGCTCGATAGAACCGGATCGCTGCGCATCGGGGAAGAGAGAATCGTGGTTCTAGTCTTATGGCCGAGCCTCTTTCTGATCGCCTTGTCCCATATGTTAGCGGCACCTTCTAGGTTCTCATGTCCAAAGGGATCCTTTTCCAAAGAGGCACTAGGATTAACTCCTTCGCTAAGAACGACGAGCGCATGCCCTTTCCTCAAATAGACTTCCTCAAGTCTCTTATAGAACTCCTCTTCGTCGAACTTGTATTCCGGGATGAGGATGAAGTCTGGATGATATGGGCTAGGAAGCAAATCGCTTGAAGCGGCAAGCCATCCGGTGTCTCTTCCCATCGCCTCCACTAACTGTATCTTCCCTTTCTTATAGCTCATCCCATCGATCGCGATGCATTTGGTCAAGGAAAGAAGATGGAGAGCGGCGCTAGAAAAGCCAAGGGTATGATCGAACCCACATAAATCATTGTCTATCGTCTTTGGTATGCCGAACACCTTGATATCACTGCCACTTCCCTTAAGGAAACGATATAGCCTATCGGCGGTTAGCATCGAATCGTTGCCGCCATTGACGAAAACGGCGTCGATTCCTTTTTCTTCAAGGCTCTTCAAAATCTTTTGGTATTCGTCTGACGATAAATCGGGCGAGAGGTTCTTTCTTGAGCTCCCAAGATACATATCCGGAGTTTGCCTTAAGAGAGACAGATCCTCTCTTGATATCTCTCTCAAATTCACGAAATCCCCTGCCAAAACCCCTTCGATTCCAAATCTGGCGCCATAAATGCCGTCAATTTCAGGGTCTTCTAAGGCAAACGAAATGAAACCATATAGGGAACTGTTGATGACCGAAGTCGGGCCTCCGCTTTGGAGGTAGAGGATATTCTTTTTCATGATATTAGATATTAACCGACTTCTTTTCCCCTTGCCATATGTAAGGGCTTTACGCCAAACGATTTTCTATCCCCGTATCTTCTTGACGTTATGGTTCATTAGACGCCGACCAATGTGTCTATAAGCGAATTCTTTTAGCGGTTTCATGTTTTGGCCATGCTCTTTAAGAAGGCTATCCGGATCGTCATATACCCCATAATCCCTTACGATGCCTTCTTTTTGGATATAGGTATTGCAACGATCAAAATCGACTCTTGGATTCAAGAAATCCTTGGTCGCTACGCCATAGCCGATGAAAGAGCCGTCTTCATTGGGCTTGAATCTCTTTTGTATTGAACTTAGATATTTGGCATCGAGGATAAAACCCTCTAGCTCATACCACTCCCCATCAACATAGGCTTCGACGTAGCTATGGAATACCTCTTTCGGAGCAAGGCGATAGACTAAGCCCGTCATCGCTCCCTTTTGTAATCTCTTATCGATCATGAAACCATGGATGCGGCACGATATGCCGACCGCGCGATATAACGCCATAAGCAATATCCCTTTGGTGTTGCATTGGCCATACCCATCCTTTAGAACATCTGAGGCTTTGATCGAATCTCTTTCGTTATAGCCGAAAAGAATCTCATCTTTGACGAAATCGTAGATGGCTTTGGCCCTTTCATTAGGAGGAAGCGAAATCCACCCCCTTTCCTCGATTAACGATTCTATCGACGAGGAGGAGAAATCCAGAATGTCGGTCTCCCTTAAATAATCGGAATAATTATCCATGGCCAAAGGATAGCACAAAAAAAGAACGCGTTTCATGCGTTCTTTCTTTCTTAAGCGGTCTTTCTTTCCTCGCGCCTCTTTTGACGTAGTTTCTTCGAGGCGTTCTTCGTCACGAAGAAAGTGATGATTAAGGATGCCGCGAGAGCGGCCTCAATCGATAGAAGCACGATGGCCCAAGTCGGAAGAGGAGAGCTCTTCACCTGCTCCCACATCGTTAGGACATCGGATGCGCTATTGCCGTAGTCTTCCATGATCGCTAGGGATGGCATTGAGCAAAGGACCGTCCCTTTCATCGTTTCGTCTTCGACTGGATATTGAGCCAAGAATTGGCGGCCGACGAGGACCGTTTCCTCTTCTCCTAGGAGGTTTTTCCCAGTCACTTCCTCTAATTCGCTGCTATAGAAGACGGTGTCGATGTCATCGAGATAATCCTCGTTTGAGAGAGTGCCGTTAAAGAAATAGGAGAGATCGATTTTCGACCATTCGCCTTCCGAATAATCATCCCAAGATTTTTTGGCGCCGTTTACGCAAGCGGATTCGTAATCGCTACCTGTCATATCGATTTCGCCATAGTCCAATCCATCATCATGGACGCCGGTTCCGTCCTTATAGACGTAATTGTCTTCCTCGTCAGTCAAGAACCACTCGTCGTCTTCGCTATAGACATACATCTCGCTGGCTCTAGGATCATAGGAATCGCGGATATATTCGAGAACATCGTCCCCGCCGATGAAAGAGGTGTAGCCGATATAATCCATATTCTCGGCGACGATCTCCGGATTCGACATGAAGTCGATGAATTTCTGGCAATATTGCTTCTTTAAATCGTTACCATGGACGTTGTCTTTAAGCATGACCCAGTTGTCGCTCCAGATATTTCCGCCCGTCAATGGAACGGAATAATATAGGGAAACGGGGTTGGCGGAATTCGCGTCGCCCAAATCCATCGAGGTGATGGCATCCCCGCTCCAAGCGGTGTCGATGCCGGATTTCGTGCCGGTAGTTATATCGGTCTTGCCGCTATCGACCTCCATGCCGAAGCTATTGTCTTTTAGGGTGGTTAACGATTCTTGGACGGTGTCCAATATCGATTCCTTGGTATAAGTTTCCGCGGAGGAGTCGATCTTTTTCGCCAAGGAATTGAATTCGTCGAGGTAATTGAGGTTATTGAAGATGACCTTGACGTCGTTTTGGTATTTTTCCTTCGTATAGACGCTCCCTGCCGCATCATAGCCTTCGACGTACCACTTACGAATGGCTTTGAAATATTGGTCATAGACATGCATCAAGCCTATCGCATAGGTATCGCGCATGGAGTCCTTGATTTGGAAGGTGCCATGGTATTTCGAATCCCATAAGGCGTTCCAATCGCTCATTTGGACTTTGACGTCGGAAGCGCTTAGCCCTCTTTCTTGATACGTTGAAAAGCCAGGGTTATAGGTTATGCCTAGGGTCCCCCACATATAGCCTCTCGCGTAGTCTCCAAGTTTCCTTTCCTCAACTCCATCCTTGGTTTTGACTTTGGCCGTTATGCCATTTAGCAAGGAAATGAGCGTCGGAGAGGCGTACTCTTCGTAATAGTCTTCCCAATCTTCGGCTGACTCGCCGTATAGCTTCTTTCTTCCTTCCCCAGTGGAAAAAGGCTCAAGCATATCGAGGGACATCATCTTTTGGACGATGTAGTCGCTGCTATTGACCAAATCATATGCGGCCGTTCCGGCTGTGACTTTCGAAAGGATCTCCTCTTGCGTGCTAAAGACGCTGTAATTGATTTTTAGCGTGACGCCGTCCTTTTCCTTCACGAGATCGACGAAATCATCGACCAAGGTCCTAGGAAGGCCGTCAGAGGTGTCATAAGTGAGGATATAGTCGTCGCTATTGGCGATATTTATCGTCAAGACGGTTTCGCCATTGCTAGCTGCCGTCTCGCCGCATCCGCCAAGCAAAAGAAGGCCTAAGCCGAATAAGCAAAATGAACGAATCTTTTTCATTAGTATGCCCTCCCTTTGCGTTTCTTTTCCTTTTTGGCGCGGTGATTCTGATAGATAGTGATAGAAATGGCTAGCAATAGCACAAGCAAGAATATGATCGTGCATAGAGCGCGAAGTTCCGCCGGAAGAGGGTGTTTTTTGATGATGCCCTCAACATAGGTCGAGATGGTTTGGATGTCGCTATTGCCACTAAGAAGCCCTGGACCCGTCGTGAAAGCGGTGATGATGAAGTCATCAAGCGAGAGAGTCACGGCGATTAGGAAGCCGCTTAATATGCCCGGGACGATCTCTGGGAAGACGGCCTTTCTAAGGGCTTGGCGTGGCGTGCAACCAAGATCAAGCGCCGCCTCGTATAAAGCGGGATCCATTTGGATTAGCTTCGGCTTGACGGACAAATAGACGAAAGGAACAGTCAAGACCAAGTGCCCTAATAGCAGCGTCCAGAAAGAAAGATGAACGCCAAGAGCGACGAATACGACGATTAAGGAAAGAGCGATGACGATTTCCGGATTGACGACTGGGATTTGCGTTAAGAACTCCAAGGAACGCTTGGCGAACCTCTTGGATTCATAGACCCCGATTGCGCCGAAAGTGCCGATTATTGTGGCCAACGTAGCGGCTAATAAGGCGATGATGACGGTATTTCCGATCGCTCTTTGTATCTGAGCGTCTTGGAACAAGGAGATATAGAGATCGAAGCTGAACTTCCCCCACTCGCCAAGGTTAAGATCCCCGCCATTCTCTCCGACGGTGAAGCTATAGATCATGAGGACTAAGACCGGAAGATACATCAAAATGAGAAGAAGCCAAATATAGCTTTGGCCAATGCACTTCCAAATGAAAGTCCGTCTTTCTTTGGTCATTCTTCTTACCATAAGGCACCTCCTCTGCTCGAAGCAGCGTTCTTATCGACGTTACGCGTTAAGAACATCGATAGGCCGATGATGATGAGCATCACCATCGCCATGAAGGATCCCTCGTTCCATAAGGAATTCGTGAAATCGAGATAGATATAGTTTCCAAACAACGTGATTTTGCCCTCTGAAAGAGTGTCGCTGATGACATAACTCGACATAACGGGCATGAAGACCATCTCGGCTGCGCTAATGATGCCAGGGAGAGTCTGAGGCAAGATGTTCCTAAAGAAGGTCTGAACCCGATTGGCACCTAAGTCATAGGAAGCCTCGATTTGGCTATGGTCGAGCTTAAGCATCGTCGTGTATAAAGGCAAAATCGTGAAGGGGATGTAGTTATAGACCATGCCGATTAAGGTCGCGCCCCAAGGGTGCGTGGAGCCGTCTAGCCCCATCCAGCTAAGCAAATCACGGGTGGCGCCGGTTCTGATGACGAAATTGATCCACATCGGCATGATGAAGAGGATCACGAGGACCGTGTTTTTGTTGAAGCGCTTATCGGCCAAGAAGAAAGCGGCCGGATAGCTTAAAAGGATACAGATCGCCGTCGTTTGTAGTCCCATGAAGACGGAGACGAAGAGAACTTCCCACTTATAGCTTTTCGTGAAGAAGCTCGCGGCGGCGTCTAAGGAAAAGGAGACGACTTTGTTGTTATACTCGTCGTATGTCGTTTTGCTAAAGGCATAGACCAAGATGGTGACTAATGGGACAACGACGAAGAGAAGTAAGAATATAGCGTACGGGATGGCCAAATGCTTCCGTTTAAGCGCGAAGAAGCGCTTCATTTTGGACCATCTAAGGGCGAGGCTATTCGACGACATAGGAGCCGATATCCTTCTTCAAACGCAACTTGATCTTCTCTTTGGCGATGTCGACGGAGACGGTATCGCCGTTATTCCATTGATAAGGAGAATTGGCGATGAAGTCCTCTTCCCCTTCGGTGCGGATGAGATATTGGTAGTGATCGCCGATCCAAACGGATTGAATGATCGAGCCTTTCGCCAAGCCTATTTCGAGGTTATCGCTGATGGAGGGATCTTCCAACGTACAAGAAGCCACCACTTTAGCGTCGGCCAGATCGTATCTGCGTCCACTCTTAGAGTCGACGAGTTCGCCTTTTTCGTTTAATGTCGAGCCTTTCAATAGCTGCGTCAAATCGGCATGGAGCACGATGTCGCCGATTTCGATATCGCCATCGGAATTGATGACGGCGTCGTCCCATTCATTCTTCGTGACTTCCTTATGGACGACTTGGAGGTTTTCTTTATCAACCGAGATCGAGACTTTGTCGCCGATTTCGTGCTTTTTCTTGTCGCGGCAAAGGACTTCGCTTTTGCCAACGAGGATAACATAGCTATAATCCTCGCCTTTGAAGACCCTTGAATCGATGACGCCATCGACGACGCCTTCCCCGACTTTTCCGAGCTCCACATCCTCTGGGCGGATGACGACGTCGACTTTCTCATTGACCGGGAATTCGTCGATCGCTTCCCACACTCCGCCAAGGAAACGGACCTTGCCGCCAGAAAGCATCGTGCCGTTATAAATATTCGATTCGCCGATGAAATCAGCGACGTAAGCGCTCGATGGCTCGTTATAGATCTCTTCTGGGGTTCCGACTTGCTCTATTTCGCCATCTTTCATGACGACGATCTTATCGGACATCGAAAGGGCCTCTTCTTGGTCATGGGTGACGTAAATGAAGGTGATGCCGAGTTTCTTATGCATCTCCTTGAGTTCGATTTGCATGTCGAGACGTTTCTTATGATCGAGAGCGCTAAGAGGCTCATCAAGCAATAGAACCTGCGGCTCATTGACGATGGCGCGAGCGATGGCGACTCTCTGTTGCTGTCCACCAGAGAGGTTATTGATATCGCGGTCCTCCATCTCCTCCATGTCGACGATCTCAAGGGCCTTAGCGACCTTCTCATCGATCGTCTTGGCGTCGAGATGCTTCATTTTGATGCGGCCGTTTTTATCCTTGACCGGCACTTTCTTTAATTTGAGGCCGAAAGCGATGTTGTCATAGACATCGAGGTTCGGGAACAATGCGTAATGCTGGAAAACGGTGTTAACCGGCCTTTGGTACGGTGGGAGATTGGTGATATCCATCCCATTGAGAAGGATCTTGCCGCTTGTCGGTATATCGAATCCGGCGATCATCCTTAGGGTAGTCGTCTTGCCGCAGCCGCTAGGGCCAAGCAGCGTCACAAATTCGCCGCGTTTGATCTCCAAGTTGAAGTCATTTACGGCCGTGAAGGTCTTATCAAACACCTTCGAGACGTGGACCAACGAAATGATTGGGTCGTTAACATCCATTTTTTTCACTCCTCCAATGAGCAAAATCGTCAATGAGAAACGCCTACTTATGAGCACGTTTTTCTCATGGCGAAAAATATGCGGTAAAAGAAAGCAAAAAGCAAACATTTTTTTCGCATTTTTTTCGACGTTTTTCTTGAAGCAAAAACATAAAAATTTAAAAGTGGGCTTTCTATCGATGGTTTCGAACTTTTCATAGGTTTTTTACGCGAAGAAAAAGAGCAAAATTTTTTATCCTTTTATATATAAGAGAAAGCCTTCTTGTTTCAAAAGGAAACATAAGAGAGAAAATGAGACCGTTTTCCATCATGTTTTTCTCTTTTCCTCTTGCCGAGGAAATGGAAGGTTTTTAAAATCCCTTATATGAAGAAAATCCAAAACATCCTACTCGCCCTCTTATCGCCCCTTTCCTTGCTTGGGGCGTCCGCTTGCACATCTAGCGAAACGGACTCCGTTTCCTATTTGAATTACGGGAAGCTATATGACGAGAAAATCGATGAGAACGCCTCGAATATGAAGTTCCAAAATCACTCCATATCGCTTAGTTATGGAGACTTGGCAAGCAAAATAGCCAATAAGCAGAGTTTCTTGTTACTTGTATACGAAAAGGGAAACACCTGCACTTGCTGGTATCGTTACGAAACGACATTGCTAAAATACATGAAGAAAAAGAATGCGTTGATATACGGCATCGATCCAAGCGAATTCGGCGGCGGAAGGGAAACATACGGCATCAACTATTCCTCGAACGAAGAGAACATCGTCATCTTTAATGGCGGCAAAATCCTAGAGCAAAGAAGCACGAATGGCGTCGACGACGATTTCGTCGAGTACGACATCTTCTCCGCTTGGCTCGATAAGAGGATCCATCTTAGCGACACCCTTATGATCGACAAGAATCAGCTCGATAGTCTATTCTCGGATTCCCCTAACCCTTCTTTCATGGTCTATTATGGCCGAGAAAGCTGCGGCGATTGCTCTTACATCGATCAGAACTTCCTATATACATATAATAAAAAGGACCACGCGACCAATTATTACCTCGATTGCGATGCCGTCGGCATCCGTTTCGATAGCGAAGAAGATAAGAAAAACGGCAAAGTAAGCGAGGCTTGGGCAACTTTCAAAAACGAATACGGACTAAGCTCCGTCCATAACGATTCGCTTGGCTATGGCGAAGGGTATGTACCAAGTTTCATCGTCTATAACAAGGGATTATTATCCGATGGCGCTCATACATTAGTGAAGGATATGGCCGTCACCTTCAATGACGCGATCGAAGAAAAGGATGGCGCCTACTTCGTCTCCGATTCCTTCTACTCCAAAGAAAGGCTCGAAAACAGCGAATGCTTTAACGACGAAGGAATCGATAACTACGTCTTGAAAGGCAAAAACCTCTCTAGCGAAGAGGTGAATGTCTATCCAGAATACAACTACATCGAGTGGAAGAAAGAGAAGGCCATCGAAGCCCATAAACCACTGCTCGAAAAATTCCTGAACTTCTATCTATCATTATAAAATCCCTGCAGAAACCACTTATTTTTCGAAATAAGGCGGATTTGTATGTTTTATTCCACGCTTTTGAGGGACTCGACCATCTTGATTTTCTTCGAGCGGAACCCGAAGAAAAGATTCACAAAGAAGGCGACCACGAAAGTCATGATGAAGCTTAGGACATAGGAGAGAGGCTCGATATGATAGAGATAGGTGACGAGCTCAACTTTGTTTAACCCCATAACGGCAAGCATGAAAGGATAGCCAAGCGCCAAGCCGAAAATGACGCCGAAAAGAGTCAAAGCCATCGTTTCCACAAGCAAACTCAATATGATCTCCCAAAGATTAAAGCCAAGCACTTTAAGCGTGGCGATATCCCTCGATCTCTCATTGAAGTTAAGGAGAGCGAGGTTATATAGGACAACGAGGGCGAGAAGAATCGCAAAGACCTTGACCGCTCCAGTCATAACCAATATGCCTTGGAGGATGTTATTCACCTTGTCGCGCCAATCTTGTTTGCTTTGTATCGATAAGAGATATGGCAAAGCGGCCTTTAATTCCTCTCTCGTCTCCTCGGTTTTGCTTTCGTCAAGCAGATCGAGATAGGCGCCGTTATAAGTTAAGGTCTTCCCCTCGAATATCTCGTTATCGCCATAGATCGCGATGCCGCTATAAACGAAAGCCTTATAGAAGAAGGCGATTTTGCAACCATGGTTCACGTTTCCTATAGAGAAAGTGATTTCATCCCCCACTTTCAAATTTAACGTTTCCTGGAGCTTCTCCGAAACGCATACCTCATCTTTCTTCATCCCCTCAGCAAAGGCGAAGTGGGTGTTAGTCGAATCGCTAAGCACATATACGGTCGTGTTGGTGCTTAGGGAGTCTGAGGAGACTGCTTTGGTGGTAAGACTCGAATACATCTCGAACTTATCTATGTTCGAGACGCCTTTCACGTCGTTAGCGAATTCCTCTTCTTTCTTCGATTCGCTAAACGTCATCGTGAAATCGCAATTGCTGACTTTATCGAGATCGTGGGCGATGCCGTAATTGACGGTGTCCTCTATCCCATATCCCGTTAATAGTAATGCTGTGCAACCCATCACCCCGGCGATGACCATTATCGACTTGACGAGATTGGCTCTGATGTTTCGGAAGGCCATTTTAATGGATAGGAAAAGCGAGGATTCCCTCCCGCTTTTCTTTTTGTCTTTGAATCTGCTTTTAAAGGAAGGCGTGGCTGGGCGCATGCTTTCGGAAGGTTGAAGCGAGACTTCTTTCCTAACCACCAAATAGGAAGTGAGCGCAGAGACGCCTAAGAAGGCAAGCGCGCTAAGAAGGCCTTTCAAAACCGGGAAGACATAGGTGAGCTTCGGAAGGGTGTATATCAAACTGTATTTATTGCCCATCAAAACAGGAACGATGATAGGCCCTAATATCTCGCCGATTATGATGCCAAGCAACACCAAAGAGCAAACCATCGCGACATAGAAAAGGATGATTCCCCTTTTCTTGACGCCAAGGGCCTTAAGGGTGCCGATCTGAGAACGCTCCTTAAGGATCATTTGGCTTGCAGTTACCAAAACGATAAGGATGGCGACGAAGAAGAAGACGAACGGGAAGAGATAAGTGAATCCTTCGGCTTGGGCGATTTCGTTAGTTATCGTCAAAAAGAAAGGCATATTCTCGCGCGTATTGACGCTTATGATGGTCGCTCCATCTTTCTTTGAGCGTTCGCTTAAGGCTTTTTCAACGTAATCCAGGCGGGATTTGCTAGGGATTTTCAAAACATATTGGTTCGGAGCCATATCGTAAACACCATCATTTTCTTCTAAGTATCCAAGTTCCTCGAAGATTGAAGCCATCTTCTTTAAAGCAATCCCTCTCTCACTTTCCGATAGGGAGTCTTTGAAGCGTGAGGAGAACTCATTTTTCAATGAAGAAACGAACATCGAGGAGGATATCAAAGTCGTGCTTGTGCCATAAGAGGCCTTCGAAATGTTCTCCGGATATTTCATCGTGCCGGTGACAACGAATGAGAGGGTCCATTTGCTGTTTTTGAAGGGGTTTGAAGCGTTCTCGAAGTACTCGTCAAATCCAAAAGCAGACGATAACGACGAGAAAATCTCGTCATAGCTTGAAAGGTCATAGACGACTGAAAGTTTCTCGCCGATTCCATAAAATCCCGATGTGTCGATGCCATCGCTCTTCTTGCTTATCGCCTCGTCGATTATGCAGAAATACGTTTCGCTTTGTTTTTCGTTTGCATCAAGATCGAAAGGCTTGCTGATCGTGGGGATTTTTTTCGATACGGCGGTCACAAGGCTATGGGTGCCAGCTGTCGCGCTTAGCTCGAATCTCTTCTCGTAGCTATCTTCCTTAGCCAAAAGGGAGACGATTTTCTTCTCGTCCCTCTTGTCATAACGAGATGAGGTCACCCATAGATCCGCCATATTGCCTTCGTCATAGGTTTGATTCACGCGAGAGGTTAAGGAAACGGAGTTGGCCTCAAGCCCGACGAAAAGGGTGACGGCGATGGCGCCAATTGAAATAATGGCCAAGAATTGCGTCCAATTCTTCTTGATTTCGCGGATGGCGAGCCTAAAGAAAAGGGACAAAGTCGTCTTCTTTTTCACCAGGCGATATCCTCCGGACGTTTAGGCGAAGGGTTCGTGACGTTCTTCTCTATGCTCCCATCGCGAAGGGTTATAAGGCGATCGGCTAAAGAAGCGAGAACGCTATTATGGGTGACGATAAGAACAGTTTTCTTATACTCCTCGGAGACTTTCTTAAGGAGCCCTAGTATCGAGCCGCCGGTCTTCGAGTCAAGCGCCCCTGTCGGCTCATCGCATAATAGCAACGTCGGATTCTTGACGATGGCCCTCGCTATCGAGACGCGTTGTTGCTCGCCGCCCGATAGTTCGCTAGGGAAGTTATTCATCCTCTTGCTTAGCCCCACTTCTTCTAGGACTTTCTTCGAATCGAATGGGCTTTTCGACAAGGAAGCCGCAAGCTCAACGTTTTCTAACGCCGTAAGATTCGGGATAAGGTTATAGAATTGGAAGACGAATCCGATCTCTTCCCTCCGAAAATGGGAAAGGCGTTTCTCATTGTAAGAGGTCACGTCATTATCGGAGAGGAAATATGATCCGGTACTGGCTAAGTCCATGCCGCCCAAAATGTTTAGCAAAGTGCTTTTGCCAGCCCCTGAGGTTCCTAAGATGACCACAAACTCCCCTTTGTTTATCTCAAAAGAGACGTCATGAAGTGCTTTGACTTCATTGCTTTGGCCGGCGTGATAGGTTTTTCCAATGTTTTTGAGGATGATTTCTGACATACGGGCAAATGTTAGTTTCTTTTTGCGAAATAGCAACCAAAAAATGATTGGATTTCATTTTTTAACTCTTTGAGAGTTATATGAAAAAGGATCGGCATAACCCGATCCTAAGCAATTAATCAGCAAGCGTTCCCATCGGATCCCAAGGATTGAGATGTATCGGTTCGCCCTCTAAGGCTTTCTTTTCCTCGTCGTTAAGGTATTTTTTATCGATGACGGCTTGATAAACGAAGGTATCGAACCATTCCTTGCTCATCACGTAATAGCCGCTTAAACCATTGTCGGCGCCCCAGCTATTCTCGATACGCCAGCGATTTGGCTTCCCTTCTTCGTCGAGATTGACTCCGACTATCACCATCGCGTGGTTCATCGCGCTATTCCAATAATCGAGCATATTCTCCTTATCGAAATCGATCGATAGGCCAAAGGTGCCCTTATAATCGAAAGCGCTTTGGTTCCAGCTATAGCTATTCCTATCGCGATAGAAGGAGACGTCGCTTCCGAACCAAACCGGCTCTTTGTCCTTAAGTTGCATGACGATGAGCTCCTTAAGCCTTTCCATCGGAAGATTGAGGTGAGAGATCTCCTTCCCCTCGATGACGTTGCCAAGATAATCGATGGTGTAGGTCTTTAGATATGGCTTATCTTTCGTCGGGGAATTGATGACCGATTGGAAATCGTCGATTCTACTACCGATATATTTCTCGAAGAAGGCAATCGGCGTCATATCTTTTTCAACGAAAGACCCCTTCTCGTTCTCATATTCGAAATCGAAAGTCTTCGGCGGAACGCCAAAGCAATTCAAGAGGAAATGATAAATCTTCTCCATCGTTTCTTCTTTTAGCTCGCGCGCCTCTTTCTCCTTGCCTTCTTTCACTAAGGCAGCGGCCTTGGCGGCGAAGCCTCTAATGGCGGCATTGATTATCTGATCGCTTTCCCTCGTCCCTTCGGATTGGAAGGTCTCCGGGAATTTGTTTTGCGGGACTAAGCCGTATTTCTTGACGAGGTTAACGAACATATCCCATTGGCCGCCATCGCTTACAGGCATAGCTAAGATATGATGGAGAACCCTATCGTCATGATCGCGACCGGCGAGTTCAAGGATCTTTTCCAATGCGAAGTTGCTCTTTTCCACCTTGTCGTATAGGGAAATGTAATTTTGAGAGAGCTCGAATTTCTTAAGCCCGCACTTCGCGGCGACGATTTCGCGAAGGATGTTAAGCCCGGCGAATATCCAGCAACGGCCACTTTGCTTTTGGTTGGCGACCGGCATCGTCTTGATGTTTATCGAGAAAATCGGAGCCACTTTCCCTAAAGATGATGAGTCGAAGATGACATTTGAAATGCTATGCCTGCTTAAGGCATGGCGAACGATGCCATTCTTTTTGTCTTTTTCGTATTCGGTGACTATTTCCGAAGTTTTCTTTTCCGTTAAGGAACCGACGATTTCTTGTTTCATATGACTAACCTTTCGATATATGGCGAGTGCCACATTCGCATATTGTAAACCTATGGGCAAGAGTAGCAATCAAAAATATACTATGTATCGGCTTTAACGAATGTCGAAAGAGAGTAAAATAACCAGGTCAGTTAGGAATGGAGAACTTTATGAAAGAAGACAAGGCACTTGAAAGATTCTTGCGTTACGTCAAGATCGACACCCAAAGCGATGAGAATAGCGATCTCACCCCAAGCACGAAGAAGCAATTGGATTTGGCCAAGGTTCTTAAAGAAGAGCTCGAAGAACTCGGGATGGAAGCCGAGATAGACCAATATGGTCGCGTCTATTCGCATCTAGATGGCGAAAAGGGGCTCGATGTCATCGGATTAAATTCCCATATGGATACCGCTCTTGAATGTTCTGGGAAAGACGTGAAACCCCAAATCATCGAGAATTACGACGGAAAAGACATCAAACTAAACGAAGAGGTCACGATGTCCCCAAAGGACTTCCCCTCTTTGCTTACCCATATCGGCGATACCTTAGTCGTCACGAGTGGAGATACATTGCTTGGCGGCGACGATAAAGCGGGAGACGCCATCATCATGAGCGTGCTTTCATATCTCCACGATCACCCCGAGATAAAGCATCATCCTTTATCGATCCTCTTTACACCGGATGAGGAAATAGGGAGAGGCCCCGAGCACTTCGACGCCAAGAAATTCGGCGCGGATTACGCTTACACAATCGACGGGGACTATCCTTCCCATATCGACATCGATAATTTCAACGGCGCTCACGCCGATATCGAGATCAAAGGCGTCGAAATCCATCCTGGCGAAGCCAAAGGCAAACTTCTTAACGCCCTCCGCTTGGCCATGGAGTTCGATTCGTTGCTCCCTTCCTTCGATAGGCCGGAATACACCGAAGGATATGAGGGATTCAATCATCTCATCAGCATCAATGGCTCAAGCGCGAGCTGCAAATGCCACTACATCATCAGGAATCACGACTATGCGAAATTAAATAAGCAGAAGAAAGATTTCGAGAATGCCCTCGAATTCATGAAGAAGAAGTATCCGAGAGGAGAATTCGTCTTGAATATAGCCGATGACTATCGAAACATGCACGAAGTCTTGGAAAAAGACGATCGGGCCATAAAGCACGCCAAAAAAGCCTTTGAAAGCCTTGGCATAACGCCGCTTCATTTGCCAGTAAGAGGCGGAACGGATGGCGCCACTTTCTCCTTCAAAGGCTGCCCGACGCCAAATCTTGGGACGGGAAGCTACAACCATCACGGCCGTTATGAGTATCTAAGTCTTCGCGATTTTCATCAGATGATCGACATCGTTTTGGCCATCGTCAAAGCCTAGTAACGAAAAAACGGCCTAATGGCCGCATATCGTAGTTGGCTGGGGTGACTGGGATCGGACCAGTGCATGTGGGTTTCAGAGACCCATGCCTTACCGCTTGGCTACACCCCAAAAGCAACGCCTATTTTACACGCTTCAACGCTTTCATCAAGATAATAAAGCTCGATGAGACGTCAAATAATCGCATTAAGCATTCAAAAGACACGTCTAAATTGCTATTCTATATCGTCGCAATCGGAGGAACGAAAAATGAAAATCGGAAAGAAAATCCTAGTCGTCGGCCTATTATCCATCCTATCGGCATGCGGCCAAAACGACGCCTCTCAAACCAAACAAGACGACAAATCGTCTCCTTCTGACATCAGCCAAAGCGACAATCCATCCGCTTCCTCCCCTAGCAATCAAGGAACAAACAATTGCTATAAAAAACTTTATACGCTCGATGAGATAAAAAGCGCCGGAAGCGTCATAATGGTCGCTCTATACGACGGGACGTATTACGCTTACACGGGAAACGAGAAAGAGAAATTTTCGTATTATCACGAAGGCATTTCCGTTGGCGCCATCGAAAGCGACGGGTCGACGTTAGAACTTAGCTCATCCGCTTGCGAACTCGCCTTGACTTTCTCTGGCGAGAACTCCGCGAGCATCAAGCTGAAAGACGAAGGCACCTACCTATGGGCGGGATACGTCACAAGCGATGGGAAAGAATACGCAAACATCGGGCTAAAGGACGAGGAAACGATTTTCACCTTTGACTTAGTTAGCGATGGCAATTTCCAATGCTATAGCTCCGACAAAGTCTATCTCGAGTACTATCAAAGCTCTTTCCAAGGGGCCAAAGAAAAATATAAGGACAACGCTTTAGTGTCGTTCTATACCTATGGCTATAGCGAGGCAAAAGCCTCCTCTTCGGCTGATAGCGATATCGATAACGTCGATCCCACGCCAAGCGAGAAATGGCAAGGCTTGGATTTCACCAAATACGGCGATGACTTCCGTGCTGACTTACAAAAACTGATCAAAGGCTATAAAACAAGCAGCTGCACTTATAGCAAGTGCTTATCCATCGGCGCCAAAGCGGCCGCTTATCCAGCCGGTTCAAGCACTTTCGTCCCCTTCTATCATAGCGCTCCCAATAGCGGCTCCTCCGGCTCATTGACAACGACGACGAGCTCCTGCAATAGAGAGCACACCTGGCCGAATTCGAGAGGATGCGGCGAAAATGGCGGTCCATCGGATGACCCTTTCATCATTCGTCCGACGATCTCAAAGGAAAACTCCGGGCGCGGAAATAGCTTCTATGGCACGGCATCGAGTTCCTGGGATCCCGCCTCCTATGGCTATGAAGGAGCAAGAGGCGAAGCGGCGCGCGTGATTCTATATGCCGCGACGGCGTACTATGGGACCTGCGGCTCTGGCGGAAACAGCAAAGGCAACAAGCCGTTCGAATTGGTCGACAAAGACACCGACGACCAAAACAATCACACGATGGGAAGGCTAAGCTTGCTATTAAAATGGAACAAGGAATATCCCGTTTCGGCGATGGAGATCCAAATCAACGATTATCTATGCAAAAACGGCTATGGCCGTAACCCTTTCGTCGACGTTCCTTCTTATGCCGATTACATCTGGACGAGTAGCGGCAAAAGGACTTCCCCTTTAGCCTAATTAGCGTTTATCCAAAGGAAGATTCGAATCATCTTCCTTTTCTTTTTGGTAGCTATATCGCGTGGGGTTTTCTTTGAACCACGCATAGGAGAGTAGGCCATATACGAAGAAGAATATCTCGATGACCATAAGCGAGATGGCGTAAACCGCAATCCCAGAAGCCCAAGAGCTATCCGTAAGCGAATATAAGAAGGGCAATATGAAAGAAGAGGAAAGAATCAAGGACGACCGCGTCGCCAGGAAAAGGATATCGAGTTTCTTAAAATGCGAAAACGTCTGCTTAAGCGGCAAAAATGATAGCAAAGACAAAATCAAATAAAGAAGCAAAGACAGAGAGGCGAAAGAGCCGAAAACCCATAATGTCCACTCGCTCCGCAAAGTTTCACCCGCGATTGCGAAATAAAGGAAAAAGAAGCAAAGGGATAAAGAAAATAAAGCCAATATGACATAGGAAGCCAAATGAAAAATCGCCTTCAAACGCGCTTTAAAACCAAAAATATGCCGTTTCTGCATGGATTTTAATAAGAATCGATATGATCGCGGTAACGGTAGGAGCCATTCGAATGGCTTTCCGGCTCCATCTCCCTCTCATGAAGCATGTCGATATCTTCTCCGGTCCTGTTTTTCCTTTTCGGCTTATAGCCTTTCTTCTTCTCTTCTAATAAATCCATATGAATGAATACCCCAATATGATCGCGAATAGCATCAAAAGCCCCATGATGAGGAAGGCTTCCTTAAGGTGACTCTTGCTCTTGAACAAATATAACGGGCCAAGGCCGGCGTTCATAACCAAGCCGCTTAGCAAGGCGCCAAACGGCAAAGCGCCGGCGATATATAGATTAGAAAGAAGGACGCTGGAAGCGCAATTGGGGATCATGCCGATTAGTATCGCCGCAAGAGGGGCGAAATACCTATTGCTCGATAAGAAAGAATTGATGCTCTCTTCCCCTACCCCAAGAATCAATAATCCGAACAAGAAGGAAATGACGTATGTGTAAAGGAATATCTTAAGAGAATGCAAAAGAGGGTGGATCAGGTGTTCGTGCCATTTATTCTCTTTCTCCTCTTCAATCTCATGCCCACAGCATCCATGGTGTATTTCCTTTTCGCCTTCGCATCCATCAAGATGCTCTTCGACCGTCTTCTCATTCTTTTTCGCCACACAATCGATGAGGAACCCGAAAAGCGTGCCCGCCACGATCTTGATTCCAAGAATCAGGAAGGCCATATACCATTTCCCGGAAAAATCGCCTAAGAGGATCGGGAAGGCCTCATCGCTAGTCGAAAGGAATATGGCTATAAGCGTCCCCATCGTTAGATGCCTTTTCAGATAGAGGTCGCTGGCGATGACGCTCATGCCGCATTGGGGGATAGCGCCGACTAAAGAACCGAAAAACGGCCCCCATTTCTTTTTCTTCTCTAGTAAAGCGGCCAATTTCGCCTCGAAAAAGGAAAGAAGGACGTATATCGCCAAAGCCAAGGCCAAGACCTTAAGCGAATCGAATAACGTTTCGAGAGCAAGCTCTCCCACCGCTTCCTTTGTCATACGAGATAATCATACTACTCTCGCGGCGATATTCATTTTATAAAGAAAAGAAGAGACGAAAGGAATATAATCCTAACGAGGTAAATATATGTCAGAAGAGAAATGCACGCATTCGTGCGAAACGTGCGGAGTAAGCGATTGCGCCGCCAGGAACAAAATCGAGAAACTTAAACCGAATCCAAATAGCAAAATCGGAAAAACCATCGCCGTCATGAGTGGAAAAGGCGGGGTTGGGAAATCGATGGTAACATCCCTCCTTGCCGTGTCTTTGATGAAAGAAGGCAAAAAAGTAGGGATTTTAGACGCCGATGTCACAGGCCCAAGCATCCCGAAAGCGTTCGGCCAAAACGGCTATCAGGCCTATGGCGACGAAAATGGCATCTTCCCAGCCGTCACGGCACACGGAATCAAGTTACTTAGCGCGAATAACCTCTTAGACGACCCATCGAAGCCCATCATTTGGCGCGGTAGCCTCATATCGAACCTCGTATCCCAGATGTACACCATGTGCATTTTCGATGAACTCGATGTCCTTTTGATCGATATGCCACCAGGAACCGGAGACGTCCCTTTAACCGTTTTCCAACAAATCCCAATCGATGGCGCCATTTTCGTCACCTCACCGCAAGACTTAGTCGGAGATGTCGTGGCCAAATCGATTGAAATGGCAAAGGAAATGAACATAAAGATAGTCGGATTGATTGAGAACATGGCCTATGTGAAATGCCCGCATTGCGAAGAAAAAATCCACTTATTCGGCGAGAACACCGGAAGCGATACGGCTAAAAGACTTGGGATACCATTCTTGGCGGAACTCCCGATAGATCCTACGTTATCAAAATTGATCGACGAAGGAAAAATAGAAGTTTTTCAGGGGGATTATCTGACTAAAACATTATCAATAATTCTTCAATCTTGACGAATCGTTCAATTCTCCCGGTGTTTTTTCAGCAAATCCGCATGAACGCCGATGGCGTTTTGACAACTTTTCACATATTCCTCGCGCGATAATGAGGAGAATAGTTCGAAAACCCCACGATAATAATTCATTCCTTTTAAAAATTTAACAACGACATTGTAGGAGAAATCCTCATGCGTTGGTTCGCAATCATACAGACGTTTGTATCCATCATAAATTGAACAATCGGCTGAACTCGGAACGTCGCGCGTATAAGGATTGGCATCCGATAGAAAAAGAGCAACTTTTTCATCGGGCTTTTCTTCATATAGTTCAGTCATAATCAAATACATCAATTGATAATCTAGGAATGAGTTTTTCATTTCATTTTTTCCTCCAAATAATATTCTTTTTTAAGCCCACATTATTTATATACTTTATCGGCACTTTATTTAAACCTCCATTTTGAATTACCCCATTTTTGACAGAAACCCAAAGTTGGCCCTCATCTATGTTTTTTGCATACCATTCCAGGCCAAAACGATCGCAGCCTAGGAAATGTTCCTTATCTGTTGAGAGCTCAACGAGCATTGAGCGATTTACTGGGTTGTCAGTCAAATGTCCATCAACATCTCTGAAAATATGCTTCAATTGATCGTCATTGTTCGGAAGAGAGGCAAAGAACTGAAGGTCTATCGCGAATTTTAAATTCTTCTTTGCGCCGTTTGTCTTGTGAAAATGGCCGCTATTGAACTTCATTCCCATGTTTTCTGTCCTCCAAAATACTTATGTGTTTCAGAATCGAATTGCATGACATTAACTTCATATTCTTCGATTATTCTCCGCAAAGCGTCGACAATCGGGCCATAAACCACAACACAAGAAGGCCTTATTCTCTTGATCATTTCGGCAAATCCTCTAACCAAAAGATAAATATCTTCTTTTTTCTTTGAGCATCCATATGTGCCAACAGAAACAATCGACCCTTTTTCTATGCCAGCGAAAGCGAATTCATAACTTATCTCATCGGTCCATCTAACATTAGGTATCGCTTTGATTCCGATAGAATCTAGAAAACTACCAACAGCCCTACTCCTGTAAACATTCCAAATTTGCATAGATAACGGCATATCCAAATACAAAGAAAAATCTGGACATATAACCGCTGTAGCTCCTTCAAATCTTTTTTAAATCGAATCCTCGCGTAGATTTTTTGATGCCGACCAAACCATTCCAAATTCCATTTGGGCCATCAATTTTTTGATCGTCTAAATAAAAATGGACAACCTCTCCGGGAGAGTAATTGTGCATATAAGTCCGATCGTACGGAATCAAATCTTTCAAATCGGAAAATTCCATTTTACAAGGGACATACGGAATATCATACTTCCCGTCAAACTCTGCATTTTTAACCATAAATGCATGAAAATTGTCTTTGCAGCCGCTTCTAACGGTGATGCCGACATTTGGATTGGCAAAAATCATTTTTATTACCTCCAATATCGTGCAATCAAAATGATGGCATCACTTGGCTATGTATAATAACTCCATAAGCAAGCCTCCTCACATTTAAAGACTTGACGGATCTGGCTCACCGATGATAACATCTTGCGCGTTGATACATGAGCAATCATGGGAGTCGAGGTTAAGAACTCGACTTTTTTTATCGTCAATCGTCAATTCAATCATTTTTAAGACCTTCATCGAATAAATTCGAAAATTCACCATCGATATACATTTTTTGTAAATTGTTCTTCTGCCGTATTTCCTTATTCGTCAACTGCGACAGTGATTTAATCTCGCCTTTGTCTAATATAAAGCAACAATCAGGTCTAGTTATATCATTGTTCATAAGCATCATATTGTGCGTCGTAATTATCGCTTGCATGTTCGAGTATCCATTTATTATTTTGAGGATTGCCTGCGCAGTAGAATAATGATAATAAGCATCAAACTCATCTATTATCAGCATGCTTAAGTCCTTAAATTTCAGCATCCAACAGTAGAAAAGCCAAATCGTCTTCGTTCCGGACGAAATTATGCTGCCGAAAGGAAGTATGCGATTATTTCCAAATCTAATTCCCAAATTCGGGTTGCCGTTTTGATCGTTGTATTCAACAAGATCGTAATGCAATCCTTGTTCATCCAAGAATTTTTTAAAATCAGCAGTTTTTTTGTTTTCGATTATGACGGACGACAAAGATTCTGAACCATTAGAATAACCTATATACAAATTACCTTCTGTTAAACTACGGAAAAACAACATTTTGCTAACATAACTGACGAGCAACCAAATGGGAGAGCTGTCAGGCAAAACAGAGTTGTTATAGATAAATTTTATGGCCGAGATCTGAGGCGGCAACTGCCCCCTTATGTTTAGCGTGGACGCCTCTTTGAATTTATTGATATAATGGCTCGGATCAAAATAGTTATATTCAAGG
The DNA here is from genome assembly GCA_963616935.1 of bacterium. Classification (GTDB taxonomy): domain Bacteria; phylum Bacillota_I; class Bacilli_A; order RFN20; family CAG-826; genus UBA4951. The sequence goes on along the minus strand of CAVEMS010000010.1, from coordinate 7,967 downwards.
CAAAGCTCATCGTTAACGAATAGTTTTTCATAAACAAGAGTGGTCGGCGAAGATTTCACATATTCGTATTTAACAATCGTCTTTCCAAATCTAAATGTATAAATGAATTTAGCGCCATTTTTAGAATTACCAGCATAAAAATATCTATCGATGGAAAGCGCGTTTTTTTCTTTGTCGACAATATGATATGTAATATCCATCAAAGCAGTACATAGCGAGGATTTACCACTGCCATTAGGGCCATATATTAGAGCTTTGTTTACGCATTTTTTGTTACGAGATTTGTGTTGTATGAAATCTTTTTCTTTGTTTCCAATGAGAAAATGAACGGTGCATTGAACCCTTCGTAATTCGAAACTTCAAATTTGATAAGCATAACAATCAGTCGTCCTTTCGATTGTGGAATAATACACAAATATATAATGTCAACACATTTTGTAATTTTTTTACGGATATGTCGTTATAATTATTTTAAAAATGAAATAATTTTAATAATTTTGGTATTTTTTTACTAATTCAATACATAACTCATCGAGAATATTTATTCATTTCTTTTTGCTTTATACCCCCTGTAGGTATATGATATTTCTCATGAAATCTGAAAATTCGTGTGCATGTAAAAACAAACCAAAGGAAAAAAAGCGAAACGAAAGAGAGTTAACAGCATTGAAAACTCGCTTGAATCGCATAATCGGGCAGCTTAACGGCATCAAGAAAATGTTAGACGAAAATCGTTATTGCGGTGATGTTCTCATACAGATATCCGCTGCGAAAAAAGGCTTAGAGAAAGTCGCCGAAATCATTTTGAAAACGCATATGAGAACTTGCGTTCATGATGAGCTTCTCAAAGGCGACGGCCAAATAATCGACGAAACGATCGAACTCATGGAGAGGCTAAAATGAAAGAAATCGAAAATGAGCATTTCATAGTCGAGGGAATGAGTTGCGCCTCTTGCGTGTCGCATGTCGAAAAAGCCGTCAAATCGGTGGATGGCGTCAAAAGCGTGAGCGTCAATCTTTTGACGAACTCGATGGAAGTTTCCTTCATCTCCCCCGCCAATATTGAGAAAATTGAGAAATCCGTCGCCAAAGCGGGTTATAAAGCGATGGCGAATGGCGAGAAGAACGCCAAAAAGAGAGTCTCCAAAGACGGATATGGGAATAGCGATGAAGCCAAAAAACTTTTATTCCGTCTTATCCCTTCCTTCATCATATTGATACCTCTTTTCTATATAGGTATGGGTGCGATGCTCTCTTGGCCTTTAGGAGCGCTAGGTGAGAACCTTTTGAATCTCGCCCTCACGGAATTGGTATTAAGTTCCTTGATCATCGTCATCAACCTTCATTACTACATATCCGGTTTCAAAGCCTTGTTTCATTTGTCTCCGAACATGGATAGCTTGGTCGCTTTAGGATCCGGCGTTTCCTTCATATATAGCCTGGTCATTCTCTTCCTGATGAATGCCTCGGCGATAGACGGCTCGATGGAACGCGTCATGCATCTATCGATGAACCTATCCTTCGAAAGCGCAGGTATGGTTCCTACCTTCGTGCTCCTTGGAAAAACCCTCGAAGCGTATTCCAAAGGAAAAACCACTTCCGCGATCTCCTCTTTGCTTAACCTAGCTCCGAAAGAGGCAACCATAATCAAAGACGGCGAAGAGACGAAGATATTGGCTGAGGAAATAAGAAAAGGCGACATGATCGTCGTCCATCCAGGCGAAGGATTCCCAGTCGACGGCGTTGTAATCGATGGTTTTGCAAGCGTCGACGAAAGCTCATTAACCGGCGAATCGCTACCCGTCTATAAGGAAAAAGGATCCAAGGTCTATAGCGGAACCACGAACATCGACGGCTTATTAAAAGTCGAAGCGAGGGAAATCGGCGAAGAGACGACTTTGAACAAGATAGTGAAATTAGTCGAGCAAACTGCGTCTTCAAAACCGAAAATCGCCAAAATAGCAGACAAAGTGGCCTCTTTCTTCGTTCCAGCGATAATCTCCATCGCGCTCGTCATATTCATTTGCTGGATGATTTTCGGAACGAATTTCGTTTCTTCCTTGGAACACTATGACGGCACTTTAAGCTATGCGCTAGAAAGAGCGTTATCGGTATTGGTGATCTCTTGTCCATGCGCATTAGGGCTTGCGACCCCAGTCGCCGTTATGGTGGCTTCTGGGAAAGGAGCCAAAAACGGCCTCCTATATAAAAATGCCGAGGCGCTTGAAGAAGCGAGCAAATGCCGCTACGTCGTCTTCGACAAGACCGGGACTTTGACGAAAGGCGAAATGAGCGTCGTCTCAATATTGCCCGCCAAGGGCCATAGCGAAAAAGAGTTACTTGAACTCGCCTATTCATTAGAAATGGGAAGCGAGCACCCCTTAGCCAAGGCAATCGTCCATAAGAGCAAGGAAATGGGGATGGATAGCCTAGAGATTTCTTCCTTCAAATCGATAACGGGAAAAGGCGTCGAAGGAAAGAGTGGAGAAACGATTTTACGGGGAGGAAAACGTTCCTTCATCGAGGAGAACGCAACAATCGACAAAGATTGCGTTTCCCTTTCCGAAGAAATGGCGAAAGAAGGCAAAACCCCATTGTTTTTTTCAAAAGGAAGTGAGTTTTGCGGAGTTATTGCGATTTCAGACGAACTAAAAGACGACGCAAAAGAAACGATTTCGACCTTAAAAGAAGAAGGATATACGCCTGTGATGCTAACAGGAGATAACGAAAAAACAGCTACGCATATAGCAAAAGAATTGGAAATTGAAGACTTCCGATATGAACTTTTGCCAGGCGATAAGGTAAGCGCAATAAAGGAGCTTAAGAAAACGGGCAAAGTGATGATGATCGGAGATGGCATAAACGACGCGCCGGCTTTATCCGAAGCCGATGTCGGAATGGCTATCGGCGCTGGCACCGATATCGCTATCGATAGCGCTTCCTTAGTCCTTACCAAAAATGAATTGAAGGATGTCGTCAAGGCCATCCATTTATCACGCCTCACGGTTAGAAACATCAAAGAAAACCTTTTCTGGGCTTTCTTCTATAACCTCATCATGATCCCGATAGCGGCAGGCGCTTTCTCAGGGCTTGGGCTCTTCTCTTTAAAGCCTTGGATGGGCGCAGCTGCGATGAGTCTATCTAGCGTCACCGTCGTTTTGAACGCTTTAAGGCTCAATATGCTATCGTTAGACAAAAAGCATAAACAAATCGGAAAAAGAAAGGAGGCGAGAAAAATGAGCAAAGTGACCATGCATATCGAAGGTATGATGTGCCCGATGTGCGTAAAGCACGTGAAAGAGGCTTTGGAAAGCCTAGGATATCGAAATGTCCTAGTCGATCTAACGAAGAAGGAAGCTTCGTTCGAGACCGATCAATTCGATCCGGAAATCGCAAAAAAGAAAATCGAAGACGCCGGATACAAAGTGACCGAAATCATCTAAGGCGGCGAAAAGCCGCTTTTTTATTTGGTGGCCATCGTCGAAACGATTTCGTTGACGGCGAAGGAAGCGAGATAGAAGATGGCGACTAAGTATAAGATCCACGATATCCCCTTCCACTTGCCTCTTGCGATAGAAATGATGATATAGGCGAATAACCCGAAACCGATTCCATTCGTCAAGGAATAGGTCAAGACGATGAATATCACCGTGATGAAGGCAGAAAAAGAGATCTCTGGCTCCTTCCAATTTATCTCCCCCAAATTCGAAGCGAAGATAAGCGCTCCGACCGATACTAGTGCAGCCGCGCTCACGCATGAGGCGGTGAAAAGCTGGAATAAGGGATAGACAAACGCCGAAATTAAGAACAACGACCCCGTCAATAAGGAAGCAAGGCCAGTCCTGGCTCCGCTTTTGACGCCAACTGTGCTTTCGGCGAAGGAAGTGACCGTCGCCGTTCCTAGTGGGGCGCAGACAAGCGCTCCGACGGCGTCCGCTACGATAGCGCGGTTATTTTTCAAATCGCCATTCGAATCGGTGACTCCGGTATCCCTTCCGACCGCCATCAAAGTCGCAGTCGTATCGAATAAATTCACGAAAATAAGAGAGAAAATGACGGCGTATGTGCCAGGCTTCGACAAAACGTTAACGAGCATGTTGCCGACGTCGGAGAAACTGGTCTCTTCCGATAAAACGCCATAGAAGAAAACGTTTTGATAGCCGTTAATCCCCCAGCCGGTCTGAAAATTGACGTCAGGAAGATTAGGATCGTTAACCCCCGCGACACGCATAATGTAGCCGATAACGGCAATCGCTAGCATCGATATAGGAACGGCCAAAGAAGACAAAAGGCCTTTTTTCGTTTTGATGAACATCAAGGCCAAAACGACGAAGATTCCAACAATCGCCAAAATGACGCTTGGAGAAGATAAGGATCCGAGCTTAACGAAAGTGCTCCCATCGGCGGCGATGATACCAGATCCCTTTAATCCGACGAAGGCTATGAAAGCGCCTAGACCCGCTGAAATAACGCACTTAAGATCCTTTGGGAATGCGGCGATTATCTTCTTTCTAATCGGCGTCAATGAAAAGGCAAAAAAGACGATTCCGGTGATCGTAAGCAATAGCATCGATTCCTGCCATGAGTAGCCTAGCGATCCGCAAACCGTATAAGCCAAGAAAGCATTGAGTCCCATGCCTGCGCTTAAAGCGATCGGCGCATTGGCGAATAGGCCCATGAGTATCGTTACGAGAGCCGAGACAATCGCGGTGCTAGCAAAGACCCCCATCGCATCCATGCCCATGCTAGAAAGGATGCTGCTATTGACGGGGAGAATATAGCACATCGCCAAAAAGGTGACCAAGCCACCAATGAGATCGCCGCTTAAGGTTGCTCCTTTTTCCTTGTATTTGAAGAATTCCAAAAAGCGGTTAGTTTTTCTCTCTTCTTCCATAGGTTTTTTCAAACTGCTCCTTCAAGAAATCCTTTTGATCGCCATCCAAAAACGCCGATTCGATGGTGTTTATACATAGCTTTTTCATAATTTCATCCGAGAAATGAAAGGTTTTTGCGATTTTTTCGTATTCTTCTTTAAGCGTTATATTAGAAACCGTCATGTCATCCGTGTTTAGCGTGACCCTTATTCCTTTTCTTAGGAATTCCTCAATCGGCAATGCGCTTATATCGGCGATGGCTTTAGTATCCGTTTCGCTAGTCGGGCATAATTCCAAAGCGATGCCGCTCATCGATAGGAACGACATCAAAAGAGGGTCCTCGATCGCTCTAACGCCATGGCCGATTCGCTTAGCTCCCATCTTGACGGCCGACCAAATCGATTTCGGCCCATCGGCTTCGCCTGCGTGAATGGTAAAAGGGACATCAAGCTCGTTCGCCTTTTGGAAAACCGGTTCGAAAAGCGATGTTTCGTATAAGCCTTCGGCGCCGGCCAAATCAAGCGCGCAAACACCTTTTTTCAAGAACTCTTTCGCAACGTCAACCGTAAGGAGATTTTCCTTTAGATTATCCTCTCCTCTCATCGTGCATAAAATGAGCTGAGCAGGAAAGAGATAATCGTTTTTGGCTTTTTCTAATCCATTGAGTGCAGCCAATACGACTTCCCTTTGCGATAGCCCTTTTTTCGTGTGGAGCTGCGGCGCAAAACGGATTTCGGCATATAGCAAGCCATCGCGAGATAGCCTTCCGATAAGCATATAGATCGCTTTCTCGATGCATTCTTTCGTCTGAAGCACTCTTAACGGATATTCAAAGCATTCCAAGTATTCGTTCAATGATTTGCATGATGAATCGACCGAAATACGCGCTTTCTTGGCCTCTTCGACGCTCTCCCCGGACATCATCGCCAATATGACGAGCTCTTCGCGCGTTAAAGAGCCATCCAAATGCAAATGCAAATCAACCATGCCGAAATTATAGCCAAACGGAGAGAGAATAGCAAAATCGCTATTTCTTCAAAACTTTGGATATCAGCGATTTATGTTCTATCGCTCTATTATGCCCTTCATAGAAGACGGCCACCGTACCTGGGCCGACGTGCGATCCCGTGACCAAATCATAATAATAGGTTTCGATGTTATTTACTCCACCATCATTCAATCTCTTCTTTAGCTCTTCCGCATCGCTAAGGCAATCGCAATGGGCGACATAAACCAAACTATCTTTGTCGGCGATGTTATCTAGCACTTGCGTGGCAAGGGCCTTGATCGCGTTCTTCCTTCCATGGACTTTCGAAGTGACGACGATTTTCGCCATATCGCTTCCATATAAGAGGGGCTTAATCATCAAAACATTAGCCAAAACAGCGGTGAAATTAGAAACGCGCCCGGTATTGGCAAGGTATTTGATGTTATCGACGGTGAATTCGCTTCTGACTTTTTTAACGTATTCCTCCGTCTTTTGCGTCACCTCCTCAAGTGATAGCCCTTCGGATGCGTATTGCTCCGCTTTAAGGGCCACCATCCCTTCGCCGAATCCCGCCGTTTTGGAATCGATTACCTTAACCACTTCTCTTCCGTATTCGTCGTTTACTTCCCCTGCGGCCAACGATGCGCTTTGATAAGTGCCAGAAATCCCGCTTGCCAAAGTGACGAAAACGACTTCATTTCCTCTTTCGATTTCCTTTTTCGCGACATCGGCGAAAATCGAGGGATTTATCAACGAAGTCTTCGGCTTGGCCCCTTCCTTCATCTTGCCATAGAAATCCTTCGATATCGAGGGAACGTCGATTTCGTCGCTATAGCAAAGATACTCTTTCTCATCTATTTTTAGCGACATCGGCATAACGACGATCGAAGAATTCCTTTTCTTCAATACGTCTTTGAAGAGATTGCTTGCCGCATCGACATATATTTTCACACTCATAATGCTCCTCCGAGATGTCAAAAAACGATTTATTAATTTTTGACACTACATATATTAGTTTTCATTACTAGATAAATCAACGTATTTGCTTGCATGTCGCTTAGAACGCATAAAACACAAGCTTAAATCGATAGTTTTTCTAATCAGCGCAAGCTCGTCTTGGGCATTATCGACAAATACGACAGGATCAGCGTTGCCTCTATCCAAGATTAACGACTCTAAACGAAAACTCTCCCACGTTGCTTTCGTGGCACATCTCTGGAAAAAAATCGGTTTTATGAAATGGTTCCGTTAATCGTTTATCGAATCGCAAAGCATCAAGATGCCGGCAATCATATTGACGAATATCAAAGTGCAGACTTTGAAAGCCACACTGACATCTTTCTTTTGTTCGCACGCCTTCCAATATGTTACGGTCATCGGAATCATCCAAATAAGCGGTATAAGCGACCATCCGATGCTCACGCAGCTAATGACCATGAACACTTTAGCAACGAGCCTAAGCGCGTCTTTGGAATCGTCGACAACTTCGGCTTTGACGCTTGCGTTTTCGACTGGGCAGCCGCATTTCGGGCAGAAAGCGGCCTCATCCATTAGTTCGTTGCCGCAATGAGAACAATATTTCATATGAGTTCCTCTTTTCTCGATTTGATTATACTTTCAAAAGGAAAAAATAAAAAACTACAGATTATAACAACATGCCAAAATGCATCCATTATTCCGTTAATCGACAAAGTATTATTCCGACAATTCGATCAAACAATATGTATCTTTCATAACAACAACTTTCGATTTGCCTTTTAGATTCTCTTTTTGAGCAATTGTTTTTATAATGCAAAACACTCTCTTCTATGGGCGATTCATGAGAAAATATCTGCAAATCACTAGTCAAACCAATTTCCCTCACTAGCGGTGGCGGTCACCAAGAAATTGAACAATCATATATAACCTTACAATTTTGTCGTATTTTGCTTTACACATTTGTGGCATTTCGCTTTACACGTTTGCTTTTGCTAGATAAACACCGAATTTTATAATAGGAACGCATTTAAAAAGGCCTGATACTATTGCATCAGGCCTATATAGCTTAAACGGCAAAGATATACTATTTTGATACAAAATGCGTACCCTAGCATTATTTTTGCGTA
>CAVEMS010000009.1:31716-41601 GCA_963616935.1 bacterium | reverse complement strand
AGCCATGCTATCGAAAACAAGTTCTAGAAGTATTGGAAGTAAATCTAGAAGTTAACTAGAAGTAAATCTAGAAGCGCTCTAGAAGTTCTCCATTTATCTAAACATTTCGCCGTTCATAGGGTTTAGAAGGACTCATAAGGGTAATAGTCAGATTGAAGAAATCTTATATGTCAAAGATGGAGTGATATTCGCTTACGACATGAATGGGAGGCTGTATTCCAATGTTCGGATTCATCAACTGACGTTTTCCAATAAATTCGTATTTTATAAGCCCACGTCTGATTCGAATCAGCTTGTTTGCTTAGGCTGTCACGTTATCGATGATCTTCCGGAACTCAAGTCTTTAATCAATGGTCAAACGGATAATTAACGTAGATACAATTCAAGCGTTCCCCAAATCATATTGAGCTTGGAAAATAACCGATGTTTCTTTGGCGTGCACCCGCGAAAAGACGGACAAAATACCTTATATTTCCCTAAAACCCATATAAAAACACCAATTTTAGGGAATTATCTCATGGTAATTTGTTTAGATATGAACACTGTTCCGTTTTCGAGGTGTCTCTTTATGTTAAAATCAACGTGATAAAAAAGAGGAAATATTATGAACAAAAAGAATCTTCTATTTGCCTTAGCGTTGCCGTTATTGATTTTAACTGCCTGCGGTAACGATTCATCGAGTTCTCTAGTAACGAATGATTCGGAATCTAGTGGGGGCGCTATAACTAGCGATGGCCCGGTTTCTAGCGAGTCTTCGGTTTCGTCGCATCCGCAATATGAGGTGAGCGGTGCCGAATGGACGAACGTCTTCTCTTCTTTCGCTAAGAACTACAACGCCACCCTTTTCGCCTATGACAATGTGAGCAAAATCGATTCCTCGACCCTCTTCCTTTCGAAGATGCTTTTCGATGGGGATGTTGTTCATGCGATTATCGTTATGAATTCCGCTTCGACATCATCCGATCCCAATATCAAAGGAACCGAGACGAGCACCGAACAGGAATACTATTATTCGCGTGTCGGCGAGAAGGTTTATGAATACGCTCCGTATAACGGCAATCTATATCGCAAATCGGAACTTCCGAGCCTTAGTGGCACCCCTTGGTTCGCTTATGATTCGATCGCCTCTTATTTCCTCTCCTCTTTCTCCTCTTTCTCTTATGACGAGGGGAGCAATTCTTATAAGGCTAGTAGCCTTTCGGTTCAAGATAATAGTTATAAGATGACGGATGTGTCTGTGAGCTTCTCCTATGGGAAGCTTTCTTCGATCGTAGGCGCATATGCCGGAACCTATTTCAGGTTCGCCGATATTGATGAAACCGAGGTCTCTCTTCCTAGCGAAGAAAAGATCTATGTCCCAGGCAAAGTCAGCAAATCGTTTTGGGAGAATGTCTTTCTAGAGATGGCGGATACGCTAAATTGCGAATACAGAGTCTCCTATTCCTATGATGGCGAATATAGCTCCTATAACTATCAGGACATCTATAAGGTCGCGGGCGATGCGATGGTATGCGGCTCAATATACGAGGACCATAAAGACGAAAGCAATAGCAATAGCAGTTATTGCTATTATTCGAAAGAAGGGGATGCCGTCTACAAATATTCCGAAAGTGGCAATTGGTATACGAAGACATCATGCGCTGATTACTTCAAAGAGATAGAGGACGCGATCCTTCTTTTCGCCGATTATTACGATAGCTTCACTTTTAATGCGCCGACATCATATGGCGATTATGGCTCCTATGGTGCCTCATCATTAACGATTGATGGGAAGGAATATAAGGATATCAATATCTCCTTCTCGAGCACTGTTCCCGAAAGGATCTTCTATACGCTAGACGGCTATCAATATGAGATTCAAGGCTTCACTGGCATGGATGAGGTGATTCTCCCTAGCGAAGAGAGCGTCTATCGGGAAGGGAAGGTCACCATGGACGAATGGGAGACGGCGTTCGATGGGGCGAAGGATTCTTTCAATTTCCGCCTTACTGAGAAGCCAGAAGAGGATTCGTCGACAAGCCTTTCCGAAAGCGTCTACCTATGTGATTACGATGCGATTAGATATTCATATTGCTCCATCTCCGAAAGCGGTGATTCCACCGATGAAAACACGTTCTATTCATTGGAAGACTCTTCTTACTACACCTATAGCCAAAAAGGGGACTTCTGGATCAAGACCCTCGATAGCGAAGATAAACCGACTTCTTCCAATTGCTTCTCGTTTATGAGCAAGCAGATTGAGGCGTTTGCCACCCATTTCTCCGATTTCTCCTTCGATATAGAGAAGGGCGCTTATACCGCTTCTTCGATCGCCATCGATGATTCTACGTATAGCGGTGTCGTCATAACCTTTGAAGGCGGTTCCATTAGCAAGATCGAATACACTTTGGATTCGAATTCGTATGTGATTGACCACTTCAATGAGCAAATCGTTGAACATCCTATCGATGATGACCTTTACGAGAAGGGGAAAGTTAAGAAAGAAACTTGGGAAAACGCGTTCTTGGAAGCTGCCACCGATTCGCTAAACTGCTCATATTCCTATTCCGTCGGGAACATCGACTACGTTCTTAATGTTTCTGGCGATATGATCAAGAAAGAGATCATCACGAACGATTATAATGCCTACAAGACGACAACAGAGACCGTTTACGAAAGCAAAGAAGGGAATGCCTATTACCTTTATTCTGAAAGCGGCTCGGAATGGACCAAAGTCGAAAACGAGGAAGTCAAAGATGATTTCGACGCTATTTCCTCTGCTTTAATGCTATTCTCCGAAGAGTATGACACATTCGCTTATGACAAGCTAATCGAAGGCTATGCCGCCCATAAAGCGACCATAGGCGGCACTCGATATGAAGAGGCGAGGGTCTGCTTTGACGAGGATGGCGATCTCTCTTTGATAAGATGGTCGCAGGACACCGCCAATACGTGGATGATCGAGAACTTCGGAAGCATCTCGATCACTCTCCCGCTGATTGCGTAGTAGCGGTCCAAAATCAAACCTATTGCAATTCCTTTATTAATGAACTCACGTGTCGATAGAGCATTCGTCGAGAGTGACCACGAATTTTGGGCAATTGTCTTTTATTCTCGCCAAATTCCCTATTTTTCTATCCGATTCTTTTGAAAGTTCTTTGCAGACTTGGATATAGATCCGTTCGTCGCGTTTCATAGCGATAAAACCAATTTTCCTGTTGTCGATACCGCCAAATAAAGATACAAAGTCGTTTGTTTTCTCTCGCTAATGTGGCTTTTGTTATTCTTCCAGAAGTTGTTTCATACATATTGAATTCTACGAATTTATTGCCGCTTTCTATCTATGCATAAGATTCATAGATATGGCGAAGAATAGATAAGAAGTAATTATTCGACAATAATGGTTCGTTACTTAAACTAATTTTCTTTTAAAACGTGCTTGCTCACGATATGATGAAGATAACTTAAGGAGAAAAACATGAAAAACACCAAAAGGCTTTTGATGCTTCTGCTTTTATCCGGCACCGCTTTCGCTGTTGCTGGCTGCGGCGAAAGCTCAGGAACCGACACCGGCCCCGATGGAACGAGCTCTAATGAACCGATCTCTAACGGATTAGAGAGCGCTTATAAGTTACTCAAAAAAGCCTATTCGAGTTTTAAGGTTGATAGGAAGTCAACTTTAGAGATCACTAAGCTGGTCGATTACACTTATAGCGACGAAACGCCCGCGGAACACAATGAACACATCACGAAGCTGACTTTCGATGTTGATAACCTGTCTTTCGCTCAGACGGAAACTTATACTTATGAAACCGCCGGCGTAGACGCGAAAACCACTTATAATTACGCCTACCGCTATGAGAAAGACGACGAAGGGAACGTGCTTTACTACGAAAGGAACGACGACGACAAATACATCTACAAATCCCATCGAGCGATTGTGGAAAGTTCCAATAATGGCGATTATTTGTACACTTGGGACGTATTCGACTTGTTCGATATTTCCGATGATCTAAATGCATTCACAAAATATTTCGAACGTTTTTACCTTGGCTATGCGTATGTCGAAGTTTCTTATTCGGCGGAAGTCAAAGACGGAATCCAGGAATTCGTCGTCAAGGACAAGATAATTGATATTTCCGATGACAGTCTTAGCAATTGGACTTATACCGATGAATATCATTTCTTCATAGATGTCGGGAAAGAATGCTTTACATCGTTAAAATACGACTGTGTCTCTTCATATAGCAAATTCGGCGTTCACGTTGGTGAGCAAGTAGAATCCCAAGAAATCACTTATAGCAGCGCGTTCAATGAAGAATTCTACGGTTCTTTCGACAAAGAAGGCTACGTCGATTCTGGAGAAGGCGAACGATTCGTCGTCCCGGTATATTTCGCAAACGATTATTATTGCGATAGAAACGTTCTTTCGTTTAAGTGTGGGGCTTCTGGAACAAGTTACAATTATTTCGAAGACGCTTGCGAACTTTATTACGACAAAGAATTCACCAGGAAATATAACGGCGAAGAAGTGATTCCCGGTTCGGTGGATAGATTCTATGCGAAACCCGTTTCGTTAGGCGAAGATTACGCATCGATATTCATTTTCGATGAAGTAACCTCAATCGATCCGTCTGGTTTCTTCGAACCGTCCTTGGACAAAGACTATCGCTTCAATACATCAGTCAGCACAAGCGGAGGCGAATCGTCCATCTACACTCTTCAACACTACGAAGATGAAGATGGAAAGAAAATAGGAAAGATGTACGTCAACGGCGTTGAAACGACCGAAGATAAAATTATCGTTGAGCCTGGCGAAGTGTACATCATCGAAAATAAATACACATTATATGAAGTGAATTCATATTATTTTATGTGATGGTTTGATTCTATATATTCCAAAGGAGCCTTCGTTGTTAAGATGGCTCCTTTTTTGTATGGCGTAGCGATCATCGCTGAAATAGATAACCATAGTCTTCCTTTCGTCGTTATGGTTTTCTTTCGATCTTCTTTCCGAGTCTGCTTCACGCATGCCAAATAAGGATAAAATACATACTTATTGTCACTTTTGTTACCAATACAAATTATTGAGGTTTATACCCCGATTTTATTCCTTTTTCGACAAATCGATACCCCGATTTTATTCCTTTTTCGACAAATCGATACCCCGATTTTATTCCTTTTTCGACAAATCGATACCCCGATTTTATTCCTTTTTCGACAAATCGATACCCCGATTTTATTCCTTTTTCGACAAATCGATACCCCGATTTTATTCCTTTTTAATGAATTCGTGTTATGATATATATGATAAACGGGGGATAAAATGCTCAAAAGGAAAGCCTATTCTGCTCTGGTTGAATGGAAAAATAATCATAAGAATAAATGTCTGATGATTAAGGGTGCTCGCCAAGTCGGAAAGACATACCTCGTCCGTGAGTTTGGACGAAACGAATATGCCTCTTTCATTGAGATTAATTTTATAAAAACCCCTTCTTTGAAAGACGTTTTTTCTGGCGATATCGATGCTGAATCGATTTACAAAAAGATGACAGCCAACATGCGTGGAATTAAACTCATTCCTGGGAATACTTTAATTTTCCTCGATGAGATACAGGCGTGCGGAAAGGCCCGCTCAGCCCTCAAGTTCTTGGCGGAGGACGGACGTTATGACATTATTACGTCCGGAAGCCTTTTGGGGTTGACGTATGGGGAAGATGATGATCGACTCGTCGAGCCCCCTGAATCGAATCCAACCGGTTATGAGGATTTCATGACCATGTATTCGCTTGATTTTGAGGAGTTCCTTTGGGCTATTGGGGTTTCGTCTGAGAGCATAGACGCACTTCGAGAATATTGGAAAAGTGGCGAAAAGGTGCCTGAAATCACAAATTCTACTTATGAAGAATATTTCCGTGAGCATATTGTCGTCGGCGGTATGCCTGAGGTCGTAGCGGACTTCGCCGCCAATCAAGACTTCAACAGAGTTGACGAAATTCAAAGAAGAATCGTCGATGATTATGAGTTTGACATCGCAAAACACGCTAAAGGAGCGGAAAAAATTAAAGTCAAGAAATGTTATGATTCGATTCCTAGGCAGCTCTCGAAGGAGTCTTGCAAATTTCAATACGGCATGGTGGAACGTGGGCAGACGAAGAAGAAATACGGTGGGTCCGTCACTTGGCTTATCGATTCGTCTTTGGTACACGTCGCCTATGCGTGCCGCGAGGCGTATTTGCCTTTGCTAGGAAATTCCGATGAGGGACAATTCAAAATTTACATGAATGACACCGGACTTCTTTGCTCAAGATACGGATTCGAAACGAAACTTGCCGTTCTTAAGGACACGCTTAAAGGAAATACGAAAGGCGGTATTTATGAGAATATCATCGGCGAATGCCTGACGAAAAAAGGATATGGGCTCTTTTATTTCCGGCCGGATGAGGAACACGAAGTCGAGTTTTTGATAGAAAAGAATGCTGAGGTCGAGCCGATCGAAGTCAAGGCCGGCAACAATGTTACCCCATCACTTAATCGATTTATCGACAAATACAAACCATCCGTTGCTTATAAGTTCGTCAATGGCAATATCGGCTTTTCTGATGGCAAGAAAACATTGCCTCATTACATGATATTGTTTATTTAAGAGAAGCCGTTTTTGTGGTTTCGCAGGATGTCGTCTTTTCCCTTGTCGAGTTTTTCGCTTCCGTTTTTACAAAAAAACGATGTTGGAAAAATGGCAAAAACGTTTAATTTTTCGTTGGAAAAATGGCAAAAATACATTTTTTTCTATTGGAAAAATGGACATTCAATCATAATATATATAGAGGATAACTATGTTATATAGGAAATTAAAATCAAAGATCCAAGATTGGATTAAAAACGGGACCAAACCAATGATGATCACCGGCGCAAGGCAGGTTGGCAAATCCTATTTGATCAGGGAAACGCTCAAAGAGAGCGGCGTCGATTACGTTGAGCTCAATTTCATTAATGACAGGTTGTCAAAGGAAACGTTCGAGTCATTGGCTAACGATGACCAGGCTTCTTTTAAACTAAAGCTCAGTTTGGTCTCTAAGAAACCCCTTGGGAAAGGAACGGTTATTTTTCTTGACGAAGTGCAAGAAGTCAAGGAAACGTTGACCGTTCTGAAGTTTTTGGCCGAACAAGGCGATTACCGTTACATTTTGAGCGGATCGTTATTGGGGGTTGAATTGACGAATCTCAGATCTGCTCCGGTTGGGTATTTAGAATCATATGAGATGTATCCGTTGGATTTGGAAGAGTTTTTCATCGCAAGCGGCTTGACGAAAGAACTCATCGAATATTTGAGGGACAGATTCGAAAAAAAAGAACCAGTCGATGAAACCATCCACAAAACTTTATTGGATTCCTTTTATAGATATTTGGCCGTCGGAGGTATGCCAGAGGCCGTCCAAGTCTATGTTGACACGCAAGATATGAACAAAGTGATGAGCATTCATAGGAACATAATCAACGAGTACAAAAGAGATTTTACGAAATACGAGAAAAGGTCCAAACTGAAGTTGATAAAGACTTATGAACTCATCCCGAGCGAACTCAATTCGAAAAACAAAAGATATCAGCTCTCGGATTTGGGTGAGAATGCGAAGTTCGATAGATATGAGAATAGTTTCAATTGGCTTATAGATGCTGGAGTCGCCATACCGACTTATAACGTCACCGAATTCCAATTGCCGTTGGAGGCCAGCAAAAAAAGCAGTCTTTTCAAATTGTTCTTATCCGATGTCGGACTGTTGTCGTCAATGTATGGTAGAGCTACAATCGTCAAGATGCTGAATCATGGCGAGAGCATAAACTGCGGTGCCATATACGAGAATTTCATTGCTCAGGAAATCAAGGCGAACGGTTTTAAAACATATTATTTCAATAACAAAAAGCACGGAGAAGTTGATTTCTTGATCGAGTGTGACGAGAACCTTTTGCCAATCGAGGTTAAATCCGGCAAGGATTATCAGCAACATTCAGCGCTGACTTATTTTATGCAAATTCCTTATTTTGCTCACGCCATCGTTTTTTCGAATCATAACGTGGTGATCGATGGCAAAATTGCTTATTTACCGATTTATATGGCGATGTTTTTGAAGGACAACGAACCGATAGGGAAGATAAACAAAATTGATTTATCTTCTTTGAAGATTTAGCGTTCAGAGCGTTTCATCATCCATAACATCTTTAAATATTGCTGTTTATAGCCGAATTTCGTTTCCCGCTTGCTCTTTGTTTGGCGTTTTCTAGAATTTAGATATTCACAAGATAGGAGCTAGTATGACTCAAGAAGATATACGCTACGCGAAAAAGATCAAAGACTACATTTTAAGCAACTATAAAAACAACTTCAGGGAGCCTGTCGCCAATTTGAAGCATCCATATCTGGTGCCAGGAGCTGCCTATAGGCATCAGCTATGGGATTGGGATTCGTGGCTGACCGGTGTAGCTTTGATGGGGATCGATGATCCTTCCATCGAAGAATATGAAAAGGGATGCGTCCTTAATTTCCTCGATGCCCAAGATGAGCAAGGGAGGATACCGATTCTGGTCCAAGACACCCATTGGTGGCTATTCGCTTTGGATCCGAGGGTGTTCACCAATATTCATAAGCCATGTTTGGCTCTCCACGCGATTGAGATATGCAAACGTTATGGCGATGTCGAATGGCTTAGGAATGGATATCCGAAGATGGAGAAGTTCATTGGATATTATGAGAACAAGCAAAGGGACGATGAGACCGGCTTGTTCTTCCCGATCGACGATTTGGGACTTGGATTCGATAACGATCCGACGATGTTCTATCGTCCTAAATGCAGCACCGCGACGATTTATTTGAATTCCCTAATGCAAATGGAATATCAAGCGATGGCCGATTTGGCAAAGATGCTTGACCTTTTAGGCGAAGCGAAAGAATACAAAGATAAAGCGGATGGTCTCGCCAAAGCCATCAATGACGAATTGTTCGACGCAAGGGATGGCTTCTTCTATAGCGCGGATATATCCCTAAGGAAAGTCGATCCGAATGAATGGCTCCAAAGCGGGGCTCCCCGTAATTACCATTCCTTGCCGATGAGAATAGAGACGTGGGCCGGAATCTTGCCTTTATGGAGTGGTATTGCCACAAAGGAAGAGGCGAAAAGAGTGGTGGAGGAGCATTATTTGAATCCGAATACCCTCTATAGCCCATATGGTATTCGTAGCGTCTCTAAAGCGGAAAAGATGTACCGTAACATCAAATCCGGCAATCCTTCTTGCTGGACTGGACCGATATGGATCAACGCGAATTATTTCGCATATGTTGGGTTAAAGAACTATGGCTATGACGATTTGGCGAAGGAACTCGCGCTCAAGACGATTAGATTGCTCGGCAAGGATATCGTTGAATGTGGCGAATTCCATGAATACTATGATCCAGAGACTGGTGCTCCACTAAATAACCAAGGGTTCCAAAGCTGGAACTTCTTGGTTCTATTGATGATCGACGATTTAGAGAAAAGAAACTAAGGCAAAATAGGCACCATGACGAGTTCATCGCTTGGTGCTTTTTCTTTGCCTTCGTTAGCTTTGGAAATCTTTTCGTTTGAATTTGATACTAAGTTTTATTGAACGGTGAGATTGCCGTTATCTTGGGAACTAATGAATTGAATTGACCCATATTTCGAATATAAACTGACCCATATTTGTCAATTTGACTGACCCATATTCGCAATATAGAAGCAGATATAAGTTTATGACGTTAGGTGTCAAAGCAATATTTTTTTCGATTCTATTGATGATCGACGATTTAGATAACAAACAATAAAGAAAAAACATTATCTTAAAAGACAAAAAGCCCTTAAATTCGGCTTTTTTCGTTTTTAACTACGGAAAAAA
>CAVEMS010000009.1:0-31655 GCA_963616935.1 bacterium | reverse complement strand
AAAAACTACATTTTGTGAAAGTAAGACGTCGAAGGAAATCGTTATAAACGAATATTTTTTCGAGATTGGCCACGAAGAACGAGAGCGGTTACTTTCGCACGTCGGAGTTGTTTTGAGCTTCGTCTCCAAATGGGCTGGTGAGACGACAACGCCAAAATTATTCCTATCGGTTGTTTGAGGGATTGATTGCCCATAACATTGTTCGCGCGTTTTTACATATTCCTTGTTCCGATGCGTGCGTGTGAGCGCATCAATCGACCATAGAAACGATTCGCATCGTCTTTGCGGCTTTCTGGCGGAGGATTCGTTTAACGTATTAATAAATGTCACGCGTATGCGCATGAATGATTTTTCCTTTATTTGTTATTGGCTATCACTCGAAAATATAGCAATCATCGCAATTTCATTTCAAACACAATGATTTTTGTATCGGCTTAGTGCATAAAAAGATACAAAAAATAAAAAATGTTTCAAAAGCGCTTGACACAACATACATAGGTGCATACAATGTAGCCATGGAAAGATACAAAACAAATAAAAATGTATCTTCCGGGAGGAAACGAAAATGAAAAAGCACTTGATTGGATTATCGGCCTTGGCGATCTTGGCCAGCGCATGCTCTGGCAAGGTGCCAAGCTCCTCTAACGAGGACATCATCAGGGTCGATATGAGCGTCAATGACCCTTCTTACAAATTGACCGCCGATAACGTAGAACTCGATTGGCTCTCGCAGTCGATCCTTGATAAAGGCACCGAGTTCTTGAAGTCTGGCGTTTCGACTTTGGCTCTTTACGCCTTCAAGACGGCGTGTTTGGAAATGGGAATCGACGTCCGCGATGCGACGACTAAGAAAATCGATCAGATCCTTTCTCAACTTAACCAGATCGAAATTGAGCTTAAGGAAGGATTCGAGAATCTCACCAAGAAAGCGCAGCAAGTCCAAGACACTGGCACCATGAACGAAATCTTGGCTAGGATAAATGAGGTCAAATCTCCTATCCTCTCCGAGATGAAGGTGCTTGAGGCCATTGCCGAGAAAGAGGATTCCGGAGTCGATCAAGAGACGATCAACAAAGAGAAAGCGGAATTCATCAACGCCTTCCCGACGAACCTTAACTTCTATGGCCTTAGTAATAAAGTGTGGCACTCGACTGAGTTGCTCGCGCAGCAATTCACCTCTCCTAACGCGGTGAAAAAGAGCCAAACCTTGATGGAGTTATATGACAACACCTTAGGCGCGAACGACATTTGGGACTACCAAAGCTACGCTCCAAGAATGAACTTCATCAAAGAATGCGCCTTCCTTATCAACTCCATGGCGCTTCTTGGAAAGATCGAAGCTGCAAACGAGATCAGCAAGTACGCTCCGGGGGATTCGAATATCGAAGGCATCAAGATGTCGATCGAACAGATGTGCGAAGCCGTCAATGTCGTCAATGGCGTCTTCCAAAAAGAGCTTCAGAAGCTCTACACCATCAAGCAGAATCACGACGATCCGGAACGTCCGACGATGTCTCACTTAAAGAGAACCTTCGATAGCAGCGGTTATGTCCATGTCACCACCGATTACACCGTGTCCGCTTATATAGCCACAATCGGACTCAATCACGTCGTTTGGAAGAACACGATCGATGACTTCTATGACAATGGCACGAGCCATTGCTTCAAGGCATACGTCGCAAGCACCGACTTCTACTCGATGCTATATAACGATTACTCCTTCTACGTGAATAACTACAAAGTCGATGATAACTATAATCTCAAGTACTACTTAAGGGATTTGGGCTTCAGGATACCAAGCGGCAAACAAGACGACTTCGATGAAGCCATTGGCATCTATAAGAACATCGACGTGAGAAGAGAAGGCAGAGGCTTCTTAAGGGGTGTCGACTACTACGCTCGTTATAACTACTACGACTGGTATGGCAACCTCTCGAGCAAAGATTATTGCCGAGTAGGGGAGACCTTCTGGAATCACTACGACGATCAAACGTTCTATCAAGACGCCATCAACAAAAAGATGATCGCCTTCATGAATGCCGACAATGCCACATTGAACGGCGGCGTCACATGGCCTATCGCTCACCGCGATGACTATAGCACCTCTGAGCTTATCGAACACTTCTACTTGGGTGACTCCTATAACTACGGCACAACCGCAAGATATAGCATCCATTGGTAAACGATTAAAACTTCGGGAGCGCTCAAAAGGCGCTTCCGAAGACCTCCCGTCTACTCCCCTCGCCTCAAATGGCGGGGGTTTTTGTTAGAGAAAAATGCAAGTCCTGCAAAAAACTTCAATGGAGGCAAGACGATGAAAAGAGACTTCTACTTAAAGCAGTCTATAAATGACTTCTAAACTAGTCGAGGTCTTCGCCGTTGGATTCGATGACTTTCTTATACCAATATGCGCTCTTCTTGGGGGTGCGTTCCATCGTCGCATAATCGACGTATACCAATCCGAATCGCTTGGCATATCCGAATTGCCATTCGAAATTGTCTAGAAGCGACCAATAGAAATATCCTTTGACTGGATAAGTCTCGGCAACCTTCTTCATTTCGATCAGATGACGTTTTATATAGTCGATACGCATGTCATCGGGCACATCGCCATTGATCGTCTTCCATTCGGTGAGGCCGATGCCATTTTCCGAGATGACGATCGGAAGCTTATAACGGTCGTAATAATATTTGACGACGTATCCCATCGCCTCCGGGGTGATGATCCAGTTCATGGAGGTTAGATTGTCGATTGGGCGGATAGGCACCCTCTTCACACCTTCTGGCGTGCTTTCTATATAGTAGCCGCGATAGAGGTTTATCGCGAAATAGTCGAGTTTGCTCTTGATGATCTTCATATCCTCATCCGAGGGATGGTAATCGTATTTCTCGAACCACTCCTTATATTCCGGAGAGAATTCGCCTTTGATCACGGCATCGGAGAAGAAGCAGGCATCATAGAAACTGCCATTCGGCAAGAAGTTGTATTTTAAAGCGGCTTCTTTGTCTTCCGGCTTGGTCGGCATGGCTGGGGTGCTGCATGGCACCAATCCTATGCTAAGCGTGTGTTTGGCCGTCTTTCTCATCGCTTTCTCGGCCTTACCAAGGCAAAGGAGAAGGTTATGGGCGACGCGGAAGGTCTCTTTTCTAGAGAGTTTAAGGAAAGGCGCGTGGTTGCCAAGGAAATGGCCGTCTTCGGCGAGGCTTTCCGGCTCGTTGAAGAGGATATATTGATGGACTTTATCGCCGAACATCTCGACGACGCGAATCGCATATTCGGCGAACCAATCGCTGATCTCGGGATTGAGGAATCCGCCCTTTTCATATAATTTGCGAGGAAGATCCCAATGGAAGAGGTTGACCCAAGGGGTGATGCCCGCTTTCAAGAGTTCGTCTACTAGATCCTGATAGAATTTGACGCCTTCTGGATTTAATTCGCCAGTGCCATTTGGAAGGATGCGTGGCCAGCTGATGGAAAGACGGTAATGCTTGATGCCGAGTTTCTTCATCAAAGCGACGTCTTCCTTGTAGTGATGATAGTGGTCGCAGGCATATTTGCCGTTCATATCCCCAAGGACATGCCCTTCGGTATATTTGCTATCCCAGATGCTTTCTCCTCTGCCGCCTTCAGACTCCGCTCCTTCGATTTGATAAGCGGAGGCGGCTACGCCCCACATGAAGTCCTTGTCTAGTGCCATATGTTTCTTTGTCTCCTTGATTGATTTGCTTCAATATATCATTTTCTCTACGGATATAAGGATATGAGATATCTTCTTATGCTGTTTTAGAGACAAAAGGGGCGATAAATGAAACAAGAAAGAGATAAGAAAAAGGCCGTCACGAGGACGGCCTAGTAAATCTAGGAGGACTAGAGATTAGAAGTGGTAGGTGGAGAGGTTGGAGAGAAGGAAGAAGCGCCCATTAGAGACGTTGGCGAGAGTCATATTGACGCCTTCGGTTCCGGCGATTTGATTCGCGGTGAGGGTGACATTATAGGTTTTATCTTCATTCTTGTTGTAGATGTGGGCTCCGATATCATCGATGCTGACTTCCCAGTTGTGCCAGGTCTTTTCGATAGAATCGACGGTGTGAGTGGAGGGGTCATTGGGTTTGGCAGCATTAACGCCCAAATCGATGCCGCCAAAGTAAACGTGTTCTCCGCCATTCCATGCGCCTATGGTGAATTTGACGCCCTTATTTTCGGCGAATAAAGTCGAGAAATTGATGTTGTCGAGCGTTAGGACAGCGCCTGCGCTGGGGTTGTTTCCCAAGAAGCCCATATACTCGTTCAAACTGCCGACCCATTCAACCCAAGCACCCCAAGGAGCAATGCCTGATGCAGCGTCGGTTTTGTTCTTCGAATCGGCGTTCGTAATGGTGTAGCCGGTTTTTTGCGAGACGTCCAAATATCTTTCTTCGCCATTGATGTAATATGGTCTTCCGAGCCAATAAAGTCTCGTAGCGCCTTTTTGCTTGGCGGTAAAGGTTAGGCCTTCGGTGCCGTTAGCCTGATTATCCGTGAGCGTGGCGTCATAAGCGTAGCTCTTATATCCGTTGCTGTAATAAATTGGTTTCTCTGCAGTTGTGTCAGAGTAATGCATGTGCACCTTGCCGTCTGCCTCCTTCGTGAAACGTAGAAGCGTTCTGGTGAGATACTTTACATCTTGTTCTCCGCTGTTCGATGAAATGTTGGTGTCGGCAGAAACCGTAACATTTAGTATGTTGTAGCTGTTGTAGCCGCCGACATACATATAAATAGCGCGCGTTGTTTCTAAAATTTCGTTGAAATTGATGGCCGGAGCGGTCATGGTGCCTTCCAAGCTGCCGCTAGGAGAGAACATGATTCCCTCGTCGTCTGTTTTGGCAAAACCAGAAGCGTCCGAAACTTTTTTAATGGTGACACCGTCGCCTTTCGTAAAGTCAGTTTCTTTCCAGTCGTTGATATAGACTTTTTTACTTTCTCCGTATTTCCATCCGGCTTTGAGATCCACGCTTTCGGTGATGGTGTCGGTATCCGCTAATGCGGTTCCATCCTTATACCATCCGCCGAACTCATATGACTCATAATAAGCATCGGCTTCACGAGTGGTGGTTGGAAGTTCGCTTGCGGCCGTGCCATAAGCGATTTCTTGAGTATCGACGGCAACGCCTCCACGAGCGTCGAAAGTGACGCTTGGGACTTTCTTGGCGATGTAACGGTCGTCGGTTTCCTCTAATGCGGTGAAGTAGATGGTATCGGCGAAATTGCCGCCTTCTTCGATGGTGCCGCTAGTAGGAGCGGTGAAGACGTGAGTGCCTAAATCGCTGCAACTTGCCCAGAATTCCTTCGAACCATGGGTGGTGTAAGTCGCTTCGACAGCGGCATAGTGCTTCCAGACAGTTCCATCTTCGCCGATTGCGCCGATGATCTTGCCGCTTCCGACCGAAGCTGCCACGCCAACGGCTAACACGCTAAGAAGGCCGGTTACGGATAGCAATGTGAGTTTTTTCTTACTTGCCATATTTTTCTCCTTTTCTGATATGGGTTCCGTTTCAGGTTTGACACTTAAACAAGTTGCCAAAGGTGGCGGAACTTTAGTTCGATACCAAATTCTATGGTTGAGGTGTCCTTAAAGACAAGAAATCGGACGATGCGAGTAAAAAAATAGGACACTTCTTTTATAAATGGAAACGCTTACATTAGTAAAAACATACAACATTTCTCTTTTTCGCTCATTTTGCTTGGGATTGGTATAATCTTTCCGAAACAAGCCTAATGGCTAAAGGAGAAGAAAATGCTATCTGGAATCGATAAGTTGCTTACGGGGGATCTACTAAAGATTCTTTGCGATATGGGGCATGGCGACTCAATTGTCATCGCCGACGCCAATTTCCCTGGAGAAACCTGTGCCAAAAGGCTCATTCGTATGCCTGGGATCGATGCCGTCACCGTCTCGAAAGCCGTCATGAGCGTGATACCCTTAGATACCTATTCGGAAGAGCCTTTGATCGCGATGGCCCTAACCGATAGCGATAAACAAAAAGGAATGGCGAGGCCCGCCATAATCGGCGAATATGAGAAGGCTCTCAATCATCCTGTCTCCGAAATCGAGAGGTTTGCCTTTTACGAGAAGGCCAAGAACGCCTATGCCGTCATCCAGACGGGCGAGGAGAGGATCTATGGGAATCTCATCATCGTCAAGGGCGTCGTCCTTTGATTTCCGTGTATTAAATCCTTTCTTTTGTTTGCTACCATAATCCCATGCCGAAAATCGAAGTCAAAAATTTAAGCGTCACATATTTAGGCAAGAAGAAGCAGGAGTATCCCGCTTTAAAAGACGTGACATGCACGTTTGGGGATATGGAGATAAGCGCTTTGATGGGCGAATCTGGATCTGGGAAGACCACCCTTTTCCGTGCCCTTTCAAGCCAACTTTCCTATGATGGCCTGATTCTTAGCGATGGAACGGATATAACGAAGATGAGACTAAGGGATAGAAGAATATCCTATGTCATGCAGGAGTTTGCTCTCTATCCTCATCTTACGGTTTACGATAACCTCGCTTTCCCTTTGAAGCTAGAGAGACAATCCTATGAAACCATCGATGAAAACGTCATGAACATGGCGAGGGATCTAGGCATTGAGTTCTTGCTGTCTAGGAAGCCGAGGCAACTTAGCACCGGCCAGATCCAAAAGGTGTGCTTAGGAAGGGCTTTGATCAAAAAGCCGGACTTGGTATTGCTTGATGAGCCATTATCCAACGTCGATCCGTTACATAAGAAAGACGTTTTGATGACGATAAAGAGAATGCTTCTTGCTAGCAAAGCGACTGCAGTCTATATCACTCATAACCTCAAAGAGGCGATTTACGTGTCTTCTAAAGTGTTTTGCCTCGAGGATGGTCGTTTGTCTTGGGTTAAGTCATCGGATGAACTGGGTTACGTCGATCCATCATACGTTTTCGACATAGAGGGAAGGCAATGAAGTTTCGTCCTGCCAAAAGGGATTTCACCGTCGATAACCTGCCTAATAGCAGAAAAGCGCAGTTTTTCGATTTCTTTAGGACCCGGCTTGGGATGTTCTTTTCCTTTGGCGGCGTCTTCCTTTTGTTTGGCGTTCCGCTAATTGCCGCCATATTGCTAAAGTACTACATGTTCTTAGTGCCGGCTTCGAAGACGCTTGGCGAAGCCGATTACGCTTCTTATCACAAAACGATATGTTTGATCTTCGATTTCGTCTATTGCCTTTGCTTCTTGTTCTTCTTCCTCGCTTTCGCGGGGCTTGGGAGGATCTTCCGAAATTGGGCGTGGGGGAAAGGTATCTATTTCTTCCATGATTTCCTCTTAGGCATCAAGAAGAACTTCCCGTCCTATTTTCCTTTATGGTTCATTTTCTCTTTCTTCTTCTTCGCTTCCGAGTTCGTCTCTTTAAGCGTTTCCGAGTCTTGGATATCCTATCTCGTCGGCGGGGCTTGTTTGCTACTTGTCCCTCCTCTTCTAATGGCGATGTCAGAAGTCCTCTATTATTCGAATTCCTTCGGTAAACTCCTCATGAATTCTTTTTCCTATTGCTTCAAAAAACCTTTGATGACTCTTATATTTTTGCTTATCCCATATGGCACACTGTGCCTTGACCTAATCGACTGGATCATGATCATGGTTTTGATCGTTGCCCTCGTGATGTTATTGCTACTACCGGTCATCTACGTTTCTTGGAATTTGTACGCTTTAAGCATATTCGACGAGTTCACGAATAGTGAATACTATCCGTCGATTTATCATAAGGGGCTAAGAGACGAATTCGTTAAGGAGAGGAAAGAATGAAGGATATCTACGCTCCCTTAAGAAATGTATCGGAGAAGAAAAGGCGTTTCCTGGTTTCTGGAATCGTTATCGGCTTTCTTTCTTTGTTAGCCGTCTTGCTAATCTTCTTTTTGCATCCTAGAAACGAGACCTATCTATATTTCGGCATTTCTTTGGGCGTCGTTCTCATTGGAATCTTTCTTGATTATTACCTGATTTTCTATAAATACAGTCACTTTTGTTCCGTCACCTCTTTCCTAAGGGAAAACAAAGAAGCCAAGGAAAGAGGCGTCTTCTCTTTTCTTAAGGAAGACGGAGCGAGCTTTTATAAGAAACTTGGCTTTCATAAGCTCGTCTTCCTTAATGAGACAGGGAAAGAAGAGACTTTCTTGCTATTGATCGAGATTCCGTCTCCTTTCGAAGAGGGGAAAAGGTATTCGTTGTCGCTTAGAAAAGATTATTTATTGGGCTATGAGGAGAAGGAAAATGAAGACTAAGGGCAAGCTTTTCCTCTCTTTCTTGCAATACGATTGGTGGAAGGTAATCGGCGTTTCTTTGCTAGTCGCGCTTACATTGGGATATGGTTTCAATTACAAAGACAAAATAAAGGACGAAGAGACATTGGAGATCTTCGTCTCCGCTTCCTCGAAAGATCTTTCCTTCCAAGACGAACTTTATAAAAAAGTGGAAGGGGATGGATTCCTTGCGGTTCATTCTCTCTCCCTTCTTCCTAGCGATCAGCAATTTAATGTCTTGTCTTCTACTTATTTATCAGGAATTTCGGATATCTTTCTTCTTACTGAGGACGTCATTTCCTCCCATAAAGAGTATCTTTCCTACGCCCAAGAAGGCGAGGGAACCGTTTTCGATTCCATCAAAGCGTTCCCAGTATCCCTTTATGAAGGCGAATTAGGGACGAATAAAGGGATCAAAATCTACGATAAAGACGATGCTTCATATAATGAAGGCAAGAAATTCTCATCCTGGTTCTCCTTCGATGAGACGGCCTATCTATTCGTTTCTTCCGAATCAACGAACGCAAAAACGAAGACGAAGGAAGGAGAGAGCCTCTTATGGCAAGCGGCTTATTGTTTCCTTAGCCTTGGGATAGAATGAGATTTGTCTTTGTTTTTTACTTCGCTTTCTAGCCGAGGAATCGTTATTCATAGCCGTGATATAATCAAAGACAAGAATCGTTTGCTCGCATTCGCCGAAAGGGAAAAACATGAAAAAAGACCTTAGACTCATATATAAAGAAGAAGCTCCGAATTCCTTGGAAGGGTGGGAGAAGTATTCGCTTCCGATTGGGAATGGCCGCTTTGGCGCGTCGATTTTCGGAGGCCTTTGTCCAGAGAGAGTGCAGATCACGACGAATGAATTCGCAAACGACTATTCGCGTGGCGGCGTCGGCAATTTCATGGAGATTCATTTGGATTTCGCGACTAGTGAAGCAAGCGATTACGAAAGGGGGCTCCGCCTTCAAGATGGCGTCGCTTATTCCTCTTTTGAGGAAAATGGCAAGGCAATCAAAAGGGAGTGCTTCTATTCGTACCCCGATAAAGCGCTTGTCTACCATATTTCGTCTTCTGGTCCTATCTCTTTTAAAGCCAAACTCGTTATCCCATATTTAGGCGCTAGAAGCGTAGAAGACGGTGGAAGGACTGGGAAGGTCGGTTTCGAAGATGGATATTTGACCGCGCGAGGATCTTTGCCTTTCCGTTCCCTTCTTTTCGACGCCCGTTTAGACGTCAGAAGCGATGGAAAAGTCAAAAGAGAAAGCGATTCCTTCGTAATAGATGGGGCGAAAGAAACCACTTTGATATTCGTCGCATCGACTTCCTATCGCCTCGTCAAAGAAACCTTCTACGACGAGAAGGCGCTCGGCGAAGATCCGAAGGAAGAAGTGATTGGAATGATGAAAGCCGCATCGGCTCTCTCTTACGAAGAATTATATCAGAGGCATAAAGACGACTATTCCTCCCTTATGGGGAGAGTGGATTTTCATTTGAGCGACGAAATTGACAAACGCTCCGTCCCTGAGCTACTAGAAGCCTATCGGAAGGGCGAGAATGTCCCATACTTAGAGGAACTCTATTTCTTCTTCGGAAGGCATCTATTGATTTCTTCTTCTAGAAAAGGCGGCCTTCCAGCCTCTTTGCAAGGCGTTTGGACGGCACATGACAAGTCGCCTTGGGGCAGTGGCTTTTGGCATAACATCAACATCCAAATGAATTATTGGCCCGCTTTTAGCACCAACCTTGCGGAGACTTTCGACGCCTATATCGATTTCTTCGAAGCATATCTCCCTAAAGCGAGCGATAATGCGGCGAAGTGGATTGAGGATAATTTTGAAAAAAAGCCTGCAAAAGGCGCATGGATTATTGGAACGGGCGCTTTCGCCTACCAAGTGGAGGGGATGTCGCAAAACACCCATTCTGGTCCTGGCACGGGAGGCATGACCGCTCAGTTATTCATGGACGCCTATGAATTCACGCAAGATGAGAAGCTCCTAGAAGGCGCCGCCTATAAGGCCATCCATGGCTTGGCCGCCTTCTTAGTTTCCTGCGTCAAAGATTACGATGGTAAGTACCTATGCTCTTATAGCGCTTCCCCCGAACAGATTCTTTCTGGGCACTGGGAGAACGATGCCAAGGAACAGCAATATTACCATACCATTGGATGTGCGTTTGATGAGCAATGGTTGGAGCAAAATGCCCGTAATGATTTGGCGATTGCTTCGATTTTGGGAAAGAAGGACGAAGTCACGGAAGAGGAAAGGCTTCAAATTGGCCATTATTCGCCGGTGGAAATCGGCTATTCAGGACAGATAAAGGAATATGGGGAAGAGCATTTCTATGGCGAAATAGGCGAATATTGTCATCGCCATATATCGGAGTTGGTCGGGCTTATGCCTGGCAATATCATCACCAACGAGACTCCGGCTTGGTTAGATGCGGCGAAAGTGACTTTAGAATACCGTGGTGATAAATCGACCGGTTGGGCGCTCGCTCATCGCCTTTGCGCCTGGGCTAGGGCGAAAGACGGAGAGCATGCCTATAAACTCCTTCAGACGATGCTAAGAGAGAAGACCCATCCGAATCTTTGGGACGTTCATCCTCCTTTCCAAATAGACGGCAATTTCGGAGCGCTCGCCGGAATGGCCGAAATGCTACTACAAAGTCACGAGGGATACATATCGATATTGCCCGCTTTACCGAAAAAATGGGGCAACGCCTCCTTCAAAGGCCTTAAAGCGAGAGGCAATTTCGAAGTTTCGCTTTCTCTTATCGATGGAAGAATCGATACATTATCGGTCGTTTCCTTGTCGGGCAAGGATCTTAAGGTTTATTTCCCTGGGTTCGTCTTAGAAACCAAGGTATTCGACGGAGATGAGGAGATAGCTCATTCATTCGATTCCTCGACGATTTCCTTCGAGACGAAGAAGGGGCATACGTATCGTTTCTCAAACATCATGAAGGCGAGAGAAAAGAGAATCCCCGAAGCCTTTATTGCCTCTTATTGCGCCGACGGAGTGCATTTATCTTGGAAGAGCGGGACCCCCGTTGCTTTGTTTAGAGCCATCGATGACGACGAGCATTATCAGGAAATCGGGCGTTTTGGAAAAGAAGGGACGTTCGTAGACGAAACGTTTAGCTCCTCAAAACGCGGCAGGGCGACATATAAACTCGTTGACGCTTCTTATGAATATTCGGAGAGGGATATAGGGAAGCTCGCTTTCATAAGTCCAGCTTCGAAACTAGAAGAAGACCGATACCGGATGAAGCTCAAAGTCAATAATCTCACCGCTGAGAAAATAGGCTGGGATTTCTAATGATTCGTTAAGGTCATGAACCGCACCTTTGAATGATCGTTCTTCCTATTTGTTTTTGAAAAACAACGTTGTTTCCCTTTTTAAACGATTATACGAACGTTTTTAATTCGACTCGTCTCTTAAAAAGGTAATCTGGTTGTCTTTTTTTCGATATTCCGTTGGGGTTTTGCCGGTTATTTTTGAAAAAGCGCGATAAAAGACACTGCGATTGGAGAAGCCGCAGGCGGATGAGATCGCCTTAATCGACATATCGGTTTCGCTAAGGAGCTCAAGTGCCTTTTCGACGCGTTTATTGGTGATGTATTCCACCAAAGAAACGCCGAAACGGTTCTTGAATAGACGCGAGAAATATGAAGGATTGTAGTAACACTTCTTCGCTAACGATTCGAGGGTGAGGCCGTTGGCAAGGTTGTTATTGATATAGTCGACGAGATCGTCCCATGGATCGCTTTCGCTTTCTTCTGGCGAAGCTGCCTTTCTGGAAATGAGGGCTATAAGGATCGCCATATATGATTCGTTGATCAAATCGAAATGCGACAATCGTTTGTTTTGCTCTTTGACCATCGATTCCAAGATGCTTTGCACTTGCTTTTGTTCGATGACGGAGAAGGAGAGGACGCCGTCGTTCTCACCCTTTGAGAATTCGTTAAAGGCTGAGAGAAGGAGCAAGGAAAAGGTGCCGTTATTCGTATTCATTTTTTCCATCGTTTCGGGATAGAAGCAAATGTTGAAGTAAGTGGCTTCGCCATTGGTTTTGAAACGATGGGTGCTGTTATAGTTCATGAACACAAGGTCGCCTTTTTTCGTGATGAAATGCTTGTCGTTCACGAATTGCTCGATTTCGCCGGAATTCACATACATGATTTCGATGAAGTCGTGCGTGTGGATTGGATCCTCGCCCTGAATCTTATAGAAAAAGACGTGTAGGGTCGGATCTTTGGATAGATACTGCTCAGAACGGAACGAACGCATTGAATTCTCCTTGCGATATGGCGTTAAAACGTGCTTTCTATGCCATTATTCTAAATGATTCGTTGGGATATGGCATCAAAATATCGTGTTGCTAATCTTTTCAACTCGTTATTGAAAGTAAAAAAATAGGACATATCCGTTTCGCTTAGGAATTTCATGCAGGCATAGGCTTCATTATAATGAAAACGCTTACAACACTAACATCGTTCTATAGGAGGGTCAGATTGTGAAAAGAAAAAGCATTCGTCTTGCTCTGATGGGGCTCGCTTCCTTGTCCTTGATTGTGACGGGATGTGACGTTCAAAAACAAAGCAGCCAAGGCGACGCCAGTTCCTCATTGCCAGATAGCTCCACCATAGACGATGGAGACGAACCCGTCATCACCTATAACCAAATCGAGCTTGTTTCGCCAAGAGAGGGAGAATCCTTCAATATCACTCCGGCGCCGATTGCCAATTATTTGAACGCGGAAACGGAAGAAGAACAGATTGCGACGATTTCCGAAGCCAAAAAGGCGGAGAATAAAAATCTCACCAACGCTTCCGTGAAGCTCTCTTGGAAGAAGGATGGGAGCGCTAACTACACCATATATCTAGCCACAAAAGAGGATCTCTCCGATGCCCGCGAGATAAAAGTGTCTTCCCTATCGAATACTTATGAGGCCAAGAACCTTATCCCAAATACGACTTATTATTGGAAGGTGAAGGGCACGAGGACACGCGACACCTCTTCCGTTTCGTCCTTTAAGACCACGGGTTCA
This sequence comes from bacterium, assembly GCA_963616935.1. Lineage (GTDB taxonomy): Bacteria > Bacillota_I > Bacilli_A > RFN20 > CAG-826 > UBA4951. Next base: position 18,309 of record CAVEMS010000009.1, on the reverse strand, counting down.
TCGGTCCGTTTGATCGGTGCTTCCGGCGCCTATAACATCCGCGATTTGGGCGGATGGAAAGCGGGCGACAAGCAAATCGCATATGGCAAACTATATCGCGGCAGCTTATTGAATAATTTCAACGGTTATGCCCAACTCGACGATGCCGGTATCAAAACCTTCAATGAAGAGCTTGGCATGAAGACCGAAATAGATCTTCGTATCACCAATAAGGACGATGCCGATCAAAAGAAATGCTATTTCGACGAAAACAAGACTTATATTCAAGGCCAACTAGGGCAATATAACCGCATAATCGATCCGGAATCGTTCGCGAAATCGGATAGCGAATATGACACCTATGGCGAATACGCTTTGAATGATGAGATTGCGGCGGTGGAGCAAGATGGCATTTCCGTCAAGACTCTTAGGGACGTCTTCAAGACTCTTGCCGACGAAAACAATTATCCGGTCTATTTCCATTGCAACGCCGGTGCCGATAGAACCGGCACTTTGGCTTTCTTAATCGAAGGGCTTCTTGGCGTCAGCTATGAAGACACGATCCGTGACTTCGAGCTCACAAGCTTCAGCAAATTCGGAGAGAGGCTTAGAAGCGCCGTTTCAGCGGACGAGAAATCCTTCACCGATACCGGCGTTTATCGCGACGATAGTTCGAATTACATCGCCTTTGGCAAGATGCATGATGACATCATCACTTATTACGGCGAGGAAAACGGCACCTTATCCGATGCCATCTATAACTATTTGACTGGCTATGTAGGGATTCCTTCTTCCGAACTCGCAAGCCTTAGGAAAATACTTTTAGGGGAAGAAGAGAATTCCATCGTTTTATCTACGAGACAGGAATTCCTTCTTAGCGACTCCTCGATCAAACTCGATCTTTCGAATGCGGGTCTCGACGAAGGGTCGATCACCTCGATTTCCCTTTCTGGAACCGATTTGGGATCGAATGCCGATTCCATCGCCACTTCCCAAATCACCGAAACTTGGTTAGCGGGCGAAAAAGACATCGTCGTCAAGGCGAAGAAAAATGGCGAAGACATCACTGTCTATGTCCCCGTTCTATTGGTCACCAAGATCATTTATACCGTCGATGAATTCGTGGCTATCGATACTTACCGCCATAAGTCGAACGGCAAGACGGAAGACCGTATCATCAACTACGGATACTATCGTTTGGCCAATGACATCGGTTCCGATTCGAACCCTATTAAGCATGGCGGATGGTACAAAGAGCAAATCAGCGTCAATGGCTCCATCGGCTTTAGAGCAACGCTTGATGGAAACGGCAAAACGGTCTATCTTGCCGAGCAATATGGCGGCTTCTTCTCCTCTATTGGAGGCGGCGCGAAGATAGAAAACATCGTTTTTGCCATTGCCAAGGACGGAGCCACGTCTGGCGATAATAACGCTATTACGGCTTTGGCCGTCGCTATGTGCGGCGCCATACTCGATAACGTCGAATTCAACGTCCTAAGCGATGGCTGGGGAGACAATTATTCGAATGGTCTATTGGTTCCTAGCGTCGGCTTGATTTCCTGCGCCGTAGCCCATGGTTGCTTAATCAAAGACGTCACGGTCAATTCCGATTGCCCGATCGTTTCTCTCTTTGGCGGCCTTACCTATAACGGCATGGGAGGATTGAAATTCGAAAACTTCACTATCAACTGCGGTAAGCTCGGATATCTCGGCGTTAAGAGGACGACATTCACCAAGGCGGGTCTTACGATCGAAGATTGCTATCTTCCGATGGAGTTCGATGGAATTTCTGGCACCTATCAGACTTCTTCCATTTCTGGCGTTTCGAATAGGCTTGTAAATGGATTCGCTTCCGTTGGACTTGGAAGCAAATACGGCTCGATGACTCTTCTTACCGCTTCCTATCAAAGCAAGAAGATTTCCGATGCCGTGCTTATTAACGATACCTTGATGTTCGACGCTTCATCGATCATCGGCGATAACGACTCAGTCGAGGGGACTCTCTCGCTCAAACTGCAGAAGGGTGGCATCATCTGCACGTATTCGCTTAAGGTTACATTGACTAAATAGTCATTAGATAAAAGGAGAAAAATATGAAAAAAAGCAATTTGAAGTATCTGGCCTTGGCAAGCTTAACCGCTTGCGTCTTGGCGTCATGCGGAACGTCGGGAGGGGCCGAAGACAACACCATCACGACTCTTAGCGTCCTTATCTTTAACGGAACGGGCGGCAAAGAGTGGGTCAACGAAGCGGCTAAGCGCTTCGAACAAGCCAATGCTGAGACCAGCTTCCAAGAAGGCAAGAAGGGCGTCAAAATCAAAATCGCAACAGCCAAGAACATCACTTGGAACACCACGATGCAGGATAGCGCCGATGATGTCTTCATTTACGAGACCAATCCGGATATGTATCAGCTTTCCGCTCAAAACTATCTTCTCGATTTAAGCGACATCGTTGAGCCGATTAAAGATAGAATCGAAGTCGATTTGTTAGAGAGGATGAAGGGAACCGATGGCAAATACTATGGCCTTCCGCACTATGAGTGGTTCCCAGGCCTCACCTACGATAAGGACCTCTTCGACGATAAGAATCTTTATTTCGCCGATCCAAGCGTAGATAGCGAAGACAAAGAAAAATACGAATGCAAATACGGCACCGCCGATTTCGTCGCCGCCAAAAACGTTACCAAATCCGTTGGTCCAAACGGCGTCAAGGGCGATTACGATGACGGCTTGCCTTCATCGCTTGAAGAACTTTGCGTCCTCTTTGACAAAATGAAGGATTTGGGCATCTCTCCGATGGTCCTTTGCGGCAGCGGACACGCTTATTCCTGGTATTTGCCAATCGCTTTATGGGCTTCGCTTACTGGCGGTGATGGCATGAGAAACGTCTATTGCAACTGGACAGACGCCGAAGTCGACGTGGTGACTGAGACGGAAGGCGACTGGAAAGGTGCTGGAGACCTTTTCTACAGCGGTTCATCTCTAAAGAAACCGACGACGAAAAAAGTCAAATTGGACGACAGCAACGGCTATCAGATGTATTCGATGGCGAATAGATACTACGCTTTGGCATTCTTCCAGAACGCTTTGAAGGAGAAGTGGCTTGATTCCGATCAGCTCGCCAACCCGAACGGAGCCGCCACCGAAGCTCAGAAGTGGTTCGTCAATGGCAACCAAGGAAAACGCTTTGGCACGCTTTGGGATGGCTCCTATTGGTGCCACGAGGCTGCTGATATCGGCGCCTTCAAGACTTATAAGGCCTTGAATCCGACGTCTCCTGATCGCCATACGGCCTTTATGCCTCTTCCAACGCAACTAGAAGGGCAAGTGACTGAGGGCAATGGCAAGAAGCCGACGCTCCTTAACGTTGGTAGCACCATGGTCTTCGCCAATGCCAGAACCGTAAATTACGGCACCGATAAGGCCGCGAAGGAATTCATCAAGTTCATCTATTCCGATAGCGAATTGGCCGCTTTCTCTGAAAAGACCGGACTTACCGTTCCGATGGAGTATTCCTACGATATGAGCAAGCTCAACAATTCTTATTACAGCGATCTCTCCACCCTTCGCAAAGACGCTGACGTCGTCCAATGCTCTAGCGCTTCCACTCGTTTCAAGAAGAATCTCTCTTCCTTCATCATCTCCTATAACATGAAACTCAGTGACTTCGATGCAAACGGCACCAGAATCACGGGCGGTTATCTCTCTGCTTTCCAATATTATAACGAGACGGCCGATGACATCTTTGACAAGACAAAGATTTCTGAATCAACCTGGTCTAGTATGGCGAAATAGCCTTTAGAGGACGAAGCATCATGTATCGAACGTTGACCCACGGTGGCGAAAGGAAACTCAATAAGGCGAAAATAGGGCACTTTGTGTTCTATATATCCTTATTGATCATTCCGATTTTGCATTTCTTCATTTTCTATCTTTATGTGAACATCAATTCGTTTGTGATGGCCTTTCAGCATTATGAGCTGAACTATGATCTAGGAAAAATCGTCACCTCATTCGCGGGATTCGATAACTTCAAGGTCGCTTGGGAAGCCGTTACCGAATATCCGTACATGATGCGCAATTCCTTCATTTTTATCGCAATCGATCTCTTTATCTCCCAGCCTCTTGCGATTCTCGCTTCCTATTATATTTATAAGAAGAAGCCGGGTAGCGCCTTCTTCCGTACCGTTCTTTATTTGCCTCAAGTGCTTTCTAGCATCGTATTGGGTCTTCTTTTCAAATACACCGTTCAAACCGCTATCCCAGACATGCTTTACGCGTGGTTTGGCACGGAAAAGATGGATGTTTTGATGAATCCGAGCACCCAAATGTGGATTATGTCGCTATTCACGATCACGATGAGCTTCGGCGTGAATGTCTTGCTATATGCGAACGCGATGGGCAACGTCAATCCGGCGAATATCGAAAGCGCATCCCTAGATGGCGCCAACACGATTCAGATCCTTTGGCACGTCGTTTTGCCAAAGATCTATCCTACTATCGTCTCTTTGGCGATCGTCATCCTTTCGCAGGTTTTCACTAACCAATTCCAAGTCTTTAACATCTATGGCGAGGAAAAGGTTGGGCAAATGGCCAACATCGGATTCTACATCTATGTGACGAGTTTGAATTCGGACGTCTTGGGCAGTAAGAGCAATTACATCAGCTATACGGAATTATCTGCTCTTGGCTTAAGTCTCACGGCGATTATCGTTCCAGTGGTGTTCATAGCCAAATATTTGATGAACCGCTTCGGGCCGAGGGAGGATTAGTTATGGTGAACGCAAAGCAAAACTCCATTCGTCGTGGCAAGAAACCGAAATTGAACAAGATCGACGTCTTTTTCGATGTTCTTATCGCCGTTATTATTTCCATCTTCACTCTTTTCCTCATCTTCATGCTTCTTTGGGGCTTGATGACGTCGTTAAAAAGCGACAACGATTTCACTTATTCGAAAAACGGATCATTCTCCTTCCCTTTCCTCGATTTGGGCGACTGGGAAAATATAATGGCCAGCAACCAGGAATTCTTCCAGCTTAAGAATTATGGGATCATCTTCAAGAATTTCGTTTTCGTGGAACTTAGCTCTAGCTGGAGCGTGGGCGATAGCATCACCCGCGTCACTCATAGCGCGGAGAACGTCGATTTCCTCGCGATGTTATGGAACACCTTGATATACGCTGGCGTCGGCGGACTTATTTTCTCTGTAATGCCGGCGATCACCGCTTATCTGACTTGCAAATATCATTACAAGCTTTCGACCGTCATCAACGTCGTCTTCACTTTGATCCTTTCGATTCCTATCGTCGGCGCCTTGCCATCTGAACTTACTTGGTTACGCCAACTTGGCATCTATGACAGTCTTTGGGGCAACTTCTTGCGTTATTTCTCCGGCGCCGGCATGTATTATTTCGTCTATTTCGCCTTCTTCAAATCCATGAGCGACGCCTATCGAGAGGCCGCGGAAATCGACGGTGCGAGCGATTTCACGATCATGTTCCGCATCTATTTCCCTATGGCCATCAAGACGATTGGCACGGTTTTCCTTATCCAATTCATCGCCTTATGGAACGATTGGCAGTCGGCGATGCTATATCTTCCGACCCGTCCGACCTTGGCGAGGGCCGTCTATGAGATGTCTTTGGGTAAGTCCGATATCGGTATGGGAGAAGAGAAGTTCTTGCTTCAAACCGTTCCGTTAAAGATTACCGCATCGATGATTCTCGCTCTTCCTATCACCGTCATCTTCGTCATTTTCCGTAACAAGCTCATGGGCAACGTCTCCGTGGGCGGATTAAAGGAATAGCAAAGGAGGGTTTCCATGAAGAAAACTAAATACCTGGCAACATTGTCGCTTGCTTCGCTTATCGGCGCCGCTTTAGCGGGGACGATGGCCATCCAAACCAAAGGCGAAGCCTCCTTGGATGGATTAGAGTTAGAAGACGTCTATAACATCGGCGATCTTCTCTATATCCCTAAGAGCGCAACCATCAATGACGAAGGAAAGTCGGTCAAAATCGCCTCTTCTGAACTCACTTATCCTAGTGGAAGCAGCCTTTCCTCTTCGTCGTATGAATTAAATGCATATGGCACTTATTCGTTACGGATCAATGGCGAAGACGGAACGATCTATTCGAAGAATTTCTCTGTATATCAGGACGTCTATTCATTTGGTGATGACGATTCGACGATTGACTATGGAGAACTAAATGGCAACTTCAAGGGCGATGGCTACGCGAACGGGCTCCGTTTGAACGTGAAAGAAGGGGATTATTTCACTTTTGCCAAACCGATAGATCTATCGAAGTCCTCATATCAAAAGCTTATTTCATGGAACGTCATCGATTTGCTTAACGTCCCGGCCGTCACTTCCATCAGCGTCAAGGTGACGGATGCATACGACGCGAATAATTACTTCACGATCACGAATACCAAAGGCGCTTACTATTATCTTAACTACTTCTCTGCCTCTTATAACGGTGGAAGAAGCGTCGGCATCAACCGCGACGATACCGGCCCTATCGTGATCGATGGGCAAAGCTACCGCCTTTCTTCTTCTGGCGGCACCTCGATGAGCGGCAATCAGCCGATTTCTAACGTATACAATAACATTTCCTATTATTTGGATTCCTCGGATGCCAATCACTATAGGATTTATGCCGATAACGGCCAGGCACGTGAGAGCGTCTTGATCAGCGAATTCAACAATTCGAGCATTTATTCCGACACTTTCTCCGGCTTCAAGACCGGCTTAGTCTATATTTCCCTTTCTGCCAGCGGTTATAGCGGAATCGACACCGCTCCGATTGAAATCGCCGAAATCGGCGGCATCAAAGGCGAAGACCTTAACCCGATGGATTACTATAAGGATGCCATCGCTCCGATAATCGACGTCTCTTCTTCGGAAAAGGCAAATATCATGGGAGGGATTGAGATCAAGATCCCCGAAGCCAAAGCGTATGACGAGACCGCGTTACGAGGGGAAGTCCATAGCAGCGTTTGGTATGGGTACGATTCCTCCTCTAGAACTATGGTGAGCGCAAGAAATGAAAGCTTCACCCCGGATCGTTTGGGCGTATACACGGTCATTTACGAAGCCGAAGACGTCTATGGGAACCTCGCTACAGAAAGAATCGATTTGTCCGTCTCTTCCTTTGGAGACGAAGGAATCTCCTTCGAATTATTGCCTTTGGAAGGCCTAAAAGCTGGCAACAAAGCGAAGCTCAACAACTTTAACATCGCCTCATTAAATGATGACGCTAAAGTGGATGTGGAGCTTACTTATCCGAATGGCAGCAAGAAAGTGGTATCGAGCGACGAGGAATTCGATCTCGATTACAGCGGAACCTATCACGCGACATACTACTACAAAGATTCGTTCTATTCCGGCACTAAGAGCATGGATTTCGTCGTCGCTCCCAATGCCGAAGCCGATTTCTCGGATAGCGAAGTGGACTTGCCTCACTACTTCATGAAAGGGGCGTCTTATTCGATTGATACGCCGAACGCTTATATCTATGGTGAAACGGGCAAAGCGAAGGATGAGATTCTTAGCTACGTTTCCTTCGATGGCGGAGATTATGTCGCGTTCGATGCGAACGATCTCTCGATAACCGGCTCCTCGAGCGTCAAATTCCGTTTCGTTTCGAAGAGTAACCCATCCTCTATCTTGGAGACCAAGGAAGTTCCTGTCGTCAATACCGGATGGGATGGAAAGAAAGTCGATCTGACGAAATATTTCGTCGGTGATTTCCTTGGCGAAGAAGTTAAGACGTCGGCGGGGAATAACGAAGATTTCGTACGCTACGTGAGCCAAAAAGACGGCGACGCCTCGATGGAATTCATCAATAAACTGTTGCTTACCGGCTTCACATTCTCTTTCGAAGCGAGCGAATGCGCTTCCTTGACCGTCAAAATGATCTCTTATCACGAACCATCCACGAGCGTTGAAATCGTTTTCGAGGGAGGCAAAGTGAGCGTCAACGGCCGAAGCCAAGCCGCAAGCGAAAGCTATAAGGCTGGCGGAGCGACGATCTTTTATGCCAAAGATCTCGGCGTCTTAAACGTGGCCGGTGCGAAATTCGACCTCGAGAATCCTTTCGAAAAAGATTCCTTCTTGCTACAAGTGGAAGCGAAGGGAATGAAGAAAGGCGGCCATATCGACGTATCGAATGTCGGTAACCAATCTTGGCGTTCTGGCACGACGCGCGACCGTGTCGCTCCGATGGCCTCCGCTACCTTCCCGATAAATATCGCCTCGCTTGGCGACACCGCGAAGATCTCTTCGCCAAACGTCGCCGATGTTTTGACTCCAGCCAGCAATAAGAAAGCCGTTTTGAGCGTCTTCAAGAACGTTGGCGATAACGTCACCACGATGAAGGACAAGAATAGCGGCAAAGAGCTTTCTAACGTCACTGATTACAGCCAAGACTATGAGATACTTCTCGACGAATATGGAGATTACGTCATTACGTATGCCATCTCTGACCTTGCGGAAAATTCTGTTTATGGCGGATTAAAGAACATGGTCAGCGTCCTTGATAGAGAGGCTCCGGTCTTAAGCAATGTTCCATCTAAACACACGATCAAGGCCGGTATTTCTAGCGATCTGCCCGTTATCTCGGCGAGCGATAACATCACAGAAGAAGGGTCATTCGAAATCTGGCACTTAATCTACGATTCCTCTTCGCGCCTTGTGGCTCAAGCTAGAAACAGCGAAGACCAAGTAACCATAAACGACAAAGGAACGTATACGGTTTACGTGACTTGCCAAGATGAAGAAGGGAACGTTGCCTATGGCAGCTACACCCTGATTGTTGAATAAGGAGAGAACCATGGAAAAAACGAAACTAAAAAGAATCGCGCTTGCCTTATCTTCTTTCGCGGCCACATTGCTCGGCGCTTGCTCTTCTTCGGGAGGAGAGGCGTCGAATAGCTCCAATAATGGTGGGAGTGGCGAAGCGACCTCCGATAGGCACCGTTTTAAAGCGGACAAAACCTCATCATGGCTATTGCAAAACGGCCGCACAACCTACAAAGTCATTCTTTCTAGCGATACCGATGAGCAACTTCTCTATGCGAAAAACGAACTTTCCTCGCTTTTCTTGGAAGCCACGGGAGTGCAGCTTTCGTTTATAAGCGATGCAAACCTATCTTACAAAGAGAGCGATACCTATATTTCCTTAGGCAGAAACGATTACTGGACGAGCGCGTCTTTATCGAATGAGACATCTTATGACGTCTATGGAAGAGACGGGGCGAGAGTCCTAACGAAAGGAAAATCGATCTTCATCTTCGGGGAAACCAATTACGGAACTCTTTATGGCGTCTATGATTTCCTTCATATAACGCTTAATTTCGAAACTTATTATCACGATTGCTACACTTTGGATAAGAACGTCATCGATTTGCCTCTATATAACTATGATGTCGTCGATATCCCCGATTTGGCTTATCGTCAAAACAGAGGATTGCTTATTCCGATATCGGGTCAAAATTCGATGTTCGGACACCGCATGAGGGTAACGGATGACACAACCTCATTAATCCTTCCTATTTATGAAGGTGACACCTCGGGAAGCAAAGCCAACGTCAATCACAATAGCTTCTATTATTTCCCGACGGCGACATATCAGAAGGATCATCCTTCTTTCTATTCTCTTACTGGAGATCAGCCTTGCTTCACCGCTAGAGGAAATGAGGAAGAATTGGAGAAGATGGTGCAGATAGCGGCCAAGAAGATGGAAGACACCTTGACTTGGCATCCTTATGCCGAGTACCCAAACTATACGACTGTCTTCCTTGGCATGAACGACGTTGCCAATCTTTGTAGCTGCGAAGCCTGTAATGCCGTCAAAGCGACTCATAATAACGCGCCAGTCGCCACGGTCATCCTTTTCCTTAACCGCGTTGCCAAGATCGTCAACGCTTGGATGGATAGACCCGAGAACGCCGCTTACAAGCGCGATCTTAGCTATAGCTTCTTCGCCTATCAAAGCGCGCTTACGCCTCCTTTCAAGGAGAATGAAGACGGAACCTTCGACTATAATCCGGATCTAATTCCGCCCGAAGGCGTGAAGCTTAGGCCATACGTTGCTTTGAGCAACTTCGATTATGGCCGCCCATTCTATTCCTCGGTCAATAAGGAGACGAGAGACAATCTCCGCGCCTGGGGCAACTTCTATAAAGGAGCTTGGGCCTGGAGCTATGGCGGATTCTTCAACGACTATCTCACTTTCTACGATATTTATACCTTCTATAGCGATTACCATTCATATTTGGTCGATTGCAATTACTCTCTCACCTTCGAGCAGGTGAAAAACGATCAAAGGGGAGCGGATCCCGGCTTTGGAGGACTCGCCAATTATGTCCTTTGCAAGAAATCCTGGAACGCTTCTTTGGATATGAATGAGTTAATCAACGATTTCATCGATAACGTCTACTTAGAAGCGGCTCCGGTGATGAGGGAGATGTTTCAGAAGCTCCGTTTGTGGTTCGCGAGAACCATCGAAAAATTCGGACTCGGCAGGGGAGGCGTTGGCACTGGCGACATCTCTTCGAATTCGAAATATTGGGGATATGGATTCGTGCAAGAACTCTTCGATTTGTGTGATGAAGCTTATGAAGCCATCGAGATCTATAAAAAGGACGAAGCGAAATACGAAAGAATAAAGAATTACATCGATATCGAGTGGATTATTCCGGCCAAGGTGGCGATCGGATGCTATGAAGAGAAGTTTAAAGCGGACGAATATATTGCCATCAAGTCCAAATTCAAGAACATCTGCTTGGATCTTGGCATCAAAGACATCAAGGAATTCGTTTCGATCAGCTCATATTTGGAGGGACTAGGTGTATGAAAAACAAACACGCTAAAGCTTTTGTCGCATTGGCTTTGAGCACGTTCGCGACTTTCGGGGTTTGCTCTTGCTCCCTGGCCGACGGCGCCGCTGATTCCTCCGTTTCTAGTGTCGGCATCGAACTAGAAGAGAAATCCCATGAGATGATTTTCGGCGAGACGTATGAGCTTGTCGCCAAAACTTCCGTTGAAGGGAGCATCGTTTGGGAAAGCTCCAACACTTCCGTCGCCACCGTCGATGGCGGCACCGTCAAAGCGGTCGGAAAAGGCGAGGCGAGAATCACTGCGAGTGTCGGTAACGCCAAAGCCTCTTGCTTAATAAAAGTCGGCTTCGGGAAATACCTTCCTTCGTTAAGCCTCGATAACGTCTTCGACGATGAGATCGTCTTGGCGCGCGGCTCCTCTTTCTCCTTAAAGGGAACCGTTTCCTTCAATGGCCTAAGCTATCCTTGCTCCCTTTTGGCTAAATTAGAGCAAGATTCCTGCGTTTCTCTTTCTGGGAATTCCCTTTTGGCAAATGCCCCAGGCGAGACCTATGTATCCATAAAAGCCGATTGGAACGATTTCAATAATTCTTCCATGGAGAAGAAGATCAAAGTCACCGTCCTTAAGGATGTGGCCATTTATAGCGAAGTCACGGTAGACGGCCAAAGCAAAGCCGCCTCCTCTTTGGAGTTAGGATTGCTCGAAGAGTGGGATGGCGTCAATTACACAACTTCGGCCAAAGTCGCTTTCCGCGTGAATGACGATGGAAATCAGGCGTTCGCTACGATCGTCGCGCCAAGCGATGGCATCGTTTCGGTGGACGAGGATGGAACTATCCACGCCGTTAAAGCGGGCACTACGAAGCTATATGCCGCCTATACCGATAAGGATGGCGAGACATATACAAGTTATATTGAAATCGTCGTCACTTGCCCAGTCGCCACCTATTCCGACGAGGTTCGCGTTTCGTTGGAAACCCCATTCCCTCTTGAAACCTATTTCGGGAAAGACGCTAAGATATCCTATGCGAAGCAAGGAGATAGAGAGCTTTCCTTTACGCAGAACGGCTTTATTGATGGGTTAGAGGCAGAAGGTGCCGATTCTGAGCCGATTTTATTGCTTACTAGTAAGGGCGGATATTATTTCGAGAATCCTTTCGTCTATACCCGTTCTCTCGATGCGAGCAATTTCGCTTCGACCTTCTTACTCGCCTCAGGCAAAGTGGTGGATGGCTATTACATCCTTGATGAGGATATAACCGAAACCATTGATATGACGGGCCAATTAAATTCCTACTATAAGGAAAACGATAGCAATAACCGCTACTTCAAAGGGACTTTCGATGGTCAAGGGCATAGCGTTAAGGCCCTAGTCGGACGCGAAGGCATCTTCGGAGGACTAGGCGAGCAAGCCGTCATCAAAGACACCCATTTCGAATTCACTTTCTCTAGCAACTCCACTAAATGCAGCGGCCTTGCCAGAAACGAATACACCTTTAACGTGAAAGGTTGGGAGGCGACGGTTACGAATATATACGTCACCACGACGAATTATTACGATACTTCGTACGCTCTCTTCGAAACGCGCTTCAACGATTTGATGCTCAAAGACATCTATGTCGATTTGACTTTGGATCCCTCTTGCAAGGAAGTGACCTCCGCCACTCAGGAAAAAGGCGCTCTCTTCTCGCTCGATTGCACGATGACCCATGGACCGAGCACCCAATTCACTGGCGATTTCCAGAATATCTATGTCGTTTCCGGCGTATTCATGCCGATTTCAAGCGGTTATATGGTCACTTCTTTGTACGCTTCCTATGCGCAAAACGATATCGATCGCTTAGGAACCAATGACCATGCGAATATCTCCACCGCCAGCGGTTATTGCGTCGTCGGCTCGAAGACTGACAATCCGAAAATCGCTCTTTATGGGGAAGTCAAAAGCGCAACTTGGTTCTTCCCAGCGACGAAGAACGTCAGATTGGCGTGGGTCTATTACGCTTCTCCGGCGATTAATAATGGCGGCATCAGACGTTACAACACTAATGCCGAGCTTCAAGCCGAAGGCATTAGCAAAATCGGAAGTTGGGCGACGAAAGGTGAATAGGTATGACGCCTCTTTTTAACGAAAACATCAGCACAAGAATGTCTGGCTATCCAGATGAGCTTATTTCGATCATCATCAAAGATGAATATTTAGATATTGAAAAATATCGTCTTTTCGTGAACCAATTCGCTCTTCATAGCGATTCGAATGGATCGTGGAAAGGCGAATATTGGGGCAAATTCGTGCGTGGCGCATGCGCATGTTACAAAGCGAAGCCGTCGGCTAAACTCTATCGCGTTATCGAAGATTCGGTTTTCGAGATGGCTTCTTTGCTAGAAGAGGATGGAACCCTTTCTTCTTATTCGAAGGAAGAGAGATTATCCGGTTGGGACGTATGGGCCACGAAATATGCGATGATCGGCTTCCTTAGCTATCTTGATATCTCACATAGCAAGAGCAAGAAGACGAAGATCCTAAATGTCCTTAAAAGACAAGCGAACGCATTTATGGCCAAGGTCGGAAAAGGAAAAAACAAAAAAGGAATCCTTGAGACCGCGAAGATCTATGGTTCTTTGGCTAGCGTCTCAATCCTTGGCGTTTACGTCGATTTGTATACGCTTACCGGCCGAAAAGCCTATTTGGATTTCGCCGAATATATCGTCTCCACGGGTCTTTCTTCCACGGATAATCTTATAGATAAGGCTTTGGAAGAGGGCTCTTATCCATATGAGTGGAATAGCAAGAAAGCCTACGAAATGTGCGCTTGTTTCCAAGGCTTGTTGCGTTATGGCATCGTGACTAAGAATCAAAGGTGCATCGATGCCGCGATTGCTTTTGCTAATAAGGTCGTCGAAAGCGAATTCACGATAACGGGCGGAATCGGGACGGAAACCGAATTCTTCAATCATTCCGCCATATCACAAACGAAAAAGCCTTCTAAACCAGGGCTAGAAACGTGCGTGACCGTTGCCTTTATGGGTTTGTTTGTGGATCTTCTTAACTACACGAAGGATGGCTATTACGCATCGTTATTAGAGACGATGAGCTATAACGCTTTATTCGGGGCATTTAACGATCTTGGGCAGACGATGGCTCTTTCTGAAGGAAGGGTATGGAACCTCGAAGGATATACCACCGTTCCGCACGAGAAATATTGTTTCGATTCATATTCCCCTTTGGTGTCCGATAGACGTTGCCAAGTGGTTGGCGGCTTCCAAGTTATGCAAGAGGGGAAGACGTATGGCTGTTGCGCGGCCAATGGCGGATATGGGCTTGGCCTCATTCCTTCTTTCGCCATTCAAAAAGACGAAGAAGGGTTTGCCGTTAATTTCTATAGCTCCTTTGCGTCTAGAGGCGTTTGGAACGATAAACAAGTGCGTATCTCCCTCAAAGCGAACCTCTACCAAAGTGGCAAATCCATCTTGAAGATAAAGGGCCAAGGCGAAAGGTTCGCCATAAGGCTTAGGATCCCTTCTTGGGGGAAAATATCCGTCTCGCTTAATGGGAAGGGCCTTTCCGAGATGAAGGAAGAAAAAGGCTACCTCGTTATGGAGCGCGAATGGAACGAGGATGCTTTGGAGATTCGTTTCTCTCTTCCGATTGTTTTTCACGTTCTTAATGACAAAGTTGCTTATACGAGAGGGCCTATTGTCCTTGCGGAAGACGCAAGGCTTGATGGATTCGAAGAGTCACTGCCGATGAAAGCGAAGGGCAAACGCATCAAAAACGACTCCTTTAAGAACAACGTCACCGTCGAACTATCTTCGGGAGATAGACTATGTGACTATTCTTCGGCCGCTAAAAACATGGACGATCCCCATTCCGGTCTCACGGTTTGGGCTTCTATAAAAAAATGATTGGAGGATACGAATCATGAGCAAAAGAAAGAACGCTTTGATGCTTGCCGCGCTAGCGTGCGCCGCGCTTATTTTGCCCTCTTGTTCGGATGGGACTTCTAATACTGGAGATTCCACTTCGGAAAGCGATGTCAAAAAGACATATTTCACGATTTCTTTCTCCGCAGGGGAAGGATGTGTCATCTCTCCGCTTGAAGGATACGATCCTAGCAAAGTGGAGGAGGGGAAGGATTTCCGTTTCAGAATCACCACTCAAGAAGGTTATAGCGTGACCGAAGTCATTATCGATTCCAGCGGCTATTCCTTACTGCCGGATGAGAATGGCGTTTATTCTATATCCAACGTCAAAGGTAATCTCACGATTGCCTGTTCTTCTTCCATCAACCTTTTCCGCCTCGTTTTCTCTTCTGGAAATTTCATGGTGAATCCGGTGGGAGAGGCCAATCCCAATAAAATTCCTTATGGGAGTGATTTTAGTTTCACCTTAACCCCGAATGCGCATAATAAGATCGCCAAAGTGGCTTATCAAGGACAAGACTTGACGCCTGATGCCAATGGCGTTTACACGATTAATGCCGTCAAATCCTCGTCCTTTGTCACGGTTTCTGTAGTGGAAGACACCTATAAGATCGTTTTGCCTTCGCAAGACGGCTTCACTATTGAAATGGCCGATACGGCAATTGATTTGGCCAAAGTCGCATATTCGAAGGAAGTCAAATTCAAAGTGACGCCGACGAAATACCATCAAATCGATTCGGTGAAGATAGGCGGAATTGTATTGGAAAAGGGAGCGGATGGCTATTACGTCATCAAGAATCAGGAAAGCGATGTGAATCTCGCCATATCCTCTTCCATTATCAAGTGCAAGGTCACTTTCGATAGCAATGGCGCCTCGGCAATCGATCCGATCACACAAGATGCCGGAACGGTCTTGGCCGCACCGACTAGCCCAAGCAAGACTTTGGATACCTATTATGATTCCGTCTCATTCGAAGGATGGTATTCGAAGGACGGCAAATACGATTTCTCGTCATTATTAGAGAACGATACCGATTTGGTCGCGCGTTACGCCTATGGAAACGTCAAGAAAGAGATTGTGAACGATTTTGCCACATCGGATTTCACTTTAACTGGTGGGGCGAGTATCTCAACCAATTTCAAGAATGATTTCAATGTAGCAACGTATAGCAGTTATCATGGAGATGCGACCGAATTGGCGAAATTGCAGGCCGATTTCGGACGGACAATTGATGATGGCGTCATGGTTATTGCCTCAAACAATGATGGCTCAGGCATCACGATGCCGAAAATCAATTTCAAATCCTTGCTCCAAGATGGCAATGTCGTCTATATGGAGGCTGGGGCTTTCAACAATTACAACAGTGTGACGCTAAACGGAAAACGAGTTCTTTATAACGGTCCCGATACGTCTGATCAAGTCGTCCAAGTCGGAAGTTCATTAAGGAACGTTTTGGTTTCCTTCAAACTTGGAAGCGATGGTAAAGTCATGGCGTATTTTAAGAATATCCTATGCAAAACCCCGTTCAATTGCGTAAGTAACCCAAGTTCTGAGGTCACCTTGACCGACGCTCAGGCGAATGGCACGGAAGGCCTTTCCTTCGTCTTCGCGCAAAAGGGCTCGACGAGGCTTCATTGGTTCTCCAAACCTTATATCGTGAAAGCGGAAAGGCAAGTCGTCGACTTCTCTTCTCTTAGCGGCTATTCATTGACGAACGCCTCGTCCAAAGTGGCTGAGAAGCTCGCCATTCAAAGCTCCAAGGACGGCATGCTCGTCGCTTGTAATGGCGCTTCGTTAGATAATAAGAGCGTAATCACCCTTAACCCAATCAATTTCTCCGAATATTTCGAAAATGGGGAAGGGCTCCGCTTCAGTATTGGCACAAGCGCAAGCCAAGACGAGATAGCGTTGGCTAATGGTGAAAACGAAGTGAGCTTCGGAAAGAATGCCACATATCCTGATAGCGAGACCGCCGAAACGCGCGAAGAGATGGCCAAAACTTGGCAGAATTGGCAATTTGACATCTCTAAAGCTGGAGTGTTTGTAACTAATAAGAATGAAGGAAAGGAATATTTCGTTTCTCTTTCATCCCTAGTGCTTGCTGGCCAAGAAGGGCTTAAAATCCGCCTTTCATCTTCATCAGAAAGCATTGATAAAACCTATATTGTGTCCAATATCATGGCTTATAAAGCTTGATTGTTACTATTAGATGACGCTTTTCGCAAGCGATAAGATGTTTTGATTTGATGCTTTGACGGTATTGCTCTTTTGAACTACTTTTGATTATTGATATTGGCGATCTTATAAGGCTAATCGCTAACAATGATATGGCGGGATGTTTGCCATAATTTGTTCTTCGAAACCGCCATAGCACATTTCGTCAACTTTTAGATTATTTCGTCAACTTTTGAATTATTTCGTCAACTTTTGCTCATGATCGATTTGCATTTTGAACGGTTTTTATGCGTTGATGAATGCGATTGAGAGGGTTTTTGATGGGATTTTTGCGTTTTTCCTATCCTTCACCCATCTTTTGATTCCTATGAGACTCTTTCTTCCTCATAGTCATCGATTTTCTTCTCTTGCGTTATTGTCTCTTATTCATTCGTATCCTCTTGAGTGGAATCCTCGCCATTTTCATTCTTTTTGGCGTGGAACTCTTTTTTGTAGGATTCCACCCCCTCTAAGAAATGAAACACGACGTTTATTACGGCGATCCATTTGAGATATCCGAATGATCTCTTTAGCTTCTCATCGTCGAGAGATACGAGATCTATCACACGCAGGTTGTCTTGCAGATCCATCATCTTCGCAATCGCGGATATCGGATTCCCTAAACAGATATCTATGTATGTTTCATAATCCTGGCTCTTGTCATGGGTGATGCGAATCAGCGCGTCTTTGACATACATTTCGAAGAAATCCTTGAATCCGCATTCGGAATAGATTCCTTCGACGTCGTCCATCGTGAACTCGGTATCCTCGATGACGTCATGTAGTAAGCAGACTTCTTGAACGCCAGTATAGGGGATTCCGTGTTCCGCCATAAGGTCTTTGTCGATGCAAAAGCAATCGTCTGGGATGATGCCGACGAAGTTACGATAGTTCGTGAGGACCCTTCCTGGATGACTTGCATATTCCTCGCCATAGATTTGGACTGGCCTTACAAACGAAAGCAGGTTGTTCATTAAAAGATCTGTGATTTTAATGCCGTTTTGATCGATGAAGCGGATGTTTTTGAACAATGTTTGGTTTTTATAACAAGCTTGGGAATGGAGTTCCCTCAATAAGCGAATCCAATAGTTTCTCAACGCTAATTAAGCAACGGGGTAGGTGATAGGGCCCTTTCCAAAGCGATCCTTTTTGGGTATGGGATACGCTTCCATCGCGATGGAGGTAGCCATACCATTCCCCGTTCTTTTTGTCTTTGAAATGAGAGAAAACGTAATTGTGTATCGTTTTGAACGCTTCGAAATAAGCTTCGTTTCCCGTCAGCTTATAAGCGGACAAGGTCGCGATAAGCGCCTCGTTATGGACCCACCATAGCTTCATGTCGAATTCGAG
>CAVEMS010000008.1:0-44085 GCA_963616935.1 bacterium | reverse complement strand
GCAACCATTCAATTGATATTTCATTTAGAAAATGCAACCATTCAATTGAAATTTCATTTAGAAAATGCTAAATTGCCAATAAGGAAAGATAGAATATTGGCATGGAATTCAAAAGAAAAATATACGAACAAATTAAAGAATGGAAGGAAGAAAGAAACAAAAACTCAGCCCTTTTGATTGAAGGTGCAAGACGAGTGGGCAAAACCACAATAGTCAAAGAATTCGCGAAGAATGAGTACAACAGTTTCATCTACATCGATTTTACTTACGCATCAAATGATGTTAAGAATCTATTTAAAAAGATAAATCCAGACAGCAAGACATCAATGGATCAATTTTTTTCGGATTTATTTTTATTCTTTGGGAAGACGTTAAAACAAGGCGATTTGATAATATTCGATGAAGTTCAGCATTTTCCCTTAGCGAGGCAGGCGATTAAGGCACTCGTTTCTGATGGAAGATTTGATTACATCGAGACTGGTTCGTTAATTTCCATAAGAGAGAACACGAAAGATATACAAATTCCATCCGAAGAGAGAAGAATCGAGATGCATCCAATGGATTTTGAAGAATTTTGTTGGGCTTTTGGCTGGGATGAAAAATGTAACCTCCTAAGAGAAACCTTAAATGAGCGTAGATGCATCGATGAGAATGTCCATAAGCAATTAATGGACGATTTTAGGCTCTATTTAGCGCTCGGCGGGATGCCTAAGGTCATCTCCTTATATCAAGAAACGAACTCTTTCATGCGCTGCGAAAAGGAAAAACAAGATATATTGAAACTTTATGAAGACGATCTAAGAAAACACGATAACAAATGCAGAACCGATTCCTTAAGCATTTATAACTCCATGCTTCCGGCGTTGAAATCTTGGTCTAAGAGAATTAAAACAAACATTAGAAGCCAAAACACATTTCGAGCGTATCAAAGGTCGCTTAAGGATTTAGAAGATTCGAAAATAGTAAACGCAGTTTATCGCTCATCAGATCTAAGTTTTGGTTCTTTGGTCAAAGAGGAGAGCAATTTTAAGTTGTATCCGCTTGATGTTGGATTAATGTTGAGCTCATTAATCGGAAGCGTTAATGAAGATTGCGAAAAAACTTACTTAAAGATAAGAACAGGAAATCTTGATGGGGCGAATTTCGGGGTTTTGTACGAGTCGCTAGTCGCACAAAGCCTTGTGTGCAACGCAAGAAAACCCTTCTATCACACATTCGAATTGAACGACAAAAGATATGAAATAGATTTCGTAGTTTTCAAAAAAGGTAAAATGAACGCGATTGAAGTTAAGTCAACCAAACGTTTCACCACATCTTCTTTATCGAGCTTAAAATCAAAATACCCCCAATTGAAATTCAATAAAACCGTCATTTCTCCAAAGACATTAAGTTACGATAATGACACCACATATTTGCCTATTTACATGACATTCTTACTTTGAAATTGCCGCAATTAAACACTTTGATGCGAGCTATTTTCGATAGTTGACAAAAGGCTTAGGCTCTATTGGGCAACTACATGCAGGTTCGAATCCTGTTAGCCACGCCACTTAATTAATATAGGTCTGATGCGTTCGTATCGGGCCTTTTTGATGGATTGCATTTTTGCCTCACCCATAAATGTTACAAATATTATCCAAGGTGTTGTCTTATGGTTCTAACCTATTTCAGAACTAAATTTTGGCTTTAGTTTTACATGATTTTTCGGTTTTTGTATTGTTTCAATGAATTGCTCAGGATGCTATAAACGCGGAAGTTAGGACAAATATGTCGCCAAATCCTTATTTGATAAACGGGATTAACATCGTTAACGTCAATCCTTTTTCCGATTATATTGGCATTTTCTCATTAACCATCAGCAAAAAAATCCGCTTATGCATCGGCGCATTCTCTTTTATCTATGAAGCGGGCGTCTGGAATTTGGGGGTATGACTCAAATTAAAAAGCAATATTGATTGCCGGCCTAAGCGAATGGCCTTCGTTATTGACCGCATATGATCTAATCGCACCGACGGAGTTAATCACGTTAACGGCATAAGAGTATTCGCTGCTAGGAGAGCGAGTCAAATAGGTTCCGGCTTTTTTTAAATCACTATTTTGGGAGTCTTGATAATTTACCCACGAACCATTGCTTCTTGCGTAATCGGTGGTCAAAGCTTGTCTGGACGAAGAGATCCCATCATCGCTAGTGAAACCATACGCAGTATTTACGTAGTCTTGGTAAGAAAGCAAATATGATTTAACTTTCATGTCGGAATCGGAAATATATCTATTCTCGCTTGATGAAGTGGTTGAAGCGTCGTTTTTGATCGTGGCTTCCTTTAGATAAGTGTTATTAAGCGCGAAAGCCTCTTCCGTAAAAGAGTCGAGTTTATTGATAACGTTGCTATTTTGATAACTGCTAGGATAGATGGTTTTCTCCTCTTTGGCGGACGGATCTAGCGATTCTTGATAAATGCCTGCATAGTCAAGAAGCGAATCGCTTAGCAAGGTGTAGACTCCGCTATTTATGGAAAGGACTCTCCATTTTATTGGCTCGCACCTAAACCAATATGAAGTGTTATTAAGAACTGTGTCTCCGTCATCGAAAGTGTATTCTTCTATTCCTTTATATGTCGAAGAAATCATTTTCTTATAGTAATTTCCATTGAGTAAATACCAATCGTTTACTGAATTCGATGTTAATGCGTTCAATTCGCTCAAAAGGGTTTCATCTTTGATATGGCTTTGGGGATACAAGCCATAGGTTACATACTTATTGTCTCTAGATAAGACTGGAATGGTTCCTTCTATATCTTTTCCATTCGTTGAAGAGAGGAACGTCGCTTTATAGGTGATATCGCCTGTAACTTCGCTTATTGTTGGGCTCCAGCCGTTAAAAACGTACGTTACGTCGCCATCTTTAGGTCGAGATGGCTCATTACTATCGAACTTAGGCATGCTTCCATAAGGAACGTTTTCATCGATTTCTAAGATGGTTTCATCATAGTTGACCCACGTCACCGTGTAGGTATTAACGCTAGATGTATAAGTTGCCGTGTAGGTTACATCGCTTGTAACCGGCGCAAATTCTTTGTCCCAACCGGAAAAAGCGTAGGAATATTGCTCATTTCCTTCTTTGACCGGTTCATTACCATCAAAAGATGGCATGGCGCCTTCCAAAACATCGTCATCTCTTTCCAAAACCTCACCATTATCGTTTAACCAAGTGACAACATATGTTTTCCTTTCGGAAGAGGCGTCTTTGCAGCTAAAAAGAAGGCAGCCGGTTAAAAGAAAAGGCAAAAATATCAATTTTCTATTCATCGGTCAAACTCGCTTTATAACTTCTAAGGTTAATTTCAATATCATCCCAAGTGACGCATTTCCTCATGCTCGCAGCGATGGATGATGTTCTTGAGCCGGCGATTTTTCCTTCGATGGCTTTATCGTAAGCGTTTTTCACTTTGCTAGGAGAGACATCACTTGCTTCGAATATCCAAAGAAGCAATTCTGGACATTGCAAAGATGTGTATGACCTTTTCTTGGCGTCAGCCTCATAAAAGGTTTCTCCTTCCTCCGTGACCGTTTGGCCAACCCAAGAAGTGAAATAATGCCATTTTTGATTTGGCTCGCATAAACCTTTATTGACGGTTACGCCTAGCTTTTTAGCGTATGCAATATAGCCGCCACTCTTTTGCTGATATTTTTCGATGAATTCATCCGAATAGGGGTAATGCTCGTTTTTCTCGCTCAAAAAGCCGCACATCTCTTTCATCGTGTATGAATTTGTTGTCGCCGCCTTTAAAACGTTGTCATCGTTTAAAGAAACGATCTGCGAGTTATTCAAATCAAAAGAGCAACAAGTTAGAAGGGACAATATCGATAATGAGAGAATGACTTTTTTAATCATTAGCAAATACTAGCATAACGATTAAAAATTTGAAATCTTTAAGGCGTTCTTGACAGGACTACGCATCTTCACTTTATAATCTAATTATAGATTAGCCTTTATTGGAGGGTTTCGATATGAAGAAGAAGAATCTTGTTTTATGCGTTGGATTGCTCTTTTCCTCGTTGCTATCGGCATGCGGGACGCAGGTTGTCGAAGGGCCGAAGGGCGATAAGGGCGATCCAGGCATCAACGGCGTCGACGGAAAAGACGGCACGGACGGCAAAGACGGAATCGACGGTAAAGACGGAGTTGATGGGAAAGACGGAGTTGATGGTAAAGACGGAGTCAACGGAACGAAGACCTACACTGGCGATGGAGCTCCGGACTCTGATATCGGCGTCGCCGGAGAAATATATATAGACACATCTAACGGTGAAGTTTATGTAAAATTGCAAGATGGAGTATGGAATTGCATCGGTTGCATCCAGACGTATAGGGGTATATCCGTCACTTCCGCTTATGTCGACGAAGACGGCTTCATTTGGATCGTTTACTCCGACGGAACGAAGGCCCTCGCCGGATCGGTGAAGGATAAGACCTATACAACGACAACGCCCCCGGAGGTCAAAAAATTCAAAGTGAGGTTCTACTTTAGTGATTCTTTGGTAGACACCCAGGAGGTCGAAAGCGGTGGCAAGCTTACGCCTCCTACGCTTGATGAAGGGGACGTCCGTTGGAAAGGGTACATCGTAAATTATTGGTATGTAAATGAAGGGGGTTATAAATCGCCGTGGTCATTCTCTGGCTGCACGGTGACAAGCGATTTGGTACTCTATGCCTCCTATGAGCCTGCACAATATTTGATCGATTTTGATTCAAACGGCGGGGAACCCATTGATTTTGTTTTTATAAAAACGCTAGATGATATCCATTTACCGACGCCGGTGAGAGAAGGCTATATATTTGATTTCTGGGCGCTTTCAACTTCGCCTGATGCAGCGTTTACGGCCACCGTCTTCGATCTTGGATATAGTCCGACCTTAATCGCCCATTGGTCCCCGGCCCTTCAAACGCTCACAGTGACAAGCAGCGACGAGACGAAAGGAAGCGTTTCCGTCTCCGGAAGCGGCTATACCGCCGAATCGATAACCGTCGAGGCGACGGCGAAGGAAGGGTGCACCTTCATCGGCTGGTATAACGAGGGATCTTTGATTAGCATTGGCTCGTCCTATACATTTACCATGCCGCCGAAAGCCTATGGCCTCACGGCCAAGTTCGCTAACGAAGAAGAAGCGAACAAACTCAAGGCTTTAGGGGCATTCCCCAATGTCGATACGGCGAATAACACCGTCACCTATGGGCTATATCCGCAATCGCGAGTGAGCAATAGTTCCTTACTAACCGCGCTCAATGGTTTGTCTTCATCAAGCGTCGGCATGAATGGCTGGTATCTATATAACGACGCCTATTACACCAAGATTTCGGCGACACCATGGAAGTATTCGAGCAACAAATGCGTCTTTGACGACGGGACCGTAATCAAAAAAGGCACCACCTATTGGTTCAAATGTGAGCCGATAACCTGGAACATCCTTGAAACGACGGAGGGCGAATATAGCCTCGCTTCAAGCATCATTTTGGATTGCCAGGCGTATCACGGCAGCAAAGATAATAGGACGATAGACGGCGAGACGATCTATCCGGTCAATTATGAGCATAGCGATATCCGCTCCTGGCTGAGCAACACATTCTATAATGCGGCATTCAATCAAAATGATAAATACTTGCAAACCGTGTTGCTTAACAACAGGACGAATTTAAACTCGTCTTCCGGCGCAGACACAAACGACAAGGTCTATTTGATGGGCGTAAATGACACTGGCATCGTTGCCTGTAAGAGCAGCGATTATTCCAGAGCAAAAGGCATTTTTCCAAACCCCGACGGGGGATATACCTGCTATTATTGGCTCAGAGGTACCCTCAGTGATTCTTCGATGGCCCGAGCGATCGACCAAAGTGGCACTAAATGTCACTGTACGGTGACTGCTGCATTCGGAGTTCGCCCGGCGATCACCATCAAGCTCGGATGATATCGGCGAAATCGCTTATCTTCGAGGCAATCGTCGAGCGGGCATCGTTTTGAATGATGTCACCTTTGCCTATGCCTCATCAAAAAGGACATAACGAAAAACAGTAAAAGCGAATTGTATCCGTCTCAAATCGACCAACGGGTCTTTTTCGACTGGCAAATTACATGTTTCTGCGTCAAATATTCGTTGTCTTCCCCCAATCTATTTATTTGGTTCAATCGATTGTTTTTCTCTTTCTCGCTCGGTTCGAGCGAGGGTTCGTTCGGTCTTACGAAACGGGATTAGAAAGGACTACCGATTGGTGTTATAAGTTATTAGCCAATCGAAGTTGTTGTTGATATAGCAATCTTCGGTTGGGTCAGGGATATAATTGCTTTTCAGGGTCGGTTCGGAGAATTCGCCGATTTCGACGCCGTTATCGACATAATCGAGCATTCTCTTTTTTAGATAAACCGCTCTTCCGAGCATATGGGAGTGGTGCAATTGCGATATTTCTAATCCGAAAGGCTGGTATTCATTCAGATAATAGGCATCGAAAACGTCGTTGAAAGATTTAAGAAGCTTAATCAATTTGGTTAAATCGCCGGAGGCTAAACGTTTAAGCGTTTCTTTGTCTTTTCGCTCATATGCCTCTTTGATTTGCGAGGATAAATGGATTTTGACGCTTAAGATCTTGGCGTACGAAGAGACCATCTCGAAATACGACGAGAAGAACTTGTCGTGCGTTTTTTTGGCCAAGCGAAGATATCTTTTCGCTAGAAGCGTATATCTGGCGTTGACCTCCTTTGAAGCGTATAGGTCATAATTGCCAATCATGAGATCATCGAAGAAAGCGATGTAAGAAGTGTTGTTATAATGCTTCGTCCGATCGTGTCCATAAGGGTTATTAAGCGAATCCAAGCCGATAAGCTCATCGAACGAAATGCCAACGATATCCTCGAATTTCTTTTTGTTTGGCTTATCTACTGAGTGATTTTGATTTACTTCGCCAGCGATGAAAAGACTCGGCAAGACGCTCAAAATCGAGGAAGGAATCGCAAAATCCCCCCAAATGGTAACCATATATTTATCGATTTTATGCTCGCCGCAGGTTTCGATTTGCTTGATTAATCTTGGGATCGAGTAATTGTTATTGGCGACGTAACTGATATGTTTCCAAGCGCATCCTGCGAAGCCGATTTCGGAGGCGTGTGCTTTCATCGCGTCTATTTTGCCGCCGATTGCCTCCTCGTCTAAGGAATCGTAATCCCAAAGCCACACTAATGTGTGATCCGGAATCTCTTTTTTGATCTCCTCATCGCTAATGGAAGTGCATTTGTCGTCAAGAAGCATATCGCCCCAGATTTCGATATGGAAGCCATACTTCTTTGCGATTTTTACCACTTCTTTCAGGTATTCCAAAAGAAGGGCTTTCTTGTCTTTTAAGCCGTGTTTGTTTAAATATTCGCCTAAGCCTAGGCCGAACGTTTCGTCCATGCCGATATGAATCGTTCTTCCGAGGAAAGATTCGGACATGCTTTTGAACATCGCATCGACGAATTGGTAGGATTTTGGGTTTCCGACTTCCAAAATGCTTCGAGTGTCCATAAAAGAACGAAAGGATTCGTGTCGCCAAATGAATTCCAAATGGCCGAGCACTTGTATGGCCGGAATCACTTTGATTCCCTTTTCCGAAGCGTATCTTTCGATCTCCAATAGCTCGTTTTTGGAATAGCTTCCGCGGTGGTAATTGAAGTAGGGGTATTCGGGTATTTTGTAGGCATCGGTTAGCCCTAGGTAGAATTCCTGATATCCGAAAGAAGACAAATACGAAATGAATTTCTTTAACGATTCAACTTTCGGGGCGCAACCGGATGAGCACTCCAAATAGCACGAAAGAGTCTTCACTTTATTCATTTGATTAATGCCCCTCCATAACGTATTCGAGGAGTTCGTCGAAATCTACTGTCGCAACGCCGATATGCTTATCGGCGCAGCCATAATAGATATAGAGGATTCCGTCTTTAACGACTGTTCCGGTTGGGAAGATGCAACCGTCGTATATGCCTTCGAGTTCAAAAGACTCGTCCGGCTCCATGATCCAAGATGATGTCTTTTTGACTATCTTAGTCGGATCGTTCAGATCGAGGACGACAGCGCCGACGCGATATACGCCTTTTTCGTCGACGCCATGGAAAAGGAAGAACCAGCCGTATTTCGTTTTGATAGGCGGAGTGCCTCCGCCAATGCGTTGGACTTGCCAATCGCCAGTTCCCGTGAAAAGGAGCTTAGGCTCGTCGAAATGCAATAAATCCGTTCCGCTGCTGATCCAAATGCTAGGCATATTGACCCCTTCGACGTTTTGGAACTTCGGACGGGATATCATGAAGTAACGGCCGCCAATCTTCTCTGGGAAAAGCAAGACGTCTCGATCGTCGACGTCGCTTTCGGTCAAACGGCCAAGGCGTTGCCAAGTCAAGAAATCCTTGGTTGCGGCTAAATATGTGATGGTGACGTTGCTTTTGGCGAATTCCGGCATGTCTTTGGTATGAATGTCCTTATCGGTTATATATATCGGTGGGAATGGCCAATCGGGCAGCCAATAAGGGCCCGGAGCGTAGCACCTAGCCGCATAGGTCATGAAATAGGTTTCGCCGATTTTGACGATTCTTGGGTCCTCGACGCAACCGCCATCTGGCGTGCCTTTGATCGGGGAGAAGACGGGATTCCCTTCATATCTATCGAAATGGATTCCGTCTTTGCTCGTCGCTAGCCCCATTCTGATTATGTGAGCGTCGTCTTTTCCGGCCGCTCGATAAATCATCACGAATCTCTCGTTTTCATCATCGTAAATGACCGCTGGGTTTAAGACGCATTTGCTTTCGAATTCGTT
Organism: bacterium; assembly: GCA_963616935.1. Lineage (GTDB taxonomy): Bacteria > Bacillota_I > Bacilli_A > RFN20 > CAG-826 > UBA4951. Next base: position 35,249 of record CAVEMS010000008.1, on the reverse strand, counting down.
TTCTTCTACCGGGGATAATATTGGATTCCCTTCGTATTTTTTGATTTTCATATTCTTCTCTCCTTTTTCGTTTTTTCTTGTGTCTTTAAGCTACCGTTATCCTTTCCCTTCGCCTACCGGCGTCTCTTCGCATTCCTTCGTGTATAGGCCCTTTCTATAAATTAGGGGGAAGTGATCTTTGTTGATGTATTTATCAAATAGCGACAAAGCGAATAGATGGAATCCCAGGATGATAAAGGGGATAAGCAAGATGATAACCGCTAAATAAGACAAAATCATTATCAAAGGATAAGCGATCATGGTAAGAAGGCTAATGGCGAAGATCGTCAAAGCGAAGGCGATTACGATGTAATAACGAACGATCAAAAAGCGAAGGCTGTTTGAAAGGCTTTTGAAAAATGACAAATCGTATAAAGTCGATTGAGCCATATAGAAAAGCAAAAGGGGAACGATTATCGCGTAATAGAATCCGATGGTTAATCCGGAGAGAATGTCGATTCCTCCCGTTTCTTGGCTAAGAGGGCTTAAGAAAGTGACGACATAAGTGACTAAAAAGTAGAATAGGCCGGCAAGGAAACCCGTTAACAGAAATGGTTTCCAATACTTTTTGATTCCATCGAAGAAATCGCTTTTGAAGATGACGCCTTCGCCGAAGCAAAGGCATTTTATGATGCGGCTTGCGCCGGCTAGGCCGATTGAAAACGCCATGAAGCAAAGGATGTTGGCACCGTTAAAGATGATATGGATCGTTCTCATTTGGGCGGCGACCATAGAGGCGATTTCGCTTTCTTCTTTTCCGGCGGTTTCGAGTTCCGCTCTTATCGCGCTGGCGCTTCCATTCATGAAACCGGCCTCAACGATGTTAGAAACGATAAACGGCAAGAAGAATAGCGACAAAACGAATCCGACGAAAAGTAACGTCCGCCATTCGTTTTTGACGATGTCGAGGAATTGCTTCGCGCGGCTATTAGGGAGGTTTTCGGGCAGAAAATCCGATGCTATGTAGGTTTTCTTTTTATTTTTCATTCCCATAGACCCCATTTAGGAAAGACAACACGGAAGCGCTCTTTCCACCCTCTTCCAAGCCATTAAGGTGTTCTGACTTCTTATTCACGAAGAGGTAATATTCGCCATCTTCATCATAGCTAATGAAATCGGATAGATGGCCGTGTTTGTCCTTGTAGATGCTTAAACCGTAGTTCACGCCGTCATAGACATAATTTGATTCGTTATAGAAAGGGGAGCTTGAGGCAAAGGAAAGGAAGTGGCTTTTTAGATCGCTTTCATAAATCGCATTCTTTTCCATGATCAAAACGTCGGCGTCTTCTAGTCCGAAAGTAGAGTACATCGTGTAATAAGAGGTCAATGAAGGGTTCACGTTGTTGATGACGACCTCTTCGACGACTTCTTCATCGACATATTGTTTTACCTTTGCTCTTAGCGAATCGCTATCGACCTTTGTGGAGGTCACAAAGACATTGAATTTTTGGTATTTTTTGAGCGCCGATTTGCCTTTGACCAAGAAGACATAGCCCATGGTCAAAAGAGCAACGAGGCCGATATAGATCCAAATGTTCTTTTGGAAATGCGCTTTATAGGGGAACTTATAGTTCATTTTCTATCCCCCTGATGAAGCGATCGGCCAAGAGAAAGCGATAGGATTTGCCTTCTTCTAATTCGCAAGGCAAGAAAACCTCCAATAAGAAATAGACGTTATTGACGCCTTCTTGGCTCAAAGTTATCTCGCGAACCCTCATGTCGTCGTCGAGAGTCAACGTTTTCTCGCCGATGGAAACCACTTCGGCTTCGATATGGCTTTCTTTTTCAGAGAGGACGCTTTCGAAATGAAGCTTTAGGCGACGCAAATCCATCGTTTTGGCGAAGCAAAAAATGCTCAAAAAGACGAAAATCCCCGCAAAAGCCCCACCGATGAACTCGAAATACCGATAATTCTTATGGGAGGTTAGGCATATCGTCACTACCACCAAAGTTAAGAGAAAAATCAAACAAAAGACGAAGAAAAAAAGATTGGTTCGATATTTCTTGTCGATTTTCGCTTTCTCATCCAAGGAGTACATCGTCTTCTCCTATTTCGCTTTCGATGAGCGATCTGCCGATTTTGCTTCTTGCCTCGAGAAGCTTTTCCGCTTCGATTTCTTCTTCTATCTTTCCCTCGTTCATGATGTAAACGAAATCTCCGATGGCCATGGCCTCTTTGAGGCTATGGGTCACGAAAACGGTTGTCGTCTTCAAGTCGATGAGCATCTTTTTCAAATCACCTCGGAGACGGATTCTCAAAGGTTCATCGAGGTTCGAGAACGGCTCATCGAAGAGGAGGACGTTCGGTTTTTTGATGATGGCTTTTCCGATTGCCACCCTTTGGGCTTGGCCGAGGGATATCTGTTTTGGCTTACGCGTCAACAAATGCTCGATTTGTAGCATTTTCGCCACTTTATAAACCCTTTCTTTGATTTCCTCTCCGCTAGCGAGGGTATGCATTAGTGGAAAAGCGAGGTTCCTAAACACGTTAAAATGCGGATAAAGATTGATGTTTTGATTCACGAGGGATAGGTTCCTATCCCTTATCGAAAGATCGGTGACGTCTAGATCGTCGAAGTAGACTCGGCCTTTTGAGGGGCTTATCTCGCCGCATATCAGTTTTAGCAAAGTGGTTTTGCCACATCCGCTTTCGCCTAAGATAACGTTTACCATATTGCTATGGAAAACAGCATTGAGGTCGTTTAAAACGTGGACGGCCTTTTTGCCGCTAGAAAATTCGACGTTTATGGAATCGATGGTTATCTTAGGCATCTATAGTTCCTATTTGATCAAAACGATATCGCTTACATAGAGGTCGCCAGAGGTTGGCAATGTCCCGCCGCTGATGCCTTCGGCAACCGCGCAATATTCGAATTCCACCTTCCCCGACAAACCGGCGCAGCTATATTCGAAATACTGCCATCCGTCATCGCTTGAGATGGTTTTGCTCGGCTTGATGTATTGCGCCAATGCGTTCCATTGGATGCAGAAGCCGAATTCGCTATCGCTATCGTTATAGAACCAAATGCCGAATTTCGAGTAACTAGAGACGCTTGCGGAAGTGGAGAGGTTTAAATAGACCCATTTGCTATTTCCGTTGGAGCTGATTTTCATCGTTCCTTCGCTTCCAGGACGTTTGAATTCTTTCGAATAGGATAGGCTGACGCCTGCGCTAAGCATGCTGACGCTGGCTTGAGAGACGCCTGCTGCCTTAGAGAAATTGAAAGCCGTCGTTCCGCCGCTTAGCTTCGTTAGATGTTCGCAATAATCCTCGGCGAGCTTTTCTAAGGTGTTGTTGCCTTTTACGGCGTTACGATAAGCCGAATCGATTTCATAATAAGCGGCGCAAGCTTCCTCTAATGAGGCATTTTCGCTTTCGCTAGTGAAATCCATATCGGGATTAAGCGTTTTGATTTTGGCGCTTACGGAGTTGACTTTGTCGAGAATGGCAAGATCTTCGCTCGTGTATTCCGCGCCGAAATAGACTTTCCAGTCGTCGAGATAATAAGTCCCCGCCGTTTTGTTCAGCAAAACGCCAAAGCCAAGCAAATCGTCGGAACCGTTTTCGAGAATTAACCTAGAAAGATTGTACTCGCAATAATTCCATTGATTGGCCGCCAAAGAAATATCGATGGAAGTGGCGGCGACGTCGCCTTTTCCGATTAAGACCAAACTCGCCTCGGCTTCGACGTCGTTAGCGTTATATAGCCACACGGAGAATTTGTTGATGTCTGCGATGCTACGGTTTTTGATCGGCGATTCGGAGAAGCGCTGGACGAAATAGGAGTATTCGCCTCCGCTAACGCTATTCATATACATCTTAAGGCTGCCTTCGCCTTCTTTGATGTAATTAGGATCGCTATTGATGTCGAATTGGCATTGGATGGCGTAACTGCTGAAAGGATATACCAATTTGCTACGATAGAGGTCGGCGATGTCGTTATATCCGTTGATGGTGACGATCGGTTCTTCATCGCTGCTAGACGTTTGATTTTCCTTGGAGCAAGAAACGAGTGCGACGAATGGGAGTAATAAGGGAATTAGTTTATTCGATTTCATATTATCACTCCTTATTGCTTATTGAAGGTAAAATCACTAATCGTGAAATTCCTTGCGTAATGATAGATGTCATTGTTCGCGGAATCGAAATTCTCAAGCTCGAATCTAATGCCGCTAACCTTCGATAGCTTATCGTCACTTTCGAGAGCGAAGTTATAGTGGTACTTGCTCTCTTGCTTGGGGTAGAGGTAAACGGTTCTTAAGTAAGAGGACGAAAGCCCATCTAGCGTCAAATTGATGGAAAGAGGGTATTCTCCGTCGTTTTTGATCGTGAAATCTATGCTTGAGACGCCAGCCAAATCATTATTGGCGACGTCGGCGTAGAGTTTGAATCTCTTATTGGCGTTGGAGGTGCCTCTATCAACGGAGCTAAGGGAGCAACTCAATTTGCCGTCTTTGCTTTCGAAACTCGAGCTTTCGCTGACGGAGATGCCGTTTCCATCGGTGAAATTAGACACCCTTACTTTGCTCGAAACATGGTAGTTAAGGCTAGAAGTCATCCCGAGAATCTTCAAATCTTTTTCTTCTTTGAGATTGGACTTATAAACGGCTTTATAGCCTCTTCCGGATTTGGTTATGTTTTCGACGTTTTCGCCATTGACGCTTATGGAGCTATAAAGAGAATAGATTTCCGTATTGACCTTCCCATCCGCTATATAAGAATTGACGATGAGATTATCGTCGGAGGTTAGGGAGAGGATACGGTTAGCGATTTCTTCTCGGGCGGACAAAACGGCTTTGTCGTCGTTGATGTATAAAGCGTTCGTGATCACCGAATCATAAACGTCGTTCATCAATGAATCGTAGTCGAAGGAGACGCCGTAGTTTTTCTCCGCTTTGGCGATTTCTCTTTCATAAACGCTTAGTAGATCATAGTCGTCCATGCCGTCTCTAAAGCAAAGGAGACGATTCGAAGGGAAGGGACGGTCGCTACCGTACTTGCGTCCAGGGTAAACCAAGAAACCATCGCCAGGGCATTCGCCATTTCTAGTCGGGGTGGTGTAAGGATTCACGAAACCGCCGTTCGCACCGTTATTTTGCTCATCGTAGATGTTGACCGCATAATAGAGATAGCCGGTGACGTTTCTTCTTTTCATCGTCCAGCCCGTTGTTCTGCTGCCGAGGTTATAATCGCCCAAATGGAAGGTCGGATATGGGGCTTTCGGACCGACGCAGGTGTATGTCCAAAGACCGCCATTGCTATTCTCATCGCGGTTATAGTCGTAACGGGAATAATATTCGCTGTTCTCAAGTTGCGAGATATAAGGGCAGGAGGTTTGGTTAAGCGTCTCGACGATCGTCGAATTGAAGGTCGTCAAAGGATTGACGCGGTCGATTTTCAGAATTGATTGAATAATCTCTTCTCTCTTGGCGAGGTCGAATTTAGTTAGTTCCCCATCGGACGTGATTCTGTCGACGATTTTTTGAAGGACTTGATCCAAAGAGCCGCCTTTTGCGAAGAATTTTACGCCTCTTTCGTAAGCGCCATCCTTCTCTAGATACATATCCATCTCGTCGAAATCGGTCAGATAGAAATAAGCGTACTTGACGTAGTTGGTGTCATTATCCGAGCGAAGGACGAGGTTATGGATAAGGTCGTACATCATGCATACGACTTGTTGGCTTTCGCTTAAAGATTCGGGTCTATTGGTTGGTATATCGGTTACGGAGAAGGATCTAGGGATGTTGACGACTGGCAAAGGGATCGATGAATAATTTGGGTTCGCATCGATCATTCTTACTTGGTTATCGACGTAATCCTTCATGGTGTTGATGTTATATTTCGAAGGGTTTTCCACAACCATCGCATTCACCTTATAATCGGTGAGCATATCGGTATAGTTTTGGACCATTTCCTCGCTTGCGTCGTATTCGCCGCCTAAAAGGGCCCCTTTATAGACGAGGAAGGAAGATTTCGTTTCGCGGGTGCCGGAATATTGGAAGCCCCAAACGGTGACGTTTAGAGAGATTTCTTTTTCCTCGCCGTCGAAGTTAAATGTTATTTTTCCCGTATAGACGCCGCCGGGCGTGCTGGCGTTAGACTTAATGTCGACGACGAAACCTTGGTATTGGTTTTTTTCGATTTTGTTCTCTTTATTCGAAACGGCGTATTCGACGGGCAAAAGAAAATCCGGAATGGCCGCGCCGGTCGGGAAGTCGGCGATGTTATCGAAGTCCTTATCCAAAGTTAGGTACCTTTGCATATAGACGGTAACGTTTTCTTTGGAGATTTTCTGGTTCGTTTTGCTGACTAAATCGCTAGTTTCGACGGTGAAATTAGCGATATCCTTGTTGAACTTGAAAACGATTTGACCCGCTTCAGACTCATTTTGCATCATTTTGACGTCGATCTTAGCCGGTAGTTTTTCGTAATAGACCGAATGGTCGGCGTTTTGCGAGACTTTTACGGTGGAATAGGTTGCGAAACATTCGTCGATTGGGCTATTTTCGGCGCAACCAGTCATCATTATCGCGCCGACGATGCCCAAGGCCGCCAAAGGCGAAAACTTGAGTTTTTTCATCATTATTTGGCCCTATTCATGTCGTTTTGGATGCTGGAGAGGTTCGTTCTGATGTAATCGTAGTTGATCGTCATGATCTGATCGGGAGTCAATGCGCTTAAGCCGGCGTTTCCTTTGAGCATGGAGACGATCGAACGTCCGCCCGTTCCGTTTTGGAAATGCAAATCAACCTTTCCTAAGCAGAAGAATTTCGCTTTGCGCGACTCATAGAATAGGTAGTTTTCCTCTAAAGCGGAGATAACGCTCTTTTTGAAGGTGGAAATCGTCGTATCCAATGGAGCGTATTCGGTGCATGGGGTGGCTGGCAAGCATAATCCATTCATCGTTTTGCGATAGGCATTCAAGCCTTCGTCGCTATACATGTAGCGGAGGAAATCGATGCCATTGTCTTTGTTTTTGGCATAGGCGAGCAAGAAACCTTGATGGTCAACGCCGCCTCCGAGATAGCTATAGCTTCTGGCATCGCGGACGATCTTCATGTCTTCGGCGCTTAAAGGCGCGTCGGTTCCATCGGTGTCGTGGGTGTCGACATAAGAGACGGCCTCGCTCAGTTTCTTATCGGCGTTGGCGTCGTTTTTAATCGACATGCGATTGACGATGGAGCTAACCACTGGCATTTTGATGTAATCGATCTCAGTTTGGGCGTCCGCTCCGCTTTCGTTTTCGAGCCAAGAACCATTGATGGTGAACATAGCGCTGCCGCCATAGAAATAAGACTGCGCGGTCGTGAAGTCGATTGAGGTGGTGGGATCCTGGCGATGTCCTTCGTTGCCCGTGAGCAATTGGCTCATGACTTCCAAAGCGGCGCTTTGCCCGTCGTAAGCGTAGAAATTCTCGTTCGGTTCCGTCTCATCGGGGCCTAAGCCCTTCATGAAATAGTTGGTGGTGGTGTCTCTTCCTTCGTATTGAGCGGTCCAGACATTGACGATGGAAGTGTAATATTCCGCTTTGTCGCTATAAATGAATGGATAGACGCGCCCGGATACCGGATAAGAACCTGGATAGGTGTAGTTCTTCGCATATATCTCGTCGCATAAGGCCATAAGTTCGTCGGTGGTGTTGGGGATATCGGCGTTGGTGTAGTTCATCCCTTTCCACAAAGTGAGGTTACGGGCGATGCCCATAAAGCCGCTAGTCCAAGGAAGGCCGTAATAGTGTCCATCGAATCCGTAATAATCCTTCATATCCGAGGAAAGCTTTTCGCCGATGGTCTTGCTTTCTCCTTCATTGGTATAGCCATAGATGGAATCGGTGATGTCCTCATAAAGAGGGGAATGGCCTTTCACGCTCTTTTTGGTGTAGATATCGCTTTCGAAAGTCGATCTCTTCGTGAAGACTAAGTCGAATTGGCCGCCATTATCGACTGCGGTCGCTAAAGCGTCCGCTCCGGCTTGTCCGTCGAATTGGCTGATTTTGACGTCGATTCCGGTTTTTTCCTTGAAATTGGAGGCGAGGTCTTTGACCCATTGCACGCCATAGCCCATCTTGACGACGCCGATATTGAGGCTCGAACCGCTGGAATTGCCACATCCAGACAAAGGTGCCATGAGCATCAATAACGGCATGATTTTCAAAAGTTTGCAGATTTTCATTTTTTGCTCCTCTCTAAATGAAATTTTTATCCTTTAAGCCCTCCGATATACACCTTTTCCATGATGGTGTTTTGGAAGGCGATGAAAAGGAGAACGATAGGAAGGAAGGACATCATGACGCCGGCGAAATAAATCGGCCATGTGCCGTTTCCGTTATAGATGGCGGTTTCACGATAAACGTAAATGCCATAGGACAAATCGGAATAGTCGCGCATATAGAGGTTTGTGTATTCGTAGTTGTTCCAGTTGGTGATGAAAAGCATTATGAACAAGGAGATGGCGCTTGGGATGAGCATCGGGAGCATGACTCGGAAATAGATGCCCGCATGGCTCGCCCCGTCGATGAGGCCGGCTTCTTTGTATTCGGGACTAATCGATTTCCAGAAGGCGTACATATAGAAGAAGTTGGTCCCGAATAGCGTTATCTGCGAAACGTAGATCAAAGGGGAATTGATCAAAGGAAGAACGTCGTTTGAGAAGAGGCGGTATTCGGCTGCCCCGGCGCCGTATAAAGGGATGATCGAGAGAATAAGTCCGAGAGAATAGATGAATTTGGTGACCTTGTTCTTATAGTGAACCAAAACATAGCAAACGGTCGCGGTGCAAAACCAGTTGATGAAGGTCATGAGAACCGTTCTCCAAATCGAATTCCAAAGCATTTGCAAGTAATTGATTTCGCTGCCATCGAGCCCGGTGACGGTGAAATTGGTGAAAGCGTCGAAATAGTTCATGAACCTGAAGGAATGCTCATCCAAGGTGAACAAAAGGCCTTTGGCGGAAAGGTATTCCCAATATTTCGCAGCCATGGCGCCTTCGCCGACGCGATAGGTGTAGTCCTTCAAGGACAAAACGAAACCGAAGACGAAAAAGAAGAGAACGTATGCCGCATATGCGGCCAAAATAACGAAAGCGATCGCGAAGACGATTTTCTGAGATTTGCTCCGCGGCTTTCCTTTGCCTCTGCTTAATAACGCGTTCTTTGCCATATTTTATTCCTTATCCATGGTGAATTTCTTGACGATTAAGACGATGGGGATTGTGAAAACGGAAAGGACCATGCCGATTGTGCTAGCAAAACATAGGTCTTGCGGACGCCCTAGGTTTCCAACGACATAACGATACATTTCGAAGTTCAAGGTCGTTAGGGAGTTTACGTCCACGCTGTTATTTAGGGTCGGGTAGAAGGCGAGCAGTGGTCCGCTAGCACCGAAAATGCCAGTGAAAGACAAGAGGATCATCGTTGAAATCGTTGGCCAAATGGTTGGCAAAATGATGGAGAAGAGCTCTCTTGCCCATCCGCAGCCATCGAGCTCTCCGGCTTCGAGGATCTGCTTATCGATCGAATTCATCGCGCCGCACAAAACGACGACGTTTCCGCCGAATGAGAAACTGATCGTGTAGAAAACCAAAGCGAACATCGCGATGTCGTTATTGGCTAGGAAGAAAGGCTTATAGCCGATGCCTCCGCTATCGCCATTTTGGATTTCGAGATAGTGGAATGGGCCGCCAAGGGAGAAGACTTGAATGAATAAGGCGATCAATACGGTGGAAGTGATGATGGTTGGCAAATAAGTGATGACTCGGAAGAATTTATACCCTTTGATTTTCTTGTAGATGAAATAAGAGAACAGAACCGATAACGGCAAGGAAATTAACAATCCCGAGAAGAAGTAAATCAAAGTGTTTATCGTGGCTTTGCCCAATGATCCGTTAGGATCGAAGAATTCTTTGAATACTTGAATATAGTTCTCGAGGGTGAAGTCGTTAAAGACGGCGACGGGATCGTCGAATAAGGTGATGGAGGAATCGGTTCTGAAAGACAAAACAAAAGAGTCCAAGTGGATATAGAGCCAGAAAATCAAGAATCCGATGGTCGGCAATAGCAAAACCGCGAAAACGAAGAGATTGTTGCTGAGCTTCTTGCGTGAAGCCGCTTTGTTTTTGCCTGGTCTTAAGGAAACTCTAGCTTGTACCATTTTCTCCTCCTATGGCCATTTTCATGCCATTAGACAAAATGAATATCGGTCGAAATGATCCTTTCTCTTTAAGAAAGTGCTTACATTTTAACCCATTCTACGCGTGCGCATAGTCACAAAGTGTTCGTATATAGATTGTTTTGGTACATTTTCTTCGTTTTGAAGCCGATGGCAATAGAGGGATGAAAAATTGAAATATCCGCGGCAGAAATTGGATAATTCTCTAAATTTTATTGCGATTTTTGCTTTTTCGATCCGTTTTGCCTAGCGAAAATGATGGTATTAGAAACTTATTGTTTTGTTTCGTCAGCCTTTCTATCATATGGATATGAAAGATGTTACTTATCTAAAGTTCAACGATGCCATTTTGGCACCGGAAAAGAAAGATGAGGAGCGAATCAATTGCGGTTTCCACATAAACACATTCGATTACCCTCTTCATCATGGTCATAAAGATTATTGGGAATTTACCATCATAACGAATGGAACCGTCGAGAATCGGCTTAACGGAAAAAGCTATATTTGTCCAAAGAACACTCTTTTTTACGCCACCACGGAGGATACGCATTCTCTTTATAAAGTGGGGGAGGAGAATCCTCGTTATATCAACGTCATGATGAGGACTTCCAAACTCTATCCTTTGCTAGACGCCATATCTCCGTCGTTCAAGAATTCTTTGCTAAAAGGCGAGCATTTTTTCAAGGTCAGTAGCCAATTCGTTATGGATATCGAATCGATAATCCATTGCGCGAACACTCGAGCGTCCGCTCGTGTGGAAACGAATGATATTTCCGAATCCGCCGCGTTACTCGCGATTCAACATATCTATTTCGACATCACCAAGATGCCCGAAAACAAAACCTCCTTCATGCAAACCATAAATGAATTGGTTTTGGATCCCTCGTTCTTGCTTTTTACGGTCGCCGATCTTTGCGAAAAACTCAATTATTCAAGAGTTCATCTAAATAGGCTATTCAAAAAAGACTTCGATTGCACAACGCATGAATATCTCGTCAAAACGAAGCTTCGCTACGCTTCGGGCCTATTGACCAACAGCGAGATGTCTATCAACGAAATCGCTTTGAAGGTGGGTTTCTCGACCCCTTCCCAATTCAACATAGATTTCAAGAAAGAATTCAACGTCACTCCCGGTTCTTATCGAAGAAACCACGCAGCGAGAAAAACGGATTCTTTCGAAAATGACGATTGAATTACGGCAATGATTGCCAAATAAAAACCGCAGAGGATTGCTCGAATCTGCGGTTTTCATCAATCGGAGTTTATTGGGCGCTATTGGAAACGTAAATCGGAGAGATATAGAAGCTTTTCCCAACGGCCGCGCCATCAGCTGAGTTATTCAAGAAGGAATAGTATTTGCATAAATTGAAGTTTTCGGCGGACATGGTGCATAAAGTCCAACCGGAGCTTGAATCGACCCAGAATTGGACGGTGTCTCCGGTTGAGGTCCAGTCTCCGATAGAGAAATCGTAGGCGTTGCCCCACCAATTATTTTTGGACAAGGTGAATTTCGCTTTCCAATCCGTCTTGACGTAGAAGGAAACGGTATCGTAGAGGGAGGTATCGACGGTAATGCCAGTCAACGAGCTTTCTATGGCCCCTCCGACCGTGGTGATATCAATTTTTAGAACTTCCCCGTATACGGAATCGGCGACGTTATTCGCAACAGCCGCTCCGCCCTCCCAACCGTCGGTATAGGCAAACGACGACGCATCTATGATGCCGGCTACGCTATAAGAGCAATTCGCCTTGGCGGTATTGTAATCGCTTAATTTCGCGGAAAGAGCCTTCGCCCCGTCGCTCATGTTAGCAAGCAAATTGCCAGCCTTTCCGATGTAATAAGCGTCCGCCATGGTTGGCGAAGAAACGGAAGAAATCTTATTGACGATTTCGTCGAATTCGGCCGCGGCCGCTGACGATTTCTTGGCGACTGGTTTTGTGATTTTGATGGTTTCGGCCGCGCTGTCGTAACCGGTGTAATTAATGATTCCGAGCCACCAGTTATCGAACTTAGAATCGGTATGAGTGTCAAACCATGATTTGCTTAAGGTTATTTCGCCCCAAGAGTGGGCGCCAATCGTTTTTACTATTTTCGAGGCTGCTGTCCAGTTTGTTTCCATCACCCAAACGTTATTCCAACTCGCATCCGTCGGATTGTAGATGGAGAAAGACACGGACTCATAATCAGATAAGTCAAAGATTGAATCTACGTATTTGAATGATAACCAACCGGTATCGACTCTTCCGGAGAGGATCTCGTTTACGTATCCATAGCCATCGACATAGCTTTCGGTAACGTTTGAGGTAACGAAGGAATATTGAGGGCCTGTGATCAATGGCGTATCCATCATAGTGAACCTGGCGTTATAGGCGTCATATGCGTTAACGATATTCGTTTCATTTGCGCCGGTGACAGTGGCCTTGGTGGCATCGTCTAAATAAATATAGTTATGGGCTGTATTAACGTCATACCCTTGATTCGAGCTCTTGCCGTCATATCCTTTGGCGACGCTGCGCTTGATCTCGGACAAAGTGGGAATAAGCCGCTCATCGCCTGCGTTATTTAAAATAAAGTTCTTTTGCTCGTCGGTAAGCGTAGCATCGGCTGCTACAATTCCTTCGGGAGCGGTGAAACGCGGTGCGCCGCCGACGCAATCGGTCCAATATTCGCGAATGCCTTTTTCCGTTTCCGTTGGCATGATGGCCGCGAAATGCTTCCAAGTATTAACTTCCGTAGCACCTAACATCAAAGTCTTTCCGAGTTGGCTTGCGCCGATTACCCCAGCTAAGCACGAAAAGCCTATTAGGGAGAAAATTGCCATCTTCTTTTTTGTCATAATAGTTCGCTCCTTATATTGAAAGCGTTTACATTATATGTACCATCATGCGCTTGTAATAGAGGATAAGCGAAACACTATTAGTTGATTTTGATACATATTGCTTTGATCAATAATTGTTCAATGGCCTCATTCTTATTGGCACGAATAGATGGGATTGGATACGTTTTAAATGCGGATTGCTGTCGTATTTTTCACTTTTGCGGTGCTATCTTTTTAATTTGCTTCTTGATGCAGCGGTCGGTTTGATTGCCACTCATAAAATCTTCTTCTTTTCGCTTTGCCTTGAATTGAAACATCGAAAAAGCGTCAGACGAGAATCTGACGCTATAGCCATCGGTTTGGATGTCTTGGCTTATTTTTCGGAATAGAGAGGCGTGAATTTCCAACCGGCGGTGGTGATGGATTTGATTTGGATGCCGACGGTGATGCCGCTTGCCACGGAATCTTTGAAGGCGTTCGCCGGGATTTCGATGACGTTCCAGCCCGGAAGAAGACTTGGCTGGTCGGCGTTTTTCCAGTCGTTGGTGACGTAGTATCCTGCTACGTTCCCCTCGGTCGGATTGTATATCGCCATCTTGACCGCGCCGGTGATCGCGGTGTCGCTATCGGGGGTGAAGTTAAGAATCCAGGCATCGGATCCGCTATCGAATTGGGTGTAGGCACCATAGGTTTCGTCGTTTCCAAGCGAAGCCTCGAAGACGGTGCTCTTATTTACCTGGCCTTGGATCCAGGAATAGTTGTAACAAGTCCAGCTTTCCGCATAGGTCGTTTCCATCGAGGCCAGATCTTCGAGATTGTTGACGAATGCTTTAGCGATGGTGGACAGCGATTCGTAGTCCGATCTGATTTTTCTTAGTTTTCCGCCATTCCACATGGTGAGGGTCTTTTGCTTCATCGAACTGATGGCGGTGTCTAATGAAGCAGCCTCCTCTGAATAGTAAGCGTCTTTGATGCCTATGATTTCGCTCACATAAGCGCTACCTTTTTCACCGCTATCGCTAGAGACTGGAATGCCGTATCCGATATATGGTGAAGGGGATAGATACAAGCCGATGTGGAAGCTGTCCATTTCCTCGATTACGCTCGTCGGTATCGTGAATTCGGCCCAAGCGCTTCCCGGGAGTTTTGAAGTGATGTTCGAATTCACTATTTCGCTGGTGGAAGCGTTGTAAAATGCGTTGCATGCATCATTGGTGAAGATGACGTCCATTGGTTGAGGGGCATAGACAGCGAAGCGGATGGCGGCGACGCCTTCCTTTAATAAACTTTCCTTCCTATTGGGCCCGAATGACCAACGCTCACCGGTTACTAACGCGCCATCGCCATTAACTTTGAGCGTTTTGCCATAGGTTACGTCGGTCGAGGTGTCGGTAATCACGTCGCTATAGTTGTTTAAGCCTTCGGTATCGACGATAACTTCGTAGAATTTATCGTAATTCGTTTTCTCTTTTTGGGCGGCTTCTTGCCATTTCGTCACCTCGTCTAAGTGAGCTGTCTTATCGCTTTCGTTCATGCATTCGATGCCATCGAGAAGCGATTCCATGGCTCCGCCTAGATAAGCCGATCCTGAAGCGTATCCTAAGAAACTATCGGCTAATTCTTTGACCTCTTCATAGGAATATGTCAGTTTGTCGATGGGTTCTGTCTCGGTATATAGACAAACCGTGCAATGCCTTTCTTTGCTACCGGCCGCGTGATAAGTCGGCGCGACGGTTTCCGTCCATTCGCTCATCGAGTGCACGCTTTCTTCGTAACGATATGCGTCGCCGCAATAGAGGCAAGGATGCCAATGCTTTTCGGCGTCGTGATTCCAAACGCTCGAATCCTCGCTATGTCCGCTTGCGGGGATGGTTAGCGTTTTCGTATCTTCCAAAGTTTGCCCATCGTAAGTAGCTGAGGCCTTGTAGGTTTTATGGCCCTCGGCTTCGCATGTTGCGTTTGCCGTATCCGCTAAAGTGATGACCGCATCGATGACGTATGTATGGCCTTCGGTTGCCTCGTCGCAATCCTTGCAAGTGAGAGTCACGGTTGCCGAGGAAAATTGCGACCATTGCCAAGTCGGGTTTTCCAAATCATAGACGTGGGAATGCTTTGCGAGTTCGGTGCCGCAAGAGGCGAGGGTCAAAACGGCCAATGGGGCGAGAAACAGAGATTTGTATTTTTTAGGCATAATTCAATCCTTTCAATTCTCTTGTTATATGTTAGCGCTTTCAAAGCGCGCACGAAAATATGTTTTTGATACAAAGTGCGGTGCTATTGATTTCAAAAAGGATGGGTGAAATCAAATTCGACCTATGTGTAACGTATGGGAAACGAGTTCGAAACACCCGAGAATGGTTTCTTGCCAATCTTGCTGCGCGCTTTTTCGATTTTATATCATTTTGCGCAGTATAAATGTCACCTTTCCCTTTTACCTCATTTTCCAAAAGGGGGTTCGCTTCCAAGACAAATCAAATGTCGAATGGAGTTTGACCTATTCGATTCATCTTTTCTTTATTGTTGATGTGCAAAGGAAGGAAAAGAAAAAATGAAAAAGATCAAAGAAAGCTTCACCGATTTCTATGCCGAGAGATTCGCCAATCCAAAGGAATTCGTCCGCACGTTAAAAAAGCGTCTAGGCAAAGGCAAAATGAACCGTTCGTGTCTCTCTGGTTTGAAGAACGAATGCGGCATCTCTTCTTTTGAGGAGGTTTATTCGCTCTTACTAAACGGATGGGGAGGGTACCGAAGGGATATCGATGCCAAGTTTGATGAGCGTGTTGAAGAATTACGGAAAGAAATGAAGGAGAAGTCGTCTTCGGAGGTTATTGAGAAAACCGTCAAAGCGACTAAAGGAAAGAAAAAACATCAGCGAGAAGTCTGCAAAAAGGAATTCGTGCTAGGGATAGAGAAACGAAATTGGCCTTGGCCGACGGAAGAAACGGAAAGGCGCATTCTGATTCAGTTAGCGTGAATCGCCATTTTGGAAAAGGATTATGGATATCGCTGCGGCATAAGCGTCATCTCTGGTTGGGCTGGTGAGATACATTCAGGGAAAGATGCCCAATTAACCTGCACGATTAGAATCAAAAAGGCCGATGAACCCTTTGATATCAAGAAATTGGCATCTCCGGCGATTCACGGCGCGATGGAGTTCTTGATGGAGCGGTGGCGAATGGCTTTAAGCAACGAGAAGGCGATGGGCAAAGAGCATCTTAAATGTCGCGATGGCTGGGACAACTGGTGTTTCGAGGGTAACGAACAGGGTGTCAATTTCGTCCGAAGGGAGAAAGATGCGATCTTCGTCGATTGCGATATGGATATAGTGGGCCTCTTAGCGAGATTATCGAAACCGGTCGTTGCCGGAATAGAGATAGAACCGCCTACTTGTGGCCGACATCAGTTACCTTTCTGATATATAGAAACGCTTCCATCGGGTGATGTGGTCGCATATCTTAATGGTTTTTATGGCCAAAAGATTGAGTCCGCAAGATATTACATCGCTGAGGACATTGCCATAGATCGGGATGGAAAAAGCCTTGAAGGCGATAAGACGAGGGAGCTTCTACACAAACAAGAATTATGGGAGGCGGTTAATTAGGGGCATAAAATATTAAAAGAGATTTCGGATAACGATAACTTGCGGCCACGATTGGCCGCTTTTTGATTAAGAAGCAACTTCTTAACCGACGAGCATTGAAGAGAAGCCGAAGTGACGGCGTTTCCTCGATTCTTTTCGAAATGGCCTTCGCTTGAGTTTGACTTCCAATCGATCGGACATATAATCTAATCGAAAGTTAAACAAGGCTAACTAATATGAGATATAACGCAAAGAAAATGCTTCGAGGGTCCAGGTTCAAAGATTTTTCGAAAACCCTTTCGGCCGATGAATTAGAAAAGACGATAAAGAACATGGATAGGCTGATAGAGGAGAACGTGGAATATACCGATAAACAGAATTATGCGCACTTATCGAATCTTTTTTCCTCATTGGCGTTAGTCTGGACGTTTATCGACGAAGGCAAAAGCAAAGAGGAAAGCCAAAGGATCGTATTCGATGCGATGTATAGGTATTTGGAGCCAAAAATACCGACAATGGAGTGGATCGCCAAGCATAAGTGGTTCGTGCCATTGCTAAAATGGATGATGCCAAAGAAATTCAAAAGGACATGCGGACACGGTTGGAAGATAACGTATCCAAAAGCTCCAAAGAACGAATTCTCGATGATAACTCATTTATGCATCTACGCCGATATTTTTAGGAAATACGGCATGCCTGAGATGACAAAAGGCTTTTGCAAGGTTGATAACCTGATGTATGGTTCCCTGCCGAAAACGAGATTCTCTTATTCGGAAAGGATAGGGGAAGGCGGCAAAGTCTGCGATTACGTTTTTAAGCGCATAGAAGATTAGTTATTTAGCGGATTCTTTCGCTTTTTCCTTCTCTTGAATTCAGCTTTTCATTAAGACAAAAACTTCAAAATGCCGAAACGATTACCTTCAAAACACCGAATTGCGCATGTTCAAAACGTCGAATATGAAATAGCAATTTCGGTTGGTTTCCTGCTTTAAACTACGAAAAATATATAGAAAAGGCACTACATTTTCCGCTGATCTTCTAAAAATAAAGAAACGTTTTTATCCCACACGTCATTCGGCGCTGGCAAATTGAGAGTTATATAATTCGGCATAGAAGCCGTTAGCCTTTAGCAAGGATTCGTGGGTTCCGCTTTCGACGATGTTCCCTTCCTTTAAGACGAGGATTAAATCGGCGTTCTTTATCGTGCTCAAGCGGTGGGCGATGATAAAAGAGGTGCGGCCTTTGGTCAATTCGTCCATGGCTTTTTGAATGACTATTTCCGTGCGCGTGTCGACGCTTGATGTGGCTTCGTCGAGTATCAGCATCGGGGCGTTTTGAATCATGGCCCTCGTGATCGTCAGCAATTGCTTTTGACCGGAGCTGATTTCGAGGTGGTTATCCAAAACGGTGTGATAGCCGTGCGGCAGGGCTTTGATGAAGTGATCGACGCCGCAGATTTTCGCATCGCCTTTCATCGTCTTATCGTCGATTTCGGGGTTATTGAATTTGAGGTTTTCGCGGATTGTGCCATCGAATAGCCAAGTGTCTTGGAGAACCATGCCAAAGAGCGAATGGACGTTCTCGCGCGTCAATTCCTTCGTGTTTATCCCATCGATCGTTATCGATCCGTCCCATATCTCGTAGAAACGCATTAACAAGTTCACCAATGTCGTTTTGCCAGCGCCAGTGGGGCCGACAATCGCTACTTTCTGCCCTTCTTTGACCTTGGCGCTAAAATCCTTGATGATAGGTTTGCCGACGTCATATCCGAAAACGACGTGATCGAAGACGATTTCGCCTCTTACATCTTTTGGATCGATCTTTTTTGTTATGTTCGATTCGTCGGAAACCTCTTCTTCCTCTAAGAAAGCGAAAACACGGGTTGCAGCCGCTGCGCTTTGCTGGAAGTAGGGGAAGTCCTGAGCCAGGTTCGTTAGTGGGGAGCTGAATAGGCGAATATAGATCATGAAGGTGGTGATGACTGCGATGCTGGCTGAACCATCGTTTACTAACAAGGCGCCGACCACGCAGACGGCGACATAGCCGAAATTGCCTATGAAGTTCATCAAAGGCATCGTTAGGTTACCGAAGAACTGCGATTTCCAGTTCATTTCGCAAAGGGTGGAATTGAGCTTCTCGAAATCCCTTTCATTCGCCTTCACCGCGTTATTCGATCTTACGATGCTATGGGCGCCGTAGATTTCCTCGATATGGCCGTTTACTTCGGCGACCGCTTTTTGCTGGGCGGTGAAGAAACGCTGGCTTTTCATGAGTATCGCCATTCCTAGCATTCCGCCGATGATCGTCGCGCCAATCGCAGTCATGGCCATGCGCCACTCGCTAACGAACATCATGATGGTAACGCCGATTAGTTGGACTCCGCTTGAGACGAAGGAAGCGATGCTAAAGGATAGGGCTTGGCTAATCAAATCCGTGTCATTGGTGATTAGCGACATGATGTCACCCGCTTCCTTACTCTCAATCGTCTTCAAAGGGACGCGGTTAATCTTCTCGTTGATGTCTTTCCTTAGTTTCTCTCCGACGACGTTAGAGACGATGGTCATGATGAAGGATTGGACGTAGCTAAAGACGATGCTAAGCGAATAGAAGAGGATGAGCAAAAGGCAGATGCTTCCGATTCTTTCTAAATCAATCGACCCCGTGCCATAGATTTCGGCGGTTACGCCTTCTTGGAGCAAATCGGTTATCTCTCCGAAATAGTTGGGTCCTAAGATTATCAAAACCGATCCGGCCACGGCGAAAAGGACGGCGATGATGATGGACGGGAAGAAGGGTTTCCCATATCCCAATAGTTTCTTGAAACCGCCGAAGGATTCCTTGAAGGTGAGCTTCTTTTTCTTATCCAATGACATTTCCTCGTTCATTTCGCTAACTCCTCTTGGCTAAGCTGACTTTCGGCTATTTCCTTATATAGAGGGCAACTAGCCAGCAATTCCTCGTGTTTCCCTAATCCGACGACTTTCCCTTCGTCCAAGACCAATATCTGGTCGGCTTCCTTTATCGAACCGATACGCTGGGCGACTATTATCTTCGTCGTTTCCGGATATTCCTCGTGTAGCGCCTTCCTCACTTCGAAGTCAGTTTTGAAGTCGAGGGCGCTAAGACTATCGTCCAAAACCAAGATTTCCGGATTCCTTGCGAGGGCTCTAGCGATGCTTAGACGCTGCTTTTGACCGCCGGAGACGTTCTTCCCGCCTTGTTCTATCTTGCTATTAAGACCTTCTTCTTTTTTGTTTATGAATTCCTCGCTATGAGAGATATGGACGGCTTTCTCTAGCGATTCCTTGCTATATCCTTTGCTCTCGCCATAAAGGATGTTATTTTCTATCGAACCGCTAAAAAGAGTGGCTTTCTGCGGGACTAATGCGATTTTGCCGTATAAAGCGTCGAATGAATATTCCTTTAATGGAACCCCATCGATTGATACTTCCCCATCCTTTGGGTCATAGAACCTCATGGCCATCTTGACCAAGGTGCTTTTGCCGCTTCCCGTCGGTCCTATTATCGCCAAGGTCTCGCCTTTTTTGAGGCTAAAGGAGATATCGCTGAGAACGTCTTCCTGAACCGTTTTGTCGTCGTTATCGTATCCGAAGCTCACATGGTCGAAGATGATTTCGCCGACTTTCTCGGTCTTTCCATCGAACTTCCCTTCTTTGATGCTATATTCGCTTGAAAGGACTTCCGAGACGCGCTTGGCGGATACGAAGCCGCGTGGCGACATAATGAGGAAGAAGACCATCGAAATGAATCCCATGATGACCATCGTGCTATAGCTAGAGAAGACGATCATGTTTGAGAAAGAGGTTAGTTTTTCTTGGACTTCATTCGCGGCGTGGATGCTATAGGCGCCAATCCAATATATGGCGACCGGGAGGCCACTCATGATGGCCGTCATCATGGGGGAGAGGATGCCCATTAGTAGTCCCGTGAAGTTATTCGTTTTGGTGAGGTCCTTATTGGCTTTGTCGAATTTCTTGGCTTGATAACTCTCAGCGTTATAAGCCTTGATGACGCGAAGGCCTTGTATATCTTCGCGCGACATCGCGTTGATGCAATCGATCTGATTTTGGATGCGTTTGAACTTCGGAATCGTTAAGGACCCGATTATGGCGATGGTGACGATTAAAAAGGCGACGGCTACGCCGACGGCGATCGTCCATTCGTCGTTCCCTTTGCCGAGTATTTTGAAAATCGACCAAATGGCGAGTATCGGTGACTTGAAAGTGAGTGACATCGCCATCGTGAGCAAATTTGTGATTTGGGTTATGTCATTGGTGGTTCTTGTGATCAAGGAAGGGATGCTATAGGATTCGATATCGCGTTCCGACATCTTTTGGACCTTCGAATAGAGGAGGCTACGAAGCTTCTTCGAGAAGTTGGCGCTTATTTTCGCACTGATGAAATAGACGATCGCCATATCGAGACACGTTGCGATGGCGCAAAGAAGCATATAGCCGCCATCGACTAGAATCGAATTGACGTCTGAATCTGAGGAGAGAAGGGAATTTGACATCGATCCCATGTAGTCGGGGATCAACAATTCTAAGTAAACGCTCAAAACGACGAGGCCTAAGGCTATTACTATGCCAATCCAATCTTTTAAACCTAGATGTTTCAACAATTTCAACATAGTTCGTCTCCTAACTAGCAATGCGAGATTTTATGGGTTTTGGGATTTTTGTCAAGCCTTATTTATAAGAAATGAAATCTAAAGATTTCGTGTCCCTCCAAGGCGTATAATGCAATCGAGGATATAAACATGGAAGAGAAAACGATATTGGTGAAGATGGCGGTGGAAGGTATGCGGTGTTCGATGTGCGAGGCGCATGTGAATGACGCCATAAGGAAGGTCGACGGAGTGCTCAAAGTCAAAGCCAGCGCCTCCAAAGGCGAAGCTCGTGTATTGGCGAAAGAGGGCACGGATCTAACGAAAATAAGGGATTCTGTAGCGAAAGAAGGGTACGGAGTCGGCGATATTGATAGTGAGCCATACCTGAAGAAAGGCTTCTTCTCCCGCCTTTTCTTTTAGCCTAACGTGACGTCAAGCACCATCATCAAGGCGAAGCCGAGCGCAAAGCCGACGGTCCCTAGATTCGAGTGTTTTCCATTTTGCGATTCTGGGATAAGCTCCTCGACGACGACGTAAAGCATCGCCCCGGCGGCGAAACTAAGCAAATAAGGGAGGATTGGCTCCAAGAAACCGACGAGAAGAATCATGATCAAGGCGCCGACGGGCTCGACGGCTCCGCTAAGGACGCCAAGAAGAAAGGCTTTCTTTTTGCTTTTCCCTTCGCTTGCAAGCGGTATCGATATAATCGCCCCTTCAGGGAAGTTTTGGATAGCGATCCCAATAGAAAGCGAGAAAGCGCTCATCATGTTTATTCCGCTTGCCTCGTTAAGCGCGCTAGCGAAGACGATTCCTGGCGCCATGCCTTCGGGAATGTTATGGATGGTGACGGCGAGTAGCAGCATGCTTACCTTTCCAAGTCGACTTTTAAGTCCTTCCGGCTCCTTTTCGTCTAGATGCTGGTGTGGGGTTAAAGCGTCTATCAGCCATAAGAAAGCGAAACCAAGTAGGAGTCCGACTAGCGCCGGCACCCATTTGATTTCTTTTTGGTAGGTCGTTTGCTCGATGGATGGAATCAATAGGCTCCAAATCGAGGCGGCAACCATAACGCCTGAGGCGAATCCGAGCAGTGCCTTTTGGAGCTTCTCGTTCATTTTCCCGCGCAAAAAGAAAACCATCGACGAACCGAGGACGGTTCCAAGAAATGGAATGGATAGTCCGAGTGCGAGGTATGCTATTTTGTTCATTTTTTTGCCTATAGATACGATAAAGGGCGCATCGAATGACGCGCCCTTGGAGGAAATCCGAGTGGGATTTGCTAGGATTTTTGCTTTTCCTCTGTCTTTTTTTGCTTCTTGAGCTCTTTGGCTTTTTGCTTATGGTATGCCTTAACCAAGGACTTGCCAGTATGCTTATAGCCGCAATCTTCGTTGATCGAGGGCTTCCCTTTGAAGCGCCTATATATCTCGATCGAGAAGTAAGAGACGACGATAAGGGAAGCGACGACGATGGTTACGATCTCAAGAGGACCCATGGTGAATTACTTCGCCAAAGCCTCTTTCTTGGCTTTCGCTTTCGAGTAGAAGAAGATGAGGACGAGAAGGGCGATGAGGACCGGCACGATAATGGCGATGGTCCAAGCCCAATCGATCATGACATAGAAGGCAGCGGCAGTTAGGTAGCTAACGGCAAGCCAGAAGAGGATCGTTCCCCAGAAGGCTTTCTTGGAGCCAAGTTCGCCTTTCGCGGTGGCAACCGAAGCGAAGCAAGGAATCGTCAAGACGTTGAAGATGATGAAGGAGATCATGCTGCCATTCGTCCAAGAAGTGGCGTTCATGATTGCGTTCATCGCTTCCGCTCCCTCTTCGATGGCTTCTCCGCCGGTGATGATTCCGCCGAGCGATCCGAGAGTTCCGATGACGTTTTCTTTGGCGATTAATCCGTTGATCGCGGCAACGCTATAAGCCCAGCCGTTTGCTCCAGCCTGGACGCCCCAGCCAAGAGGCGTGAAGATCGGTTGAATGATCTTGCCGATGCAAGCCAAGATGCTATTGGATTCGAGGGCTTGCATGCTCGCATAGCCGATATTGTTGATTTCAGCCAAGCCTTCGGCGGTTTCATCGCTGTAATTTGGGATAAATTGCCACGAAGCGGTGAAGTTCGAGAAGACCCAAACCAAGATCGTGGTGACTAGGATTATGGTGAAGGCTTTCTTCAAGAAGTGCTTGGCTTTGTCCCAGATGTGGATACCTAAAGCGCGTGGTTGTGGCAAGTGATAGCTTGGAAGTTCCATGACGAATGGGGCGACTTCCTCGCGTTGGGTGGTGTGATTCATGACGATGACCATCAAGATTGCCATCGCGACGCCAAGGATATACATGGCGAAAGTGAGTAGACCAGCGTTGATGCCAGCGGCCGTGGCCAAGGCACCAGCGACGGCGACGAGGATCGGAAGTTTGGCAGAGCAAGCAAAGAAAGGAATGACGCGAATCGTCTTCGTGCGCTCTTTGTCGCTAGTCAAAGTACGGGTGTTGATCATGGCTGGAACGCCGCATCCAAAGCCCATTATCATCGGCAAGAATGCGCGTCCAGAAACGCCGAATCGGCGGAATAATCTATCCAAAACGAAGGCGACGCGGGCCATATAGCCGCTGTCTTCGAGGATGCTGAAGAAGAAGAACAATAGAAGGATCTGAGGCAAGAAGCCGACGACGGCGAATAAACCGCCGAGGACGCCTTCGCAGATGAATCCGTTGACCCAACTGTCGGCCGGAATCAAGTTGCTGATCCAGGTTTGGAAGGTGCCAGTCAAAGAATTGAGGAAGTTCGCAAGCACCGTGCCTAAGCTATTCCAGCCATCGGCCGTATAGAAGAGCTCAGCGAACATGTGATAGGACTCCTCGTCTTCCGGATGCCATTTCCATTGGATTAAGCCTTCATAGCCTTCTCCGAAGTCGACGCCCATGGCGTGGAGATAGAGGACATCGCTATTGAAGACGATTTGGAAGATAAGGTAGAAAAGGACGATGAGAATCGGGAAGGCGAGCCAGCGATTGGTGAGGATCCTGTCGATTTTATCGGAGAGCGATAGTTTCTTCTTTTCTTGCGTTGGGGCGCCTTTTTTGGCCGAGGCGAGTTCTTTGGTTATATAGGAATAGCGGTAATCTGCGCTCTTGGCTTCAAAATCGACGTCTTCTTTTGCCAAAGAACGGGCTTTTTCGGCGAATGCGGAGTTCTTCTGAAGCTCGACTTCGTCGTTTTCTAGCGCCTTGACGGCGTGGAAGAGCGGGTTATCGATTTTGGCGTCGCTATAGATTTTGGTCGCTTCGTTAATCGTTTCTTCTAATTCTTTGGCTTCCCAAACAATCCTGCCTTTGCGGGGATGGGTGGCGGTCGCAATGGCGATGGCCATCAAATCCTCAAGGCCTTGTTGTTTGAGGGCGCTAACGGCGACGACTGGAACGCCGAGTTTTTTGGATAAGGCCTTAACATCGATCGATTGGCCTTGCGCCTCAAGGGCGTCAGTCATGTTTAACGCGATGACGACAGGGGTATCCATTTCGAGGATTTGGGTCGTCATGAAGAGATTTCGCTCAAGGTTAGTGGCATCGATGACGTTGATGACGCAATCGGGCTTGGATTCGAGGATGTAATCGCGGGAGATGACCTCTTCTGGCGAATATGGGGATAAGCTATAAATACCAGGAAGGTCGGTGATCACGCAATCGCCGAGTTTCTTGTTCTTATAGGTTCCTTCGCGCTTCTCAACGGTGACGCCTGGCCAGTTGCCGACGTAAGCGGTGCTACCGGTTAAGCTATTGAATAGGGTGGTTTTGCCGCAGTTGGGGTTACCGGCGAGGGCAAAATTCATTTTCTTTTCGCTCATTGCTCGTCTCCTTCGTTCAAATCTGTGATTTTCATCATGACGTATGAGGCTTCGTTTTTCCTTAACGTTAGCTCATAGCCGCGTAACGTCACTTCGGTAGGATCGCCTAGTGGAGCGCGTTTTCTGACGAATACTTCGCATCCTGGGGTAAGACCCATGTCGAAGAGTCTGCGGCGGATCTTTCCTTCGCCATAGACGCTTATGATGGTGCCAGTTGCACCGACGGGCAGTTCTTCCAAAGTCGTTTCGTCTCCGACTTTGTGGCTGTTTTGCCCTTTAAGCTCTTTCTCTTTTTCCATGTATGAGAGAACTCCTTTTCTTAGCACGCGACAAAGATTCTTGAAGCGACGTCATGGTCTAAAGCGAGTCGCGATTCTTTCACTTTGACGATGACTCCACTGGATTGGAGGGATAATAACGTGAGTTCGCTTTCCCTAACGATTCCAAGACTCGCCAAATGAGATCTCATCTTTTCGTCGCCAGTTACCCTGGTGACTTTGAGCGTGGCGTTCGTTGGAGCGATAAGTAGTGGCATAATTTTCTCCTCAGTTAGAATTCGCTAACAGCCGTATTATGGAGCTATGAAAACAAAATGCAAGAGAAAAGTTAAATATGACTAACATTGATGTGTGAATCTTGACAAAAAGATATCCGGAAACAATAATTTTCAAAAAGGTGAAGCTTATGGAAAAAACACACGAATCGGCTGAGGATTATTTGGAAAGAATATTGATGCTCGAGGAGAAAGGGGTGAAGGAGATCCACGCCGTCGATCTCGCCTCCTCTTTCGGCTATAGCAAAGCGAGCATCTCCGTTGCCCTTAAGAAACTAGAAAATAGCGGCTATGTGGCCTTAGGTCCCCGTCAACAGTTATATTTGACTCCTTCTGGCTACACTTTGGCGAAGAAAGTCTATGAAAGGCACCGCGTTATCACCTCCTTATTGGCGGAACTCGGGGTGAATGAAGATGTCGCGATGAGAGACGCTTGCAAAATCGAGCACGATCTTAGCGATGAGACCTTCGAGGCCCTTAAAAGAGCCTTGGAAAAGATTACAAATTCGAAAAACTGAGCATTTTCCCTGCTTTTGTTTCGATTCCTATTTAACTTCCCATAAAAAGTCCTAACATATCTAGGTATTAAGCAATTCTTAATACGCATCTATTCTCGGAGGGGATTTTTATGGCGTCTTTGGCAATCGAAGGAATGCAATGGGGCGACGAAGGGAAAGGCAAGATAACCGATTATTTCGCCGCGAAGTGCGATATCGTCGTTCGTTCGCAAGGCGGAAATAACGCTGGACATAGCGTGGTGCATGGCGATAAAAGGTATGCGTTAAGGCTACTTCCAAGCGGTATCCTCCATCCAAGCGTCACAAACGTCATCGCCGATGGCGTCGTCGTCAATCCGGAAGCGTTATTAGAAGAAATCGCCTCATTAAAGGAAAATGGAATTGATTCATTCAATTTGTTGCTTAGCGACAGGGCGACTCTTTTGCTTCCGTATCATATCGCCCTCGATAAGGCGCGTGAATCCTTGCTCGCTAAGGATAAGATAGGTACGACTGGCAGGGGCATCGGTCCTTGCTATGAGGATAAAGCGTCCAGAAACGCCTTGATGGTGGGGGATTTGCTTCATCCGACGTATCTTAAGGAAAGACTCGCCAAGGCGTTGCTCATAAAGAATAAGGAACTATCCGCTTATGGAGTCGAGCCGTTTGACGTCGACGATATGTTCGTGAAACTAATTCGCTATGCCGAAAAACTAAGGCCATATATAACCGATACTGGCCTATACCTCCATAACGCTCTAAAAGAAGGCAAGAAAGTATTGTTTGAAGGAGCGCAAGGCGCGATGTTATCGCTAAATAATGGTACCTATCCTTTTGTCACGAGCTCTTCTCCGCTTGTCACCGCGATACCAAGCAACACCTCGCTTCCGTTAGATTCGGTGAATGATGTGCTAGGAATTTTCAAAGCCTATACGACCCGCGTTGGAAGCGGTCCGTTTCCAAGCGAGATAATGGATGAGGAGCTCGCGAACAAAATCCGCGTGAGGGGCCATGAATTCGGAACGGTTACCGGAAGGCCTAGGCGCGTCGGTTGGCTTGATGTTCCTCTTCTTCGTTACGTCGCTAGGATAAGCGGCATCAAACACGCCGCCATCATGCTTCTTGATGTTCTTGATTCGGTCGATGTCGTCAAAGTGGTGACGGAATACCGCTTAAATGGTGAAAGAATCGATACATTTCCCTCTTCTTTGACGGATGTCATGAATCTTGAGTGCGTGTATCGCTCCTTTCCAAGCTGGAAAGAAGACATATCGAAAGCCAAGAGATACGAAGAACTCCCATCGGAAACCAAGAACTACATCGATTCACTTGAAAAACTCATAGGCATTGATATCGATTTGATATCGGTGGGACCGGAAGAGCATCAAACGATAAAAAGAAGGGAGATATTCAATGATTGAGCGATACACTCCAAAGAAAATGGCTGGTATTTTTAGCGACGAATCGCGTTTTCAAGCCTATTTAGACGTCGAAATCGCTGTCTTGGAAGGCCAGGCGAAACTTGGCGTTGTCCCTACGAAAGACGTCGAAAAAGTCAAAGCGAAAGCGAGAATAAACCTAAAAAGAATCGCCGAATTGGAATCCGTCACGAAGCATGACGTCGTCGCTTTCACGCGCTCGATAGACGAGGAATTAGGCGAAGAGAAACGCTTCGTCCATTATGGATTAACTTCGACTGATGTGGTGGATACCGCTTTGGCGATCTTATATAAGAAGGCCGACGATCTTCTCGAAGACGATTTCTTGAAGACGCTTGATGCCATCAAAGAAATCGCCATCCGCTATAAGGGTCAAAAAGCCGTTGCGAGAACCCATGGGATGCATGCGGAGGTGACTTCTTTTGGACTTCGCTTCGCCGGGTATTACGACGAAGGGAAAAGAGCGCTCGAATCCTTCTTAAAGGCAAGGAAATTCATCGAATGCGCCAAAATATCTGGAGCGGTCGGGAATTTCGCGAACATCGATCCGAGCGTCCAGGATTACGTCGCCGATAAATTCGGCTTAGAAAGCGCTCCTTTCTCTAGCCAAGTCCTTTCTCGTGACCGCCACGAGCACTTTGCCTCATCTTTGGCAATAGGTGCCTCGCTAATCGAAAAGATGGCGACGGAGATAAGGAATCTCTCGAGAAGTGAGATAGGGGAAGTCGAGGAAGGGTTCTCTAGTGGTCAAAAAGGAAGCAGTGCGATGCCACAGAAACGCAATCCCATAAGCTCAGAGAATCTAACTGGATGCGCTAGGATGATTCGAGGTTATTTGTTACCTATTTTGGAGGACAACGCCCTCTATCATGAACGTGACATATCCCATTCGAGCGTCGAACGCGTCGCTTTGATAGACATGATCACTTTGTTCGACTATATGTTAGTCAGGATGACGAAAGTCTTATCGAACCTTTCCTTCTTCCCGAAGAACATGGAGAGAAACGTCGCTTTGACGCATGGGGCGATCTATTCGCAAAAGGCGATGAATACGCTAATAATGAAGGGGATGTCGAGGGAAAATGCCTATGACATCATTCAGCCGTTAGCGATGAAAAGCCTCCAGGAAGGCGTTTCCTTCGAAAAACTATTAGGCGAATCGAAAGAGGTGATGGCCGTTCTTTCGAACTATGATTTGAATGCAATATTCGATGACAAAAACTCATTCAAGAACATCGATTACATTTATAAGAAAGTCGGCATCGAATGAAGTTCGACGAATGCGACGATTGCTAGTCTTTTATGGCGTATATTGCACTATCTAGAAATAAAAAATAGGGTTGGTTTTCGAAATAAAATGAGATTTGTTTACGAAGAAGGAAGGGGTTACGAAACTCGCCTGAATCGATAGATGAATGCACTTTCGAATTGTGGCGGTTTCGTTTTTCTTATCCTATAATGTCCCCACGCCCCGATAGCGCAACTGGATAGAGTATCAGACTTCGAATCTGAGGGTTACGGGTTCGACTCCTGTTCGGGGCGCCAGCACTAATAAAAAATGAACTTTGATATAGCTAAAACCCTTCTTTTTGCGTAGGAAAAGACGGATTTTGCGTTTTATTTGTCTTTGTCTGACTTTACTTCCAAAAGATTTTTATTGTTTGCATTCGATGGCGATACGATTTTCTTGCCGACTCTTTGCTCGTAGGCGATTTTGGCTGTTTTGGCGACTTCGCCACCCTCTTTAGCGACTCTTTTGTGCTCGGTCATAGTATCAGGCATCTGCTCTTTGCTCATCGCCGTCGTCGTGACTTCCGCGAGCATATTGAGAACAAGTTTGATATTCGTCATGTTGTCTCGCAGGTTTTCTTTTTTTAACCCTTTGAATTGCTTATATTCTTGAACGTTCATCCCGGACCACGCTTTCGTCATTTCGTTAGTTAAAATCGCGTAATCTTTTTCTTGTGATATGCCACGACTTTGCCATTCGTCCGTAAGTTCCTTTCTCGTTTTGATGGTCATCATCCTTTGGGTTATCCAACCTTCCGGATGGCCTTTTTGCCTGTAAGTTTCAACGGCTCTATCGATGGCTTTTGGGGTCGGCGATTTCATCGAGCCTTTCGCTTCCAACTTGCGCAAGCCATATTTTGAAAGGTTCGGCTTTTTTTGCTTGGTATTGATTAAATTAATCGCAAAATGCCTTTTGTATTCAATACGTCTTGCATATAAAATTTGCCGTCAGCTGATTGCAATTTCAGTCGGTTACATTTTGTAACCAACTCACTTCCTTCTTTATTCAGCCTGTTTTTGAGAACCTTCCAATAATTTCTTGCCGTTTGGTAGTCTTTGCTATCCGTCAAAATCTCAATAATATCGACGACAGAAAAATACCAATCTTCCTCTTCAGCGTTCCATTGAGTTCTAATTTTTTTATTTTCGAAAACTTTAATATCGGACATAATATCCCCTCCCTCGCAACTTAATTATGCCATATATTTTTGAGCAATTGTTGATTCCGCCATCGCAAACGATGAAGCGTTTTCTCACTTTGATAGCGAGAGACAACAATGCGTAACTTGTGTTTTTTGATGTTGAATGAAGTTACAAGATATATTAGTATGTTTCATATAAAATCATCAGTCGTTTGAAAGGGGACTATATGAAGCAAAAGAACGTGCCACTGCAGATAACGAATGCGTTATTGGAGTTGATGAAGACGATGGATTACGACTCGATTTCCATCACTGACATCGTCGCTAAAGCGGGCGTAAGCCGCGTCACTTATTACCGCCACTTCAAGAGCAAAGAAGATATCTTGATCCGCTATTTTGTGATGGCCAAGGATCGTTTCATGAAGCAAACGATAATCGATGGTGCTTCGGTTAGCAATGACGTGATAATTCTTAGCTTATTCGTCTATTTCAAGGCAAATATGGAAGTTAACAAGGCGTTGCGAAGAGCCCATCTCGACAATGAGTTATTGAAGTTCCTCTCTTCCGAATTCTTAGATAATTTGCCAGTTAAGCTTGATAAGTACGTGGCTTATTTCATCGCCGGCGCCCTCTATAACGTTTTGATAAATTGGCTCGATAACGATTGTTCCGACTCGATAGACGATGTGTCGAAACCGTTTATGTATCTCCAAAAAGCGATGGAGATCATCATGAAAGACCGCTTAGGCGAGATATCCAACAAGCGATAATCATCTAAAATATACGAAAATGCCCATTTTCCATGGGCTTTTTTTGTATAATGTCGGGCGTGAGGTAAAAACATGAAATTCAAACGTCTGCTTCCGATTCTCGTATTGTCCGCTTCGTTTTTGGTCGCTTGCGGCGATCAAAACGGCACTTCTAGCGATGTAGCCAAACCCGACATCACCATCGCATCCGTCGATTCTTCCACCGGCGATAGCAAAAACAATCCAGTCGCTTGGAGCGAAAACGATCTAACCGTCATGAGCGGATATCTGACGGAAGGCATTTACATTCCTTTCCCTCTTGGGGTCACGGAGAAATACACAACCGAATATAGCGGTTTTGACGAAGAGGATGGCAACGGCGTTTGCTTCATTCTCGTCGATTCGGCTTGTGGCGACTTGACCGTCCAATATGGCGCTATCCTTTCGGAAAACGGCTACACTTATGATGAAAACAATTCTTCCGAAGGCAGCGACGAAGATTATGCCTATTATTGCTACTATAAGGATGTCACAACCGCCGATGGCGCTGATTGCGCTCTTTGTATCCAAACGGATTATAACGATTACAATGAATTCGAGATCTACGCTTGGTTAGAATCGTATGAGACGAATCCAACGTACGAGGAATTCCCATATGAGATGATCAATTCGACTCTGGGATTGTCTTTGTCGGGAAGCAATTTCCCTTCTTTTGAACTCGCGGAAGGGGAGAAGTACGACGGCTATAGCGATGACACGGGCGAATATTATTACGTCGGAGGCTATTTCGACGAGAACACGACCGATGACGATTACGTCTCGGCGTACGAAACGAAACTCACCGAAAAAGGCTTTGTCGTCTCTAGCGAGGATGGCGCCGCCACGAATGCCGTCTTAGGCGTAAAAATCGAATATGTGGCGGTAGAAGGCTATTTCTTGGCCCAATTCGAAAGCTATGTTGTCTTGACGCCAGGGGATTACACAATGACCTTTTTGGCTGAGGACTTCCCCGATGTTGGAGGTGGTTATAACACAACTGACACGGATTTGAAGAAAGGCAATATCAAATTCAAGTACGCCTATGCGGCGAGCTCGGCCGGATACATTCAGTTCAAGAAGACGCTTGGCTACATGTATAACGTCACCGATTTAGGCAAAATCAATTCGATCGTTGTGACCGCGAGCTCAAAAGCGGGCAACTATTACGGCGCCTTGAGCCTATATGTGGATTCTTCCGTCATCAACGAGGTGGATTCGACTAAGGAAGTTACACCAACCGTCGATGGACTCACTTATACCTATACGGTCACTTCGGATGTTGGCTATTTCTATTTGATTGACGAAGCGAATAACGCTAGCAAAAACGATAGCATTGTCATCAATTACACAATCGAATAACGATTATTGGCGAGGGCCGAGGCGCGAAAAACCTTGGCCTTTTTCTTATTTTCCATCGTCTTTTACGAGAAAATCGCAATGACGACGTTCTTTTTGCTTGAATGAGACGAGCTGATTCGCTAATATACACGTTGCGGCTGAGTAGCCCAGTTGGTTAGAGCAACCGGCTCATACCCGGTATGTCGAGGGTTCGAGTCCCCCCTCAGCCACCAAAATGGCAAAGTAACGGTCACCATCACGGTGGCCGTTATTATTTTTTAGCGCTTTAACGGTTTCTGAAAATCGCCGGGCGAAGAATGGAAACGAAATGGCGAAACATCGCAATTGCCATTTCGCTCATATATTTAGTAATGCGGCGTTTTTTCGTATAGAATAAAGCGACCAAAAGGAGGACAAAACATGAAAATAGCAGCGATAGTGCTTTTGGTGATAGGGATGATAGTCAATGTCGTAGTCGGATTGACTAGCGTCCTAGGAAATGAATATGGGATAGTCGCCGAGACATTTAGGAATTATGGCTATGAATTCCCGATTTCGAAGGAGGTTTATGACGGCTTATACATCACGGTTGCCGTCTTAGCCGTCGTCGTTGGCCTCGTCTCCATTTTCTTTTTGCTTAAGAAGAAGGAATCAAAGACTGGCATATTGACGATGGGAATCATATCGATATTCTTCGTTAACCTCATCGCCGGAATTCTTATGATCGTCTATTCGGTCAGAGCCTCTTCGATGGAGCGAATCCATTCGGCCGATCCGAATGTCGTTTACGAAGAGAAACCGGAGCCGACGAAACCGAATCTTAGCGACTATGACGCGCCAAGGACCTATTTGGCCGTTGGGGACGTCGTCATGACAAAAGACGAAAAAAGAGGCGTTATTGTATCGATTAACGAGAAAACGGCGACCATCAACTTAATGGACGGGAGAAACGTCGTTTCCGATATAGATAGTCTTAAAAGAATTCAATAGGAAGGAAGAAGATATGAGAGAAACGTGGGATTTGACGCCGTTATACGAAAATGAGGCGGCATTCGAAGCCGATTTGGCGAAATTCAAGGACGTTTATACGCCAGAAGTCGCGAAAATGGAGGGGAAACTTGGGACGGAGGAAGGGCTTTTGGCCTACTTCAAGCTCGACCATGAGGTGAACGCATTGCTCCAAAGGGTCTATATGTACGCCGCTTCGCTTAGCGATCTCGATAAAAAAGACGTCGTGGCGACGGAAAGAGAAAGCAAGGTGGAGCTCGCGCTAGAGAATTTCATCAGCGTCTCCTCTTTCGTTGAACCGGAGATTTTGGCGATAGGGGAGCGGAAAGTCGCCGAATTCTTTGAAAAGCATCCGGAAGTCAATGAGTACGATTTCCAAATGAAGAAGCTTTTCTTAGGACAAAAGCACGTCCTAAGCGCTGAGAAAGAAAGGCTCCTATCGAACTATAGTCCATTGTTAGGAGCCGGAGGCGATTTGTATAGCTCCTTAAGCGTCGCCGATTTAACGCCATCGAAGGCCAAATTAAGCGATGGTAGCGAAGTTTTGGTGACACAAAGCAATTGGTCTAGCCTCGTTAGAGACGCCAAAAACGCCGAGGATAGGAAAGCCATCTTCGATACCCTATACCATTATTACGATGCTCATAAGCACACTTATGGCGAAATCTATAACAACGTCCTCAAATCCGAGCTCGCGGAAATGAAGTCGAGAGGCTATCCGAGCATCTTAGAGTCCCATTTGGAAGGCAATAAGATTCCAAAGGAAGTCTTCTTGAATCTCATCGAAGCGGCTAAAAAAGGCAGTGCGCCGCTAAAACGCTACTACGAATTGAGAAGGAAAACATTGGGCTTGGAGAAGCATCGCTCTTATGACCGTTTCTTGCAATTGGCCAAAAGCGAGAAGAAATACACTTTCCAAGAGGCCCAATCCCTTTTCTTCGATTCCATCAAACATTTTCCGGCTGATTTCCAAGCGAAAGCCAAGGAAGTCAACAAAGAGGGGTATATCGACGTCTATCCAAAAAGCGGCAAGCGGAGTGGCGCCTATAGCAATGGTGGGGCCGATATCCACCCATATATCCTCATGAATTTCGAAGGCGAACTCGATGATGTATTCACCTTGGCTCACGAATCCGGCCATAGCATTCACACCCTCTATAGCGAGGAATCGCAGCCTTTGGCCAAGCAAAATTACACGATTTTCGTCGCCGAGATCGCAAGCACCTTCAATGAACACAATCTCTTGGATTATCTCCTTAGAAGCGGCGAGCTCGACAAAAACGACAAAATCTACCTCCTTCAAAAAGCGATTGACGAGATCTGCTCTACGTTCTATCGCCAAACCCTCTTCGGCGAATACGAATATCGCGCCTCCTTGCTAATGGAGAAGGGCGAGCCGATCAATTACGCGGTCCTAAGCCAAATTATGACTGATCTATACAAGGAATATTACGGTATCGACATCTCAGAAGAGGTTTTGAAACCTCTTGTGTGGGCTTATATCCCGCATCTTTTCTACACTCCTTTCTATGTTTACCAATACGCAACGAGCTTCACCGCATCGTTATTGATTTACGAGAGGGTGAAAGAAGGGGATGGGTCCGCTTTCGAGGACTATATCTCGCTTTTGAGAATGGGTGGCAGCGATTTCCCGATAGAAGAGGTGAAACAGGCCCACGTCGATTTCCTCGATAAAGCCACTTTCGAAGCGTGCCCCAAGAGGATGGAAGAACTTTTAGATCAGCTCGAATCCCTCTTAAAAGACTGATTTTTCCTAGCCTTTCATCTATTTGAGCCCACTTCGAGCAGTTTTTTCTCTTTCTTAACGTCTCGGAGACGCTTATAATACGTAGGCTGGATTTTTGGTCCATTAGCTCAGTTGGTTAGAGCACACCCCTTATAAGGGTGGGGTCGTTGGTTCAAGCCCAACATGGACCACCAGTTTGGAGGAATACCCAAGTGGCTGAAGGGGTCGGTCTTGAAAACCGATAGTGGGTCTATGCCCAGCTAGGGTTCAAATCCCTATTCCTCCGCCATTGGACTTGTATCCGAACAATATACGTTCATCGTTATGGATTCGGATTAATAATTGAACTTCCTAAAACTAGGAAGAAC
>CAVEMS010000007.1:0-50465 GCA_963616935.1 bacterium | reverse complement strand
CGTAGTTCGCCTGGCCGTAGACCGACGAGTTCTTTATGATGATCGAATGGGCGTCGCCAGTCGCAGCATGAACGGGCGTCGCATTGCTATTAATCGCGAAACTGCATGTGGTTAGCCCTAATAGCAAGGCTCCCGCACTGAGGCAAAATTTCATTTTCATAATCATTCTCCTGTCATTTTGCTAATTGAATCGTCTTCTTTCTTGCCCTTCGAAGGATGAAAGGCATGCGCTTTTCTCTAACGTCTCTTCATATGGGCAATTTTCGCTGTTTCTCACTGGTCTTTTATTGTCCTCCTTTATTGAGTAGGCCATCGATGACCTTTAATGTTTCGTATAATTTCGCTCGACTCTTCCCTCTTCTTCCTGAGAGAACGTGACATGAGATAATGGTCTTCCCTTCTTGATTCGCCAGAAGAATCAGGCTTATCTCGTCTTTCCCGTCGACGTAATAGATTTCGTTGAAGTCCTCTTTTATGACAACGTCGGTGAATGGCTGGCCTTTCGTATAATCGCAAATCGCTTTGAAGCAATAGGAAACTGGGAGATTAACCAAAATCGGGCGCCTTCTCTCGTCATCGCTTTCTTCGTCGGTGAAGGAGAACTTCTCAAATATCTTCTTAATTGAATCAAACATCGCTTCGCACTCTTTCTTCGCTTGCTGGATCAAATAGATACATCTTCTCGGCGTCGAAAGCGAACTCATAGGTCTTTCCTTCCTCTATTGAGATGTCGCTAGAGATCTTGCAGCAGACATTTTGCCCAGCCACCTCGCCATAGACGAGTTCTTCGTTGCCTAGCATCTCGACGAGGTTGCATTTGACCTTGATCGAATATTCGGTGAGTTTCTTCCCGGTGACATCGCCTTTGATGAAGGCGCTTTCGGGGCGAACTCCCAATATGATTTCCTTATCTTCGTAATCTTTTGGGCATTTCTTTAAGCTCACCGATATATCTCCATCGCCTTCGAAAAGGAATTTGCCGCCCTTTATCTTGCCTTTGAAGAAGTTCATCGCGGGGCTGCCGATAAAGCCGGCGACGAAGATGTTTTGCGGGTCGTTATAGACTTCTTTCGGAGATCCGATTTGTTTGATATAGCCATCTTTCATGATAACGATTTTATCCGCCATCGTCATGGCCTCGGTTTGGTCGTGAGTGACGTAAATCGTAGTCGCCCCGACGGCCTGATGAATCTTAATGATCTCTTTTCTCGTTTGGACTCTTAGCTTGGCGTCGAGATTGGATAGCGGCTCATCCATCAAGAAGACTTTCGGATGGCGAACGATGGCGCGTCCCAAAGCGACGCGTTGGCGTTGGCCGCCACTAAGTTCTCCCGGCTTGCGTTTTAGATACTGCGTGAGCCCAAGAATCTCCGCGGCTTCGTTGACTCTTTTGGCGACGTCCTCTTTCTTCATATGGACGTATTTGACTTTGGTTGCCGTTTTATTTGTCTTTAAATACTCGATTTCTTTTTCGGTTTCGGCGATTTGAGCGTCGTATTTCTTGATTTCGTTCTCTTCGTCTTGCCTCTTCCATTCGCGGATGTTGTTCTCTAGGTATTTGATTCTCTTCTTATCGACGACTTTGATTTCCTTGCCATCCCTATCGAATTGCGAAACGGGAATCTTCCTAGTCTCTAAGCCAAAGCTCATGTTCTTAAAGATCGTCATGTGCGGATAGAGCGCATAATTCTGGAAAACCATCGCGATATCGCGGTCTTTGGCCATCATCGTGTTCACAAGCGTGTCGTCGATATAAGCGTTCCCGCTCGTGATTTCTTCTAATCCGGCGATCATTCGTAACGTCGTCGATTTTCCACACCCCGAAGGACCGACGAAAACGACGAACTCCTTATCCTTGATCTCCAAATTGAAGTCATGGACCGCTTGGACGCGGTTCCCATAAATCTTGTTGATGTTCTCTAGTTTCAAAGTAGCCATTTTGTTCGCTCCTTATAGTTTCATGCCGCTGGCGAAATCGCCGCCGACGAAGTGCTTCATCGAGATGATGGATGCGACGATTAATGGGATGGATGAAAGCATGTACATCGCATAAGTCGCTCCGTTTTGACTTAGGTTAGAGAAAACGGTCTGCTGTTTGACGAGGATCGGCATCAAGGTCGTGTAATCGGTGTTAAATAGCAAACTCGGCCAAAGGTAATCGTTATAAAGGCTCGTGAAGATGCCGACAAACTGGAAGAGAATGATCGGGAAGCCAAGAGGGAAGGTTATCTTAAAGAAGATCCTCACATCGTTAGCGCCTTCGATCCTCGCCGATTCATAGATGTCTTTAGGCTGTTGCGAGAAGAAGGTCTTGAAAAGGAATAAAGCGGTCACTTGCCCACCGGCGAAGTTAGGAAGGAGATATCCGATATAGGAAAGCCACTCATTATCCGCCAAATGCAAAACGTTCTTCACAAGAGGCAATAGAATCGGCATACCCATGATGGAAGGGAGAAGCATCACGGAGATAAACATCATGAAGAAGAAGTTCTTCCCTGGGAATTCCTTGAAAGAGAAGATGTAAGCCAATATCGCGCCGAGGGCGACATCGACTGTCGCGCCTATCAAAGAAAGGATGATCGTTCTGATGAAGTAAGTGTTGATCGCGTTAAAAGCCAAGGAATAATTCTCCGCCGTCGCCTCGGGAGATATCGCGAATCCGAAAATCGAAAGGATGATATTCTCGTTGGATTTTAAGGAATTGAGAATCGTCACGAAAAGAGGCAACAAGCAAAAAATCGTGCAAAGGATGATATAGACGTTTATCCCGATTTGGAAACTACGTCGATCGATGGTTCTTTTGATATACGCTTTCTTGGCCATAGGTCACACCTTCATTTCCTTTTTCTTTTGCTTCATGGTGAAGTAGGTAGCGAAAAACAACAAGACGAAGATAATCGAGGCAACCGCGGACGCTTTGCCGTAGTTGCCATCCATTATTTGATCATACATCTCGAGGACTGGGACATTCGTGTCGTAAGCGCCATTCGTGATCGATTGGACGCGGGCGAAATTCTGCATCGAATTAATGATCGAGCACACGAAAACGTATTTAAGTTGCGGGAAAACGAGAGGGATGTCGATTTTGACGAACCTTCTCCAAGGGCCGACCCCTTCTAACTCGCAAGCTTCATAGTAGCTCTTAGGAATATTCATCATCCCACCATAGAAGATGATGTAGCTTCCGACGTAAGGGAAGCCGACTAGCAATAACGACCATTTGGCAGTCGAGGATTGGGCCAAGAAAGAGATGACGCTTCCGCCGCATGCCTCAATGCATTCGTTGATGACGCCGAAATTGCCCAAAATAGCCTCTTTCCAAATGAGGTTGCCGGCAATGCCGGGGATGATGCCAGGGATAAATAAGAGAGTCCGCATCACCTTCGATAGCTTCTCGTTTTTCATCGTCGATAGGAAGAAGGCGAAGATCAAGGGAGGCAAAACGGCCGTCACGATATCGACGAGCAAAAACAAGAACATGTTCTTAAACGCGCCTAGCATCGCCGGATCGGTGAACACGTATTTGTAATTCTCGAAATTGTTCCAATTGAAGGTCGGGTTCTCTTTCGTGTAGTCGAAGAAAGAAAGCCCGATGGAAGCGATGGCTGGATAATAGCAAAACATCACAAGGAGAATCAAAGACGGAGCCATCGCCAGATAGACGAATTTCGATTTCCAGATGTCATGGAAGGTTTTGAGGATTTTCTTATCGGAATCCTTTTTGAAAGCGCCGACCCAGGAAATTATCGAAACAACCAAGAATAAAGCGAAGAACACGGCGAAATAGATAACCGCCGTCTTCGTCCACTCGAAGTTCTTATAAGAAACGGGGTCGAGATATTTGGCGAGATAGACGCCCGCTTCGCTCTTGGTGCTGTTATTCGATAGGAAGGCAAGATAATTCGCGGTATGGTCGGTAACCATATAGACGATATTGAATTCCACGCCGAGCGTGAATTCGATGGTCGGAAGATCATCGGCGAAAGCGAGCTTGCTGACGTTATCGGAGGCCTTGTAAATCACATAAGCCGCCTCGATCTCGTCGTCATAAAAGAAGCAACCGTCGGTCTCAACGAGGGTT
Source organism: bacterium (assembly GCA_963616935.1). Classification (GTDB taxonomy): domain Bacteria; phylum Bacillota_I; class Bacilli_A; order RFN20; family CAG-826; genus UBA4951. The sequence continues at coordinate 46,384 of CAVEMS010000007.1, read as the reverse complement.
GGGAAAACGACTTCCGGGTAACTTTGGATCTTATCGTCGCTTATCGAACCATCAGGCCTTTTGGAACGAATGTCCTTGAAAGCGACGGAATATAGGATATTGTCCGTGCCGACGTAATATATAGCATTCTGGCTGGAACGAAGGAAACCGCCGGAAATCGATAAACCCATCGCATCGTAATAGGTGGCATTCGCCCTAAAAGAAGAAGAATCCAAAGTAATTTCGTCCTTAGTCGGCGTTCCTTTCACCCCATAGGCGGAAATAAAGGAATCGTCATTCCATTTCGCTTTGACTTGCTCGGTATGGAAATTGTTATAGGTGAAATCAAGATCCATCACGCTTATGCCGGCGCTATTGATCGCATATAGATAATTGTCTTTGATGGCGATATCTAATGTCGTGATCGATACGTTCCTATTGAGATCATAACTGCTTCTATCGCTATTTTGCGTGATGCGGTAATAGTATCCGCTTTTATAGATGCCGCTAGACAAAGAACTCAGTTTGTATCTCGAATAAAGGGTGTATTTGCCATTCTTCGAAGCCACGACGAGATCGTCGTTAGAAGAAGCGAGCCTAAGGAAATCGCCGCTATATTTGGCATAGCCATCCAAAGACAGATCGCTTTTATTAAGCGAGAAGAGATAGCCATCGCTCGCATTTTGGCTGATGGCAATTAATTTCCCATTATCCGCCTCATATAGGCTCTTAATCGAATCGACGTCGAGCGAATATTTCGCATTGACGTCTTCGATCAGATTATAAGAAGCGATGAGCTCGTTCTTTTTGCTCGCCTTGTTGATGCTAGTCGTGGTCGCGTAATAAAGATCCGTATCGGATACTAGCGAAACGACCGGTTCGGAATTGGAAGAATTTATCGCGTAGGTTTTCGGGAAGCAAACAAAGGAAAGTATCGAAAGCGCAAGGAAAATAACCGCCAGCGAACTCGCGAAGATCGCCGAGATCTTAAATCCTAAATGCCGCTTCCTTTTGGCTTCCATTATTTACCGGTCACCTCGCTTCCAGGCGTTTTGTAGGAATCCTTGTTATAGCCGACTTTGTTGCAATAGGTGTTCCAGGCACCAAGATAATCATTCGCCCATTCGTTTTGCGCCTCTTCGACGCTTAATTCATCCTCGCCAGTATCGGAAAGCAAGCCGCGCATGACGTCTTTCAAGCCGTCTTTGGTCTCGCTCATGTTACCGATGCCCCTTAAATAGCTGATGACATACGGATTCTCATCGACTAGACCGGTGAAGCTAATCTTGTCGGTCTTGAAGAAAGACTCCCACAAAGAAGGGACCAAGACGTAATCGTTAATGACGGTCGTTAAGCCTTTAGGAGCGAAGCTAGTTTGGCTAAGGGCGTCATAATAGACGGTTTGTCCATATGGCGACATGAAGAATTGAATGAAATCAAGGGAAAGGTTCACCTGTTCATTGCTCTTCCCGCTCTTGATGATCGATAGGTATCCGCCATTGCCTCCGACGTCCCTCACGATCGTTCCTTCGTCGATATAGCCGCCTTCGGAAACCATCTTCGGATAATCGAAGAAATCGTAATCGATTTTATCGCTCTTCGCGTAAAGAAGCCCTTCGCCGGCGTAATCCAAGACGATCTGCGGCGAATCGGCTTTGCCTCTATTTTGATAGGCGAAGTAGTTACGGACGTTATTGAGGGAATAATTTGTTTGGCTCGCATCGCTAGAGAGGTATTTCCTCATCTTGTATAGCTGTTCCAAGAATTCCTTGTATTTCGCGCTCTTGGCACCGACGTAATCGGTCTTCTTTTGGCTGCCACGGATATATGGCCTATCCTCGCCTTCTCGCTCGTCGAGCAAGGAATTGTAGAAAACGGTGTCTTTATAGCTCCAATCGCCATCCGTTTCGGGGTTTTGGTCGGTCGGATCATATTCGTAGTCGTCGCTTGTGACGATGCGCTTATACTCGTTCCTATAGTAGTAATCGCCATAGACCCTTAGAAGCCAAGTGAATTGAATCGCGTCGATCGAATCATCGTTCAAGGAAATGCCTAATGGATGCTCATAGCCCGCCTTATACATGGCTTCGCACAAACCGATGAGCTCGTCCCAGGTTCTCGGAGTGGTGACGTTACCGTTTTCGTCCTTGACGTTATATCCGTGATTAACCGCCTCATTCATCGCCGTTTTGTTGACAAACCAAGCGGTCTGAAGGTTTTCGGAGTTTAAGATATAGGTGGCATTGGTTGCGCTCTTGGAAGACACATACGCTTCTTCCGTCAAAACGTCGCTCCAATAATTGACGTCTCCATATTCGTCTTTGCCGGCATATGGATTCTCTTTGTAGATATTGGAATACATATTGAGGCAGTAGTTCTCGATATTGTTGATGTAGTTTCCTTGCACAATATCGAGGGTATTCATCTGGTTGACGATATAATCGCTATAGTTCCCAGTGTATTGCTTGATATTCACGCTGACGGAGCCGCCATGCAAACGCATATACTCATTGGCGACCTTTTGGTAAGCTTCTTCGGTGCCGTCGAATTCAAGACAAATATTGATGTTTCCTTGTTTCTTTAAGATTTTGTCTTTGACGGGCAGGTATTGGCTGTTGAACCCCTCGATTTGAAGCGGATCGACGTCTATATACCTGGTTTGCGAAGAGGCGGTGCCTTCTTCCCCGCAAGCGGCCAAGAGGGTCCCGGCCAATGCTAATACCCCGATCAATAAACACTTTTTCTTCATATTCTTTCCTCCTATAACGATATTGAATATGTTGCGTTATCCTTGCCTTTGGTGATGTTAAACGAATAAGCGAAAGAGCCGTTTTCGTAGCTTACTTGATAGCCATCATACCCTTCATCTTCCTTACTATATACGTAATTCACTCCGTCTTTTGAAAGGGACGGCTTCCCAAGTTTCTCGAAATTGGTGAATTTCAAAGCGTACGTAACATCGTAATCTCGATAATTGCCGCCGACATATATGGCTTTCGCCTTATCGCCTTTGGCTTTCGTGGTATTTAGGTAGGTGTCATTCGTAGAAGAGCCTTCCTCAACGACGGAAGCGAGGGAATCGAGAACGCTATCATGGTAGACCTTGATGACGTTATCGCCGTTTTCTTCCATCTTCCCTTCGTCGCCATAAGGCAAAAGAATGAGTTCGAGGTGCATCTTATCGCCTTTTTTGAACTTCGTGTTCTCTTGCAAGGTCAAGGAAGCGAAATTGCATTTGGAATGAACCTTCCCATAGTTCGTATACATCGCTAAGCCTAGTTCGTTAGTCGATCCATTTTTGGTGGCTGAAGCGTTCTTCACGATCAATCCGAAGTTGTTGTTCTCGACGGTCTTGTCCGTTTTCTCATAAACAGACATATAACTGCTTCCTTTATGCAAAACGTTAAACGTCTCTTCGCCTTTGCTGCGCTTGGCGTCCAAAGTGACGTGTTCCCCCGCTTCATTCAAATAGGAATATTTCCTGTAATCGGTGTTCCTTCCATCGAATCCGAGGAAGGAGAAGTCTTTGGCTTTGAGGGTAACATCGTTAAGCATCTCGAAATCGATTTCGTAATACGTCCTCGATTCGTCTTTTTGCGACATCTCCACATGGCGGAGATCGAATTTATAATTTCCATCATCGGAAATGTAGGAATATCTGAGGTCGTTATAGACTAACCCTGAGGAAACGATGTTCGATCCAAGGTAGTTCGCTTTGGTGCGGGTGCCGTTATTGGATGGGGCCATGACGATGCCGACGCTGTTATACTGCGGATCGCCATAAGTCCACATTTGACCGCTTGGGCCGCGGAAATCAGGGATGAACCATCCCCACCCGTAATCTTCATAAGTCGATAGGTTGTTACAGAAATATGGGGCGACGCAATTGGTCTCGGTAACGCCAGTAGACATATGGTAATAACCGATCGAATAGGAAATCGAGGAAAGTTGCTTGGCCGCGTAATTACCCCAATTTTGCATGACGCTTATCAAAGTGAAGGAAAGCTCTTTGTCCTTCATAGTCGATATCGGGAAGATAAAAACGCCATAGAATGGGTCGCCGGTTTCATAAATCGGCTCTTCGTTCTCATGACCGAAATTCTTGCAGATCTCCACTGGAATCGGCATTTGGACGTTGTCTTTGTCGACGATTGTCGCCCCTTCCACCGGGCGATCGCATTTGACGTAAATATAAACTTCCCTGTCGTCTCTCGCCTTGATTTTGACGCTTTCGAAGAATTTCTTGTCGGGAGTTAAGTAATAGGCGTTATAGAAAGACATCGAATCCAAGAAGAAAGTGTAGGCGCCTCTAGCGAAGTCATATCCGGTGAATTTGGCATTATCTTTCGTCTCGTCGACGCTGATTTCGTTTTCGCCATACGGATCTTGTTCGATATCGTTAGCCTTTCTAAGTCCTTCGAACGAATTCGTCTCATCGTTGTATATGCGGTTATTGACGGAAGCGTCTTGCCCGGCGGTAAGGCGCCCTTCGGTAACGACGCTTTCTTGCCGTAACGTCGTCACGTAAGCGTTCTTCTCGACGCTAACGAGAACGGAAGAAGACTTTGGGAAAATGACGCCGATGACGCCGACGCCTTTGATGGAGAACCCGACATACTGAATATTGGAGGCTCCTTTGACGTCTTTGCCATCGAAAGAAAGATGCTCGTTTCCATCGTAAATCTCTATTTTTTCGATGTTTTCATTCAAGATCTTTAGTTCGAAACCGATGGAATCGACGGAGGTCGTTCCTTGCGAAACGGCACGGAAATTGGTGCGCAATTGATCGGAATATGTATGGAATGTCTTCTCAAGTTTAACGTCATATCCGAAAGTGGAGAAATCGAAATCCCTCACGTTGACCTCATAATAGTAATAACCGATTTTATTGGTGTTTACGCGCGCATACCCTTCATAATCTCGCCCATAGACATAGTCGTTCCCGCTTCTGACGAACACATCCATGGAATTCTTGAAATAATCGGCGCCTTTGCTGTTTTTAAGGCTGGAGACGACTTTCGACTTGCTGACGTCGTCATTAGAGCTAGAAAGTCGATGGGTGAATTGCATCGTGGAATTCTTGACCACGAAATTCGTGCGGTCGGAATCGGTGTAATAGCCTTGCACGGCGTTCTTGATCCGGTTGCTATGATAAATGGATGCGCCAAGATCGTATTTCGACGAAAGTCTATTTAGTTCGGCCTCATTTACGGCATCCAAGTTGCAAACGTACTCCGAATCAGACGGAACGTCATCGATTGTCGAACTGCCGCTTTCTTTAGAAGAGCAAGCGCAAAGCAACGTGGCGCACGTCAATCCGAATAAGAAGATCTTGCGGTCGTTCATAAGACACCCCCTACGATGGATTTGATGAGCATGCGATTGGACATATCCTCTTTCGAAGTCGAGGTATAGGCGGCTTGGAAACGGAATTTGGTGATAGCCTCCATCGCTAGCCAATTCTCGCACGAAGACAAATCGAATGTGTAAGTCGCATATTCGTCTTCCATCTTCATTCCCGTACTTAATATAGGGTTACTCCAATATTCGTAACCAGCAGCGAAATCTTTAACCTCACTGCCCGTTTTAGTAACGCCAGCCCAATAGAAAGCGAGTTGCGTGCAATTGCCTAAGTTCTTTAACGTCACGTCGATTTTGTTCTTGCCGCTACGCAAAATGTAGCTCTCAGCGATATAGATATAAGGATCACCGAGAGTCGAAATACCGAAGTTAACGTCTGCCCCATCGTATTCCTCGTTATAGGAGATCGTCCCCTTGCTTGGGGCGAATCCTTTGTTTCCTGGATCGCTAGAAGCGGCGGCGTCGAACCTCTTGGCTATCGCCTTGCCATCGAAATAGAAGGTATCTTCGTATTCGAGATAAATCGAAACATCTTCGGTTAAGGCGTTAGAGAAGTCGTATGCCGTCGTTTTCGTTTTATCGGCATAGAAGCCTTTGACCTTATAACCGGCGCAAAGGCTTTCGCAAAGCTCTTCGCTAAGCGCGCTTCCTTTATTGACGCGGGTCGAATAAACGACTTTGTCTCCGACGTAGAAAGAGACTTTAGGGTTCCTAGCGTCGTATTCCGGCACGTTTTCGCTATGGATTTCCTTGATCAAGAAGACGTTCGTCGTGTCTTTGGAATCCTTTGAAGCGTAAGTCGATTCGATTCTAATTTTCGTCAACGTATCAATCTTCGCCCAATTCTCTGTGCTTTTGGCCAAATCGAATTCGACGTCTATCCACTCGTCGTTTTCGCCCATGTTCATCTCGTTGCTTTTGAAGTTGTAATACAGGGTGTTCGTCGAATTAAAATCGTCGCCGCCAACATAGTTTCCATCTTGGTCTTTGCCGACGAAATAGAATCCGATTTGCTTAGCGGGCCCCAAATTCTTCATCTTGACCTTAACGACTTGGCTCTTCAAAACCGAGATTTTGCCACCGCTGAAAAGAAGATGGGGATCGCTATTGCCGTTGGCCGCTTTCGCGGAATAGCCGAAATTGACGGACAACGCTTCTTCATTGTTGTTACTGACTAACGTGGCCGTTCCGGCGGTCGAACCACTGATGCTAGCGGAAACGACCGAGAAGTTCTTTTTCATCGTGCTAGCGGAAAAATAAAGCAAACCATCCGTCTTCAGATATAGCGATGTGTGGGAGTTGATTGGGGTGGCGAAATCGAAAACCTTGTCGCTTTCGAATGTGTTAGACGTGTAATATCCGTCGATTTTGTATCCGGCGACTTTGTCATCGCAGTTATTCACGCATCTTCCCGGCTTGACCGAAGTTTCGTAAACCGGCGTTTCGTAATCGCCCTCCAAATAGAACTTAACCGAGTACATCATCGTCCATTTGGCGTAAAGAGTCATATCGTCCTTAACGGGGTAGATATCGAAATCCCATAGGTTATCGGCCGAATAAGCCGAATCCGTATACCACCCCTCGATGCGGTAATTGTTTGGGTTATCGCTAGTGACGGTGACGAGCGGTTTCTCAACCAGACCGTTATATGAGACGACTTGTGAGTGATGTTCCGTCGTTAGAAGGCCGTCGGGAGTGTTTAAAGCGAAATCAACCGTGCAAGTTTCTTTGTGTTTATATTCATTGGTGTCGCCGCATGAAGACAGCAAAAGAAAACTAGAGCATAGCCCTATTGCCCAATATCTCGCTTTTTTGCTTGATTTCATGGCTTTCTCCCTCCTGATTAACATTCATTTTAGTACTGAAGAAGAGTCTTTTTGCCCGTCATTTATATGACGAGTCCGCATGATAGCCTAATTGTGAAGCGCTTTCATTGGCTTATCAATTAACACCAACGATATAAAATTATTCTAAAACGAACTTTCAATCGTTGTTAAATTCTTTTTAATCAAATAACATATTTATGAAAATTTGCTGTTTTCGAGGTGTTCTATGCATCGAAACACCATTAAAACCAGTAAGATTTTCGCTTAGTGATAATTTTGCCTTATGTCAGAAGCGCCATATGTGTTCGATTTGATAACAAGCGCGCCAAACGGCGCTCCTGTTTTCACGCAGAGCATCAAAAATGAAAACGTCCCGCCGCACCGCCATTCGTATATCGAGTTCTTTTACGTCTTCGACGGCGGAGGAACGCAGATTCTCAATGGAACGGAAAGCCATATCGAAAGCGGACACGCTTGCTTGCTTTCCCTTAATGACGTGCACCGCTTCCTCAAAAACGAAAACGGCCCCTTCATGCGGCGAGACATCTTGATATCGACCGCCTTCTTCAAAGGGGTGTGCGACAGTTTATCCAAGACCCTTTTCGACGATATCCAAGGAAGCGAATATGTTCGCGAAATCGTCTTATCGAGCGAAGAGATCTATACCATCGAAAGCTATGTCCCCTATCTATTTTTAGAGCCTGATGACGAGGATTACTTATTTCACGCGAAAGCGTTGACCTCTTATCTAATCAACCTCATCATCACCTATAACCTCAAACAGAAAAGAACCGCGATACCGAGTTGGCTAAGCAATTTGGCAACCCGTTTATCGAGCTATGGCAATTTCCGAACCGATTGCTCTGAACTAATCCAAGACATCGCCTTCACCCCAGACTATATCAGGCGCATGTTCAAGAAATGCTTTGGCATGACGATGACCGATTATTTCAATAGGCAAAAGATCAATTACGCATACTTTTTGCTAAAGAAAACCAATTATTCGATTGAGGTCATATGCGAGCAAATCGGTTTTACAAACATCCCTTATTTCTATAAGCTATTCAAGAAAATAATCCATATCACGCCGAGCAAAGTCAGGAAAGAAAATCAGGCGGAAATCGTTAAACAACCGCAATAGGCGATTCGGCGATTTGATAAAGCCATTGTTGGCTATCGACGGAGAAGCTGTTTCCGATGCTTGGTATCTTAAGGGTGCCATCCTCTTTCCAATCCTGTTTCTTTGTGGCAAGCGACAAGCACGTCAAGTAATCCCATGTGTTTATGGCGACGCATTTATAGATGTTGCCGGTCTCCGTATTCAAATAGAGATCACCGATTTTGGCTCCTTCGATTTCGACTATGATGCCAGTTCCCGTCCCTTCGATCGCCGTGCCCGTTAGCCACGTCGCCCCGTCATTTCCTTTCACGCCATCTTGGCCGTTTGATCCATCGACGCCGTCTTTCCCATCTTGGCCGTTTGAACCGTTGGCGCCGTCTTTCCCGTCTTGCCCTTTGAGGGTTCCTAGGAATTCCCAGCCACTCTCCGTCTTGGTATAAACCACGGAATCGTCGGTATCATAGAAGAAATCGCCGATTTTCCCCTGCTTATCATCCGTTTGCTCGCCATAATACCAAACTGTTCCGTCTTTGCCATTCGTTCCATCTTTGCCATCTGAACATCCGGAAAGAGAAACCATGCCAGAAAAGATTGATCCGATCACGCTTAAGCCGAGGAAGAGCTTTCTAGATAAAGGTTTGGAAAATAGAATATTCTTTTTCGTAATAATGACATTTCTTTTCATTTCGTTTCCTCCAAGAAGCGAATTCTTTTGGCATCTAAAGGTTTTAAACGCCGCTAATTTCAATTGCATTACGGCTTATTTTCATTCGGTTCAACATCCGAAGCCGCTAGAACCACATTTGGCGATTTTTCGACAAATATAAGTGCGTCATAAGGCAAAAAATCCATGACAAAATGGTCCAGGCAATCGCACGAAAAGGACCGCAATCCTCTCGCGCATCACAAAATTGGAAAATCGGAAATATAGACGCTTACGAGAGAAAAAGGCCGGCATTTCGTTGGAGTCTTTCGTGACGACCCCTATAAGAAAGACCACCACTTCTTAGGCTGGTATTCCGATCCGGACTATAAGAACACCTGCTCTTCCATCCCTCAGGGCTCAACCGGGGAGAAGTCCTTCTACGCCAAATTCATGTTGGAAGAGGAAGCCGCCGCTTTAGGCATCGCATTGAACTCAAAACACACGCATAGCCGCACTATCGCGATAGCAACCTTTACGTTTCGTAAATATTTTTATGGTGTAGATGCTTCTTTTAGATATATAGGCCATCGCGCGCATTAAAACCCCAACCATCGTCGTTCCTCCTCCTGGGTTTAATCCCTTAAGCAACCAATCGGGATCACGTAAACGCCGTTGTCGAGACGACATCCATATCCGGTTGCAATGATGACGATTTTAAGATCTGGCATCCTCAGGGAAAGACCTTTCCCGGATGCGTTATGCTTCGCGACAAGTCTTTCGATCTCGCATAAGTGCGTGGACGCATCAGGAGCGCCCGGCGTGCCAAGTTTGAATTCGATAAGCGCATATCTGCCGTCTTCTAAATGCAAAACCGCATCAGCTTCCAAACCTAATCTATCACGATAATAAGAGATATTGCCCCCATGGGCGTAAGAGTAAACCCTAAGATCCCTCATACAGAGGGATTCGAAAAGAAAACCCAAAGTTCGGAAGTCGCGCTGAAGGAACTCCGGCGAGATGCCAAGCGCTGCCGTAGCAATGGAAGGATCGACGAAATTCCTTTTATGGCCGCTTCGAATGTTTGTCTTAGCCCTTATGGAAGGGCACCAGGCATCAATGTCTTGAATAATGTAGAGATCTTCCAAGGCGGAAACATATTTGTTGAACGTCGGATATGAAATCGCGTAGTTCGAGCAGACATCGTCGAATAAGGTTTTCGAATCGGCGGTTGTGCAGATGTTCCTAGCGTAGGATTTCAAAATCGCCTTAGCCCAATTTGCATTGCGTTTAATCCCATCGATTTGAGAGATGTCACGCTCGCAAGTTTGCTGGAAAAGGTCTTTGGAAATTTCCCGTTGAAGCGTCACGGTATCGAATTTCAAGCATCTTGGCCATCCCCCGACGCAAATCGCCTCGATAATGTCGTTGAAAGTCAAGGAAGATTGGCAGCCTTTGAAGGAATTGGGATTGTCGAAAAGCTGCGAGAGGCTGACTTGGCCGTTCGATTTCCCCATTTCGAAAAGGCTCATCGGCTCCATTCTCATCGTTGCGATCCGCATAGTTCCGGTATGAGGGGTTTTCACCCTTGCGGAGCTCGAACCCGTTAGGTAATAAGACCCAACGTCTCCGGGATTGTCATCGCAGTTTTTCCGAATTGTCCCCCAAATTTTCGGTGCATCCTGCCATTCGTCAAAAAGAATCGGCTTGGGGTTTTGAAGCAGCGTGGAAGGAAAATACGTCGCGGCGGCAAGCAGGTTTTCCCTGTTTTCCTCGTCTTGGAATTCCAAAACGGTCTTCGATCTTCGCTTGGCGGTCGTCGTTTTGCCGCATCCCTTTGGGCCGACGATGTTAACCGCATTGAAAACCTTCGTTATTAAGTCCAATCTCTGGTCAATAATTCTTGGTTTGTAGAATTCATCCATGGCTAAGATCCTCCTTTAAAAAGCATACGATTTAATCATGCAAATTTCGATTTTTAATACTTTTGATGGAATTATTTTAATATTTTTGATGGAAATAGTTTAATACTTTTGATGCATTTCACCGAATACTTTTGACGGAAATTTGTTAATAGTTTTGATTTAAGGCAGGGTCCAATCTTTGAAAGCCCACGTCATTCCCGTTCGCGCTTTCGTGGCTCTTTGTTCGGCGTTTCGTCTTATTTTCTGTATTGGTTGCCTAATTTTGTTTCGCATTTAAACGTTCCATCAACCCTATAAATTAAATGGAATTCGGTGCTTTGCCAAAACATCACAAAGATTTTTCAAAAAAGTTTTTTCGTAGATTACGAAAACTGCTATCGGCAGCGAAAAATATAATCGGATTATTCCGATATCGTCTAGAAATTTTGCGTTTTTGTCGAAACATCAAGCGATACATTTTGAATAGTAGCGACCGAGGCGTTCAAACTACCGAGTATGAGAGACGACACAAACTCGCCCTATTTTGAAGATAATAGCTACCGATGGCCAAAATCGGGCCAGAAATGGAAAATTTAGACCGAAAATGGCCTATTTTCATGAAAAAAGCCTCCATCTGGAGGTATCGCGTTGAATTCAACAAACGTGGCGCGCCCGAGGCGATTCGAACGCCTGACCCCTTCCTTAGGAGGGAAGTGCTCTGTCCAGCTGAGCTACGGGCGCAGCTTGTTTAGTTTATATCAATAATCGAATGAATGATAGAAAATAACGTCATATCAGCATCATTTCATCGATAACGTCGACGATTTAAAATACTATTCCCTTCATCGACGTTACGAAAAGGCCCCACTATTCGTAACTCAATCAAAAAATATTCGTTGAACGCCGCTAAAAAGAGAATGGGTGGAGAACGCTTTAAAATGTGTATAGATAAAAATAGATACAAAAAAGGCCTGATTTCATCAGACCTTTATCGTCAATTTTGGTCGGAACGACGGGGTTCGAACCCGTGACCTCCTGGTCCCGAACCAGGCGCACTACCAAGCTGTGCTACGTCCCGATGTTTCTCGCGAAAAAATCGCGAATAAAACTATATCACCTCAAAAATTGAAATCAAAGAGAGACATTTGATTGGTTTCGCCCAAATCTTTTAACGCCCCGACCTCATCTAGCGCTTCGATGATGGAGTTTCCAATCGCATATTGCTGTCCATCTTTGTCTTTGAGTTTCTTGACGCGATCGAGCAAATCCTCTTTCGAAAGGAATTCGCCATCTTTTCTAGCCTCTAGTATCCCTTCGGCGGCACGTTGGCTGAAGTTCGGAATACAAGTGAAAGGAGGGATGACGGAATTCCTTTCCTTCGAAACCTTCCACATGACGCTGTCGGACTCCATTAAATTGACGTTTTCGAGGTTATATCCCCTTTCGAACATCTCTAACGCAGCGACAAAGGATTTCAATTTCTCCAAATCCGTCTTGCTGGCATTCGGATTCGAATCGATTTCCTTAATGGCCGGCAAAAGCTTGTCGATTCCGCCTGCCATCACGTTGATATCGAAAGAATCACAACGAGTGAAGAAATAAGTCGCATAGAACTCCAATGGGCAATAGACCTTATACCATGCGACGCGCACGGCCGCCATAACGTATGCGGTCGCATGCGCCCTCGGGAATAGATATCTGATCTTTCGGCAGCTATCGATATACCATTCCGGGACATTGGCTTTTCTCATCGCCTCTTCGAATTCGGGTTTCAAAGGGTTGCCTGGTTTATTCTTACGGACATATTCCATGATTTTGAAGGCAACAGAACTATCGACGCCCATTTGGATAAGATAATTCATGATGTCGTCACGGCACCCGATGACTTGATCTAGGGCCTTGCCGCCAAGGACCAAATCCTCGGCGTTTCCATTCCAAACATTGGTTCCGTGCGAAATGCCGGAAATGATCAGCAAATCGTTGAACGTCTTAGGTTTAGCCTCTTCCAAAATCCCTTGAACGAAATCGGTTCCGAATTCCGGCAAAGCGACGGCCCCGGTTTTGAAATTGAGAGGATTTTCTTTGAGTTTAAGAACCTTAGGCGAAGTGAATAATGAAAGCACCTTCGGATCACTTAAAGGAAGGTTACGGAAATTGATGCCAGTAAGCTCATGCATTATCCTTAACGCCATCGGGTCAACGTGCCCTAATTCGTCGAGCTTGAGAACGCAATCGTGCATCGAGGCGAAATCGAAATGCGTCGTAAGCCATCCGGCGTCTGGATCGTCGGCTGGGAATTGGTAAGGCGTGAAATCGAAGATCTCCATATCGGCTGGGATGACGACGATGCCGCCAGGGTGCTGGCCGGTCGTGCGCTTGACGCCTGCCGCTTTCTCGGAAAGATAGCTCACATAGGCGTTATCTTCCGGCTCTATCATCTTTTTGAGGACTTCCTCATAGTATTTCTTGACGTAGCCATAGCAGTTTTTGGACTCCGCTTTAGCGATAGTTCCGGCGCGGATGACGTGTGGAGACTCAACAGGCTCCCCTTTCGCGTATTTCTCATTCTCTTCCGGAGTGCTTAATAGCAAACGGGTCTCATCATGCGCTAAGCCTAAGCGGTCTTGCGGGAAGTTAAGATCGATATCAGGGACTTTTTCGGCATGGAAGCCTAAGAAGGTCTCGAAAGGTATCGATTGGCCGTTTCTAATCATTTCCTCGCCGCATTCCGGGCATTTTTTGCTCGGCAAATCGAATCCGCTTCGAATATTAGGATCATCGCTCCATTCAAAATGCTTGCATTTCGGGCATAGATAATGCGGTTTAAGCGGATTGACTTCGGTGATTCCGGCCATCGTAGCGGCAAAAGAAGAGCCGACCGAGCCGCGTGAGCCGACGAAGAAATCCTTGGAATTCGCCCATTTAATTAGCAAATGGGCGATGTAATACGTAACGGAATAGCCGTTATTGATGATACCTTCGAGTTCCTTATCGAGCCGCTCTTTGATGATCGGATCAGGACTTTTGCCATATGTTTTTTCGAGATTTTCATAGCAAATCGCGCGTATTTTCTCAGCTGAGCCAGGCAAATTGGCGTTCGGAGCATGCAGACCTCCAGTCTGAAGGATCTTGATAGGTCCATCACACATGTCGGCGATTTCGTTAGACGCATCGACGACGAGTTCTTGGCTTAACTCCGGAGATAACCAAGTATTAAAAGAATCGAGCATCTCCTCGGTGCTTCTGAAATATTGATCAGGCGATTCGAAATTCGGATTCTTGAGCTTTTCGCGGTTCCTATATCTAAGCGGATGGAAGCCACCGCCAAGCGCTTTGGCGTTGATATATAGTTCGCGAAGGATCTTCTCCTCCGGATTCACGTAGTGGCAATCGCCGGTAGCCACGACCTTCTTCCCTAATTTCTTTCCGGTATCGATAATGGAACGCAATATCGGGATAAGTCTATCGGCTGGGAATTCCTCTGTATCGACTAAGTAGGAATAGTTCTCCTTCGGCTGGACTTCTATATAGTCATAGAAGGCCATGTCCTTTTCCAAATCCTCTTGGCTTCTTTCTGAAGCGTCCTTAAAAATCTCGCCGTTGAAGCAAGCGGATCCGTAAATGATGTTGTCGCGGTTTTGCTCCAAGTCCTCGATGTCGATTTTCGGAGTCGAGCCAGAGGCCATATAGACGGTTTCGCTTTTGCTCACCAAGCGATAAAGGGTCTTTATGCCGTCTTGGTTCTTCGCTAAAGCGGTCACGTGGAATGTCCTTAGGTGCTTATAAAGGTTGCGATTGATGATCTTTAGTTTCATCAAGTCGGCATGGGTCAATAATGGATTATTCTCATTCTTCTCCAAAATCGGGATGATGGACTGCCAAACGGTATTAAGGACTTCGGCGTCATAGTCCGCTCTATGGGCTTCGTCGCTGTTATAGACGTCGAGTTTGAGGTTACGCGACAATGCGCCCAAGTTATGCTTGCCAGCCTCAGGGAAGAGATAATACGAAAGGGCCAAGGTATCGACGACGGGATTTGGCAATGGGCCAAGTCCGGCCCTCTTACGCATGGCATTAAGGAAGCCGATGTCGAATCGAGCGTTGTGGCTAACCATAATGACATCGTCCGAGCCGATGAAATCCATTATTTTCTTGAGCGCTTCCGTCTCGTTTGGAGCGTCTTTTATCGTCTCATCGGTTATCTTGGTCTTCTTTTGAATGGCTTCAGGAATATGGACGCCGGCGTTAATGAAAGTGTCGAATCTATCGACGATCATGCCGTTTTCAACCAAAACGGCGCCGAATTCCGTCGCCCTATCGTAACGGCAACTTAAACCAGTCGTCTCGAAGTCGAAGACGCAATAACGGGCTTTCTTCAGAGGGATGTCGGCGGGATTATAGACGTAAACCGGCTTCTTGAAAGCGTAAAACTCGATCCCGTAGATGATTCTGAAATCCAAATCGGGATTCTTCCCCTTCATTTTGTTTAAGGTGTTCTCCGCGATCGTATAGCACTGAACGTTGCCATGGTCGGTTATGGCGATGGCGCGCATCCCCATATTGATTGCAAGCTTCATATAATCGGCAATATCGCCTAAGCCGTCCATCGCGCTCATCTTGGTGTGCAAATGGAGTTCGACCCTCTTCTTTTCGGCATGGTCTTCCCGTAAGGAGGGAGGCAAGGCGTCGTCAAGATAATGGGCGACGATGCAAGGTTCGGCCGTCCTATCGTCTATCGTCATGGCACCACGCACGTTCATGTATTTGCCACGCGCTAAAGAAGTCAAGGTCTCAGGCGAGATTCCTTTCGTCGCGAAAGCGCGCACTTTGACCGCCCCATCGCCCAATCTTCCGATCACGAAAATCGAGAACGTCTTGCCGTTTTTCGTGGTTTTCGAATCAACCGCGACGACTTCTCCGGTGATTTCGATATTGCCCTTCTTCTCTTTCAAAAGATCTTTGAAGGTGTCGAATTTCTGATAATTGCCCTTGCGGTAGACTTCTTTTCTCTCGATTTCCTTTTGCTGGTATTGCAAAGCCTCGATGTAGCGTTTCTCCGCCTCCTCGAGCTGTTGCCTTCTCGATTCTTCCTCGATTTCGTCTTCGGAAGGCTCTTCATCGGACGAATCTTCAGTTTCGTTATCATCTTCAAGAGCGGAAGAAATCGTACTTATCGCTTCGTTTCTTTCCTCTTTCGGCTCCGAAGGGGTTTTATCTTCTTTAGTTTTATTCTCCTCTTCTTTGGCAATCGAAAGATGGAAATCGTAACCGACGAAGGAAAGCAAAGATGAGAATTCATTTAGCGCCTCTTGCATCGCGTTTTCGTCATTATCGCTGCTTCTTTTCGCGTGTAATTCCTTGCCTTCTCCGGGGATGAGGCTAAATGGAGAAAGCAATCCAAAGTTGAAATAGCTATGCGTGAGCCAATCCCCAAACAACGAATTGACGTCATCGAATCCGACTTCCTCTTCATATGCGAATTCTATTTCATAGGGATAACGGATGCTTGAAAGAGCCTCCAAGAAATCATGCAAATCCCTTTCGTTCCATGCGCTTCCTTTTTTGACCGACATGACGATTTTCCCATAGTCATCTTTGCTATGCCTGATCGAGGAAAAATCCATGTCAAAACGTGAATAATCCTCAATTCCGATAGAGGAAAGAAAACGAATCATTTTGTCGGAAGGAACGATTTTGCTCATATTAGAATAACCTCAGAATATCACGGACGATGATGAAGAAAGAGAAAAGAAGGAGAATGCCTAAGCCAACAAGACTGATTATGTTTTTGACCTTCGGCGGTATCTTCTTATGAAATATCTTCTCAACCAAGGCGACCAATACCTGATAGCCGTCTAGCCCTGGGAAAGGGAGAAGATTGAATATCGCTAGATTTAGGCTTAGGAAGCCGCCGTAGAAGAAGAAAGTCCTGGCCACCCCTATCTCGTGGGTCAAAGTGCTAATTTGCGCGCCAGCGGCGACGATGGAACCGACGGCACCGAAATTGCCTGTGAAAATCATCGCGAAAGCCTGCCCTATCATCGAGAAGAAATTCGCGATGTAATAGCAGCCATTGAGGAGTCTCGTTCCGAAAGGAAGCCACCTTGTGTGGATATTGACCGATAATGACGACGAATCCTTTTCCTTATAGGCTAGGCCATCGACCGTTGAAACGACGTTAAGGCTTATCGCGTTTTCCTTGACGCCAGCATAAGAGGACGCAGTCGGAGACGCTTCGTATCCATCGACCGAAATCGTTCGCAATTTGGCGTTAATCGTGTCGCCGTCTTTGAGTTCTATTTTGGTATCCGGCAGGTTCTTGACACCCAAAGCCTCTTGGGTTGGGGTAATAAAAGATCCGTTCTTAACGGAATAGAAGGAAAGGCCGCCAAGGAAATCGTTCGCGCCATTGATCGTCGAAAAAGAGAAGGTCATAACGGCAGGAATCGTTTCGTCGGCTCGAACTATGCTCGCTTCCGAATCGAGTAAATATGGATAATCGATATCGCTAGGCGTTAGTGACGTCAAGCGCATCGGGACGAATAGGCGCTCATCGCTCTCGTCGATTTCGAAGGTTCCACTTTTGCCGACAAGTCTAAAGGAATAGGCACGGGCCGTGCTTTCCTCTTCGCTAACGGCCGTCGTCCCATTAATCGTTATCCCAGTGTCGAAAGCCTCGGCTTGGACGTAAGTTGGGATACAAGTCGCGTAAATCATCGCAAAAAGGACGGCGGTGAAAAGGTTTACGGCGACGCCAGCAAGCATTATCAAGATTCTTTTCCACGTCGAAACGCCCTCGATTGACCTCGAAAATGGAATATTTAAGCCTTCTGGCACTTCCGCCCCTTCGCCATACATGCTAACGAAGCCACCTAGTGGGAAAGCGCGAAGCGATACCATCGTCTCCGCTCCTTTTTTCTTGAAATGGAATAGTTTTGGGCCGAAGCCGATTGAATATTCGAAGCAATAGACGCCAAAAGCTTTAGCAACCAATAAATGCCCTAATTCGTGAGTCGAGATCAAAATCCCGATCATAAGAACGAGGATGAGGATAGTTATAACAACGTTCATCGCCAATCCCCTCCCTTAACGAACTCTCTAGTCAAATTGTCGAGCCTCTTTAAATCATCCGGTTTCTTGACGTCCATTTCAATCTTTTCTATGGCCTCGGAAACGATTTTATAGATATCGAGGAAGGATATTTTCTTTTCTAGGAAAAGACGAACCGCCTCTTCATCGGCGGCATTAAGGACGGAGGTGGCGCCAAGAGGCAAAGAAGCCGCCTTAAGCGCCAAAGGGACGGCTGGGTATCGCTTAGGATCGAATTCATGGAAATGGAGGCCCTTAAGTTCTTCGAAAGAACGAAAGGAAACCACGTCGAAATCGTTCTTCCCTTCTCTTAAAGCGTATTCTATCGGCCCATGCATATCTGGGGCGCCGATATCCGCTAAGTAAGTCCCATCGTTTAGTTCGATCAATGAATGGACTTGGCTTTCATCATGCAAAATGATCGAAATCCGAGAATAAGGGAAGCCGAAAAGCTCCTTGGCCTCAACCACCTCGAACCCTTTGTTCATCATGGTCGCGCAGTCAATTGTGATTCTTGCCCCCATCTTCCAAGTTGGGTGTTTCAAAGCCATCTCCGGGGTAACGTCTTTAAGAGAGGAAATCGGCAATGAGCGGAAAGCGCCACCACTTCCGGTGAGAATAAGGCGCTTAACGTCGTTCCTATCGACTTTGCTCAAGCATTTGGCGATAGCCACATGCTCGCTATCAATCGGATAAAGGGTTCCATGCCCTTTTTCCAACAAATCATTCACGAATTTGCCGCCGACGACCAAAGATTCTTTGTTCGCCAAGCACAAGGTCTTATTTAGTTCGAGCGCCTTCAAAGTGGGAAACAACCCAGCGAAACCAACGATGGCGTTAACGACCATATCAATGGCCTTTTCGCTTATTAGCTCCAAAATTCCTTCGTCGCCATAATGGAAATCAATGCTTGGATATTTTCTTTTTAAGTCTTCCGCATTTTCTTTTTCCAATACGCATATTGACTTAACGGACGGGAAACGACCAAGAATTGCGGGTATTTTCGAAATTTGATGGCCGACACTAAAAGAGATGAGTCGAAAAGAGGACGGATCTTTCTCCAATATATCAAGCGTTTGCGAGCCAATGCTACCACTGGCCCCTAGAAGAAGGACATTCTTCATAAAAGGAAATTCCAACCGTGTTCAATCATGATGAGCACCATCATGAGGCCGGCGGAAGAAAAGAGCACGCTGTCGGCGCGGTCAAGGATGCCGCCATGCCCTTTTAGGATATTACCGTAGTCTTTGACGTGAAGGGCTCTCTTGATCAGGCTGAACGAGAGGTCTCCCAAATCACCGAAAAAAGGAATGACAACGGAGCACAAAACGATCCAATACCACTTATCGATAGTCAAAAACGGAAGGATCGGATATCCGGTTGCGGCCATTGAGAATAAGAATATCAAAGAGAAGGCGATGCCACCGGCTAGCCCAAAAGCGAACCCTTCCCATGTCTTATGCGGGGAAACTCTCTCATTGAGCTTATGCTTTCCGAAATAGATGCCGCCGAAATAGGCGCAAGTGTCGTTAATGACGGCTCCGCCAGCCATCAAGATCAATGGGCAGGCGGAAAGGAAATATTTGAAGAAAGCCGAGGCAGTGACGGCCTCTCCGGATAAGCCGTCATACCAAACGAATTCCTTACATGGGCCAAGTGCCAAATAGGCGGAATAATATCTAAGCGCATATATCGCCTGGAATCCTAAGCCAATTAGAAGAGTGAAAGTGAAGAAATAGGCAACATCGGAGAAATCGAAGTTCTTATCGAGCACAGCGACTAAGAAATACAAGGCAAGCGAGACGCCAATACCGAAAACGGAGATGCCAAAGCTGAAATATTCGCTCTCAAGGGAGAAGACGAAGGACTCTGGATTCTCGAAATAGGCTTGGAGATTCGCTTTGATGGTCGACCAATAGATATACGAAAGAGTTATCACAAAGGTGATGACATAAACGTACCATCCATAACGGCGATGAGGGGCGAAGATGACTTCGTTGATCGCTAGGCAAACAAAGACCAGAAGAACCCCAAAGAACACATAACCGCCCAAAAAGAAGGAAGGGATGAACAAGGCCAACAATATGATGGCGACGATGACGCGACTCCGCAAAGAAGCTTTGTATCCTTCTGGTGGCGTATTGACGCTCAAATCGATTTTTCTCTCTTTATTCTTATTCATTCTTGAGCCCTCCGTAGCGGCGATTGCGGTTTTGGTATTCCTCTAAGCATTCGACGAACGCTTTCCTCTTGAAATCCGGCCATTTGGTTTTCGTGAAGACGAATTCGCTATAAGCGAGTTCATAGAGCATGAAATTCGAAATCCTCTCTTCGCCGGATGTGCGTATTAGCAAGTCGATATCGGGCAAAGACGGATGCCATAGGTATTCGCGAAATTTCGTCTCGTCTATTGAGGCGGGATCCAAAATCCCCTTCTTCGCTTCAACCGCAATTCTCCTAGCGGCTCGAACGATTTCGTCCCTGCCACCGTAATTAAGGCAAATGTTCAACACGTTGTTGCCGTTGTCTTTCGTTCTTTCGATCGCTTCCGAGCAGATTTTGCGGGTTCTTTCCCTGATTTTCGACAAATCACCGGATACGATGATTTTAGCGCCAACCGAATCGAGATAATCTATTTCTTTGGCGAAGAACTCCTCCAAATAATCCATCAAATGGTCGATTTCCTCTTGTGGACGGTTCCAATTCTCGGTGCTGAAAGCGAAAAAAGACATGTATTTGATATGAAATTCTCGGCAAACCTCGAATATTTCGATGATGCGGTTGCAGGCTTCCTTGTGCCCTAAATGGCGAGGGAGCCCGCGCAAAGAAGCCCAGCGTCCATTCCCATCCATGATGAACGCCACGTGATCGAGTTTCTTTGTTAATACAAAGGTGCTAGCCATTTCTCGTAGATTATAACCCAGGGACAAAAGAAAATAACCAAACGAATTGAAGATATTCCGATATTCATAAACTCTTGCTGTTTTTAAGACGATTTCCATCTAAAATAGCAAGCATGGATGAAAAAGAGACGATAGAAGTAATGCCGGTCGAGGAAAAGAAAAAAGGAATCGACAAAAAAGGATGGATCGTGATCGGTTCATTTGCTTTCGTGGCCGCTTTATTGATCTCCGTTTCGATCGTCGGCGCTTTCGCCGTTGATATCGCAAGTTCGGGCAAAAGCAGCAAGACATATCTAAGTTGGACGACGACAAGCCCGGGTTTCTATGACGGAAACAAGAAATTATTGCTCAAAGACGACAAAACGTTGGCCGGGGCGTTCGCCCTCAACGATGAAAAAGACGTCGATGGCAACAAATATCATTCGATTAAATCGATTGAAGTGCCGGAAAACGGCGTATATCTCGTGATGCCTTCCTCCTATTCCGGCGTAGCGATAAAAGCGGTATCCAAAGAAAGCGAAGCAAAAAACATCTTCGTTAACGAGGACTTATCGAAGAATATCAAAGAAATATATTTCAAGAGCTTCTATAGCTCCATCGGCGAAGGAAGCTTCCGATATTTGGCTTCGCTTACGAAAGTGTCTTTTGCGACCGATCTCTCCTATAGGCAGACTTTAGCGGATTATTCCTTGGCTGATAATCCAGCGTTAGAGGAAATAGAATTCGCTTCCGCCTTAGGCGAATTGGGCAAAGGAGCCCTTTATAACGATTCGGCCATCAAAACGCTTGATTTCTCAAAGACGTCTTTGACGAAAATCGGCGAATCGGCATTTGAGAATTGCTTAGCCCTTTCATCTCTTTCCTTGCCTTCGACGGTTACCTATATCGGAGCCTCATTCCTCGCGCATTCCCCTTTGTCTTCCATCGAATATTCCGGAACCTCATCTCAATTTTCGGCCATTTCAGTCGACAAAAACGCCTTCTTAGATTCAAGCGTTACATCAATTAAATGCACCGATAAGATTATCAATATCTAAAAAAGGCCGGCAGAACCGGCCTCGATTTCATATCGGCGATCAGATCGTCATTATTTCTTTTTGCTTTTCGGCCAAAATGCTTTCGATTTGCTTATTGGTTTCGTCGACGACCTTTTGGATATCTTCTTCGACTCTGTCCTTATAGTCATCGGACATCGTGTCGTCTTCTTTTAAAAGGTCAAGGATGTCGCGACGGACATTACGGATTGAGACTTTCGCTTCCTCAGCGAGGCTCTTGGCTTGTTTCGCGATGTCTTTACGAATGTCTTCGGTCAAAGGTGGAACGATAAGGCGGATGGCATCCGCTTCGACTTGCGGATTGATCCCCAAATTGGCGGCCGATATAGCGGCGGCGATCGATTTCAAATCATCGCGACTATAAGGTCTCACGAGCAATTGCCTCGGCTCGGGCATCGAAATGCTCGAAAGGGAGGAGATATCCATCTTCTCTCCATAATAATCGCACTTGATGCCATTAAGCATTGCGGGGTTGGCTCTCCCCGAGCGGAGCCTTGAAAGAGCTCCTTGGAAAGATTGGATGGATTTCCCCATCTTGTCTTTCATTTCCAAAACTAATGCGTCCATTTTATTTCTCCTTTTCTATTCCTTAGATATAACGCTTCCGAGATCTTCCCCGGAAACGACCTTGACGAGAGATTCAGGCGAATCCATGTTGAAGACGTGAATCGCGATCGACGTGTCGCTAAGCATGGCGACGGCCGTAAGATCCATGACGGCAAGCTTCTTCTCAATGACCTCTTGATAGGTGAGTTTTTTGAGCAACTTGGCGTCTTTGTTCTTCCGAGGATCCGAATCATAAACGCCGTCGACGCCGTTTTTGCCCATGATGATCGAATCGGCGCCGATATCGAGCGCCCTAAGAGTGGCAGTCGTATCAGTCGTGAAGAATGGGTTTCCCGTTCCTCCGGCGAAAATGACGATGCGTCCTTCTTCAAGATGGTGGATGGCCTTCCGACGGATATAGGGTTCACAAACCTGCGGAACGTTGATTGCGCTCATGACGCGGACCTCAAGGCCTTTTTCCTCGAATGCGCTTTGGAGCGCTAAAGCGTTCATGATGGTTCCTAACATTCCCATATAGTCACCGGTGGAATGGTCGATGCCCACGCTTTCGGCCAAACGACCACGCCAAATATTGCCAGCCCCCACTACCACCGAGATTTCCGTCCCGAGGTCATGGATCGCTTTGATAGATGCAGCGACTTCGGCGAGTTTCTTCTTATCGAGAATCGACTTGTCCTTGTCATTTCCAAGTGCTTCGCCAGACACTTTGACGACAATACGCTTATAAATTGATTTCATGCGGCTATTATAAGTCAATTCGAGCAAAAGACGATAGAAGCAAAACGATTAAATGCATTTAAAAGAATTTTTGGAAAAAAGCTTATTCAACGCTTTTGCGATGAGAGCGCATAAGTCAGGCTTTTAAAACCATATTTAGAATAAAATATTGCATTATTGTCTTGTCCATAAGACAAAAAACAACTATTATTGTCTTGTCCATAAGACAAAAAGAGAACAAATATGAATAGAGATTATTTGAAATCAATCATCATCGATCACAAAGAAAATTATCTGGGTAACCCGATGATAACAAGAAATTATTCATTGGAAAACGAAGTGAACCATTGCTTTGTAGGCATAAGAAGAACTGGAAAATCGTTTATGATGTTCCAAAAAATAAAGAACCTCCGCGAAAGTGGTGTCTCACTAGAACGAATTCTATATATCAATTTCGAAGACGAAAGATTGCTCGGGATATCCAAAGATGATCTGAATCTTATTTTCGAAATAGGACTAGAGATGGCCGGAGAAGAGGGAAAGCCTTACTTCTTTTTGGACGAAATACAAAATGTGAGCGGCTGGGAAAAATTCGTGCGCAGGCTCGCCGATATGAAGTACAACGTTAACGTGACTGGCAGCAACAGCAAAATGCTAAGCAAAGAAATCGCTTCAACGCTTGGAGGAAGATTCGTCGTCGTAAATGTTTACCCCTATTCATTCGATGAATACTTGTCGGCGCTAAAAATTAAAATGCCAGACCAAACCATAGGAACGAAAAAAACCGCCGAAATATTGAAAGCGGCAACAGATTACGTCGAATACGGCGCTTTCCCGGAATTGGTGGGTATCAAAAACAAAGCGGAATATCTCACCAGCATTTATCAAACCGTTTACATCGGCGATATCCTAACCAGGCACTCGATAAATAACGATTTCGCCGTTAGGCTGATGCTTAGGAAAATCGCGGAATCGGTTTCTAGGCCATTGTCTTTTTCGCGATTGACCAACATCGTTAAAAGCGCGGGGCTAAGCATAGGCAAGCAAACCATCATCAATTACACGGAATACACGCTCGATTCTTATCTATTGTTCAGCATCCCCAATTATCTTGGGAAGTTATTGGAAAAAGAAACTTCGCCGAAATACTACTTCATGGATACTGGATTCTTAAAAATCCTGAATTTGGACACCTATTCGAAGCAGTTGGAAAATGCCGTTGCTATCGAATTAATAAGAAGATACGGACAGGAAAACGTTTTTTATCTAGAGAGCAATATAGAAATCGATTTCTTTGTCCCGAGCGAGAAACTCGCAATACAAGTAAGCTATGAGGCTTTGGATAACCCCAACACCAAAGAAAGAGAATTGTCCGCTTTTAAAAAGATGAAGAAATACATCCCAGACGCAAGATGCATCCTCATCACCAACAGTGAGGAAGCGAAAGAAGAATATGACAACATTTCAATAGACGTTATGCCACTTTGGAAATTTTTGATAGCCAAGTGAGATCAAAAAGTTCCTTTCGCAACATTGATAGACAATTTATGATTTTAGATTTTAACGGAAATCGATTTTCCTATAAAAGACTGCGTCTTTTAAAGTTTTTCAATTTTGGAAAAGTGTATTTTTTACCCCAAATATTTATAGGAAAAGTGTAATTTCTCATCGCGTTTTTTATAGGAAAAATGTAATTCTGATTACGAAAAAGAACGATCGCGCCATATGAAAAGATCAAAAAACGATGTTATATATTCGCCTATTTATATGATCATGTTCTTCCGAAATTTAAAAGATTAAGGACCTTAGAAATAGAAAAAAGCACCCCTTTCGGAGTGCTTATAGACGAATGGTAGACTAGGCGGCAGCGATGCCTTCTCCGACTTGATAACGGATGAAGGAAACGACGCTATTGCCTTTTTCCTTAAGGACTTGCCCAACGGTCTTTTGATCGTCGAGAAGCCATTTTTGGAAGTCGAGGCAGCTTTGCGAGAGGACTTTGTCAACTTTGCGTTCGATGATTTGCGCTTTGACTTGCTCAGGCTTGTTGATGAGTTTCGGATCAGCGGCGACTTCAGCGGTCGCAACGCCTTTTTCACGTTCTCTGATCGAAGCAGGAACATCGGCCAAAGTGATGAATTCGGGGGCATTCGCAGCGATATGCATGGCGAGCTGTCCGGCGAATTCGTCGTCTTTCTTAGCCAAGACGAGAAGGACGCCGATCTTGCCACCCATATGGATGTAGCTGCCAAAACCTTGTTCTTCAGTTTTGGTTAAGACGGCATAGCGACGGAAGACAAGCTTCTCGCCAGTCGCCAAAGCGGTGTCATCCTTAAGTTGTTTGATTCCAGCTTCAGCTTCTTCGAAGGTCTTCGGATCGTTCTTGAGAACGTATTCGACGGCGCCGTTTGCGAAGTCGTGGAATTTGTCGCTGCCGGAGACGAAGTCGGTTTCGCAGTTGACTTCGACTATGGCACCATGGCCACACTTATCGCAGGTCATGACGATGGCTAAGCCTTCAGCGGCGGTCCTATTGGCTCTTTTGGCCGCTTTCGCGATGCCTTTTTCACGGAGCCAGTCGATCGATTTCTCGATATCGAAATCGTTTTCTTCGAGAGCGTGTTTGCAATCCATCATGCCAGCACCCGTGCGTTCACGGAGGGCTTTGATGGCTTCAATAACGTTTTTATCAGCCATTTTATTCTCCTAAATTAGTCTTCTTTCTTCTCAGCTGGGGCTTCGGCGGCAGCTGGAGCGGCACTGGCGGCACGTTGCTCACGATAGGCGGCACGAGCAGCAGCACGTTCGGCTTGAATTCTCTTTTGACGTTCTTCGCGTTCTTGACGAGCGGCGCGGAGAGCGGCTTTGCGTTGTTCGTTGGCGGCGTCGGCGTTACGGATGGCGTCTTTCATGGTCGCTTCTTCGCCTTGATCGACGACATAGGCGAATTCGGTGATTCCGCCCTTCGATTCGCTCACAGCATCGGCCAAGGTTCCGATAAGGAGTTTGACGGCCGCGGCGGCGTCGTTATTCGAAGGAATGGCAAAGTCGACCAAATCTGGATCATCGCTCGTATCGCAGATACCAAAGGTAAGGATGTGGAGCTTGCGGGCTTCGGCGATGGCGTTATGCTCGACGGTTGGGTCGGCGACGACGATCGCTTGTGGAAGACGACGCATTTCTTTGATGCCTTCGAGGTTGCGGGAAAGCTTTTCGAGTTCTTTCTTGTAGATGGCGAGTTCTTTCTTCGGAAGATTGTCGAAGGTTCCGTCATCGCGCATCGTCTCGAGTTCTTTCAAACGCTTGATGCGGGATTGGATGGTGCGGAAGTTCGTCAAGGTGCCGCCTAACCAGCGGTTGCTGATATAGAAGGATCCGCTACGGATGGCTTCGTCTTGGACGACTTGCTTGGCGACGTCTTTGGTTCCGACGAACAAGACTTTTCCGCCTTCATCGACGATGCTCTTGAGTTTGGCATAGGCCAAGGTGACTTGGGTGCAGGTTTTCGTCAAATCGATGATGTAAATGCCATTTCTCGCGCCATAGATGAATTTCCCCATCTTTGGGTTCCAACGGCGTGTTTGATGTCCGAAATGGACTCCCGCTCCAAGAAGTTTTTTCATCGTCATGATCGGAGCGTTCGGATCACGAAGGATTTCGGCCATAGTTGGCTCGGCTGGGGCCGCTTCTTCTGCTACGGCCTCTTCGACTTTGATTTCGTCACTCATTTGGTGACCTCCATTTGTTTGTGCCTCCCTCACTTCTAGAAACTGACCACCCTAACGCTTTTTAAGCTGCTTCGCCCGTTAAGGAACACGGCGTTTGATCCATGAGGTGCGTATTAGCCCCTTTTTGGGGCCGAGCGTGATTATACTACTAAAGTAGAAGCCAAAAAAGAAAAATATAGCGCCAAACATAATCTCACTAGCAAAGTGTGATAAAAAAGGCGCAAATCAGTCCTTTTTGCCACCTTTTCTAGGGAAGCAACGATCGTATTCCTCTTTCAGCTTTTTCTTGGATACATGCGTGTAAATCGTCGTCGTGTCCAGCGATTCATGACCTAGCAATGTCTGAATGAGACGCAAGTCGGCGCCATTATCCAATAGTCTCGTCGCGAAAGTGTGCCGCA
The DNA here is from genome assembly GCA_963616935.1 of bacterium. Classification (GTDB taxonomy): domain Bacteria; phylum Bacillota_I; class Bacilli_A; order RFN20; family CAG-826; genus UBA4951. The sequence continues at coordinate 19,091 of CAVEMS010000007.1, read as the reverse complement.
ATTCATGAGGATGCATGGACAAATGAAGCCCGCACTTCTCCTCGACTTCCGAAAGAATGTGCTCAAGCCCTCGGACCGTGAGGTCGCCGCCATTCGCATTCAAGAAAAAGGCTTCCCCAGGTTTTTTGCTCTTCGCTCGCTCGATAAGCAACGGCCTCGTCTCATTCCAATACTCTTGCATAGAAGACAATGCCTCTTTGCCAAACGGAACGAGCCTTTCCTTCGAGCCCTTGCCGTATATCCTGATCATTCTCTTCTTCCAATCGACTTGCCTATATCTAAAAGAAACGAGTTCGCTGGCTCGCATGCCGGATGCGAAAAGAAGCTCAAGTATCGCCTGATCCCTTTTCGCCAAAGGATCCTTTCTTTCCTTATTGGAAGTCAGAACCAAAAGGGTTTCTTGCTCACTTAAGACGTCGGGAAGGGAAATCGATGGTTTGGGGCTTGAATAGCTAAGAAACGGATTCTTCACTTCGTAGTCGTTCGTCAAAAGATACGCATAAAACCCCCGCAACGAGCTCATGACCCTTTGTATGGAGCGTTTGCTCAAGCCATTTTTTTGTAGATAAGCCACGTAAGCTCGCAAATCATTCTTGCTTAAGGAATCAAAAAGAAGGCCGTTTTGCAGGAGAAATTCGAAAAAAGCATCGATATCGCGAGTATAACCCTCTATCGTTTTGGGGCTATACTTTTTGACTTTCAGGGAGTTGATGTATTCGGCTTCCGGTTTATTCATTCACGTATTTAGAATAATCCTTTATCGCCTTCAAGGAAGCATCGATCGTCAAATTTCTCGTTTCTTTTTTAGACATTGGGAAAAGCGACCAGTTGGCGTTCATCGGAGCAAAATACGAGCCTTTGGCGTGAAGAACATAATTCAAAAGGGAGCCCAAGACCGTTTCCTCCGGTATTTTGGCAAACGGTTTCCCTTCGATTCTTCTTGCCATATATATCGCCGCGGCGATGCCGAGGGCCGCGCTTTCGACATAGCCTTCGACGCCAGCGAGTTGGCCAGCCACCATAACGTTGTTTCTATTGATGAACGAAAGATCTTCGTTTAAGGAGAATGGGGAATTGATGTAGGAATTCCGATGCATTAGCCCATAACGGACGAATTCGGCGTTTTCAAGGCCTGGGATAAGTGAGAAGACACGTTTTTGCTCGGGATAAGTGAGATTCGTTTGGAAGCCGACGATGTTATATAGATCGCCAAGAAGATTGTCTTGGCGGAGTTGAACGACGGCATATGGGCGCGGCGCGCCTTCTTTTTCGAGGCCAAACGGCTTCATGGGGCCATGTCTTAAAGTCTCGATGCCTCTAGCAGCCATGACTTCTATTGGCATGCAGCCTTCGAAATAATGAGTGTCGAACTCGTGTATCTCAGCGCGTTTGGCGGCGATTAACTCATTCACGAAGCGATAATACTCATCCTTCGAAAAAGGACAGTTTATGTAAGCGTCATCCCCTTGTTCGAAACGCGATTTGTAGTACGCTTTCGAGAAATCGATGCTGCTCTTTTTGACGATAGGAGCCGAGGCATCGAAGAAAGAAAGGTTCTTCGCTCCGACTAACGAGGATATTTCGCTAAGCAACGATTCGGAGGTCAAAGGACCGGTGGCCAAAATCGTTGGTTTATCTTCTGGCAATTTATCGCATTCCACCTCAATACGGCGAAAAGACGGGAAGGCTTCGAGCTTTTCCGTTATCGTTTTAGCGAAGGTTTCCCTATCGACCGACAAAGCGTTCCCAGAAGGCACCTCGCTTATGGCGGCGCTTTCCATCATTATCGATCCTAGCGCCTTCATCTCTTCCTTTAGTAGCCCACAGGCATTATCTAGTTTCTTGCTTTTTAAGGAATTTGAGCAAACAAGTTCGCCTAAATACGGGGTTTCGTGCGCCCCATCGCTTTTCGATGGCCGCCTTTCGTATAAAGTAACCGAAAAGCCTCTCTTCAAAAGATAGTAAGCCGCTTCGCTGCCGGCCAAACCGCCGCCGATTACGACAATTTCTTCCATTTACTTCTTCTTATCGTCCTTTATCCATTCGTGATAATGGCAACGTGGGAAATTCGTGCACCCCAAGAAATCGACTCTCTTTCCGTGCTTGACGACGAGATGGCCGTCCTTGCATTTGGGGCACGGTTTAACGAAGTCTTTCTCGGTGTAGGAGACCTTCTCTTTGGAAACTTTGTTGTCGCCTTTGATGTAGGTGCAATGCGGGAAACCGCTGCACGCTTCGAATTCCTTTCCCTTTTTGTCGGTCCTTATGACCAATGGTTTACCGCATAATGGGCAATTCTCGCCGGTTTCGACCGGTTCAGGTTTAGCGTCCTTTTGGATGTAATTGCATTTTGGATAATTGGAACAGGCGACGAAATTACCGTATTTTCCTTTTCTTATGACGAGAGGAGATCCGCATTTTGGGCACACGTCACCCGTTTCGACGGCCGCATCCTTATATGCAACTTTGCAAACGTTCTCGAAGGATGTGATGAAAGGCGGATAGAAAGCGTTCATTGCTTCAAGGAAAGAGACTTCCCCGGTTTCGACGTGGTCAAGCTCGCTTTCCATTTTCGCGGTATATTGCGAAGCGATAACCTCCGGGAAATATTTGTTGAGTACCAAAGTGGTTCTGGTGCCTTCGTCCGTCGGAGTCAACACGCCGCCTTTCGAGACGACGTATTTCCTGCTCGTCAAAAGTTTGATCGTGCCGGCATATGTGCTAGGCCTTCCAATGCCTTTTTCTTCCATCATCTTGACGACTTTGGCCTCTGTGTATCGAGCCGGCGCTTTGGTGAATTTCTTCTCCATGTCTTTATCGAGAAGGAGATATTCGTCGCCTTCCTTCAAAGGCGGAAGAATCTTCGTTTCGTCGTCCTCGAATTCGCCATAGATGATTTGATAGCCATCAAAGAGCGTGCGGCTTCCAGTAGTCTTGAACGTAAGCCCGTTTTTCTCAAAATACGCGGTAGAAACCTCATCGATTTTGTCGGTCATCATAGACGCCATCGCGCGATCGTAAATCAAGCGATAGAGTTTCGCGGCATCCGGTTCGACGTATTTGGCAACCACTTCCGGCGTCCTATGGGTGCCAGTCGGCCTAATGGCTTCGTGGGCGTCTTGGATTTTGCCTTTCGTCTTGGCGGATTTGATGTATCCGAGGTATTTGGGCCCGAATTGCTCCAAAATGAAGGGTTTGGCGTGCCTTTCATAGAATTCCTTGCTTATGCGGGTGCTGTCGGTACGCATATAGGTTATCAAACCGACATGCTCGCCATTCACATCCAAGCCTTCATATAGTTGTTGAGCCAAAGACTGCGTTTTGCTCGTCGAGAAACGATAACGGTTGAAGGCCTCTTGCTGCATCGTGCTCGTCGTGAAAGGAAGTTTGCTCGGAATCTTCTTTTTCGTAACTTCTAACTTTGTTAATGGATATGAATCAACCAAGCGTTCCAATATCTTTTTGGCTTCTTCTTCGTTATGGATGGAGACGTTTTTGCCATCCACTTTATCCAATGTGGCAACTAATTTTGTTCCGTTTATATCGAGCGTTATCTCAAGAGTCCAGTATTCTTCCGGCTTGAATTCCTTTATCTCTTTGTCGTTATCGACAATCATCTTGAGGGTCGCGCTTTGAACGCGGCCGGCGCTTCTCGAATGAATCGTTCTTTGAAGCAAATAGGAAAGTTTGAAACCAATTATTCGATCGTACATGCGGCGGACTTGCTGAGCGCCGACGAGGTTCATATCGATATGCTCGTCTTTTCCCATCGCCTCCAAAATGGCTGGTTTCGTGATTTCGTGGAAACGCAAGCGTTTCGTCGTGTCTAGTGGCAATCCCAATGTAGTAGCAAGATGCCAAGAAATGGCTTCCCCTTCTCTATCAGGGTCGGTAGCCAAAATGACTTGCTCGGCTTTCTTGGCCGCTTGGCGAAGCGATGAGACTATGGCTTTTTTGTCGTCGTTTATCACATAATCCGGTTTAAAGCCGTTATCGACATCAATTCCCAAGCCGCCTTTGCCGCGCATGCTTAAATCGCATATATGCCCTTGCGAAGCCATGACTTTATAGTCAGATCCAAGGATTTTTCCGATTGTGTCGCACTTTTTTGGGGATTCAACGATGACTAATTTCATAAACGACCGCCTTTCGCGTTAGTAAGTCTATGAATGAAAAATGGGCTTGTCAACGCATTAGAAATGCTGCCGGCTTTATATAAATAATTACCTTATTATTTATAAGGAATCCGAAATATTTTTTGCGATTTCGTTTTTCTTCGTCGCTCCGATCATAAGCAAAACGTCGTCGGCATTTTCGATCATATAGGCCCCTTCTTTGATAAGCATGTTGCAACCGCTATTGGCGTCGGCGGGATATGGGACGCAACCAACCTCCTTATTAAGCGACAAAGCGAATGCCGTGGTTATCAAAGTGCCGCTTCTTTTCGAAGCTTCCCCAACCACCACTCCCGAGCCAAGAGCGGCGACCATCCTGTTTCTGGCCGGGAAGTTCTCTTTATTAGGCGGAGTATTGAGCGGATATTCGCTGATTACGAGCCCAAGTTTACATGCTCTTTCGTATAAATCGACGCTGGAAGACGGATAGCAGAAATCGATGCCGTTTCCGAGCACGCAGATGACTTTACCTCCCATATCTAAAGCGGTCTTGGCCGCCATGGCATCGATCCCTCGCGCCAAACCGGTGCATATCGTTATCCCCGATTCGACTAAGCCTTTGACTATTTTCTTCGTCATTTCGAGCCCATATTTCGAAGCTTCTCTGCTTCCAACAAAAGAAACGGTTCTCTTTTCCTCATCTAAGAGAGAAAGATCGCCACGATAGAAGAAAAGAAACGGCGGCTTGTTTGCGTATTTGAATTCGTTTGGATAGTTCTTATCCAGAATCGTCACAAAATCCGTCCCGCCTTTTTCCTTATATTCTTTGACGAGATCGCCTTCGGGCCTTTTCTTGTTTTTGATAGCCGAATAAATGTCGTCCCACCTCCCTTCGTGTTTGAGCACCAGCTCCAGAATAATGTCTCGTCCGCTCATCATAGATAAAAATGCCTCCAATCATAAATAGGGGGCAAAAAATGAAAAATGTTCCGCTTGATCAAAAAAGATGCAATTGTGATTGATAGAACTTGCTAACCGGGGAGAAGGATTTGCGGTGCACCCCTTCTATCGGACCATATTTGTCCAAAGCCTCTAGATGAGCTTTTGTTCCGTATCCCTTATGTTTGGCGAAACCGTATTCGGGGTATTTTTTATCTAACTCAAGCATATAGTGATCACGGCTCACCTTGGCCAAAATGGATGCGGCGGCGATATTGATGGCTTTGGCATCGCCCTTGATTATCGGAACGACCGGAGTCTGAAGACCTTTTAATGGCATGGCGTCGGTCAAAATCAGATCATAATGGATATTTATTTGCTCGATTGCGCGTCTCATGGCGACTTTCGTGGCCTCATAAATATTGAGTTCGTCTATTTCATCGGCCGAGGCGTAGGCAATTCCGTAGGCCAGTGCTTGGGCTTTTATAAGCGGAAATAAAGCCTCTCTCTTTTTCTCCGTGAGTTGTTTCGAATCATTGATGTCATCGTTATGGAAATCGATCGGAAGCACGCAAGCGGCCGCGCACACAGGCCCAGCCAAAGGCCCGCGCCCCGCCTCATCGACGCCAACTATAAGCGTGAAGCCTTCTTGCCGATATTTCTTCTCTTCCTCAAGCATTTGGTTTCTCTAGGGATATTCTTCCTAACTCCCCATTTTGGAAATCTTTGAGCAAAGCCAACGACGATTTTGCCGTATCTAGTTTGCCGCCGGAAAGAAGATATCCGCGATTTGCAGCGATTTTCGAATATACGGAGAATGGAGTATCTGCATTATCCACGCAAATACCGTATCTTTTTTCTAGCGATTCGCGATAGTTCGTGAGCAAAAAGGCCATTAATTCATCGCTTAATTCGTCGATTGGAAGCACTTCTTCCTTAATCGATCCTATCATCGCGAGTTTAACGGCTACTTTCTTGTCTTCGTAATTCATCGGAAGGATGCCAGGAGTGTCCAAAAGAACATAATCTTCCGATAAACGGATCCATTGCTCGGCCCTTGTTACACCAGGACGATTGGCGGCCACCGCGACTTTCTTTCCGGCCAAATTGTTTATCAAGGTGCTTTTTCCGACGTTCGGTATGCCAAGGACCAAAAGCCTTACGGGTTGTTTCTTCATGCCGTATTTTTTCTCTTTTTCCCTCTTTTTGGCGATAAGGGGCGCAAGTTCTTTATTGAGGATGGAAAGCATTTTGACGCTTTTAAGATCGGCAGACATCGAAGAGATGCCTTTCGCGCCGAAAGAAGAGATCCATTCCTTCGTGACCGATATATCGGCCCGATCTTCTTTGGACAAAATAATTAGACGCGGTTTATTGGCCAAAAAAGCTTGGTTCAGAAGAGGATTCCTCGAAGATAGAGGGATTCTCGCATCGCATACCTCTATCACCACATCGGAAACCTTTATGAGCGGCCCCAAAGAGGCCAAGGCCTTTTTCATATGGCCTGGGAAATAATGGACGTTTTTCTGTTGCCTTAATTCGCTCATAGATAATAGATGTCCCATGGCATCCTGATAGTGTTCCATAATAACGACTGAGTGCCTTCGCTAGCCGAAGACGATACGGTGTAGCGGCATTTGGCGGTGATGGCTATCGCTTTGCCGACGAAGCAATGGAATGGTAACGCCCCTTCTTCCCTCGAATCGTTGGACGCCCTATATTCGCGATTATCTCCAACGACGAAATATTCCCCTTCTTTGAGTTTCATATGATTGCCTTCGGTCCCGTATTTCACGTTCATCGCCGTTTGTTTCTTCGTCTTGTTCGTCCACTCGATCAATTCTTCGCTCCAATCGCTTTGAGGGGTGAGGAAAGGCTGCTCGACAATCGGAAACCCGCCAAAGCCATCGGCAATATGCAAATCGCCGTTCGAGTCGAAATAGAGCTCCTCGCCGGGTAATCCGATGATTCTTTTTATTTTTAGCGCCGCCGTCGGCTTCGGCGAATAGGTGCCGTTTGTTTCGTCAAGGACCATATCGTTGCCATAATAAGTAACGACGATGTCGAAACGGGAAAGGCTCTCCAAAGTCGATTTATCGGTATCCATAAGGCCGTAATCGCAAGTATAGGACCAGCCACTATGTCCGAAATCTCCCAGCGAAGAAGGAGTCACGTCATTGCCGTTTTTGTCCGTGACCGTGACATTGCGGTTCAAAGTCGGATACATCGATTCGCCGTTTACATAGAATTTCTCATAACGGGAATAGTCGTAGATTATCTGGCCGTTAATCCCCATCACGAGACTAAAAAGCAAAGCGGCCAGCATTTTGAAAAGAAGTGACAAAGGCTTCGGTAACCTTCTCTTTTCTTTTTTGGCTTTTTTTAGCGGTGTGAGTTCGCTTGTCATCTTTAAAGATGAATTGTCGTTCGGCATAGGAAAAATTATAGATTTCTCGCGATGATTAGGCAACAAAACAAAAAGGAGGCACATGGCCTCCTAGTTTTTTCGTCTCTCTTACTTGCTTTCTGGCGCAGGTGCGGCAGCTTGGGCGGCAGGAGCCTTGTAATCGGTGCCCTTGATACGGGCGGCTTTGCCGGAGAGCTTACGCATATAATGGATGCGAGCGCGGCGAACGTGGCCGACTTTGACGAGTTCGATCTTCGCGATAGCAGGGCTATTGACTGGGAAGACGCGCTCGACGCCAATGCCGTAGGACATCTTCCTAACGGTGAAGGTTTCGCTCACGCCATGGCCGCGGCGTTGAATGACGACGCCTTCGTAGACCTGGATACGCTCCTTTTTGTTTTCGACGATACGGACGTAGACTTTGACGGTGTCTCCGCTTGAGAAGTCTGGCACATCATCGCGGATTTGGCGAGCGGTGACTTCTTCGACAAGATTCATGTTCATGCTGTTTCCTCCTAATGTTATTTCGCTAAGTTCACATCAGCATGGATGGCGGAGCTCAGGGCGCATCAAAACGCGTTTAGTATGATACCCATATAATGAGGTGAAATCAATCACTATTTTCCAAGGCGTGGGCACCGCTAATATAAGCTGTAAAGCATTTTCGCTTGACAGGCATGAAAAAGGCCTATATAGTTTCCCCGTAACAAACAAAAGGAGAAAGAAAATGTCTGTTAAAATCCGCATGACCCGCATCGGTCGCCATAAAGATGCCTTCTATCGTATCGTCGCCGCCGATTCCCGTATGCCACGTGATGGCCGCTATATCGAGCAAATCGGCACCTTCGATCCTGAATTCGGCGAAGAGAACGCCACCATCAACGAAGAATTGGCCCTCAAGTGGCTCAATCAAGGCGCCACCCCAAGCGATTCCGTCCGCGCGATGTTCAACCGCAAAGGAATAATGGCCAAATACGCGGCTAGCAAGGGCAAGAAGGAGAGCAAGTAATGGTCGACTACGAGAAAGCCGTCCACGGCCTCATCGACCCCCTCATCGAACATCCTGAATCCGTCATGATCAGAGAGCTTCCAGGAAGCACCGACCGTGACGTCACAATCCTCATCGTCGCCGAAGACAAGGACACCGCTCGCTTGATTGGCAAGCACGGTTCCGTCGCCAATGCCCTTCGCGAAGCCATCGGCATCGCCGGCAAAGCGGACAATTCCAATATCCGCATCCATCTTAAATTTGAAAGCTTCGAAGATTCGAAGAAAGAGGCCGCCGAGTAATCTCGGCGTTCTTTTTTATGGAAGAGAAAATCAAGATAGGAACACTCCAAAAGCCTTTCGGGCTTAAGGGCGAGATAAGAGGCAAAAGCCTCACTTCCTTCCCTTCCCTCCGTTTCAAGCGAGGCCGCCATTATTTTTTGGTGAACCCCAAGACGAAAGAGGAAAAAGAAGTCATTCTGTCTTCTTTCCGTCCGTCCGGGGATTATTTCTTCATCAAGTTCGAAGGAATCGACGATATCGACGAAGCGGCGAAATATTATGCGAATGAGGTAATGATGCTTCTAAGCGAAGCGCCACTACCCGATGGTTATTTCCGCTTGTCAGAATTAATCGGAATGAACGTCGTCGATAACGAAACCAATGAACTGTTGGGGAATATCGTCGACGTTTTGGACTATAGCTCAATAAGCACCATCAAAGCGAAGAGACCCAACGGCAAATCCTTCACCTTCCCCTTCCTTTACGAAAAATTCGTCGTAAGCGTGGACGTCACGAAAAAGGAGATGCGCATCCACTTAATGGACGGTTTGCTATGAAGATCACGATACTCACCCTTTTCCCTGAGATGTTCGAAGGTTTTTTGAATACCTCGATCATCAAGCGAGCCATCGGGAAGGGAATCGTCGAGATTAAGCCCATCCAAATAAGGGATTTCACGACCGATAAATACGGCCGCACCGACACCCCGCCAATCGGCGGAGGCGCCGGGCTCATCCAAAAATGCCAGCCGATCGTGTCTGCTTTAAAAGAAATCAGAACGAACGGCTCACATGTGGCTCTTTTTTCGCCACGAGGCAAAACATACACGCAAGAAATCGCGAAAACCTATGCAAAACTCGATCATTTGGTCTTGATTTGCGGGCATTATGAAGGCATTGACGAAAGGGTCAACGATTATGTCGACGAATTATTATCCGTCGGCGATTATGTGCTAACGGGCGGCGAAATACCGGCGATGGCAGTCGCCGACTCCGTAACAAGGTTATTAGATGGCGCCATATCAAGCGATTCCTTGACCGACGAATCGTTCAGCGAGTCATTGCTTGAATACCCCCAATATACCGAGCCATACGAATTCGACGGCAAACGTGTTCCCGATATCCTCTACTCCGGCAATCATGAGGCCATAAAGAAGTGGCGAAGGAAGCAATCGCTCCTTCTCACCGAAAAATACCGTCCCGATCTGTTCTCGAAAGTCCCATTAACGAAGCAAGATAAGAAATTGCTTACGGAAGGCGAGCATCCCGAATGGGAAGAGAAAGCGATAGAAAAAGGAAAGAAGTTCGTAAAAAACAAATAAGTCGTCCATCGGAATGGACGACTTTTCATTAAGCGAATCAGCGCATCCCGCCAAATCCGGGTGGAATCTTGCCGCCTTTCGAGTAGCGGCTCATCTGTTTCATCATTTCTTTGGATTGCTCCCATTTGCGGATCACCCTGTTGATGTCGGCGTTTGTCTTGCCGCTTCCTTTTGCGATTCTGTTTTTATGGGAGAATTTAAGCATTTCCGGATGCCTTCTTTCATAAGGCGTCATCGAATTGATGATGGCTTCAAAGGAGGTCATTTCCTTACTTGCCCTTTCCTTTTGCTCATCCGTGAGCTTTGGCATTCCGGGGATCAAGGAAGCGATTGCGCCCAAGTTTCCCATTTTCTGAACCATCTTCATTTGCTTTAGGAGGTCTTCGAGGGTGAACTCCCCCTCCATTAACTTTTTGGCGTCTTTCTTGGCCTCTTTCTCATCCATCACCTCTTGGGCCTTCTCGACTAACGAGACGATGTCTCCCATGCCTAAGATTCGATCAGCCATGCGATCGGGATGGAAAGCCGTCAAATCGCTTATTTTTTCGCCGACGCCGGCATATTTTATCGGTAATCCCGTCATATACTTGATCGATAATGCAGCGCCTCCTTTGGCGTCGCCATCGAGTTTGGAAAGAATGATTCCGGTGAGACGAAGATCGTGGTTAAAAGCATTTGCGACGTTTACTGCCTCTTGGCCGGACATCGAGTCGACTAGCAAAAGTACTTCATCAGGATGGACTTCGTGGTTGATGCTCTTTAGCTCATCCATTAAAGCGGAGTCGATCTGTAGTCGTCCTGCCGTATCGAGGATAAGGATGTCGTATCCTTCCGCCAAAGCCCTCTCTTTGGCTTTTTTCGCCACTTCGACGGGATTCGCGTCGGTTCCCATTTCGAAAAGAGGGACGTCTATTTGCTTGGCGATGGTTCCAAGTTGCTCTATGGCGGCTGGACGATAGACGTCTAAGCCAGCGAGCATCACTTTCTTATGTTCCTTTTCTTTGAACAAAGACGCGAGTTTGCCTGCGCTCGTCGTCTTACCAGTGCCTTGGAGACCGACTAACATTATGATTCCGAGTTGGTTTTTTGGAAGATTGACGCTCGTTTCCTCGCTTCCTAGTAGCGAGACCATCTCATCGTGGCATATCTTCGTAAGCTGCTCGCCGGGATTGACGCTTAAAAGGACGTCTTGGCCTAAGGCTTTCGCTTTAACGTCATCCGTAAAGGCTTTGACGACTTTGTAATTGACGTCGCTTTCCAAAAGTGCGATGCGAATCTCGCGAAGGGCTTCCGACATATTGCTTTCGGTAAGCTTGTCTTCGCGTCTCATCTTCTTGAATAATGCGCTGAATTTGTCGCTAAGAGACTCAAATGGCATCTTTTAACACCTCCCATAGTTTCTTAAGGGCTTCTTCCCTTTTCTCGCCTTTCTCGTTTTGGCAGCTTTCGACGAGCTTGTCGATTTTTTCGCGTTTCGATACAAGTCCGAGCTTTTTCTCGTAATCGAGCATTTTCTTTAGGGTTTTATGTAATCCATCGTAAACGGCGCTTCTTGAGACGCCACGCGACTCTGCGATCTCGCTTAGCGAGAGATCGTCGCAATAATACTCTTCGAAGCGGTCCACCGCTTCATCGCTTAAAAGGGGCTTATAGGCATCGTATAGCTTAAGGGCCTCCTCCCTCGACGACAAAAGGTCTTTATCCTTCATTCTTCTTGTCTCCAAGCAATAGCCCATTCAAATATTCGTCGAGGTCGAATTCCTCGAGGTCTTCCATCTTCTCTCCTAAGCCGATGAAACGGACGGGAACGCCAAGTTCGTCGCGGATCGAGAGAATTATTCCGCCTTTTGAGGTGCCATCCATCTTGGTGATGACGATTCCGGTTATGTCGCTTACGTCTTTAAAGGCTTTGGCTTGGGAGACGCCGTTTTGCCCAGTCGTCGCGTCGATTATAAGGAACGTCTCGTGCGGCGCCCCTTCGATTCCCTTCGAAAGGATTCTCTTCATTTTGGATAGCTCATCCATCAGATTGGCTTTGTTTTGTAGCCTTCCAGCCGTGTCGACGATCACTAGGTCTATGGGGTTAGAAGTCGCGTATTTGACGCCGTCATAGCAAACACTGGCAGGATCGGCGCCTTCTTTTCCCGTAACGATTGGGCAACCTAGCCTTTTCGCCCAGATCGATAGCTGCTCCGTCGCTCCCGCTCTAAAAGTATCGGCGGCCACAAGCAATACTTTCTTCCCTTGTTTCATGTAGCGGTAGGCGATTTTCGCGATTGAGGTGGTCTTGCCAACGCCATTAACGCCTTCGACTAACAAAACCGTCGGACCGTTTTCGGAAAAAGAAATCTCATTCGTTATCCCTTCGCCATGCGAGACGTAGTCGACGAACATCATGTCGACTAGTTCTTCGTTGATCGTCTTAGGATCCTCCAAATGCTCTTTTTTCGATTTCTCAAGCAATTCTTCGACGATCCTTATCGTCAAGGAAACTCCGACGTCCGCTTCGATTAGGATTTGCTCGAGGTTTTCGAAATATTCTTCGTTCACCTTCGCGTATTTTTTGGACAAGGCCTCGAGTTTGTTTGCGAAAGCCTCGCGGGATTTTTTCAAGCCCGCTTCGTATTTTTTCGATTTCTCGTCGCTCTCTTTCTTCGAGAACTTATCTTTCAAGAAGGCGAATAGACCCATAATTACCTCATTTCTTTAGTTTCTCGCTAAGTGTGCTCGTAGCGTTTTTCATCAAAGCGTCGCGCGCTGCTTCGGTTTCAGCCGCTTTTTTGCTTCGCCCAATGCCTCTTCCTAATTCAAGACCTTCGAAGAAAACGCCGACGGTATAGCGTTTATCGCCACTTTTATAGCCATCATCTCGAAGAAGGCGATAATCGACGGCTTCCTTGTATTCCGCTTGAACGGCCTCTTGAAGCTCGCTTTTGGGGTTTTCGCTAGATAACACGCGGCCATTCTTTATCGCTTCTTCGAAGAGATTCCTAACGAATGAGTAAGCGAATTCCCTGCCTTGATCGAGGATTAAAGCGCCGATAAACGACTCAAAGACATCTTCGAGGATCCTGTCCGATCCATTGACTTCGCCAGAAAAGGAATTCCCAACCCGGACATAATCGCCTAGGCCAAGAGAAAGGGCCAAGGAGGCTTCGCTTTCGGTGCGGATGAATTGGGATTTTAGTTGCGACAAATCGCCTTGTTGCATCTCTGGATGATAGCAAAAGCAGAGCTCGCTTGTGACGAATCCGACTAAGGAGTCGCCTAAAAACTCAAGTCTCTCGTAATCCTTGTGCTTCGTTCCGGCCGTCGCATTATAGGAACTATGGGTGAGAGCCTCCTCATATAGAGGGATGTCTCTAGCCGAAATGTTGAGTTTTTTAAGCAATTCCTCGACGTTTTTCATTTTATTCGTCTTTCTTTAGTCCTTTTTCGAGTTTCGAAAGGATATCGCCTTCGGCCAGTTTCTCCATAAGCTCAAGCGCATGGAAGAAAGCCGTTGAGTCGCTATTCCCGTGGGCTTTGACGGCCAAACCGTTAATGCCAATTAATAATGCGCCGCCAACCTTTTTGGGATTCATCGTGTCTTTCATCTCATCGATTCCCTTTTTCGAGAAAAGATATCCGATTTTGCTAAGAAGATTGCGTTTGAACGCTTTCTTTAGGAGTTTTCCCATCCCTTTCGCGGTGCCTTCCGTCGTTTTGAGCATGATATTCCCTGAATAGCCATCGCTTACGACGACATCGGAATCGCCGGTGAGGATAGCGTTTCCTTCGACGTTGCCGGCGAAATTGATGTTTTTATCGCCTTTAAGCAGTTTGTAGGCCTCTTTGCCGACGGGCGAGCCTTTCCCTTCTTCCGAACCATTGCTAAGCAAACGGACTTTCGGCTCCTTCACTCCGAAAACGATTTGGCTATATAGCGAGCCCATTAAAGCAAATTGGACCAACTCTTCCGCCGTGTTTTCGTTGCTTGCCCCAACGTCAAGCATCGCGATATGGCCGCCCTGCTCATTTAAACGTGGGAAAGCGGTCACCAAAGCCGGCCTAAGTATCCCAGGGAGCTTTTTGAGGGTGATCGTAGCAGCCGACAAGAAAGCGCCGGTCGAGCCCGCGCTCACGATGCCATCGGTTTTGTTTTCCTTCATATAGGCGAGCGCCTTCATAAGCGAGCTTTCCTTATGTCTAAGCACCTCAAGCGCGCCGCATTCCATCGGCACAGCCTCTTTCGCGTCGATTATCGTCGCATAAGGAAAATCGTTGAGCTTTGCGGCAGGACCAGAAAGAACGAGCTCGGTATCCGGATATTTGGAATGAAACTCTTTAACGGCTGGGATTGAGCTATCCAAGCCCTTATCTCCGCCTAACATGTCAATCACGATTTTTTTCATAGAAAAACCTCGACGTTATTTTAATCAAAGTGGGCTTTATTTACTAGAAACATAGATATGTTGATGTAATGTGCTTCATCTAAAGCCAAAGCGGATTTCGAAAAACGGTGAGGAAACGATGCCCATAGACACAGAAACATTGTTTCTGTGTTTTTTTAAACGTCTCAAGATCGTCTAATTTTAAAGACATACATAGCTACCGCCAAAGCATTTATTTAATTGCTTTTATTATAGCATGGAAGGCTGTTTTCCTTCGTTTAAAATAAAGCATAGCCGAAAACGAACCGCAGCAAAAAATGCTCCACGCAAAACGCTTGTGATCGACGAATCTTATGAACGATACTTTTGCGACATATCCGCCAAGCGAAGCGCAATCTCTTTCTTACTTATGTCGTTAAGCATCTCCTTGGCGTCTTCCCTAGCTGCCTCGAAAACGCGGAAATCGTCGATTATGTTTGCATAATTGAATTCTGGGAGCCCACTTTGACGGGTGCCGCCTATTTCTCCAGGACCGCGTAGTTTCAAATCCTCTTCCGCGATTTTGAAGCCATCCTCTTCCTTGGCAAAAACCTCTAATTTCCTCTCTGCTTCTTCGCTAAGTCCCTTTTCGGGGACCAAATAGCAAAGCGCATCGCTTCCATCACGTCCGATCCTTCCCCTAAGCTGATGGAGACTTGATAATGAGAAATTCGATGGACGATAGATGATCATGAGATTGGCGCTTGGGACATCGACTCCAACCTCGATCAAAGAAGTCGCCACCAATATCGGGCATAGCCCACTAGTGAAGGCAATCATCGCGACCTTTTTCGACTCTTCGTCCATCGCGCCATGCATCATCGTGACACGCTCGCCATACACCTTCTTATATTGCGCATATACTTCCTTCACGGAAGCGTTCTTCTTTTCTTCCTTCGGCTCGATTTCCGGCACCACCACATAGATTCGCTTTCCATTAAGCAAACTTCGGGAGATGCTTTCGCTTAGTTCTTTTGGTGTTTTGGCATTTATGACTTTCACGCTTCTCTTGCCGAATGGGAAGGAATGAAGGATAGAAACGTCCATATCGCCGTAAATCGTCATCGTTAAGGTCCTAGGAATCGGGGTGGCGCTCATCATAAGCAGATCGGTATGTTCTCCCTTATCGAGAAGCATCGTCCTTTGGTTCACGCCGAATTTGTGCTGCTCATCGATAACCGCTAAGCCAAGATTCGAATATCTGACGTTTTTGGAGAAGAGGGAGTGGGTGCCGACGAAGATATCGCCAGTCCCATCTTCCGCATCGTTCATAGCAAGTCTCTTATCGACTCCGCTCATTGCCCCAAGAAGCAAGACTATGTTCGCTTTAGTGCCAGAAAAAAGCTTCTTCAAAGTGGCGTAATGTTGCCTTGCTAACGCATCCGTCGGAGCCATAAGGGCAGCTTGCTCTCCCCTTAGATATGAAGCGTAGCACAAAAGGCTCGCCACCAGCGTTTTCCCACTTCCGACGTCGCCTTCGAGCAATCGATACATAAGATGCTCGCCATCCATATCCGAAAGGGCTTCGTCAATCGCCCGTCTTTGATCGTCGGTGAGCTTATAAGGCAAAGAGGAGACGAATGCCTCGAATTTATCCATTGGCACCGCATTCCTCTTCTTTTTGATTAGGTTCTTATTGGCTAAGCGGACCATCTCCGTCCTAAGCTCGAAAGTCAAAGCCTCTTCGTATTTGAATAGCCGCATCGCTTGTCTAAGTTCTTCGTCGTTCTTTGGGAAATGCGCATATTTGAAGGCCGTTCCCCTATCTATCAAGCGGTATTTCGCCATGAGATACGAAGGGATGACGTTTTCTATTTTCCCCTCGAGTTCTTTTAGGCACTTCATCACGATGCTTCGGAATGTCGCGTTCGATAGAGATTCCGGGAGACGATATATTGGGCGTAGCGCCTCTTCTTTCTTTATCTCCCCTTTATAGATGTTTAGCATGGATAAGCTACGTCTCTTCAAATCGAAAGAGCCACTGATTGTGTATAACTCGTCAAGAGATACGCTTTTAGAGAGGTATGGCCTATTCCAGGCCTCGACGATAAAGGTTTCTCCTAACACCGTCTCAAAATAGAAACGGGAAATCGATCTATTCGAGAAACGCAGGGTTTTCGGCGTTCCCCTTATCTTCCCTAACGCCACGATTCTTTCCTTATCCTGATAATTCCCACGCTTGCTTGGCGTATAGAAAAAAGATTCGAAGCGCCTAGGCAAGTGCTCTAAGACGTCTAACGGCGTTTCGATGCCAAGAAGAGAGAGGGATTCGCTGACGTTTTTGGAACGAGAAAGGACCATGGATATCGACTATATTCTATAACAAAAAGACGCCGATTACTCGGCGCCGACAAGGAAACTGTAGACATTTTGATCGCCGCGCCTAATCAGGAAGTCGGCGGAAGGATATCTCTTTGGCAATTCTTCCGAAAGGGATTCTTCTTCCTTTTTGGTTATATCCTTCCCTAGTAACACGGTGAACATCGCTTTTTCGCCACTCGAAGCGAAGTCGTCAAGCAAGACTAGCAACGCCTCTTTCTTATTTTTGACGCAGGCGAGTATCTCTTTGTCGTCCTTCATCGCCATGTAATAGTCTTTGGTGATATGGACGCCATCGATATCGGTGTCTTTTATGGCATAGGTTATCGAACCGGAAAGGACATTCCCTAAGGCTTCCGTCATCATCTCGACGTTCTCATCCTTCGACATATCCTCGCCAAATTGCGTTAACGCGGATATTCCTTGCGGTATTGTTTTGCTAGGGATCACGGAAACCGTCGTATCATCCGATGACAACGGCACTTCCGATGCCTGCTTCGCTGCCATTATTATGTTTCCGTTATTCGGAAGGATAAGGATGTTCTTGGCATTCACTTTCTCGATGGCTCTGACGAAATCTTCGGTCGAAGGATTCATCGTTTGGCCGCCGGACACTATCTCATCGACGCCAAGCTCTTTGAACATCTCGTCTAGCCCTTCGCCAGAACTCACGGCGATAAGTCCGAATTCTTTCTTCGGTCCATCGTCTTTTTTCGTCTCTTTGGCTCGCTTGATGTTGCTTTCCATATCGGTCGCCACATCGCCATGGGAGATATTATTATGCTCTTCGCTCATATTCTCGATCGTAATCGTTAAGAATTCCCCGTAGTTTTGCGCATAATTGAGCATTGAACCAGGTTGCAAGGTATGGACATGGACTTTGACGATATCGTCGTCGCGGACGAGGACGACGCTATTACCATGGGAATTTAGGAAATTCGAGAATTTCTTCTCAACAAAAGGCTTCTTGCCGTCTTCTGGCTTACCAATACGCAAAATGAACTGCGTGCAATAGCCGTATCCTTCTTCGCCTTCTGATAGCTTGGCACCAGCATAGGGAGAAGATAAGACGGAGGAAGAGGATTCCCCTTCCGCCATATTCTCGTTTCTTTCGACGAATTTGCCATTTAGCGCAAGCGACATTCCTTCGATTACGACGCATAATCCAGCGCCGCCCGAATCGACGACGCCAACTTCTTTTAGGACAGGTAGCAAGTCAGGTGTATGTTCAAGGGACTTCTTCGCTTCTTTAAGAAGGAAAGCAAACGCTGATTCTATCGACATTTGCTTCTTTTGGACTTCTTCTTTAAGCGCTTCGCTAGATTCCCTAATGACAGTCAATATCGTTCCTTCCACAGGACGCATGACCGCTTTATAGGCCGTGGTTTTAGCTTGCGCGAATGCGGCAGCCAAATCCTTGACGTTCAGTTTCTCTTTTCCTTCGCAAGCGATGGAGAAGCCTTTGAATATCTGAGAGGCGATGACTCCGCTATTGCCTCTAGCGCCCATCAATAACCCGCGGCTAAAGCTTGCGGAGATAGTCGCGACATCGTTATCGTTCCTGTTTTGGATTTCCTTAGCGCCACTAGTCAAAGTGAGGTTCATGTTCATTCCGGTATCGCCATCTGGCACTGGGAAGACATTCAATTGATCGATTTCCGGATAATGGTTATATAGATTGTTGGCCCCGGAAAGGAAAAGGTGCTTAAGCTCTTGGCCGTTGATAGTTTTCATAGATTGTTTTTTCATTGGATTTCCTTTATTTGCTGCAAAAGGACATTAACTTCGATTTTTTTGAGTCCGAAGGCTTTCTTAAGGACATAAGAGACGCGCTTTTGCACCTCTTGAATGACTTCGGTGATCTTGACGCCATAGGCGACGACCAAATAAACATCGACCGCATAGCCGGATTTAGTTTTCTTGGTATGAACGCCCTTCACGTAATCTTCTTTTCTTAAAAGCTCACGAATGTACGCCGTCGAAGCATTCGGCTCCACTAAGCCGACGACGCCATAACATTCGGCTGCGGCCTCGCCAGAAAGAGAGGCGACGGCCTCATCAGTGATGGCGATGTTCCCATATTGCGTTTTCTGATTGATAGTCATAGGTTACTCTAAAAAAGAGCCTATTAATTATCCTACTTATAATGTCGTTTTTCAAATTATATAGATTTAGCGACAATACGCATACAATCACTACAAAATGCCGTCCTTTGTAAAAAACCTATGTATTTTTCTTTCGTTTGTTGAGGCACGAAAAAAGCCCCCTCATGGGGGCCCATAAAAGAAAAAGCCCGGCGGCGCGCTGTT
>CAVEMS010000006.1:0-103389 GCA_963616935.1 bacterium | reverse complement strand
AGGAAGCGGAAGAGGTCCTAGAGGCCTATGAAAGCGATCCGAAAATCGGGGAACTTGTTAGATAACGAAATTAAAGCGACAAAGTAGTGGTTCTTACCATGAAAGTCGCTTTTTTAAAAATGATGTGTTCATTGATGACGACAATGTGTTTCCTGATTTGATGCGATGATCTTCGCCCATTCGAGCCCGACAAGCTAAAAAGCGCATTGCTCCTGCATTTGTTTGTTCAAGCCAAGCAAAAGGGACCGAGCGCCACGTTTATCATACGACCGTTTTCGTGGACAACGGACGAATGGTCCGCATCGATGATTAAGGAAGAACAGATTCGTAATAAAAATCAAACTTAAGAAGACGTAACGACGCTTGAAAGCGTATGAAGACTATGTCGCAGTAACAAACCGGCGAGATTCACGCCAGTCTGAACGAAAAGAAAAAAACGATCGACGACGTTCATCTGACAAAACGAACGAAGTGCATGCGGCTCATAAAATACGCGAAATTCTTGTGATTTTTACGTCTATCGATTACAGTAATATGCAGGAGAAGATATATGGAAAAAATTATCGAAGATTACGAGCAATTTCTTAAACAAAGCTATAAGTTGAATACTTGTAAATCTAAAATAGCAAGAATTAAAAGAATAGATAAATACTGCAATATTTTAAGCGAATATTCTTTAGACAAATGTTAGTCGCTAATTGACTCATTAACTTACACAAAATGCGATCAAAGAGACGGTGCAGAGCCTAAAGCTGATATTGTGATTGATGGCGATTATTATTCTGGGTTGCAATCATTAAAAAACGCATTGTGCGAATTTGTTGAATATTTAAGTCAAATTAATTACTCCGCAAACAAGCCAAAAAGTTCTGCGTCTTTCGAAGGCTCTTTTGAAGATTTTAAAAGATTTATAGGCCCTGCATGCAGAAACCAAGTTAATATCTTTTGTAAAGGTGAGCGCGAAAGTCATAAATCTATTTGCGAATTTTGTGACAAATCTGCGGAATTGCAATCTGCGCACATAATAGACAGACCAATTATTATTAAAGATATACTGGATAAAAATTTCAAAGATAAAACAAATCCAAATTTATACAAGGTCAATTTAGAGGATTTTTTCGAAAGATTCAAAAATGCACATTTGCCCATCAATCAACATATATTCTTTTTATGCAAAACATGCCATAACGCTTTTGACAAACCCCAAGGAGGCATTTCAGAACAAGATATAAGAAATAAGAGAGGCTACTAATTCACTTTCGATTTCTTATTATTAAAAGCCTAACGATGCAATTATAAGGCATTTTTTCTGCCATTCATTCAGCTTAGTGATTGGTCTTTTCTAGGATGATTTTTGCACAAACTTCTTGCGAGCCTCGATGTCTTTAAGTTAGAAATATAAATTGGAGAAAAAATATTATGGATTACAGCAAATTAATTGGTGAAACAGTAATTGATTCTCAAAATAGAAACGGAACAATTACAAGGGTTGATGAAAACGGTTTCGTTCACGTTAAATTTGCCGGAGATACTTTTGATGGTGGATTTATGTTTGATCCGTTTCTCAATGGCTATTTAAAATTCAAAAGGCCTGAATTGCAAAAAGAAATTGATGACAAAATAACCGCGATTGAAAATGAATTGATAAGTTTTGTTAGCAGATGCAAAACTATCGATAAAAATAAAGCTGACTTTACTGTAACGCTAGACAACGGCGACGAAACAAAAGAACCTGTTTTGTATTTAAATTGTTCAAAGGAAGAAGCGCTTAAATGCTTTAGGTATGTTATTTCAAAGCAACAAAAAGAATATAGAAAATCCGCAAATAAAATTAGGTGGAGGGTCGTAAGATTATTTGATAAGAACGGAAAGCAAATAGCTCAAGAATCATAAACGGCATGAGCCATATCGATTTAATCTTGAGATATGGAAAAAAGACAATGGTTTTGATTACAAATAAAGGTAAATCTAAACCGGCTTTAAACCAATATATAGTTACTGATTTTAGCTTTTTGAATTAGTAAAAATATGAAGAATCGATTAAATGACTTGAATTAGAATTTTGCTTATCTAGATCTATATATCGCGAAATCTATAGTGAAGACGGAACTTTATGGGATAACTGACATCAAAATCAAATTGCCATGTTCCGTGAAATGTTTAAAACAAAAGCGGGCAAAGAACAAATAGTTGAAGAATTGAAAGCCCTCTTTTGGACTCACTTCAGCGATAAAAATAAATTATTGAATTCATTTGCAGTTGATGAATTAGCTGAAGACGAAATCAATTATTTGAATAAGGTTATAGGCGAGTTAAAGACTTTTGAAAAGTAATAAGGACGGCAAGCCAAAAGGCTGCGTAAATCCAATTCTGAATCCAATTGCATCCGCTATATGCGATGAGTTTCGATTTATTTTGTCATCGACTTCAAGAAATGCGCTCATGGGTCTGAAAGTACGTTTATTACACTAGAGACGTAATCGATGAATGATCTTCGTAAACCGAGCTTGTTTTACAATCTTAGCAATTAGTGGAAGCAGATAGATAAACGCTTAGAGCATCTTGATAATTCGTAATTAACAAATTCAGACTAAACTAATCATCTGTGACTATTGAAACGGGGCGCTACGTGCGTTAAATTAATTGTGGCGGTAGATGAAGTTAATTCTTCGTTTCAGCAAGCGGCACCAGTCTTATCTCCCTTGGAGATTGGTATTGTAGGTGTTTTGTTGGGTATGGTACCGCCTTTTTTTGTAAAAATAATTTAGGAGATGGAATGATGAGAAAAAACCTGTTCGATAAGGCTTTGGAAAACTTCGTTTTGACCCCAGACAAATATGTCTTTGCCTATGAGATTCACGAGAAAGCTAAGGTTAGGCGAATCATCACCTATAACGATGTGAAAGGCTTTGGGATTTCTCTCCGTTCGGCCCATGAGGACATCAGGAAGAGGTTCGAGGAGAACTTCTTCGAAAGGAATCCGCATTCCTACGCCTATCATCCAGGGGTAAGAGCTTTGGACGCTTTCAAAGACCATCTAAACTCCACTCATTTCATCAAACTCGACATTCATCATTTTTTTGAATCGATCACCGAGGAGGCGTTTTTCTCCATTTACGGCGATTCTTTCAATTCGAATTGGAAGGCCAAATTGAAGGGTTGCTTTTACCGCGGATCCCTTTCAATCGGCTTCGTCACGTCACCTCTTCTCTCAAATTTCTATATGTCGCGGTTTGATAAAGCCTTAGAAGAATACCTAAGCGACAAGCCTGAGCTCCATTATTCGCGTTATTCAGACGACATCCTTCTTTCCTCGGAGCAAGAAGGAGAAGAGGATCTTCTCTCTCTTCTCGTTTTCGTCAAAGAAGAACTCGGAAAGCTCGGATTGGTGGTCAATGAGAAGAAAACGCAAAAAATATCTCTCGATTTAGAGAAGAAGAACTCCATCTCCTTCCTCGGTCTCTCCCTTTCCAAAAAAGACGAGGGGAGTTGCAAAATCACCGTCTCGAAACGTTATATCCTTTTCCTTCTCTCACTCATCAAGAAAAACGAGGAACATTATCAGAATCGCTGCCCTGGCCTCATCGACGAAATCAATAGCAGAGTCGCCTATCTTTATTACTCCAGCGAATATTCCTATGCCCGCTTCCAGAAAAAGCATTTCAATCTTTTCGGGAAATATTACGACTTCGTGCCCAAGAAGCAGGTGAGCCGCGTGGCGAGCAATTCCGCCTCAGCCATCGCCGACTGGGCCCAATATCAGTCGGAGTTCAAGTTCGATTTGCACGGCAAAATCGTCAACAAGAGCAATGGGCGTTATGCCGTCTTCAACGGTGTCATCATTACCGAATACCTTGGGCAAGAGGAAGAAGTGACCATCCCATATTTCGTCGATGGTCTCGCTGAGAATTGCTTCAAGAACCGCAAAATCAAAAAAGTCATCCTTCCTGATCGCCTTAAGGCAATAGGGGATGATTGCTTCAAAGGCTGCTCATCGCTTAAGGAAATCAATTTGCCTAGCTCCCTCATTTACCTTGGGTGTTTCGCCTTTTCCGATACGGGGATAGAAAAAATCGCCATCCCTAGCAAGCTAAAGACCATCAACGCGCGATGTTTCTATCAGAGTGGCCTGAAGGAAGTTTCTTTGGCGAATGTGGAAAAAATCGACGAAGGGGCCTTCGAATGCTGCTTCTTGCTTAAGAAGATCTCTTTGCCCGAATCGGTTCGGGAAATCGGCGCAAAAGCTTTTGCCTATTGCTATAGTCTTGAAGAAGCTGCTTTGCCTTCTTCGCTTCAGGCTTTGCCTTCCTCTTGTTTCGAAGGAGACCACGAGCTTAGCTCCGTTTCTCTTCCTTCGTCCTTGTTCTCTCTTAACGAAAACTGCTTCGCCGACACAGGACTTAACCGGATCTACATCCCAGAGAACGTCATCAAGCTCGAATCTGCTTTACCCCATTCCTCAAGCCTAAAGGAAATAGAGGTGGATCCGAATAACAAGGTCTACTATTCCAAGGACAACTTCATTATTGAACGTGACACGAATCGCCTTGTCTATGCGCTTAGCTACGTTTCTTATATCCCAGAAGAAGTGAAGATCATCGGGAACAGGGCATTCAAAGGCTCGCTCATCCAAAAAATTGTTATTCCTAAAAACGTCGCTCTTATCGAAGCTTCCGCATTCGAAAGCTGCATCTTGTTGAAAGAAGTGGAATTTGAGACGGAACGTCTTGGCAAAATATGTTCCTCTGCCTTCCGCGATTGTCTTTCTCTCATCTCGCTATCTTTGCCAGATTCCCTAGTAGAAATCGGTCCATCCGCTTTCGCCCATTGCCCCTCTTTGAAAGAGGTCAATTGGGGCGAAGGGCTCAATAAAATCTGTGTGAGCGCATTCGAGGGCGATTCCTCTTTAGAGAACATCATTTTGCCTAGCAAGGTGAGGCGAATTGGCCCGAAAGCCTTCGCGGGCTGCTCGAAAGTCAAGAAGCTCTTTTTGCCTAATGCCACAGAAAATATCGGCATTTTCGCCTTTAGCCACGTGAGCAAGAGCCTTGAGAGCATCGAGGTCGGAAAAGAGAACAGATTCTTCGACGGGGCAGGCAATTGCCTTGTCGCGAAAAAGAGAAGAGAACTGATTTTGGGCTGCAAGAACAGCGTTATTCCCTCTTCCGTCTCATCCATCTCCAAAGGAGCGTTCCGCGCCTCCGCAATCGAGGAATTCAACGCTCCAATGGGCTTGCAAAAAATCGGCGAGGAGGCGTTTTGCGGCTGCTCCAATCTTAAGAAAGCGGTCTTGCCAGGGGTTTTTGAGATTAAAGCCAGAGCCTTCGAAGGTTGCTCATCTTTATCTGAAATCGAACTACCAAGCAGTCTCTCAAATCTTGGAGAGAGAGCTTTCTGCGGCTGTTCTTCTTTGAAGGGAATCAGCCTCCCGGATTCGCTTTCTAACATAGGCTCTTCTTGCTTCAGAAACTGTCTTAGCCTAAGCTCCATCGTCTTCCCTTCCTCCTTGCATCGCTTCGTCTCGACTTGGTTCATGAATTGTCCCTCTCTTGAGAAAATATCGATGAGGGAAAACAATGCCTTCTATCGCACGGAGAGCGATTGCCTTATCCGGATTGGAAAAGAAAAGGACTCGATCATCCTCGGTGGCAACAAAGCCAAGATCCCGGAAGATAAGAGGGTCGTCCTTATCCATTCTCTCGCCTTTGCTTGGAGGCAAGGCATTGAAGAAATCGATCTCCCTAAGAACATCATTTCTTTGGGTTCATGTTCCTTCGCCTATTCCTCCATCGAGCGCTTCCGCGTCGGCGCAAGCGATACGCCGAGAAAATTTAAATTGAGCGTTGGCGTCTTCGCTTGCTCCAGTCTTAAAAGCCTTGATTTGCGAGAGATCAACTCAGAGACCGACATCCCAGCCTCGCTTTGCTATGGCTGCGCAAACCTCACGGAGGTTCTCCTTCCTAACGATACGACAAGTATAGGGGACAACGCTTTCGCAGGATGCTTCTCCTTAAACCATATCGATCTTCCCTCTTTCCTCTCTTCCATTGGGAAAGCATCATTCAAAGACACCTCTCTTTCTAAGATTGCTTTTCCTTCAAGGCTATGTAGCATCGATGACTTTGCATTCAACGGGACGAAGCTAGAGGAGATTTGCATTCCTCCTTGCTGCTTGAATCTAAGCCCATCGGCCTTCGACAAGAATAAACTTGCCAAAATCGAAGTCGATTCCCCATCTTTCTCACATCCAGGAAATTATCTAAGAAGCGACGGGACGAATTCGGTCATTCGCCATACTGAGGGCTATGATCATGAAGGGAAAACGAAAGCTTCCGAAACTTTGATCGTTGGCTGCGCAAATTCGACGTTCGATAGCGCGGTGACTAGGATCGGGCCAAAGGCTTTTGAAGGAGTTCATATTTCTAAAATCGCTCTTCCAGAAGGAATCACCTCCATCGGCGAGCGTGCCTTCGCTTCCAGCGATTTGGAAGAGGTTACCTTGCCTTCTTCCTTGAATAGCCTCGGCCGCGAAGCTTTCTCCTGTACGAGAATCAAGAAGATGGTTCTCCCGGAAAAGCTTATCGGTTTCGATGGTTCCGCCTTGCCTTCTTGCCTTGAGGAGCTCGTTTCCAAACGCCCGGGTGACGTTAAGATCAACGGCTCTCTCTTCGATAAAAACAAGCGTTTACTTTGGAGACATCCTCTTGATCTGGGCAGCGCTCTTCTTAGCGAAAAAGATTTCAAGTTCTCTTCTTTAACCATGGACGAATTGGTCCTTCCTGAAGGAGCGCTTTGTAGATTCGTCTTTGTCGGCTGCAAGATCAAGAAGCTCGTATTGGCCCACGATTCCTTCTTGAGCCTAGCTCCCGATAACTCCATCGAGACGATTTCTATTCCTAACGGCAGCGATTTCTATACCTATGATAACGGAGTTCTCTTCAATCGCTTCACTAAAAAGGCCATCTACATTGCTTCCGAAGGGACGATTCTCTCTTCGATCAACGAATTCGTAGGCATGTCTTCCCTTCGTTCCGTCTTAGAAATCCCGGCGACATTCAAAAACGTCTCTTTGCTTCCTCCCTCTCTTTCTTGCCCGATCGAAATCAATCCAAGCAATCCCTATCTAATAGGAAACGAGAGCAAGAATGCGATCATAAGGAAGAGCGATCGTGCCTTGCTTTATGCAGGCGAGAGCTACTCTTACGACCTAGAAGGAGTGGAAATGCTCGATCTAAGCTTGTTGAAAGGCAAAAAACCGGGCAAGAGTCTGAAAGTGCCTGCCACGCTTCTATACCTGCGCTTAGCAAGGAACAGCGATTTCGAGAGAATCTATGTCGATCCACGCAATCCCAATTACGTCTCCCTCCCAGAAGGAAGAGGCTATCGTATCAAGCGCGTTTCCATTTCTGTCCCGGGTTCGATGAAGAGAAGGCCTTATTCCGGGATGAAAACCGGAAAACTTTGGATTGATGACGCCGCCGCCGAAATGAGCAAAGCGACCCCTTGTTCCAGGCCCAGGCCATTCATGTGCGAGGGTCAAGCGAAGCCGATAGGGGGAGAAGGGTCGTCATCTGCTAACGCGATAGAGGATGACATGGCTTTCTAAGCGAAAGCGATAACGTTTCGCAAAAGAGGCCGCAAGGCACCGAATCGTCTGCGGTCTCTTTTTTATTCACGCCTTTGAAGAAAATGTCGCCGCTCAAAAATATCTAATCGGTTTGTCGAACGTACTTTATGCCTTTGCAAGCCTTGCTTTGAAGATACGCTTTTTGTTAGAATAAATCTGGTGGAAGTGATGTATAGTAAACTTCAGTAAAGATTTTGTTTTTTAAACGAAATCATGTTACCGGTTTTCTAATTAATAATCTTCCACAATGCGGACGACTTACGGGGGGAACTATGGACGACGAGTATTATTGCGAAAACGAAATTACCAAAACGCTGGACGCCGCTCTTAGGGACAAAAAGAGCGTGATGATTTCTGGATTAACCGGTTCTGGCAAAACTGCGATTACTAATTCCTGGTTAGAGCACAATAAAGATAAGATCAATGGCTATTATATCGATTCGGCTTTTATTCGTGCTTTTTCTGGTGAAAAGCGCGTTAAAAACGGCCTTACTTTATTAGGACAAGTTTTCACTGACCAAGTAATCGATAATTTGCTTTCTTTGCCACATCGAGTGGTGGTGGTCGACAATTATCATCTTCTATCCGCCGATTTAAAGTATCACATTTTATTGCTGACGGATGGATATGTGGTGGATGGCAGAGAAAAAAGCGGGTTTAAAAAAATAGATAATTTGGAATTTGTTTGCCTGATTAAAACTGAGGGTTTGTAAATAAACGAAACAGCATAGGCAAATCGCGCAAGGAAAATCCCGTTTCGAAATCGGCGGTCAAAGAAAAATATGATTACAAAAAGACAATATCTATTGAATAAAGAATGCAAAAAAGAACTTTGGCTTTCGCATCATAAAAATGACGAAGCCACTCCGATAAGCGATTTTCAGAAACTTTTATCGGAAGAAAGCAGAAAAGTTAAAGCTTTAGCAAAACAATATTTTCCTAAGACTTTTGATTGTTCCACAATGAGCGGTCGATCTGCCGATATCAC
The DNA here is from genome assembly GCA_963616935.1 of bacterium. Taxonomy (GTDB): domain Bacteria; phylum Bacillota_I; class Bacilli_A; order RFN20; family CAG-826; genus UBA4951. The sequence continues at coordinate 94,774 of CAVEMS010000006.1, read as the reverse complement.
CAAACGAGCATTAGACGATGGGCACTCCATTTTAATGAATGCCTTCTTTCAAAAAAATGATCTATGCTGCGAAGTGGATCTATTAACAAAAGAAAATGACGAATATTCCATTTACGAAGTGAAGGCCGCCAAAGAATGGAAGAAGGAATTTCTTTCTGAAGCTATCTTTGCAAAACACGTCCTTTCTTTGTGTGGAATGAACATTAAGCGTGTCTATGCCATGTACATCAATAAAAATTACGTTAGGAACGGCGACATTGATGTCCATGACTTTTTCACAGTTAAAGACATCACCAATGAGGTGGATGAAATACCGAATGGCCAAATAACTAGAGAAATTGACGAAATGAGGAACGTTTTGGCAAAAACGAATGAAATAAGCGTCCCTTTCGCTAAGACTTGCAAGGAGTGCCAATTTCATGACTATTGCACAAGAAATTTGCCGAAGGACAATATCACAACAATTAATAATATCGATAGCGGCAAGGCCTATTCTTTGATTAATCAAGGAATTATTACCGTCGGCAATTACCTCAATCAGGGATGCGTCTTTTCTAAACTAAGGCAAAAAGTACAGGCCGATTGCATTGTTAGTGGCAGAAAGACGCCGATATATGACGTTAAAGAGATACAAGGATTCTTAAATAAAATATTCTATCCGGTGTGCTTTTTAGATTTTGAAACAATGAATGAAGCGATCCCCCCTTTTAACAACGCTCATCCTTTTGAAATGATCCCTTTTCAATATTCTTTATTCGTTAAAATGTCCGAAGACACAAAACTTTACTATAAGGAATATCTAGGCGATAAGCTTGATTGTGCTTATGACCTTGCTAAGCGACTTATCGAAGATATCCCAGAAAATGCGACGATTATCGCCTATCACAGTTCGACTGAAAAAGGAATCATCACCAAATTAGCAGAAAAATACCCCGATCTTCATGACGAATTAACGAAAAGAACCAAGCATATTGTTGATTTATTAGACCCATTTAAAGAAGGTTATTACTACCATCCAAAACAAGGCAAAGACAATTCAATTAAAGTCGTGATGCCCGCTTTATGCCCAAAAATGGCCGATGCCTATAGCAAATTGCCCTGTGTCCATAAGGGAGACCAAGCTTCAGCGATGTTCCCCAAGATGTTTATGATGGGCGAAAAAGAATATAAAGAAACAAGGGAGGGAATGCTTGAATATTGCAAGTTAGATTCTCTTTCCATGGTGGAGATATTGAAGGTTTTATATCGCATCTGTCGCAAAGGCAAAAAACCTTCGCCACGCAAGAAAAAAACAATAGCTTAGATTGTGCAAATGGAATTATCCGATTTGGGCGAAGAGGACGCACATAAATCTTATTCATTAAAAAGATAGGAGAAGATATTAAAATTATGAATTTCAAACAGACAGGCCATTATCCTGAAGTGCTGGAAAAAGAATTACCATTCTTACGCGAGTTTGCAAATTTGACTCTTGGCGGATTGAGAAATAGCTCTCTCGATTTCGCAATCGAAGATGTAGAAGACTTAACGACTGTTAATCTTGATTATTATCACCGACCATGCGTCAAAGGAAGCATGGATAAATTAAAAAATCTCGTTGATAAATTAATGAAAAAATGGGGTGAATATTTTGACGAAGACGAAGGAATGTCTCGCGTTTTACGGCACCTTAAAAACTCATTAGCCGAAGGATCGATTTGCGGAGAAGTAATCTACTTTCCTCTTTTCAACGAAAGAAATCCATACGAAAATCCTCAACTTAGAAAAGACGTCGAAAGGCTAAAAAAAGCCATCTTACACGCCACACCGGGCGGAGTGGTATTTGGTTTTTACGCACATCGTTATAACGATAAAGACTATCGTACGATTACATTATTCCCACGCAATTTTGCCAACCATAACGATGAAGATTATATTTCCGCTTTCGCTCATGAATATTTTCACGCCATCCATCGCACCTTAATGGACAAATATAAGACCAGAGAAAAATTAAACAGGTATTACCATGATGTTGTATTAGAATCTTTAGCGACTTATTTCCAAAGCAAATATCTTGAATATAGAGGATATTCCGCGAAAGCTTCTGAAATAGAAAGAAACGTTTCCAAATATAGCCCTATCTTTTATCCTTATAGTGGCTGTCGTTATTTATTAAAAGATTACAGTCGCTTTGAAGAAGTAATTATTGAAACGCTTTTCTACTTGCCTAGAAACTTTTACGGCAGCGGATTTACAAGCGCACTAAAAAAACTTATTCCGGATAGATATGAATTAGAAATCATTTTAATGATTGATAGAAAGGAGGAAACTCATTATTCTCGTCGTTTGAAAAGCAATTCTCGGCGCCGCAAAAATACATCCTCGGCTAGAGACAGGCACGGAAATAAATTGCCTCCTTATCCGCTTTCTCCAGAGGATAGCGGTTTATACGATAGAATCGGATCTCCGCTTGAAGTTCCTTCGTGTGATAATGGGGAAATTACTGATATTCATTTTTACAAGGTAAAAGCACGATTATCTGAAATAGAAAACGAAAGTTGCTGCCGCGCTTACGATATTAACGATAAAGTGTTTTTGGGAGTGAGGAAAGGCGACATCATCTTCCATGAAGTCTCTGGTGATTCATTCCACGATGGCGATTCTCAAATTAAGGCATTCAGTATTGCGACTAACGACCCTCTTGTGTCGGTCGCAGGCGCATCTTTCGGCAATAAATTTTTCCATCTTAAAAATTACTGCGAATCAATCGTTCCCCAGACTGAATACATTAAACGATTGACTTTGTTCGAAACGGAGTTGTTTTTAGAAAGAATTATCGAAGAGAATCGTCGCGACTCTTCGGTTGCGGAGTTATTATTAAAGGTGGTTAGGGCTCAGAAATAAATATGATTAATTATTTGCAATGTTCATTTACAAACGAAAATTTGTTTACTGATTTAGTAAAGCATCTCAAAAACATTTATGTGCAAGGCGGATGCGGATCGGGAAAGACTGTTTTGCTGATCAAAACCGTCAAAACGTTACTAAAAGAAAATAGTCACCAAAACATTATTATTTTCGATCCTAAAATGGTGTCTATATCTCCTAAATATTTTGAGGGAAATTATCCAAACTTAAAAATATATAGAGATCCCGCCGCATATGAGCACCATTTATCTAATCTAAACAAGCAGGTTGATGAATTGCTAGAGAACGAAGAAATCTTTGTCTTTGTCGACGAAATTTGTTGTTGCCCTTCGCTGATGTCTCATATGTGTAACAATGCCGAAAGATTCAAAACAAAGAACATCTGTTTCGTTTTGTTTTCGCAAAACGAATGCGTCAGCGAGAAATTAAAAACCTTTCGCCGAGAAATGACGGAACGAGAATTCGAAATTGTTGATCTAAAAATCAAGTATAATTCAGACACGAACGAACGTATAATCGCAAAAATAATAGACTAATCAAGAGTTCATAAGTTATTTTTCCTTAGGGATAGATATTTGCCAGACGTCAAAGTTAAAACAACAAATTAGCAATTCTTGCTTTTTGGAAGTCGTTTTAGAAAGCGTTTGTCGCGCTTGCTTTGGCCGAAATATCATTAAAAATTAATTTATTACAAGCATCGTGTCCGCTCACTAAACTCGGGAAACTACGCTAGTAGTTGCGAAAAGAGCGCCGGATACCTATAATCTAAAAGCGAAATTATCGAAAGAGGATCAAAAAATGGCAGAAGAAAAGATGCAGATGACCCGCAAGGGCTTGGAAAAATTAGAAAAAGAATACCGTCACTTACTAGAAGTCGAGCGTCCTGAGATAATCGAGGCCTTGAAAGCGGCCCGTGCCCAAGGCGACCTTAGCGAAAACGCCGATTATGAGGCTGCGAGAAACCGCCAAGCGCAAATCGAAGCGAGAATCGCCGAAATCGAGCACATCAAAGACATCGCCCGCATCGTTGACGAAGGAAAAGGCTCCAAAGCCAAGAAAATTGGCTTAGGCCATACCGTCACTTATACCGAGAAAGATTCAAAGGAAAGCACGACGATCAAACTCGTCGGAACCGTCGAAGCCGATCCGATGGCCAATCCATATCCTCTCGTTTCCAACGAAAGCGCGCTCGGTAAGGCCTTGATAGGGAAGGTCCCAGGTGATGACGTCATGGTCGAAAGCCAGACTCCATATCAAATCCATATCGACGACGCGAAATTCGAATAACACCATCAAAAAATCAAGGGCTCAGAAATTGAGCCTTTTTTCGTATCGTTTTTATTCTTTCGCCCCTATATAGAAGTGAGGAGGAAGAAAAATGTTCAAAGCGATAATAGCGATTGTAGTGGTGACTGTCGTCGTCTTGATTGCCTTAACTGTTGTCGACGGTTTTAGCGGAGAGGTCGGCCAAAACTATGAGACAAGCCATATCTCAGAAAGCGAAGGCGACAAAATCGAGGTGACGATAAGTGGCGAAATAAAAAGGCCCGGTACCTATTTAGTGACAGAAGGAGCGACTCTTTCGGACTTAATCGAAAGCGCCGGCGGAGCGACGTCGAACGCCGATGAGAAGGCCTACGAAACGTCGTTTTTGCTAGAGAATAAGCTCACTTTCTACATCGCCCCGTTATTCGACCAAACGAATGTTTGCACGACTACGCCGATCGAGAAGGTGTGTCTTAACACCGATTCTAAGGAAACGCTTATGGAAGGCACGGCGTTAACGAGCAACCAAGCCGACGGAATCGTCGAATACCGACAGAGCCAACGTTTCGAGCGCATCGAAGAAATCCAGAATGTGAGCGGGATAGGTCCGGCGACATTTGAAAAGTGCAAAGACTACATAACCTTATACGATTAGCGAAGGGATATAGCGCGTTCCATGGATTCCTCGGACTTTTATTAGGGATCGCAGTCGTTTACCAGAGAAACGCATTATCGATTGCGTTATTTGTGTCAATATCGCTAGTTTTGACCCTTTTGTTTGCGAAGAAAGGCAAGAGATATCTAATAAGCTATCTTCTTTGTTTCTTTCTCACGCTTACGGTTTCTCTCATTGCGAGATTCGCCATCAAATACGATGAAAACGGTGTCTTCTTCGACGGAATCGTCTTGGAAGCCAAGAAGAATTACTTCATCTTCCTTTCTAAAGGGAAACGCTATATCGTCTACGAAAGCGGCCCTACGCGGGAGGAAGGCGACATCTTATCGATATCTGGTCGTTGCCTCGGATTGTCGATTTCCCACCAAGAAGGAAGATTCGATTTTGAGAGTTATCTCTTCTACAAAGGAGTGGAGCGGGAAATATCTCCTTCTTCCATCGAATGCCTTTTCGAAAGACCTCTAAGAATCAGGGAATCAGAGATTCGATATCTAAGCAATTTCGACACCGAAACCGCGTCTTTGCTCGATTCCTTGCTTTTCGGGCAGAGCGCAAGCGATAGCGAAACTCTTAATGCAGCCTCATCGATCGGGTTATTCGTGACTTTATCGACATCGGGAATATACTTCGGCGCATTGAAACGCTTTTTGCTTTGGCTTTTCTCGTTAAGAGGCGCGAAAAAGACGAATGATATCTATGTTTTTCTCATTCTTTCCGTTTTCTTCCCATTTGGATTCCATAAAATCGGAATCAGAAGGAACTATTTCGGGTCTATCGTGGACGCGCTTTGCGCTTTGCTAAAGAAAAAGAAACCAGGAATGCTAGAAAAGAACGCGGGAATCGGGACTTTTTTATGGTTAATCGATCCTTTCATAACCTTTCAAAACGGTTTTTTGCTAGGCTACGGCCTTTCCTTTTACCTCTTCGCACTAAGGGAGAAAATCAAGATTCTTGGCGATAAACGAACGAAGAGAAGATTCTTTAGTTGGCTATTCATCTCACTATTCCTGTTTCCTCTATATATGGAAAAAGGCGCATTCAACTTCCTTTCGCCTTTTGCCTCATTCTTGTTCCCACCTCTAGTGATGCCTTTTTCCGCGATAGGGTATTTCGGGTATTTCCTAACCCCAAACGTCTCGCTGATTACGGCTTATTCCTCATTTCTTAGATCTTTGTTCCTATGGTTAGAGGAAATACATGTTGCCATTCCGATTTATGGATTCGCGCCTTATGCAACGCCCTTATATTACACGATTGTTTTCGTTTGCCTTTTCTTGTCGGAGCATGGAATTTCGTATATCAAAGACGGAATCGTCCTGACTTCGTTATTGGTTTTCCTGCTTTCTTTCTTGCCGATAACAAACCATTTCACTTACGAAGTCTCGTTTATCGACGTCGGGCAAGGCGATAGCATTCTAATAAGAAGCGGGACTTCATGCGTTTTGGTGGACACAGGAGGGGATAACCGCTTCGACATTGCGAAAGAGGTGTTAATTCCGTTTTTAAGAAAGAAATGCATATACAAATTGGACGCTTTGATACTGACTCACGATGACTTCGACCATTCAGGGGGCGCTACTTCGCTACAAAAGGAATTTAACGTCAAGAGAACCATAAGCGAGAAGTCATCGTTCCCCCTTACCATCGGGAATGTCGTTTTTTCGAGCCTAAACGACAAAGAATCCGTCGAAAGCAACAAAAATCAAGGCAGCATCGTCCTTTCCTTTGAGATCGGAGGCAAAGATTTCTTGCTTATGGGAGACGCAGACGTCGAAGTAGAAAAAGAGATAATCGAAAAAAGAGCGCCAGAGTGCGATATCCTAAAAATCGGCCACCACGGTTCCAAGACGTCGACATCGGAGGCTTTTTTGGACGCCGTGACCCCATTAGAAGCAATCATCTCATGCGGGAAGAACAACAAATACGGCCATCCGGACGCTTCGGTGGTGGAGCGTCTAAACAAAAAAGGCATAAAAATAAGGAGGACGGACCTCGAAGGGACGATAACCTATTCGGGATATGGCAAAAACGGCTTTTCCTTCTTTTAGGAAAAGGGCTTTAGGAATTATAATTGCAGGGAAATGATACAAGTCCTTTTCTCAGAACAGTCGAAGATGATCAAAAGCTCTCTCAAAAAGCTTTTGGATGCCGAGCTCGAGACGCGCGATGAAATGAATTTCGTATCGCTCGACATGACTCAAACGAAGTTAGTCGACTTATATTCCGAAGCGGAATCCTTGCCTTTAGGATATGACAAAAAAGTCGTTGTCGCCGAGAATTTCTTTTATTTAGCCAAAAGCAAGACGAAACCGAAAATCCAAAAAGGCGACGATTCGGAGCCGTTATTAAAGCATTTCCGTTCACCAAACCCCGATATCACCGTCTTTCTTTTGGTATATTCCGACAAACTCGACGAAAAAGGCGAATTCTACAAAGCCTTGAAAGAAGGCGGCGCCTCTTGGAAAGAAATCAAGCCTTTTAGCGAAGAGGAATGGCGCGCTTACGCCGACAAATTCTTCGCAAAGAAAGGATACACGATAGAACCTTTGGCCAAAACGATGCTTCTATCGCGAATATCCAACGATTTCTCGACGTTTTTGAATGAGGCGAATAAGCTTATCACCTATGCGGGAGAGGAGACTACGATAACCGACGAGATGGTTGGGAAACTCGTTCCAGCTCCGATGGAAAACGACATATTCCTTTTGACCAAATATCTTTCGAAGGGGGATAAGGGATTAGCTTTGTCGCTTTATAAGGATCTCAAGAAGAAATCCATGAGCGCCGTGACTTTGCTAAACCTCTTGGCGAAGGAGTACCGTTTCCTGCACGAAGTCGCGATCTATAGCAAAAACCGCTATGACGCCTATTCGATAGCGCGTGAGCTGGCTGTGAACTCTTGGCGAGTCAATTCGGCTCTTTATTCGCTAAGAAAGACGTCTTTGCAAAGAATAGAAGAGGGCCAGGAGATGATATACGATTCGCTACTTTCGATAATGACTGGCAAAAGCGACGAAGAAACGGCCTTCACGCTGCTTATAGCCAATTTCCCGGCATAATGCGATGAAAATAGTCTTTGTATCGGACACCCACGGCGATCTGTCGCTAATCAAACAAGTTGCGTTAAAGGAATACAATGCCGATGTTTTCTTGCACCTTGGCGATGTCGAGGCATATCCTGAAGAAATCTCGCCGTTTGTCGCAATAAAGGGAAATTGCGATTCTTCCTTATATCATTATCCGCTCGAAAGAGACATCACGTTGCCATCGGGGAAAACATTGCTTATGCGTCATATACCATTGATGAGGGAAGATACAGTCGAGATAGTGAGAAAAGGCTTTTCCTATTTCGTGCATGGGCATACGCATAGAAGAGAAGACGAAATAAGGGAAGGGGTCCATTTCCTTTGCCCAGGATCACTATCCAAGCCGCGCGACGGCTTCTATGGCTCGTATTTGACGATGGAATGCGACGAGCGCGGAGAGAAGATAACCTTCAAAACCATATAAAAAGCCCACGATCATGTGGGCTAAATAACAATATAAGAAACTAGCTTACATCTTAGCGACAGCCGATTCGAGCTGCGCTTTCTTGCGGTTAGCGGCGTTTTTGCTGATGATGCCGTCCAACGAAAGCTTGTCGAGAAGGGAGATGGCATGACGCATAGCGGCAATCGCTTCTTCTTTCTTGCCTTCCTTTACCAAAACGGCGACTTTTTTGACGGCGGTTCTGGTTTCAGACTTGCGGGAGCTGTTGCGGGCGTTATTGCGGGCGTAGATGTCAATGCGTTTTTCTTGTGATTTGATGTTGGCCATGGTTCGTAATCCTTTTCCTATTTGTGCGAGCATGATTTTACCCTTTTAACAGGTCAGTCGCAACATTTTTTCTTTGGTTTCTTCTATAAGAACGGCTTAAGCGGCATTTTTGGCCGTATCCGAAGTGGTTCCCGGATGCTTCAGACACAATATTTCGTATGCGAAGTCGGCGACGCTTCCTATCTTTCCATATAAGGAATCGGGGATTGTCACATTGAAAGCCTCATCGATGTCGTTGACCATCGAGACATAAGACATCGAATCGCCGCCTAGCGTCTTGTTCCAGATATCGTTATCGCCGATTTTGAATTCCGGGAGCAAAAGAATTTTCGAGAAGATCGAACGAACGGCATCGAGCGTCTCTTTGACCTCTTTCTCGTCGAATCCATCGAAGGAAATGATCGTTTTCTCCTTCTTATCCAAATCGTAGAAGTTCTCAGGCCTATTTTTTAGCTCCTCCTTGAGGACGAAGCGCTTGACCTTCATGTTGTTGGCCATTGGCAAGGACTCGCGATACGCTAAAACGCGATCGACCTTCTTCTCATTCGATAGAGTGGAATTTATCGCGTCTATCTTCCCTTTTAGGTCTTTTAGCACAGCCTCATCGGTCGTATTGTCGAGATCAAGAATCAAGCAAACGTCTTCCTTCCCTTCGTTAGGCACACCGATGACGGCTAAGCCCAAAACGTGTGGCAAATCGCGGAAATAGCTTTCTATCTCATCGGGATAAACGTTCTCGCCGTTGCTCGATATGATGGTATCTTTCATTCGGCCTTTGATGTAATAACGGCCATCTTCGTCTTTATGGACGATGTCACCGGTATGGAAATAGCCATCGTCTAGCGGCGTCTCTCTCTTTATCCCGCCGACGATCTCCTCTTTATGGACGGCCTTGCCCTTGATAAGGAGTTCGCCATCGCCATGAGGGTCGTTAGAAGAGGGGACAATCTTAAATTCGTACCCGCCGAATGGCTTGCCGATCGAGCCTTTTAGCAAATCTTCATTGTCATGCGACGTTTCAACCGAGGCAACGCCAAGCTCCGTCATGCCATAGCCGTTGGCCAAACGGTATCCAAGTCCGTTTATGGAATACAAAGTGCTCTTTTGGAGGTATCCGCCACCGGAAATGCACCATTCGACCGAATTTCCAAGGATTTTGGCGCGAACGCTCCATTGCACTATTTTACAAGACGCGAGGCCAGCTTCGGCGGAGGTTATGCGGCCGTTGTTATAGGCGAGCATGTCTTCGAGCATCCTTTGCTTGCTCTCTTTTTTCATCTCGAAAGCGCGGGTGACGTTTTGCGCTAAGCCGTCCCAGAAGAGGGGGACGCTATAAAGATGCGTGACTTTGGCGTCATGAACGGCTTTCAGAAGGTCTTTCGAGGAGATGCTATTCGGATAGACGATGGCCTTTCCGAAATACGAATACCATAGGAAAACGGCGACGAATCCGAAAATGTGATGAAAGGGGATCATCGCCAAGATGCGGATGTTTCCGGGATGCATGATCAAGAGGTTGTTTTGAGGCAAGGTGCGCGCGCTTTGAATTTGGGCGACCATATTCTCGCCGTCCATCGCCATAATCTTGGCCTCGCCCGTCGTGCCGCTTGAGCAAAAGAGCGCTTTATTCCCCCAAGGGGAAGTGGCGTCGAGCGCCTTCTCGGGGGAGGCGATGATGTCGTTAAGTCTAAACAAAGGGACCTTATATGAGTTTTCTTCTGAGGCGATAATCGCTTTAGCGTCGGCTTGAGAAAGCAAGTTCTCGGTGTTTTCGAAGGGCAAACGCGCATCGATTAGGAGAACTTCGTATCCGCTTTTGAGGATCGACCAGAAAAGTATCGGCCAATTCGGGCAATTCTTGACTTTCAAGGCGATTATCGAACCTTTCTCGAATTTCTCGAAAGCGCCGTTTAAATGCGCGGAAATATAATCGATGCGAAGCGATAGTTCCTTATAGGTTATCGACTTCTTGCGGTCGTCCTCATCGAAATAAATAGAGGCCACTTTGGAGAAGTTGCGCTTAATCAAGTCATCATAGATGTCTTTGAATGTCTTATCGGTGTTATCGAGTTGTAGCGAAACGTCCAACAGCTTTTGACAATCTTTTGCAGAATACATAGGAAAATCCTTTTCAAACGCGGTAAGTTTACCATAACTTACGGAAGATAAAAACGGCACTCTCTCTTTTTAAGCGAGTTTGGGTTAATATATGGCTGTATGCATTTTGATAAACCAAGCGACTTAAAAATACTGTTCATGGGAACCCCATCTTTGGCGGGGGAGGTCTTGAAAGCGATTCTCGACGCCGGTTTCGACGTCGTTTCGGTCATCTCGCAAGAGGATAAGGAGCAAGGAAGGAAAAGGATCTTGGTGCCTACGCCTACGAAAGAAGTGGCTTTAGCGCATAATATCCCCGTTTTCCAACCGCACAGAATTCGGAAAGACCACGATTTCCTAAAGAATCTCCAATACGACATCATCGTCTGCGTCGCCTATGGGCAGATCGTTCCGGACGACATATTGACCTCTTGTCGGCTAGGCGCTTTCAATCTGCACGGCTCGCTTTTGCCGAAATACCGCGGAGCCGCCCCGATGCAAAGAGCGATAATGAACGGGGAAAACGAAACCGGCGTTTGCTTGATGAGAATGGTATCGGAGATGGATGCGGGGGAAGTCTATGACCGCCTCGTCTTCCCGATAGGTTTAGACGACAATTACACCACAATATCCAAAAAAATGGCCGACGCCGCCTCTAAACTCATCGTCGCCGATCTTTTGAGACTCGCCAATAACGAACTGGCAGGAATTCCGCAAAACGCATCCGAAGTCACCTTTGCAGCCAAAATACTCCCAAGCGACGAAAAACTCCCTCTTTCGCTAAGCGCGAAGGAAACCCACGATTACATACGCGCTTTAAGCGCCGAGCCTGGGGCGTACGTCTATTTAGACGACAAGAAGGTAAAGATCCTTCGCTCGGAAATGACCTCGCTTATGACAACTGGCGAACCAGGAACCCTATTCGCCGACAGAAAGCATCTCTATTTGAACCTTAAAGACGGCGTTTTGTCGCTCACATCCATTCAACCGGAAGGCAAAAAGCCGATGGATGCGGCAAGTTTCCTAAATGGCCATCATATCGAAAAGGGAAGCCGGCTCCGCTAATATGCCCAAAGCGAAAAGACACATCACCTTGAGCGTCCATATGCTCGTCGACACCCTTTTAAGGAAAGGCGACATCGATAACCGCGTCTATAACAAGGAAACGATGCAATTAGGAAGCAAAATCCACGCTTCCTATCAAGAAGCTCAAGGAAATTCCTACATATCCGAGATGTTTTTACGCCATTCCTTCGAAAGAGAAAACGCCATAGTGACGCTCGAAGGAAGGGCCGACGGCATCATATTGACGGACAAGCGCCCGATAATCGACGAAATCAAAAGCACCGTGATGGACCTCGATTCTTTTTATGAAGAGCAAAAGGAATGGCACTTAGGGCAGGCTTGCTGCTATGCCCTTATGTATTTGCTAGAAAGCGGTGGCGAGGAAGCCGGGGTACGGCTTACATACATCTCACAAAGGGACAATAAGAAAAAGATCCGCAACTGGACGTTTAGGATCGACGAATTAAGGGAGAGAGTGGAGGGTTTAATAGATCGATTCCTCGAAAGAATCGAGGCCACATACGCTCATTTCGAAGTTAGAAGCAGAAGCGCAAAAAGCCTTCCTTTCCCTTTCGAAGACTTTCGAAAAGGCCAAAGGGAGATGGCGAAATACATCTACCACACCGCAAAAAAGGGCGGGTTCTTCTTTTTCGAAGCACCGACAGGAATCGGGAAGACGATTTCTTCCTTATATCCGTCCATAAAAGCCTTTTCGGAAACGAAAATGGATAGGATCTTCTTTTTGACGGCTAAGAACAGCGGCAAACAAAGTGCGGAAAAAGCTATAAATATTCTTACCGAAAATGGCGCATGCATTTACAGTTCCACCCTTTCTTCGAAAGATGCGATTTGCCTATCGAAGGGCTCGGAATGCAATCCCGACGACTGCCCTTTCGCCAAATCCTATTACGAAATATACCCATCGGCGAGGGAAGAGGCCTTAAGGCGCTACACCCATTTCGGAAGCGAAGAGATAAGGGAACTGGCTTTGGAATATAGAATCTGCCCCTTCGAATTTCAGCTCGATCTATCCCTCGATAGCGACGTCATAATCGCCGATTACAACTATTTCATCGACCCTTTCGTCAAATTGGAACGCTACTTCGGGGAAGACGCCGACCCATCCTCTTTCTTCGTCATAGCCGATGAGGCCCATAACATCATCGAAAGAGGCAGGAAAAGCTATAGCGAAAGCATCTCGTCTAACGATTTCATCGCCGCCAAAACGGCGCTTCGGAAATATCCGAACAAAACCATCAAAACAAGAATCAGCAAATTATTGAAAGAACTCGATGTCCTGACGAGCGAAACGAAGGAAGAAAGCATCGCTTTGCCTTCTTTCCCGGAAGATTTCCTAAAGCACGTAGAACGCTTCACCGAGACGAAAAGGACGATTCAGAACGACGAGAAACTCCCGAAACTGCCCGAAGAAGTAAACGAATTGTCCCGAAAATGCTATCGCTTGGGAGAACTAATCGACGGGGGCTATGAATTATTGCCGTATGTCTCGAAGAAAAAGAACGCCGCGTCAATCGGAGTCCTTTGCCTTGACCCCTCACCAATGCTAAGGGAATCGTTTTCGAAGGTGAAGGGAGCGATATTCCTTAGTGGCACCCTCTCTCCCGTCGATTACTTCATGGAAGGGATACTAGGCGAAAAAGACGAACCGTACTTATTGCTTCCTTCGCCATTTCCTAAGGAAAACTTCAAAATCCTATTGGCCGCGAACGTGAGCACCCGTTATAAAGACAGGGAAAAGACCCTCAAAGAGGTAGCCGATTATCTCACTTCCTTCGTCTCCTCGAAAAAAGGCAATTATTTCATTTACTTTCCGAGTTTCGCGTATCTGAAAAGCATTTCATCATCGCTCGATTTCGGCGAAGGGACGAATGTCTATATGCAGAAAGAATCGATGGATTCGGACGAGAAGGAAGCGCTTTTGAGGCACTTCATCCCATCTCCGAACGAATCGAACGTCGCGTTGCTAGTCATCGGCGGAAGCTTCGGCGAGGGGATAGATTTGCCTTCCGACAGGCTTATCGGCGTGGCTATAGTGGGGCTAGGATTGCCGCAAGTCGCCTTCGATACGGAAGAGCTCAAAAAGCACTATGACGAAAAACTCTCCGCTGGCTTCGATTACGCTTATCGAAACCCCGGCATAAACAAAGTCATGCAAGCCGTCGGACGGCTGATACGTTCGGAAAAAGACGTCGGAACTGCCCTTTTGATCGATGATAGATACCTATATCGCGAGTATCGGGAAGTCTTCCTCAAGCATTGGAAAAACTATGAAACGGTCAAAAAACCATCGGAAATAGAAGAAAAGGTCAAAGCGTTCTATAAAGAACGGGAAAAATAAGATATAATTCCCGCTGTATATGCCATTCGATCAGAAAAACATCAGAAACTTCAGCGTCATCGCCCATATCGACCACGGCAAAAGCACTCTTTGCGACCGCATATTGGAAAACACAGGAGCCGTCGAAAAGAGGAATCTCCAAGCCCAAATGCTAGACGACATGGCTTTGGAAAGAGAAAGAGGCATAACCATAAAACTGAACGCCGTGACCGTGACTTACAAAGCGAAAAACGGCGAATCCTATATCTTTAACCTCATCGACACGCCAGGGCACGTCGATTTCAGCTACGAGGTGTCGAGAAGCTTGGCGGCCTGCGAAGGCGCTTTGCTAGTCGTCGACGCCACGCAAGGGGTGGAAGCCCAGACTCTGGCGAACGTTTATCTGGCTTTGGATAACGACCTTATGATTTTGCCAGTCATCAACAAAATCGACCTTCCAAGCGCCGACATAAAGCGGGCTGAGGAAGAAATCAAGGAAAGAATCGGCATCGGCGTCGAAGACGTATCGTTAGTAAGCGCCAAAACCGGAGTCGGCGTGAACGAAATGCTCGAAAGAGTCGTCGATTTAGTCCCTTCTCCGAGCGGAGACCCATCAAAGCCTTTGAAAGCCTTGATCTTCGATTCCTATTACGATTCCTATCGAGGCGTCGTCGTCTTAATAAGAATCAAGGACGGATCGGTTAAGGTGGGCGACAAGATTCTTTTGATGGCGACTGGGAAAACCTACGTCGTGACGGAACTTGGCATAAGGACGCCGAAAGAGATACCAGTCAAGGAACTATCGGCGGGGGAAGTCGGATACCTCACGGCGACGATCAAAGACATCAAAGACGTCTTCCCAGGCGAAACCATCACCTCCTATGGCAACGAATGCGATACGGCGTTACCTGGATACCGCAAGATAAACCCCATGGTTTTCTGCGGCTTATATCCTGTTGATAGCCGCAAATACGAAGATTTGAAAGACGCGCTCGATAAGCTCTCGCTAAACGACGCCTCTTTGACTTATGAGCCAGAAAGCTCGAAAGCGCTAGGTTTCGGCTTCCGATGCGGCTTCCTCGGATTGCTCCATATGGACGTCATCCAGGAAAGACTCGAAAGGGAATATGACCTTGACTTGATATTAACGGCCCCAAGCGTCCGTTACCGGATAATTTTGACCGACGGAAGCGAAATGATGGTCGACAATCCAAGCGACCTTCCAGAGCCGACGAAGATAAAGGCCATCGAAGAGCCATATGTCGCCTCTTCCATCATGACACCGAAAGAATATGTCGGATCCGTCATGGAATTGTGCCAGGAAAGACGAGGAATCTACGACGATTTGATCTATTTCGATGACACGAGGCAAGTTGTCAAATACCATCTTCCTCTAAGCGAAATCGTCTTCAATTTCTTTGATCGCCTCAAGAGCGCGACCAAAGGATACGCTTCGCTGGATTACGAAATAGACGATTACCGCAAGAGCGACTTGGCGAAGATGGACATATTGCTAAACGGCGAGATAATCGACGCTTTGTCGTCAATCGTCTATCGCCCATTCGCTTATCAGCGCGGCATCGCGATCGTTTCAAAGCTGAAGGAGATAATACCGAAGCAGCAATTCGAAGTACCAGTTCAGGCGGCGATAAACGGTAAAGTGGTGGCCCGTGCCGACATCAAGAGCATGCGAAAGGATGTTTTAGCCAAGTGCTATGGCGGAGACATCTCACGCAAGAAAAAGCTTTTGGAAAAACAAAAAGAAGGCAAGAAACGCATGAAGGCAATCGGCTCAGTGGAAGTCCCGCAAGAGGCCTTCATGGCCGTTTTGTCGCTAGATGACGACAAAAAATAAATAAACGAGTTTTTCTCGACAAACGCTGATGCTTGCATGTGCAATTCGAATTATAATGGCATTTTTATAGTTAAAAATTAGTATTTTATTTATTTTTGCGCCAATAGCCTTTATGATGTAAGCATGGAAAAAGAAAACAAACATTCAAAATTCGCCATCACGAGCACCGACGTCAACTACCTTGACCAAAACGGCGTCTCAAAGATACTCGGCTTCGGAACGTCCGGGGTCTTTTGGAAAGAGGTGCTTTCATATCGAGAAGAACACCGCATGAATATGGGATTCCGTAGAATCAACGGGAGCCCATTGACGCTAACCGTGACGCCCGTGCTAAGAGGCAAATGGGAAAACGCCTCCGACGACATCGCCAAAGCGGCCGCCGAATTCAACCGCAGACTAAGCGAAAAAGAGCGCAAGGAAGCGAGGAAAATACTGTTTTTCCCAATGCTAAAGGCCGCGGCCACATTCGAGAAAAGCGACGTCAGCGATATGTCGCTAAAAGCGATGCTAAACGGCACCTATGGCGAAAACAACGAAAGCCACCGAAATGTGCTCAATTATCTAGCAACCATCGACGCATATAGCGAAAAGGCGCCAGTGGACGCAAATGATGATTTCCTCGCCGAAGCGTATATGAAGTTAACTGGGCAAGACGAGCTCACTTCCTTCTACCGCGAATCCGATAACCCATTCGGCAGACCTCAGAGTTTCTATTACAACTCGAATTATGATTACGAAAGAGCGCCTGATGGCCATGTCAGCGAATTCATGGATCCTTTCCTCGCCTTCGTCGGCGATAACAATTTGCCTCCTTTCGCCATCTTCGCGATTTCTCTCTTCTATATCCCTTACATCGCCCCGTTCTCAAGTCATAACAAAACGACGGCGCTCGTCATAGCCAAGGAATACCTCGCCTCCATATACGGAAAAGAAGTATTCTATCTACCGTTCGACGAATTGCTTCTAAACAGCTCAAAAGGCTATCAAGAAGCGATCAAAAACGTCCGTAGCAGCGGTGATTTGACATATTTCGTCGATTACACGCTCTCCAAACTAGAGAAAACGCTCGGCAACGTTAAAGAAGCCGTCGATAACGCCAAGATATCCGTCTATTCGCCCGAATATAACCAACTATCGGAAGAGGAGAAAGCCATCGCCGAGGAGGAAGCCTTAGCGCAGCCCGAACCTCCGAAGAATGAACAATTGACGCTCGATTCGATTTTCGGCGAAGAAGAGGCCGAAGAGAAGACAGAGCCGATCGAAGAAATAGCGACGAAAGAAGAACCGACGCCCGAAGAGAAGACGGTTTCTTCAGAGCCTTCCGTAGAAAAAGAAAGTAAGACGACCGTCAAGCCAAGCGCGACCATCACGGAAGAGGAGATAAAAGCGAGCTCTCTTGCCTCGAAAACATTGGCCTTCGAACCGGATATATTGACCGAAAAGGAGGCAAAAGAATATATGCGCTACCTCCTCGAAACGAATCCGAACATCAGCAAAAAGCAGGCCTCATTCTTATCGACGCACTGCACGCCAGGCCGTTTCTATAGCATCCAGCAATTCAAAAATCACGCCCATTGCGTCTATGAAACCGCAAGAACTTCTATGGATAAATTGGTCGTAGAGGGATATTATGAGAAGATGCAAATCAAGAACAAGTTCGTCTACACGCCAAAGAAAAGGAGCTAAAAACAATGCTTAACACGCTTTCATCAATCACCAGTCAACCATGGTTCATAATCGTCATGCTTCTTGCGATATTCGGGATCATCGTCATCGCCGTCATTTTGGTCAAGAAATATAGCAAGCACTTCAAGAGCGACGAAAAACCCAAAAGCGATCGCGAAATAGCCGAAGAGGAGGTCAACAGAATCCTAGTCGACATCGAAGAGGACGAGGAAGCCAAGAAAGAAATGGACGAGGCTTCAAAGGAAATCAAAAAGAAGTCCAAAGAAAGCAAACCGACGGAGGAAGAGATTCTCCAAGACGAGATGAATAGAACAATCGAACCAGTCGAGGACGCTAAGTTACTCGAAGCGATGGACGAATACGCCAAAAACCATCCGGAAGAGGCTGAAAACGCCATCGAAAAAAGCGAAAAAGAAGGAGAATAGTGGCCAAATCTCTTTACGTCCATATACC
Source organism: bacterium (assembly GCA_963616935.1). Taxonomy (GTDB): domain Bacteria; phylum Bacillota_I; class Bacilli_A; order RFN20; family CAG-826; genus UBA4951. Next base: position 76,615 of record CAVEMS010000006.1, on the reverse strand, counting down.
CTTTTGCCACCGTATCTGCGCCTATTGTGACTTCGCCAAAGTCCTTTACGAAGAGCGGTGGGCTTTTTCTTATGTCAAGGAAATCGAGAAGGAAATCGCCGCGATAAGGATAAATGAGCCTTTGAATACCGTGTATGTGGGTGGTGGCACGCCTTCGATCCTCCCGAATCAAGCCCTCAAAGAGCTACTTAGCTTTCTAAAGCCGCTACTAGGGGAAGGATATGAATTCACGATCGAAGCCAACCCTGAAGACATAGACGAGGAGAAACTCGAAATATTTAGGAGTTGTGGCGTGAACCGCATCTCTATAGGCATAGAATCATCCTCCCCGAGACTGCTTTCTTTGATGGGCAGAAACCACACGTTCGAGAAAGCGAAAGAAGCCGTTTCGCTAATAAAAGCCGCTTCGTTCGCAAGAATTTCCGCCGATATGATCTACGCTTTGCCAAACGAGACGGAAGAGGAAGTAAAAAGGGATTTGTCCGCTTTCTTGGATTTGGGGGTCAATCACATATCGACGTATTGCCTATCCGTTAACCCAGGAACGGCCTTTCATAACGCCGGATATACAGAGATGGATGAGGAAATGGCGGGGGAGCAATACGAACTGATACTCGAAACGCTTAGAGCCGCCGGATATCGCCGCTACGAAGTCAGCAATTTCGCGAAAAACGGCGAATATTCGAAACACAATCTTGTCTATTGGAGAGACGAGGAATATTACGCCGCGGGGCTTGGGGCCTCTGGATACGTCGACGGCGTCCGCTTCGATAACACGCGTAACCTAACCAAATATCTAAATGGAGAGCATAGGGAAAAAGAGGAGAGATTATCCAAAGAAAGCGAACTAGAGGATTATTTCCTTACCAACCTCCGCTTGGACGACGGTTTCTCGGAAGAAACGTTCGAAAAACGCTTCGGCTTTTCCTTTCTTTCGAAATATCGCGATAAGTTCGAAGGACTCGAGAGAAAAGGTCTGATGATACATAAAGACGGGAGATTCTTCTGCACCGACAAAGGCATCGAGATCCTCGATAGCGTCCTCCTCGAACTATTTTGAAAAAAAACTAGCACTAGAAGGTTGACAGTGCTAAAAGCCTGCATATAATAGTCCTAGCAGTCAGGAAGCATGACTGCCAGAAAGGACGCGAAACAATGACCAGACGCGACGAAATATTGAAGCTTATCGTCGAGCATTTCATCAAAACGGCGGAACCGGTCGGCAGCAAAACCCTCCAAGAAGCCTATAAACTCGATGTCAGCAGCGCCACCATCAGAAACGAGATGAACGCCTTGGAAAAAGACGGCTTCCTCGAGAAGACGCACACATCAAGCGGGCGCATCCCCTCAGAGAAAGGATATCAATATTACGTTGAGAACCTTCGCAGCGGCAGCGTCGATGAAAAAGCCAAAAACGCCTTGCAGACGATCCTAAGCGAAAAAGCCAAATCCGTCGAAGAGGTCATGAAAGAAAGCTGTCAGATTCTAAGCCAAATGACCAATCTGGCCTCTTGCGTCATCGGACAAAAAGCCAATGAGGAAAGGCTTGTATCGATTCAAATCATCCCTATTGGAAGCAATACGGCGACAGCCATATTCGTAACCGACAAGGGCCATGTCGAAAGCAAGACCTTCATCATCCAAGATGCCGTTAGCGTCGAGGATGTCGCCAAAACGGTCAAATTGCTGAATGAGAGACTATCGGGAACTCCGATTGTCTCCGTCGTCCCGATGATGGAAGCGATGAGGCCGGCTCTGACCGATTACCTAGTCGGACAGCGCATCGTCTTCGACGCGATTCTCGGAGCCTTCGCAAGTTTCGCTTCAAAGCACCTTGAACTATTCGGAAAAGACGAGCTCTATTCGCAGCCGGAATTCGCAAACGACGCGATGAAGCTAAGGGAATTGCTTCGTTTCCTAGACGATCCGGACGAACTCAAGAAAGAGCTTGAGAACGCCGCCAAAAACGGCGAAAACGACATCGTCGTTCAAATCGGTTCCAATTCCAAAGGGCTAGACGACTTGGCGATGGTAAGCGCGAAAATCAGTTTGCCAGGCGAGCATAAAGGCGCCTTGACGATCCTTGGCCCAAGCCGAATGGATTACGACCGCGTCGTAAGCACCCTTCAATACTTCGCCCAGGAGCTCGACCATTACTTCGAAACGGCGACGAAAGGAGAAAAAGAATGTTCGAAAAAAGCAAAAAGCGGGAAGACGGAAAAACCGCAGCCGAACAAGAAAACGACAAAGAAATAAAGGAAGAAAAGAAAGAGAAAGAGCCTTCGAAAGAAGAGAAGCTCGAAGAAGAATTGAAAAAGGCGAAAGAAGAGTGCGAAGACTGGAAAAACAAATACTATATGGCCTTCGCCGATACGCAAAATCTCAGGAAATCACTTGAAAGCGACCACCGCGAGGCTCTGCGTTACCGCGCCGAAGGATTCCTCGAATCGCTTCTTCCAGCCCTAGACAGCTTCCATATGGCTCTCTCCGCCACGCCAAATGGCGAAGAGGCGAAGAATTACCGCCAAGGCTTCCAATTCATCTATAACCAGATATTGGCAAGCCTAGAAGCGGAAGGCGTCACCGAATTGGCCCCGAAAGAAGGGGACAAGTTCGATCCTTCCTACATGCACGCCATCGACATGGCGCCATACGCCGAAGGAAAAGAAGGCCTCGTCGCGAAAGTGTTCGCGAAGGGATATAAACTACATGACCGCATCGTCTCGCCGGCCAAAGTGGCGGTTTATCCGAAGAAAAAAGAAGAGACGAAAGAAGAAGACAAAGATTCAACCATCGAAAATGAGGCCGTGAATAAGGCCTAAGGAGGAAAAAACAATGGCAAAAGAAATCATCGTAGGTATCGACTTAGGTACCACCAACAGCGTCATCAGCTATCTTCAAGCGGATGGCAAGGTGAAGGTCATCCCTAACCCAGAAGGCACAAACACCACCCCAAGCGTGGTCGCTTTCAAGGGGAGCGGCGAAGAAATCGTCGGCAATGCGGCAAAACGTCAGATGATCACGAATCCGGACACCGTCCGCAGCGCCAAACGTTATATCGGCACATCGGAAAAATTCCACATCAATTGTCTTAATAAGGACTATACGCCGCAAGAAATCTCTTCCAAGGTTTTGGCTTATATGAAGTCCTACGCCGAAAAGAGCCTCGGGCAACCAGTCTCGAAAGCGGTCATCACCGTTCCGGCCTACTTCAATGACGCCCAACGTCAAGCAACCAAAGACGCCGGCACGATCGCCGGACTCGAAGTCGTCCGTATCATCAATGAGCCGACCGCGAGCTGCCTTGCCTATGGCTTAGAGAACAACAAAAGCGAGAAAGTCCTTGTCTTCGACTTAGGCGGCGGCACATTAGACGTTTCGATTCTCGATATCGGCGATGGCACCTTCCAAGTCCTTTCGACCAATGGCGACACCCATTTGGGCGGCGATGACTGGGATAATGCCTTAGCGGATTGGATCCACGCCCAAATCCTTCAGGAAACCGGCGCCGATTTGACCGACAAAATGGCCAAACAGCGTTTCTTGGACGCCGCTGAAAAAGCCAAAATCGAGCTATCCAGCAGCTTAGAGACCACCATCTCCCTTCCATTCATCGGCATGAGCGCCAACGGTCCTATCAACTGGGAAGGCAAAATCACCCGTGCCAAATTCCAAGATTTAACGAGAAATCTGCTCGAACGTTGCAAAATCCCTATGGAAAAAGCCATGGCCGATGCGAAACTCAGCTATAACGAGCTTGGCGACATCCTAATGATCGGCGGCTCCATCCGTATGCCAGCCGTCCAAGAGATGGTTAAGAAAGTCACCGGCCACGAAATCAACTTGTCCGTTAACCCTGACGAAGCCGTTTCGATCGGCGCAGCCATCCAAGGCGGCGTCATCGCCGGAGACGTCAAAGACGTTGTCTTGCTCGACGTCACGCCTCTTACCCTAGGCATCGAGACATTAGGCGGAATCATGACTCCTCTCATCCCGAGAAACACCACGATTCCTACCACCAAGAGCCAAGTCTTCTCCACAGCGCAAGATAATCAACCAGCCGTCGACATCATGGTTTACCAAGGTGAAAGACAAATGGCCCACGACAACAAGCTCCTCGGTCATTTCCAACTCTCCGGTATTAAGCCGGCGATGAAAGGGCAGCCAAGAATCGAAGTCACCTTCTCAATCGACGTCAACGGCATCGTCAAAGTCACGGCCAAAGACCTCGATACGCAAAAATCACAAGACATCACGATCAGCGGCTCGAACGGCTTATCGAAAGAGGACATCGACCGAATGATCAAAGACGCCGAAGCCAATAAAGAGGCCGACGAAAAGAGAAAAGGCGATATCGAAGTCAAGAACAAGGCTCAAACCTATGTCGACGAGATCAACCGCACGCTCGTGGAAAAGGGCGAGTCGATGTCGGCGGAGCAAAAGGATCAGCTCACCAAGCTTCGCGACGAAGCCCAAGGCGCCATCCAAAGCGACGACATCAATAAGCTTCGCGAAATAGTCGGCCGTCTCGAAGACGCCGCCAGCCAAGCCGCCGCTTATCAACAACAGGCAAACGGCGCGACAAACGGCGCAAACGCTGGAAACGCGACCGGTAGCGAAAACGCAGATGACGTCGTCGATGCCGATTTCACCGACAAAAAAGCTTAATAATCAAAAATAACTACGTAGACGCCTGGGAAACTAGGCGTCTATTCGCACTTTAGAAAGGAGTGAATAACATGGCTGAAAAACGCGATTACTATGATGTGCTTGGCGTTAGCAAAAGCGCATCGAAAGACGAAATCAAAAGCGCATACCGCAAATTGGCCAAGCAATATCACCCAGATATCAACAAAAGCCCGGACGCTCCGAAGAAATTCGAAGAAATCCAAGAGGCTTATGACGTCCTTTACGACGACGAGAAAAGGAAAAGATACGACCAATTCGGACATGCCGCCTTCGAACAGGGATCAGGCATGGGCGGAGCCGGCGGCCCATTCGGCGGAGGTTTCTCGAGTCAAGGGTTCGGCGACGTCGATCTAAGCGACATTTTCAATTCCTTCTTCGGAGGAGGAAGTAGGCGGAGAGGTTCTTCCAATGGTCCCACCAAAGGCAGCGACACCCTCTATCAAGCCACGATTTCCTTCATGGACGCCATCAATGGCTGCCATATAAGCGTTCCTTTGACGTATGATGAGCCATGTGAGCATTGTCATGGCAGCGGTGCCGAAAGCCCAAGCGACATTCAGACCTGTTCACACTGCGGCGGACGCGGAACCGTCTTGAAGCAACAAAGGACGATTTTCGGCGTCATGCAGTCGGAAGAGGCTTGCGAATATTGCCATGGCACCGGCAAAACAATCAAAAAAGCCTGCTCTTCCTGTAATGGGAGCGGCTATCATCGCGTCCACACCGATCTTGACGTCAATGTGCCAGCCGGCATCAACGCCGGCCAGCAAATCCGCGTGCGAGGCAAAGGCGAACGCGGCTCTTTGGGCGGCGAAAACGGCGACTTATACGTCGAAATCCGCATTAAAGCGGACAAAAACTTCAAACGCGACGGAAACGACATACACATGGACTTGCCACTAAGTTTCGTCTCTTGCGCGCTTGGCGTCCAAATCGACGTTCAAACGGTCTATGGCGAAGTGAGTGTCGACATACCAGCCGGCACCCAGCCAGAGCAAGTGCTTAAGCTCAAGGGAAAAGGCATCAAAGATCTCCGAACCGGCAAGCCAGGCGACCAATACCTTCACGTGAAAGTCCAAACCCCGACCAACCTTTCATCGACGCAAAAAGAACTTCTCGCCCAATTCCAAAAGGAAGAAGACGCGAAGAAAGGAAAATGGTGGAAGGGCGCATTCAAAAAGTAGAGAGTCCATCCGATTTTATCTAAAAAAGATAAAAGAAGAAAAAATATTGTGCTAATCTAATAGGCACGGAGACCAATTATGCCGATCTGCAAACGCTGTCACCATTCCATCTCTTCCTTCGATAAGGATCTTTGCCCATATTGCGGCGAGGAGAACCCGATCGACGAGGGATACGAAACGAAAGACATGACGCAATTCATAAATCCCGTGAGCGGCGATTACAAGCTTTTGAAAAGCAAATCGCGCCTCACTTGCGCTCTTTTATGCCTGTTTTTGGGTTCCTTCGGAGCCCATAGTTTCTATTTGGGATTCAAAAAGAGAGGCCTTATCGAACTAATCGCCACGCTAATCTTTATCGCTGCAATCGGATCGATATTCGCCTTTGCGATAAAACTATCGATTCAAACGGGACTTTCGTATTTAATCGCTTTCGGTATCGTCTTTCTTATCTATGCCGGCATCTCGATCAAATATTTCGTCAAGGATTCCTTGAAAGACGCGCACGGGGAGTTTTTGCGATAATGAACCGCTTTTTCGGCCATAGGCAAGGAGAGGAAGCTTTCTTAAGCGACGAGGACGCCCATCATCTTTTGAACGTTTTACGGATAAAAACCGGGGAAAAGATAGAGATAGCCGATGATGGCCGTCTTTTTTTATGCTTAGTCAAGTCGACTAACCCCCTTAAGATAAAGGTGGACGAGGAAATCGAATGCCATAGCGAGCTCCCATCCGACCTCTGCCTCGCCTTTTCCCTTTTGAAAAACGGGCACGACGAATTAGTCTTGCAAAAAGGGACGGAACTCGGGGTGAAAAAGTTCATTCCCTTCATTTCGAAAAGGTCAATCATAAAGCTAGACGAAAAGGGGAAAAAGAAGAAACTAGAGAGATACGAAAGGATCGTCGAAGGCGCCGCGTCGCAATCGAAAAGGCTTTTCGTCCCCGTAGTCTCGCCTATCGTTTCTTTCGAAGAGGCCCTAAAGGAGAAAGCCAATCGTCGCTACATCGCCTATGAAGAATTGTCCAAAGGCGATTCATCGCTACTAAGCGAGCTATCGTCGATAAAAGGCGAGGAAAAAACAATTTGCTTGATCGGTCCCGAGGGCGGATTCGAGGAAAGAGAAGTGGAAAAAGCGAAGGAATCCGGCTTCCTTCCAATCAGTTTAGGAAAGAGGATATTACGCGCCGAGACGGCGAGCATCTACTTCGCAAGCGTCTTCTCTTTAATCGCCGAGGCAAAAAAATGACGATCTTCGAAAAGCTCAGCAAAGAACAAAGGCCAAACGACTACGCGAGATCAAGCGAGGCAGTCTATTTTTCGAAACACAGCCTTCGCCTGGCTTCTATCGATATCTACCGCCATCTTTCGAAAGCGGCTACCCCATTCGAAGTAATCAGAGCGAATATCGTTTCAAGAAGTTTGGAAAACAAAGAAATCATCGAGAAAGAGGTGAAAAATCACCTTAAGAATGTCGATGGCTTGCCAGATCAGGAATTCATCGAAGGAATCCTTAGCGATCTGCCATACCTCAAAGTGAGTGGCGAGGCCAATTACGTCCCGATATTGCCATTAAGCCTCTCTTTGCTCTATTCAAAGGACTTCCTAAGGCTAGAAACGGAGCCATATAAAAGACTATTAAGAGACTATCAGGCGATTTTGGTCGATCCGTTTGATTTCTATGGCTCCTCCCTCTTCGATTCCTATTTCACCTCGCTTGTGCCGCTTATGAAAAAAGAAAAGGAGATGGCCTGCTACGATTTCGATAGCGACCGCATCTACTTCATAAACGACGAGGGAAGGCTCGACGCCGAGATAGCGTTATTCGACAAAAAACTCGAAAACGTCACCAAAACCCACCTCACTTCGAGGCTTAAAAAGGTCGCGAAGGCCTATTTTTCCTATAGCCGCGACGCATTGTTAAAAACGCTAGTCGAGGAAAAGCTCGTGTCGAATTTCCTCGTGCAGGAAATCATGTCATCGGAAAGAAAAGCGAAATGAGCAAGAAGTGCTACGGTTTTTCCCTTGGCTGCAAGGTCAATGCCTATGAGATGACACATGTGCTAGCCGCATTAGAGGAAAACGGATATAACGAAACCCTTAATCCATCGGAAAGCGACGTCATAGTAATCAACACCTGCGCCGTCACCGCGATAGCCGCTCAAAAATCGCGCCAACACATCAGGAAATTCAGACGTTTGGCGCCGAATGCCATTTTGATTGCCATGGGCTGCTACACCAAGGAAATAGGGGAAGAAGCGCTCAAAATGGGTGCCGACATAGTTCTTGGGACGGAAAGTAGAGGGATGATACCGGACGCCATCGCCAGATATGAAAAAGAAAGAAGACCGCTCTGCCTCGTCTCCAAAAAAAGAACGGAAGGGCCATTCGAAGAACTTAAGTCGAATTATACTATCGCACCAGTCAGAGCGTATTTGAAAATTCAAGACGGCTGCGATAAATTCTGCTCCTATTGCGCAATACCTTCATTAAGAGGCAAAAGCCGTTCCAGACTCCAAGAAAGCATCCTATACGAAATCAAAGACCTTTTGGCGAAGGGAACTAAAGAAATCGTCTTATCCGGGGTGGAGATAGGATACTATGGGAAAGACTTGGGCGATGGAAGCTATGGATTAGGCGAGCTTATAACCGATATCCTCGAAACCTTTCCGGAGCTAGAAAGGCTTCGCATATCATCCTTGGATCAATCGGAGATATCGCCTTCTTTCCTAGAGGCGTATCGGAAATACAAAGCGCTGATGCCGCATTTCCATCTTTCGTTGCAAAGCGGCTCCAAAAGCGTGCTCGAAAGAATGCGGCGGCATTACGACCCGAAAGATTACCTCAAAACCGTATCGCTTCTAAAGGGGATAAGAAAAGACACGGCCATAACGACCGATATCATCGTCGGATTCCCCCTCGAAAGCGAGGAGGAATGGCAAGAGACTTTGGAATTCGCCAAAAACGCCGAGTTCGCGGAAATCCACGTTTTCCCTTTCTCTTCAAGAAAAGGGACCTACGCATCTTCTTTGCCCGACGTCGACCCCTCGACCAAAAAGAGGCGCGTCGAAGAGCTTCTTTCGTTAAGCAAAGAGTTAAGGAAGAACTATGAAGAGGCCTTCTATGGCAAGGAGCTTCCAGTTTTGTTCGAAACATACGACCCAAAAGAAAAAGCGGCGATCGGACACACGGAAAACTATTTGCTTGTGAAAACGCCAAGCGATAAGCCGTTAACACGCGAAATCAAATCAGTTTTATACGATGTCAATACTGCAATAGATTAGTTTTAATCGAATGATTATCGTATTTTTTTGACAATGTATATATAAGTATTGAAGGTTAAGAAACTTCCTCTATAATTTACGAGGAAAAGAAAGGAAAGAGAAAACCATGGCAGTACCGCAGAGAAGAACCAGCAAAACCAGAAAGAGACTTCGTCGCACGCACTTCAAACTATCCGTCACAGGATTGTCCACGTGCTCTCATTGCGGAGCGACCATCCGTTCACATCACGTTTGCCCAGAATGCGGCTACTACGATGGAAAGGACGTCCTCCATTTGAAGAAAGAAGAGAAATAAGCCTCTAGCGCCACCAAGCGGTGGCGTTTTTCTTAATTTCATCTATCATATATATAAGATAAGAGGAAGAAAACATGATCACAGCCAAATATTTCGACCACACATGCTTGAAAGCCGATGCGAAACGCGAAGACATAGTAAAACTATGCAATGAAGCGAAGAAATACGGATTCATGTCCGTCTGCGTCAACCCTTTCTTCGTCCCGGTCGCCAAAAAGCTATTGGAAGGAAGCGACGTCTTAGTTTGCACAGTCGTCGGATTCCCGCTTGGTCAAATGACACCAAAAATGAAGGCGATGGAAGCAAAAGACGCCGTCGCCATGGGCGCCGATGAAGTCGACATGGTCCAAAACGTGTCGATGGCCAAAGAACACGATTACGAATTCATCGAGAAAGAGGTCGCGATGATCAAAAAAGCCGTCGGCAACCACACTTTGAAGGTCATTTTGGAGAATTGCTATCTGACGAAGGAAGAAATCGCCTTCTCAGCCAAAGCCGCGGCAAACGGCGGTGCCGATTTCGTCAAAACATCGACTGGTTTCGGCAAAGGCGGCGCGAAAGCGGAAGACGTGGCCATAATGCGAAACGCCGTCGGGCCGTCGCTTGGTGTCAAAGCGGCCGGCGGGATATCGAGCGTAAGCGATTTCTATGATATGGTCCGCGCCGGAGCCAATAGAATCGGGACGTCACACGGCGCCGAGATAATGGAAGAGGCGGCCGACGACCACGAATAGCTATCCGTCTATTCTCTCGATTTTGTCTTCAATATCGAAAGAGGCCTCATCGCCTCTTTTTTTGGCGAATAAAGTTTCCCGCCTCGCTTTTTCCTTTTTTATGTATTCCTTTGACGCGCCATTCTTTTTATCGAGTCGAATATCATACATAAGCGAGAGAACGGTTCTGGCTTTAGAATGCATCAATAAATCGGCAGCGTCTTCTCTTCCTGAGCGTTCATAGAATTCCCTCAGAGCCATAAAAACGTTCAAATGCTTTTCGTGGCGATTATGACGGGGGAGAGAGGTTTCGCTCGTCGTCACGGCTTTGTTATAGACGTAAAGAGGATCAGCGATCGAAACCGCGCGCTTGGCATTAAGAAGGACGCTTCCCAAAATGGCGGTGTCTTCGAACAAATCGTCTTTTCCCGCAAATAGCAGAAATGGCGTATTTAGAAAAAGCGAGCGTTTTATCATCTTCGTCCATAAGAAAGAACGAAAATAGGAATCGTCAAAAAGCGCCTTCAAAATAGCCTCGCTGCCATCCAAGCGGCAGTTTTTGACGAAAAGATTCTTTTTCGTCCTTTTGCCGCCATCGGATATGAAGAAAGAGGAATTGACGAGATCGGCGTCATTATCCTTGATCGCCTTATAGAAAACCCTAAGGGCGTCTTTCGGATAGCAATCGTCGCTATCCAAGAAAGCCAAATACTCTCCTTTCGCCTCTTTTATCGCCTCGATTCTGGCGCGTCCAGGCCGCATCGGATAAGGGCGAAGGACCAATCGGAGGTTATCGTTTTCCTTCGCGTACGCCTCGATTATCTCTCGCGATGAGTCGACGTTCCCTTCGCCTAACGCGAAAAGCACCTCAAAAGGAACTTCGACGTTTTGCGCCAATAGGCTCTCAATCGCCTTTCCGATCGTCTTCTCGGAATTATAGACCGGGACGATGACACTAATAACGGGGTTATTTTCTTTTTCGCTCATATTTTCTTTATCATCATACTTGTTTTATCGTCCTAAAAGGATAGAATTATCGCAGCCGAGCCGAAAGGAAGGTGAAAACCATGGCTATCAAAACGGTTCTCCACGAAGGCGAAACGATCGACGACGGAATGCGTCGCTTCAAAAGAAGCGTCAACAAAAGCGGCATTTTGCTCGAAACCCGCAAACGTGAATTCTTCCTCAAGACCGCTCTCCGTCGCAAGATGAAAAGCGAGCTCGCCCGTAGAAAGAAATATTAGAAAAAAGAGACCCGCTTCAAAAAAGCGGGTTTTTTCGTTCCAAAAATCGAATTCTCCCCCTATCTATTATTGATGGAACAATTGATTTACGCCGGGAAAAGGGGAGGATGCGGCTTAGCTTCCCTGAAAATGCTCTTGATACATTATCAGAAGCAAAGGGGCTACGCTTTTTTGGAAAGCGGCCATGACGAAAGCCTCGAAGGTCTACGTCAAATAGCCGAAAAAGAAGGGGTTGGCATCCTTTGGAAAAGGGCCGATAACAAAAACGCCTTGAGAAACAATCAACATTTCCCATTGCTTTTGCTGCTTAAGGAAGGCGAGCGGGGGCACTTGGTCTATTTGAAATCCAAGAAAAAAGGCTCATATCGCATCTACGATCCCGACATCGGCGAAACAAAAATCAAAGAAGACGAATTGCTCGACAGGTGGACTGGCATATATGGCGAAGGATGCTTGTTGCACAAGAAGGAATGCGGATATAAAAAGCCGAAATTGTTCACCTTCGCCGGAATAATAAGCGTTTCATTGGCCTTTTTGGCTTCGCTTATATCCCTTTTGGCGGCATTTTTCTTCATGAAAGAGGATTATTCGCCGTTATTTACGATAAGCATGCTTGCGACCTTTGCGATCGGTTTCGTTTTGGAACGTTTTTTCTTCATGGCCGAAATGAAAAGATTCGATAAAAGGCACGCCGATTCGATTGTCATCATCCGATGCGAAAAAGAAACGATAAGAGACAATTATCTGCACTATAATGCTTTCAAGAGGCTGGCGTTCTCACGTTTAAAATGGTGGCTCGAAGGTCCTCTTTCGCTCGTAAGCGTTTTGCTATTATTCGGATTCGATTCTCCTTCTTTTCTGTTATCCGGTGCCCTTTTGATCGGAAGCGGACTCATATCAAGCGTATTTTTGGGGCCGAAGTTCCAAAAGAAAGGAACGGAACTCGCCAAAACAGAAGAGAATTTCGTAAGTGGATCAACATGCGGATCCAAAGAAGTCATGGCGTCTCTTTTCGACAAAACGTATCTATTCGCCAAGGCGCTAGAATATAGGAAAATCCTGTCGCTTGCGCTGACTCTTATTCTCGCTTTAATCCCGGTATTCATGGAGAAAAGAGTCGAATTGAATTATTTTTTGCTCGAATTCTTCGCGTTGCTCGCGATTCGCGAGGCCATTAGCCCAGTCTATGCGATGCTTGAGGAAAGCGACGGATACAAAAGAGAACTTTCGTATTTCTCGTGCCATTTCGCGAAAAGAGAAGCCGACGATATCACGAAAAACTACTAGAATAATGCGCTTTATGCTAGAGTATTCGCATGGAATTACTTTTCGAAAATCCTTTTGAAAGCGAATACGACGCCTTGGAAGGCAATTACTCGAATCTGGCGAAAACCGCCTTTGCGATTCTTGGCGTCAAAACGAATTACGAAATTGACGTTTCCTTGGTGGACGATAAGACGATACAGGAAATCAACCGCGATTATCGTTCAATCGATAGGATAACGGATGTGATAAGCTTCGCCTTTAATGACGACATCGATCCAAAGGACCAGATCAAAGACGACGAAACGCTTAGAATGCTCGGCGAAATACTCATTTGTCTGCCACAAGCGAAGCGGCAAGCCGAAGCCATCGGAAATACTTTGGCAAGGGAATTATCGTTCCTCTTCGTCCATGGCCTTTTGCATTTATTGGGCTATGACCATCAGACGGAGGAAGATGAGAAAGTCATGTTTGCGTTACAAGAGAAGATACTGGAGGAGGGCAAGAAAAATGCCAATCAGTGAAAGAGAGTTAGTGGAAAAAGCCAAGGAAGCGATGTCGCTATCCTATTCGCCATACTCGAATTTCCCAGTCGGAGCGGCGATATTATGCGACGATGATACCGTATTCTTGGGCGCGAACATCGAAAACAGCTCCTATCCTTGCGGCATTTGCGCCGAAAGAAACGCCATTTACCATGCGATGATGGAAGGAAAGACGAAAGACGATTTCGTCGCGCTCGCCATCATCACTGACACCGATTCCATCGCCTCGCCTTGCGGCATGTGCCGTCAAGTCATAAGCGAGCTATTCCCGGAAAACGGCACAATACTCTTGGCCAACGCAAAAGGCGATATCCGCTCGACGACGATCGAAGAACTCTTGCCGTTCGCATTCAATGGAGAAGAATTATGATGAAATCCGGTTTCGTAGCGCTTTTAGGTTGCCCAAATTCCGGCAAAAGCACTTTACTAAACGCATTATTGAGCAAAAAAGTGTCGATTGTATCGCCGCGTTCCCAAACGACGCGCGATGATATCATCGGAATCTATAACGAAAAGGATTTGCAAATAGTCTACGTAGACACTCCGGGCCTATTCGAAGGCGACGAAGCCTTATACAAGGCGATGTATCATAGCGCAAGACGTTCGATCAGCGAAATCGACGCCCTTTGCTATTTGGTCGATTCGTCGCTCGAGGATTATTCGAAGGACGACGCTTTCTTAAAAAGCATAAAGACCGACAAACCGAAATTTTTGCTGCTCAACAAAATTGACAAAACAACAGCGCCAAAGATGGAAGAGACGAAGAAACACTTCGCGGAAACGGCCTCAGAATACACGCAAATCGAGATAAGCGCCTTAAAAAACTACGGTTTGAAAGACATAAAAGACAAAATTAGAGAGGCATTGCCGGAGAATCCGCCATATTATCCTGAAGACATCTTGACCGATAAAGACCATTCGTTCATGGCCAAAGAAGTCATAAGAGAAAGTTTGCTCCATTTCATAAAAGAGGAGATACCGCACGATTGCGCCGTTTTGATTGAGTCGTTCAAGGAAAATAACAAAGAATGTCGAATAGAAGCCAGGATCTTCTGCTCGAAAGACGGCCAAAAAGCAGTCCTCATCGGCAAGGGCGGAGACATGATAAAGAAAATATCGATGCGAAGCCGAACGCAACTAGAGAAGCTATGGAAAAAGAGCGTGAGCCTATATTGCGAAGTCGAGGTTCTGCACAACTGGCGAAACGATCCGAGAAAATTGGCGAAATTCGGTTATGGCAATAAGGAGAGAGACTAAAAGAGTCGAAGGAATCGTCATAAAGCGTTCCGATTACAAAGATAGCGATGTGATGGTCGATATCCTAAGCAAAGAGGGGCGGCTATCCTTTTTGGCAAGAGGCGTCAAAAAACCGAAAAGCAAGAACGCTTCTTCCGTTTCTTTATTGGCGAAAAGCGATTTTTCCCTTTTCGTTGGGCCAAATGGCGGACTTAGTCTACAAGAAGGGAAGATACTAAACGCAATTGATAGTGGCGACGATCTCGAGAAAGCGGCGGCGTTAAGCATCATCGCCGAACTCTCAAAGAAGATGACCTCCGATGAGGAGAAAACAGGCGAAACCTATTCCTTCCTATCGAAGACACTCAAAGAGATGCAAAAGGGGTTCGACCCATTAAGCGCCACCCTTCTATATTTCGCATATCTACTAAAAAAGAATGGATATGGGCTGAACGTCTGCGAATGCGTTCGCTGCGGTAGCAAAAGAAAAATACAGGGATTGTCGTATAAAGACGGCGGTTTCGTGTGCGAGGAGGATCTGATCTCGGAAAGCGAAAAGCGAGATGCATATACACTCAAGGTCGTTCGTTATTCGTTTTTGGTGCCTTTAGAGAAAGTCGGCGACATCTCATTCGAGAAAAACACAAGCATAAGGCTTTTGCGCGAATGGGCAGGCAACGTCGATGAATGGCTTGGCACAAAAATCACTTCGATGCAGCTGCTATCGGTATTTTGAGTTCACTTATAGTGGGTTGACATATGGTTTTTCTACTTTACAATGTTTTCGTTTGCGCGAGGTAATGTATGGCATCAAAATTTAGTTTCGAAAAAATCACGACTCATTTGACTTCGACCGGCTACGTGTTCCCTGGATCGGCCATCTATGGCGGTCTCTCGAATACTTGGGACTACGGTCCTCTCGGAGCCGAACTAAAAAAGAACATAAAGAACTGCTGGTGGAAGAGATTCGTGCAAGAATCACCGATGAACGTCGGCTTGGATGCGGCGATCTTGATGAATCCGCACGTTTGGGAAGCGACGGGGCACGTGAGCACCTTCAACGATCCGATGGTCGACTGCAAAGCCTGCAAAGCCAGGCATCGCGCAGACGAACTCATCAAATCGCAATACCCAGAAGTCGATACCGACGGCATGACATTCGAAGACATGGACTCTTTCATGGCGTCACACAAAATGGTTTGCCCAGAATGCGGGAAAAGCGATTTCACGCCGATCAGAAAGTTCAATATGATGTTCAAGACGCATATCGGCGTCACAGAAGATGGAAGCTCCTTGGTGTATCTCCGTCCGGAAACCGCTCAAGGCGTTTTCACGAATTTCAAAAACATCCAAAGAAGCTCAAGGAAGAAACTTCCGTTCGGCATCTGCAACGCCGGCAAGAGCTTCCGCAATGAAATAACTCCTGGGAACTTCATTTTCCGAACCAGGGAATTCGAACAAATGGAAATGGAATTCTTCTGCAAGCCGGGGACCGATTTGGATTGGTTCGCCTATTGGAAAGATCAATGCCTTAAATTCGTCGAATCGTTGGGACCGAAGGCGGAAAACCTCCGTTTCCGTGACCACGAGCAGGCGGAATTGGCCTTCTATTCAAAGGCTACGACTGATGTCGAATACGATTTCCCTTCGATCGGATGGGGCGAAATACTCGGCGTCGCCGATCGCACCGATTACGATTTGAAGCGTCACCAAGAATATAGCAAGCAGGATCTGACGTATTTCGATCCAGACACGAACGAAAAATACCTTCCATACGTTATCGAGCCATCGATGGGTCTTGACCGCTTGATGCTAATGACGATGGTCGATGCCTATGACGAAGAGACGTTAGAAGGCGGGGACACACGCGTTGTGATGCATTTGTTGCCCGCCTTGGCGCCTTATAAAGTCGCCGTCTTGCCACTTAGCAAGAAGCTAGAAGAGAAAGCGATGGAAGTGCTTAAAACCTTGAATCCGCACTTCATGACCGTCTATGACGTTACCGGATCGATCGGAAAGAGGTATCGCAGACAAGACGAAATCGGGACGCCATATTGCGTGACCATCGACTTCGACACCCTCAATGACCAAAGCGTCACCATCAGAGAGCGCGACAGCATGAAGCAAATTCGCTTGCCAATCGCCGATCTCGTCGAATATTTTCGAGTCAAGTGTTTCTATTAAGAAGAGGTAACAAGTGCAGGATCTACGCTCATTAGTCGATTCCATATTGTCGCAAACCGATATCGTTCACGTCATTTCTTCTTACATTCCAGTAATCAAGAAAGGGCGCAATTACGTGTCGGTCTGCCCTTTTCACGATGACCACCATCCATCGATGAGCATTTCGCAAGAGAAGCAGGTTTTCAAATGCTTTTCCTGCGGAGCAAGCGGAAACGCCATATCATTCGTCGAAAAGTATGAACACATATCGTTTTTGCAAGCCTTGAAAAAAGTGGCCGACATCATGGGAATAAACGATGCGAGGTTAAAGGAGAATTCCTTCACCCCGAAAATCGACGCCAGAACATCGGCTTGCTACGCTTGCATAAACGACTTGCAGAAAATCTACGAATACGGCCTTACGACAAACGAAGGCGAAAAAGCCAGAAACTATCTCAAAGAAAGAGGGATAACCCAAAAAGACATCGAAAAATATGGGATCGGATATAGCCCCGAAGACGGTGCTAAAACGATCGAATACCTCAAAGCCAAGCGTCATTCGGTCAAAACGATAGAGGATATCGGGATATGCATCGCCAGAAACGAGGGGATGTCCGATAACAACGCCGGCCGATTGATGTTCCCATTAAAGAACCATTATGGTCAAATCGTCGGTTATAGTGCCAGAAGGCTAGGCGATGGCGACACTCCGAAATACATCAATTCACCTGAAACGCCAATCTTCAAAAAAGGCCGATTGCTCTATAACTACCATAATGTCAAGCAAATCGCCAGACACGAAGGGTACGTCTATCTCTTAGAAGGATTCATGGATGTCATGGCCTTAGGCCGTGCCGGCCTCGAAAGCGCGATCGCCTTGATGGGAACGAGCCTAACGGCCGATCAGATAGCCTTGCTAAGGCAATTAAACGCCGAAGTTCGAGTATCCCTAGACGGCGATGCGCCAGGGCAAGAGGGAATGATGAAGATCATCTCACAATTAAACAAATCGGGATTGTCCTTCCGATTGGTGAGCAATCCAGAAGACCTTCGAGATCCAGACGATATCTATCGAGATGAGGGAGCGGCGAAGCTTGTCTCCATGATGAATAACCTCGTCGACCCATTCACCTTCCAAATCAATTACTACACCAACGTTAAACACCTCTCGACGCCAGAGGAAAAAGCCAAGGTAATGCACTATTTCATACCGCAGCTTCGCAACATCCCTCCAGGATTAGAACGGGAGAACACGATAGTCAAGCTATCGAAAGCGACCGGATACGAAAAAGAGGCGATACGCTCCGAGATAAACAAAGCGTCGCCGGGAGAGAAGACGGAAGAGGAAATCGATTACGCGCAAGAAGTGGAAACCGATTCGTGGCGTCCCAAAGACGTCTTCCGCAAAAGGCTCTTCAAAGCGGAAAGGGAAACGCTATATTACATGCTCTCCCATCCCGAGGCGGTGCGTTTCTTCTTAGAGAACATCGATAACTTCTCGACCGACAGCTATAACGAAATAGCCAATTACATCGTCGATTACATCAAAAACAGAGGCGACAACGAAATATCGCTGCCGCTCCTAATGGGCGATATAGAAAGCAACGATGAAGAGGAAGATCGCGATTCGCTTATATCGACCATAAACGAAGTGTCAAACGACAATTACCACCCGGATTTCAGCCTCGATCAGCTTAAAGCGTGCGCTTTGGCGATAAGCGAGGAAAAAGCCAAGATATCCGACGAAGCCCAACTAAAGAAGAATCTGACGGGGAAAGACGTGTCGGCCCAAGCCATGGCCCTCACCGAATACGCGAAACGCCATAAATCGCGGCTCCGCCAGTCGAAAAAGAAATAAAAGAAAGGAAATAGCCCCATGCCAACGAAGAAAAAAACAAGTCCGAAAAAAGCCGAAGAGAAAATCGAAGTCATCGAAGTGGAAGAAGAAGCCATAGTCGATGAGGTAGAGGAAGAAGAGGAGGAAATCGGCCTCTTCAAAAGCTTAGACAAAATCAAAAAGGAACTTTTGAAGAAAGCCAAAGACCACGAAAACTCATTGTCCCAGGAAGAGATCATGGACGCCGTCCAAAAACTCGACCTATCCGACGACGACCTAAATGGCGTCATCGCTTTCTTCCAAGAAAACAACATCAAAATCGAATCCGATGAGGAAGAAGCCTCGATGGATGCCGATGGACCGACCGAAGCCGATTTGCTTAAAGGCGGAGAAGACGACGATTTAGACGACGACATCGACGATAGCGAGAAAGAAGAGCTAGACGAGATCGACGAATTCTCGAAAATACAATCCGGCGAAGTAAAGGTCAACGACTCCGTCAAAATGTATTTGAAGGAAATCGGAAAGGTAAATCTCTTAAAACCGAACGAAGAACCAGAGCTCGCCAAACGCATCGCGGCCGGAGAAAAAGCGAGACAAGAATTACCGGAAATCGAAAAAAAAGGCGACGAACAGGAAATCAGAAATGTAAAATACACGATCGCCGATGGGGATGACGCCAAAAACAAATTGATCACCGCCAACCTCCGTTTGGTAATCGCCATAGCGAAGCACTATGTCGGAAGGGGCATGCATTTTCTCGATTTGATCCAAGAAGGGAACATGGGTCTCATCAAAGCGGTCGAAAAATTCGACTACACCAAAGGATTCAAATTCTCGACTTATGCGACTTGGTGGATACGCCAAGCCATAACAAGGGCCATCGCTGACCAAGCAAGAACCATCCGTATCCCAGTTCATATGGTCGAGACGATAAACAAAATGACCAGAATCCAGCGTTCCTTGGTCCAAAAACTCGGACGCGATCCGACGGCTGAGGAAATCAGTCAAGAAATGGACGGCGCATTGTCGCCGGAAAGAATCCGCGAAATCCAAAGAATCGCCCTTGAGCCTGTATCTTTGGAAACTCCAATCGGCGAAGAAGACGATTCGCATCTTGGAGATTTCATCGAAGACAAAGACGCCCAATCGCCGGAGGAATTCACGACGAAATCGTTGTTGAAAGACGAATTATACGACATCATGCGAGATCTTACCGACCGCGAAGAAAGGGTATTGCGTCTAAGATATGGTTTAGATGACAACCGCCCAAGAACCTTGGAAGAAGTCGGACGCGAATTCGGGGTCACCAGAGAGCGCATCCGTCAAATCGAAGCCAAGGCAATCCGCAAACTCCGCCATCCAACGAGGGCTAAAAAACTCGGCGATTATCGCGACAACATCTATTTTAATGGGCCCGAAACACACAATAAGGACAGATAAATGAACTCTCCGAAAGAAGAAACGTCGACGATAATCGAGCAAATGGCCGCTCTCAAGAAAGAGAACGGCTCTTTGTCCGAGGAAGACGTTTTGGAGATTCTCGGAAAATACGATTTAAGCGAAGAGGAGACGGAAAAGGTCTTTTCTGCGCTAGCGAAAAATGGCTTAGAAGCGAACGATTCGTCCGAAACAGTTCCAAATTCCGCCATTCCATCGAATGACGGATTGAGATTTTACTATAGTCAAATGGGCCAATACAGACGGCTTAGCGACGACGAGACATTCGCGCTGGCGAAAAAAGTCAAAAAGATAAAAGAACTACAAAATGCATTAGAAGAGGCAAAAAGCAAGAGAGACACCCAAAAGGCAGATTCGATTCAAAAGGAACTCGAAGAAGCGATAAACGCCAAAAACGACATGATTCTAGCCAATCTCCGTTTGGTCGTCGCCGTCGCTAAACATTACTGGAACTATTCGAGTTCGATTCCTTTGATCGACTTGATACAAGAAGGAAACCTCGGTTTAGAAAAAGCGGTGGAAAGATTCGATCCGGACAAAGGCTATCGTTTCTCGACATACGCCTATTGGTGGATTCGGCAAGCGATATTGCAATTTTTGAACGGTGATTCGAGAATAATCAAGATTCCGTCGAAACTTCTTCTCAATAGCAAAAAAGCGCGAGACGCAAGAGACGAACTAAGGCAAACTACGGGTAAGGAACCAAAATTAAATGAAATAGCCGAAAAAGCGGGCCTTACCGTCGAGCAAGTCGACGAATGTCTTTCCTTGCCGCTAGGCGCCGTCTCGATGGATGCCCCGATTGGGGAAGACGGAGACGCCTTCTCCTCAATCATCGCCGATCCCGATACGGAAAGCGAAAAGAAGAACATCTCCAAAGAAGAAGATGAGCAAATCGCCTTGAGCGCCATGAGCATACTGACACCGAAGGAAAAAGAGATAATATCGAGAAATTACGGATTGAACGGGCGCGAACCGGAAAGTCTCCAAGAAATAGGCGATTCTTTTGGGATAACCAGAGAAAGGGTGCGGCAAATTCGCGAAAGGGCACTCATTAAAATGCGAAAAAGGATCGAAGGATGAAAAAACTGTCGAAAAGGCTCCTAACCATCGCCAATATGGTGGACGACGGCGCCGATATAGCCGATATAGGAAGCGATCATTGCTCTTTGCCGATTCATCTATTCAAAACGAAGAGAATCGGGTACGCTTTTGCGGTCGAAAACAAAAAAGGGCCGTACAACCGAATGAAAAAGGCGATCGATGATTCGAGTTTCCCTATCGTGGCCTCTTTGTCAAACGGCTTGGATGAGCTTCCGCCGAACGTCGACACGATAATATTGGCTGGAATGGGCGGAAATCTGATAATCGACATTTTGGAAAAAGGGAAAAACAAAATCCAAAACGTTGAGACGATAATAGTCGATGCCCATAACGACCGCCCGAAATTGACTAAATACCTAAGCGAAAACGGCTTTTCATTGACGGCGAGCGAATTCATCTCAGACGACGAGAAATATTATGACGTCATGAAGTGGGAAAGAAGCGATGTTAACTCATCTTATGACGAATTGGAGATCAAATACGGTCCGCTAAGCATAAAAAGAAAACCGGAAGAGTGGAAAAAATATCTAAGAAAGCAAATAAACGCCATATCCGTTTCGATAGAAAACATCGACGAAAAGAATGAGCGACGAAAAGAATTAGAACGCGAAAGACGAGAAATGGAGGAATTACTAAAATGAAAACGGCTTCATTGTTACGAAAATTGGCCAAATTCTATCCGCAAAAAATCAGAGATTCATACGATTATGGCGGACTTATGGCCGGACGCTACAAAGAAGAGACGAATAGGATATACCTCGCATTGGATTTCGACAAAACGCTCTTTGAAGACGTGCTAGCGTTCAAGCCAGACCTCATCATAACGCATCATCCGTTCTTTTTCGGAAAGCCAAAGGAAATCATGGAAAGAAGCGAAGAAAGGCGAGAATGTTATGATTTTCTACTCAAAAACAATATCCCTTTAGCAAGCTACCATACGAATTTCGATCGAGGGGAAGAAGGGATGAACGACGCCTTGGCGAGGGAACTTGGCTTAAGCGAAATCAAAAGGCTTGAAGGTGACAATATGGCCAGGGGAGGAAAACTCCCATCGCCGATGAGCACAAAAGAATTTGCGAAATACGTCCTCGACAAACTGGACGTGCCGCATGGCCTTCTTATAGACAAAGGCAATAAGACCATAAAGACGGCGGCGATAATAGGCGGAGGTGGATGGCGAAGCTATGCCATTGCCCAAACGGAAGGCTATGACATCTTCATTTCCGGCGATTGCCCACATCATGCAAGACGAGAAATAATCTTATCTAATTACAATTATCTTGATATACCGCATGAAGTGGAAGGTATTTTCATAAAACAAATGACTAATATACTACTAAAAATTGACCAATCATTAGTTGTCGGCGGTTATAAGCACGAAATCGTACCTCAAATAGTATTGAGGGATTCCAAATAGCTTTTCGCTTCCTCGATGGACTCACTTTGAGTCGATGCTCCGCTTCCTAGCAAAGCGTGTTTGCAGCCTTTTAATTCGTCAATCGGCAATTCGTGGACCGATAAGCGTAGATACGCCTTTGCGGACGGATACGTCCTTTTCGCTAAAGCGTAGAGCTCTTTGCTGTTATTGCTGCTTTCGCTTCCCAATACGACGACCAAATCGATGTCGTTACCAACAAAAGACCTCATCGCATTTTGCCTCTCCGACGCATCGAAACATCTCTTGGCTTCATAACGTACTTTTTTGACGTTCTCATCGATCCTCTCGGAGATTCTATCGATTTCTCCGTCGGACATCGTAGTTTGAGAGAAGACTATGACGTCATCATCTCGATATTCCGACAAATCCGTATTGTCATCGACTAAAATCACGTTCTTTTCGTCTATCGAGAGCGCCGAAACGGCTTCCGCATGATTTCGTTTCCCGATGTAAAAAACCTTTTTTGCGCCATCGAGCGCTTTGGCGATGCCGACCTCGTTTCTTTTGACGAAAGGGCATGTGGCGTCGTAAATCGTCATTCGCCTTTCCTTCGCTATGTCGTCATATTTCCTTGGGTGTCCATGGGCCGAGAAACAGATTACGCTGCCTTCTTCAAGCTCTTTTAATTGCGTCATAATTTCCATATCGTTTCCGACTATAAAGCGAAAACCATCATTTTTGAGCCAAGAAATAACGTTTTCGTTATGAACGAGGGCTCCGATAAGATATATTGTTGCGGTGGGGTGCTCATTTCTAGCGCGATGAGCTATCTCAATGGCGTTTCTGACGCCGCCGCAGAATCCATACGGTTCAATAAGCGTTACATCCATGATTAGATTATGAACCGCATCCAAAGAAAAGTAGAGCGAAAATAGGAGGGGAAGCATGAGTTTCAAGGAATTCAATTTATCAGAGGATATGGTGAATGCCCTTAAGAAGATGGGCTACGTCAATCCTTCTCCCGTTCAGAGCGCAGTCATACCGAAAGCCCTAAGAGGGAAGTCTTTGCTTGCCCAAAGCGAGACGGGAAGCGGCAAAACGCACGCTTTTTTGATACCGACGATCGAAAAAATCGACAAGAATCTGCCACGCCCTCAAGCACTTATAATCGCGCCAACCAGGGAACTAGCCAGACAAATATACGAATTCGCCCGCCAATTCGAGCGTTTCTATCCCACGCTAAGAGTGCGCCTATTCACAAGCGAAAGCGACGTGAGCGACAACGCCGAGGGGAGCAAAAAGCCTCCGCAGATCATAATCGGCACGCCAGGGCGTCTAAAAGACGTGATAATAACGCGCCAGCTTTATAGCGTTCGAAACGTCAAGCATTTCATCCTCGATGAGGCTGATATGCTATTGGATTTAGGGTTCTTCGAAGATATCGAATCAATCGCAAGCGCCTTAAACGAGCCGCAGACGATGGTCTTCAGCGCGACTTTGAAGCAAAATTTGAAGGATGAATTACTGAAGTTCGTCGGTACCGACTTCGAGTTCGAAAGCGACAAAACCGAAACGTCGAGCACCGTGAAGCATCACTTAATCGACATAAAACACATAGGGATTGGATCGGCGTTGGTAAAATTCTTGGAAATAAGACGGCCATATCTCGCCATCGTCTTCGCTTCGACCGTCGAAAAAGTCGGGGAGATACACAAAACGCTAAAAGAAAACGGAATCGAGGCTGTCTATTACAGCGGTTCCCTCGATGATAGAAGCAGAAAAAAGGCCCTCAGGGAGATAAAAGCGAACAAACATTCGATAATCGTCGCAAGCGATTTGCTTTCGCGAGGCATCGACATACCAGACGTTACCGATGTCATATCCGTCGACTTGCCAAGCGATTTGGAGTTCTATCACCATAGGGCTGGCAGAACCGGGCGTTTCGGAAAAAGCGGTGATTCCTGGGTTTTCTACAATAACGACACGGCATCTTCGCCGCAGAAGTTAATCGACGATGGCGTCGTTTTCGAATTCCTGACATTAAGCAAAGACGGATTGAAGACGGATCCGGTCGGCCTCCTCCCGAAGACGAAGTTAAAGAAGAAGAAGGAACTTCCTGAGGAGGAGATAAAGGAGATAAAAATCGCCAAAGCCCTCACCCGTCCTAAGCATATTGAGCCGATGTATAAGAAAAAACAGCAATTCGCCATTGAGAAAGTCAAAAAGAAGTATCGCAAGAAAGCGATAAAGAAAGCCATACGGCGCGAACTTGCGAAGAGCAATCGCAAGTAATCTATAATTTTTCGATTTCGGCGATCAATTCGTCATATGCCGATTCGTCTTTTATCGTCCTTACCGCTTTCCCTTTTTTGAAAAGGACCCATAGGCCATTGCCACCCGCCAAACCGATATCGGCGCTTTTGGCTTCACCTGGGCCGTTGACCACGCAGCCCATGATGGCCACGGTTTTGCATATTTTCTTCTTTTCGAGGTATTCCATTACCTTTTTCGCAAGCGGAAGCAAGTTGACTTGCGTCCTTCCGCACGTTGGGCAAGAGATAAACGTCGGCCATTCTTTCTTGAGCCCCAGATCGTGAAGAAGGCGATTAGCCGCTTTAACTTCTTCCAAAGGGTCTTCCGAAAGCGAAATTCTAATCGTATCACCGATGCCATCTAGCAAAATCGGCGATAAAGCGGCCGCACTCCTTAATAGTGACACATCCTTTGGGCCAGCTTCGGTAACGCCGACATGTAACGGATATTCGAAGTAATCGGAAGCGAGGCGATATGCCGATATCGTCTCCAGAGCATTGCTGCCTTTTAGCGAGATGACAATGTCGTGAAAATCGTATTTTTCCAAGATGGAGACGTGTTTTTTCGCACTTTCGAAAAGCATTTCGCCCAACGCTTTATGAGCGAATGCGTTTTCGTTTTGAATATCCTTATCGAGCGAGCCGCCATTGACTCCGACGCGGATGGGGGTCTTTTTCTTCTTCGCCAGATCGACGATTTCTTTGATCTTCCATTCCTCTCCGATGTTGCCGGGGTTTATGCGAATCGCGTCGGCGCCGCTTTCGAGCGCGGCTATCGCCAAACGGTAATCAATATGGATGTCGGCGACCAAGGGGACGTCAGTTCTCTTCTTTATCTCGGATATCGCTGCCGCATCGTCAAAATCCAAGACCGACACGCGCATGATCTTCGCACCAAAGGAAGCGCACTCGTTTATCTGGCGAGCGACTTCTTCGACCTGCGAGGTTTTAATGTTGCACATCGACTGAACGAGGACTTCGTTTTGCCCGCCGATGGTCACGTTGCCGATAGCTATTCGCCTGGTTTTCTCTCTTTTATTCACGGCCATATTCTATGGCGAAAAGAGAATTCGTTCAAAGGCACTTATCGCCGATATAGCGGTTTTCGAACGAAAAAACGCCTTTCAATCAATCGAAGTATCCCAAAAAAAGCCAGTTCTCATCGAATTTTGGCGGATCAAACCAAACAAAAAGGAATATCAGGCGTTTTTCTTCTAGATAAATATTTTCTCTTATGCTAGACTTACACTCGCAAAAAAGAAAGAAGAGTGAATTTTTATGGCCAATAGCAAACGCGATCAAGTAATCCTAGCCTGCACCGAGTGCAAGGAACACAACTACATTACCACCCGCAACAAAAAGACCCATCCTAACAAGATGGAGACTATGAAGTATTGCAAACGCTGCAGAAAAGAAACGCTTCATAAAGAATGCAAATAATAAGGCTTCGGCCTTATTTTTTTATTTATGGCTTTAAGAATAGTCGAACTCCATTATCCGCCCGAATATTCGTCGAACATATACGTGATAGGGAACGAATCGGAAGATGCGATCGTAATCGACCCCGGAAGCAACGAGGGAAACGCATTGACGAATTACCTATCGAAACACCATAACGGCCGCCTACGGGCCGTCTTTTTGACGCACGGGCACATCGATCACATCGCCGGGTTATCTTCATTGAATCATGAAACGCCGATTTACATCGGCCAAAACGAGCTTCAATACCTAAACGAGCCAAAATACAACCTGTCGCGCGATTTCGGATTGGAGCCATTCGTCTACGACTCGCCAAGCATCCATCCGCTCGTCGACAATGAACGGATTTCCTTCGAAGACATCGGATTCAACGCCGAAATAATAGAGACTCCATTTCACACAAAGGGCAGCATATGCATCTATTTGAAAGAAGAAAAAGCCCTTTTTAGCGGCGACACTTTGTTCCATCTCGGCGTCGGGAGAAGCGATTTGCCAGGCGGAAGCGAAAGAAAAATGGCCGACTCTCTAAGGAAACTGTCGAAGCTTCCCGATGACGTCAAAGTCTATCCAGGACATGGCAAAACGACGAAAATGGAAATTGAGCGAAAATATAACCCTTATTTAGCCGGATTATATTGAATAGCTCCGATATAGACACCGAAAATCGTGGAATAGCAATGAGTTTTGTAATATCATACAGCCGTATTTCATAAAGGAGATAAAAATGAACGTTACAGAATTACGCCCAGGAAATTACTTCGAGGATGAGAAGACCCTTTACCAAGTCATCGATATCCTCCTAAACAAAACGGCCATGAGAAAAATGGTCGCCAAAGTCAAAGTGAGAAACGTCCGTAGCGGCGCCATCACCGAATTAAGCCGTAACAGCGGCTATGACGTCACCCAAGTGTCCATCACTAAGAAAGCCATGCAATACCTCTATGACGGTGGCGAAACGCTCGTGTTCATGGATCCTAAAACCTACGAGCAAATCGAACTTCCAAAGAAAGGCCTCGAAAGCCAAATCCCATATTTGGCGCCAAACGGGGACGTCACAATCGCCTGCTATGACGAAGAAGTCCTCGGCATCGAACTCCCAAGCAAAGTCGCGTTGGAAGTCGTCGACTGCGAGCCTGGCGTGCGTGGCGACACCGTCACCAACGGCGGCAGCAAAGACGCCATCCTCGAAACTGGCTTGAAGATCCGCATCCCTCTCTTCATCGAAAAAGGCGAGAAAGTCATGGTCGACACCACGACTGGAAAATACGACAAAAGGGCTTAATCGATGCATATTGAGATTTGGCAGCTCGTCCTTTATATCGTGCTTGCCTTAATAGGAGGAGGAGCCATCGGCTTCTTCGGAGCGCGAGCGCTCATAAAGAGGGAAATGCAAAAGCATCCTCCTATAAGCGAAGCGGCGATCAGAGCGATGTTCATGCAAATGGGAAGAAAACCCAGCGAAGCTCAAATCAGAGCCGTCATGAGCAAAATGAAGCAAGCGGATTAAGCGATTCATCCATTCAACCAAGCGGCCCGATTCCGGACCGCTTTTTTAGTGCCGTCTCGCGATATATAAAACGAATCGAAGAGCGGTGGAGTAACGCAAAAATGGCGCCAACGTCTTTAGCTTCAACAAAGCGCAAAAATTGATCACAACAAAAAAATCGTCAATCTAAAACATCGATAAAATCTTCATTTTCAATCTATTTTTCGTGGTGATTGATTTTATCCACACTCGGCTATACTATACTAAATAACTACTAATTATTTACTTTTCCACTCTAATGGTTTTTCTTTGCCAGCATGGATTCGTCTAATGTTATCGGCATGCCTGGCGACCATAAGGAAATACGTTATGGATATGCAAACGGCGGACTCCCAGCCTAGCGACAATCCCGTAACCATTCCAAAAGTCCATGTAAGAAACCCTCCATCAAACGAATCTCCTAGTAGCATCAGTTTGATCGCGATCGCCCATTCGATCAAAACGAGAATGCCGCCAGTGAAGATGGACGCTTTACTCATGACTTTCTTGCATGCCTTGAAAACGATGGGGAAGACGATGAAGCAAAGAGGGAACATGACCCAACTCGTGCCGCCGATCGCCCCATATAAGGACGCTACGGCTTTGCCTCCTTTGAATCGCAAATACGGCGAATAGCAGTGACCGAGCGCCACAAACGGCAACGTCATCCACGTATAAAGCGATCCATCCAACCACAAAATGAATTTTCCTTTTATGCCACTGAAAGCAATTATCGAGAAAACGGACCAAAACACCAAAACCGTCTTCGTGATATCGACGACGATCACGATGATGCCGGCTTTCTTTCCAAGAACCCGCCCGGCATTGGTGCCTCCCGAATTATGCGATCCGTATTCGATCGGATTCTTGTGATAGAAAACCTTCCCAAGCACAACCGCAGTCGGAAATGCGCCGATCAAAAAAGCGAAAACAGCAACGGCCAAAGCAAAAAAGACGTTCATTAAAAGTTCATTCATGGTTTTCTCCAAAAAAATGTTAAAGAAGTGCGTTGTGGCGCTACATTTTTAGTTTTCGTTTTGATATAATCGAGCACGGAAGTGATTTTATATCATCTATGGATGAATTGTTAACTGAAGAAAAAAAATACTCGGCCAGCCAAATAGAGATTCTTTCGGAGATGGAAGGCGTCAGAAAGCGCCCAGGAATGTACATCGGCTCCACGAATTTGACCGGTTTGCACCATCTTGTATGGGAAATCGTCGATAACGCCGTCGACGAAGCTGTTAACGGCTTCGGCAAGAAAATAACCGTCACACTGATGAAAGACGGATCCGTGCAAGTCGAAGACGAAGGACGCGGCATACCGGTCGATATCCATCCCGAAGCCAAAATACCAGCCGTTCAACTTATATTCACAACGCTCCATAGCGGCGGAAAGTTCAATAGCAAAGTCTATCAGACGGCCGCCGGACTTCATGGCGTTGGCGCAACGGTCACGAACGCTTTAAGCGAATGGATCGAAGTAACGGTTTCACGTCAAGGCTCGATTTATCAAATCCGTTTCCATAACGGCGGGGAGCTCGAAACGCCTTTGCATGTGATCGGGACCACCTCGAAGCACGGAACGTGCATCCGCTTCAAACCCGATCCGAAGATTTTCCCGAATACTAAATTCAATTGGGACACTATCTATAATCGTCTAGAAGAGAAAAGCTATTTGCTGAAGGGCGTTCATTTCGTATTGAAAGACCAAGCGACGGGCAACTCGCATGAATTTTATACCGAACGCGGGCTCTACGAATACGTCCAATCAATCACGCAAAACAAAACGACTTTAGGGGAAATCATCGATATCAGCGATTCCTCCTCTTCGTCTGGGATACGCGTCGAAATCGCCATGCAATGGTGTCTTCAAGACTATAACGAAAACATTTTCTCCTACGCTAACGACGTGAGAACGGCGGACGGCGGAACGCACGAAAGCGGCTTCAAAGGCTCTCTCACCAAAGCCATCAACGAATGGGCGGTCACCAATGAGGTGATTCGCGCCAACCAATCGATCGACGGCACCGACATAAGAGAAGGGCTTACGGCAATTTTGTCCGTCAAAGTCCCAGAAGACAAACTCGAGTACGAAGGACAAACAAAGGGCAAGCTCGGAACCCCAGAAGCCGGCCCGGTCGTCGGCGATATCGTTTTCAAGAACCTGAGCTACTATCTAAGTGAACACAAATCGTTCGCTATCGACTTAGTCAAGAAATGTATGGCCTCTAAGGAAGCCAGGGAAGCGGCGAGAAAAGCCAGGGAAGCGGCGAGAGGCGTAAAGAAAAAAACCAATAACGACCTCATCATCAGCGATAAATTGGCCAGCGCGCAATCGAAGGATTACAAGAACAACGAATTATTCATCGTTGAGGGCGATTCCGCCGGAGGCAGCGCCAAGACCGGACGCGATAGGCTCCATCAGGCGATTTTGCCATTACGTGGAAAGCCTTTGAATACCGACAGCGTCTCGATGGAAAAAATCGTCAACAACCTCGAATTCAGCACCTTAATCCAAACGATTGGAGCTGGTGTCGGCCAGGATTTCGACCCAGAAGAAAGCCATTATGGGAAAATCATCATCATGACCGATGCCGATACCGACGGCGCGCATATCCAAACGCTGTTGCTCACTTTCTTCTATAACTATATGAAGCCTCTTATTGAGCGCGGCATGATCTACATCGCCCAACCGCCTCTTTATAGCGTTTACAAACATAGCGACCCAGCAAAGAAGATATATTGCTGGAACGAAGAGGAAGTCGAGTCGGCCAAAAAGAAAATCGGTGCTGGCTATGGCATCACTCGTTACAAAGGTTTAGGCGAGATGAACGCCGATCAGCTTGCGATAACGACGATGAACAAGAAAACGCGTGTCTTGACGAGAGTCGCGATAGACGATCCTTTAATCGTCGAGAAAAGAATCGGCACATTAATGGGAAAAGACAGTTCCTTACGTTGGAATTGGATCAAAGAGAACGTCACTTTCAACGACGAAGACGACTTCATGAAAGAAGCTAAAGTTGGTAAATAACATGGCAAAAAAGAAAATCGAAGAAGAAACGATAATAGAGAACATCGTCAAAGGCACGCTCGACGAGCTTATGGGCGAGAAATACGCCGTCTACGCCAAAGACGTCATTCAAGATCGCGCGATTCCCGACGCCCGCGACGGTTTGAAGCCGGTCCAACGCCGCATCATCTACGATATGTGGAAGACGGGCTACACAATCGATAAGCCAACCAAGAAATGCGCCCGCATCGTCGGCGACGTCATGGGTAAATACCACCCGCACGGCGATTCTTCTATTTACGAAGCTTTGGTGCATATGTCTCAGCCATGGGCTTTCCATTACCCTTTAATCGATTTTCAGGGGAATAATGGTTCAGTCGATGGAGACGGCCCAGCCGCCATGCGTTATACGGAAGCGAGATTAAGCGCTTTAGCAAACGAACTCGTCGCCGACATCGACAAAGACACCGTCGATATGGAATTGACTTTCGACGATTCTCAGCTCGAACCGACGGTTTTGCCAAGCCGTTTCCCGAATCTATTCGTGAATGGGAGCGAAGGAATCGCCGTCGGCATCTCCACCTCGATTCCGCCTCATAACCTTAACGAAGTGGTGGCCGCAATCGTTTACCGCATCAAACATCCAAAGTGCACAATCGATGATTTGCTTCCTTTAATCCCGGGGCCAGATTTCCCAACCGGCGGCATAATCTACCAATCGGAAGCCTTGAAAGACATCTATCGGACTGGCAGAGGACGCGTCGTCGTGAGTTCTAAAGCCGAAATAGTAATTTCGCCAAAGGGCGAGAAGCAAATAATAATCACCGAGATACCTTATCAAGTGAATAAGAGCTCGTTAGTGAAAAGCATCGACGAAATCCGCCACGACAAAACAATTCCCGGAATCGACGAAGTCCGAGACGAGACGGATAAGAGCGGCCTTCGCATCGCCATCGACCTCAAAGACGATGCCAAACCCGAAGCCATCCTCAATTATCTGATGGCGAAGACCCAATTAAAAACCAATTACAGCGCTCATATGATGGCAATCGTCGACGATCGCCCAAAAACGCTCGACCTCCTTTCCTATTGCGATTGCTATATCCAGCACCAGTTAGACGTCATAACAAGAAGAAGCCGTTTCCTTTTCGCCAAATGCAACGCTCGCCTTAGCATCGTCAACGGCTTAATCAAGGCCATATCGATACTAGACGAGGTCGTAAAGACAATCCGTTCGAGTCTCGATAAGGCGGACGCCAAAAAGAACCTCATCGAGAAATATTCCTTCACCGAGGAACAAGCCGAAGCCATCTTGATGATGCCTCTATACAAACTATCCCACACCGACATCACGGTTTTGGAGAACGAAAAGAAGGGCCTCGAAGAGCAAATCAAAGAACTGACGGCGTTACTAAGCGAGCAAGACAAGCGCGAGAATCTGATTGTCACCGACTTAAAGGCATTAGCCAAGAAATATGGCGGCGAAAGAAAGACGGAAGTCAAAGAAGAGGAAGTCGAGACGACGATAGATAAGCGCGATTTAATCGCCAAAGAGATCTGCCGCCTCGTGGCCACGAAAGACGGCTACATAAAGCGCAGTTCCCTTAAGAGCTGGAAAGGCTCCGGCGGACAAAACGGCGCAAGGCCAGGCATCAAAAACGGCGACGCTTTCGTGTATGAAGGCGAATGCGAAACAACCGATTACGCCTTGCTATTCACTTCCAAAGGCAATTACCTATTCATCCCAGTCAATGAGATAAAAGAGGCCAAATGGAACGACGAAGGGTATCACGTCAACATGCTTGTGGCGATTAATAGCGACGAGAAGCTCATCAAAGGCTTCGCCGTCCGTCATTTCCGTAACGATCTCTATGTGATACTTCTAACAAGAAACGGGGTCATAAAGAGAATCCGTTTGGATTCCTTCCCCGTGATACGGCGTTCTAAAGCCATCGGAGCCATACGTTTGTCGAAAGGCGACGAACTCATCGATGCTTGCGTCTCAAGCGGAGACAGCAACCTATTCGTGGCTTCTTCAGAAGGAACGGCATCTTTCTATAACGAGAACGACGTTTTAGTCTCCAACCCCAAGAGCGGAGGATTGAAAGCCGGATTATTCCACGGCAAGGAGATGGCAGGGGTCATTTCATACGATCCATCCGCCAATCCGAATTCCAAGATTCTCTTGCTCACGGATCGCGGTGATGCGAGGACCTTCATTTTGAAGAACGTTCCGCTTGGGCACCGCTTGGACAAAGCCACGACTTTATTCAATTCCTTTAAGAAAGAGCCGCACAAACTGATAGACGTTTTGAAAGCGGACGACAAAAACACACCATTCGCCGTCGACGCCGTCACGCAAGACGGATCGAGAGTCGATGTCACATGGAACGATTTCAATGCGACGCCGATCGATCTATACGCGAAACGCGGGGAAGGATTCTCGGCAAAAACGAGAATCACGAGCTTCTCCAGAAGCGATTCCTTGCTCGTCGACGATTCATTGCCTTCCTATCCGCCTCGCGTAGCCGAGAAAGAGGAAGAAGAAACCGCTATAAGCGACGAAACGAACGCGACGAACAAAAGCGACTTCGAGCAGATCTCCCTTTTCGACGATTTGATGGGAGACGACGGAGACGACAAATAAAATGTCACTAAAGCCTGATGTCCGCGCCAAAAGCGCTTATTCATTACCCTTCGAACTATTAAAGGAAAACGGAATAAAGATACTGCTTTTCGATTTGGATAACACGATCGCCTCCTTCTACGAGACTTTCGAAGACAGGAAGGAAATGGCATTCTCTTTAAAAAAAGAGTGCGAAAAAGAAGGATTCGAAATCGCTTTGGCGTCGAATGGGAAGGGAAAGAGAGTCAAAACCTTTTGCGAAAGATGGGGCGTGACTTGCTATCCGATGATGATGAAACCGTTCTCGCATAAACTCAAAAAATTGATCAAAAAGAAAGGCTGGAACAAAAAAGAGGTCGCTTTGATAGGCGATCAGCTGATGACTGATATGAAAGCGGCCAAACACGCCGGCATTTTCTTCGTTTTGACCGACAAATTGGTGCCTGAAGAGCCTTTTTTCACGAGGATAAACCGCTTCTTCGAAAAACCGATGCGCAAAAAGATAAACAAAATGCCTTATGATATCCTTATAAAGGAAGAGAACTAAGATGGGCAAGATGAGGATGGTGAAACGCTGCATCAAATGCGGCTCTCCGCTTCAAAGCGTCGATCCTTTCGAAGAAGGGTATATCTCAAAAGAGACTCTATCTATCGAAGGCAATAACCCATCTCTTTGTTCTTCTTGCTACGAAGCGACAAAGTGGAACGATGCCCCGACTCAAGAGAAAGTCGACGACAATTTCCTTTCGATCATAAAGGATGCGAAGGAAAGAAAAGCTTTCTTCGTGTATGTGATCGACGTCTTTTCCTTCGAATCGGCCTTCGTCGAAAGCGTATCGAAAGAGCTTTCTGACGAAAAAATACTTATTGTGGCCAATAAACGAGATCTTTTACCGGAAAACACCGATGAAGACGCCTTAAAGGATTACATAGCCCATCAATTTCACGCCGCGGGAATGCCTTCGATAACAACTGACGACGTGTTCATCAGGCATATTTTGCTAAACGGCGACCTCTCAGACGTTTATGAGGAGATAGAGGCGAGAAGCGAAGGGAAGGACATTTATTTGATTGGCGCGACAAAAAGTGGAAAATCGCGTTTCGTCAGCGCGTTTTTATCGACGTATAAGAACGACTCGAAACGACTGATCCACCAATCCCCTTATAAGGACACGAACTTAGACGTCCTCGAAATACCGCTAAGCGAGGAAAGAACGCTCTATGACATCCCCGGTTTTCCAAACGATAACAGCGTTTTCGGACACGAAAACACGCCGAAAGAGGCGATAGTCTTAGAGGGCACCCCTGTGAAGCCACTTAAAATGTCGATTGAGCCGAAAGGCGCGGTATTCATCGGCCTCTTAGGGCATATCGACTGCGTGAATAGTTCCCGTCGGCATATCGCTATGACTTGCTACTTCGCCAAAAACGTCGATATCAAGAAAATAACCCCGAAAAAGGACATGAATTCCTTATTCGACAAATATCTCGAGAAAAAAGCCTTGAAACCGAGGCTCCCTCTCCTTCATACTAGCAAGGATTTCGACGCCTTCGAATTCGCATTCGACGACGATAAGCCAAGAGACGTCGGCATCGCAGGCCTTGGCTGGGTAACCATCGACGGAAGAAAAGGAGAATCGTTCCGCGTTTACGTGCCAAAAGGCATCGGCGCCTACATAACGCGCCAGAAAATAAAGATGAAAGGTGAGAAACAATGAGCTTATCAACTAAAAACCGCGCTTACTTAAGAAGCTTGGCCAATACCATTACGCCATCCTTGATTCTAGGAAAAGGCGAAGCTGACGAAAATTTCCTTAAAGCGTTAAACAACGCTTTAACGGCCCACGAATTGGTCAAAGTCCGCATTTTGCCAACGGCCGAAAAGGAACCGGATGAGTTTTTAGCCGAGCTATCGGCGGCGACTTCGAGCGAACCGGTCAACCGCCTAGGGCGTGTCTTGACGCTTTACCGTCCGAACCCAAAGAAGAAAGATCCGATAATCCTACCGAAAAAATAACATGGCAACGATTCTTTTCGGCGGAACATTCGACCCGCCGCATAATGGGCATTTACGCATAGCCAAAGCGGCAAGCGACGAGCTTGGCGCCAATGTCCTTTTCATACCGGCCAAAACTCCAAGATGGAAGGTGACGGAAGAAAGCCAGGACGATAGGCTCTCAATGCTAAAAGAAGCTTTGCGAGAAACCGTCGACACGCGTTTTTCAATCGACGAATACGAGCTCTCGAAAGACGACGGCGTAAACTACACGATAGACACCGTCCGCCATTTTAAGGAGAGAAACCCGAACGAATCATTCTATTTCTTGATGGGCGGAGACGAAGCCAATCGTTTTCACGCCTGGAAGGACGCGGAAGAATTGGCGAGAATCTGCCAAATAGTCTATTGCAGCCGCCCGGATATAGTTTTGGACAAAGCAAACATCGAACGTTTCAAGATGATAGGCCTAAAATACAACGAATCGGGAAACGTCTCCTCAAGCGATATAAGGACCCTCAAAAGCGTGGATGCCCCAAAATGCATCATAGACTACATCGAGGAAAACAAACTGTACTACATAAGGAAAATCGAATCCTGCATCGGCGAGAAAAGGATGAGGCACAGTCTTTCCGTTGCGCATTTAGCCGAGAGAATCATCGAAGCAAATGGATTAAACCATTTAAAGGGCAAGGGATACATAGCCGGCGCGATTCACGATTTGGCGAAATACCTTAGCCATGAAGAAGGCGTCGATGCCGCAAAAAGCGAATTCCCAAATGTCGATTTCTCTCGAATTCCGGATTTCGCCATCCACCAATATGCCGGCATCGCTTTGGCGAAAAAGATATTCGGGATCGATGACGAAGACATTCTTGAAGCCGTTTCATGCCATTGCTTAGCAAAAAAAGAAATGACGCCGTTAAGCAAAATACTATATTGCTCAGACAAGATCGAACCGACGAGGGGATACGATTCGAGCGCTTTCATAAACGCGTGCATCGACGACTATCGAAAAGGATACGAAATAGTATTGCAAGCTAATGAAGATTTCTTGAAAGAGCAAGGCAAGAAAGTAATCAGATCTTAATATATAATAAGGATAAGGAGCGAATATGCCAAATCTAACAAACGAAGTCGCAAAACTACTAGACGAAAAGAAAGCGGAAGACATATCCGTGATCGACGTCGAAGGGAAATCACCGTTTTTCGATAAGATAATTCTAGCGACGGCGCCAAACGCAAGAGCGTTGGTGGCCTTAGCCGAAGAAGTGGAAGAATATTTGGAATCGAAAGGCGAGCCTTGCAAGAAGCCAGAGGGAACGGCCGAATCGGAATGGGTCTTGGTCGACGGAGGAGATTTCGTTTTGCATCTCTTATCAAAAGAGAAAAGAGACGAATTATCCCTCGACGAGCTGATTGAAAAAGGAAAATAATCAATCACTTTGTAAAGACGATAAAATTTTGCTGACGAAACAAATCGACATTTAAATCAAACGCATTGCAGGATTGGATCAATAGTTGGTCCAATCTTTTTTTGACATTTTTATGCAAAAACAGAATCGTACAACGATAAGTTTTATATGCATTTCTTCATTAAAGCGGTGGTAGCCACGAAAGCGGGCATAAACCCAATAATTGATAATTACTAATTTTTAATTTCCACAATCAAAATTAATCAGTTTTATATAGACTTCGTATAATGTCCATTATGTTAACTAATTTAAAAAATAAATCGATATCAATTAATATTTTGATAAACAATATATTTATTTTTTATTTCTCTATCTTCTAAAATACACATATATTTTCCACACAATTCAAAACTACTAATTTTATACTTTTTATTTTCATTTTGCCTAAATCGCGAAAATACTCATTTTCTAGTTTTTGACATATCGTCACACAAAAATATACCGCTTTATTTTTGCTTAATTATTTTTTCTATTGACGATACATTAAAATAGATTTTTTCTCATTTCATCTATCGCTTATGCCAGAGAACAAAGAACTAAAAATTCTATAGACACTTATAAATGAATCTTTACAAATTAAAGACTATTTATTTTTGTTTCCTTTATCCGCCCAATTGCCCACATAAGCAAATCGAAGACTAGCATCACGAAAACGGCAATCAGAGAATACGATATCGCCGCATTGAGATTGGCTTCTTCCTGTATAGCTTTCCCTATCAGTGTTCCGATTCCTCCAGCTTCGTGCGTTCCGGAATTTGTCACGACTTCGCTCATAACGGCCACTTTGAAAGACAAGCCGATTCCTTGTTTAATCGACAAGGCGATGTACTCTTTTGCGTCCGGCCAATACACGTTAAAAATTGTAAAGATTTTTCTTTCAGCGCCTTCGAGTCTAAGCGAATCCTTTTCATCTCTCGATAACGAATTTATCCCGTCCAAAAACGCCTGATAGACAATCGGAAACGCCACCAAGAATATCAGAATCGACGGAATGTACGGCTGCAAAGAAGGAATCTCAAGCCAAAACGCAACGCCGAGAATCAACGCGATTCCCGCCGTCGGAATGCTTCTAAGCAAAATTATGTGGCTTTTCTCAAAGGAAGAAAAAAGAGGAAAAATCGCCGATATCGTCCCCAGTAAAGCCGCCAGTATGAACGAAATGCCGAAACCAATGATGAGTTTTAAGAAACTATACCCAATCGCGACATACGTTTTGCTGGCGTTTCCGCTGAAAAGAAAATCTCCGATTTGGGCAAAAATATCCTTCGGCGATGGCAAATAATGCAAATCGTTGGATGTCATTATCTTATTTGCCGACCACCAAAGCAAAAGCAAGAAAAAAAGGCCCAAGAGAAACGCGATTACCATTCCTATTGTCAGGCCCTTCTTTTTCATATTTCGAATTATCGAATCAAATGAATTGATCTTCGGCGAAAGTTACCGATTCCCCTATTTTTTGCATGAATTCGTTGACGAATGAACGATTATCGGATATCGTCCTAGGTTTTATCATGCCAAAGCGATTGGCGCCGTCTTTCTGAAGCGCTCCGACCAACGCGGCTTTGAAGCCAAGCTTCGACGCTTGTTTATCGGCATCCGGCTCAAGCGCATTCAAATTCTTTACAATTTCGCTTGGATTATCGACGGCATCAGTTAGGTTGTTATCCACGGTAGCCAACAAAGAATCACAATCGGCCTTACGGTTCGCATAAGTTTCCGAATTGATGAAGAACCCGGCCTGCGGAATGTAGTCCATTCCGGAGAATTCCTTCCATTCGGCCCTAAGGTTATATATTTCATTCACCGTCACGTCCGAGTGCGAGGCTTTTAAGGTTGCTTTGGCCGCTTGGAGAGAAGGTTCGGCAATGAAGTAATAATCGTATGAGGCATAATTGTCGCTTCCCAAGATAGCCGAAACCGCGGCCGTTCCGCTTTCATAGATGGAATTCTCTTCATTTACCGTCCAATTCCAGCGTTCGGAAGCGAGTTTTTTGAAGACCTTATCGGGCAAAAGGTTCGAACCGAAAGAAAGAATCTTCGAGTTGGGATCGAATGTTTCTTCTTTCGTGTGCTTCGTAGACACAACATAGAAATTTCCGCCGGTAAGCCATCTAGCGAGTTTCCATTTCGTCTGCGTTTGTCCGCCTTTGACGAACTTCAAAGCGTTCACGCCGTCGAATATGAGCGCATCGACGTTCGTCGCCGTCTTCGCGGCCGCCATAACCTGACTCGCGTCTTTATTGGTGGTAAACGAATCATCGTTGATCATCGTATATAACGCCATAGACGGAGCGCCGGCTGGCGAGACTATTTTTAACGAAGCCGTGGCGCTCGACGAATCTGGATCCGCCGAATCTTTGTTTGAATTCAACGCGCATGATGCCGTTGAGATGACTCCAAACAAAGCCAAACACATCATCGAATTTAGTCTTTTCATCGTTTTTCTCCTCAAATGAGCAATTCGTCTATCGTCTCACCGATAAGGCATCCGCTCTTATCTAAGCCGAAATTCTTTAGAATCGTGGCCCCGATGTCGCCAAACGAAGCCCTTTCCTCGAGTATTCTACTCTCTTTTATCGACTTTGAATAAGCAAGCAACGGCACTTTTTCCCTCGTATGGTCGCTTCCTTTGAAAATCGGATCGTTTCCATGGTCTGCCGTAATGAGTAACAAATCGTTGTCTCTCATATATTCAATCATCTCTCCGACCCTCATATCGAACTCCATAAGGGCCTTCGCATAACCGACCGGATTCCTTCGATGGCCGTATTCGCTATCGAATTCGACGAGATTGACGAAGCACAGCCCTTCCCAATCATCTTTTCTGACTTGTTCGATCGTCTTATCCATCCCATCCATATTGGAAACGGTATGGACGCTCTTAGTGACGCCAGCCCCATCGAATATATCCGATATCTTCCCAATGCAGCTTGTCATATAGCCATTGTTCTTAAGAATATCCATGTCTGTTTCGATGGGCGGTTTCAACGCGTAATCATGCCTATTCGGCGTGCGTTTGAAGTTATCTTTGTTCGTCCCGACGAACGGTCTCGCTATCACGCGTCCGACCCTCCATTCAGGCTTCATGCATATTTCCCTGGCTATCTCGCAGCATCGATAAAGCTCTTCGACGCCCGTCGTCTCTTCGTGGGCGGCTATTTGGAGGACGCTATCGGCTGAAGTATAGACGATGAGGCTATTATCCCTTTTCTGTTCTTCGCCTAAGACTTTGAGAATCTCGGTGCCGCTTGAAGCGTAATTGCCTATGATCTTATGCCCGGTCTTCTCTTCCAATAAGGAAATAAGCTCAGCGGGAAAGCCGGTGTCGGTGAAGGTTCTGAATGGTTCCGTCGTCAACACGCCCATCATCTCCCAGTGGCCCGTCATCGTGTCTTTGCCGTTGCTTCTTTCGCGTAATCTCACGGCGATCGCATGATTTTCGGACATCGTCTTCCCGACTCCTGGAATGTCGTCCAAAAGCCCGATTCCAAGTTTTTCCATATTGGGGACGGAAAAATCGTCGATCGATTCGGCGGCATGCTTCCAGGTATTCGATCCAACGTCCCCGAATTTGGCGGCGTCTGGCTCTTCGCCAATGCCTGCGCTATCGGCAACGATGAGGAAGATTCTTTTGTATTTTTTCGTCATTTCATTTCCCTCCAGTAGATTCTACTTTACCTTCTTTTACTATACAAATCATACGCACTCATGATCCTATTGACCGACACCTCAGTATAAATCTGAGTTGTGGTTATCTTGCTATGCCCCAATAGTTCTTGCACGCTTCTTAACGACGCCCCGTTTTCAAGCAAATGGGTAGCGAAACTGTGTCTTAGCGTATGGGGCGATACCGGCTTATCTATGTCGGCCATAATCGCGTATTTCTTGACGATTTTGAAGAAATAGACGCGGGATAACGGTTTGCCGGAACGATTCAGGAAAACGCATTTGCCATTCTTGCCTTTGTTTCTCCTCCTCGGCCCGTCGATATATTTTTGGAGGTATTTATCGGCAAAAGAACTATAAGGAACGATCCTTTCTTTGGAGCCTTTCCCTTTTTTGACGTCGATAAAGCGACTAAGGAAATCGAAATCATCGAGCCCAAGCGACAAAAGCTCGCTTACGCGGAGGCCCGAAGCGTACATGAGTTCCAACATCGCCTTATCGCGTAGACCGGAATCCGTAGTGACGTCCGGCATTTCCAAAAGCGATTCGACCTCTTCGGAACTCAAAACATCAGGAATCCTCTTAGAACGGCGCGGCTTCTCGTAATTCGGCAACTTCCCGGCGTAAAGTCCTTCCTCACTCAAATAGCGATAGAACCCCAAAAGCGAGGAAGCGCGACGGATGATCGTCGAAGCCGCTTTTTGCTCGTCGTCTTCCTTCAAAAGGAAATCGATGAGCATATTCTCGGTGAGGTCTTCGGTTTTCTCCAATCTCTCGGCGTTAAAAGACACGAAAAGCTTCAAATCCTCCTTGTAGCTTTCGATCGTCGCCATAGAACTGCCTTTATCGGCCACTTTGGCATTCAGATAATTTTCAATCGCCTTTCTTATTTCCATCTTTCTTCTTTTTGCTCGCAATCACCAAAGCGGGCTTGCTAAGTTTCCTATTCAACTCATTGACCAACAATTTGGTTTTGTCCATTTTCTCATATTCGGGATAGTTCCATATGTTCATCTGAACCGTCTCCTTTATCGGATCTATGAGATTGAGGAAAGAGACGCCGACCAATCTTAGTTCTTTTCCCGAAAAATTGTCGGAATATAGTTTCAAACAAGCCTTCTGTAATGTTTCCTCGTCATCGGTCGCCTCAAAAAGCGAGCAGCTTCGGTTATATGAATGAAAAAAACTATCTTTCGCGACAATCTGAACCGTTTTCGTTTTCTTCTCGTCTTTCTTCAAAGACAAAACGGTATAGTGACAAAGCTCTTTGAGCTTGCCTCTTATTATCTCGCCATCATCTGTGTCGAAAGGGAAAGTCTCGCTATGACCGACGCTTTTCGGATCCCACGGCGTTGGATCGACGACATCATCGCCTTTTCCCGCCAAATCGTTTTTTATGTTCGCGTAGAATTTCCCGAAGAACTTCTTTATCTTTGGATCGTCTTCGTCGATTTTCCTTTGAAGGTCGCCTATGGTCATAACGCCTTCTTTCTCCAAAAAAGGCACGCTTCTTCTCCCGATCCCAAAGAAACTCGATATCGGAAGCGGATAAAGCAAGGAAGGAATGTCTTTCTTTCTGATTATTGTTATGCCCATCGGCTTTTTCATATCGCTTCCCATCTTGGCCAAAAACTTCGTCGGCGCGACGCCAAGAGAGCTTTTAAGCCCGATTTCATTAAGCAGCCCTTCCTGAATCCGTTTGAGATAATCCAAAGGATCCTTCTCGCTTTTTATGCCCTTCGTTATGTCCACATACCCTTCATCGATCGAGGCTTCCTCTATTATTGAGCTCCATTTTTTGAGATATGCGAAAAAGGAGCGCGAAAGCATTGAATAATAGGGAAAGTCGCAAGAGACGAAATGACCTTTCGGACAAAGCCTTTTCGCCTCGGCTATCGGCATGGCGCTTGAAACGCCGAATTTCCTAGCCGAATAGGAGCAAGTCGACACGACGCCGCGAAAAGTGTCGCCGCCAACGATAATCGGCTCATCGTTCCATTCAGGATGCCTAAGCGATTCGGCGGTGGCAAAGAAAGCGTTCAAATCGATGTGAAGAATGACTTTGCTCATGACGAAAGAATGATAGCATTTTTCCAAAGGAAAAAATCTTTACATTTATTTCGCCGATTTTTCCGATTCGATTATCTTGTCGATGACGCTTTGAAAATCGAGTTTGAATAACGCGGCCTGATCGGCTTTGCTGCCGTGCGGAACGAAAACTCTCGGCAAAGAGAAAGAGAGACAATCGATTTTGACCCCCTTTTCGAAGAGCAATGTCTCGACGGTTTTGACAAAACCATCAACAGTCGAATATCGATCAAAAATGTAAAGTTTTTTCGCTTGAGCGATTTCTTTGAATAGCGGCTCGGAGATCTCGCTTAGCCGCAATGGGATAATCACCTTTCCGTCGAAACTATCTGAGATTTCGTCACATAATTCTCTTCCATCCGGCCCAACAGCGAGAAGCAAGGATTCCTCATTTCCCTTTTTGTAGATTGAATAGCCTTCTTCATAATGGGTCTCTTCGTCTCTTATAACGGCATTCGTATCTACGAAAGCATTCGGATATCGTATGGCCGCGATGCCGTTCCCTTTT
This sequence comes from bacterium, assembly GCA_963616935.1. Lineage (GTDB taxonomy): Bacteria > Bacillota_I > Bacilli_A > RFN20 > CAG-826 > UBA4951. Next base: position 33,533 of record CAVEMS010000006.1, on the reverse strand, counting down.
CCAAAAGACTCTTCAAAAAGGAATTTGGCTTCGGAAAAACAAGACGGCATCGAAACTTTCACATTCGGTATCGTTTTTAAGAAAGCGACGTCATAAATTCCAGCGTGCGTCTCGCCGTCTCTTCCAGAGAGACCAGCGCGATCTATGATGAGCGTCATATCGACGTTCTTACGGGCGCAATCGTGAAGCAATTCGTCATATCCCCTTTGCAAAAACGTAGAATACATCGAAACAATAGGATGATATCCTGACAATGCCAAAGAACTCGCCAAGGTGATTGCGTGCTCCTCCGCGATGCCGACATCGAAAGAACGCGACGAAAAATCCTCGAAGCTTTTCTCCAATTTGCTCCCCTTCATCATCGCCGCGGCGATTAAGACGTTTTTCTCGTCTTTCCTCATGGCGTCATGAACGAGTTCGCCGAAGAAAGTCGGAAAAGAAGTCTTCCCGTCTTGCGTATTTTTAGGCAATCCGTCATCAACGTTGAAAGGCTCAACGGAATGATAGACGCCGTCTTTATCCTTTTCGGCGAACGAATAGCCTTTGCCTTTTGTCGTCGAAAGATGCAAAACGACAGATTTAGTCGCATTTTTAGCTCGTTTGATAGCTTTTTCGATTGCTTTTATGTCATGTCCGTCTACCGGCCCGATATATGTAAACCCAAGCGTTTCAAATAATGTCATCGGAACCAATATTCTCTTAATTCCATTTTTGAAAGAAAGAGAGATGCGGTAAATAAAACGGCCGAATTTGCTTTTCGCCAAAGTCGAGCGATAGCGGATCTTCGCTTTGTTATAAAATCTATCGGTCGATATCTTTCTGAAGAAATTTCCCAAAGCACCGGACGGGGCGGAAATGCTCATATCGTTGTCATTGAGGACGACTATCACTTTATTTTGTCTATTACCGATGGAATTAAGCGCCTCGAAAGAGAGACCATTGGCAATCGAAGCGTCACCGATAACCGCGACGACATCGTACTTTTCGCCTTTTAAATCGCGAGCGATGGCAAAGCCTTCGGCTAAACTTAGCGATGTGGAGCTATGCCCTGCATCAGCGGGATCGAAATCACTTTCGGAAGTATCGGAAAAACGGCTTGCCGCATCGATGCCGCCTATATTTTTAAGAGATCTGCCCGTCAGTATCTTATGGGTGTACGCCTGATGGCCAACATCAAAAACCAATTTATCGGTCGGGAAAGAGAAGCCCCGATGAAGCGCGATCGTCAACTCGACATCACCGAGATTGGAGCTAAGATGGCCTCCGTTGATTGATGTTGCTTCAATAATTCTTTTCCTTATTTCTTGGCAAAGCAAAGCCAGCTCCTTCTTGTTCATTTTTTTGACATCTATCGGAGCGTTTTGGTTCAATTGTTCGACAATATCTAAGGAATCATCCATTTTAAATCTACTATTTTTTAACTATTAAATTACTATTATTCGTCTTCTTTTATTATTTTCGCCTTAGCGGCAGACAAAGTCTTTTGGCATTCTTTGATGATAGCCATCCCTTCTTCATAGCATTTGAGGGATTCTTCCAGCGAAAGGACGTTGCTTTCGACTTTCGTCACTATTTCCTCGAGCCTGGCGAGCTTTTCTTGAAATGTCTCGGTTTTCTTTTCTTTTGCCATGTTCATTCCCCTTTCGCTATAACTTTTCCCGTTATTTTACCATCCTTCATGACGGCTTTGAACTCTTGCCCTATTTTCGCCTTCTTGACGCTCGATATGACCTTGCCTTCGTCGTCTAGCAGCATGCTATAGCCCCTAGATACCACCGAATTCGGAGAAATCGATTTTAGATTCCTTTCGATATTCTTTAGATGTGTCTCTTCCTTTTCTATTCTATTCGTAATCGCCAAAGTCAGTCTCTTCTCCAAAGCATCTATATTTTTGCTTTTCTCATCGTAAGCCGCTTCAGGATTCTTAAAGAAGGAACGCGATGACAATGATTTCAATTTTTCTTCGAGCAAATCGAGTGTTTTAGCTAAACTCGTTTTTAGACGGCTCTCCATATCGAGCAGATCTTCCTTTATCTCCGTTACGTCCGGAGTCGCCTTTTCGGCGGCGCCAGTCGGAGTGCTGACCCGATAATCGCTGACGAAATCGACTAATGTGATGTCGATTTCATGCCCAACTGCGCTTATCGTAGGTTTAGGGAAAGCGGCCAATTTCCTAACGACCTCTTCATCGTTAAATGCCGATAAATCCTCACTCGATCCACCGCCTCTTGCGATTATTAAGGTATCTATCGGGCTAAGAGACGCCCTTTCTAAAGCGGACACTAAGCTCTTCGGCGCTTTCTCACCTTGCACGACGGCATAGAAAACATGGATATCCAAAAGAGGCCATCTTCTCGAGAGATTCCTAAGCAAATCGCTTTCGGCGGCGCTGCTCCTTCCGCAGATTATGCCGACGGACGAAGGAAAAGAAGGGATTTCCCTTTTTCTTTTTTCGTCGAATAGCCCTTCGGCCGCAAGCTTCTTTTTGAGCGCCTCAAGAGCCAATAACGCGCTGCCTTGCCCTTCTTTTTCGAGATAATTGACATTGAAGTTATATCGGCCTTTTTTCGCATATACGGTGATTTTGCCATTCGCAACGACTTGATCTCCATTACTTGGGGAAAATGACAAACGAGATAACGAACTGCCCCAAAAAGTGCATGGCAAGATCGATCCATCCTTGTCTTTCAAATCGAAAAACACGCCAGAATCGTATCTTTTCCAGTTAGATATCTCGCCAGCGACGGAAAGATAGCTCAAAAACGGAACGCCCTCCAATATCCCTTTTATGCATGAATTGACTTCGCTGACGGAAAAAATCTTTTTTTCGCTATTCACGAACGAGCACCTTATCCAATATGGCGTTCACGAACCTGTAGTCGTTGGCGTCCAGATATTTTTTGGCGAAAGACACGGAAAAATTGATGACAACCGCTTTGCCGACTTCCTCGACATCATAGAAAAAATGGCAATAAGCGAGGAAAAGTATCGCTTGCTCGACTTTATCGAGCCTTGAAAACTTCCATTTCGGCATTTTCGCCTGATAAACGTCGATTATCTCAGACGAATGCTTCAAGAAGGAAATCACCATACGTTTGGTGTAAACATCACATTCGTCATACGGCTTACCGGTGAGATCGGAAATCATCCCTTGGATATCGGCCTCAAGGCCCATCTCAGCGTAAATTAGAAGATCGTATATCGTGAAAAGAGAGATTTCTTCGGCTTTTCCGCGTGTTATGACTGCATTGTCGCGTTCCATAGTCGTTCCCTCCCCTCCGAAAAGCGATTAAGTTTAGCACACTTCCTCTCAAAGAGACACCGAAAACATGTCAGGTATCCGCTTTCAGAGGAAAAACTCACTTGAATTTGACAACGTGGACGGCGATTGAAACAGGCACCGTCTCAGCCATCATGGAGATGGCGCTTGCGACTTTTTCTTGGATGGAAAGGCAAATATCGTGAACTGAACTTCCTTTTTTCAAAGAGACGTCTATTTGCATCTCGACGCGCCCGTCTTTGCGGAAAACCGCCCTTACGGGTTTCATCAGCTTGAAAAAGCCGGTTTGCCGCTCTTTGACGCTCACTCCTTTGAGGCTATTGGCAGCCAAAGTCGCTATGTCTTCGAAAGCTTGACGGGAGATGCCCATCTTGCCGCGTTTTTCGCTTTGATATGAATTCAGGTAATAATAAGAGGAGCTCATAATGAAATATTAAAATATATGCGGGCAAAATTCATCATCTATCTTCCGATGATTCCCAAAATCCAGCCAATTATCGAATCTTTGTCGAATCCGTACGCCTTAAGAACTTCCTTGGCTTTTCCAGATGCCCCATAGGAAGATACGCCTTTGACGTTTTTGGCATAACGATACCAAAGATCGGGGCTACCCATTTCGATGGCGAATCTCTTCTCATAAGGAACACGGAACGTTTCATTCTTTTCGTCTTCGCTCATGTTCGCAATGCTCATAAATTCGGGAACGGAGACGACATCGACTCTTTCGCCTTTTTCGTCTAGTTCCTTCGCCGCTTCCATCGCCAAAGACACTTCGCTTCCGCTGGCTATAAGCGATATCGTCGGATTCAGTGCCTTCTTGACCAAATACGCGCCTTTTTCGACGCCTTCATACGAAGAAAGCTCAAGATTTGGAAGGTCTTGTCTCGATAGGATTATGGCAATCGGTCCTTTTTTGTTCGAGACGGCCAAACGCCAAGAGGCGAAAGTCTCCTTAGCATCGGCCGGACGATAAACCCTTAGCCCTGGTATCAGCCTCAAAGATGAAACATGTTCGATCGGTTGGTGCGTTGGGCCATCTTCCCCGACCGCCAAAGAATCGTGAGAAAACAAGAAAATCGTCGGCGTCTCTTCAAGGGCGCTCATCCTGACGGCATTTTTCATATAGTCGCTAAAGACGAGGAAAGAACCGCAATACGGCAAAAGGCCTTTGTGCAAGCACATGCCATTGACCGAGGCGGCCATCGCGAATTCTCTGATGCCGAATGCGACGTTTTTGCCGCTTCTATCCTTTTCCGAGAAAGTCGTTTCCCCTTTAAGCGTCGTTTTGACGCTCGAAGCGACGTCGGCGCTGCCACCAAAGGTGAAAGGAACGGCTTTGGCCAAAGCGTTCAAAAAACGACCGCTTGCGCTTCTCGTCGACTCCGGCTTCGATAAAACCTCGGGATCGGGGAAAAGATAATCGGAAACGTCGCGGTTGATGGCGTTTTCGAAATCCCGATACTCGCTCGGGTATTTCGCCTTATAGTCATCCAAATCCTTTTCGTAGGCCAAGCGAGCCGCTTCGCCTCTCCTTTTGAAGGTTTCCTCGAACGATTTATAAACCGACGGCGGAACGGTGAATGCCGGATAATCGTATCCATAGAAAGCCTTGGCGGCTTCGCTTTTCTCTTGGCCAAGCGGCGCTCCATGGCATAAATGGCTGCCTTCCAAAGCGGTCCCATAGCCTATTTTCGTATGAATCACGATAATCGTTGGGAAAAGAGTCGATGTTTTTGCTTTTTCGATCGCGGAGCATATGGCTTCGAAATCATTTCCGTCTTTGACTTCCAAAACGTTCCATTTCGAAGCGGCGAAACGCAGTTTGATATCCTCATCCATGCTCGTTTCCGTCGATTCATCGAGCGTGCTTTCGTTTGCGTCGTATAGGAGAATCAATTTATTGAGCCTTAATTTTCCAGCCAAGGAAACGGCCTCTTGGCTGATTCCTTCTTCCAAGCAGCCATCGCCGCATAGGCAATAAGTGTAATGGGAGCAAAGGCGCGATCCTTCCGGATAAGAAGCCGCTATCTTCGCCTCAGCCATAGCAAATCCGACAGCTTGCGCTATCCCTTGGCCCAACGGCCCGCTCGTCGCATCGACGCCAGGCGTATAACCGATCTCCGGATGGCCGGGAGTTTTGCTACCAAGTTGCCTGAACAACTTCAAATCGTCGATGGATACACCATATCCAGCCAAGTGAAGCATGGCATACAAAAGGGCGCTATTATGGCCGCTCGAAAGAATGAAGCGGTCGCGGTTGAACCAATTTGGCGCCGAAGGATCAGAGACAATGAATTTCTTATATAAGGCGTACATAGCTGGAGCAATATCCAAAGCCATGCCAGGATGTCCGCTATTCGCATTTTCGATCTCATCGATGACGAGAGAGCGTAATGCGCTAATCGACAAAGCGTCGATCGGATCTTTCGTCTTACCAATTGGCATAGTGTTCTCCTTAGTTTATATTTAGTATAATATTAGTAATTAGTTAATTGCTTATTCGTTCGATGACGTCTCATCTTTTATTTCTATTCCGACGGCATCGAGGTCTTTTTTCTTAACTTCGCCAGGAGCACCACTCATCGGGTCGACAGCCTGAAGGTTCTTCGGGAAAGCGATCACGTCGCGGATGTTTTCGGTGCCGGAAAGAATCATGGCGAGCCTATCCATGCCGAGGGCGAATCCGCCATGCGGAGGGCAGCCATATTTGAACGCGTCGATGAACCATCCGAACCTCTTTCTGACCTCTTCATCGCTTAATCCGATGATTTTGAAGATCTTTTGCTGAATATCATGGTCATAAATACGGAGGGTTCCTCCACCCGCCTCATATCCATTAATGACGATATCGTAAGCGTACGCCAACACTTTCTCCGGATCCTCATCAAGCAATGGCAAATCTTCGTCGCGAGGTCTCGTGAACGGATGGTGTTCAGCCGTATAAGCGTCACTTCCTTCGATTTTGTCGAACATTGGGAAGTTTATTATCCAAAGAAGATCGTATGTCCCTTTCTTGATTAGGCCCATCTCCTTAGCGAATAGCGAGCGGATCGCTCCCATGCCGAAGTCGATATTGCGGCGATCGGAAGAATATCCGATAAGAAGCAAATCGTCATCTTTGAGTTTCAATTCCTCGACAATTCGCGTAGCCAATCCTTCATCGATGAACTTTAGGAAAGAACCGCTCAGCTTATTCCCTTCGACTTTGATGGCGATTAGGCTTCTAAGGCTGAATTTCTTGGCTTCCGAATTTAAATAATCAAGACGTTTTCTCGATGTTTCCTTGCCTTTATTGGAAATAACAATGCCTTTTACATACTTCGATTCCTTGAAGGCCTCGAAGGAGCATGAAGCGAATAGATCTTTCAGATCGATGAGCTCCAAGCCATATCGCGTATCCGGCTTATCGCTTCCATAGCGGTCCATGGCTTCCCAATAATCCATTCTCCTCAATGGAAGCTTTACATCATATCCCACTATTTCCTTGAAATATCTGGCGATCATTCCTTCGCATAAGGAAAGGACGTCATCTTGTGAGAAGAAAGAGGTTTCGACGTCAATTTGCGTGAATTCGGGTTGTCTGTCGGCACGTAGATCCTCATCGCGGAAGCAACGGGCGATTTGGTAATAGCGTTCGACTCCGCCAACCATCAAAAGCTGTTTGAAGATCTGTGGCGATTGAGGCAACGCATAAAAGGAACCATGATGAAGTCTCGAAGGGACAAGGTAATCGCGAGCGCCCTCTGGCGTGGCCAAATTCAATATTGGGGTTTCCACCTCCAAAAAGCCGTTTTCATCAAGATAATCTCGTGTTATTTTCGCTATTTTGGCTCTTGTTTTTAATCTAGAAAGGGTAATCGGCCTTCTGATATCGAGATAGCGGTATTGAAGCCTCGTATCCTCCAATGCGTCAGTGTCATCGGAGATGATAAAGGGAGGATTCTCCGCTTTATTGAGGACTTCGAGTTTCGATACTATGATCTCGATTTCGCCAGTCGGGAGTTTCTTATTCGGAACGTCTTTCTTGGCCACCGTGCCCTCGACATAAAGAACGTACTCATTACGGACATCAGGGAATTTCGACGGATCTTGGACGACTAGTTGCACGATTCCGGTGCTGTCGCGAAGATCGATGAATAAAAGCGATCCCAGGTTCCTTCTATTGGCCATCCAGCCGTTAAGGCAAACCCTTCTTCCGACGTCTTCCAACCGCAAATTTCCGTTATAATCGGTTCTTTTCATACTATTACCTCTCTATTCGTGATGATGCTCTCCGCAATCGCAATCGTCATTATAGACCTCAAAGGCCTTTTCGAGCTCTTCTTCCAAAGAAACAAGCGATATTTCCTTTTGCGTCTTCTCTTTGAGATCCTTTAGTTGGGCGACTCCTTTGGAAAGCTCATCGCTACCAACGATCAAAGCGAACTTCGCCTTCCTTTTCTCGGCCTTCTTAAACAAAGATGAGAACTTCAATGAGCCAAACGGCACTTCGGTCTTATAGCCATACATGCGGCATTCTTGCGCCAAACGATCGGCATTCTCGACGTTTTCCTTGCCGATCGGCATGACGTATATATCGATTCCGTCATCGATATCATCGAGCATTCCTTCTTCTTTAAGCACGGCGCAAAGGCGTTCGACGCCCATCGCGAACCCAACGCCCGGCAAATCCGGGCCGCCAAGGTCCTTAAGCAACGAAGCGTAATGTCCTCCGCCAAGAAGAGCGCCATAATCAAGGCCGCTTGGCGCTTTGGCGTGGACTTCGAAGACGACCTCACTATAGTAATCGAGGCCACGGACGAGGCTATCGTCTTTCTCGTATTTGACACCCATGTCGTTAAGTATCGACAAAGTCTCGTAGAATCGCTTCTCGCTGGCTTCGCTTAGATAATCAGATATCTTTGGAGCGCCTTTGGCTATCTCCTGGTCGCTTTCGACTTTGCAATCGAGTATTCTTAGCGGATTGAGCTTGAGCCTTTCTTTGCAATCGTCGCACATCTGGTCAATATGAGCTGAGAAATATTCGCAAAGCGCTTGGCGATATGCGCTTCTCGATTCCTCGTCACCAAGGGAATTTATCTTCAAGGTGACGTCTTTGAAACCTAACAACGCCAAAGCTTGCACCGCCACCATGATAGTCTCGGCATCCAAGCGCGCCGAATCCTCGCCTATCGCCTCGACGCCGAATTGGTTAAATTGCCTATATCGGCCGAGTTGTGGCCTTTCGTAGCGGAAAAGCGGGCCATGGTAATAAACCTTCAAAGGAAGGTCTTCGTTAATGTAAAGACGATTGGAGATGACGGAACGCGCGACGCCAGCCGTGAATTCCGGTCTGAGCGTCAATGAGCGGTTCCCTTTATCCAAGAAAGTGTACATCTCTTTGCGGACGACGTCGCTTCCTTCGCCAGTGCCTCTACTAAACACTTCCGTGTATTCGAAAGCGGGAAGTATTATCTCCTTATAGCCGTATAGTTCGGCCACGCCAAGAAGTATCCCTTCCACATAACGAAGGGCATTGGCGTCTTGTCCGTACAGATCGTGTGTTCCTTTTACCGGTTGAATCATATTTTTCTCCTTTTAATGAGTTAAACGCAATACATTGTAAACGCCTTTGACCTGATGTAACTCAGTAAATACATCATCTAACGTCTTAGCGTCAGAGACATAAATCGTCAAGTTAACGACGTCATTCATCGAGGCTTCCACGAGGTGGCACTTCAAATCGGTCACGGAAACGCCTTTGGAAGTGAGCCTATTAAGCAAATCGGCCAATAGGTTCGGACGGTCGTTGGCGTAAACGGAAATCGAGACGGGATAGGTACTGACACCTAAATCCGGATTCCAAGAAACCGGAATGAGCCTCTTTTGGTTGGCTTCAATATTCGGGCAATTCTTGCGATGAACGATGATGCCTTTCCCTTTGCTTACATAGCCAACGATATCATCGCCTGGTATAGGAGAGCAGCATTTGGCAAGCGAAGTGGCCACATTATCGACGCCTTCCACCACAATCGGATCCTTCGATTCGTGCCTGACGTTCCGCCTTTGCTCATAAATAAGCGGCCCGCTTTGCTTTTTTCTTAACCCTAAGAAATCAAGAACGGCCAATGGGGTCGGGTTTTTGCTCACTATCGATTCATAGAACGTATCCAAATCCGGAGCGTTGAATTCCTCTAACACCTTTGGATCATTGACGTATTTTTCCATTTCGCCAACGCCCATTCCCTGTGCTTCGAAAGCATCAAGAAGGCTCTGTTTCCCTTTGGCGATGGTGTCTTCCCTTATGAATACGTTCTTCTTTTGAAGAGCTTTCTTTATCCTTGCTTTCGCACTCGCGGTTTTGGCGATGTCGAGCCAAGAATCGTTGGGACCGGAAGAATTTTTCGAAGTCCTTATCTCGCAAACGTCGCCCGTCTTCAAAACCGTGCTTAGAGGCACTAAAGCGCCGTTGACGATGGCGCCGACCGCGCTTTCTCCGACTTTTGTATGGATTTTGTAAGCAAAATCAAGTGTCGTGGCGCCACTTGGGAGATCAATAACCTTTCCTAATGGGGTGAAGACATAGACGTTGGCGTTGAAAACGTCCTGTTCAAGTGCAGCCATGTAGCTTTTGGCGTCATCGTTTTCGTTGTCTCCCGACATGCTGACGAAATCGCGGAACCAATGGAGTTTCTCTTCGATGTCGCGCTGCTCCTCTTTGGCGTTATAGTTCTCGCCTTCCTTGTATCGCCAATGGGCGGCGATGCCGCTTTCGGCGACGTTATCCATGTCTTTGGTACGGATTTGGACTTCGTAGATATTGCCATCACCCGAAACGATCGTCGTATGAAGCGATTGGTACATATTCGGCTTAGGCATGGCGATGTAATCCTTGAAACGCCCAGGAACGGGCTTATATGTGGCGTGGATTATACCCAATATCTCGTAGCAGTTAATGACGGTCTCCGTGATGACTCTAACCGCCAAAACATCGTATATTTCGTCAAAATTGTAATGTTTCAGATACATTTTGCGGTAAATGCTATAGATGCTTTTCACGCGCGATTCCATTTTGAATGGGATCTGGTGCTCGAAAAGGATATCCGCGATGCGCTTCTTCAAAGCGTTCAAAGATCCTTGCCTATTTTCCTCTCTGGCATTCATCAAAGAGAGGATCTCACGATATTTCTCCGGTTCGAGGTATTTCAAGGAAAGGTCTTCCATCTCGCTTTGGAAGCGATAAATACCGAGTCGATGGGCGATTGGCGTGAAAACCTCTAACGTCTCCTTCGATAAGGCCTTTTGCCTTTCCGGAGAAAGAGCCGCCAAAGTCCTTAGGTTATGCAAACGGTCGGCAAGTTTGACCATGATGACGCGGATATCGCGCGCCATCCCTAAGAATATCTTTCTGTGATCCTCGGCCTCGAAATCGCTTTCGGTTCGGTGGGAAAGCTTCATCCTTTGGATCTTCGTCAAAGAATCGACGATCATCCCGACGTCTTTGCCGAATTGATTCTCGACGTCTTGAATGGTCAAATCCGTGTCTTCGACGGTGTCGTGAAGTAAGCCTGCCGCCAAAGTCTCCGGCCCGCACTGTATCTCGGCCAAAATATAAGCTACCTCTATCGGATGGTGAATATAGGGCTCACCGCTTTTCCTAAGGACGCCGGCATGTTTCTTCTCAGCCAAATGAAATGCGTCTTCGACCATTTGGCGGTCTTTGGGATTCTTTATATAAGTGCAGTAAAGCTCGCGTAAATCCTCGAAGCTATGCATTGGATAGCCACCATTCCATGGCAGGCTTTCTTTCTTCTCTTCCATATACCTATATTATTATATCCCACCAAGCGCTCTATTGTTCTTTTTAAAGCGCTTTCTCAACGAGTATTTCCAGATTCTTTCTCCCTTTGAAATCATGTTCTCTGATGGAGCCGACCAAATCGACGTTTTTATCGTAATCGAAAGACTCTTTTCCTAAAGAAAAAGACAATAAGCGGCAAGCGCCGTATTGCGAGTTTAGATATTTGCCGTCTTTCATGAACGTGAAAGCATTCGGGTCTAAGCCCTTCAAAAAGAATTTTGGCGCTTTCCAACCTTCGCCATAGGGCGCGAAAGAGCGGTAAATCTTATAAGTATCGATATTGGCTTCGCTTCTTTCCAAAAGGATAGTTTTCTCAGCCGACTTAGAGAGCTTCGCTTTCAAAGCGAAAAAGGAGAAATCTTTCTTGAAATGCGCGAAATCTTCTTTCTTTATCGTGCATCCGCCAGCCAAAGCGTGACCGCCGTGTGCCACGAAATCGATGTTCATCTTCGATAAGGCATCGCCGATATCGAAACCGGGCACGCTTCGAATAGAGCCCACCAAACATTCTTTGTCGCTTTCCTTTTGGCTAAATACGGCGACCGGTCTTTGATAAAGGCTAAGGAGCCGCGAGGAAAGAAGGCCGTTCATCCCTTCTGGAACGTCAAGAGATAGCGATAACGCCGGCTCATTTTCGTCAATGGACAACGAGGAAACTATATCCTTAGTCATCCCTTTCCTTTTATCATTCGTCTGATTGAGGTAATTCGCGATTGCCTCCATTTTCATCGAAGAACGCGAAAAATACGGCAAAAGGCGGTTAATTTGATGTTCTTTCTCAAGTCTTCCGACCGCGTTTATCTTGGGTATCACGTCATATTGGAGCGTTGTCTCATCAAACTCGGTGGCATCCGTCAAAAGAGTGAATTCAGGATATTTCTTTTCGTTTAGGATATCGATGGCCAAACGGACGATTGCCCTATTCTCATCACGCAAAGGCATCGAATCGCTCAAGGTGCTCGTGGCTCCAAGCGTGAGCAAATAAGGATCGATGCGATTCAATAAAGAATGGCTAAACAAAAATGCCAGAAAACCGGCGCTTATGGGAACATTTGCATAAGCGAGCCTATTTGGGTGAAGCAGATAATCAGTTTCCGGTTCAGTCTCATCGAATTCGTGGTGATCCAAAACGATGGTTGCAATTCCCTTCTCTTTTGCTTTCTTTAATGCACCATGCGCCGTGACGCCGTTATCGGTCGTGAAGATGATGTCATAGCCTTTGGCCGCTATCTTCTCGACATTGGCCTCATTTATCCCGTATCCATCGAGGTATCTGGATGGCAGATACCCTTCGGCGATGACTCCGAATTCGCGAAGCGCCCTAAGAAGAATCGAGGTACTCATGACGCCATCACAATCATAATCGCCGTAAATCAAAACCTTTTCGTGCTTTTCCTTCGCCTCTTTTAGCCTATCGATCGTCTTTATAACCATCGGATCTTTTTCGATCGTTGGGATGGAAGAAAAAGAAAGGGGGGCTATAAGTTTCTTATAACCCTCCTCATCGATCGAGAAATATTCGCAGAACCGTTCGAGGATGGACATTAATCGTTGATTCCGATGAAGATAGCCTCTTCTGGCTCAGCACGACGACGGGTCGATGGAGTATTTCCGCCATTCGGCCTCGATTGAGCAACCTTTTTGCGGCTTTCGTCGATTGAGGACTTCGCAAGGCGCAACCACTTAGAGAAGACGACCGATAGCGGCGAAAGACAAGTCAAAATCAGCATGCCGACTAAGAGTATTCCAACGAGGACGCCCAAGAATATCGGATAATAGGATACAGGCGCAAAGCCAAGGAATGAGACAAACGCCCCGAAGGCGATCAAAGCGAAGACGATCATATCGCCTGCGCTTTCGCTATTGGCACGAAGCAAGCAAGCATCGCGGAAGGAGGCGCTATCCTTTTCGTGTTCGCGGCTTTCTTTGCGGATTTCCTTCTCTTTGTTAAGAATATAGGAGGACATGACGATTGAAAGAACCATTATCGAGATCAAAGCAATGTTGGCCAATGGCGAAACAGCGATTCTCGTCAAAGCGAAGAAGCCGGCGACGAGAACTGTGGATCCTGTCGATATGATCGAAGCGGCCAAAGCCCTCGAAGGACGATAGCGGAGGAAGAAATAGACCATCGTCGATAAAGAAGCAACACCGAGCGCAAGGTACATCGTGCCTAAGGATGGCGTGCCAGCTTGGACTTTGACGTTATTAGCAGAGCCGGTCATCGCGCTATCTTCGGCCAATTCCGATACCACATTCGTTAGCAAGTCACTCTTAGAGACGCCATCGACCACGAAATCGTATACGGTTTCCGGTTCGAAATAGCGGTTAAGCTCAATATGGAAATTATAGACGGTAACGGTTTCCATCACGCCGCTCGTCGTGTCGTAGACTTGGGACGTTTCGACGCTTATTCCATTATCGACGACGTAATCACGGAAGGTCTTTTCCGTATCGTTTTGCAAAGAGATCTTAGCTAAGAAATCGGTTTCGACGTCTTCTGTTTTCGAGAATTTCGGATTTTCGCCTTCGCCAGCCCGGCATTCAAGCGAAATCGAAGTCGTGTCATCATAGGCGCCGGAATAGTTATAGGCTTCTCCAAGCCCACTCCAAACGGAGACTCCAACGATGGAAGCGAGCAACAAAACGCCCGCAACGATGCCGAATACGACTTTATGCTTGGCGAAATTGACTTTGGCGTATGGCCCGAAATAAGTCTGTTTTTCTTCTTTTAGCGAATCAGGAATGCGTTCTTTCTCAACTCCGTACAAATTGGCGACGTCGCTTTCCGTTTGATTGTCGCTCGAGAGCAAATATCCTTGCAAGCGAAGCAAGACGATATTGGCCACCATTCCGAAGAAGGAGGAAAGAATGAGAGCCAAGCCCAAAGCGCCGATCGTCGAAGGGACGAAGCCATAGACGCATAAACCGATGATGATGCTTGCGACGCCCGAATCGATTGTTGGCCACAAAGCCTTCTTGATCGCTTCCTGATGGGCTTTCTTCGGAGAGCGGCCTTCGTATAGCTGCTCTTTGAATTTCGCGAAGTAATAGATTGAGCCAAACGCCGTCACCAATGCGCCGAGGGCGAAGCCAATGGCGGCACCGATACCGAAGGCAGCATTGAAGTACGCGAATAATGCAAACGATCCAAAAATCGACAAAGCGACGTTAGATACTACGCTTAGAGCGCCCATCCTATAGAAAGCGGCGCTAACCAAAGCCAATATGACGAAGCCGAACAAAAGAGCGATCGTCGTCGGGCCGAAATTCGGCGATAGATGCCACGCTCCAGCCGTGACAAGCGAATCGACGGTCACGGTGCTTCTATGCGAATAGATGAAATTGACATCGCAATCGAAATCGTCTTGATAACTCGACGCATTGAGGAGGTTCATATAATAGAAAGCGGCTTTATAGGCGGCTCCGCTCTTCGAGCTGTCGTATTGGCCATCCTTTATGGCGTCGCTATTCGGGACCAATTGCAATTTCTTGTAGTTGTTGTCTTCGTTCGATGTATCGGTGTACCAAGCGTTGGAGGCGTTTTCGCCAAAGATCAAGCGGCGAGCCATGTTGCTATCTTTGATGTCTTCGTCGTTACTCGTCGCGGCTTTGTAGCTATCGCCCTCTTGCCAATTGGCCCAAAGGACGAGATAGCAACTCTTCGCCTCGGTTCCGGCCGAGGTATCGGCTTCTTTCGTGTTTTCCGTGCAATAGTTGATAAGTTCGCCCATGGCGCCGTCTTTGCCCTCGTAATTGACGGGGATCGTGACGACCGGGACGGAATCGTTGATGTATTCGATCGAAGCGGTTTGTCCTTTGAACATCGCGTTATTCAAATAGTTCTCGCCAGATGGGGCATCGTTTTGGATGTCCTCATCGGTGGAGCCTGCGGCGACGGTGATATTGCCACCGCTAAAAGCCAAGTAATTCTGGATGTAGTTATATTCGGTGTCGTTATCGCCCTCAACGCGGAGAGTGACTTTGATCAAATCGTAGCCTTCTTTGGAAACCGTGCTATTGACGCCCCAATTGGCTAAGCGGTCTTCCATTTCCTCGGCGACGGCATCGATGGTGTCGTAATTGCGCCTTTCCGTCTTGTTACCAAGATAATTGTCGGTGAAAATGCCGTTTAGGGTGCTATTTTTCTCGCTCAAACGGAAATACAATTCCTTACCTGCGCCATAGCTGACGTCGGTATCCATTTTGGTCATTATTTCGCCAACCGTCGCGCCAACGCCGACGAAGATGGCAAGATTTAGAAGAATATAAGCTAATTTACGACGCATAAGACTCCTTCCAAGCGACAAAAAGCGAAAGTCGCTATTACAAGCGGTTACAAGTTTAACGCACGTGCACGCACGGGGGCAAGCATTTATATGCTTAGCGAGAAGAAAAAATCAGAAAAGCGTACCTTGATGGGCGATTTTCAAATGTTTGTAGGCCTTTTCAGTCGCCACCCTGCCTCTCGGGGTGCGGTTTATCATGCCGATCATGAGCAAATACGGCTCATAGACGTCTTCGAGGTTGGTGAGTTCCTCGCCGATTGAGCTCGCGATTGACTCGAGTCCGACTGGTCCTCCATGGAATCTGTTGATTATCGTCTCGAGATAGCGAATGTCCACTTCATCTAACCCCAAGGCGTCGATCTTAAGCGCCTCCAAAGCGTTCTTCGCGACTTTTTCATCGATAAAATCTAGATTATCGTACGAAGCAAAATCGCGCACCCTCTTGAATATGCGATTGGCGATACGTGGGGTTCCACGGCTTCTTTCGGAAAGCAATTCGGCCGCCTTATCGTCGATTGGCATATCAAGGACCTTAGACGTCCTTTTAATGATTTCTTTGATGTCCGAGACATCGTAGAAATTCATTTTCTCCGATATTCCAAAACGAGCGCGTAGTGGGCTAGAAAGATCGCCGGCCCTCGTCGTCGCGCCCACTAACGTAAACGGAGGCAAAGGCATGTTTATCGTTTTGCTTGAGCCATCGCGGCTAATGACGATCGATAACTCGAAATCCTCCATCGCCGAGTAAAGGACTTCCTCGACCGCCCTAGGAAGGCGATGGATTTCATCGATGAAAAGGATATCCCCTGCTTCAAGTTCGGAAAGAATCGCCGCCAAATCGCCGGTTCTTTCGACGGAAGGCCCATTTATTGTCTTTATCGATCCACCCATTTCGTTAGCGATGACGTATGCCATCGTCGTTTTTCCTAATCCTGGAGGGCCATATAAAAGGACGTGGTCAAGAGGCTCGTGTCTTTTCTTGGCGGCACCGATAAAAACCTTGAGGTTATTCTTCAAATGCTCTTGGCCGATGTATTCGCTAAGGCGCTGTGGCCTAAGAGAAAGCTCGTCGCTTACGTCTTCGCTTTCCTGCCTGGCGTCCAAAAGTCTTTCTTTCATGTCACTTCCCCTTCGAACCCAAACGCCTCAAAGCCCAACGCAAAAGCTCTTCATTCGAAAGCTCGGGAACATCGGGTGAAGACAAGACGGCGTCGATATCTTTCTTCTTGAATCCCAGCTTTTTCAAAACTTCGCTCACCTCATCGAAACGCTTGGAGGAAGAATTCGGAAGGGAACTCTCCTCGAGCTTACCCTTCAAGTCAAGGATTATCTGAGCGGCCGCTTTCGGGCCGATCCCCGGAAGTTTCTTCAAGAATGCGGTGTTGCTGGCGGCGATGGCCTTGAAAAGATCCTCCGGCTTCGTCGCGCCTAGCGCTCCAAGGGCCGTTTTCGGGCCGATGCCTTTGACGGCCGTCAAGGATAAAAAGGCCTCTTTCTCTAGCAAAGATGGGAAACCGACGAGATAATGGTCGTTTTCGCCATAGACTTCATAGACGTAGACTTTCTTTTTCTCCCCTTCTTTGAAATCCTCGGTTCGAGCCACTAAAAGCTCGTACGCTATCGAGCCAAGGTCAATGGCTATGGTGTCTTTCTGATTGTTGTATACGATGGTTCCTTCAAATGAATAATACATAAGCCTATAAGACGAAAATCCCTATCAAAACGGCGATTAATGCAACCAAAGAGCCCAATAAAGGGAGCGCAGCTGCCGCTATTTTCGCGATTTCCTCTTTCTTCATCCCCTCTCCTTACGAATATATGAATTCGGTCTCCCCGATAGCCACCGTTTCGCCTTTCTTGACGCCATAAGCCTCAAGTTTCGCGTCGATATCGTAGCTTTCGAGCAAACGAATCAATTTCTCCATCCCTTCTTCCGTTGAGGTGTTTATCAAAGCGGCCCGCTTCTCGACTTCTTCCCCTTTGATCACGTAATAATGCGCATCCTCTTTGAAGATATGTATCTCTTTCTTCTTTTCTTCATTTCTGGCGTCATAAACCCGGTATTCGTCTTCGTCCGTCTTGCCTTTGAGTTCGAATAGCGGCGTCCTTTCGATCAGATCGGCGGCTTTAGAGAGTATATCGTCTAAGCCCTCACGGCTAAAACTCGATAGCGGCATCGAGGCGAAGCCTAGTTTCTTATCGAATTCCGCCTTCCTTTCCGTCGCCCCTTCGACGTCCATCATCGAGGAAACGACGATCTGCGGCCTTTTTTCGAGTTCTCCGCCATATCCCTTGAGCTCATCGTTGATGATCAGATAATCGGAATAAGGATCCCGTTCCCCCGACATCGAGACCAAATGAATCAAAACGCGGCAACGCTCAATGTGTCGCAAAAAGCGGATTCCTAGTCCTTTTCCCTCGTGCGCCCCTTCGATTAGTCCTGGCATATCGGCCAAAATATAGCGTCGGCCATCCTTCAAGGCGACGACCCCGAGATTCGGCTCGATCGTGGTAAAAGGATAGTCAGCCGTTTCGGCATGGGCTCTCGTTGAGACGTTTAACATCGTGCTCTTGCCAACGCTAGGGAAGCCAACTAGGCCCGCATCAGCAAGCATCTTAAGTTCCAAAACAAGGCGTTTTCTTTCGCCTGGATGGCCATTTTCGGCAATTCTAGGAATCCTTCTCCTCGAAGATTTGAAAGCGGCATTCCCACGGCCGCCTCTACCGCCTTTGGCAATCAACACCCTTTCGCCTTCCTTTGAAAGGTCGGCTATCAAGCGCCCACTATCTTCCTCATAGACGACCGTTCCCATCGGAACCATGACATCGACGTCTTTAGCGTCTTTGCCGTACATGTTCTTTTTAAGACCTTTTTCGCCATCGAGGGCGATGATCGTCCTCGAATGCCTGAAAGTGAAAAGGGTGTTCAAATTGGCGGTCGCGACGAAATAAATCGATCCGCCTTTGCCTCCGTTTCCGCCATCTGGGCCGCCCCATTGGGTCATTTTGTCTTGTAAAAAGGAAATGGCTCCATCGCCGCCTTTTCCACTTCTTACTTCTATTACGCACCTATCAATAAGCATATTATTTCCTCAAATTATTCAACGTCTCCTCGGAGAGAAGGTAATTGGCTTTGTTTTTCTTTATCCGCCGCATGTCCTTCATGAATCTAAGCGACGTTTTTAGCGGATGTGAGATGCTGCTATTTGAATCGTCGACCCAGCGGCATGGATATTCTTTCGTGACGAAACCATTCAATTTCAAGAAATATAGATATTCGACGTCGAAGGCGAAGCCGTCGATTATCTGCTTTTTCGCCATTTCCTTGGCGACATCGGTCCTAAACATCTTGAAACCGCATTGAGTATCGCGATAAGGGAGATGGAAACGATGCCTTATCATCTTCCTCGACATTCCGCCGATAAAACGCCTAATCAGCGGCTGCTTGGCCACGATGACGCTGTCTGACAAATGGCGAGACGCAATGAAACCGACGTATTTATCGATATCTTTAAGCATCGGCTCAAGGGTCTTCAAATCGGTTGCGAAATCGGCGTCCATAAACAAGACGAAATCGCCTTCGGCCATCTCGATTCCGACCTTCACATTGTGCCCTTTGCCCAAAAGCGGCGAATAAGGCGCGATTTTGACTTGCATCGGAAGCCTTTCCTTAGCGGACATCATGATTCTCACATTCTCTTCGTCGCTTCCGTCGAGAACTATCACGAATTCATAGACGATGCCTAAACCATCAAAAAAAGGAAGCCCCTTTTCGAGGATGTTCCTAAGAAGCTTTTCCGATTGGTTTTTGGATGGGAAGACGACCGATAACTTCATCGATATTATTATAACCTCTATCACGGAAATTAAAAATACGTCGCTCTATATTTATCGAAGATGAAAGCGAGAAAAAAACGGCACCGAAGTGCCGTTTGGACTTGCTAGCGTTATTTCGCTTCAGCGTAGACGGAAACGCGTTTCCTATCGCGTCCGACGCGCTCGAATTTGACGATTCCATCGATCAAGGTGTAGATGGTGTCATCGCTGCCGCGTTTGCAATTGGCGCCCGGATAGACCTTCGTGCCGCGTTGACGGTAAAGGATGTTTCCGGCTATGACATGTTGTCCGTCGCCGACTTTGGCGCCAAGCCTACGACCGGCCGAATCACGGCCGTTCTTGGTGCTCGAGACGCCTTTTTTGGAGGCGAAGAACTGCAAATCGATAATGAATTTCATTGCTTCTTTTTCCTTTCTAGTCTCACATTGTCCGGATAGGATGATGCAAGGCTTTCTAATTGCTTCTCGATTGTCGAGAAGACGATTCGATCGTGCTCAGTCACCGTATTTTTAGCGGTTATTAGCACATGCCCTTCATTTTGCTTCAAATCGTAATTGTCGTCGTCCGTCAAGGCGTTTAAGCCGAGCATAACGGCGCTTACGCCGGCGCAGACTAGGTCTTTGCCGTGAGGCGCGCTATTGGCGTGGCCTTTGACCTCTAACGAGACGATATCCGAATCACGATAGGCGAAAACGATTTTGATCATTAGGCGTTGATGGCTTTGATGACAAGGCAAGTATACGGTTGACGATGGCCGTGTTTGCGGCGGACGTTCGCCTTGCTCTTGTATTTGTAGACCGTGATTTTCTTGCAAAGGCCTTGTTTTTCGACTTTTGCGGTGACGCTGGCACCCTTAACGAAAGGATTGCCGAAAACGTTTTTCTCACCGCCGACGAAAAGGACTTTTTCAAGAGTCACGTCTTTTCCGGCTTCGACATCAAGTTTCTCGACGTAGATCTTGTCTCCGACCGAAACCTTGAGTTGCTTGCCGCCGGTTTCCACGATGGCGTACATGCTATTTCCTCCTATGGCTTTAGACTCGCTCTGACGGTTTAGCGACGAACGCTAATTAGGGACCGTTGAGACGCGGTTGAAACCCTATCGAGGGCTGCAACGTGGTTAATATACCATCATTCCGTCGAAATAAAAGGAAAAATGATGATTTTCTTCACTTCCAGCTAAACGACCAACCGCCAGGAATTTTGGCGCTGCCGCCGCTACTTTTGAAAAGCCGGTAGCAAATGACCGCCATCACGGATATCGCCAAAACGGCCATGACGGCAGTAAGCGTAATTACCTCGCCAGGTTTTATCGACATTCTCTCTTCTAACGTCAATAGGCTCCCTTCCATCCTCAATCACCTCCCCACTATTCATATAGAGGCAAATCGAGGGAAAAGAACCGCTTTATTTCAAAGAAGATAGCCTTTGAGAGATGGCGTCGAGCAATTCGGTGTTTTTCTTGAGCTTTTCCTCTTCGATGCTGATTTTCTCTTTCGGGGCTTTTTGCATGAAGCCAGGATTAGAAAGCATTTTCTTGGAGCGCTCGATTTCGGCTTTGGTCTTCGTAAGTTCCGCCTCGAGTTTCGCCTTTAAAGCGGACGAATCGATATCTTCTTCCACCGCCATCGACAAAGATGGGTAAACGAAGGTGTTGCCCTCTAGTTTGCCGCTCTTGACGTCGATATGCTTAGCGAAAGAGAAACGCGAGAGATAGTCGCTCGCTCCAACGAATGGCTCTTTTGGAGAGATGGTCAGTTTGATCTCGGCGTTCGGGGCGATCGAGTTCATCGATTTGTAGTTACGGATATCCTTGATCATCCTTTCTAACAAAGCAACGGCCTTATCGTCTTTTGCGAAGATGTATTCCTTCTCATAGACCGGATAGCCTTCCTCCATTATCGATTCCAAGTGCGACGGCAAGGAAAGATAGAGCTCCTCGGCGATGAATGGGCAATAAGGGTAAATCATGAGCAATATGGCTTTGAGGGTGAAATAAAGGACGTCTTTCGTGCCTTTCGCCTCGCCTTTTTGAAGACTCACCTTGCTCATCTCGAGATAAGAGGAGCAGAAATCGTCATAGACGAAGTTATATAAAGTGCTCGAAGCCTGACCGAATTCGTATTTGTCCATCTTCTCGGTCACCTTCTTTATCGTCTTCTCCAAGCGCGTCAAAATGGCCTTATCAATCGGATTGAGCGCCTTCTTATCGATCTTCGAAGGCGTGTAATCCTCACCCAAAACACCCTCCACATAACGGGTGGCGTTCCAGATTTTGTTTAGATAGTTCTCGCTCGCCTCGACCTTCTCCTCGCTATAGCGCATATCGAGTCCCGGAGCGCCGCTCGTGGTGATGAAAAGCCTCATCGCATCGGCACCGTACTTTTCGATGACGTCATTTGGATCGACGCCATTGCCGAGGGATTTGGACATCTTCCTGCCAAGGGAATCGCGCACAAGCCCATGGATTAAAACCTGATGGAATGGCGCTTTGTCGGTGAAATGTAGCGATTGGAAGACCATGCGGCTCACCCAGAAGAAGATGATGTCGTATCCCGTCACCAAGACACTCGTTGGGAAGTAACGTTTGAAATCGTGGCACTCCGTATCCGGCCAGCCTAAGGTCGCGAAAGGCCATAATCCGCTTGAGAACCAAGTGTCCAAAACGTCCTCATCCTGCGCGTATTCGCTTTCTGGGAGCGGCGTTTCGCTCACCACCATCTCGCCGGTTTTCTTATTCGTGTAAGCCGGGATTCGATGCCCCCACCAAAGCTGACGGGAAATGCACCAATCGTCGACCTCGCTCATCCATCTGATCAAGACTTTCTCAAATCGTTTTGGGATGAATTCGACACGGTCGTCTCCTTTTTGGTTGGCCAACAAACGTTCGGCAAGCGGCTTCATCTTGACGAACCATTGCTTAGAAAGCATCGGCTCGACGATGGCTCCGCTCCTTTCGCTATGGCCGACGGCGTGCGTAATCTTTTCTATCTTGACAAGATGCCCGCCCTTATCGATGTCTTCGACTAAGGCTTTGCGGCATTCGTAACGGTCCATTCCGGCGTACTTGCCGGCCTTCTCATTCATATGCGCCGTCTCATCGAGCACTTTGATGAATGGGAAACCGTATTTTTTGGCCAATTGGAAATCGTTCGGATCGTGGGCTGGGGTGCATTTCATGGCGCCGGTGCCGAAGGCGATATCGACATACCTATCGGCCATAATCGGCAATTTGTCGCCGTTTGCGGGGTTTATCGCCTCTTTTCCGACGAGGTCCTTATAGCGTTTGTCTTTCGGATTGACGAAAATCGCGGTGTCTCCGAACATCGTCTCGGGTCTGGTCGTGGCAACGATCAAAGAACGTCCATCTTCTCCGACGACGTCGTACTTGAAATAGAAGAATTCGCCTGGATCGTCGCTATGGACGACTTCGATGTTGCTTAAAGCGGTGCGAAGCTCCGGATCCCAGTTGATGATTCTTTCGCCCTGGTATATCAAGCCTTCGTTATATAGCGTCACGAAGACTTTGCGGACCGCTTTCGAAAGACCTTCATCAAGGGTGAATCTTTCGCGGCTATAGTCAACGGAAAGACCGAGTTTAGCCCATTGCGAGTGAATGGTCGCGGCGTATTCGTCTTTCCAAGCGTACGCCCGTTTCAAAAACTCCTCGCGGCCCAAGTCATAACGGGATAAGCCTTCTTTTCTAAGTTTTTCTTCCACTTTCGCTTGCGTCGCGATACCGGCGTGATCGACACCCGGCACCCAAAGAACATCGTATCCTTTGGCCCTTTTATAACGGGAGACAATGTCTTCCAAGGTGGTGTCCATCGCATGGCCCAAATGGAGTTTTCCCGTGACATTTGGAGGAGGTATCACCAAACTGAAAGCCGGTTTGGATTCGTCTTTCCCGGCGAAGAAATAGCCTTTTTCCTTCCACTTCTCATACTTTCCTTCTTCGACTTTGGCCGGATTGTAGTGTTTTTCTAGCATGTCACGCCTCCCAATAAATAAAAAGCCCCACCAAGGGACGGAGGGACCGCGGTACCACCCTAATTCTTAGGTAACTAAGCACTTTGACTATCTTAACGCGATAAACGGGATAAACCTTCCTCGGAAGCGACTCACCCTTCTCTTTCACCTCTTCGCAGCTAACGAGGCTCTCTTAGGAAAGAGCGACGGGATCCCTCTTCGTCTTAGGACGGATATAGTCTAATTTTCGTTTCCTCTCTTTGCAAGAGAAAAGGCGGCCAATCTATTCGTTCCAAGAAGCTACGACTATCCTTCTTTCGGAAGGCGATATCCCAGCGTGATGGCCTTTGAAGACTTTCGTGGAATGCGTCGTTTTCGAATCGATCAGAAAATCGGAGCCGTTCGATAAAGCGATATAATCGCCGATGAATTCGAGGCATTTCGGATTGATTTCCCCTTCTCCGAAATAGCCCTTCTTCAAAACGTCTTCTCTCTTAAGCAAAACGATATGCGGGAATTTTTCGTTGAATTCTTCTTCGAATTCCTTTTTCTTCCCCTCTTTGATCGAAAAAGATGCGGTTCTTCCTTCTATCGATATCGGCTTGCTTATGCACGAATATAATTCCGGAAAGGCCGAAATATCCCTCATAAGGACGTTTGTCATGCCATGATCGGCGATGGAAAGCACCAATGTATCAGGATGCTCTTTGGCGAATTTTTTAAGGTACTTGGCCGCTTTCGCGATCACTTTCTTGGAACGTCTCCCACCTAATCCCTCCATATGAAGGTAGTGATCTGGCTCAGGATGGTATATGTAAGCGAATTCGCCACCGTTACGAAAGAAAGAAGACGCCGCTTCGAAAGACCCTTTTAGCGTTTTCGGGCCGTTTTCATCGATCGATGAAGGGAAAATCAATTTCGCTTTGACGCCATGGTCGCTAAGAATCCTATCGATTTTAATTGTCGGGCAAACTTTCTCCATATAGTTATCTTCCCCGACCTTTTTCCCAGTTATGGCATTGGTATTCGGGAAAACCTCGAGCGGATAGCCTAGTTCGTCGAAATATAGCGACCAGCCCAAATATCCAGTCTCGATCGGGAATTTGGCGGTCAAGAAAGCGGTAGTCGAAGCCACTGTCGTAGCAGGATTGGTGCTATAGATCACGAATTTCGCGTTTTTTAGGAATTCGCCCGACTCTTTCTTATAGGTGTTTAACGTCGCCTCGCCTAAGGCATCGAAAAGGAAAATCGCGATCTTCCTATGGCCTTCGAATAGCGATAACGCCTCATCTAACGGCTTATGAAATGGCTTAACGCCGTAATGTGCCAAAATGGCATTGGAGAGGTTTACGATCGTGTGCTCATGATCGAATAGCGTTTCATCGAGTTCATTTTGCATAGCGGGCTAGTATACCCGGATTGGAGGCTATTTCAAGAGGGAATTAATCGCTTTCCGAATCTCTTCTCTGCCGAGTTTTAGCCCAGTATAGCAAACTAGCGACGGATGAATCGATTTGGAATCGAGGGCCGCTTGAGCCTTTTCCTTTTGGAGGGCTTTGTCGCTTTTGGTGAACACCAATATATAAGGTATATGCATCTCTTCTAGATATGTCGCCATCTCAAGCTCTTCCTTCTTTAGCGATCGGCGGATGTCGCAAAGCAAGACGGCGCCTTTCAAAAGGGGATTTTCGAAATAGTTCTCCATCATCTTCGAAAACCCTTCATCTTCCCTCGAACCATAGGCGGTATATCCATACCCGGGGCTATCGACCAAATAGAATTTCTTGTCGATTGAGAAATAGTTCAAAAGCTTGGTTTTGCCTGCGCTTTTGGAGCTATATGCAAGTTTTTGGTTAGTAATGAGGTTGATCAAAGTGCTTTTCCCGACGTTGCTTTTCCCGATGAAGACGATTTCCGGGAGCTTGTCTTTCGGACGCAATGAGTAATCGGGGGCGCTTATGACATATGAGGCATTTCTAAATTCAATCATGCGATTACTATAGCAAAAAAGCCAAAAAAACGCCCCTTCTTTCGAAGAGGCGTGTTTCTAATCGGCTTTCTTATCGGGTAAGAGGGCGACCGAGAGAGCGTCGTCGACGCATTTCATATAGACGATCTTGAGGTCTTTCTTAACTTCGTCCGGAAGCTCGGAAACGTCCTTTTTGTTCTCAATCGGAACGATGATCGTCTTGATTCCGCTTCGAAGCGCGGCCAAGCTCTTTTCCCTTAGTCCTCCGATTGGGAAGGCTTTCCCTCTTAAGGTCACCTCACCAGTCATCGCGACGTTATTATCAATCGGGCGATGGGTCAAGGATGAGACGATCGCGCAGGTTATGGCGACGCCGGCTGACGGGCCATCTTTTGGAACCGCCCCTTCAGGGACATGGATATGGATGTCGTTTTTCTCGAATAGAGCGCTATCGATGCCATATTTCGCCGCATTCGCTCGGACGTAGTCCAAGGCGATTTGGCAGCTTTCCTTCATCACATCGCCAAGTTTCCCAGTCAATACAAGACCGCCTTTGCCGGCAAAATAATTGACCTCGATTGGAAGAATATCGCCGCCGAATTCGGTATAGGCCAAACCCGTGACGACGCCGACTTGCGGTTCTTTCTCTTTCTTCGTGTCTTCGAAAATCTCGACGCCCAAATACTCTTTGACCTTCTCCTTGTCGACTACGATTGGCTTCTCGATGTTCGGGTTCTTGATGATTTCGACGACCGCTTTACGGCAACAGGAGGCGATAAGTCTCTCAAGTTCGCGGACGCCAGCTTCCCTCGTATAGCTCTCGATTATCTCGACTATCGCGTCGTGGGTGAAGGAAATATTGCCTTCTTTAAGGCCGTTCGCCTTCATTTGCTTGGAGACCAAGAAGTCAGTGGCTATCTTGGTTTTCTCGAGTTCCGTATAGGAAGGGACCTCGATTAGTTCCAAGCGGTCGCGTAACGGCGCCGGAACGTTCTCAAGATAGTTGGCCGTGGCAATGAAAAGGACATTACTCAAATCATACGGTTCTTCGATGAAGTTGTCGTTAAACGCAGTGTTTTGCTCGGGGTCAAGGACCTCCAAAAGGGCACTTGCGGGGTCTCCCCTATAATTGCTTCCGCCGACTTTGTCGATCTCGTCGAGCAAGAAGACGGGATTGACGACACCCGCCCTCGTCATGCCTTGGATGATTCTTCCAGGCATCGAGCCGACATAAGTGCGGCGATGTCCGCGTATCTCGGATTCGTCGCTTATGCCGCCAAGGGAGGCTTTGAAGAATTTGCGGTTCAAGGCTCTGGCAATCGATTTGGCCAAGGATGTTTTGCCACATCCTGGTGGGCCATAGAAGCAAAGAATCGGGGCTTTTAGGGTACCAGTCGCCTTCTTGACCGCCAAATATTCGACGATTCTCTTTTTGACTTTCGTTAGGCCGAAATGGTCTTCGTCCAAAATCTTCTGGACGTTGTCCAAGTCATCGTTATCTTCCGTCCTTTGATACCATGGGGCATTCATAAGGACTTGGATGTAGTTCATTATGAGAGAGGCTTCCAAAGAGGATTCGGGCATCATCTCAAAACGGCGAAGTTCGCTATTGACCTTCTTCTTGACGTTTTCTGGATATGGGTTCTTTTCAAGTTTTTCCCTGATGGAATCGGCATTGTTGTCATCGTCTCCGCCTTCGCCTAGCTCATCGCGGATGGCTTTCATCTTTTCGCGGAGGAAATATTCCTTTTGCGTTTGCTCGGCCTTCTCGCGGACGGTCATATCGAGTTTCTTATCGATGTCATCGATCGATTTCTGCTTATTCATGATGACCGTCAAAGCGGCGAGCCTCTTATTGACGTTCGCCTCTCCGAGCAATTTGATTTTCTCTTCATTAGACATCGGAAGATAAGCCGAAAGCAAATCCGCCAACGCAGAAGCCGTTTGGTTATGGTTAAGCGTGTTCAAGATACCTTTTGGCATGGTTCTTGCGAAACGGGGGTTGCTAGCGAATATCGTCGCCACCTCTTCCGCCAATTTGACTTCCTCTTCCTCGCTCCCTAGGATGTCTTCGACGACTTCGCCTTTAGCGAGGTAGTATCCGTCTTTCTTCTCGATGCTAAGAAGATGAACGCGCTTCGATCCGACCGTCCTAATGCGATAAGTTCCGTTCGAATCGACGAAATTGACGATGCGGGCCATCGTGCAATATTCATTGATTTCGCTTAGCGAGGAGAACTCGCCAAGGTTCGGGTCTTTTTGCGAGGCGACTAAAAGCAAGGAGCTCATCTCCGCTCTCGCGACATCGATGGCGGCCACGCTATAAGGGCGCGAAGCCTCGATGGATTCGCTGGTTCCTGGGAACAAAACGAGTCCTCTGGTGACTAGCAAAGGCAATTCGATTTTCTTCGCTGTTTTCTTTTTCTTTTCTTTCTTCTCTTCCATATTCCCTCCTAGGCCTAACACATTATATTGTTACTTTTGGCAGTGTCAAGGCTTGAGTGCTAAAAGTGTCTTTTGGGACAAAAAAGGGAGACTCACGTCTCCCCTCGTTAATAAAGGCGAACGATTATTTCTCTTCCTTCTTCTCTTCTTTCTTAGTTGCCTTCTTGGCGGCTGGCTTAGAAGAGTTCTCAATGATCCATTCGCGGATCTTCTTGGAACGGAGGTTGTTCTTATAATCGTCCATGTTCTTCTCGAGGATCGAACGGACTTGCTTGGCTTCCATCTTGTATTCGGCGGCCATCTTCTCGATTTCGGCGTCGACATCGGCGTCGGTCACGTCGATCTTCTCGGCTTCCGCGATCTTGTTGACGGCTAAGAAATTCTTGATGTTCTTCTCGGCTTCCGTCATATAGGTCTTTGCGAGATCGTCCGCTTTAGTGCCGGTGATATCGAGATATTGCTCGAAGGTGAGGCCGTTTTGCTCAACTTGTTTCTTAAGGTTCTCTTGCATTTGGTGGGCTTCGCCGGCGATGATCGAAGGATCGATGACGAAGGTGCTGTTTTCAACGATCTTAGCCAACAAATCGTTATAGTATTTGTTCTCGCTTTGTGCGAGTTTTTGCTTGAGAATCGTCGTCTTTTCGTGCTCTTTGAGGGCATCGACGGTAGCGACGTCCTTGATGCAAAGCTCTTTGACGCTGTCATCATTAAGCTCTGGGATGATCTTCTCTTTGACTTCGTGGACGGTGACGTTGAAGGTCGCTTCCTTGCCAGCGAGTTCTTTGACGTAATTGGTTGGGAAAGTGACTTTGAAGGACTTCTTCTCCTCGCTCTTCGTTCCGACGAGCTCCTCTTCGAATCCAGGGATGAATTGGTGGGAGCCAAGTTCCAACGAGTAATTGTTGGCTTTTCCGCCATCGAAGGCTTTCAAAGCGCCGTTCTCATCGGCCATGAACCCTTCGAAATCGATGTTGAGGGTATCGCCCATTTTGGCGGGCTTATCGCTAAGAACGAGTTCGGCATTGCCTTTTAAGAGTTTCTCAATCGCATCCTCCACTTCCTTATCGGTGACGGATGGGGCTTCGCGGGTGGCTTTCAATCCCTTATATTCGCCAAGGGTGACTTCTGGAACCAAGACGACTTGGTAGACGACTTCGAGTTCCTCGTCGCTAAGTTTGGTGATGGAAACGTTCGGACGGAAGGCTGGGCTAAGCTTCTCCTCGCCCAAAACCTCGGCATAAACCGGGGTCAAGACGTTTTCGATAGCCTCATTCCAAACGGCTTCCGGATTGACTCTTTCCTTTAAAAGCGATTTCGGCGCTTTGCCTGGGCGGAAACCCGGAACGCTCACTTTCGCGGAAACTTTGTTAAAGGCTTTCTCTTGGGCGCCTTTCCACATATCGTGATCGACTGCGACGGCGATCTTGACTTGGCTTGGCGTTACTTTTTCAACTGTGTGTTTCATTTTTGACTCCATTTAGACTTGCAGCGATAACGATACACCCAAAAAAGACCTCTAACAATTGTTTTTATCTTAGAAAGATATTATTGATCGCCTAGAAGCAAGGCTATCTCTTTTTTCCTTCTTCCGACGTCTGCCTCATCCGCTTCCTTGTATCGTGGCGCTTTGCCGTCGATTCTAAGGTATTCATGGGCCAATTCGATGATGGCGCTTATCTTGGCGGATTCGTTTCCTTTATCCAAGAAAGTGGCAGGATAGGATAGCAACACCGCCCTATCGAGCAAACTCTTCGCCGTCCGATAGACGGAGGGATCCAAATAAGAGGAGATATAGGAAACGGCGTTCTTATAGCATTCGTCCTTATAGGGCGCCTCTAGCGAGTCCGGAACGCATTTTTGCCTTCTATTGGCATACAAAAACTCGACTTCTTGCCTATATTTGACCCCTTTTAGGTATATTAACGCATACGTCCTCACGAGTTGATGAACGTTTTCGTTAACTAGCAACGCCGTTATCTCTTTCGAAAAGGCCGGGAAATCGTTAATATCGAGGCTTTCGAGCAAGGAGATTATCGCGTATCCGTCATTCGAAGAAAGAATGCTCCTTATTTCCTTGATCCCAAGCTCCTCTGGCAAGGAGGCGTTTTTCTTGGCGATGGCAAGTGCCCTAGGAATGTCTCTAAGGGCTTCCTCCACTTCTTGGCTTTGATAAGGATAATTGGAGAAGATTTTGTAATCTTCTTCGGCGGCGTCGAATTCCTTTCTTAGGAAGCGCAAGGAGAAATCGCTTTTAAGCGTTTCCAAGGGATAAGCGAGGAAAAGCTCTTCCCTATGCTTTTCTAAGATTTCCATCGCCTCTTCGCTCTTAGAGAGGGAAAGCAAGGCGACCAAGCGGAAATAAAGGGAAGAAGGGTCTTCTTTCCCTTCCGTTTTGCCGATGATCTCTAGGTATCTTCCTTTTTCGAATTCTTCTTTGAGTTCGTTCATGCCGCTATTTTAACGCATTCGCGGACTTTTCTTCATAAAAAGCGCATTGAAGTTCGTTTCGCCTTCGTTAAAATGCATACTATGCTCACGAAAAGGCTCCCGTTCGTATTCGTTTCGCTCGCATCTCTCCTTTCGTCTTGCGCCTCATTAGAGGGACTCAGCAAAGAAGAGGCCCTTGAGCGCCTCTCTTCTTTTCACGAAGCCGCGCTAAATGAGAAAACGCCGGAAAAATACACGATAAAGACCAACTATTCCTCAAACTATGACGATAACGGCAAGACCATCCTATCGGCCAAAAAGCATTCCCTTATAGATGAAAGCAGGTGCTTTGTGGAAGAAAGAATCGAAGGGACTTATCAAGGAGAGAAATATTTCCATGACTCATATCTCGTCAAAAAGAGCAACGACGAGGTATGGAAACTCGATTGGCTCATAATCGGGAACTCAATCCAAAGCAAAACGAAGAGCCAAATATCGGATAAGAGTTTCGAGTCGGCGGGCGGAGAGAGTCTAAACACCAAGGAAACGCTCTATCACTCGGTGGCGAAAAACCTAATCGCCAACATCTCTTTCCTCGAAAACGGCAACTTCCCCTATCTATATGAAAAATTCGAAGCGGAAGACAAAGACGATTTGCTGGTCACGCTTAAATATGGCGAAAGCGAGCAAAAGAACGCATATTATCATTATGAATTCGAAGAGAAAACCATCTCCAAAATCGAGTGCGACGACTATTCGAGCGAGATCTGTTGGAGCGAATGCGACGCTTCGATACCGCAATTAAGCGATTACGAATTGGCCGAATAAACACATCGGAAAACACAATAAATAAACGCCACGCCTTATGGCTTCATCATTTTTCATGCACGAATCGAAATGGCGTTTCATATCGCAAATCTTTCGAACGAAGCGAAGCGGCACATTCTTCACGGATGCATCGACGGCGACGACATGGTAAACTATACGCACATTCAAGGAGAAAATAATGAAAAAGACCAAAATTCTTTGGCCGCTTATGCTGGTTGCCGGCTCATTGGCCGCTTTAGCTAGCTGCGGCGACGGAAACGCAAGCCAAAACTGTGATAACGGCGGAAGCGTCTCGGACTCAATTCACGCCCACGCCAAGGCGGATGCCTATTCCTACGACGAAAACGGGCACTATCACGCCTGCAAAGGATGCGAAGAAAACATCCGCTTCGATTACGAAGCCCATTCCTATGTCCGAAAAGACGGCATGAATACTTGTTCGGTCTGCGGATATATCCAAAACGGCGATATGCATACGGCCTTCGCCACCTTGAAAAAGGGCCTTAATGCCTACGCTAACGACCTAACCAATTCCTACACTGGCACGATGATTCAAGAAATGCTTGAAAATGGAAAGATCACAAGCGGCGTCGAATGCGAGATGTCTTCGACCGCGGACGTCAAAAATGCCGCCATCTATGGCGAGCAAATAAGGGAAATGAAAGGATATGACAGCGCTGGCGAGGTCGCATACAGTGCCACCTATTCCTATAAAGAAGGATACGGAAAGGACGATTCCGACAAGATTTATCACTATAAGCATGACGCGGAAGAAGGCGACAAAACGCGCTCAATTTCAGATCAGAAGATGGTCGAAAGATTCTTCAAAGACGAGTACACATTCCAAGACGATTGCGTAGAATTCATCAATGAAGCCAAGAGCTATGAAGTCTTCCAAGAGATGCTCGCATCATGCGCATATGCTTTAGACGGTTTAAGGACCTATAATGCCGAGCAAAGCGCAAAAGCGATCGATAACGGAATCGAATATTCCATCGTTTTGGAAGCGGAGACCGCAAGCGACTACGAAAAGATGCTGAATGGTCTCCACTACACCTACACCGTCAAAAACGACTATCTCACCTCGATGAAATACGAAATCGAAATAACCCAAGAGTATGAATACGGCGACGCCACGGGAATGAGAATGGCAATCGACTTAGACATCTCGCCGGATTTCGATGCGACGCTATACGACAAATTGAATAAGGCCACCTATACCGATAGCGGAAAAGGCGACAAGACCTCAATCGACGTCTATTATGGCGATTATTCGTGCACCAGCCTTGCCGCCAATATCGGCGTTGCGCTATCGAAAAATTACTACGATTCCGTCGATTCCACGATCTACGGCAATTACTATTACGACAAGGAATTCACTAAGCCATACAACAAAGAGCCAATCACCGGCGAAGTGGAGAAGCTATACATCAAACCGACCGTCAAAGAAGGCGATTACGGCAAGGTCTTCGTCTTAACGGAGGAGACTCACGCCGACCCCAAGGGCGTCTTCGCCGATCGTTACGATAGAGATGTAGACTCGGTGTCGGATGTGAGCGCCGGTAGCGTCTTCGCTCTCCCCTATAGCAAGGACAGTGACGGAAACAAAATCGGTCAGATGTATGTAGATGGCAAATTGTTCACGGAAGACGAGTTCACCGTCGAAGCCGGCAAGATCTACATCGTCGAATATAAGTACACCACATATCTGACGTCACCGATGTCGCTTACAGACTAATAAATCAATCGACGAAAACAAGGTTTCTCATTAACGACAACAACATCATAGAAAGCCTTAAGGCAGGATCGAAAGGTCCTGCTTTTTTCGTTTCGTCTTTCCTGAACAATCCGCAATGCCCGCTGAATCAAATTATTTTTAGCGGTTTCGATAAAAACATGCTGAATCGCTATTTTTTCTTCGTCAATTGCTTCTGATATTTCGGCACCACATATACCGCATTAAAAATTCTATGTAATTATTCGTTTCAATTTAACTTATACACTTTGATCCACTTCTTCATGCGCCACGTCAAAGATTAATTTTATAAGATGTGCAGCTTTATATCATAAAAGGAAACATATAAGGTGGGATTCTATATCCAAATTCATCTTTTGAAAATTGCTTAGGATGAATAATATATGACTCTGCAATCCTTTTCCCGAAGCGTTCTTTGAATTTATTATAAGAAATGGTGGTGTAATTCTTCGATGACTTGACTTCAATAGGATATACCTTGATATTTGTTTTTGAATCATTAGAAATCATAAAATCAATTTCTATGTCATTCTTTTTCAAATCAGAATCATAGCGAGAATAAAAATACAATTTCTTGTTTTTTGAAACTACCATTTGAGAAATCGCATTTTCATACAACATACCCTCGTTTAAAGATAACCTATCATTCATGATAGATTTATATAATTCATTGGATATGATTTCGTTTTCCGAAAATGCCAAACTTACTAAAAGTCCAGTATCCCCCATATAACATTTAACTGATGAATCATCCTTATTGAGTGCAAATCCAACATTAGGGTCAGTACATTTGAAACATAAATTGCATATCATGGAATCTGATAGCCAAAATAACGATTCATCGTATTTAGAAAATCTAGGATTATCATCAATTTTTGATAAAACAACCTTCTT
>CAVEMS010000005.1:0-128643 GCA_963616935.1 bacterium | reverse complement strand
CATGGGTCGTATTTTACACTACGCCGCATTTAACGGCGAAGAGCGATGAAAAAAACGAGGCTTTTCGGCCTCGTTTTTGATGGCAATATGTTTATTCCGGTTTCTTCTCGCCACATTTCTGGCAGAATCTGTCTTTGTTTTCGGTATGTCCGCATTTCGGGCATGTCCAAGTCGGATCTTTTTGTTTTTCGGCTTCTTCCGCCTTACTTTCGATAGGAGTGGTGACCGTGGTGGAGCTAGAATCTTCCTCTCCGCTATCTTGGAAGTGGATATGGGAAGTCGTCCATTTCTTTATCTTTATCGCTAGCCATAGCAAATAGATGCCGAAGGTGATGAGGGATAAGAGGAACCAGACGATGTATTTGCCGAATAGCTGAATTCCCTTTCCATCGAATACTAAACGTTTTCCGTCGACTATCGTGTGTTTTGTTTCCCAGCGTAGTTTAAGGCAAACGGCCCACGGGTAGGCGATTCCGAAGGTTATCCCAGTGATGATCCAAGACAAGATGTTATAGCCGATAAGTTGAAGGAGTTTCCCATCGAAACGGGATTCGTTCTGAGCACCTTCTTCTTGTTCCTTTAGATGCGTGTGCGATACCGTCCATTTCTTCATCTTTATCGCTAGCCATAGCAAATAGATGCCGAAGGTGATGAGGGATAAGAGGAACCAGATGATGTATTTGCCGAATAGCTGAATTCCCTTTCCATCAAAGGAAAGACGCTTACCATCGATAACTTGATGTTTAGTCGACCATTTCTCGACGAAGCACACCGCCCAAGGATAGCCGATCCCGAAGGTGATGCCGGTGATAAGCCAGCCCAATAAGCGATATCCGATGAGTTGAAGGAGCTTCCCATCGAAATGAGATTTGCCACCTTTTTCTTCTTTTTTCGCTTTTTGCTCCAGTTTGGCAATCTCCTTGCTTAAAGATGTCGCTTTATCGGTATTGCCATCTTTAACGGCCTGATCGTATTCCTTTCGTAACGCTTCCAGTTTTTCCTCGGTTGAGGGGGCTTTTGGTTTAACGCGTCTTGGCAAAGAATCAGCGAGAAGATAGCCATCAGACAATTTTTTGCTAAAGACGATGAGAGCGGCCACCGCTATAACATAGAGAACCGCCATGACGATTGCCGGAATCAGTTTTCTGTCGTTCGTAGCAAGAATCCAATACGAATATTGGGGCAAGCAGTTTGTGATGGCTTCCGCGACCACAAGTAACGCTATTGCGCCGAAGCAAATATATGTTTGGATTCTCGTTTTCTTCTTATAAACGCAAAGGAGAACGACCGTGGCGATTAATAGCAATATCGGAAGCAAGACCATCGTCAAGCCGTAACCGGTGTTGGGATTACCGTTTAAACAAATGAAATTCAACACGGCTCCGATGATTTCTGATGCCAAGGAGGAGAAAACGATGATCCGTAAGGATAACCGCACTTTCTTCGTATTATTTGCCGCAATGAGGATAAAGACTGCATTGACGATTAAATAAATCACTGCGACGATCGCGCTTAAAATCGCAACTTCCGAATCGCCCGCAAAACGTTCTACTGTGAAAACGGTGCCATCGCCGTTCCAATATCCGTAAGCGCGTATCGCGGCCGGGATTGATAGGAATTGAATTAGCAAAGTGAGTAGCGATACCAGCAAGAAGGATAGATAGACTGGCTTGTATTCGTTTTTGCCTTTTTCATTCGTCTTCGAAACGACTGTTTTTTCTTTCGAAGCGGCAGTGGTAGCTACTGCTATAGCAGGAGCGGGGATTTCCTCCATTGGAGTTTCTTCCTTCTTTTCCACTTGCTCTTTGGCCGCCTTCTCGGCTTCCTTTTGAGCGATAAGGGCCGCTTCCTTTTCTTTCAAGGCCCTTTCTTCTTCTTTCTTTTTGGCCTCTTCGGCTTTCTTCGCTTCTAAGGCCTTCTTTTCTTCTTCTTTTTTGGCTTCTAAAGCGAGACGTCTTTGCTCTCTTTCTTCCGCCAAGGCCTTCTTCTTTTCCGCTTTCTTTACGGCATTGGCGTCTCTTTTAGCTTTTTTGAGAGCCTTCATTTCCATACGGACTTCTTTGGCATCGTGGACCATCAAGACGTACATCAAGACGAAAAAGACCACTGGAACTATGGGACCAAAGAGAAAGCAATAGATTATCCAATCGTTTTTCCCGGTGAATAAATACAAAAAGCCGTGTTCTGCGGCGTATTTGTCGCCATAAGATCCGCTTTCGACATCTTGGATATGCCTTTGCATTGAACCCATGACGCTTAGCCAAAGAAGAACGAGCATAAGAAGATAGAAAACGATCAATATAATCATTGATATGACGTTCACTCGATACATTGCTGAAGCTTTTTTGACCCAGCACGTGAACAATCTGATGAGCAAGAAAATCACTGAAACCACTAATGGCGGAATAACGGCCGTTTCCGGAAGCATCATAACGTTATATGCGTAGCCTTTCTCGACAAGATCGCTCGAAGATCCGGTGCCGATGACAAACATGCCAACCAGGGCCAAAATTCCGATCAGCAAGAAAACCATCCAGGCTAGCCAGGCAAATCTAGTGCCCCTTCTTTGCTTCTTCGTCTTCATAAAGAAAACTCCTTTGCTAATTTTCTAAATAAGGTATCAAGCGAAGTGCCAATAAAGCGCCAATTCAAATGGAAATTATCGATAATTGCAAAAGAAAATATCTATTGGATGTGTCTAAAGCAACATATCCTCTATTTCGCCAGCCCATTCGTATGGCCGCATATACTCTCCATGAAACAAAGATTTATCGCCATTTAGATAATCCCAATAATCGCATTTTATGTCGGCGCAATTTAGCGCGGCCTTTCCTCTAGAGAATCGTACGATATGAGATACGCCATATTCGGTTAACGTCATCCTTAGACGGCTCACCGCATCGCGGTATAGCCTTTTGGCAAGTTCGGAATTTTTATCGACCCATAGTTTCGTGATCGCTTCTTCCATCGTCACCTCGCCGCCATGATGATCGACGAGTAAAGCGAGTAATTCTTTAGCCTTGCTTCTTTCAAAATCCATGCAAATCTCGTTTATATAGGCGTCGAAACGCGGAAACGTCTTAAAAACGACATCCGGTTTATTCGCCGATAATAAGCGCGCGATGATTTCTTTGATGGTTGTTGCGTCATAAGGCTTATAGCAAAAACCGAAGAAGTTTTTCCCGAGCTCCCTTTTGATTTCCGTAACATCTTGCGCATAACCGGTAATTAAGACGATTTTGATCGAGGGGTTTATATCGATTAATAGCTTCGCCAATTCTATTCCGTTGATATCGGGCATCACGACGTCTAGGAAGGCGCAATCGACTTGATGAGCCCTCGAATACGTTAAAGCGGCTTCGAAATCCGAAGAAAAAACACTCAAGCTGATATTCGGAACGTCTATAACATGCGATGTGAAGACCAAAATGGCCTCTTTCTCGTCGTCCATCACTATTACGTTCATGGCTTTCGCTCCTTCTTTGGTATTTTTATTTCTATCCTTGTTCCTTTGTTTCGTTTCGATGTTATAGACACTTTCGCATTAACAACGATTCTCAGTCGTTCTTCGGCGTTCCTTAAACCGACTGAGTTCTTTTTTATTTTGCTTACCTCGAAGCCGATTCCGTTATCTTCAATCAATATTAGGTAATTAGATTCGTCTTGAGTGGTGGTTAATGAGATGAATCCGTCTTCTTT
This sequence comes from bacterium, assembly GCA_963616935.1. Lineage (GTDB taxonomy): Bacteria > Bacillota_I > Bacilli_A > RFN20 > CAG-826 > UBA4951. The sequence continues at coordinate 124,944 of CAVEMS010000005.1, read as the reverse complement.
TTCCGTGATTCGACTGTGCTTGAACGCATTTTCAATATAGGGCTCAAGGCTAAGGGGAGGAAGTTCAAAATCGGTTTCTTCAAGATTAAGCAATAGATCCGTTTTCTTATTTTTTACTGCGTTTTCGAGATCGACGTAATTTAGTATCCTTTCCAATTCCTCGTTGAAGGGGATCAGATCTTCGTTTGCGGCATCGATGTTGGAGCGTAGTTCTTTCGAGAACATCGTAAGCATCCTTTCGCCTTTTTCGGGATTCTCTTTATAGGCGCCTTGAATGGATGAGAGACAATTGAAGACATAGTGAGGTTTGATTTGCCTCTTGAGGGAATCCGCTTTAAGACGGCTGGCCTTTTCTTCGGCTTCGAGGGCTTTTACGTATTTTTTGGTGTTTGAGATGGTGGATAAACGATAGAGGATGATGATGAGTGCGATAATGGGCAGCATCACATAAGAGATGCTTTGCTCGGTTCCGGCGATCATGATGTTCTCGAGATCAAAGAAAGTTATCGAATAATAAGTCAATAGAGAAAACACGATGAACATGAAAGCGATATTCACCTTATTTCCTTCGAATATTCCTCTCGATAACGGAACCAATAAAATCACCAGGCCCAATAAACTAAGCATGCAAGGGATCACTTGGTAGAAGGTGCCCATCAATACGAAATAAAGGATTATCGAGAGAAGCGATATCGCTCCGAACGCAATCGGATAGAAAAGATTGCGATTTATGCGCTCGTTCTTGGCCAAATGATGGTATAAGGCAAATGGAATGGCCAAGGAAATCAAGAGATTTATGAAGATGATCGGGTTATAGGTGTTGATCTTGATTATCGATAACACCCTCCAATAGACATCGATCGAGAAGAATGTCATCAAGGAGATGGACCCCATAAGGATGGAGAATGAAAAGTCTCTCTTCGTCGCCCCTAGATTAATGACGAATGAGAAAACGAGTAGGCCGATTATCAAACCCAAAACGATGAAGCCGATGTTGTTGGTTAGATATTGCGACGTCGGATTCCTCCCTAAAGTGTTGATAGCGAGCCTTGCGGGCGAGGTAAGTCCGCCTTGATAACTCGAAGAGACCTCGAAAACGACGGAGAGAGGATTTGAATCCCTTACGACGTATTCCTTGGTCATATCGTCTCCGCCATTGCTATAGCAGGTTCCGTTTTTGGCTCTCGTGCCGTATTTAAGGACCAATTCGGAGTTTATGTATGCGTAGAATCCACCGACGAAATTGTTATTGATGAACCATATTTTCGTCCCTATCGGCAAGCCTTTGACGGTAACTCTATATGAGCTATACCCATCGTTGCTAAGCCTCTTGCCATCGATCGTCGTATCTTTGTAGTGGTGAGGGACGCTTACGCGGCAATCCGGTTTACCGTCGTATGATTCCTCGACTATCCATTTGTTATAGAAGAACTCATATTCTCCTTTCATGTGCTGTTTGACGTATGTTTCGCCAAACTCATAGCCCGTGAAATCAAGGGAGCAGTCGTTCAAATCCGGGAGTCCCTGCTTACTATTCATGTTATCGTCGCTACGAACGAGGGCGAAGCAGGTGATGAAGATGGCCAAAAAGGAAAGAAGAACGGCGAATATCGACGTTATGTTCTTCTTCGTCTCTTTTTGCATTTCCAATATCTTATAACAATTAGGAACCTCTTTTGAAGAAAGGGTGGCATACGTAATGAATCATGTGTATAAATCTGGTTATTTGTTTTTGTTGCTGAGATCCGTTTCTTTTTGATTCGATCTGGTTTTCGTGTATGGAATTTGTTGAATCCATCGGCTTTCCAAACGAAATTACTCGGAATCTAATCGGAAAAAGTGTGGAATTCCACAGAAAAAGGGAATGCATATGACTAAAAGATACAAATATTCGAAATTATCTATAAGTTCAGAGCAAATAATTTTTAGGAGCATTGCCGGAATAAGAAGATGCGACAATCGCATTTTGCTGAATGAGGTTTGTAAAAATCGTCCGCTTGAGGTTATTCAAATTCGAAAACAACGTCGAATTCAATTTCGAGATTGTCAGCCTAGAACGAATCGAGATCATTTGTCATTCGACAATCTCTAAAACGCACCTTTTCCTATCTTCTTAGCATTTCAAATCGCGTCAAAAACGCTCATAATTCGTTCATGAGAAAAACTCCTCTTTTCGGTGCGTTCATAGCTTCAGCTGCCATCATGACGTCGATCCTCTTCTCCGGAGAAATAGCTTTCACCGCCATGGCGAACGACGATGCCTCCTATAGTTGGGTGCATTATGCAGCGAGGGAAGCGACATCCACTCAAAAGGGAATTAGAGAATATTGGGTAGCCTGCGGTCAAAACCATTATCAATTCACCAAACCGAATTCCGACCATATAAGCGAGGGGCAAGGATGCGACACCAGCGAATTCCTCGATGATGATCCCCGTTATATCGAATGGATCGGAGAAGGGGTTGCGTTTTATGATGCCTCTTCCTTTTCCTCCGATTTTTCGGAAGTCGCGAAATTGGATTCAGGATATAAAGCGCTCGACGCCGGATCGATTTCGATCGGGGAGACTGGAAGAGCGGTTTTCGCTAAAGAGGGTCATATCTCCTATTCGGCGCCGACGATGGCCGTCAGCGGAATCATCGATAGCAACGACGACTTGTCCAAGTTTTGCCTATCGATAAACGGAAAAGAAACAAGCGGCTATTATGTCGTTACCTCTAATTTGTCTTCTCTAACGGCAAATACAACCGTTTCTTCAAAAGAGACGGCTTTTGCAGGGGTTTTCGATGGAAGAGGCCATATTATCGATGGTCTTTCATCGCCAAATAAACATCTTTTCGGTTATTTGTCCGGCGCCACAATCAAAAACGTCTCTTTTTCCAATGTCGCATCTTTTGGCGTCCTGGCCGAATCGATTGAGAACACATTGATTGACGATTGTGACTTTAGCCTTTCTTCGAATGCGTCGGCAACAGGCACTGGATTCTTGGCCGATAACCTTTTGGATGGCATCAAACTTAGCGATGTCACATTGGATTTCGACACCTTCTCCACCCATTCGGCATCGGAGAAGTCGATGACGTATGCGATCGCGAAGAACAATTCGTCTTCTGCTAGCAAGGTGAGTTATTCCAACGTCACTTTCCGAGGCCTTAATTCGATAATGATGTACGGAAACGATGCGTCGGGAGGATTACTTAGACCAAGTGAGATAACCTACCAAAGCACGTTGCCGTTTATCAAAGATAGTTCTTCATCGTATTCAGCGGCTTATCTATCGGGCAATACGGAGAGCCAAGCGGCGGCTTCCTTCTTCAAAGACGTCATATATAAGGCGAGTGGCATCGTTTTGCCAGTTACCTCTATCTCTAGCTGTTCGGTCTCTCTCCATAAAGAGCCGAAAGTGTGTTTCCTTGATGCGTCTTTGGCCTCCTCTTTTGGCGTTTCCGTTCCTTCTTCTCGCGGTTCCTTCTCTATCCTTTCGGCGGGCCAGGCGATCCTTATCTTTGCTAGCGATGCGATGAGCTATCAAGCCGCCACGCTTGAACTATCGGAGAAACTGGTTGGTTACCGCTATATCGCACAAGGTATCGAAACATATACCTATCAAAGCGGTTCCTCAATCGATCTGCCATATTATTCCTTCTCTTTCTCTCCCTCTTTCGGCTACCGCAAATGCGATTGGAGCGATAGCAATGATGGCGATATGTATTCGTTCGGCTATAACCAAGGCTATGGCGACTATATGCATTTCATGACGGCGATGGGGAACACGACCTTCTCGAGTGGAGAGAATTACCACACTTCGCTTCGTGTGCTCGGCCCCGTGGAGTTCTATTCGTCGCATCCAAACTGGTTTGCCGTCGATTCGAGCGGGAACACATATGGGGATGATTATTCAAAGTGGCAGCTTTGCTATACGGCCCACGGGGATTCGAGCGAATACGAAAGCATGCTTTCGCAAGCGGTCACCTATATTAAATGGATTTACGATTCTAAGCGCGATAGCGTCAATCAAACCTCTTTCTTATTCGGCATTGCCGATAACGATAACGTATGCCATTGCTCCTCATGCGAACAAGCGACCAGCAACTATGGTTCAATCACTGGGACTGTCGTTAAATTCGTGAATGATTTATCCACTAGGTTAGTGCCTTCGGCGCCGGATATCACGATCGGGATGTTCGCTTATGCGGGATATGAGGCAGCTCCGTTAAAGAATGGCTCCCCGACGATAACGCTTAAAGCGGGGACGTACACTTTGATAGCGCCGATAAAAGCCAATTACACCTATGCGCTAACCGATTCGAGAAACGCATCGCATAAGCAAATGTTCGAGGATTGGGCGAAAGTCGGAAAGATTTCCGCTTGGCTATACGATACCAATTTCCTTTATTATCTTTTCCCGTTCAATTCCTTCAAAGCCAATCACGATAATCTCATCTATTTGAAGGAAAAGGGAGTTGAGATGGTCTATCTCCAAGGCCAGCATAATGCCACTCAGCCAAGGACTGGATTCAATTCCTTCAAGAAGTTCTTGGCGGGAAAAACGATGATGGATGTCACCGAATCATACGAAGATCTGAAAGAGGAATTCTTCGCTAGTTACTATGGCGAAGGGGGAGAGCTCATGGAAGGATTCTTCGATGAGATGGTGGCGCAACTAGAAACCATCGAAAGCACTTCAAGCTATCAAAGCAAGCTCTATTCGAGCGGACAAGTCAACATCTATGAAGACATCCAGAATTCGGATTTCTGGAGCTGGAATCAGCTTAAGAAGTGGAGAGAGACTTGCGATTCGGCGTATGCGCTAGCCACAAGCGAGGTTACGAAAAAACACATTTTGATCGAATCGATCTTCCCGCGTTTCGCGACGGCCGTCCTTTATGACTACACAAAATGGGATGGCATATTGTCCAAAACTAAAAAGGCCAATCTTAAAGCGTTCCGTGAATCCCTCAAATCAGACTGCGTTTCCTTAGGGATAACGATATTCCGCGAGTCTGGCGTCACCATGGATTATTACTATTATGGTGATGGTGCTTGGGGATTGGATCAATAACTTCCGCACACGAAAAACTTGAGTTTTAATGACTAAAAATTGAAATATCCAGTGCAATTCCTGGGTATTTAGGCATTAGGGGAAGAAAGCACGCACTCGGTGACGTCGCCGCCTATAGTGATTTGGAATTTGGCTTCCGAAGCTGCTATTTCGTTGCTTACACGAGGATAGTCGTAAGAGGTGATGAAGGTGTTGTTTTGGTAAATCGAGAGAGTCATCGTCGAATCGTCTTTTATCGAAGCGGATAACCCGATTATGGTTCCATCCCTCAAGCTCGAATTGGACACGGCTCCATCATCGACTTCGCGTTTGCCGCCGATATATTTTTCGGTGTAGCCATTCGTTCCTATTTCAGCGTAACGGATGGATCCGCCACGAAGATAAAAACCATAGCTTCCGATGAAGAGGTAAGTGCCTCCGCTCGTGAGAGATTCCTTGAGCTTCACGCTATAAACGGTTCCGTCATAACCGCCGACGTCGCTTTTCGCCGATACGGTTCCGCCAGAGGTCAAGGTTATGTTTCCGGAAGAGAAATCGAAAGGAACGTTGTAGGTTATTGGGGCTGGAGTCTCATCTTCTTTAGTTTCTTCACCGTGCATTATGGCCCTGATGTTATAGATTTGGGTTTCCGTCACCCCGACGCTTAAGAGGAAGTTTTCTACTTTGTCCGCCAAAGTATCGCCATCGAACGTTTTGATTTTTTCGTACATCTGCTTGAAGTGGTAGGTGGTTCCATCTTTGGAGTTTCTCTCATCGTAAAGAGAGAATGATGTGTATTCATAATCGTGGATCAAATCTTTTTCGCCAACGCCAAGCAAAGCGTTTAGTAAGAAAGAGTATGTGCCGGTGCGATCGGCTCCGCCCGTGCAATGGAGATAAACCGGATAACGGGTTTCGTCTGATAAAGACGCGAATATATCGCGCACCGCTTCTTTTTCGCTAAAGATCGATTCATAGCCGTTGGCGGTGTGGTATTCGAGAGTGGCTCCTGGGATTGGGCTCGTCGTTAGTCCAGAATCCTCTGGAGTGCCGGGGGCGCGATTTTCCGTCTGCGTGCGCAAATCGAAATCGGTTTTGATCTTAAGCGTCTCGCTCATATATTTCTTACCGGCTTCGCTTAAATTGATGTTTTTATACGCTTCGAAAGTGCTGGGCGAAAGAGCGCCTCCGCGGAATATCTTCCCTTGAAGCGTTCTTCCTTTCGAGGTGATATAACCGCCGACGTCGCGGACGTTATGGATTCCATCGATTTTCATTACCCTTGGTCCGAGATCGGAAGTCAAAAATGTCGTGACATTGGACACATGTTCGCCTGAAGGGGTGATGGCAACGATTCGGATGTAATAAGTCGTGGCTTTTTCTAAATTATGGATGTATTGCTCTTGGCTATTGGCGTCCGCTTCGGTTACTTCGCACGAAGAGAAAGAAGCGTCTTTGGAACACTCGATTCTAAAGCTGGTCGCATCATCAAAAGTATTGATCCAGCGAACTTTGTATCCAAGTATCCCATCTTCTTTCGAAGAATAGTTATGGACGTTTGGATCGTCCGCTTTAAGATAGTTTTCAACTACGCTTTTGAAGGGTGAACTGCCTTCGGTAGGCGCATAGATTCTTATTAATGGTGCCATTTTGTCTTCTTTCGCCTCGCATCCTTCCCTTTGACAGGATCTAATCATTTTGTCGCCTTCCGTAACCCATTCTCCCCAAAGATGTCCTAATGGGGCGTCACCATCTTCGGTTTCGCTTTCATTGCATCCATCACGAGTGCAGTTTCTTTCTAGCACTTGGCTTTCTAAGCAAGTGGCTGGGCTTTTTTCGTGCCACTCGTTAAACGAGTGTCCGAGAGCGGCTATATCTTCGCTTTTCGTCTCGCCGCAAACAAGGCATCGATACGTCTTTTTGCCTTTTGTGACGCAAGTGGCAGGTGTTTCGCTGACGATTTGATAATCGTGAGTGTGCGCCGAAATGCTTTCGCTACCGGAGCTATCGGCCTCGCCGCAAGATGCCAATATGAGTGATGGGCTGATAACGCTAACTAAGACGGCTAGAAGTTTTCTATTCTTTTTCATTGACGCCTCCTTTGGACGTTCCTTAAAACGCACCGGAATTTTCTATTTATATTATCGTTTTCGTTTGAGTGAAATAGGAAAAAAGAGCACTCAAAATGAAAAATGAGCACAATTGACTTCCCATTGTATATGTAAAAAGAACAAAAAATTGAGATATTAAGGGTATAAGCAAGGGGATACTACCATGAAAAAGAAGTTTTGCACTATCCTAGCCGGTGCCGTTGTTGCCACCGTCTTTGCCATTGCCGGCATTTTGGTTTCTTCTGGTGATGCACTTAAGAACGCTATCGCCGAAGGGGTTACGCACACTCATAGCGGAGGTTGCAAAATCAACCATTATACCGAAGTCGCTCCGACGCTAAAAACTTACGGCGTCAAGGAATATTGGATTTGCTGCGACGATCCGACGCACAAAGTCGAATTTTCCGCTCCAACAGTTGGAACTATAACCGATAAGACCCATTCCGATTTCACAATCGACGAAACCGACGAACGCTATATCGCCCCATACACCTTCCCAGAAGTGTTCAAGACGAAATACGCTTATAGAGATGGCAGCGTGACCGTTACTTCGGCAGGGGAGATAGTCTCATCGGCCGGAAATATATACATAAAAGGATCAATCCTTAAAGAAGCTTATTCGCTTGGATATACGCACATGCGTTTCCATGCTAAAGCGGATTCCGCCGATGCCGTCCAAATTTGCGGCACGCAAGATAGTTGGAAAACCTATTACAAGCGATATGCTAATGATAATGACAACCGTTATTGGCTCAAATCGTTTAGCGATGCAAACCAAGGGCTTAAGCTTGACAGCCAAAATAGTGGTGGGTCTAGCGTCAGCACTTCTTTAACGTTGTCCGATTTCCATTTATATAAATCATCGGTTACCGAATCTTGGAGCACCGGTTCGATGACGAATTGGGGGAACACCGAGGCGTGCCATACATACATCGCTTATGAAGATGGTGAACTCGTCGCCGATAATGTTGGCGGAAGCAAATATACGTCTGCCGTTGAAATACCGGAAAGCTTGATGGGCGCTGACAAGTCGGCCTACCATCCGAAAGGAGTTGGACGCGCCTTCTATGTCAAGCAATTGGCATCGGGATATTTAGAAGGAGCACATACCTTAGACAGAGTCGTCGTCGGGAATGAAGATAATTCTGTTGTTGGCTATAATTTCAAGAAGACCTCCGATGGGACGGAGAAAAAGACCGCTGACGGATTCATTATGCCAGTCCTTGGCGGCTATGCCTCGGAATTCGGCCTGTATTCCGACAAATATCATGCTGGAGCGTTGTCGATTGGCTTCGACTATCCATCGGCCGTCGCCATCCGCATCAATTATGACTTCGCCGTTTCCTATGCCAGCTCTTCGGTAACTAGCTATAGCACAGTCCCTCTTGCCAACGCCGCTGACGGAAGCATGAGACTTTCAATAGACAACCTCACGACGACCAGCGCTTGCCAATTGAATGTTCTTATGCCGAAATCGACAAGCTATACCGGAATTAAATTGAAGGTGATTTCCACGGCTGAACCTACCGCCGATTTCCATTTGATGGATTACTCCACAAAAGCCAACATTTGGTGGCCGTTTGCTGGCACTCTCACGCCGACTGCCGACGGAACGTACGAAGCGTCGATTAGCAATTTGACTTTCAACACCAATAATCCGGGTTGTGCCATAATTGTCAGATATGCCGCCGCATTGACTAACGCCAAGGTCACCTTCGAATATTCTTGGATCGCGTAATTGTCTTTTAGAGCCTTCTATCTTCGGATAGGAGGCTTTTCTTATGGACGGAAGGCAAAAAGTAATAATATATTTCCATGAGCCAAGTAACGCTAAACAAATTGGGCATCAGTTACGTCAATAAGAAGGAAGAGACGGTTGTTTTTAATTCCTTGGATATGGCCTTTCTTAATGGCTCGACTAATGTGATTCTTGGTGCATCAGGCTCTGGGAAAACATCCATCTTAAGGGCGATACTAGGCAAGCTTCCATACGACGGCTCTATTCTTTTCGACGATATGCCGATCGATGGGCTTCCGCTTGAGAAGAGAAATATATCGTATGTGAGCCAGGAATATTCGTTATATCCTCATTTCACGGTCTTCGAGAACATCGCTTTCCCTTTAAGGCTCCTTCATACCCCGAGGGAAGAGATTGAGCGAAGGGTCAAAGAAGTGGCCCAAAAGCTTGATATATCACAATGTCTATCGAGAAAGCCTCGTTATCTATCGGGCGGCCAGCAACAACGGGTCGCTATCGCCAGGGCGATAATAAAGAATCCAGAGCTTATCCTTTTCGATGAGCCGTTATCGAATCTCGACGCCCCTAAAAGAAGCGAGATCGTCGTCTTGCTTAAAAAGATGTTTTCCGAAATGCATCCAACCGTAATCTACGTCACCCATAACTTCTTTGAGGCGGTCAACCTTGCTGACCGTATATTCGTGCTAGAGGAAGGGAAAGTCGCATTCGAAGGAAGCGCCGAAAATGCCATGAATTCCTTCTTGCCCGTTATCTCGGAATTAAGGGAGGCTTCAAAATGAATGAATTCATTGCCTCCTTCCTAAAGAAAAAAGAAAAAGAGAAGGCTTTTGATATGGTTATCGGGATATTGATGACCTTATTGGCGGTTCTTTCCTTCGTTTTGTATATCGTATATTACGAGCAAATAGGACAAGTCCTTTTCTATTCTCTCTCGATTGCCTCCTTGTTGATCTTCGGATTTGCGGCGATTTATTTCTTCACTAGATTCGCCGAATCTACCTATCTGCTTTCTTTTTTCGCTTCTAAACGCAAAAACCAAAAGGAAATAACGACGGAAATAGTCGAAATATCGGGATATACGCTCGATCGCCATTTCGATTCATATAAAGCGAAAGGGAATGAAGGATTCTTCTATTGGGCCAAACCATTAGGGGAGATGCCGCTAGAAAAAGGGAAAAGATATTCACTTTTGCTGTGGGATAGTTGGGTCGTTGGTTGGAGGGAAGAGGAGTGAAAGAGAAAATTCGTTCTTATTTGTCCCGCAACTGGGTGATATATGCGGTTTTTGCAGTGATTTCCGTTTTATCCGTCTCTATCGCCGGCGTGTATCTAGGGAAAACGAAGGAAGAGGAGAAGGTCGATATATTGCTAGTAAGCGAGTCCTATAATCATCAAGAACTCGATAACTATTTAGTCTCAATCAAACCCGATTATCTTAAAGAACTGAATTATCGTTATGTGTCGCCTAACGATAGCTATTTCTCTCAGATTCTAGGCACTTATGGCGCTGTTGAAGCGGATCTCTTCTTCGTCTCTCTTTCCAAATTAGAGGAGATAAACTGCGCTTCCTTGATGCTTCCATTAGAAGAAACGAAGATGAATGAGATATATGGGGATGGACGCACATATTATTCTTCTGATGGCGGCATATATGGCATCGCCATTTCGCCGCATGGTTTCTCTAATGAGAAGAATGAGGCTTATTACGCTTGTTTCGCAAAGACTTCGTTGCATCTAGGGAAGTTAAATGGAAGCGAACTAGACGGCGCGCTTAGGGTGGTAGGGGCTTTCTTATGAAGAAAAGGCTATTCCAAAGAAAACCGAAGAAAGACGATTTCTTGGCCGAGAACCTCCCTTCCTCGAGGCCCGTTTTGTTTTGGGACATATTGAAGAATGAATATCGAAAACTTATCGGAGTTTCTCTCGTCTTGATTCTTTTCGCCCTTCCCTTCTTGGCTCTCCATTTCTTTAGCGACGCTTGGATCATCGCTTTGGAAAGAAGCGGCAGTGAGGATACTGTTTTTCCTCGTTACATATTTTTGGCTTTGAATCCGGTAGCCACCCTTATATTCGGCTTTGGCGTCGGTGGAGCATTAAGGATAATCAAACGTTTATGTTACTTGGAGCCGGTTTTCTTCTTCGAGGATCTTAAACTCGGCATCAAACAAAATGGTTGGCAATCCGCATTAAACGCCTTTTTAATTGGTCTATTTTTCTCGGGAACCTACATTTTCCGTCTTCTTCACCCTGAAGATTTCATTTGGAATATACCGCTTGGACTATTCGCATTGATCGTTTATCCGTCTTTCTTGTTTGCTTTCCCGGTCATTGCAACATACAAAACGAAGATCGGCCAAACCTTTAGCCTTGGGGCGAGAATGTATCTTAAGACGTTTGTTTTTAGCCTCGTTCCTTTGGCTCTTTTCTTGGCTCCTTATTTATTCGAGATGATTCCGGATTTGGTCGTCAAATATCTTGTTATCTTGGTCTTTTTGCTCTTTTCATCGCTTCTGCTATTGGCTTTCTTCCTATATGAAACGCATTTCTTGGACAAGTACATCAACAAAGAAAATTACCCCGAACTCTATGATCGGGGCATACATAGAAAGAAGAAGGAATAGACGGCTATTTTCTACCTTTTCCGGGCGTGGTATGGAATTGCTTAGTATATAGCTTATGGAAATGGGAGACCGATTCGATCCCGATTTCGTTGGCGATCGCTTCGATCGTCATCGAAGTTGATTTCAAAAGGTAATTGGCGTAATCCATCCTCTTACGGGTTATATAGGCCACGAAATTCATGCCGAAGCAGGAACGGAATTTCTGGCAGAAGTACTTCTCATTATAACCGGTGGCTTGGCGTATCTTTTCGTAAGCGTCCGGCTTATTGAAGTATTCGGCTATCGCCTCGATCGTGATTTGCTCAAATGGGCTCGTCTTGACCTTGATTGGCGCATCGGCGTATAGCAAGGAAAGAAGATACATGGTGATGATCTTCTCCATTGATTTTCTCTTTTCGATGTCAGTGAGGGCCAAGAAGAAAGACATCCTTCCTTCTAGGAACATGATCTCTTGGGCGTCTAGATGGGCCTTGGCATAGCCGACTTTCTCCATCTTGTCGAAGAAGGACTTATTGACGGCGTTTTTCGCTTCTTCATATATGTCCGGTCTTATCAAATAGTCGCGGTGGAGACTATCCTTTCCTAAGGATCTGAAGGAGTGGATGGTTCCTGGGAAGATGATGCGAAGATCGCCTATCTCGACTCTTTCGGTTTCGTTACCTATCGAGTGCTCTATCGATCCTTTGGTCATTAAAAAGATTTCGACATATTGATGACGATGGCTCTCCACGTCGACATCAAGATTGATCATGGTGTGGAAAGGGATTGGTATGTTCTGATATTCGCGAATCGTTTGACTCATCTATGGCCATATTATACGAGATAAAAACAAACTAAGAAGAAGATAATTGCAAAGAAAAATGACTATTTAGCACTTATAGCGAACTACATTCTATAAGCAATGAAAGCGCTTTGAAAGATAATGAATCCGTCCAGAAAAAAGATAAATCTTTTTGCGTATTCACTAGGGAGAGGGAAATATGAAAGGAAAGAAAACGTCGTCCGTATTGCTACTTGCCGCATCTTTGCTCTTAAGCGCTTGCGCTACCGACCATGTCGATAACGATGTATCATCGTCTTCTCCTTCCTCGACGAGCGATTCTTCCCCCTCGAGCGTCGTCAAAGCGAAATATTCTCTTTCCATAACCAACGATGATCCTTTGATATCGATTTCCGATATGGACGGCAATCCATTGCTAAACGAATATGAGGAAGACACTGTTGTCTCATTCAAAGTCGTTGGGCCGGATAATTACACAATCAGGGTCTATCTTAATGATTTCCAACTCAAATCAAGCGATGGAACCTATTCTTTCTTGATGGCTAGGAACAGCAACATAGTGATTGAAGGCGTAATAGCCACTTACCACGTCTCATTTACCGGGATAAGCATGATCTCTCTTTCGTATTGCGATAGCGAGGGGAATGTTTTAGCGGAAACCCCAGAGTCTTTCGTCAAAGGGGAAGACGTCTATTTCTCCTTGAGCGCAAACGAAAGCGTGGACAAACGCCATACCTATTTCCATAGCCATTGTTTTGTCGCGAAGATCAAAGACACGGTTCTCACTCCAAACGACAAAGGCGTTTATAAGATCGAAGGCATTAAGAAGAATACCGCGGTCGACGTGATTGCGTATGATCACGAATTCCAAGATGGCGAGTGCGTCCATTGCCATAAGAGCGAAGAGACTTTGGCGATCCATCAAACCAATGAAACGGCCGATGTGACTTATAACGAGACCGCAAAAGGCTGGAAGATAAGCGCGGTAGCGGGCAAAAAGGTCTCCGAAGTGGCCATTCGTAAAGCGTATCTCTTGTCTTTATTCGAAAAGCATGGAGACACATTGGAGCTTTCGTTCGGAAATGGCTATTCATTCGGCTACGATCAAGCGAATGGCAACCCGATGCGCACGACGATGAGCATGGAGACGAGAAACGAAACGGGTCGCGTCAAATGGTACACAAACGCTTATTTCGCTCCCGATAGCCTTGGAGACGATGGCAGCGATGACTATCGTTCCTATATCAAAATCGAGCGTTCCGATATCGAGGATGAAGCGTGCGATGGGAACATCTATCTTTATTTCAACTACGAAAGCAATAGCACCTTCGTCACCGAAGGAAAGGACACGACGGAAGTGTATTCGGCGTTTATCACTATCGATAAAGCCGTGACACACGCGCCTGCTGATCCTCGCCCAGCCACCGTTTTGATTGGCGATTCGGACTCGTTTATCACGAATGTTTCCTATCAAAAGGATTTGGGATATGTTTTGACGCCGAAAACGGCAGGGGCTTCTTGCATCAGAATGACCTTATCGGCTTCGGCGCTTAGCTTCTATCGTGAGCAAGGACGTTCCAAAGTGACGATTGAGATATCCGAGCCATTTGACGGATCTACGAGCAATATCGCGGATACCCTTTTCTCCTTCGCGCCATGGACGTCTACCGGCTTTAACGCATTAGTCGAAAACGGTGTGGTCGGAAGCTATGAACAAGGAAGCTTCACGAATGGCGACAAGACCATAACGACATATAAAGCGAGCTTCGATTTGGCTAGCAAATTCGGCGCCAATTGGGATAGTGTCGGCACCTATTACATATGGTTTGGCATCCACTTCACGCATTTGCAGCAATTCCGCGATTCGGCCGCCTATATCCATAGCATCACCTTCACCGAATAGAAAAGGACACAAATGGACCGCTTGCTTATCTCCATCACATCGAATGACTCTTGTTTGCAACATGCGAAGGAGCTTTTGGAACGCTATCTATCTAAGGCGATGCCTTCCTTGCATTACGAAAGGGGTGGCAAGGAATTCGTCTTGGCTTTGGCGAAGGATGCCCCTCAATATTTAAATGAAGCTAATAAAATCACCAAGCAAGACGGCTTCGTCTATTTGCCGGAAGGAGAGAAGGCCATCTTCTTATCCAAGAGCACACGCGGCCTCCTATATAGCGTAATTACCTACCTTCAAGACGACGTCGGTTGTCGTTTCTATCATGAAGACGAGGAATATATTCCTTCTTTAGCTTCGATACCGATGCCTAAAGCGAGAGTCATGAACCCTCCTTTTGCGATGAGGAGTTATCTATGCGGCAAGTGCTACGATGACCGTTGGGAAGAAGGGTACGTTTCGCCGAAACTTGATGAGATGGTCAAGAATCGCGTTCTCGACGTCTATACGAAAATAGACGAGAAACATGGCGGCCTCGCTCCGGTGTATGCCAGAAACATCTCACACAACTTCCATTACTATTGCCCATACGAAATCTATGGCAAAGACCATCCGGAATTCTTCCAAGAGATCAACTCCGGCGATAAGAAGATGATGACGATCGATATCACTAGCGGAATCAAAGACGAAGATGGATCGTTAGACGATTCTCTTCCCGTGAGCGTAGCCAAAATCGTCATCGAGGAAATGAAAAAGGACATCATTTCCCATCCGGATTGCTCTTATTTCTCCTTGACGCAAGAAGACGGAGACGAATATTTCGACGATGAACATAACCGCCTCCTTGAGAAGAAATACAAGCGAAGCGGACTCCTCATCCGTTTCTGCAACGCCATAGTTAGAGAGCTTCGTAAATGGGCGTTCTCGGCTCTTGGCCGCGAAATACATTTGGTGACTTTCGCCTATGCCTATGCGAAAGATGCTCCGGTTAAGGAAGAAGATGGGAGAATCGTCCCACTTGATCCATCGGTCGTTGCTGACGATGGGATGGTGATTCAACTCGCTTTATTCTCGAATTCCTTCTATTCCTATTTCTCGCCAAAGCAACTTCCAGAAGTATCGAAGTGCATGCGGGAGTGGAGAGTCATCGCCAAACGTTTCTGGTTTTGGGGATATGACATCGATTATGCGAATTATTACGCTTATTACGATACCTTCCATACCATCAAAGAGAATGTCCGCGGATTCCATGACTATGGGATCGAATACCTTTTGATGCAAGGCACGCATGATGCCGAAAGGAATTGGCAAGCGGATGCCAGAAGCTATGTCTATGACCGCTTGATGTGGGATATGGAACTCGACGAGAAGGAATTGCTTAAGGAATATTTCTCCGCCTATTACGGCCCAGCTGCCAACTATGTGTCTTCGTTCATTTCCTTGCTCCACGATAGATTCGTCTATCTATTCGATAAGGGGGAAGACATTCGTTTGGGCACTTGGGGCAATGAGAATTATCCAGCCGTTTTGCCAAAGGATCTCGTTTTGAATGGGTTAGATATCCTAAAAGAAGGGCGAAATGCCATTATTTCTTCGAATTTGGACGAAGCGAGCAAGGCTAAATTCGTTAAGAGGCTGTCCGGTGTTATGACCACTCCGTTAAACACTTTGTATCTTAATTTCGACGCCTATTATCCAAATGGCGGCGAGGATAAGAAAAAAGAAATCAAAGAAGAATTCATCCATATGGCTAAAATATCAGGTGAGACGAGGGCTCGCGAAACCTTCACCATCGAACGTTACGTCGATTTCGTCGAAAGCGATGAATACAAAATCCATCCGATCTATAAAAACGGCCGCTTCGTGAATGGCGGCGAAAAGGAGGAAGCATGAAGACTTTCAAAAAGCTATGCAAAATGACCATCGTCTTGCTTGGTAGCGGGCTCATCCTCATGGGATGCAACACGAAGGCGCCGGATAGCGCTTCAAGCGCTTCGCATGTCCATGTCTTTGGGAAAAACACCTATCCTTGCGAAGACCGCACGTGCTTGGAATGCGGGACGAAAGTCGCCGCCACCGAAGCTCATGACGACAAACTCACAAGAGTGGTCGACGCGACTTGCGAAGAAAGAGGCTATTCAGTCTATCGTTGCTCCCGTTGCGATAACGTGACCAAAGGATCTTACGTCGCTGCGCTAGGGCATGATTATAAAAATGGCACCACGGTTACGGCCACTTGCGATCACGTCGGATACACGGAATTCGATTGCTCCCGTTGCTCCTCTTCCTATAAAGAATACGTTCCAGCCGGTGAGCATTCCTTCGATGAAAGCAAAACGGTCGTCTTGGCTGCCACATGCACGCATTACGGGAAGACAACAAAACACTGCACGACGTGTGATAAGGATTATGTCGTCTCCTATAGCGAGCCGCTTGGACATGAGCCAGTAGCCGGATCGGATAAGGTCGTCGCACCGACTTGCGTGAAGGATGGCTACACGAGCCATGTTTGCTCTAGATGCAACGAAACCTATATGGATAACATCGTCGCTAAGCTAAGCCATAATTTCGTGACCATAAAGCAATTCGATGCCACTTGCGAGCATCCTTCCTATAACGAGCGCGCCTGTTTGGAGTGTGGATTAACGAAGATTGAGGGCGGATCGGAAGGCAAGAAAGCCCATTCCTTTGACGATTCGGGTGTTTGCTCCTCTTGCCATAAATCATATTTGTCGGCCAATTTCTTCTCCTTTAGCAAAGGCGATAAGGCGATTCCGTGCATCGAGGATTCCCATTACGATCATCTTGTTCATAGTGAGGAAAGCGAAGATAGCATCGTCGGCAAAATATCGGCCGCCGACGCCTCTTACCTTATCTCCAAGGGCGCTAGATCGATTGTCTTGCAACTTGGATCATATGAGAATGAAGAGAGGATGTTCTCTTTCGAATTAGGTAGCAAAACAGAGAAAGCGAAGGCGATTTGCGGGGATAATTTCGATTTTGAGCGCTTAGCTACCTTCAAAATGACTTTGACGGACGAAGAAGGGGAAGCGGCGAGTGGCGTTCTCACTAATGGAGTGTCATTCAAAATCAAACATCAAAAAGGAGACGACGAAACAAGCGAAGAAGCCTTCTATTCCTTCCCGATGCGCTTCAACCTCCTCACCCGTTATAACGAAGACGATCCATCCTCATATTTGGTGGAAGGGGACTCGAATATATCTTACGTAGAAGGGAAAGGCTATCGTCTTGATTACTTAGGATCGGCGACGAATAATTCTTTCCTCGCTTATATAAGAAAAGAGAAGATGCAAGCTGAGAAGGAGAAGGGTATGGATAAGGTGACGATCACCTTCACAACCTCTTTCGAAGGATATGTTTACTCCGGCTATGAATATATGTGCTCATACGATATTTACGCCTATAAATACATCGATATAGACGAATCGGAAAGAGGCCGTTTGGGCACCGCTTGGATTCAGACTGGAAAGCAAGGAACCGGAAACACCTATTCGCACACTTTCTCTGGCCTCCAAGACATGGATTTCTCACAAAGCGGGCTCGAGATGAATTTCTCGACTTGCGACGTCTTCAGCAATTTCGTCGGTCACGTGTATATTGAAAGCATCGCTTTCGAGGAAAGCCTATGAGCGAGATGGCACTTCGCGGCATCAAGAAAAAGAAAAGGAATACCTGGCAAGAGAATCTTTTCATCGTCTATTGCATCATTATCCCAATTGTCTCTTTCTTGGTCTTCTATGTTTACGTTAACTTCAACTCCTTCCTAATGGCTTTTCAACGTCCGAAAAACGGGCAACTCACCTGGACATTAGACAATTTCGTTTGGGTATGGAAAAGGATAACGGAAGGAAGCACGAGCGACGTCGATAATTTGCAGATCGCCTTCAAGAACACCTTCTTGACCTTCGGCGTTCAGATTGCGCTATTCTTCGTCGGGCTTATTGTTTCCTACGTTATCTACAAACAGATTCTAGGATATCGGGCCTTCCGAATTCTCTTCTATCTTCCTTCCATCATCTCAAGCGTCGTCACTTCGTTCTTCTATATCGAGCTCATGAATTCGGAGGGTCTATCGAATTTATTGACGAATCTCTTCAATCTCGATTATGTGCTTAAGTCGCCGCTATCTGATTCGACATTCTCCAATATGATGATACTTCTTAACGTCGTGTGGCTTGGCATCCCTTCTAACCTCATTCTTTGGGGTGGCGCGTTTAGCAGAATTCCGACGGCCGTCCTCGAATCGGCGAGAATCGATGGATGCGGCTGGGTGAGGGAGTTATTCCAGATTATCATCCCGATCATTTGGCCGACGTTCGTCATGCTTATAACCACCAATCTCGCCGGAATCTTCGGCGCAACCGGATCGGTATTCCTTTTGACGGGTGGTAAATTCGGCACCCAGACCGTAAGCAATTGGCTTTATATGAAAGTCCAAAGCGCAGGAACCGACATGGACCTTAACTTATATCGCGCCTCGGCTCTTGGGCTCGTGCTCACAATCATTAGTTGCGCGATTGCCGTGCTTTCGCGTTTCTTCTTGAATCGTTATGTAGAGGAGGTGGAATTCTAATGAGAGGATTGCTTCATTATTGGAAAAGCCGCCATTTGACGGTTTCGGAGATCATTCTCCGCGTTGTTGTTTTTATATTCTTCTTGGCGGTCGCTGCTAGTTACGTCTATCTCGTCTTCTGGTGCTTCTATTCCGGAGCCAGGAATGCCGGGGATTTCGCTTTGAACCCATTCGGATTCTCATCCCTCCAATTAGGCAATTACGTCGAGGTGTTTGAAGTCATCGAATCCAATGGCACGAGTTTCTTGGGGATGATTGGCAATAGCCTTTATTTCTCCTTCCTTGGTCCGTTCTTATGCATCTTCGTCACCTGCCAATTCGCCTATTGCGCAGCCAAATACAAATTCCCTGGGAATAAGATTCTCTATATCCTCGTTTTGGCCGTCACGATCCTTCCGATATATGGAACGGGGAATGGCATGTATAAACTCTTATACAATCTCGGCTGGATGAACACCCATCTCATGATTCTTACGTCACTAGGTGGATTCAATATTTACTTCTTATTCTTCTATGCCTTCTTCCAATCCCTTTCTTGGACCTATGCCGAAGCGGCGCAAGTGGATGGAGCCAATCCATGGCAGATTTTCTTCCGTGTGATGCTCCCTCAAGCGCTTCCGATGTTCGGATCGTTATTCTTGATGTGCTGGATCGTTGAATGGAATTCCTATGCATCCGCGCTTATATACCTTCCGAAACTTCCTACTTTGGCGGTTGGGATCTATCAATTCAAGAACTTGACGTTATATCAGAACCGTTCAGATTTGCTATATGCGGCTTGCGCATTATCGATGCTTCCGCCGCTATTGCTATTCGTCTTCTGCAATAAGACATTGATGTCGAATGTTTCGATAGGCGGCATCAAAGAATAATCATGAGAACCGATATATAGGAGGAAAAAATCATGAAAAAAAGCTTATTTGTATCGTCGGCTATGGCATTGCTCGCCATTGCTTCCCTCGCTTCGTGCGGGAAAAACACCCAGGACGCCGATCCGAACACCATTCAGATCTACGCTTGGGAATCGGGATTGGGACTTGATTGGCTTAAGCAAACGGTCGCCGATTTCAACTCTTCCCAAAGCGAATACACGGCGGTTTTGGAAACCACGACGAACGCTTCGACTATCATCAAGACGTTGGATCTTGGCACATCGAATGCCTACGATCTCTATTTCTCGTCCCTTGGCACCTTCCAATATTACGATAACTTCGCCGTTTTGGATGATGTGCTCGACTATAAGAACGAAGGGGAGAGCAAGACGATAAAAGAGAAGTTCTATCCGGGCTTCTTGGATTCTGAGCGCGATCCTGATGATGGCAAATACCGCTTGCTCAATTATGGCAACACCGTCGCTGGTATCGTCTATAATTGCGATTTGATCGATGAGAATAATCTCCCACGCACAACCGACGAATTATCGGAGTTGATCCTCGAATTAGGAAACGAGAAAATCACCCCATGGCTCTTCTACAATGAGCCGGGAGGATTAAATGGTTATTGGAACTACGTTTCGTCTGCCTGGGCAGCCCAATACGATGGTTTGGATTATTACTATAACCATCTTATGACCTTGAAAGACGATTCCGGCAATACGCCAAGCCGCGCCGTCTTCGAGAAAAAGGACGGTCGTTATAAGGCCCTTCAGGTGATGGAAGACATCATCACTCCGAATACTACCCATTCGCAGTGCACGAGCACCAATTTTACGACGGTCCAGAACCTTTATTTGCAAGGGCAAGCCGCTTTGACGGTCAATGGCTCCTGGCTCCTTAACGAGAATAAGTCAACGGCCAACATCAACATGATGAAGACGCCAGTCATCTCTTCGATCGTCGAGAAGCTTGAGGACACGAAGATGACGGACGATGAGCTTTCTGAGATCATCAAGAACATCGATCTTGGCGTGGCCTATGATAAGGATTCCTATTCTTGCTCCGAGAATGACTATAACAGGATCAAAGAAGCGAGAAACGTCATCTATAACAATTCCGCCGAGCAATATATCTTCGCTCCGAATTATTCGAATGCGCTCGATGCGAGCAAGGCTTTCTTGAAATATTTCTTCAAGGATTCCTCCATTTTGACTTATATGAACACTTTGCATCTTCCTTCCAATGTGAGGCTCGATAACCCCTCGCTATATGATGGAAGCAACGATTCGAAATGGTCCAAGACCCTCTTTGGAATGGCGGAAAACGAAGGCTTGATGGTTCGCACCTCGAGAAGCCCAGTCCTTCGTGACCACGGTGTCAATGCGTTTGCCGGCGTGCAGACCGCCCAATCCTTCTTAGCTGGGAACCCAACCGATCGCAAGAACGCCAATCAGGTTTGGGATGAACTCTTGGCTGTGGTAGCCGAAGGATGGGAGGCTTGGACGAATGAATAAAAAGAAAAAGAAGATATTATTTGCTCTTGGCGCCGCCTCTTTGCTTGGGGTTGGCGTGTCGGCCGCTATGATATCGACTCCGGCGACCTCTCTTTCGGCTGGCAGTTCCATCCGCTACGTCTTAAGCGCCAATAGCGTAGTCGACGGCTATATAAACTCCGGCGACCTTCGTGTCTCAGGAGATGTTTCGGGCTATGGCTCTTCATTGGTTATCAAGGAAGGCAAAGCCATCGCCAAGATGCGCATCAACAACTATGGCGATGCCGGGCTTAAGTATTTGTACCGCGCCTCCTTCGATTTGAGCCTCGATTCTTTATCTAATCAAGGCATTTTCAGGATTTGCTCAGGGTTATCGGGGGTTTCCTCCGCTTATTCGAGCAAAGGCGCGTTGAGCTTCGATATCGAGAAGGCTTATGACACCGTTTTCTTTAGCGTCACCGAACATTATGGCGACGATATGGAGACGAGCTTGTTACCGAAACAAGAAATAACGGCCCTTAAAGAAGGAACGAAAACGACTTTCGCGATCGATGTCCTAACAGAAGGGAAGATGACTCTTAAGATCGGCGGCAAGACGATTCTAGAAGACGCTCCTCTTTTGGAATCCGGAACGGGCTATTTCGGCTTTATGAGCGAAGGCGATAACGAGGTGCGTATTTCCTCCCCGGTTGTCTATGGCTATACCTATAACGCGCCGGAGAACGTGCCTGATTATTTGGAGACCTTCGACAAAGAACCGGGATCGTATAACGCCAACTATTTCTATAGTTCTTCCGATGCGAGCCCCGTCACGCCTAGCTATCTAGCCGTGGATAAAGACGTCGGAGCCCTTCATTTCTCTAACGTCTCCGCGTCGCAAATATCAACCAAATACATGTACTCGAATTTCGAAATGGAGTTTGAGGTGCCGCAGCTCCAAAGGACGGCGACATATGACGAAAACGGGAATATCACCTCTCCTATAACGAGTGGTTTCGGAATCGGATGGGGGATAGAGGACCCGATGTCCTCGGCTGGCCAGACGTGGACCAATTCGACATGGCTTCATTTCGAGAACATCGCCATCAACGGGGATATCGATCACAGCGTCCCTAACGCTCATCCTCGCGTCGTGCTATATACCGCCAAGAAGTCTAGGCATCTCGCTGAGCTCAAGAGCAATTTCTTCGATCCTTCGGAGAAAAGGATTCCGACGATCAAGGCTCGTTTGGTCGATGGGGTTCTCGATGCCTATGTCAAATATGATGACGAGGAGTACGGCGACTCTATTTTCCATTACGATTTGGGCGAGACGGCTGAAGGGTATCTTAGAATTCTGACTTTAGGCGATTCCTCGGTTCCTGCTAAAGGAATGGGGTACGCTTCAACGTCAAATTTCAGCATCGACAATTGGTCGATAAAGAACCTCGACGCCGAGAAATACCGCCAAGAAACGACGGTCGACTACCGTTCTAATGGCATCGATGGCGGAAACGACTTCAATTACACGACCAAAACCGATGATTCCGATTTGATCGGCAATAAGCTTGGGGAGGGAGTCAAGACGAAGAATATCAATTTCCTAGATAATCTAGTCGCCTTCTTCGATTCCCTTTGGCTCGATTTCGTCTCGCTATTTAGATAAGGCGGCTTAGTAAGGAGAAAACGATGAAACGATTTCCAAAAATATGCGCATTGGCTCTCTTTCCGATCTGTTTATCCATAATGGGATGCAGTTCTTCTAGCAAGAATTGCTCCATTTACCAAGATGGGATGGATTATAAGACGACGGCGAAAGGGACACCCGAGAAATATTCGGCCGTGACGTATGACGCGATCGGAGGGGATGAGGTCATGCCAATCGGCGGATTCTACGTTCCTTACGCTTCGGGCGGAAGCGTCGATGGCCATGCTATGCCAAACTTCCTAACCGAAGAGATTTTCCAAGCTTTGGAAGATTGCGGCATCAACACCTTTGCTTATTCCGTCGATCGTTGGGTGACGGGAGGGAGCAATAACAATCTCGTCAAAGCGCTCGAGCTATGCGAGAAGCACAATATCGGCTATTTCGTCGATACTTTTTACATCCGCGGGCAGCTTGGCACGCATACCGAAAGATATCCGATAGAGGATATGGACTTAAGCAACTTGGAAACGCTTATCGATGAGGTTAGCGACAATGGCAAGAGAAAGTCTCTCATCGGTCTTCTTGCAAACGATGAGCCTTTCACCCACGAGCTTGAAAACATCAACAAATACGTCGATAAGTTCTACACGCTTCCGAATGTGAAAGAACGCGGATATGACGTGTATATGAACGCGCTCGGGCATTGGGAAGGGAAGTTCTCTTTCTATTCCAATAACATCGATAGCCCAGCTACGTATGACGAATACATGGAATCGTATTTCGCGCCAAGCAACCACGTTAGGATGCTTTCGGTTACTCAATACCCATACACGAGCAGCAAGACGGATGAAAGCCAGCTCACTAGCGTTTTATTCAATCAGTTGGCCGCATACCGCCGCTACGCCAATAAATACGGCGTGGCTTTGTGGAGAATGCTTCAGGCTGGCGGACAATGGAATGATTCGGCCGAATGGATCGAATCGGTTGATCCCTATCCAAATGAAGCCGAACTATTGTTCGACGTCAATACTTCCTTGGCTTTTGGCGCCAAAGCAATCCAATATTTCCCGCTCATCCAGCCGCTATATTTCGCCTACGAGAAAGGCGGAACGTATGATTTCGAGAACCGTAACGGCCTTATCGGTGCTGATGGCAATCTGACGAGATGGTATTACTACGCGAAGCGCGCCAACACCCAAATCAAGGCCATCGACCACGTTCTTATGAAATCGGCGAACGATGGCATATTGGTGCATGGCGACACGGCCACCAAATACATGGTGACTGATGCGTCATTAGGAGACGCTTTGATTAGCGGAAATTCTTGGAGGGAACTTTCCTCCATAGATGGTGACGATTGCTTCGTCGGTTGCTTCGATTATCAAGGCGGAACCGCGTTATACTGCGTCAATTATTCCCGTGAGAAAAAGGGAAATATTGAACTTAACTTCAACGATAATTATCGTTATGAGGTCATTCAAAGAGGAGTTTCCGCGAATGTCGTCGGGAATTACGTTCCTTTGACTCTCGATGCCGGGGAAGCCGCTTTGATTGTCTTGTCTTAAACCACGCAATAACGAAAAAAGAAAGGGGATTTGCATGGATTATTCATATGTTAGAGATTTCCGTAAACTAGGTTACGGCATGTTTGTACACTTCGGTCTTTATAGCTCTTTGGCGGCAGGGGAATGGTATTTCGAATCCGCGTATAACGGCGGAAGGATCAAAAAGCCGATTACGATGGATGAGTACATCGCGCAAACCCTTCCTCATTTCAAAGTGAAGAAGAATTGGGCGAAGGAGCTTTGCAAGCTCGCCAAAGAAGGCGGATGCAGATATGTCGCTTTGACAACTCGCCATCACGAAGGCTTTTCGCTATATGACACCAAAGGCCTTAACGAGTATGACGCCATCCATTCGCCGGCTGGTCGCGACCTCATCAAGGAATTCGTCGAAGCCTGCCACGAATATGATCTCATGCCGGTTTTCTACCATACCGTCATCGATTGGTGGCAAAAGGATTTCCAAGAAGGTAATTTCGATGCCTATTTCGAATACTTAAGGAAATCGATTGAGCTCCTTTGCCTCAATTATGGTCCTGTTGGTGGTTTCTGGTTCGATGGCACTTGGGGATTACCAGAAGGCGTAACTTTCCCGAATGAGATTTATAAGATGATCCATAAGCTTCAGCCACGCGCCATCATCACCAATAACACCGGGCTTGATTTCTGCGGCCAAAAAGGAGCCGAAGAGATCGACTGCGTGACCTTCGAAAGAGGGAGGGCTTTCCCAGTCTCTTCCGATGCCTCTCGTCCTTTGGCTGGCGAAGTGTGTGATTCCATCCACGATCATTGGGGATACACGAAAGACGATTATTGCTTCAAATCGTATTCCTATTTGATAAACGAACTCATCGATACTAGAGAAGCAGGATGCAACTTATTGCTCAATGTCGGCCCGAAAGTCGATGGATCGGTGCCGTATTTGGACAAGATAATCATCAAGCAAATCGGCTCATGGCTAAAGAAGAATCGTTATGTCGTTTTGGATGCCGAACCCTCTTCCCTTAAAGCCGATGGCGCGGCGATGTTCGAAAAGGATGGCGTCTATTATGCTGTCGTCAAAGACGTTCCGATGGCCGCCGACGTTAATGTCCAACGCAAATTGAGCGATAAGAAAGTTCATGTGTTGACCGATAAGAAGATTGTCTCCGGAAGCATGGTCGATAAACCAAGCGAGAAGTTCTTGCTTCAGGATAAACAAACCTTTGTCGTCTATCCTTACGGCTATGGAACGAGCATGGGCGCCCGCATCGCCAAATTCCGTTTGAAATAATTTAAATGCGTGTTTTGGATTACCCCGCTTGATGCGGCTATATCAAAACGGCGTCTATATCCCTTTATCGGCTGTGTGATCGATTTGCCAGCCGATTTTTTAATTCTTAAAGCTTTTGACGTTGTTTAGCCGCGATTTCGATTTCCTTTTCGTTTGAATGAGGCAAATGCCGCAAAAGACATTATCTCTTCTTTTTGCTTTTGGCTTCTTCAATGGCAATGAGCTCTTTGGCTTCCTTAACCACCTTATGCGGTATCGGTTTCCATGTCACTCGCATGAAAAGGCAGATTATATTCAATGGTATTCCTGACATATCGTAGAGAGGGAAAAGGAAATTCATCAAAATGGCTTCGTACCATTTTAGATGTACCCTCTTCCATTCCCTTATTACCACAACGCAAGAAGTGAAAAAGCCTCCGATATAGGTTCCTACGAGCGTTGAAATGACGTAGTTCAAGAAAGAACTCCAGGCATTCTGGCCGGTAGCGAGTATCAAAGATACGGTTATTAATTGATAGAGGAACGGCCAAAGGAACGAGAAGAAAGCGTACGGGAAATAATCCCAATAGGAGTCGTATTTCTGCCAAGAAGGCTTCTTAAGGAAGGAGAAGAATAGTTTGTATCCGTGTTTCCACCAGTTGATGAGTCCGCCTTTGCTCCATCTTAGCCTTTGCCTAAAGGAGATGCGCAAGGATGAGGGTTGCTCGTCGTAATATTCCGCTTCCTCGCAAAAGCCGAATTTAGCGCCCTTTAGTATCAAATCTGCCGTGGCTTGGCCATCTTCGCATATGTCGTGGTATTTCCATCCGTCTTTTAGGAAGTTTGAGCGGATGGCGAAACCAGTGCCGCAAAGGATCTGGGCTTTCGATCCGATAACCGCGCGAGGGCGGGAGACGGATACGGCATTTCGATGCATGCTGATGCCATTAACGGCTGTTATCCAGTTCTCAGACATGTTTTTGACATTGCGATAGCCCATGCAGACGTCGAAATGACCGCTTTCGATGGCGGAGTTCAGCTTATCGAGGAAAGATGGCGCCAAGATGTTATCGGAATCGAAGAAGACATATGCGAAATAGTCTTTCTCGATATCGACTGTTTTCCTCATCTCTTCAAAGAGATAGTCGAGGGCATAGCCTTTTCGAGCGTGCTCGGGATCGTGTCTCTCATAAACGAAGCATCCCTTCTCCCTTGCTATTTCGGCTGTTTTGTCGTTTTGGCTACAATTGTCGGCGACGACATATATATCTATCAATTCTTGAGGATAGTCCTGGCTTCTTATCGAATCGATGAGATTGCCGATTACTTTCTCTTCGTTACGGGCGGAAAGAACGAAAGCGTATCTATTTTTCTTCTCTTGATCTGGGAATTTCTTTCCCTTTGCGAATAGTCCGATGACTGTGTATATGAAGCGATAGAAGCATAGAACCCCAATAATGAAAGTGACGCTTGAGAAAACGAGCTGAACATAGGCTTGGAGCGGGATAGCGGTGCCGTTATCCACGGCATCCATCATGAGATCGATGCCTAGAAAGCCGAATAGCCAGTCTTTGCAAAAGTTCAAAAATTCCATAACGGGCTATATTCTAATCTATTTGGTAGGGGGAAAGCCAATACTCTTAAGGTCGTTATTACTGAATGCGGTTCGCGTTACGTAGATTCAAAATATCTTCTTTCTTTTGAGGGATGATAGATTATTTTTTATTTTTGCTCTTCCAATCTTTGATTTCTTTTAATCTTGCCTTGTATTTGGCTTCCAATCCTTGCTCGGTTGGTTGGTAGTAGCATTTATCTTTGAGGTTATCCGGAAGGCATTGCATGGCTGCCATCTTTTCTTTTGTGTCGTGCGCATAGATGTATCCATCGCCATAACCTAGTTCTTTCATCAGTTTGGTAGGGGCATTTCTTATATTCATCGGCACAGGTTGATCGAGTTCCTTAATGGCGTCTTCCCTTGCGGAGTTATAGGCGACCTCCATCGCATTGCTCTTTGGGGACATCGACATATAGACGACCGCTTCAGTGAGACATACGGAGCATTCTGGCATTCCGATATCGTGGCAGGCGTCATATGCGGATACGGCGACTTGGAGCGCTTTCGGATCGGCTAATCCAACGTCTTCGCTGGCGAAGCGGACGACTCTTCTCGCCACGTAAAGAGGATCTTCTCCCGCCTCAAGCATTCTGGCGAGCCAATAGACCGCGGCATCGGGGTCGCTGTTCCTCATCGATTTATGAAGTGCGCTTATGAGATTGTAGTGCTCTTCGCCTTTCTTGTCGTATAAGAGCGATTTCTTGCTCGTGACCTGTTCAATCAATGATTTATCGACGATGATTTCGCCATCTTTTTTTGGGCTGTTTAGTAACGTCATCTCCAACGTATTCAACGCATTTCTAGCATCGCCGTTTGAGAAATTTGCGATAAGAGAAAGGCATTCATCGTCTATTGATATCTTCTCTTCGCCAAAGCCGTCTTTCGAGGCAATCGCTCTCTTAAGCAAGCTCACTATGTCGTTAGAGTCTAGCGACTTCAAAACGAAGACCTTGCAGCGGCTTAGCAAAGCGTTATTAACCTCAAACGATGGGTTTTCCGTCGTTGCCCCAATCAAAATGATGCTTCCCTTTTCAACATAGGGTAAGAACGCATCTTGTTGCGCCTTGTTGAAGCGGTGTATCTCGTCTATGAAAAGAATGGTCTTAGTGCCATAGATGCGGTTCTTATCCGCTTGTTCCATGACGTTCTTTATCTCTTTGATGCCGCTTGTGACTGCGCTATAGGTGATGAATTCCGCTTTGGTTTGGAAGGCGATGATTCTCGCCAATGTCGTTTTGCCAACGCCTGGCGGCCCCCAAAAAATCATCGATGGTATCTGATCGCTTTCGATGAGTTTCCTAAGGATCATCCCTTCTCCGACAAGCTGCTTTTGCCCGACGAAATCATCTAGCGTTTTTGGCCTAAGCCTTTCGGCCAGCGGTTCGGTCGCAGCATTTAAAAAAGATAATTGGGATCCCATAACGACAATATTTTAGGATAATGGGGGATAAAGGGGAAAGATTTTAAGCTTTTTTGATGATGTTTAAATGATTGACGTCGCCTTAAAACCAATGGTCCTAAAGTTACCTATAAAAAGTTAGCATAAAAAAGTTAGATAACTGGTCGATGCACCAAAAAGAATCGAGAATGGCGAGAGAAAAATGCTTAATGTTATGATTTTTTGCTTGGCACATTGCGCATCGAGAATGAAATCGATTAAACTATTACTAACGAAACAAGAGGCATCTTATGGACAAGGTCGATTATTCGTCTTTCATTTCGCCGAAGCGGCGGAGTAAGCCGACACCAAAACGAGTTGTCGAGGAAGGGGTGGCGAATTTCGGCACTTTCGACAAAGAATTCGAGATTCTCAATATATTGGATTGCAAAAAGCCTACTGCGGCGCCAGATTTCCTTAAGAAGATGAGGCTTACGTTATGGGAAGCGGCCGAGGTGAGATTCCCTGGCGGATATCTTGTCGCCGGGATAAGCGATATGGGACTATTCGGAGTTGATTTCGACGTCGTCTATCTGGAAGAAAGCAACGAGACTCTTGATCTATCGACGATAACGGCGAGAAAAAACGTGCAAATCGCGCCCAATTTGCTTAATGGAGCCATAACGAGGGGCGAGACTTCGATATGCTCTCTTGAGTTCATCAATCATTTCGAAAGAGGTGAAGCTCATATCAAAGGGCACCATAAAAGCAAAAAGCATTCCATATCTTATGATTTTCATCTCTCTTCCCTTTCCTTGCCTTCTAACGTAAGCATTCCTTTCGGAGATAACCGCCCATTAGTGACTGAAAAAGCCTTCTTTAAAGCGGACGGCTATATAGAAATAGATGACAATCGTTATGAGTTGGACGATAACTCGACCGCGATAATCGACGATCATCGCGCCTATTATCCATACATCAGCCATTATGATTGGATAACTTACATGGGGAAGGATAAGGATGGTGGATATGTCGCTTTCAACTTGACGGAGAACCAATCGACGAATCCAGAAGAATATAACGAAAACCTTATATGGCTAGAGGGAAGAACGTCTCTTTTGCCGCCGGTAAACTTCGTTAAGTCTACGAAAACCGGAAGATTCCATGATGGAAAAGAAAAGGGTCTTGTGTGGCATATAACGGATGAACATGGGATGGTTGATTTGTATTACGAGATAACGTCGACTTATGCGAATAGGGCGAATGCGCTTATAGCGAAGATAGAATATTTCGTGACGTTTGGAAAGCTTAATGGATACATTCTTGAGGAAGACGGAACCAAACATGAATTCAAAGACGTTATAGCGGTCGGGGAAGACAAATCATTGAGGCTTTAGTGGCCTTTCCGCTATTTTTACTCCTGAAATCAAGGTTGGAAAATTACACAAAATGCTTGTTTTTTAGGTTGGAAAATTACATAAAATAGCCATTTTTGCGGTTGGAAAATTACACAAAATGCTTGTTTTTTAGGTTGGAAAATTACATTTTTAAAATCAAAAATCTAGATAATATCGAATTAAAAGTTATTTATGCTGTTCTTTTTTTGACGAACACATTTTTCAGATACAAAAATGCTAACGTTTTTATTATGATGCAAGGCTCTTGCTCTATGCGGATTGATTGTTTGTGTTCGACCGCCGAAAAGAAATAAATGTATAATCTTTATATGGATTTTTCGGGTTGGGAAAAACTGTCGTTGCTAGATTATGACGATCATATAGTCACCACGTTATTTATGGCTGGCTGTGATTTCCGTTGCCCTTTTTGTCATAATTCATCGCTGGTTCTTGAACCTGCCAAGGCGCCGAAGATATCTTGGCCAGAGGTCATGGAATATCTCAAAAAAAGAAAGGGCGTTATTGATGCCGTCTGCGTAAGCGGTGGCGAGCCGACGATGATGCCGGACTTGGAAGATAAACTGCGAGACATAAAAGACTTGGGATATGAAGTCAAACTTGATAGCAATGGCTCTAGACCTGGCGTTTTGAAAGAATTGCTCGACAAGAAACTAATCGACTATGTGGCGATGGATATCAAGAATTCGCCGCAAAAATACATGATAACGGCAGGAACGTCATCCATATCATTCGATGTCATAGCCTCATCGATAAAAATACTCATGGAATCCGGAATCGGATATGAATTCAGAACCACGAGCATCGCCGAATATCACACAAACAAGGATTTCGAAGAGATTGGAAAAGCCATAAAAGGAGCCGATAAGTATTTCATACAGCGTTATATCGATAGCGAGAATTGCATTGCTCATGGCCTGCATCCTTTGACGAAAGAAAAGGCCTTGGAAGCCAAGGCCATAATGGAAAGATACGTCAAATACGTGGCTTTGCGCGGCTACGATATTTGAGAAGACAAGTAGGCGCTTGCGCTTAAAGCGGCAATCGCCCCATCGTTACAGGCGGTAGTTAGCTGTCTGATTTTCTTCTTTCGGCAATCCCCGGCCGCGAAGAGACCTGCTGTTTTCGTGCACATCGCGTCATCAGTTATGATGAAGCCTTTTTCAAGTTCGACGAGCGAAGAGAAACGATCGCTATCGGGAACTTGTCCGATGGCGACGAAGCACCCGTCGGTTTCGATGGCTTTCTCTTCTCCCGTTATCTGGTCTTTGAACAAAACGCCTTTCAGATTTGCATCCCCGTAGAATTTGACGGAGTTCATGTTGTGGGTAATGGTGACATTATCTAATTTCTTTAGCGCTTCCACTAAAGCGTTATCGGCGAAGAAATGATCGAAGAGAGTCACGACGTCAACGTGCGTCGATGTCTTGGCGAGCATTAACGCATATTGAAGCGCGCTATTGGCGTCGCCTATGACCATCGTTCTTTTGCCGGTGTAGAAAGGGCCATCGCACACGGCGCAATAACTTACACCTTTGCCAAGGTATTTTTCTTCGCCTTCGATTCCCAAGTGGCGGTGCGTGACTCCTGTGGCAAGGATTGCGCACTTGCCTTCATAGTCTCCGAAATCGCCTCTTGCTATGAATCCATTTTCAGTTTTCTCCAATGAATGGATCTCGTCCATTTCGCAATTCACTCCCTTTTCGACGATCTGATCGAACATCTTCACCGCTAAATCGAAGCCGGATATGCTAGGGATTCCTGGAAAATTCTCAACCTTTGGAGAGTCGGCTATTTGGCCACCGGTGGCGCTTCTTTCGATGAGGGTGACGCTATGTCCGCTACGGGAAGCGTAAAGAGCCGCGGTCATCGCCGCGGCCCCTCCGCCGATAATCAATATATCGGTCATCGTTTTTAGTTTCCTTTCATTACGTCGAGGATATAACCACGGATATGAGAGGCGTCCTCATAGACATCGTAGCTATCGCCATTAGGAACCAAGAGGGTTGGGGCCTTGGCCACGCCATAGGCCAAAGTCATGTCTTTGTTCTCTATCGCATCCACGTTCTTATAGGCGATTCCGGCTTTGTCGAGCATTGCCTTCGCCATCTTGCAATTCGGGCAAGTCGGAGAAGTGAAGAGGAGAGTTTCGGTGATTTTTGGAGCTATCGCCTTTTCTTCATGCTCTTCATGGCAATCGCAATGATCGTGCGGCTCTTCGTCATTCGTATGCTCAACATCATAGGTCTTGCGGTCTTTGAATTCCTGAAGTTTGCCATCGTTCCAATTCTTGACTGGGCGATAGTATCCGGTGATACGGCTATAGACTTCTGTCTCTTTGCCGCAATGCGGGCATTTCCAGACTTCGCCGGCAAGATATCCGTGCTCGCGGCAGATGGAATATGTTGGGCTCATCGTGTAGTAGGGGAGCTTATAATTCTCAGCGATCTTGCGGACGAGTTTCATGCAGCTTTCCCAATTTGGGAGGCGTTGGCCTAAGAAGGCATGGAATACGGTTCCCGACGTATATAGCGTCTGGAACTTATCCTCGATGTCCAAAGCAGAGAAGATGTCATTGGTGTATCCGACTGGAAGATGGGAGCTATTCGTGTAATAAGGAACTTCGCCAGGTTCGCCAGCCGTGATGATGTCCGGATATCTTTCTCTATCGTGCTTAGCGAGCCTAAAGGCGGTGCTTTCGGCTGGCGTGGCTTCGAGGTTAAAGAGATCTCCGTATCTTTCTTGGTAGTCGCTAAGGCGGGTACGCATGTGGTTAAGGACTTCGGTGGTGAAGTTTTGTGCCTCTTCATGGGTTAGATCCTCTTTGATCCAACGGGCATTCAAACAAGCTTCGTTCATACCGACTAAGCCGATGGTGCTGAAGTGATTCGAGAAAGCGCCGAGATAGTGCTTTGTGTATGGGTATAAGCCTGCTTCAAGGAGCTTTGTGATGGTTTTACGCTTGATATCGAGGGATCTTGCGGCGATATCCATCATATGATCCAAGCGGGAATAGAAATCGTTCTTGTCGGTGGATAAATATGCGATGCGAGGCATATTGATCGTGACGACGCCGATGGAACCAGTGCTTTCGCCACTTCCGAAGAATCCGCCGCTCTTTTTGCGGAGTTCGCGTAGATCCAAGCGGAGTCGGCAGCACATCGAGCGGACGTCGCTCGGTTTCATGTCGCTATTGATGTAGTTGCTGAAATAAGGGGTGCCGTATTTGGCTGTCATCGTGAAGAGAAGCTTGTTGTTTTCGCTTTCGCTCCAATCAAAATCTTTGGTGATGGAATAGGTTGGGATCGGATATTGGAATCCACGGCCGTTGGCATCGCCTTCGATCATGACTTCGATGAAAGCGCGGTTCACCATATCCATCTCTTTCTTGCAATCGCCATAGGTGAAATCCATTTCTTTTCCGCCAACGATGGCAGGGAGGTTCTTAAGGTCTTCTGGCACGGTCCAATCCAAGGTGATGTTCGTAAATGGAGCCTGGGTTCCCCAACGCGATGGGGTGTTGACGCCGAAGATGAAGGATTGAACGGCTTGCTTTACTTGTTTGTAGCTGAGGTTATCAACTTTGACGAATGGCGCCAAATAAGTATCAAAGGAAGAGAAGGCTTGTGCGCCCGCCCATTCATTTTGCATGATGCCCAAGAAATTGACCATTTGGTTGCTTAAGGTCATTAAGTGCTTGGCAGGGGAGGAAGTGATTTTCCCTGAGACTCCGCCTAAGCCTTGTTGGATAAGCTGTTTAAGCGACCAGCCTGCGCAATAGCCGGTGAGCATGCTCAAGTCGTGAATATGGATATCGGCGTTACGGTGCGCATCGCCGATTTCCTTGTCGTAGATTTGGCTTAACCAATAGTTGGCGGTGACGGCTCCGCTATTGGAAAGGATCAAGCCGCCGACGGAATAAGTGACGGTGCTATTTTCCTTAACGCGCCAATCGTTGACCTTCAAATAATTGTCGACGACTGAGGCATAATTTAGCTCCGTTTTGCGAATATCCCTTAGATCTGCATGCTTTTTGCGATAATCCATGTAGCTGCGGGCGACATCGACATAGCCGGCTTGGATCAAAACGATTTCGACGGAGTCTTGGATGTCTTCGACTGCCACGACGTCTTTGACGATTTTGCGGTTGAAGTCCGCCGTTACACGTAGCGAAAGGATTTCTAGCATATCCTTAGTGATCGCTTTATGCTCCGCCAAAAAGGCTTTCTCAATGGCGTTTTGGATTTTCATCAAATCAAATTCAACAATCGAACCGTCTCTTTTCTTGACCTTAATCATAGTCTTTCCTCTTCTTTAATTAGGGGGTTAAAAAAACACACCTTAACGCAGGCTTTGTTTTTTTCTTTTTTCGCCCTCGCTCGAATAATCTAAAATGTGCGCAAGGATATTTCAATCTAAATGCTTTGCCGAGCATTGAAAGAAAATGAATGAAACGCTTTACAAAATTTTCATAAAATCATAAAAAGTGCGTTTGAAGCCATATTTTTTGATACCTAGTGGGTTGCTTATAAACCCTGTCAATAGACTAAAATTCAAGTTTGATACACTGTATAAAAAATCTAATTAAATTACGATGAATGCTAATTTGTAAAATATCGATAAAATTTATCGGTATCCGAAATTTGATAAAGTTTTCATGTAAGATGAACTGTTTTTCTAAAAAATGTGAAAAAAGCAAGAAACAATGTATCAAAATTGCATTGATTAGATAGATTCAATGATCAATGGGCCTCTTTTTTCAGTTGTTTACACGGTTTTGAGCAAAGATTTGCGGGATGTATTGACGATGGAAAATTGTTTTCGTTTATTTTTTACAACTTTGGATTTTTTTCCGTTTTACCTTGAACTAAGAATATCAAAGTTTATTATTATCTTTGCTTTTAATGGAGGCTATTAATAACACATGAGCACAAAAGAAGAAAAGAAAGCCGCAAAGAAGGCTAGAGGTAAGAATCTCTGGAACGATTTCAAGAAATTCGTATCTAAAGGAAACGTCCTTGATATGGCCGTTGGTGTCATCATGGGCAGCGCGTTCAGCGCAATCGTCACCGCATTCACCAACATCTTGTTAAGCGTTTGCACCTGGGGAGTTCCTGGAGGCTTAAAAGGATTGGTAACAGTTCTTCCTGCGCTTAATGATGCCCAAAGGGGAATTGACGGCATCGGGCAGAAGTTCGCTGCCGGCGACTTGCAGTCGTTAGCGACAAAAGTTGCGGAAGGGAACTATGCGACTCAGATTGCGGAAAATCCAAATTACCTCACTGAGAATCCTAACCTTATTGAATCCGCCAAGACGTTCCTTACGAGCAAATACACCCTTCACGGATCAGTTTACACTTACAACCTTTCTGCCGTTATCGATTGGGGAACGCTTATCAATGCCGCTATCTCGTTCCTTATCATCGCTTTGACCTTATTCACCATTGTTAAAATTGCTCAATGGAGTGCCAAGAAGCGTCAAGAATTCAACGACAGGATGAAAGAAGAATACTATTTGAGGCATCCGGAAGAGAGGCCGGTTGTCGCCGCTCCAGCCGCTCCAGCCCCGACTGAGACTGAGCTACTCACGCAAATCCTTGCTGAGATGAAAACGGCCAACGCCGCTAAAGACGACAAGAAAGCCGAATAAATCTTCCAAACATTAGAAATTAGGATCGTGATGAGAATCGCGGTCCTTTTTTTGATGTGACTTACGATCATTTGCGATGATAGGAACGTCAAAAACCGTCGGCGCAAATCGGTGAAAATTTGGCGCATTTTATCTTGAGTGATATTAAAAAAATGAAATTACACAAAATTGTAGAAAAATATCTCTTAAAAGTATAATATGATTGAGGAGGATAGAAAAATGATTACGAAATTTGGAAAAGAATTAAGAAAAATAAGGATAGATAATGAAGAGAATTTGTCGATGATGTCGAAAAAACTTGGTGTTTCTATTTCGTATTTATCAGCAATAGAAAATGGAGTTAGAGAGATTCCCCAAGATTTTATCCAAAAAATAATTGCAAATTATCGTTTGTCTCGTGAGAGAATCGAAATCCTTTTCGCGGCGGAAGCGGAAGCTGCAAGCAAGGTGTCGATACCTTTGAATTCGACGCTGAGCGAGCAAAGACAATTGGCGTTCATGCTTTCCAGGAAACTCAATGACCTTTCTTTGGAAGAGTGCAAAGCGATTATGCGGCTTTTAGGAGACGATAATGATGGAAAATGAGATAGCAAAACCATTGAAAACCGTTTCTATAAGAAACATTGCTCAATTCACGAGAAGAATGATAACACCATCAGATGATGCTTATGTGGACGTTTTAAAAGCGCTAGAAATCTTAACTTTCAAATTCGCCAAATACGATTTCAATTTCTTTGTTCTTCCGGACGATGATCTCATCTTCGAATTAGGTGAGGAAGCCAAAACGGATATAACCCAAGGGACCATATATATTAAGGAAACTGTGTATAAAGAAGCGGCCCGTAAGAAATATTGCAGGGCACATTTTACGATAGCCCATGAAATTGGCCATTTTGTTTTGCACAGAATCTTAAACACAATGGTTTTGGCAAGGACTGGTGCCATTTCGTGCAGCCATAAAATTTACGAAAATCCGGAATGGCAAGCCAATACGTTTGCTTCTGAATTTCTGATGCCTTATCAACAGTGTTTGAAACTTTCAGTAAAAAATATAAAAAAGAAATATCATGTTACGCTTTCGGCCGCTAACACTAGATACGTCAAAGTTTGGCGGGAATTTAATGTGAAAGCTTCTGAAGATATGCCAGTGAAGGCGACAAAGCAAAAATCCTTAATTTGTGTTAAGAACAGATTCGGGTCATCTGGTGGAGGGGGCTTGTGATATGCCAATCTATAGCAATCAAACGTATATTAAGGTCACGAGGCCGGAAGCTAAGAATTGGGAGAAAGATAAATTTGATATACCCTTCATAGAGAAAGAGAAAATGCCTATATCGTTGGTTGGAAGCGATTTGTTTTTAATAAACCCTAATAATTTGTCCGCCCAAGACGTAGACAAAGAAAGAAAAATCGTTCATTCGTTTTTATATGATGAGGTCCTGGAAAGAGAGTATAACAATCCCCTGAAATTCATAGAGAAAATTTCTGGTTATTATGGAGCGACATCATTGGATTTCAGCATGCATCCAGGAATGAGCGAATGGTCGGTAATACAAGCCGTCGGAAAATCCAGATGGTTTGGAAGATTTTTGCAAAGCTATGGAATTAGGGTCTATCCGGTTGTCGGATGGGTTGATGAAAAAACGTACGATATTTGTTTTTCGGGATTGCGTGATGGATCGGTTTTTTTCATTTCCACGTTAGGGGTCAATAACGATCTAAGTCGTTCGGCTTTTCTCGATGGTTTAATGGAATTGAGAAAGAGATTTCCTCGGTCAAGGCAAATATGCGTCGGCCAAAGGATCAAAGGTATTCCTGATGACGTTTGCATCGTTCCATATGAAGATACTTTTGGCGGTAAGAAGCAATTGAAAAAGCGTGACCAAATGCGTTTGTTCACTTGGGACGCAACTAATGGCAATATGGAGGAATGAAAAATGGCATCTAGAGGATCTGTCGCTCAAAACCATCGGTATATGGATGTTGAGTATAGGACAGTTGAGGTTTTGAGAAATGGAGAAGAGATATTGGAAGGCCGTGATTCGAATCATTCAATGCCCGATTATTCTTTTTCGGCAAATTCTATTTATGTAATAAAGAAAAAAGGAAAGTTTCGTGCGATGAGAATATATGGTAAAAATCATGAACCTATTGTAGAAATAGCCCTTCATCCGGAAGCAAAGCTGAATGGCGGAAACAAGAAGGATGATGTTTGGCATATGCATATATACAAGCCTAATCTTGATAGGCAGCCAGCTGAGCCGTTAAGTGAAGAAATAAAAGAAAAATATGCAAATTTATTGGAGGATATAGGTTATGATAAATGGTAATTTAAATCATTTTCTTGACACTGGTTGGTGGAATGCTGACGCAACGCTTTTTTATGCGGGCCATATATATTTTTTCGAGGGGTATTTCGACGAAGACAATCATATGCACGTTCAAATCACGAAATGGAAAGCGAACAACATTGACAATAAGACGTATGAAAACGTATATGGTTCGGACGGCGATCTTGTCGATTACAATTGCATTGAAATGCAAGGGAAGACCGAGGAAGAACTTAGAGAAAAGGTTTTTAGAGAGAGGATTTTCGAAGGAAAGAGTTTTTGGGAGGTAGAAAAAGAATTGGTTTGGCTAGATTGATGAGTTTAGGCGACGATGCGATAAGTGATAGATGCTGATGCAAGTTTTGTACATTTCTTAAAAAGATTCGATAGATACTATTGCAAGCGCATGCCAAATAACTAACCAAACCGATATGAATTTACACCAACTTTTCTACAATCTCTTTCGCGTATTCTTTAGCAACATTGACTCCGCTTACTTGTTCGATGCCGCCCAAAAAAGCGTTGCTATTCACTTCACAAAGAATCGGCTCGCCTTCTTTCCCAGAAAGCAAATCGATCCCACAATAATCTAGTCCTAGGATGTCGGCCGCTTTTTCGGCTACATCTTGATATCTTTTTTCAAGGATGACTCTTTCACCTATGCCATGTTGCGCTATGTTGCTTCGCCAATCTTCTTTGTTGACTCGTTTCATGGCGGCGACCGTTTTTCCTCCGACGACTATCACTCGGTAATCAAATCCATAACTTGAGGATATGAACTCTTGATAGAGGCGGGGGTTTTGGTAATGCTCTTTTTCGAAATCGAGCAATTCGTCGTGGTTTCTGATTAAGAAAACATTCTTCCCTAAGCTTCCGAAGTTGTCTTTAGCGACTAACGGATAATTCAATTCATTTTCGACGTTATTTATGAAATCCAACGATATCGATTTGCTGTAATTGAGCGGGGCGCTTATGGTCTTTGGCATCTTTATGCCATGGTTCGCAAGCGCCATATGCGTTAACATCTTGTCATCGCATAAACGGATCGCGTTGGCCGAATTGAAGAGTCTATATCCGAGTTTTTCTAGCAAGAAGGAAACATATAGATCCTTATCGAGATAAAGCACGAAATCATACGGTTTTTCATTGGAGACGATGGAACCGTTGCTATCTATATAAGAAAGTATTTCAGCGTTGGTCTTTAAAACCAGCGAAACGTCGAATTTGGACAGCTCTTCTTTCATTCTTTCGTAAAAGTGGGTAGGTCCCTCGGTCTGAATGAATGCGTTCAACAAGCAAAGCCCTTTTTTCATGCGGATGATTATAGCATCCAAGGAAGATTTAATTTACGACATAATTATGGTAGAATTTCGACATGTCAAAAATTCAACCAATAACATCCCTCCGAGACACGGCGAAACTCGAGAAGGACCTAAAAGAAAACGACGGCGTGCTTCATATCACGAAAAACGGATATAGCGATCTCGTCATCCTTTCGCCGGAAGTGTATGAGGATCTGGTTAAAAGCGGATTGAACACTATTAAATTAAGGACAAATAACGAAATATCACCGTCAAAACCCAATTATTTTGTTCCAAACAAAGAACAATCTGACCCCTATGGCTATGTGCGCGTCCGTTCTCAAAGCGTGCCTATCTCGATCTCTAATGTCAGTAAGAATGCCGAAAGCATAATCGACATCGTCAAGAAAGCGGCAAACGACAAAGTCCATATTTTGGTTCTTCCTGAACTTTGCCTAACGGGTTATACCTGTTCGGATTTATTTAGGAATGACGCATTGCTCAAGAATACTCTTTCGGCGATTGAAACCATAGCCAAAGAAACGTCCGATTGTGACGTCTTATTCGCCTATGGCGCACCAATAAGGAAGGGCAATAAGATCTATAATGCCGCGATTACATGCCATAGGGGCAAAGTCTTAGGCGTCATCGCCAAAAAGAATATCCCCAATTACTCGGAATTCTATGAAGCAAGGCATTTTGCTCCATGGAATGATGAAAACACCACAATCTCCTTGATGGGCGAAGAAGTGCCGTTCGGCAATAAGATCCTATTTCAGGACGAGGATTACGCGTCTCTTAGCATCGGGATCGAGATTTGCGAGGATCTATGGGTGCCAGACACTCCGTCGACCGCTTTAGCGTCTAGAGGCGCCACCCTTATTCTCAATCTAAGCGGTTCGAATGAAGTGGTGGGCAAAGCGAAATACCGTCGCGATTTGGTCTCGATGACAAGTGGCAGGCTATTTGTCGCCTACGCCTATAGCGATGCTGCTATCAGCGAAAGCACCACGGATTTGGTCTATTCGAGCCACAATATCATCGCTGAAAATGGAAAAATACTTGCAGAATCCAAACTTTTCGCCATGGAAAGCGCAACATGCGATATCGATGTCGAAAAGATTTTGGCCGAAAGAATCAGGATGACGACATACCCAAATATCCAAGACGATTCGTATCAAACTATAGGGTTCTCTTTGCCTCTTACGAAACCTGAGAAAGTGCTTAGAAGGTATAATCCATTGCCTTTCGTGCCGCATGGCGGAGTATTCGACGAAGAAAGGGTCGAAACGATACTCAAGATCCAGGCTATGGGCCTCATCAAGAGACTCGAAACGGTCGGTCAAAAGAAGGTGTTGGTCGGCTTATCGGGAGGGCTCGATTCCACCTTAGCGTTACTTGTCGCTGTGGAGGCATTCGATTTCCTAGGCTATGACCGCAAAGGCATAAAGGCCGTCACTCTACCCGCTTTTGGAACCTCGACAAGGACCCATGATAACGCATTGCTCCTTTCTAATGAGCTTGGCGTCTCCTTTCAGGAAATCAACCTCAAAGAATCGCTTTTAAGGCATTTCGAAGACATAGGGCACGATCCAAATAACAGAAATGTCACTTATGAAAATGCGCAAGCGAGGGAAAGAACGCAGGTTCTTATGGATATCGCCAACGACGAAGGATCGTTGATGATAGGGACTGGCGATTTAAGCGAACTATGTTTGGGCTGGACGACGTATTCCGGCGACCATATGTCGATGTATGGGGTCAATGCCTCGATTCCAAAGACCTTGGTCCGTTATCTTTGCGAAGGATATGCGAGGATCCATCCAGAGGCTTCACCATCGCTATTAGACATCATAAACACCCCGATTAGTCCTGAGCTATTGCCTCCTGATTCGAGTGGCGAGATAAAACAGCAAACTGAAGATATCGTCGGACCATATGAAGTTGTTGACTTCATAATCTATTATTTCTTACGCTACGAATTCCGTCCGAAGAAGATGTTCTTGTTATTGACCATGGCTTATGGGGAAAAATATAGCAAAGAGCAGTTAAAAGGATGGCTTTCCTCCTTCTATCGCCGTTTTTGGAGGAATCAGTTCAAACGCTCCTGTTTGCCTGATGGGCCGAAAGTTGGAACGGTCGCTATCTCCCCCCGTGGTGATTGGCGGATGCCAAGCGATGCGTCTGTTGATGACTATTTGAAGGAAATAGACGACATTTGACGGCTTTTTGCAAAAACAAAATTTTTATATGAAGATATAGAAAGGAAGATTACAATTTGCGTATGAAAAACAACAAAGAAAAAGAAGAGATGTACACATCTCCGGCATCCTTGGCCGAAGCGGCGAAATCAATCGAACAAGAGGAAATCGCCAAAAAGGAAAAGAGAAAAAAGAGCAGAGGGCTTGAGATCCTTCGTTTCGTAGTCATCGGAATCTTATGCACGCTCATAGACTTTGTCATCCAGTTCGTCTTGATGAAGTGGGCGTTTACTTCGCTTATCGAGCAAGGCACCTGGGGCGAATATCTCTCCTGGGGTTTAAGCGTTACGATCGCTTTCATCGTCTCAAGCGTCGTCAATTTCTTCTTCTCCCGTCTTTGGGTTTATCAAAACGTCGACAAGAAGATCAACACCAAATCAGCCAAAGCCTTCTTTGCTTATATAGGCTTAGGGGCAGGGGGCTGGCTTATCGGGCTTGGCCTTCAGGAGCTTGGCGTCTTTGTTTGCAATCTCACCTTCACCGATATCCAATTCACCTATGACTTCACGAAAGTGAGCCTTGCGACGCTTTTCGAAGAAGGAGGCAAAGCCTTCTGGATCTTCTGTATCATCTTCGCCATCAAGACCATCGTTACGATGATCTATAACTACTTAACGAGAAAGCTCATCATCTTCAAAGAGCCGAAGAAGGAAGAAAAGGCCGCTTATGCCTTAGAACCCGCTCCTGAAGAGCCATTGGTTATCACCGCTTCGGACGAGGAAAAGCCCGTCAAAGTGGAAGGACCGCATTACACGACCAGAGAATCCTTCATGAAAATCCTCCATGAGGAGATGGAATCCTTGATGGGAAAACCTTATAAGAGGACGCATGCTGAAGATGCCAAGCGCATGATCAGGGAAGAACTCGAAGCTTACGAAAGAGAGCATCCCACCAAGAAATAATCTCTAACATGTCCCATGATGAACGCGGAGATGATCCGCGTTTTTCTTTGCCTAAAAGAAAGAGACGAGCAATCGAAGTGTGGGCTTTCTTGGGGGAAGGAAACAAATTACAATAGTTCCTATGAAAATAGGAATCCTAGGCAGCGGCCCTTCGGCCTTATATGCCGCCATATTGCTAAAGAAACGCCATCCTTCTTATATGATCGATATTTTCGACAAAGAAGAAAAATTAGCGAAGAAGCTTAGGGCGACGGGGAATGGACACGCTAACATAATGCCGGATGAAGAAAACCCATTTGCTTATAACGATCCGAAATTCATGGAAAGCCTTCTCTCTTCATATCCTTTATCGAAAAGGATCGAAGCCTTTCATGAAATGGGCGTTTCGGTGAACAAGAAAGAGGGGCAAGGGTACTATCCGACTTCGGATAACGCCAATCAGTTCGCCTCTTATTTGCTCGACGTGGCGTCTTCTTTCGGAATCGTCCTTCATAGGGCGGTGACGATAAAAGATTACGAAAAGAAGGAATTTGGATATTACTTCTTAACATCTAATGTTGAATATGGTCCATACGATACCTTGATCATCGCTCCCGGCGCTCGAAGCGGGAATAACCTCGGAAGCGATGGAAATTTCGTCTCGGTGCTTGAAAAGCATCATTATCGTTTCGATTCCTTTAGGCCTGGTCTATGCCCGATTAGGGTTACCGATCGAAAGATGAAGGAACTATCCGGCATTAGGCATGCGGCGAATGTGTCGCTATCTTCGGAAGGCAAATCATTCTTCTCGCAAAGAGGCGAAGTCCTTTATAAGGATGATGGTCTTTCTGGCATCGTCATCATGAACGCTTCAAGCGAGATCGCGAGAAGGAAATTAAAGGATGTGACGATATACATTGACTTATTCCCCAACAAAACTCATGAAGAAATGTGCGATGAAATCACGAAAATGCAAAAGGTTTCGCCCCATTTCTTTTTGGACTCCCTTTTGCCTCATCCTTTGGCCAACCATGTTTTGGATAGGGCCAAACGCACGCATGACGTCGAATGGATTCCGTTACTAGCGAGGACCATGAAGGGGTTAGATTATTGCTACAAGGAGAACTACCCATTTCTTTTCTCCCAAGTCAGCGTTGGCGGTTTAAAACTCGATCAGATTGAATCGACATTCGAATCGAAAATCGAAAAATCCGTGTATTTCGCCGGCGAAATTCTCAATATTGATGGCGAATGCGGTGGATATAATCTCTTATTCGATTTGCTTAACGCGCTTAGAATCGCTGATTCCTTATGAAATACATAGTTTCGAATATCAAACTTCCGTTAAACCTTTCGGAAGATAATCTAACGACCGCTATAGCTAGGAAAATAGGCTTATCGCCGAAATCCTTCGCCTACGAGATATATCGCCGCTCAATCGATGCTAGGCGAGACGAAGGCAATTTCGTATATCGTGCGATAGTTGACACGCAGAAAGAGATCGCCGGTAAAGACATAGTGGCCTATTTGCCGGTTGAACCCGTCTTGATCCCTTCCAAAAAACTCGCATATCGCCCAGTGGTGGTTGGCTTAGGCCCAAGCGGTCTATTGGCTTCGCTCATTTTGGCGAGATCCGGCAATAAGCCAATAATCTTAGAACGTGGCAAAAACGTCGACGATAGGGCTTGCGACATAGAGCTACTAAAAGATAAAGGGATATTAAATCCAGAAAGCAACGTCTGCTATGGCGAAGGAGGGGCAGGGACTTTTAGCGATGGGAAACTCCATACCGGAGTCAAAAGCCCTTATATGCGTTTTGTTTTGGAAGAATTCGTCAAGCATGGCGCGCCCAAAGACATATTGATCGATGCGAATCCTCATATAGGAAGCGATTTGCTGCCTGGCGTCATGCGTTCATTCCGCGATGAACTATTATCTCTTGGAGCAGACATCTTGTTCTCGTCGAAACT
This sequence comes from bacterium, assembly GCA_963616935.1. Taxonomy (GTDB): domain Bacteria; phylum Bacillota_I; class Bacilli_A; order RFN20; family CAG-826; genus UBA4951. Next base: position 80,531 of record CAVEMS010000005.1, on the reverse strand, counting down.
CGTCGACATAGTCGAAAAGAAAAATGGTTTGGACGTCTATTATGAGGATGGGGCACATAATAGGCATCCGCTTTTCACTGAAACGTGTTTATTGGCCTATGGGCATAGTCCTTTTGACACCGCATTGATGTTAGAGCGTAGAGGCCTCAAATTCATTCCAAAGGATTTCTCAATCGGGCTAAGGGTAGAATTCCCACAAGAAAGCATAGATCGTGCCAATTATCATGAATTCTATGGCAAAGTCGCCTTGCCACCGTCATCGTTTAAGTCCGTCGCTCATTTGCGTAATGGGCGATCTGTCTATTCTTTTTGTATGTGCCCGGGCGGGGAGGTTGTTAACTCTTCTTGCGAAGAAGGGACGATCGTCACCAATGGCATGAGCAAAAGGGCGAGGAATCTAACGAACGGCAATGCGGCCATATTGGTAAACTTAAAAGTGGACGATTACTTCAAAGGCGATCCTTTGGACGGATATCGTTATCGTGAATTCTATGAGGCGAAGGCGTATCGAAAGGATAAGCCTTATTTTGCCCCAGCCTCTTGCCTAAGTGACTTCTTAAAAGGTGCCGAAAGCAGTTCATTTGGCTCTTTGTCGCCTACATATAAACCTGGAATCTATTTTTCTTCTTTTGATGAATGTTTACCGTCTTTTGTTATCGATTCTTTGCGTGAAGGAATTGAAAATCTCCGCAAAACGCAGTCGTTTTATCGTTTTGGCGATGCGATTTTGACCGGCATTGAAACAAGAAGCTCTTCGCCCGTCAGAATACCAAGAGACGAAAACGGCATGAGCAATATTCATGGGTTATATCCGATAGGAGAAGGGGCTTCATACGCTGGCGGAATCACGACATCGGCGGCCGATGGCGTGGCAATCGCGCTTAAAATACTGGAAGAATGATTTTCATAATGGCTTTCTAGCTTTTGGCTACGAAGGATATTTCGTTCTAAGATTCATTTCCGCTTTGGCGAAGAAAATGAAAACAAAAATAGAATTCGCATTCTTTCGCTTCGTTTAATTTTATGAATTGACTATCTATTTAAGATAGACTTAAATAGTGGGGCTATGTCGGTTTTTCGTTACTATGGCCGCATTGTTAGAAAGGGTTGCTAATATGAAATATCAAAGCACATCAAGAGTCCTAAGCTTCCTATTCCATACCATCATTTTCTTGGCTTTTGGCGCTTTAGGAATGTATTTCGGAGCGTTCGTCGTTCCCCAATTCTTCACGTCTGGAATCATGGAATGGAGGGAATCGCTATTCGATGCCCCGTATTTCCTATATCTGGAATTCGCCGTTATTGGGTTCACCTATTTCGTTTTGAGTGGTTATGGCGCTTATCAAGCTTGGCTCGGCTTGTCTCGCCCGAATGATGACGCCCCAGTCGTTAAGAGCTTGACGATCTTCATCGTCGAAGGCTGGATCATCAGCCTTGCTTTGTTGCTCCATGGTGTTCTTTTGTTTGACGTCACGGCCAATGGCACGAATATGGCTTTCGCCGTCGTTATGGCTCTTCTCTTCGCTATCTTGATGCTTATCGCCACCAACATCCCGATGGTTAAGCTATATGATGCGAAAGATCAGAAACAATTGATCGGCTTCTTGCTGATCGGCGCCGTTGTCTTCACCGGCTTTATGATTATTGAAGTCGGCCTCGGACTCGTTTTGACGCTTAAGGAAACCTATTCGGCGAAGATGCCGACCGTCTATATGCTTCTTACCTTGCTTGGCCAAAATATCGTCGCTTTCGTGCTTAGCTTGTTGGCCGTTTTGGCGATCAAGAAAGGCAAAACGTCCATGGCTGGATATCTTACTTCCGGTGCCTCTTTCGGCCTTGGGGCGGGATTAATCATCTATGGCGCCTTAGATATGGTCTATTACGATAAGGCCGTTCACTTCAACTTGATCGGTTCGCCGATCCAAGGTTTCGTCACCGAGCAAACCAAGTTCGGTTATGGCTTCCCAGTCATGTGCATTGTGGTGGGCGTTGCGATGCTCGCCGCCGCTTGCTATCTCATTTGGAACGCTTCCAGAGAAAAGAAAGCCGTTACGAAATAGTTAAAAATGACCGCCATCGACGAAGTTGCCGACGGCGGTTTTTTCATATTCTTAAGAAGCGTTTTTAATCTGATAATAAAGATGAAATCGCGATAGCGACACCCGCTACGGCGCTTGAAATGCCGCCGATTATCGCTCCATTTGCGAGCGTCATGTTATCACTGAAGTTGACGGTGTTGCCTAGAATCGTGAATTCGGCGACGTCCACATATAATTGCTTGCTTAAGAAGAAGAGAACGGCGGCACCTATAAATGCCAAGAAGCAAAGGAATCCCAAGCCTCGTTTGGCGCCCTTACCGCCTTTGGCGAAAGAGAAGAGGAAGAGCCCAAGCGTTAAAGCGGCAGCGACCACTAATATAATAAATAAGATAAGCGCGGCCGTATGCGCTTCGATTGCGCCAGCGTCTTCGACCTTGTTTATGTCTCCGTTCAATATTATGTATTCGGCCGTCGCTTTGCCACCGAACGCCAAAGCAAAGCCGCTTACGAAAAGGGTGTAGGAAGTTCCGATGCTCGACTTTTCAAACGTCGAAGTGAGCAAAGGATTCATCATCATGTAGATGGCTAGTCCAGCTCCCGCCAAAGCGAGGATGCCAAAGATGAATCTAAACAATTTCTTAATCATTTTCTTTTCTCCTTTTATTGAAAATGTTGTTCTATTGTAATTCCAATGGAGTTTTAAAGCGATTTTTCGATTTTTTTCGCCTTATCGCTCATGAAATCGTGTATTTCGATGAATTCGTCGTACATCGCGATTATCTCATCGCTTGGGTCTTCGTATTCGGCCTTTAGTTTTTCCATCGCGGCGTCAGGAACGATGCGATCCTTCGCCCTCATTTTGTTTTGCATTTGGCAGACTTCGAAAGGAATCTTGAAGAGGACTAAGACATGGCGATCGAAAGAAGGGGTCGCTTTGAAATACATCTCGCGGTATTTGTTTTGGAGGTTCGTTGCATCGGCGATGACCGTAACTTGTTCTTCTTTCGCGGCATAGTCGTTAATCGTCTCTAGGAAGGTGTCCCAGACTTTCTTCTCATCACGGAAGTCATTGGGCTTTCCCCAAAGGGTTAAGCGTATCTCATCACTTGAGACGATGTGGGTATTCGGATGGAGTTCTTGGTATTTTCTTGCCCAGGTGCTCTTTCCGCTTCCAGGGATGGCGCTTAAAAGGATAAATGTCTTCATCGCCTCTTATCTTACCGATATGAACGCCGCTTGTTTAGTTCTTTTTTAAGAAAAAGAAAAAATCGCGTGATTAAGCGCTTTCAATGCTTTGTTGGCTCATTAACGCCAATGTGTCATAGATTTTTCTTTTCTTTTGCCCGTTTACATATTATCTTTCATTACCAACGTGTTCTTCCTCTGAACCACGTATAAAAAACAAGGAGGCCTCTTATGGCCATAGACGAAAAAGAAGAAAAAAACCCAAAAAAGTCGAAAGATACATCGCATAAAGCGATTAGATCGTTGGCATTTAACGCTATCATCGCCGCCTTATATTGCGTTTTGACTTTCATTTTGCAGCCCATAAGTTTCGGGGCCGTGCAGTTTAGATTCAGCGAAGTCTTGATACTTCTATGCTTTTGGCGGAAGGATCTCATCATCGGATTGACCGTCGGTTGCTTGGTGTCGAACGCTTTCAGTTTCTCTTTTTGGGATATGCTTATTGGCACTTCGGCAACATTAATAAGTTGCATATTCATGGTGTTTCTCTCTCCTAGACTATTCGTTTCCGCGATTTGGCCGGTTGTTTTTAACGGACTTATAGTCGGTGCGGAGTTGACTTGGATATATCCCGCTTTCCCAGAATATTGGCAGAACGCTTTGTCGGTGGCGGGAGGGGAACTTGTCGTCATGATTGTCGGCTATCTTTTATGGATGCTCGTATATCGAAATGCCGGTTTTAGGAGGCTCCTAGAGCCGAATATACATACCTCCATTCTTTATTGAGATGCCATTAAGAGGTAAAATCAATGGCTATGGACAAGAAATTCTATTTGGAGATAAAGCACATCGACCCTCATAGCGGGGCCCGTTATGGCGTTCTCCATACGTGGCACGGCGATGTTGAAGTCCCGATGTTTATGCCCGTCGGGACGAATGCGACGGTCAAGACCCTTAGCCCAGAGGAAGTGAAATCATTAGGATCTGGCGTCATTTTGGCTAATACATACCATTTACACCTAAGACCGGGCGAGGACATTGTCTCGAAAGCGGGCGGCCTTCATCGTTTCATGAATTATGACGGCCCGATTCTCACCGACAGCGGTGGCTTCCAGGTCTTCAGCTTGGCGAAAACTAGAAAAATCAGCGAAGAAGGCGTCGCATTCAAGAATTATTTGGATGGCAGCAAAGAGTTTTTGACGCCTGAAAAGGTAATAGGCATCGAAGAGGCGCTCGGCGCCGATATCATCATGTCTTTTGACGAATGCATTCCATATCCGGCCGAATACGAATACGCGAAGAAGAGCACCGAGAGAACTCTTAGATGGGCGAAAAGAGGACTCGAAGCCCATAAAAGAGAGGATCAGGCGTTATTTGGAATCGTCCAAGGTGGCGCGTTCAAGGATTTGAGGAAGCTTAGTGCGACAGAACTCGCCAAGATGGATTTCCCAGGATATTCGATCGGCGGAACCTCGATTGGCGAGCCTAAGGAAATTTGCTTTCAAATGATCGACGATGCGATTCCGTATTTGCCGCTAGATAAGCCCCGTTATTTGATGGGCGTCGGGTCGCTCGATTACATATTAGGTGGCATTGAAAGAGGAATCGATATGTTCGATTGCGTCTTGCCGACGAGAATCGCCAGACACGGCGCTTTAATGACGAGCACCGGCCGCATCAATATCAAGAAAGCACAATATCGGGATGACTTCACGCCGCTTGATCCCGAATGCGATTGCTATACTTGCAAGAACTATTCGAAAGCCTATCTTCATCATTTGAATCGCGTCGATGAGGAATTCGGCAAGCGCCTCAATAGCCTTCATAATATCCGTTTCCTTATCAAAGTCGTCGAAGGGGCAAGGAAGGCCATCCAAGAGGATCGTTTCTTGGAATATGAGAAAGAAATCTTGGAGAAATACGGAGATTCGAGGGGGTTTTAACGTGGATATTTCGCTTTTTGATTATTATTTGCCAGAAGAACTCATCGCCCAATCTCCGATGGAAAAGAGGGACGAATGCAAGCTGATGGTAGTCGATAGGGAACACAAAAAGAGGGAGACCCATCTTTTTCATGACATCATCGATTACATTCATCCAGGAGATGTTTTGGTTCGAAACAACACGAAGGTCATTCCCGCTAGGCTCATTGGCAAAAAGGTGGAGACGGGAGGGGCCGTCGAGCTCTTATTGCTTAAGCAACTAGATAAGGACACATGGGAATGCTTAGTTGGAAACGCTCGTAGCGTGAAAGAGGGAATCCATTGCTCTTTCGGCGATGATCGGCTTATCGCCACATGCGTCAAAGTCAAAGATGAGGGCCTTCGCGATATGCGTTTCTCATATGAAGGGATTTTCTTGGAAGTGCTTGAGTCGCTAGGAAAGATGCCTTTGCCTCCATACATTAAGAAACAGTGTTCCAATAACGACGAATATCAGACGGTTTACGCCAAAATACCAGGCAGCGCCGCCGCTCCAACGGCTGGTTTCCATTTTACGGAGGAGCTATTCGAGGAAATAAAAAAGAAAGGCGCCGAAGTGCTTGATGTGACGCTTAATATCGGTTTAGGCACCTTCCGTCCCGTCAAAGTGCAGGACACGAAAGACCATGTCATGCACTCGGAGACGTATGAGATGAGCGAAGAGACGGCGAATAGACTGAACCTAGCTAAAAAAGAAGGAAGAAGAATTATCGCGATTGGAACGACTTCCGTTAGAACTCTCGAAAGCGTCTACGCCAAATACGGCACTTTTAAAGCGGTCCACGAAGCCACTAGGCTTTTCATTGAGCCTGGTTATGTTTATCGGGCGGTCGATGCCATCGTTACCAATTTCCATTTGCCGAAAAGCACCTTGGTAGAGCTCGTTTCGGCGTTTATGGGAAGGAAATTCACGTTGTCGTGTTATGAAGAGGCCGTTAAAGAGAAATATCGTTTCTTCTCTTTCGGCGATGCGATGTTCATTTATGGGAAATACGATTATTCCAAAGCCAATGACGACTAATGGCCCAAAGATAAACTATTTCGATAGAGGAGAAGAGATACTTTCTGAACCTATTTTCAAAGAGAAAAAACCGACTTTGCTGATGCATGTTTGCTGCGGCCCATGCTCTTGCTTTCCTCTTACCTATCTATGCCCAAATTTCGATGTCACGATCTATTACAACAATAGCAATATATATCCGGCCTCAGAATTCGATAAGAGATTAGGCACGTTAAAGGAATTGCTTAACGATCTAAAACGCGATTATGGCTATGACGTCGAGCTTATCGTTCCGGAATACGATAACGAAAAGTACAATTCCGAATTATCTCATTATAGCGAAAGTAAGGAAGGCGGTCCCCGTTGTCTCTTTTGCTACGAAAAAAGGATGTCCGAGGCCTACGATTACGCCGAGAAGAATCATTTCGATTTCTTTACGACGGTGATGACGATATCGAGACAAAAGAACAGCCAAATCTTGAATCAGATAGGGGAGAAATTAGAGAAAAAACACCCTGATTGCCGTTATTTCTATAGCGATTTCAAAAAGAAGGACGGCGCTTTAAAGGGCAGGGAAATACGTCTCAAATACGGCCTCTACAATCAGAATTACTGCGGTTGCGTTTATAGCTACAAAGAGATGCTCGAAAGAGTCGAAAAAGCATCCGAAAAAGACTCTTTTGAAAATAAGAAATCAATAGAAAAATAAAGTGATTTTTGTGCACTGTGCACAAAGATTTTGCATTTTTTCACATCGAAAAACGCAAAAAATGCGCTAAATGCTACTTTTTTCAAAAACGCTACATCTCATCGAAATTTTTATGTCAAAAAAGTGTTGACGAGTCTCGCGCATGGGGGTATATTTTTCAACGCTGGCGCAAGTGTGGAAGTGCGATGTTGCTGACACGCCGAGAAGCGTTGCTATGCATCCTGGCTTAGTCAGGGAACTCGCACAGAGCTAGCGACATGCAGCCTGAAGAAATCTAAAGGAGGAAAATTCATGGCGAAACAACAAGTCCTGCGTATTCGTTTGCAGGCCTACGACCATAAGATCCTCGACCTCACCGTCGAAAAGATCATTGACGTAGCCAAAAAGACCAATGCTGGCGTCATTGGCCCTGTCCCTCTCCCAACCGAGAAACAGGTTTATACGATCTTGCGCGCCACCTTCAAGTACAAGGACAGCCGCGAACAATTCGAAATTCGCACGCACAAGAGATTGCTTGACATCACCAACCCGACGAAGGAGACGGTCGAAGCCATTCGCAAGCTTGACCTTCCAAGTGGCGTAGAAATCGATGTCACCACGAAGTAATAAGGAGAATCCATCATGAAATCCATCATCGGAAGAAAAATGGGCATGACTGAAGTCTTCGCCGCTGACGGCACGATGTACCCGGTTACCGTAATCGAAGTCCTTCCAAACACCGTCATCCAAAAGAAAACCATGGACAAGGACGGTTATGAAGCCCTTCAAATCGGTTATGAAGACATCAAGGAATCCCGCTTAAACAAATGCGAACTCGCCAGGTTCCAAAAAGCTGGCGTTGCTCCGAAAGCCCATCTCTATGAGCTCAAAGGAGACGAGATCTATGGCAAGAACGTGGGCGAAACCCTCACCTGCGATATGTTCCAAGCCGGCGACGTCGTCGATGTCATCGGCACGACCAAAGGCCACGGCTACACCGGCACCATCAAGAGATATCACAATCACATTGGTCCGAAAGCCCATGGTTCTGGTTACCATCGTCAAATCGGTTCTCTTGCCAACAACGGCCGTGATAACAACCGCGTTATCCCAGGCAAGACCATGTCCGGCCATTGGGGACCGGAACAATCCACGATCCTTAACCTAACCGTTATCGAATCGAATGCGGAAAAAGGCTATATCCTTATTAAAGGTGGCGTTCCTGGAACGAAGAAGGGAATCGTCATGATCCGCAGCGCAATCAAAGCCCAATTCGGCAAACCAGAGGTTAAGCCTCTACACGTCGCCAAGAAAGGAGAATAACAATGGCTGAGAAAAATATCGTTCTGCCGGTCGTTAATCTCGCTGGCGAAAAAGTTGGAGACGTCAAATTAGACGCTTCCGTCTTCGGAATCACCGAAGCCAATGAACAAGTCGTTCATGATGCTGTTGTCACCTATCTATCGAATCTCCGTCAAGCCACGGCGAAAACGAAGAAACGTCACGAAGTGAGCGGTGGTGGCAAAAAGCCATGGAGACAAAAAGGAACTGGGCGCGCCCGTGCGGGAAGCTCCCGTAGTCCTATCTGGGTCGGCGGCGGCAAGGTCTTCGGACCTGACGGCAACCAAAACTACAAGGTTAGCCAAAACAAGAAAGCCCACGCCTTAGCCCTCAAAACCGTTCTCTCGCAAAAGGCTAAAGATGGCATCATCGTCGTCGATAACCTCACAATCGCCGAAGTCAGCACCAAGGCATTCGCCGCTGACCTAGGCGCCATCAAAGCCACTGGCAAGATCCTTGTCGTCGGCAGCGATGCGAATCTCATCAAGAGCGCGAGAAACATTGATAAGGTCACCGTCCACGCCGTCAATAACGTGAGCGTCTACGATGTCCTCGATAACAACTTTGTCGTCATCAGCAAAGATGACATCAAAGCCCTTGAAGGAGGCCTCAAATAATGGCAGAAGAAATCAAAGAAGCGGTCGCCGAAGAAAAGAAGGCGCCGAAGGCTAAGAAGGCCGCCAAGAAAGAAACTGCGAAAGCGGAAGTCGTGGAAGCGAAAGCGAAAACCTTCGCCAAGCCGACCAAGCACGACTACGAAGTCATCCTCGAACCTCTCATCACCGAGAAGAGCATGGCTCTCCTTCAAAATAATAATAAGGTTACGATGAAGGTCGCCGCTAACGCCAACAAGACGGAAATCAAAGAGAGCTTCCAACGCCTCTTCCAAGTTGCCGTCACCGACATCAAGGTTGTCAATGTCCTTCCGAAGAGCAAATCTCGCGGCGGACGTTACAAAGGCCACGTGAGTGGCTTCAAGAAAGCGGTCATCGCCGTCGCCAAAGATAGCGCGATCGACCTCTTCAAGGAGTAAGGAAACACTCATAAGCAATCGCTTATAAAGCATCCACTATAGGAGAAAAGAAATGGCAATCAAAACCTACAAGCCGTATACGAAGAGCCGCCGCCAAATGCAAACGCTCTCATATGCGGAAATCACCAAAGCCACTCCTGAAAAATCGTTGCTCGCCCCGAAGAAACACACCGGCGGGCGTAACAATCAAGGAGTCATCACCTGCCGTCACATCGGCGGTGGCAACAAAAACCGTTATCGTATCATCGACTTCCGTCGCAACAAGGATGACATCCCAGCGACCGTGAAGGCTATCGAATACGATCCAAACCGTACCGCCTTCATCGCATTGTTGGCTTATGCCGACGGCGAGAAGCGCTACATCATCCGTCCGAAAGACCTCAATGTCGGAGATAAGATCATCAGCGGCAAGGTCACCGATATCAAAATCGGCAACAGCTGCCCTCTCTCCAACATCCCAGATGGAACCTTCGTCCATAACGTTGAACTTCAACCTGGGAAAGGCGGACAAATGTGCCGTGCTGCCGGAACAAGCGCTCAGGTGCTTGGCTCGGATGGCGCCTACACGATTCTCCGCTTGGCCTCGAGCGAAGTTCGTAAAGTTCTCTCCGTTTGCCGCGCGACCATCGGTCAAGTCGGTAACGAAGATTGGAACCTCGTCAATCTCGGCAAAGCCGGAAAGACACGCCACCTCGGCGTTCGTCCAACTGTCCGTGGCTTCGTCATGAACCCTTGCGATCACCCTCACGGTGGTGGTGAAGGTAAGTGCCCTGTCGGACGCGATGCCCCACGCACACCTTGGGGAAAGAAAGCGATGGGTGTTAAGACCCGCCGCGTTAAGAAGAATTCTACGCGCTTAATAATGCGTCGTAAGAATGATAAGTAAGGAAAGGAGATCGAACAATGTCACGTTCTTCCAAAAAAGGGCCGTTCGTTGATGAATACCTTCTCAAGAAGGTCGAAGCCCTCCAAAAATCAGGAAAGAAAGAGGTCATCAAGACCTGGTCTCGTCGCTCGACCATCTATCCTGCCTTCGTTGAGCAGACGTTCGCCGTTTATAACGGCAAAGAGCATATCACCGTCTATGTCACTGAAGACATGGTTGGTCATAAGCTCGGCGAATTCGCCCCAACCCGCACTTTCACCGGTCACCACGGCAACAATCTTGGCGATCAAGCTGCGGCCGGTAAGAAATAAGGAGAGCAATCATGGCAGAAACCAAAAAGAAAACCGTGAAGAAGGAAGCCGCTCCTAAGAAGGAAGCAGCTCCGAAAGCGGAGAAGAAAGCCACCAAAGCTAAAGTCGAAAAGAAAGAAGCCGAAGTGACCAAAGAAGCTCCGAAGGCCGAAAAGAAAGCGGTCAAGGAGAAGAAAGCCAAGGAAGCTCCGAAAGCGGAGAAACCGGCTGTCACCGAAGCGCATGCCTTCGCAAAAGACGTGCGCGTCACCCCACGCAAAGTCCGTTTGGTCCTCGATATCGTCCGCGGAAAAGACGTCGATGAGGCTCTAGCGATCCTCAAGAACGTCAATCGTTCCGCTAGCGAGCCAGTCGCCAAGCTCATCAAGAGCGCGGCCGCCAATGCGACCAACAACTTCGGGATGGATGCTTCTAAACTCTACGTCGCGATGATTCAAGCGAGCGACGGCATCCGTATGAAACGCTTCATACCGAGAGCCAAAGGAAGCTCATCGTCGATCGTCAAGAGAACGGCCAACATCAGCGTGACCGTCAAGGAAAGGAAGTAGGAGGACAAACAATGGGTCAAAAAGTTAACGCCGTCGGTCTCCGTATCGGTATCAACCGCGGCTGGGAAGCCAATTGGTTTGCTTCCAAAAAAGACTATGCTACTTTCTTAGGCGAAGATATCGCCATCCGTAACTATCTCGAACCAGCTCTCAAAGATGCGATGGTCAGCCATATCGATATCGCGAGAACCAAGAGCGACAAAGACAACAAAGTCCATATCAAGGCTTATGTTGCCCGCCCAGGTGTCGTGATCGGACAAGATGGTGCCAAAATCGCCGAGATCAACAAAGGCCTTAAGAAAATCATCAAGTCGGGCGATGTCCGCATCGATGTTCTCGAAGCCAAGAATCCTGATGTCGACGCAACTCTCATCGCCAAATGGATCGCTTCCGAGCTTGAGGGCCGTCAAAGCTTCAGAACCACCCAAAAGAAAGCCATCCAACGTATGCGTAAAGCGGGAGCCCTTGGCTGCCGTACGCAATGCCAAGGACGTCTCGGCGGAGCTGAAATTGCCCGTCGTGAAGGTTACAAAGAGGGTGTCGTACCACTAGAGACGCTCCGCGCCGATATCGACTTCGCGTCGGTAGCCGCCGCCACGAGCTATGGCCGCATCGGCATCAAAGTCTGGTGCTGCCGCGGTGCCCATAAAGAAAAGCAAGAAGCCGCAAAGACTTCCGATAAAGCACAAGGAGGCGCAAACAATGCTGCAACCAAAACGCGTTAAGTATCGCCGTCCGCATGGACTCAAGTACGAGGGAAAAGCCACCAAAGGAAACAACGTTGACTTCGGTGAATATGGCTTGGTTGCCCTCGAGGGTGGTTACATCAACGACCACCAAATCGAAAGCGCCCGTATTGTCTTGGCTCGTTACACCGACCGCTTAGGCAAAATCTGGATCCGCATCTTCCCGCACTTAGCCAAAACCAAAAAGCCGGCTGAGGTTCGTATGGGAAGCGGCAAAGGCTCACCGGAAGGATGGGTCGCAGTCGTCAAGAAAGGTCGTGTGATCTTCGAAATCGGTGGCATCGATGAGAAAGTTGCGATACACGCTCTCCATCAAGCCGGATTCAAGCTCCCGATCCTCACCAAAGTCGTCAAGCGCACCAAAACCTTGACGGAAGATGAGAAACTCAAGATGGAAGAACAACACTCTTCCAGCCTCGAAGCCATTGAAGAAGAGGATGCGAAGGTTATCGAAACCGTGTCTGACACTGGCAACGATACCCCAGCTGATGCTGATAAGAAAGGGGAATAGAACCTATGGATATCAAAGAATTCAGGGCATTGACCCCGAAAGAACTTGACGAAAAGCTCGCTGCTCTCCGTCAACGCAAATTCGAGCTCTCCCGCAAAAGAGCGGTAGGAGCTCTCGAACATCCTGACGAAATCACCTATGTTCGCAAGGATATCGCCAAAGCCGAGACGGTGAAGCGTGAGCGTGAGCTCCAAATCAACGTCGGAGCCGCCAAATAGGAGAAAGGAGATCAAAAATGGAACGCAATACAAGACCTACATTCCAGGGAATCGTGACTGGAACGAAGATGAACAAAACCATCATCGTCACCGTCTCGACCAAAAGAAACGATCCCCTTTATGCAAAACGTGTTGGCTACAGCAAGAAATATTACGCCCACGATGAGAACAACGAAGCCAAGCTTGGCGACACCGTTTCCATCATGTCTTGCCGTCCGATCAGCAAACTCAAGCGTTGGCGCTTAGTTAGCATCGACAAGAAAGCCATCGCCGAGAAGAAAGCTGAGGAAGTGGAAGCCACTCTCGAAGCGCAAGAAGGCAGTGCCGAAATCGTCTCCGCCAAAGAAGACGAAGCGGCCTCTAAGGAGTAGGACCTATGGTACAAAACGAAACAAACCTCGTTGTTGCCGATAACAGCGGTGCCCGTCTTGTCAGAGTCTTCCGCCAATTCGGCGGCGACCGCAAGAAAGTCTCCACCCTCGGTGACATCGTCATGTGCGCCGTCAAAGCGGCCACGCCAAATGGCAAAATCAAAAAAGGACAAGTCGTCAAAGGCGTCATCGTCAGAGTCAAGCGCTCTGTCATCCGCAAAGACGGCTCGTCAATCTGCTTCGATGACAACGCCGTTGTCCTCGTTGATGGAGAAGGAAACCCACTCGGAACACGTGTCTTCGGACCGGTTGCCCGTGAGCTCCGCGACAAAGGCTATATGAAAATCATTTCTTTGGCCATGGAAGTTCTATAAGGAGAAAGATCACTATGAATATCAAAAAAGGTGATAAGGTGATCGTCCTCTCAGGCGACGATAAAGGCAAGGAAGGGCTCGTCCAACGCGTCTATCCGAAGCTCAACAAAGTCGTTGTTGAGGGCGTCAATGTCCATAAGAAGCATAAGAAGCCGACACAAGCTACCCCAGAAGGATCGATTCTCGATATCTATGTCCCAATCGATGCCTCCAAGGTCGCATTAATCGATCCGAAAACCAAAAAGGCCACCCGTGTCCATCACAAAGTGGTCGACGGAAAGAAGATTCGCGTCGGGAAATCCGGCGAATCGCTCGAGAAGAAATAAGGGAGGAATGAGAAATGGCTGAAACTAAGAAAGCTACTGCCAAGGCCGCCCCGAAAGCCGCCTCGAGCAAGAAGACCGCCGCTCCAAAGGCCGCTAAGCCAGCTACCAAAGCTGAGCCAAAGACCGAAGTTAAAGCGGAAGTCAAAAAAGAAAAAGTCTACGCGAACCGCCTTGCGAAGAAATACAAGGAAGAGGTTATCCCAGCTCTCGTCAAGAAGTTTGGATACACCACTCCGATGCAAGCGCCTCGCTTCGAGAAGATCGTCATCAACATCGGTGTTGGTGATGCCACTCAAAACGCCAAAGCCCTTGAGGATAGCGTGAATGAACTCGCTACCATCACCGGCCAGCATCCAGTCGTGACCAAGGCCAAGAAATCCATCGCGACCTTCAAACTTCGTGAAGGACAGGCCATCGGTTGCAAAGTCACTCTCCGTGGCACCCGCATGTACGAGTTCTATGACAAGCTCGTGAGCATCGCTCTCCCACGCGTCCGTGACTTCCGCGGCGTTTCCAAAAACGCCTTCGACGGCCATGGCAACTACACCTTGGGCGTCAAAGAGCAATTGATCTTCCCAGAAATCGACTATGATAAGATCTCGAAGATCCGCGGTATGGACGTCGTCATCGTCACGACCGCCAATACCGACGAAGAATGCCTTGAGCTTCTCACATTGATGGGAATGCCCTTCAGGAGGTAAGAAGAATGGCTAAGAAAAGTTTGATAATCAAAGCGAGCCGTCCGCAAAAATTCAGCACCCGCGCTTATACGCGCTGCCAACGCTGCGGTCGTCCTCACGGCGTCCTCCGTAAATTCGGTCTCTGCCGTATCTGCCTTCGTGAAATGGCCTACAAAGGCGAAATCCCAGGCATGAAGAAAGCCTCTTGGTAATAAGGAAAGGAGAAAAAGAAAATGAATATCGATCCTATCGCCGATATGCTCACCCGCATCCGCAATGCGAATGCCCTCCGTTATGAGCAAGTCTCCATGCCTTATAGCAAAATGAAGGCTGCCATCGCTAAGATCCTTAAGAAAGAAGGATATATCCTCGACTTCGGAGCCGAAGGAAGCGGTGCCAACAAAACTCTCAACGTCGCGCTTAAATATGGCCCAGATGGCGAACGTGTCATCTCTGGTCTCAAGCGCATCAGCAAACCAGGCCTCCGTGTCACCGTGGAATGCCAAAAGCTCCCACGCGTGCTCAAAGGTCTTGGCATTGCCATCATCAGCACTAGCAAAGGCCTTCTAACCGATAGCGAAGCCCGCAAGGCTGGCATCGGCGGCGAAGTCATCTGCTACGTTTGGTAATTAAAAGGAGAAGAGAAAAAATGTCTCGAATTGGATTTAAACCCATATCTCTTCCAGAAGGCGTCACTTATTCAATCGATAATGGCGTCATGATCGTCAAAGGTCCCTTAGGCGAAGTAAGCGTCCACATTCCTTCGGACGTCAGCGTCTCTGAGAAAGACGGTCACCTCCATGTTGCTCCAATCGCTGGAGCGGCCGAGGAAGCGGGCAAGTCCCGTCAAGGAAGCGAAAATCACGGCACGACTGCCGCGAACATCAACAATGCCGTCGTCGGTGTCACCAAAGGTTGGAAGAAAGAACTCGAAATCAATGGTACCGGTTATCGTGCCAGCATCAAAGGCACGGCCGTCACGATGTTCCTTGGCTATAGCCACGAAGTCGTCGTTGAGCCAGTCGGCAAATACACGAAGATCACTTGCCCAGACGAAACCCATATCACAGTCAGCGGCTGCGATAAGCATGACGTCGGACAAACTGCCGCGTATATCTATGACAAGCATCGTCCAGATGTCTACGGCCAAAAGGGTGTCCACTACGTTGGACAATTCCTCATCAAGAAAGTCGGCAAGCGCGCTTCGGCGGGTTCCGGCAAGAAATAAGGAGAGCTTAAGATATGATTCAAAAAGAGTCTCGTCGCCTCGTTCGTGACCGTCGTCACGCGAGAGTCCGTAACAAAGTCTTGGGAACCGCCCTCCGCCCACGTTTGGTCGTCTTCCGTAGCAACAAGCACATCGAAGCCCAAATCATCGATGATACCAAGGGCAATACCTTAGTGTCCGCTTCGAGCGTCCAGCTCAAACTCAAGAATGGTGGCAACATCGAAGCTGCTACCAAAGTCGGAGAAGCCTTGGCCGAAAAAGCCAAGAAGGCCGGCATCAGCGAAGTCGTCTTCGATCGCGGTGGTTATCAATACCACGGCCGCGTCGCCGCTTTAGCGGATGGCGCTCGCAAAGGAGGCTTAGTTTTCTAAGGAGAACCCCATGGAAGAAAATAAAGAAGTTGCGGTTAGTGCCGCCAATAATCAACCCACGGAAAAGAAAGCGACCGGCAACCCCGGTTATGAGCCTCATGGTTCTCGCTATGCCGAACGCCCAGGATCCCGCAAATACGGCGATCGCAAGGGACGTCCAGGCGAAAGACGCGGTGGACGTGGTGGATTCCGTCGTGAAGCCGACGATTTCCAAGATCGCGTCGTTAACATCAACAAGGTCACCCGTGTTGAAAAAGGCGGAAAGCATATGCGTTTCGCTGCCCTCGTCGTCGTTGGCGATGGCAAAGGACAATATGGGTTCGCCATGCGCAAATCGGGCGAAGTGCCTGATGCCATCAAGAAATCCTTGACGGCCGCCAAGAAAGACCTTCATTCCATCCATATCGCAAAGGGTGGAACGATCGCCCATCAAGTCGAAGGCCACTTCACCTCGACCACCGTCTTTTTGAAGCCAGCTCCGCAAGGCACTGGTATCGTCGCCGGTGGCGCCGTCCGTGCCATCCTTGAACTTGCCGGCATCAAGAACGTCTATTCCAAGGTTTATGGCTCGCGCACTGCCGTCAACGTCATCAACGCGACCCACGCCGCTCTATCGAGCCTCAAGGAATACGGAAAGGTTATGGTTCTCCGTGGCTTAAAGACCCCAGAGGAAGTCAAACCGGCTCCGAAAGCCAAAGAGGCGTCCGAAAAGAAGGAGGCTAACTAATCATGGCTACCAATCTTAATACCATCGTCGTCGTCGAAGGCTCCAAAAAGAAGCACTTCCGCAAAGGCCAAGGCTTAGGATCTGGCAACGGCAAGACCGCTGGCAGAGGCCAAAAAGGCCAAGGCGCCCACGCCCATACTAAGAAACACGGCTTCGAAGGCGGCCAAATGCCTCTCGCAAGACGTCTTCCGAAATATGGCTTCAAAAACAACGCCCGTGTCGAATTTGCCATCGTCAAATTGGCTTCCTTAGAGGCCTTTGAAGACGGCGCCGTCGTCGACACCAATGCCCTCATCGAAAAGGGATTAGTGAAAAAGAACGCTCCAGGGGTTAAAATCCTTGGTAATGGCAAGCTAACCAAAAAGCTTACCGTCAAAGCCAACGCCTTCTCCGCTTCCGCAAAAGCGGCGATCGAAGAGAAAGGCGGAGTCACCGAGGTCCTTAAGTAATGAAAAAATTCGTCTCGATCTTCAAAAACAAAGAAATCGTCAACCGTATTTTCTTCACGGTCATGATTCTCTTCGTCATCCGGATCGGGGCGGCCATTACGGTACCTGGCATTCAAGTCAGCGAAGAGCTCACCAACATCATGAACAGCGGGAATTCCCTCGCTATCATGGATTTGTTGGGGGGCGGCGCTCTCTCGAACTTCAGTATCTTCGCCCTTGGCGTCTCACCTTATATTACTTCGCAGATTATTATCCAATTGTTGTCGAAAGACGTGCTTCCTGCGCTAACTGAGCTCAGCAAGCAGGGCGAATATGGCCGTAAGAAGAAAGAGATGGCGACCCGCTATCTCACCCTTCTTCTTGGTGCAGTCCAAGGTTATGGCATCATCAAAACGATGCAGAACCAAAGCTATATCTCTCTTTCAATGGCCGATAATTTCTGGACGTATGCCTATATCGTCACGATTCTTCTCGCCGGCGCCATGCTTACGATGTGGCTAGGCGACCAAATCACCGAGAAAGGCATTGGAAACGGTATCTCAGTCATCATCTTCGCCGGTTGCGTTCGTAGCCTTCCGACCCAGATCACGACCGCTTGGAACAAATGGATCACGTTGAATGTGACCAGGGGTTCGAGCGAAATGATTCAAGGTGCCTTCCAATTCGCGCTATACATCTTGGCGATGGTTCTCATCACCGCCTTCGTCGTCTTCGTTGAACTTTCCAAACGTAAGATACCGGTACAACACGCAGGGAAGGGTGGCAGCAATGCCTCCATGGCCCGCGCTAGCTTCTTGCCAATCAAGATCAACAGCGCCGGTGTTATTCCAGTCATCTTCGCTTCAAGCATCCTAAGTGCTCCAAGCATCATCGCTAGCTTCATCTCAAGCGATGCCGCCAACGCCGAATGGTTGAAGATATTCAATTACAACGACACCTTCTTAATGCCTTGGTTCGATGGAACGCATTGGAAGATGAATTGGGGCTTATTCATCTATTTAGCCCTCATCATCGCCTTCTGCTTCTTCTATGCTCAAATGCAAATCGATCCAGAGCAGCTCGCCGACAACTTCCAAAAGAACGGCTCTTATATCCCTGGCATCCGCCCGGGAAAAGAGACGGAACGCTATGTGACGAAAGTGCTTAACCGCGTCACCTTCATCGGTGCCATCGCCTTATCGCTAATCGCCGCGCTTCCGATCGTTCTAGTTTGGGCCAACGCCTTCGGAAATGACTCCTCGCTCGCCATCGGCGGCACAGGGCTCATCATCATCGTCGGCGTCGCGCTTGAAATCAACGCGCAAATCGATGGCTTGCTCGCTGGCAAGTCCTTCGATCAGATAAAGGAGACGGCGTAATATGCTTAATATAATTCTAATGGGTCCTCCGGGTGCCGGCAAAGGCACCCACGCCCAATGGATAGCCAAGGACTTCGCTATCCCGCACATCTCGACTGGTGATATGTTTAGAGAAGCCATGTCGAGCGGATCGGAGCTTGGCAACACCATCAAAGACGTCATCAACCGTGGCGACCTCGTTAGCGATGAACTCACTTGCGCCCTCGTCAAGGAGAGATTATCTCGCCCTGATTGCGCGAATGGTTACCTTCTCGACGGCTTCCCAAGAACCATCCCCCAAGCCAAAGCCTGGGACGATCTTTCCAAGGAAATCGGCCGCGAAGTGAATCTCGTCGTCAATATCGCCGCACCTGATGCGTTATTGATCGAAAGGATTGCTGGACGTCGCGTTTGCCCGAAATGCGGTGCAAGCTATAACGTCAACAGCATGAAACCGAAGAAAGAGGGAGTATGTGACGTTTGCGACTCTTCTCTTATCCAGCGCAAGGACGACAATGAAGAAAGCTTCAAAGTCCGCCTTGCCAATTACTATAAGAGCACAGCTCCTCTCCTCGATTATTACAAGGAGAAAGGGCTTCTCTCCGAATTCGACGGTTCCGTCGAAGCCGGTGACCTCAAAAAAGATCTAACCGCTCTTTTAGAGGCCAATAGATGATCATCATCAAGTCTCCGCGCGAGATTGAGCTCATGCGGAAGGCCGGCGCTCTGACAGCTAAGGTCTTCGATGTCGTGGGTCCTCTCGTCAAACCTGGCGTGAGCACTCTCTATCTCTCGGAAATGGCTGAGAAAGTCATAATCGATGAGGGTGGGGAGGCCGCTAGCAAAGGGTATGGCGGATTCCCGGGAGCGATTTGCACCTCCGTTAACGAGGTGCTTGTTCATGGGATCCCATCCGATAAGCGCATCCTTACCGATGGGGACATCATTTCCCTCGACGTGGTTGTCAAATTGAATGGCTATCACGGCGATGCCTGCAGGACCTATCCTGTGGGGATCTGCAAAGAAGACAGACTCAAACTCATAAGAGTCACTGAGGAATGCTTCTGGAATGCAGTGTCGAAAGTTCGTGACGGCGCCTATCTAGGCGATGTCGAGCATGCGATTCAAGCGACGGCCGAAGCAAACGGATATTCGGTCCCGCGAGATTACACAGGGCATGGCATCGGGCGCGAGATGCATGAAGATCCTTATATCCCATGCTATGGGGTAGAGGGGACTGGGCCCGTTCTAAGATCTGGAATGACTATCGCCATCGAACCAATGGTTATGATGGGGAAGAACAAATTGCGGATCCTTAAGGATGGATGGACGGCCGTGAGCAAAGACGGCTTGCCAAGCGCCCATTACGAAAACACGGTGTTGGTGACTGGTGACGGCTATGAGCTGTTAACCAAAAGTCACTAGACGAGGAGGACATTCTTTGAGTAAAGAAGATTGCATTGAAGTTGAGGCCACGGTATTGGAGAACTTACCCAATGCCATGTTTAAGGTCAAACTAGCAAATGGAGCAGTGGTTCTAGCCTGCGTTTCGGGCAAAATCCGGATGCATTACATCCGCATTCTCCCCGGCGATCGAGTCACTGTCCAATTCTCGCCTTACGATTTAACACGCGGGCGTATCACCTTCCGTTACAAGAACTAGGAACACACGATTCCAAAAAGAGAGGAAAAACGTTATGAAAGTCAGACCAAGCGTCAAACCTATCTGCGATAAATGCAAAATCATCCGCCGCCATGGCGTCGTTATGTGCATTTGCTCCAATCCGAAGCATAAGCAGAGACAAGGTTAATTAAGGAGAAAAGAAGAATATGGCACGTTTAGCAGGGGTGGATATCCCATCCGAAAAACGCGTCGTCATCTCCCTTACCTACATTTATGGTATCGGCGATACGACCGCTAAGAAAATTTGTGCAGCCGCTGGCGTGAGCGAAGACATCCGCGTCAAGAATTTGACCGATGATCAACTCGTCGCTTTGCGCGCTGAAGTCGCCAAGTACAAGACTGAAGGCGACCTTCGTCGTGAAATCGCGATGAACATCAAGCGTCTTACGGAAATTGGTTGCTATAGAGGCCTCCGTCACAAGAGAGGTCTTCCGGTTCGTGGACAACGCACCAAGACCAACGCTCGTACCCGCAAAGGTAAGCGTAAGACCATCGCCAACAAGAAAGAAGCCACCAAAGGCTAGAGAAAAGGAGGCTAATTCACAATGGCTGATACGAAGAATGCCGGTAAAGGCAAAAAAGCGACCAGTGCGCGTAAGAAGAAAATCAAGCGCAATTTCACCCACGGCGTCGCTCACATTCATAGCTCGTTTAACAACACCATCGTCACCATCACCGACCAACAAGGCAATGTCATCGCCTGGAGCAGCGCCGGTGCCCTCGGTTACAAAGGTGCCAAGAAATCAACCCCATTTGCGGCTCAGCTCGCTTCTGAAGCGGCTGGTAAATCCGCCTATGATCAAGGGCTCCGTCAAGTCGACGTCGATGTCAAAGGCCCAGGCCCAGGTCGCGAAAGCGCCGTCCGCGCCCTCGCCAATGTCGGACTTCAAGTCCTATCGATCACCGACACAACGCCGATTCCACATAACGGCTGCCGTCCGCCGAAACGCCCAAGAGGCTAGTTTCAACAATTGATCATAGGAGGATCATCACACATGGCAATTAATAACGAAGTCAAAGCGGAAGAGATCCGCCTTCCAAACCCCTTCCAACCATTTAACATCACTGTCGATGCAAATGATGAAGAAGAGCATTATGCCCGTTTCGTCATCGAACCGCTCGAACGTGGTTTCGGCCTTACCATCGGTAACGCCTTGCGTCGCGTCTTGCTTAGCGCCCTTCCAGGCGCCAGCGTCTTCGCCGTCCATATTGAAGGCGTTCGCCATGAATTCAGCGCCATCCCAGGCGTCGAAGAAGACGTCACCGCCATCATCCTCAACCTAAAAGACTTGGTTCTTAAGGTCGATAGCTCTGTGGGCGATGTCAAAACGCTTACCGTCGATTTCCAAGGCCCTGGCGTCTTGAAAGCCAGCGATCTTGAAACCCCGGCTCTCGTCAGCGTCGTCAACAAAGACTTGGAGATCGCTCACCTTAACCAAGATGGCCATCTTCAAATGACGATCTACGTCAGAACTGGACGTGGATATGTCACAAGCGAAGGCAACAAAGCCGAACGCAAAATCGAAGTCGTGAGCGTTATCCCAACCGATAGCAATTTCTCGCCGGTCACCAAAGTCGCTTATAGCGTCGAGCCGACCCGCGTCGAGCACGATTCCAAATTCGACAAATTAACCTTGGAAGTCACCACCAATGGTTCCGTCAAACCAGACGAAGCCGTGGCGATGGCAGCTGAGCTTCTTGTCACCCATTTGAACAAATTCACGGAACTTGATAGCGTCGTTAAGAACTACAAGACCATCAAAGATGATCAAAAGCAAGAAGACAACAAATATCAGGAGATGATGATCGAAGAACTCGATCTCAGCGTCCGCAGCAACAATTGCTTGAAGCGCGCCGGAATCAGCACCGTCATGGAGCTCACACAAAAGAGCGAAGACGAGATGATGAAGGTCCGCAACCTCGGCAAGAAGTCGCTCAAAGAAGTGAAAGAGAAGCTTGCAGCTTGTGGGCTTCATTTCCGCGATTACGTAGGAGAATAAACTATGGCAGCAACAGGAAGAAAGAACGTCCACGGCAAAGCAGGCGTCAGATTCAAGACCGGTTATACCGCTTCGAAGAACTACAGCATGCTTCGCAACGTCGTAAGCGAGCTCATCGTTCATGGACAAGTGAAAGTCACTTCGGGTGTCACCCCAGAACTCGTCACCTTGGCCGCGAAGATGGTTACTTACGCCAAAGCCGGCGACTTAGCCAGCCGTCGTCAAGCCGCTCGCGTCGTCCGTCATGGCATCGTCGATGAAAAAGGCGTCGAAGCCCTCGCTAAACTTTTTAACGAGATCGGCCCGAAATTCAAAGATCGCCAAGGCGGTTATACGACCGTCCTCAAACTTGGCGCCCGCAAAGGCGACAACGCCGAAGTCGAACTCGTTAAGTGGGTTGACTAAGCTTAAATCAAACAAGGCCCCTCTCATTAAGGGGGCCTTTTTGCCTAATATGGCAATTTTCTAGAAATTTATCTATCATATTTAAGAGAGGTAAAAACAATGAATATCAAAATTTTAGAAGGAACCGGGCTCAATATCGGCTTGATTATCGGTTTGGCCGTCGCCGCGGTCGTTGTGATCATCATCGTCTCGCTTATTGGCTGGTGGATTTCCACTGGCAACAAACTCAAAAGAGAAGTCGTTAAGTGCGATGAAAGCGCATCTGGAATCGATGTCGCTTTGACGAAGCGCTTTGACTTGCTCACGAAAGCCGTCGCCGTCGTTAAAGGTGTCGCAAAGCACGAGCAAGAGACCTTGACCAACGTCATCGCGATGCGCCGTCCAGCGAGCGATGCTTCGATGAAAGAGAAATCTGAATTCGCTTCCTCGATGACCAAAGCCTTCGATAGCATCAACATCGTCGCTGAGAAATATCCGGAAATCAAAGCGAACGCCAACTTCACCCAACTTCAGAATCAAATCACCGAAGTTGAGGAACAACTTCAAGCGTCCCGCCGCGTCTATAACAGCAATGTCTCGATTTATAATCAAGATATTGTCGTCTTCCCGAAGAGCATCGTCGCCAATCATCTTCATTTGACCCATCGCGACTTCTTCGAAGCCGAAGCGGCCAAGCGCAAAGACGTAGAAATCAGTTTCTAGGATCAATTGGGCCGCGTTCTGCGGCCCTTTTTCATTTTTGAGGTGCCAATATGGAATTAAAAGTTTTTGAGAGCATCGCCGCCCAAAGCGAAGCGAATCGTTTGAAAGCGAAGAAGAAGCAGGGAATCTTCCTTGCTTTGGGTATCCCATTTCTCGTCGTCGGCATCGCCACCGTCATTCTCGTCGCCGTTTTCGATTTGATGGAAAGCTCTCCCAATCTTGCGTTGGCGTTAGTCATCGTCGGTTTGCTTCTTGTCGTCTCCGGAATCGTCATCCTTTTCCTTGCGGCGAGCAATAAGAAGAAATATCAGAAGTCCGTTCTTTCTAACATTCAAGAAGCGGTGGAGAACGCTTTATACACGGATATCAAACGCAATAGCAAAGGCTGCTTGCCGTTAGAACAGATACTTAGGCCTGGCTTCTATGCCAAGCCTGACCGTTACGTCGGATCCAATTACGTTTCCGCCGCTTATAACGGAATCTCTTTCGAATACGCCGATTTCGATCTTCAAAGGAGAGAAGAGCATCGCGATTCAAAGGGAAACGTCACGGTTTCCTATGTTAGCTATGCGCAAGGCAGGATGTTCCGCTTTTTCTTTGAAAGAGATTTCGAGAAAGATTTGATGATCGTCGAAAAGAGCTTCTTAAACACGCCGAAAGACAAAAAGTTGGAGAAAGTCGAAACGGAGTTCTTGGAATTCAACAAGAAATTCGCCGTCTATGCGTCAGACGATCAATTCGTCTTCTACATATTGACCCCACAAGTTCAGGAAAAGATACTCGAACTCGAGAAGATGAATGGCGGCAAGGGACAATTCTATTATCGCCTCATGAACAATCAGATTTACGTCTCTTTGTGTAATGGCGCCTCCTTCCCAAAACCGTCTCTATGGAAGCCGCTCGACGTCGAAATCATTAAGACTTTGGCCGAACAATTCGCGATGCCATCTTCGATGATCGAACGTTTGGAACTTGCAAAGAACAAATACAAGGAAAACGCCGGCATAAAGTAAAGAAAAACGGTTAATAACGGCTAACCATCGATTTGTTTAGATGATTAGTCGTTTTTTTGTGCTGCAAAAAATATTTTTTACTGTTTTACCGAAAAAGAAAGTTCTCAAAGAAAAGAAATGATATTACAATTCTAAAGATTAAATAATAGGAGGGTGCGTATGCCCATTAAACCTGAGGCGAAAGCCGATATTCTTGCTTTAATAGATGAATACAAAGGCGAATCGAGTCCTTTGATGATGATTCTCGAAGCGATCCAAAAGAAATACGGCTATATTCCGCTCGATGTCCAAGAACTCGTGGCCGAAAAATTGGGAGTCCCGTTCAGTGAAGTCTATGGCGTCGTGACTTTCTACAACTTCTTCTCGCTTAATCCGAAAGGCAAATACGTCATCGGCGTCTGTTTAGGAACGGCTTGCTACGTCAAAAACGCGCAGTCGGTGCTCGACAAAGTCGAAGACATATTGAAAATCAAACCCGGCGAAACGACGTCCGATGGGCTATTTACCATCGAAGCGCTCCGTTGCATCGGGGCGTGCGCTTTAGCGCCGGCCATGTCGATAAACGGCAAGGTCTATGGTCAAGTCAAGCCAGATCAAGTCGAAGGCATCTTAAATAGCTACCGTCAAGGGGAGGGGCTTATCTAATATGGAGAAAATAGCGAATGTCGAATCGCTTCTATCGCGCATCGCGATCGATAGCGACAAATTTCAAAAGAAACTTTCCGGAAACGGCGGCAAACGTGTGATCGCCGTTTGCGGTGGCACCGGTTGTTTGGCCAATGGCAGCGACGACCTCGTGAAAGAAATCGAGAAGGAAATCAAGGAACATAACCTTGAGGATTCCGTTAGCGTCAACCACGTTGGTTGCTTCGGCTTCTGCTCGCAAGGGCCGTTCGTTAAGATCTATCCGGAAGAGACTCTTTATCGCTTGGTCAAACTCGCTGATATCAAAAAGATATTCGATGAGGACATATTAGGCGGCAAGATCTGCGAAGATCTCCTTTACGTCGACCCTGTCACCCATGAGAAGGTCGCCCGTCAAGAGGATATCAACTTCTATAAAAAACAGCTCCGTATATCCCTTCATGGCTGCAGCATCATTGATCCGGAAAACATCGATGAGTCGTTTGGCTATGACGGTTTCAAAGCCTTGGCTAAGGTTTTGACGGAAATGAAGCCGCAAGATGTCATCGACGAGATTCTCAAGAGCGGACTTCGCGGACGTGGCGGCGCCGGCTTCCCGACGGGAAGGAAATGGCAATTCGCCGCCAATGTGAAATCCGATACGAAATATATAGTCTGTAACGGTGACGAAGGCGATCCTGGCGCATTCATGGATCGTTCGATTTTGGAAGGAAACCCATTCGAAGTCATCGAAGGCATGATGATCGCCGGATACGCGTTCGGCGCAAACGAAGGCTATTTCTATGTCCGCGCCGAATATCCAGTGGCCGTCGGACGTTTGAAGAAAGCCATCGCCGAGATGGAGGAAGTGGGGTTATTGGGAGACCACATCCTTGGAACCGACTTCTCATTCAAAGTTCATCTTAGAGAAGGGGCTGGCGCGTTCGTCTGCGGCGAAGAAACGGCGTTACTCGCTTCAATCGAAGGAAAGAGAGGCATGCCTCGTCCTCGTCCTCCATTCCCAGCCGTAAGCGGCTTATATGGCAAACCGACTTGCGTCAATAACGTTGAGACATTGGCTCAGGTTCCTTATATCATTCGTATCGGCGCCGAAGAGTTCGCCAAAGTCGGCACAGCCGGAAGCAAAGGAACGAAAGTTTTCGCGTTAGGCGGCAAAATCAACAACGTTGGCTTGGTCGAAGTCCCGATGGGAACGACGCTTAGAACGTTGATTTACGACATTGGCGGCGGCATCCCGAATGGCAAGAAATTCAAAGCCATCCAGACGGGCGGCCCAAGTGGAGGCTGCTTGACTGAAGAAGACCTCGATACTCCAATCGATTACGAGACTTTGACGGAACGCGGATCGATGATGGGATCGGGCGGCGCGATCGTCATGGATGAAGATAACTGCATGGTCGATGTCGCGCAGTTCTATATGGACTTCATCTGCAGCGAAAGCTGCGGCAAATGCACTCCTTGCCGTATTGGCACGAAGCGTCTATACGAAATGCTTTCGAGCATCACCCAAGGCAAGGGAACGCCACAAACGCTTGAGGATATGAAATCCCTTGCGGAAGTCATCAAAAACGGCAGCTTGTGCGCTTTAGGGCAAACGGCCGCCAACCCGATTCTTTCGACGATGAAGAAGTTCCCGGAAGAATACCGTGCCCACGTCGAGGATAAGACCTGCCCGGCGCACGTTTGCAAACGTTTGATTCGTTACCATATCATCCCGGAGAAGTGCAAGAAGTGCTCCAAATGCGCCCGCAATTGCCCTGTTGGATGTATTTCCGGCGTCCCAGGCAAGACCGCTTATGTGATCGATGAGACGAAGTGCATTAAGTGCGGAGCCTGTATGGGTGGATGTTTCTTCCACGCCATTGAGAAAATATAAGGAGAGAGAAGATGGCAACCATGAAAGTAAAAATCGAAGGAAAGAGCTACGAAGTCGACTCCTCCTTGACGGTACTCGAGGCGGCCCGCGCTTGCGGATACCGCATTCCGACTTTATGCAATTGGAAGAAAGGGCAAAACAGCTTCGGCTCTTGCCGCGTATGTTTGGTTGAGATCAAGAGCCCGCGCGGCCCAAAGCTATTCGCGAGTTGCACCTATCCTGTCTCCGAATGCCCAGAAGAGAAAGGTTTTGAGATTCTTATCTCCAGCCCGAAAGCCGTCAAAGCGAGAAGGACGTCGGTCGAACTTCTCTTATCCAACCATTCGTTCAATTGCCAAGCTTGCGTGAAGAACGGTGAGTGCGAACTCCTTGCCGTCAGCAAGCGCGTCGGCGTCGATGCCGCCAAATATAGCGGCTCCAAGACGCCATCTACAATCGATGCCCAATCGCCTGGCATCATCCGCGACACCTCCAAGTGCATTTTGTGCGGACGTTGCATCAACCGTTGCATCGAAGCCACGGGCATTGGCGTTTTGGGTTTCATCGGACGCGGATTCAACACTCACGTCGGACCAGTCAGCAATGGCAGCTTTGCCACTAGCCCCTGCATCCAATGCGGGCAGTGCATCAACGTTTGCCCAACTGGCGCCTTAAGCGAGAAACGCGAAATCGAGGAAATCGACAAAGCTAAAGCGGCTGGCAAATACATCGTCGCGCAAGTCGCTCCGGCTGTGCGCGCCGCTATTTCTGAAGAATTCGGACATAAGATCGGCGAAGAGAATGGCGAGAAGAAGATAATCGCCGCTTTGCATAGGCTCGGATTCGACCGCGTATTCGACGTCAATTTCGGCGCCGATTTGACGATCGTCGAGGAATCCGCTGAGCTTTTGCGGAGAATTTCGAAAAATGAAGGACCTCTTCCGCAGATTACCTCTTGCTCGCCTGGCTGGATCAATTATCTTGAATATTTCTATCCTGAGCTCATTCCGAATGTGAGCACCTGCAAATCGCCTCACGAAATGCAAGGCGCCATCACCAAGAGCTATTTCGCCAAAGCCCATGGCCTTAAGCCCGAAGATATCTATGTCGTTTCGGTCATGCCTTGCACGGCCAAGAAAGGCGAGAAAATCCGTCCGGCCAATTCCGTCAATGGAGTGCCGGATGTCGATTGCGTCTTAACCACCCGTGAATTGGCTGTTTTGATCAAGCGCAGCGGCATCATGTGGGACGAACTCCCGACCGATGAGAATTGGGATAACGATCTCTTAGGCGAATACACCGGCGCCGCCGCCATATTCGGCGTAACGGGCGGCGTTATGGAGGCCGCATTAAGAACCGCTTACCATTCGTTGACTGGCGAAGAATACGAGAAGGTCGATTTCGAGGCCGTGCGCGGCCTAGAAGGCGTCAAAGAAGCCAGCGTCGATATCAATGGCCAAACGATCCGCGTCGCCGTCGCAAGCGGCACTAAGAACGCCAAGCCGTTGCTCGATGAGGTAAAAGCGGGCAAATCGCCTTACGCTTTCATTGAGATAATGGGCTGCCCAGGCGGATGCATCAACGGCGGTGGACAACCATTCGTCAAGCCAAGCCTCTTGGATCACGAAAAGGCGGATATCTTAGACACTTATCGCGAAAAACGCGCCAAGATACTCTACGATATCGATAAGAATGCCCCATTACGTCAATCGCACAAGAATCCTGACGTCATAAAACTATACAAGGATTATTTGGGCGAAGTCGGCGGCGAAAAAGCGGAACATTTGCTTCATACGAGCTATAACGCAAGCCGCGAGAAATATCCAAATCTCAAATAATGATAACGCCTTGCTTATGCGCTAAAATGTGCGCATGATCAAGAATCTGATATTCGATTTAGACGGCACTTTGTTAGATACCATAACGGACATCGACTTAGCCATCAACGATGCGCTAGAGGCTAGCGATATCCCTTATCGATATTCTAAGGAGGAGTGCCGTTTTCTTATTGGTAATGGCGCTGACGTCTTGATGCACAAAGCGCTTAAGGATTTGGATAATGACGATAACTTCCAAAGACTCAAAAAAGAATACATGCCGCGTTATAAAGATTATCAAAATCGCCATACAGCGCCTTTTGAAGGGGTTACGGAAACGCTACGAAAATTGCAAAATCTCGGCATTTCCCTATTCGTTTGCACGAATAAGCCAGACAATCTTGCCATAAACATCGTGAGAAACGCTTTACCAACGGTGAGATTCGAGGAAGTAAGAGGATTAAGAACAGGGGAGAAACCCAAACCGGATCCTGCTATTGTCGATTCTTTCGTCATGAATCATTCGTTAAAGAAAGAGGAAACCCTTTTCGTCGGCGATAGCATCACGGATCTCCGAACCGCTCAAAACGCTTCGCTTCATTTTGGACTATGTCTTTGGGGATATGGAGAATATGACGAAGCTCTAAAGAAAAGCGCCGACATCGTCTTTGAAAAGCCCGCTGATTTTGAAAGAATATTGAAGCTATGAGTTTTTTGAAGAAAGAGAAGGGTCGAAGAGAAAAGACGTTTCCGTCGTTTCTAAGGGTTTCCTTTTGCCTATTGGCTTTGAGCTTGCTTTTTCTTCTTTGCTATAACCAAAGCGACTACATGATGAAGAGCGACGGCAACGATTATTTGGTGAATACCATTGTCTTTTTTGCCCTCATTACCGTTTCGACGTTTTCGGATTTCGTCTTTCATTTTTCGATAAGCGAGGAAAACAAAAACAAAAAGATTCTGATACTCATCCCTTCGTTACTCGAAGGCGTTTCCGTATTAGTTGGATTCTATTCTTACTTCAAGGCTTATAACGAAACGATTACGGCGATAAGGCTGCCACGTTATATCGCCGCCGTCTTGATTGTCGTTTTATGGCTTCTTGGGCTTATAGACCGCTTGTTAAGATACAACAAAAACATGGAAAATCGCGAAAACGATGCAAAACTCGATTCCTTTTTCTCCATATCGCCTTTTCTTCTATCGGGTTTTATTTCCATTTTGTTTCCATTATGCGTGTATTTGACGATGGAGATGCCGTTATCGCATTATTGTTTCATTTTCTTATTCATCGCTTTGGCGGTTGGTGCTCTCGCTTTCTTCGTTCTCACTTTGCCGTTTCTCTTGAAAGCCGTAGATGAAAAGAAGAGAAACAAAAGCATCATCATTATGTCGTTTGTCGAAGCGCTTATTTCCCTTTCCGCCATCATCGCGGTGACGGTTGCCTATGAGAACAAAGCCGGGATAGCCTATCGTTCGTTATTTTGGACGATCGCCTCGTTTGTAGCAGCGATAATGTTCTCCGCATTGGCTTTTTTGGACGTATACCTTGCTCAAAACATAGATAAAATGCCTGTTTTGGAAGATGAAGACGACTAAAAAAGATCCATAACGAAATCTTGCCGCCTTTCAACACTTTTTCGCCACATATACTATAATGTAGGTATGTCACACGAGATTCATTTTTTTAATTCAATGACTTCCAAGGTGGAAGTTTTTAATCCTTTGGTGCCTGGCAAAGTGAGCATTTATTGCTGTGGCCCGACCGTATATAACGATCCGCATATCGGCAATTTCCGCCCGGTTGTCGTTTTCGATGTCTTGCGGAGATTCTTAATCGAAGAGGGGTATGAAGTCACTTTCGTTAGCAATTACACGGACGTCGACGACAAAATCATCAAAAGAGCGAAAGAACTTGGCGTCAGCGAAAAAGAGCTTACCGATAGCGTTATTTCGGAATATCGCCGTTTGGTCACGGAAATCGGTTCCGATCAGCCATCCATAACGCCCCGACCAACCGAATATATGAATCAGATAATCGACTATATATCGGTTCTGATTGAGAAGGGGTTCGCTTATCAAAACGGTGGCGACGTTTATTTGCGCGTGAGGAAGATTCCCGATTATGGGTCTTTAAGCGGCAATTCCATCGAATCCCTCGAAAGCGGAGCCCGCATCGCCGTCGGCGAGAAGAAAGAAGATCCGCTTGATTTCGCCTTATGGAAAGAGACGGATGAAGGAATCAAATGGAAAAGCCCATGGGGCGAAGGCCGCCCAGGCTGGCATACCGAATGCTGCGTCATGATCGATAGCATTTTCAAGGAGCAAAACGGCTATATAGACATACATGGCGGCGGATTCGATTTGAAGTTCCCACATCATGAGAACGAAATCGCTCAGTCGGTGGGGCATAATGGCAACAAACTCGCTCATTTTTGGATGCATAACGGCTTTATCAACATCAATAACGAGAAGATGTCGAAATCGCTTGGCAACGTCGTTTTGATGAAAGATGTCGTTGAGAAATACGGGGGATTGTCTTTCCGTTTGATGACTTTGGCGTCTTATTACCGTTCACCGGTGTCTTTTAGCGAGGAAACGATTCACGAAGCCAGCGTTAAGAAGGAACAGCTCGAAACAACCGTAAGAAAAGTTGCTATTTCTCTTCTTAGAAAAGGGGTCAATCCATATGTCGATGCGAAAGCCAATGAGGAATTCGTGCAGGCTTTGGCCGACGATCTCAATACCCCGAATGCATTGATGCGTCTATATGACGACCAGAAGAAGGTCAATGCCGTTTTGCGTAAGCGCGATGCGGCGCCGGACGAACTTTTAGCGGCCTTTGCGCCATTCTATAAGGAACTATCGATCCTCGGCTTATCTTTTGGGAAAGTCGTCTTAAACGATGAAGATAAAGAACTGCTTTCAAGATACGACGAGGCGAAAGCCAACAAAGACTTCGCATTAAGCGATCAAATCCGCGAAGAGCTCATACAGAGGAAATTATTTTAACGATGAGCGGAAAAAACTAGAAAATATAGCATTTTGTAATAAATTGTTTTAATATTATGTCAATACAGGTATTTGGGAAAAACGCAGTGAGGGCAGCGCTTGAGGCGAATCAAGCGAAAACGTTATACGTGCCCTCTCGTCATTCGCATAGCGATATTGTCCTATTGGCCCAGGGTCGGAAAGTTCCCGTCAAGATTCTTCCAGACAAAGAGCTTGACCGGCTTGCTTCTAATTCCAATCATCAAGGCTATATAGCGACTATCGATAAAATACGACTCTATTCCGTTGACGATCTTGTGGCATTATCGAAAGATAAACCTTATCCGACGATTTTGATTCTGGACGGGATAGAGGATCCACAGAACCTTGGAGCGATATTAAGGAGCGCAGACGCATTTGGTGTCGATGGTGTGATTGTCAAAAAACGTGGTGAAGTGCCGCTAAACGGGACGGTCGCGAAAGTCTCGACCGGCGCCGTCTATCACGTTAAAGTCGCTTCCGTGCCGAATTTAACCCAAGCCATCGAAAAACTTCAAAAAGCCGGCTTTTGGATCGTCTCCAGCGCGGATCAAGGCGCTTCTTCTTACGTCGATATCGATTACAAATGCCCAATTGGATTGGTGGTCGGAAACGAAGGAAGCGGAATCAGCCGCCTTGTTCTCGAGCATAGCGATTTCATCGTCAAGATTCCAATGCATGGGCACGTAAATTGCCTTAATGCTTCCGTAGCCACCGGGGTTTTGTTGGCGAATATTATTTCTTCACGGACAAAATAACAAAAAATGGAAACTAAAATATTGGCTTATTCCGAGGAATCGGATGAGAATCTTTTGATGCTATCCAGACGCGGAAACGTGTCTGCACATCTCGCCTTGACGAAGCGTTACTTCGACCGCAAGCATTATCTTGCTAAGCAAGCTTCCGCTCCATTGGCCTCCCTTTTCGATAGTTGGGACATCAATCACATCTTCTTTACGACGTTTCTTCGCGCGACCGACCGTTATGAAGTCGGTCAAGCGGCGAAATTCTCCACCTATTTTCTCACCTGTTTGCGCCACGAACTTATTTCCGAGGCGCAAAACACCAAGCTTTTTGAGCGCGGCGCCGTTCTTTCTCTCGATATGGAAAGTACTTCGGACCGGTCAGAAGACACTTTCACGTTGTCAGATGTCATAGCGGCGCCAAACGAGAATCCGATGCACTACGTCGATTATTTCGACGAATGCATGGAACGTAATGTCGGGACGCATAAGATAGATCAGCATGCAGTGGACGTGGCGAGATTAAAAATCTATGGATATAGCTTCCGTTCCATTGCCAAGCTCATGGATCGAAGCGTGCGACAATGTAAAAAGCTTTACTCCGGCTTCATTTCCATGGTTAAGCAACTCGTTGCCTAATCTTCACAGCAAAACGTCTTAAAACGACGGCGGGCCTTTTGACCCGCCTTTTTTGTTCTTTTGTGCTAATTTCATCTATAAAATAAGCACGAAAGTCCATAGTGTTACAGCCTTCGATTATTTGTTTTTCCATCGGAATCGCCGGCTAATCGGCTTGTCTATCGCCTGTATGCGCGCTATCTTTCTATAAGAAAATTTCAAAGGGGAAAAAGATGAAAGAAATCAAATTGCTGATGATCGGGAATAGCTTTTCCGAGGATACTTCATATCATGCGTGCAAAATAGCCAAAGATATGGGCTTTTCATTGAAGATTTGCAATATGTATATCGGTGGATGCAGTTTGGAGATGCATTTGAACAACTCAAAAACGAACGAGGGCGCCTACGATATGCAGATATATGAAGACGGGGAGTGGAAACACAATCAAGGAAAAACTCTCGCTGATGGCATTCTTTTGGATGATTGGGACTACATCTCCTTTCAACAGGTGAGCGGTTATAGCGGCATCCCATCTTCCTATGGCCCTTTAGACGACTTGATGGCTTATGTCAAAGCGAAAGCGACGAACAAAAACGTCCGTTTCATCTGGCATATGACCTGGGCTTATGCCGTCGGCAGCACCCATTGGGATTTCGGGAAATACGACAATGATCAGATGAAGATGTATGATGCCATCGTTAAAACAGTTAACGAGAAAGTGCTGGATAAAGGCTTTTATAAAATCATTCCGGTTGGAACGGCGATTCAAAATGCAAGGTTGGCTTGCTCAGATGAAGCGATCACGCGCGATAGATTCCATCTCTCATACGACTTGGGCCGCTATATCGCCGGAATCGTCCTCGTTTCGTCGCTATTTGATGCCGATCCAAGACCTTTTAACCTTATTTGTCCGATGGGCGATGAATATAACGAAATAGCGAAAAACAGCGCATATAATGCGATAGTTTGCCCATTTAAGGTCACCTCTTGTAAATAATCGGTTGAGGAAGGCTATTCGTTTTCGATTGGATACCGAGTGTTTTTTGTAGCGGCATCAATCTATATCTTAGCCATCTGCACGGAAGAGAAATTGTTACTGTTTTCGGCGTCGAATCGGAACGAAGACTATGAAGAAAATACTTTTCTTGACACGACTCTTTCAGAGTCCTATTATTGACACGCTGGAAAGGATAAAAGATGGGTAGGGAAAAGAAATTTTTAATTTGCTCTGTATGCTTATCGAGAAATTATCAGACGACCAAAAAGTCGGATGACCCAACTCGTTTTGAAATCAAAAAATATTGCCCGAAATGTGGATGCCATACGATCCACAAAGAGAGCAAATAGAAAGGAGCCTCATGAATCCACACAAGTACATGAAGGAAGTGGTCAAAGAAGGGAAACGCGTGCGTTGGCCTTCCCGCGATAAGCTTTGGCCGGCCATCGCCGTTGTCATCTGCATTTCCGTTTTCGCAGCTGTCTTCTTGATGTTAGAGGACTTGACGGCCAGCAGCATTATTTCGCAACTCAAAGACGCATTTGGAGGAATGTAATCATGGAAACACCGCAATTAAGTGAGAAGAAATGGTACATCGTTACGACTTATTCGATGCACGAAGCCAAAACGGCCGAGAATCTGAAGAAGCGTATCGAAACGATGAATATGGGAGAGAAGATCTTCCGCGTCATCGTCGCCGAAGTGGAAGAGCCAGTCCTAAAAGACGGTATCGCCACTGGCAAAATGAAGAAGAGAAACCTTTATCCAGGCTATATTTTCGTCGAGATGATCATGGCCGACGATTCTTGGTACATCGTCCGTAACACTCCGGGCGTCACCGGTATCGCCGGTTCTAGCGGCGGTGGTCAGAAACCTACCCCGGTCAGCCGCAAAGAGATTGAACCTGTTCTTAAGAGAATGGGCATGATCGACAGCGCTATGTACGACCGTTATGGCGTCGGCGATAAAGTCAAAGTCATCAGTGGACCTCTCGAAGGAACGGAAGGAACGATTCTTTCGATCGACCGCGCGACTGGCGCTTGCCGTGTCGATACCGTCTTCTTCGGCCGTAGCACCCCGGTTGATGTTGATTTCTCAGAAATCGAGAAAATCTAATTCCTATCATTTTATTTTTGGAGCGGGGAACCGCTCCTTTTTGTTATCTTTTGGATTCTTGAAAAACGGCCGATTAAGCGGTTAGAATAATGGGGATTTAAAGACGTATTCGTCGCATAAGGAGAAGAAACATGGCAAAAGGATTTGGTATCGCCTCAATTATACTTGGCATCGTTGGTGGGATCTTCGGATTCATCAAATATCTCACCTATTCCGGGATTTGGATCGCCATGGTAGGCGTCGTTCTTGGAATAGTGGCTTTGATTTTGGCTTGCATAGGCAAACATGGCTTTGGCTTTGCTATCGCTGGCATAATCGTTTCAATAATAGGCGTCGTCGCCGGCTACATAGGCCTCTTCATAGTTGGGGTCATTTTTGGATTGATCGAGAGCATTCCTGGCGCCACGAGTTCGTCTTCATCGGCTGCGTTGGCTTTATTCCTCCCGTTATAAGACTTTCGGCTAAGAAGATATTTTTGCCGATATTTTCTCTTTAAATCGATATATGAACAAAAATTCATATTTATCTTGATTTTTGCTTTCTCTATGGATATTCTATGCTCGTAAATATGAAAGGACATTCATATATGAGCGAGCTACCAAACGAGAAAACATTAGAGAAAATGGAGGAATTATTGAATGTTGCGAGTGATTTCACGCGCCTCAAAATCCTTTATGTGATTAACTACGAAGAGAAGAACGTGACTGAAATTATGGATGAGGTAGGGGCCTCGCAGTCGCTTATATCGCATCAGCTTAAGATCCTTAGGAAAAACCACCTTGTCGAAACGAGAAAGGATGGCCACAAAGTCTATTATCGTCTTGCCGATGAACACGTGACGAAACTATTGGAAGTCGTTCACGATCACGTTTTGGAGAAAGGAGAATAACCATGGGATGCCATTGTCATGAGTGTCACTCCGGCCACGAACATGCCGAAGAATTAAAAGCGGGCGAAAAAGTGGAAAACGAAGACAAAAAGCACGTCATCATAACCGTTTCTCGCTTGGCTTTGAGTTTGATTTTATCTTTGCTTGGTCTGTTCCTTTTCACAGAGGAATGGTGTGACTCCAATATCCTTAAAGGCAGTGGCCTATGGATAAATTTCGGCATAATGCTCGTTGCTTGGCTTATAAGCGGATACGACATAATCATCGAAGGCTTCGAAAGCCTAGTAAAAGAAAAGAATCCTTTCGATGAGAATATGCTTATGTTCGTCGCAAGCGTCGGCGCCTTTTCGCTTCGTTTCTTTGGCGCAAACGAATTCTTCGAAGCAGTAATGATCGTGTTGCTTTATCAGCTTGGCGAGATGTTCGAAGATTTCGCTTCGGAAAAATCGCATAAGGCGATATCGAACGCGATTGGACTAAGGGCTAAAACGGCCAATTTATTAGTGGACGGTTCGCTAAAAACGGTAGATCCGCAAAATCTAAAAATCGGCGATGAAATCCTTGTCAAAGTGGGGGAAATCGTTCCGGCCGACGGTGAGATAATCGATGGAGAAGGCTCGTTAGATATGTCGAGTCTTACTGGCGAATTCGTTCCGGTCTCAAAGAAGAAAGGCGATTCCGTCAATAGCGGAACCATCCTCAAAAGCGGTTTGCTTACGGTTAAGGTCAGCAAATCGTTTGAGGATAGCACCGTAAGCCGCATCATAAGGCTTGTCGAGGAGTCAGAAGCCAACAAATCGAAAGCCGATAAATTCATCACGAAATTTGCGAAAATTTATACTCCGATTGTCGTTTCCGTTGCAATTTTGTTGGCGGTGATTCCGCCGTTATGCATCGATTACGATAGCCCATCCGTTTGGATGCACTGGATTTACACGGCGATTTCGTTATTGGTGATCTCTTGTCCTTGCGCCGTGGTCGTAAGCGTCCCTCTAAGCTATTTTGCCGGCATCGGTTTAGCGTCAAAGAACGGGATTATCGTCAAAGGCGCGTCTTATTTCGACAAACTCAATGAACTCGGAGTATTGGTGACCGACAAAACCGGCACATTGACGTATGGACGTTTCACGGTCACGAAATTGGCGCCTAAAAGCGTGTCTCTCGATTCTTTCGAGGCCTGTTTGAAAGCGGCTGAATCCAGAAGCAATCATCCAATCGCCAAAGCGATAATCGGTTCCGATAATATCGATGAAATCTCAAAAAAGGTGACTTTCTATGAGGAAATCGCCGGCCATGGCATCAAAGTGACGTATGATGGCAAAAACGTTTTGGCTGGAAACGCGAAATTGCTTAGAGATAGTGGCATCGTCCTTGAAGAAACAAACGAAATCGGAACCGTTGTGTATTTGGCTATAGACGGCGAATACGCCGGATATGCATTGTTAAATGACGTTGCTAGAGAAGAAAGCAAAAAGATGGTTTCTGACCTTTCAGGTGCCGGAATCGAAACCTTGATGCTAACCGGCGATAAGAAAGAAGGCGCCACGGTGATGGCAAAAGAACTTGGCATTTCGGAATACCGTTATGAGTTATTGCCAAACGAAAAGACTAAGCTACTCAAAGAGCGAATCGATTCTT
The DNA here is from genome assembly GCA_963616935.1 of bacterium. Taxonomy (GTDB): domain Bacteria; phylum Bacillota_I; class Bacilli_A; order RFN20; family CAG-826; genus UBA4951. The sequence continues at coordinate 43,030 of CAVEMS010000005.1, read as the reverse complement.
CTTCTAAAGCGGTCGCCTATATGGGCGATGGGATTAACGATGCTCCTTCGATTGCCTTGGCGGATGTTGGAATCGCGATGGGCGGTGGCGGCAGTGATTTGGCCATCGAGAACGCTGACGTCGTGATTATGAATGATGATCCTTCGAAAGTGGTGACGGCAGTGGGAATCGCCAAAAAGACGAGAAGACGGGCTATTAGCGATGTCGCGATCGCTTTAAGCGTCAAATTCCTGATTGCCATTTTGGCGATAATAATGCCGTATATCGCAAGCGGAAATGAGCTTCCGATGATCGTGGCCGTTTTGGCGGACACGGGATTGACCGCTGCATTGATAGTCTTCTCCGTTTCATTGCTTTATTCGAAAATAAACGACAAAAAGAAGTAGAATTTCATACGAATCAAGCCCGTTTCAAGCGGGCTTTTTTCTTTTTAATCGGGGTTTTGCAGGGATTTTGCGATTTCGTGACGATTCTTCTCGAAACGGAGTAAAAAAATGCTTGCTCTATCATGCGTATACGCGTATACTTACTCCCGCACGTGAAAATGCGTGTTGCGTGGTAGAGCCTTGACGAAGGCCCGTTAAACCCACTGCATATTGTCAAAGGAGGACAACATGGCAAAGAAAATCGTCAAAGTCCTTAAGATGGAACTCCCAGGCGGAGATGCCCATCCAGGACCGAAGCTTGCTAGCGCAGGCGTCGTCATGAACAAGTTCTGCACCGACTTCAACGCGAAGACGGCAGACCGCAAAGGGCAAGTAGTCCCTGTCATCATCACTGCGTATGAGGACAAATCCTACAGCTTCGAGATCAAGACCTCTCCAGTGAGCGGTTTAATCCTCAAAGCGGCCGGACTCACCAAAGGTTCCGGTGACCAAAAGAAGATCGTCGGACACATCACCGACGCTCAATGCGAAGAGATCGCCAAGTATAAGATGCCGGATCTCAACGCCAACGACATCGAAGCCGCCAAGAGAATCGTGGCCGGCAGCGCTCGTCAAATGGGCATCACCGTCGAGAAATAAGGAGACAAACGATGAAAAAAGGAAAGAAATACGTCGAAGCCTCCAAGCTTATCGACCCAAAGAAGGAATACAGCTTCGAAGAGGCTGCAGCTCTCTTAAAGAAAACCAATACGACCAAATTCGATGCGACGATCGACGTGAGCTTCCGTCTCAATGTCAATCCGACCCTCGCCGACCAATTGATCCGCGGAACCCTCGTGCTTCCTCACGGCAATGGCAAGACCAAAAAGATCCTTGCCCTTACCTCTGGCAAACAAGAAGAGGCGAAAGCGGCAGGTGCTGACTTCGTCGGTGCTAAAGATATGCTCGAGAAGATCCAAGTCGAGAACTGGTTTGGATTCGATATCATCGTCGCCACTCCGGACATGATGGGCGAGCTCGGAAAAATGGGCCGCGTCCTCGGTCCAAAAGGCTTGATGCCAAACCCCAAGACCGGAACCGTCACCATGGCCATCGGACAAGCGATCACCGAAATCAAAAAAGGTAAGATCAGCTACCGTGTCGATAAGGACGGCAACCTCAATATCAGCATCGCCCGCGTCTCCTTCGAAGACCAAGCGATCGTCGATAACCTTCAAACCGTCTGCGATGCCGTTGTCAAATCACGCCCATCGAGCGTCAAAGGCAACTACATCCTCACCGCCGTCGTCCACACCACGATGGGCCCTGGCATTAAGCTAGGATTCGCTTCCCGCAACTAAGGAAGCAAAAATTGAGTGAATTGCTTGTTATACCTAAGATAGCAACGGGCAAGTGCCTTAATAATTCACGTTGCTGAGGTCACATTCACAATTCTCGCTAGTTATACCAAGCTTCACATATTGTCGACAAAAAAAGAAAGGAGGAACACACGATGAACGAAAAAGCACTTCAAGCTAAGAAAGACGCCGTCAAGGAAATTTCTGAAAGCTTAAAGGGCAGCAAGGCTCTCGCGATCGTCGGCTATCAAGGCTTGACGGTGGCTGAAATGACCGAACTTCGCCGTACCCTAGCCGAAGGGAAGGGCACTATGGGCGTTTACAAAAACACCATGGTACGCCGCGCCCTCAAGGATAACGGCATCGAAGGTCTCGATGCTTATCTCGAAGGTCCTAATGCCTTCATCTTCTCCGAAGACACCTCTTCGGGTGCGAAGATTCTCTACAAGTTCAGCCGTTATCATGAGGCTTTAGTCCTCAAAGGCGGACTCGTCGAAGGGACGGTTGTTGACGCAGCCGGACTCAAAGAAGTCGCGAAGCTCCCAACCAAGGAGCAATTGCTCTCGATGTTCTGCATGGTTCTCAACGAACCCGTCGCTGGCTTTGCCCGCGCCGTCAAGTCGATTGCCGAAAAAGATGCGCCGGAGGCAGCTGCCCCGGCAGCCAATTAATCTCTAGGAGGATAAAACAATGGCTGAAAAGTTAACCAATGAACAAATCATTGACACCCTCAAACAAATGACCGCCCTCGAGCTCTCTGCTCTCGTCAAGGACGTCGAAAAGGAATTCGGTGTCACCGCCGCCGCTCCAGTCGCGGCTGCTGCTCCAGCTGAAGAAGAAGGACCAGCGAAGAAGGGACCGAGCGAAGTCTCCCTCTTCCTCAAAGGCCTTGGAACTGCCGGCAAAGTCGCCGTCATCAAAGCCGTCCAAACCATCACCGGCCTTGGACTTATGGATGCCAAGAAACTCGTCGACCAAGCCCCAGTTGCTATCAAAGAGAAGATCAGCCCAGTCGAAGCGGAAGCCTACAAGAAGACTCTCACCGACACTGGTTGCGAAGTCGAAATCAAATAGTTTCAACTTTGTAGCTTTAACCCTGCCCATGGATTCGTCGTCTGTGGGTAGGGTTTTGGCGCTTATGGAGGGATAAGAATGGGTCAATACTTCGATAACGTGGAAGGATTGTCTCATAAGGACATCAGCATTCGTTTCTCTTTGTTAGGGAAGGAATATTGCCTCCAAAGCGACCGCGGGGTTTTCTCGAAAGATGGCTTAGACGATGGTACGCGTTTATTGCTTGAAACCATCGCCCAAGCCGATCTTGGAACCTCAATATTGGATATGGGATGCGGAGTGGGCCCAATCGGACTAATCCTCGCTCTTCATTCTCACGATCGTTCCCTTACGTTAGTCGATGTGAACGACCGCGCTCTCGAGCTTGCCAAGAAAAACGCCTCCATCCTTGGCGTCGGCAATCAAGTCGAGATCTTCCATAGCGACGTTTACCACAGCATCGATTCGACTTTTGACACGATAGTCTCAAATCCGCCTATCCGCGCCGGCAAGAAAGTGACGTATGCGATTTATGAGGGAGCCTTGTCCCATTTGAAGGAGAAGGGGAAGCTCATCATCGTCATTCGCGTCAAGCAAGGCGCCTATAGCGCGCTCGCGTATATATCCTCTTTATATAGTAAGGTGGATATTCTCGCCAAGAAAAAAGGCTATCTGGTTATCCAAGCAATTAAATAAGGAGTTCAAAAATGCCGAAAGCAAACAACAAAACTTACAAAGATTACCCCTTGCTCCAAAACGACCGCATCGACTTCTCGAAGATCAGCGGACACACCCCGCTTCCATATCTCGTCGAGATTCAAACGGATTCTTTCAAGTGGTTCTTGGAGAAAGGAATCGACGAGGTCTTTAAAGAGGTTTTCCCGATTTCTAACTACGCCGAGAACGTCTTCATCGATTATGTCGGTTGCCGTTTCGACAAACCGGAATACGGACCTCTCGAGTGCAAAGAAAACGACCTAACTTATTCAAGCAAGTTACGCGTCACTCTCCGTCTTAGCGAAAAAGCGACCGGAGAAGTCAAGGAAACCAACGAAGTCTTCATGGGCGATATCCCGATGATGACGGATAGTGGAACCTTCATCGTCAATGGCGCAGAGCGTGTCATCGTCTCCCAAATCGTCCGTTCGCCGGGCGCTTATTTCGGTGAAACCTTCGACAACAAACTCGGTGTTCATATGTACACTGGCGAAATCATCCCGACTCGTGGCACTTGGCTTCAATTCGAAACCGATAGCCATGGCGCGATGTTCGTCCGTATTGATAGGCAACGCAAAATGCCGGCCGTCGTTTTATTCAAAGCCTTGGGCATGGACAAGAACGATGGGAATGGCAATTGGCACGATATCACCGATTTGTTCGGCGATAGCGACGGAATGAAGGCCACGATCGCCAAAGACGCCGCCAATACGAATGGCAGTTACGCTCTCATTGATATATTCAAGAAGTTAAAACCTGGTGAACCTATCACCCGCGAGGGCGTTGAAAAATTCATCATCCAGAAGTTCTTTGACGACAAGCGTTATGACCTTGGTCGCGCTGGTCGATTCAAATATACCCAGAAATTAAGCGTTTACGAGCGTTTGGTCGGCAGGGTCTTGGCCGAAAGCCTTATCGATGCCGACGGCAACACTTTCGCGAATAGCGAAGGCGAGGCTTTCGTTCGTGGGCACGTTATGACCAAGAGCGACGTAAGCGAACTCCGCGACGCCGAATTCTTCGAGCGCGGCGCGCATTCCAAGAAAATCCGCGTTAACGAGCATTTGGATACCCATAGCATCGTCAACGTCGTCAAAGTCTTCGCCCACGATAGGGAAGGCGATAAGATCGTCAAGATCGTCGGCACCGACATCAATCTTGGCGCTGTGCAAGGTGGGAAAGAGATTTCCCGCGTCACCATCAGCGACATGATCGCTTGCTTCAGCTATTTCTGCAATATCCAAGACGGCATCGGAACTACCGATGATATCGACCATCTCGGAAACCGTCGCGTTCGTTGCGTTGGCGAGCTTCTCCAAACGCAATTCCGCATCGGCTTGACGAAGATGAGCAAAGCCGTCCAGCAAAAGATGTCGGTCACCCCGGATTTAGCTTCCGCCAAACCGCAATCTTTGATCAATATCCGCCCATTGACCTCGAGCATTCGCGAATTCTTCGCATCGAGCCAGCTTTCGCAATTCATGGATCAAACCAATCCTTTGGCCGAACTTGCCAATAAGCGCCGTATCAGCGCTTTAGGTCCTGGCGGCTTGACGCGTGACCGTGCATCCATGGAGGTTCGTGACGTTCACTATACCCACTATGGACGTATTTGTCCTATCGAGACCCCAGAAGGCCAAAACATCGGTCTTATTAACAATTTGAGCACCTATGCCAAGATCAACCGTTATGGATTCTTGCAAGCTCCTTACCGCGTCGTCATCAAAGAATGCGACAAAGACGGCAAGATGCATTATTACGTTTCTGATCGTGCCGAATATTTGAGCGCCGACGATGAACGCGATCACTATATCGCCCAAGCCAACGTTCGCTTAAGCGCACCAGAGGAAGTCACTTTCTCGGATGGCCATAAAGAGATCGTCAAGGAATTTATCGACGAGGAAGTCATCGCCCGCCATGACGATGATACCGGCATTGTGACGGTCGACCAGGTTTCCTATGTCGACGTCTCGCCGAAAGAAATCGTTTCCGTCGCCGCCGCTTGCATTCCGTTCCTTGAAAACGACGATGCCACGCGTGCTTTGATGGGATCGAACATGCAGCGTCAAGCTCTTCCTCTTCTTCGTCCATCCCTTGCTTATGTCGGAACTGGCATGGAGCAAAAAGTCGCCCATGATAGCGGCTTGGCGGTGGTGGCCACCGCCGATGGTATCGTTTCCTATATGGATAGCGCGACCATCAAAGTCAAAGGAGCGGATGAAGAAAAAATTTACCGCTTGCAGAAATTCGATCGTTCCAACCAAGGAACCTGCATAAATCAAACCCCAATCGTCCATGTTGGCGACGTAGTCAAAGAGGGCATGATCATCGCCGATGGCCCAGCCATGAGAAATGGCGAGCTCGCCTTAGGCCAAAACATGCTCGTCGCTTATATGACGTGGCATGGTTATAACTACGAAGACGCGGTCATTATGTCCGAGAGGATGGTCAAGGAAGATGTCTATACTTCCATCCATATTGAAGCGTATGACCTCGAGTGCCGCGAAACGAAGCTCGGGCCCGAAGAAATCACCCGCGACGTTCCGAACGTCAGCGAAGATGCCAAAGCCAATCTTGACGAAGATGGCATCATCGTCGCCGGCGCGGAAGTCAAAGAAGGCGATATCCTCGTTGGTAAAGTCACTCCAAAAGGACAAACCGAGCCAACGCCGGAAGAGAAACTTCTCGCCGCCATTTTCGCCGAGAAGACGAAAGATGGCAAAGATAGTTCCTTACGCGTCCCGCATGGCGGCGCCGGTATTGTCTTGAAAGTCAAGCAATACAGCCGTAAAAACAAAGATCCGCTTTCTCCAGGCGTCATGAAGAAAGTCCGTGTCTATATCGTCCAAAAGAGAAAAGTGTCCGAAGGCGACAAGATGTCCGGACGTCATGGTAACAAAGGCGTCATCTCCAAGATCTTGCCGATCGAGGATATGCCGTTCTTACCAGATGGAACACCGCTCGACGTCATGCTTTCACCGATGGGCGTTCCTTCCCGTATGAACATTGGTCAGATTCTCGAAATCCACCTTGGATTAGCCTGCCGCAAACTCGGATTACGCGTTGCGACCCCAGTATTCGATGGTGTCAGCGACAAAGAAATCCATGACCTTATGGCCAAAGCTGGCATCGCAAGCGATGGTAAAACCATTCTTTACGATGGCCAAACTGGTGAACGCTTCCCAGAACGTATTTCGGTTGGCGTCCAGTATATGATCAAACTCGTCCACATGGTCGACGACAAACTTCATGCCCGTGCCACCGGCCCATATTCGCTTGTCACGCAACAGCCATTAGGCGGCAAAGCCCAAAACGGCGGCCAGCGTTTCGGCGAAATGGAAGTCTGGGCCCTCGAAGCCTATGGCGCAGCCCACGTTCTCCAAGAGATGATGACGGTCAAGAGCGACGACCGCGTTGGACGTCGTAAGACATATGAAGCCATCATCAAAGGACACGAAAACCCGAAACCGGGAATGCCAGAAGCCTTCAAGGTCTTCACCAAAGAACTCAAAGGCCTTGGCATGAACGTCGCCTTATACGATAACGAAGGCGAAGCCATCGATATGGATACCCTTGCAAAAGAGGCCCTTATCGAAGAACGCAAAGTCAATAGCGCAATCCGCAATCTCACCGCGCCTCGCGAGGAGGAGAAAGCGGACGTTGAAGAAGTCTCTAACGACGTGGCTTCCGAGCAAGCGGCCGAAGAAGGCCTCTCAATCGGTAATGGCCCAAGTAGTGGAGATCTCGACTAATAAAGGAGGAAAAAGAGAATGTTTGATATCAATAATTTGGCCGCGATGCAAGTCGGCCTTGCCTCCCCGGATACGATTCGTAGCTGGTCCCATGGCGAAGTGACGAAATCCGAAACCATCAACTATCGTTCCCAAAAACCGGAAATGGGAGGTCTCTTCTGTGAAAAGATCTTCGGTCCGGCCAAGGATTATGAATGCCATTGCGGAAAATACAAAAAAATCCGTTATCAAGGCATCACTTGCGAAAAGTGCGGTGTCGAAGTCATTTCCAAAGAGTGGAGACGCGAAAGGTTCGGCCACATCGAACTTGTTTCGCCTTGCTCCCACATTTGGTACCTCAAGGGCATCCCATCGCGTATGGGCTTAGTCCTTGACATGTCACCGAAACAGCTTGAGGAAATCGTCTATTTCGCTGCCCACGTGGTCTTAAACCCAGGCTCCAGCAACGTTTTGAAGTACAAACAATTCCTTGATGAGAAAACGGCTCGTACCGAGTTCGTTAACGCCATCAATGATTTCAAGATGTCCATCCCTGAAGGAAGTGCCGACTATTTGAAAGCGGAAGAACTCATCGAAAAGATGCAAAACGGCGCTGAGACGTTCGATTTCTTCGCCAATAGCGCATTTATTTCCAAATATACCGGTGCCGAATTCGGAGAAGGTGCGGCAGCGATCAAACGCTTGCTCCACGAAGTCGACCTCGATGCCGAGTTCGAACGTATAAACAACGGCATGCACGAATTCAAAGGCCAACGCCGCATGAAAGAGACGAAACGCCTCGAAGTCATCCAAGCTTTCCGCGATTCTAAGCAAAAACCGGAATGGATGGTTCTTGACGTTATCCCAGTTATTCCACCGGATTTGCGCCCGATGCTTCAACTCGATGGTGGACGTTTCGCCGCCAGCGATTTGAATGATTTGTATCGCCGTGTCATCAGCCGCAACACTCGTCTTAAGAAACTTATCGATATGAATGCCCCATACGTCATCCTCATGAACGAGAAACGTATGCTTCAAGAAGCGGTGGATGCTTTAATCGACAATGGCCGCCGCAACAAACCGGTCACCGGTCCTAGCGGACGCCCGCTCAAATCGCTAAGCTCTGGCTTAAAAGGCAAACAAGGCCGTTTCCGTCAGAACCTCTTAGGAAAACGTGTCGACTACAGTGGCCGTTCCGTTATCGCCGTTGGCCCATCGTTACGCATGTATCAATGCGGTCTCCCACGCGAGATGGCCATTCAATTGCTCCGTCCGTTCATCGCCGCCATTTTGATCAAGCGCGGCTATGTCAACGCCCATAAGCAAGCGGATAAGATCATCGATCGTTACGATTCGATCGTCTTCGATATCGCGGAAGAAATCATTTCGCAACACCCGGTCTTGCTTAACCGTGCTCCAACCCTTCACCGTCTTGGTATCCAAGCGTTCCAACCGGTTTTGGTCGATGGACACGCGATTCGTCTACATCCGCTCGTTTGCCCTGGCTTCAACGCCGACTTCGACGGCGACCAGATGGCCGTCCACGTTCCTTTAGGTAAAGCGGCCCAAGAAGAAGCTCTCAACTTGATGTTAGCGAGCAACAACATCCTTGGCCCGAAAGATGGCAAACCAATCGTCGTTCCTTCTCAGGACATGATCCTTGGCAACTACTATTTGACGGAAGAGGAAACGAAGGACGACTTCTTGCTCCGCGCCGCCAAGCTACGTTCCGTCAAGATCTCGGATCCTGCCGAGAAAGAGGCGAACGACAAACATGCTGAATTGAATGAGCATTTCGCCGCGATGGAAGGCAAGGTCTTCGCGAGCGTTAATGAAGTGAAAGATGCTTACGAATCCGGCATCATCTCTCTCCATAACCGCATCGCTATCCCAGCTTCCAGAATCCATAAGAAATTTGCTCCAGTCACGGATCCTGACAATATCCGCGACTATGGCTTGCCATACGATTGCCACAATCGTTATCTCATAACGACCGTCGGAAAGATTATCTTCAACGAGATCTTCCCGGACGATTTCAACTACATCAACGATAAACCTGGCGCTTCTTTGGAAGAAATTAAGAGCTGGTTCGTTCCAATGGGAACCAACATCCCTGAGTGGATCAGCGAACAAGCTCCGCATAACCCAATCAAGAAGAAGGATCTTGGCAAACTCATCGATCTCATCTTCCATAAATACGATATGAACGAGGATAGCTCGATCGCCGCCATTCAAGAAGTCAGCGACGACTATAACAAGAGCGACGCCAAAGATTCCGAAAGCGCCATCAAGAAAATCCGCGAGATCATCGACGATGGCTTGAAAGATGAAGATGAGTCGAGACTCGTCAATTCCTCCAAGCACCATTACATCCTCGCTCGCGCGGACGACATCCTCAAAGAGAGCGATGAAGGCAAGACTCCGGAAGAGATCATGAACGAAATCAAGCAACTCTTGCTTGAGCCGTATCCATCGAAGACTTCCGCGGTTCTCGATAAAATCAAAGACCAAGGCTTCGAATATAGCACGAAGAGCTCCGTCACCGTCGCCATTAGCGACATCAAGCCAGTCGACGGCAAAGAAGAACTCGTCGCCGCTTATCGTAAGAAGGTCGAGCACATCAACTTCTTGGCCAATCACAAAGGCTTGCTTTCCGAGAACGAAAGACACGAAATCGTCGTCAAACTCTGGCAAGAGTGCACCGGCAAAGTCCGTGCCCTCGTCGAAGCGGCCATCAAGAAGCCTGAAGAGAAACAGAATCCTGTCATTATCATGCTTGACTCTGGATCCCGTGGCTCCGTCGATAACTTCAACCAGCTTGAAGGTATGAAGGGCCTTGTCGCCGCTGCTCGTGGAAGCGCGCATAAAGACTACGTCTACGAAATGCCTATCACTTCCGATTACCGCACCGGCTTAACCATCGCCGAATATTTCCATAACACCCACGGTTCCCGTAAGGGTGGTGCCGATACCGCTTTAAAGACTGCCGACTCTGGCTATCTCACCCGTCGTCTCGTCGACGTCGCACAAGACGTCATCGTCCGCGAAGAGGATTGCCATTGCGATCACGGCTTCAAGGTCCGCGAGATCGTCGATACGGCGAGAAACGTCGTCATCGTCAAACTCGAAGACCGTTTGGTCGGCCGCTTCTCGATGCACGATATCGTCGATCCTTCGACGGGCGAGGTTATCGTCAAGGGCAATAGCTTGATCAAACTCGAAGACGCCAAGAAGATCGTGGCCGCCGGAATCAAGGAAGTCGAGATTCGCTCGCTCTTCACTTGCGATACGAAGAATGGCGTTTGCCAACACTGCTATGGTCTAAATATGGCTACTGGACACCTCGTCGAACTCGGCGAAGCCGTCGGTATCATGGCCGCTCAATCAATCGGCGAACCTGGCACGCAGTTAACGATGCGTGTCTTCCATACCGGTGGTATGGCGACCTCCGACATCACTCAGGGTCTTCCACGTGTTCAAGAGCTCGTTGAGGCCCGTAACCCGAAAGGCGAAGCCCTTATCAGCGAAATCGACGGAACCGTCGAAGCCATCAAAGACGATGGCGATGGCCGTTATGTCGTCACCATCAAGTCTTCTAGCGATAAGACCGCCGAAAGCGATACGCCGGAAATCAAGAATTACACGACTGGATTCGGTGTGCGTTTGCGTGTGAAGAAAGGCGACCGCGTCGAAGCGGGCGCCAAGATCACCGAAGGTGCCGTCGATCCGAAGAAACTCCTTGAAGTCAGTGACGTCGAGAAAGTCGAAGTCTATATGATCAAGGAAATCAGAAAGCCATACGCTGCTCAGGGTATCGATATCAGCGACAAACACCTTGAAGTCATCATTCGTCAAATGCTCCGCAAGATGGTCATCATCGACGGCGGAGATACGAACTTGCTTCCTGGGACCCGCGTTGACATCGACCGCTTCAAGGAAACCAACAAAGCCGCTCTCATTGCTGGCAAGCGTCCAGCCGCTGGGCAGCCGCTTGTCCTTGGTATCACCAAAGCCGCTCTCGAGACGGAAAGCTTCCTTAGCGCCGCTTCCTTCCAAGAAACGACCCGCGTCCTCACCGATGCCGCCATCAAAGCCAAGAAAGATCCGCTCCACGGCCTTAAGGAGAATGTCATCACTGGCAAACTCATTCCAGCCGGAACTGGACTCCTTAGCGAAGATGACGAGAAGGAGAGGCTCAGCTACTTCGATGTCTTGGATCATATGCAAGAGGTCAAAGCGCAATACATTGAAGCGCATGACCGCCAGGAAATAATCGATCGCTAATCAAAAATGCCCCTATCGAAAGGTAGGGGCTTAACTTATTAATAGGAGGAAAAACAATGAAATTAGCCGCTTTCGTGCTTATGCTCATATCGACAATCGTCATGGGATGTTTCTTGATCCCGCTCATTTGGTGCATCCCAATGACCGTCAAATGCTATAAGGCGTATAAGAACAACACCAAATTAAGCATTGGATTCTCAATTTGCACCTTATTGTTCGTCGACATTATCTCAGGCGTTTTGCTTTTGATCGATTCTGCTGACTAATTTTGAAGCCGAAAATCTTTCAAAACAAGATGGATTAATGTCCACTTGTTCCAGCGTGTCAAAAATCGAATAAATTCGTTGTTGACACGCTTTTTTCATTGTTTTATCATCTTGCACGAACGCGAGGGCATCGCCCTAGCGACGGCATTGTGACACACTGGGAGCAGTGGTCATCAAAAGAACAAAGGAGAATTGGAAATGCCAACGATTAACCAACTCGTTCGCTCTGGCAGAAAATCCATCGTCAAGAAGTCGAAGACACCGGCTCTTGGAAAACGTTGGAATTCGCTTGTCAAAGTGGCGAAAGATCAACCAAGTGCTCAAAAACGCGGAGTTTGCACCCGTGTTGGCACCATGACCCCGAAGAAACCGAACTCGGCCTTAAGAAAATACGCCCGTGTCCGTCTTTCCAATGGGTATGAAGTTACCGCCTATATCGGCGGCGAAGGTCACAACCTTCAAGAACACAGCACCGTCATGATTCGTGGTGGACGTGTCAAGGATTTACCTGGCGTCCGTTATCACATCATCCGTGGCTGCTTAGACTGCGCAGGCATCGAAGCCCGCCGCCAAGGCCGTAGCCAATATGGCACTAAGAAACCGGCCCCGGCCAAGTAATTAGGAAAGGAAAGAAAACATGTCACGCAAAGGAAAAATCGAAAAGCGGGATGTCCTTCCCGATCCAATCTACAACTCGAAGCTCGTCACCCGTTTGATCAATCGTGTTATGTACGATGGCAAGCGCGGAACTTCGCAAAGAATCATCTACAACAGCTTCAAGATCATCGAAGAGAAGACCCAGAAGCCGGCTATGGACGTCTTCGCGACCGCAATCGCGAACATCATGCCAGAAGTCGAGCTTAAGGTCCGCCGCATCGGCGCTGCCAACTATCAGGTTCCAGTGGAAGTGAGCCCAGAGAGAAAGCAAACCCTCGGACTCCGTTGGCTCGTCAACTATTCGAGACTCCGTGGCGAAAAGACCATGGAACAAAAACTCGCCGGCGAAATCATCGATGCCGCCAATGGCAGCGGTGCCGCCGTCAAGAAGAAGGAAGATGTCCACAAGATGGCCGAAGCCAACAAGGCTTATGCCCATTACCGCTGGTAATCGAAGGAGAATACAATGGCCAACGACGAAAACATGATCACGGAGACCGATAACTACGATCTCCCTCATACCCGCAACATTGGTATCATGGCTCACATCGACGCCGGTAAAACGACGACGACTGAGCGTATCCTCTATTACACGGGACGTACCCATAAAATCGGCGAAGTCCACGAAGGAACCGCCGTCATGGACTGGATGGTCGAGGAACAGGAACGCGGCGTTACTATCACCGCCAGCGCTACCACGGCCTTCTGGAAAAACTATCGTGTAAACATCATCGACACTCCAGGGCACGTCGACTTCACGGTTGAAGTTGAACGTTCTCTCCGTGTCTTAGACGGTGCCGTCACCGTCCTCGACTCCAAAAACGGCGTCGAACCGCAGACGGAAACCGTTTGGCGCCAAGCCGACAAATACAACGTTCCTCGTATTGTCTTCTGCAATAAGATGGACGCTATCGGCGCTGACTTCTTCATGTGCTTAGACTCACTCAAAGAACGTCTTGGCGTCAGCTATGCCGCCTTCCAATACCCAATAGGTAAGGAAAGTGGATTCATCGGCGTTATCGACCTTGTCCGCATGGTCGCTTGGACTTATACCCAAGATAAGGACGTTCCTCCTACCGAAGGACCGATCCCAGAAGAACTCAAAGACAAGGCGCAAGCCTATCATGAGAAACTTCTCGAAGCCCTCGCCAACTATGACGATGAGCTTATGCTCGACATCCTCGATGGCAACGAGCCAAGCATCGAAAAGGTGAAAGAGGTCGCCCGCAAAGCGACGATCACCGGAAAATTCTTCCCGGTCTTCTGCGGAACCGCCTTCAAGAACAAAGGCGTTCAATTGCTTCTTGATGCCGTCATCGACTACTTGCCATCGCCTCTTGATATCCCAGGTGAACCTGGCGAACTCAAAGGCGAGCCATATACTTGCAAAACCACCGACAATGCTCCATTCGTCGGTTTGGCCTTCAAGATCGCCACTGACCCATTCATCGGCCGTTTGGCCTATGTCCGCGTCTATCAAGGCGTTCTCAAGAGCGGAACCTACGTTTATAACAGCAGCCGTGGCACGCAAGAACGTATCGCTCGTTTAGTCTTGATGCATGCTAACCATCGTCAAGAAGTCCCGTGCTTGCACGCTGGTGAAATCGGCGCTGTTGTCGGACTAAAGAACACCACGACCGGCGACACCTTATGCGATGCCGATAACCAAGTCGTTCTCGAAAGACTCGAATTCCCTGAGCCAGTCTTGGAAGAGGCCGTTGAGCCAAAGACCAAAGCTGACCAAGAGAAGATGTCTGTCGCTCTCCAAAAACTCGCAGAAGAAGATCCAACCTTCCGCGTTCATACCGATAACGAGACCGGACAAACGATCATCGGCGGCGTTGGCGAGCTTCAACTCGAAGTTCTCATCGAGCGTATGCGCCGTGAGTTCTCCGTCGACGTCAATGTCGGCAAACCGCAAGTCAACTATCGCGAAACCATCCGCAAAACCGGCGAAGCCCAAGGGCGTTACGTCAAGCAGAGCGGTGGTCACGGTCAGTATGGTGACGTTTGGATCCGTTTCGAACCGAATCCAGGCAAAGGCTTCGAATTCGTCGACGCCATCGTTGGCGGCGCCGTTCCGAAAGAGTTCATCAAACCGACTCAACAAGGCTTGGAAGAGGCTCTTAACCGCGGTATCGTCGCCGGCTATCCGCTAATCGATATCAAAGCGACCCTATTCGATGGATCTTACCACGATGTCGACTCCAGCGAAGCCGCTTACAAAATCGCTGCTTCAATGGCCCTTAAGGCGGCCGGAACAAAGTGTGACCCAGTCATCCTCGAACCGATCATGAAAGTGGTCATCACCGTTCCAGAACAATATTACGGCGATGTCATCGGCGACGTTTCCCGTCGTCGTGGCAATATCAACACCGAATCTCAACGTGGCAACGCCAAAGAGCTCGAATGCTTCGTTCCACTCGCTGAGATGTTCGGCTATGTCACAGACCTACGTTCCTTGACGCAAGGCCGTGGAAACTTCATGATGAGCTTCGATCATTATGGTGAGTGCCCACGCTACATCCAGGACAACATCATCAAGAACAGTCATGCGCGCTAGTTACCTTAGGTAAGTATTGCGAACTTCGAAGAACTGCTCTATCATTACTACGCGAACTTTCTAGTAAAACCATTCTTGGAGGAATTAAAAAATGGCAAAAGAGAAATTCAATCGTGACCGTGTCCACGTTAACGTTGGCACCATCGGCCACATCGACCATGGTAAGACCACTCTTACCGCTGCTATCTGTCACGTTCTCAGCTTAGTTGGCAAAGAGACCAACGGAGTTGAAGGAAATGCGAAAGACGTCGGCTATTCCGGCATCGACAGCACTCCAGAAGAGCGTGCTCGTGGCATCACCATCAACTCTGCTCACGAAGAGTATGAGACCGCTCATCGTCACTATGCCCACGTCGACTGCCCAGGGCACGCTGACTACATCAAGAACATGATCACCGGCGCCGCCCAAATGGATGCCGCTATCCTTGTTGTTGCAGCCACCGACGGCGTTATGCCTCAGACTCGTGAACACGTCCTTCTTGCTCGTCAAGTCGGCGTTCCTTCGATCATCGTCTTCCTTAACAAGGCTGATATGGTCGACGATCCAGAACTCATCGACATCGTTGAGATGGACGTCCGTGACCTTCTCACCAAATACGGATTCCCTGGCGACGAACTCCCAGTCATCCGTGGCAGCGCTCTTGCCGCGACCAAAGTTGCGTCGAGCAAAGATGCCGATGCCAAACCAATCCTTGAACTCATGAACGCTCTCGATACCTATATCCCAGATCCAGTCCGTTCTGATGACAAGCCATTCTTGATGCCGATCGAAGACGTCATGACCATCTCTGGCCGTGGCACCGTCGTCACCGGCCGTGTCGAACGTGGCCGTGCCAATATGAACGACGAAGTCGAAATCGTTGGCATCCGTCCGACTCAAAAATCGGTTATCACCGGTCTTGAGATGTTCCGTAAGACCCTTGACTTCGCCGAAAGCGGAGACAACGTCGGTGTCCTTCTCCGTGGTATCACCCACGACCAAGTCGAACGTGGACAAGTCCTTGCCAAACCTGGCTCGATCGTCCCACACGACAAATTCACCGCGACCGTCTACGTTTTGACGAAAGACGAAGGTGGACGTCACACTGCCTTCCTTAACGGCTATCGTCCACAATTCTTCTTCCGCACCACCGACATCACTGGTTCGATCACCCTTCCAGCCAATGTCAATATGGTCATGCCTGGCGACCACACGACCTTCACCGTTGAACTTATCCACCCAGTTGCTCTTGAAGCTGGCACCAAGTTCTCCATCCGTGAAGGCGGCAAGACCGTCGGTTCCGGAACCGTCACCGAGATTCTTCACTAATCTCGCTTAGGTAACGCTTAAGCCCTCCGTTTGGAGGGCTTTTTGTATGTCAAAATGTAGTTTTCATCGATAGATTTTCGAATAATAATGACATTTTCATAAAAGCCGTTATATTTAATTCCATGGAAAATAACAATCAAATCATTAACGCTTCCTACTGGAAGCGATTCGTCGCCTTCGCAATCGATGCCATCTTGGCCGTCGGAATAGGCTTCGTTCTCTATCTATTCGTTACCTCAACCTACCTCTTCGATGCCGTTGGGGGCAAGGACGCCGAGCAAAAACTCGCTAAATATTATGATGAGACGGGATTAATCAAAGTCAGCAAGAACGATGATGGCTCCTATAACAAAAACAGCGTCGGATTCTATTTATATAAGGCATCGGACGATGATGATGCCGAGAAATTCATCGACGCACCAGACGGCAAAAAGGCGTATGAGGCCTATTACGATATGGTATATGACTATTACACGGTCAAATTGCCGACCGCCTTGGAAGAAGGATCCAATTATGTTGTTTTGAAGGATTCCGACGGCAAGGCTTTCTCTTCGGTCGATGATTATAAGAAATATTTCAATCAGACGGTTTTCGGTCTCCCTGCCTTAGAGGACCTTACCAAAGTTGACGAAGCGAGTAGAAGCAGTCAAAACAATTCCTATTTCTGTTTGGCCTTAAACGAGGCGAAAGACGCCGTCGATCCGCTTGCGAAGCCGGTTTTGAAAGAAGAATATCAAAAGAAAGTGACTGAAGGCGATACGGAAACCATTAAGAGCCTACGCAATTTCTTCTACGATCCTAATGCCAACGATAGCGCGGCCGTCGGAAAATACTATGACGCCATTCAAAATGCATTAGGTGGTAGCTCTAATAGCGTTCAGACCTATTGCTCGGAAATGAACGCGATAATAACGCCCGCTCAAGCGATTACGCAAGTGGTGGCGTTTATACCTTCGATATTCGTGTTCTTCTTCGTCGTCCCAGCCTCTATGCCTAAAGGCAAAACGATCGGCAAACTCATCTTTAATCTCCATGTCATCGGCTCGGACGGCTTCGAAATGAATCTGCTTAAGAGATTTTTACGTCCTTTGATCATCGCCATATTGCTATCGCTCCTATTTGTTCCATATCAGATAGCTATTATCGTGTTCTTCGTCTTGTTCTTAGTCGATGCGTTGTCCCTCGGCTTCTCGAAAAACGGCACGGCCATTCATGATCGCATTGTCAAAACGCAGGTAGTGGATGGGAAGAAATCGCATTATTTCAAGAACATCGCAGCCAAAGAAGAATATTTGGAAGAGCATCCGGAAGAAAACGAGAGCGAAGAAAAGCAAGAAATCGATTATGCGATGGAAGCGGCCATCAAAGCGCAGGAGAGGGTGCTCGACCTCGACACCATCATGAAGAATAGGGAAGAGGCTAGATCCATCACTTCCTTCGATGAATTCGAGGAGAAAAAAAGCGCTGAACTCGATACCCTCAAAGCCAATAGCGGTTATAAAGAAGTCAACTTATCCAAAGAAGAAGACGAAAAATAGTCTTCAAAGGAAAAGCAAAGAACCAACGAACGTCGAGAGAAGCTGGCGGTGTTTTGCCATGGCTTTCTTCCTTATGCCAAATTAGGCCCTCAGCTGATTGCTAGGGATCTGGCGATTTTAGGTGAATTCCGTTCTTTTTTCTTGCACACGTCTAGACGCTTGCTATAATGTTCAAGCGTTTTCTTGACGCACTGGTCCCTTAGCTCAGTTGGTAGAGCAGCTGACTCTTAATCAGCGGGTCGCGGGTTCGAGTCCCTCAGGGATCACCACTCGAAAGATTGCCTTGGCTTGCCAAGGCTTTTTGTTTATTGGCATATATGTCTTTATTTTTCGCATTCCATCATTACAATTAAGTCATGGAAAACAAACCAAATACCTATCGTTTGACTAGAACGCGCGCTTTTTTGAGAAAGCATACGAATAAGAAATTCATCTCTTTGGACATGCTATCCAAAGGAATCGGCGTCTATAGCGACGTTTTGGCTGACGATTTGGTCTTCTTCGCACCGATGATCCTTATGGATCCGTCGATCAATATGCATGACTTATATTCGCAAATAGACGCTTATTTGAATGAGGAAAATGAGAAAAAGCTCGCAAATCCTAGACCGATTCGCCAAATCGCCAAGAAAAAGGAGCTTGATGAATACAAGGATTACGCCGATTTCATCTACCGCAAATTGGCAGGACCTGGAGGGCTTCTCTCTCCTTGCGCATCCTTAGACGACCACGATTTGCATATCTTGGAAGTCCTTATCAAAAAAGAAGTTAAAAAGCGTTCGAAAATCGCCAAAAAGAAGAAATAAGAAGAAAGACAGCTTGAAATGTATTAACATTTACGAGTCGTGGTGCTTTTTAGCGAAAGGAGCTCGCTTATGATGAGAAAACGCATTAAGAAGGCCTTCTTGCTCTTGGCCTCTTTATCGATTTTAGGTGTTGGCGTATCCACTTCGATTTCCGCCATAAAAGATGGCTATACCGTTCAAGCGGCGACTACTTCTGCGGTCGATTCCCGTTTCTTTACCGCCACGACGTCGAATCCTTGGACTTACACCGATTTCCAAGGCAGTTATTACGATGGCTGCGACATCACTGCGACCGGAAGCACCTTATTAAGCAATTTGGCTACTTTAACGAACAATAAATACACGAGTTCTTCTTATGATGGACTGAAGACTGGGCTACCTGCCATATGCAAGTTCGCCAGTGGAAAGTCTGGAATGGTCGGCTTTTATGATAGAAGCACTCTTTCGTCTACTTGGGATAGCGCGAAAACATGGAATCGCGAACATACTTGGCCAGATAGCCGTGGCGCTGGCAAGAGTGGTCCAGGTTCCAATCCGTTTGTCATAATGCCCACCTCCGTAACGATTAATTCGTCGCGACAAAATAAATTTTATGGAACGACGTCAAGCACTTGGGATCCGGGGCAATACGATACCCAATTCAGAGGTGCGGCCGCCCGTTGCATCCTTTATGCCGCGATGCAATATAACTCCAGCCTCAGTTTGAGCGAGAACCCAAGCGATGCGACGAGCGAAAAGACGATGGGCATCAAGTCGCAACTACTCGAATGGAACATGGAATATGCGCCGGATGCCGACGAGATGTATAGAAATAACCTGACGGCTCAAAAATATGGTGCCAGGAACCCTTTCATCGATTACCCATATTTGGCGAATAGCATTTGGGGAGACGGAAGCTCTTCTGGTGGTTCTTCTTCCAGTTCTTCTGACTCAAGTTCATCTTCGAGCTCATCGTCTTCATCTAGCTCCTCGGATACTTCAAAAGCGTATACCTATACCCAAATAACCTCCGCATCGGAAATCGTTTCAGGTCAAAAACTAGCGATTGTCGGCGTTAATTCTAATGATGTGTACGCTTTGACGAATTCGATCAATAGCAATTCCACCCCCTGGTATTTGAAGTCAGAAAACATTTCCTCTAACGGCATTACTTCGACCATCGAAACCGATACGGAAGCCACCTTATTCACAGTCACGAATACCGATGGTTCTTATACCTTCGAAGACGAAACGGCTGGGCATTTGAAGTCCTATGTGAGCGGAACCCACTATAGCATCGCCCTTGAGAATCTATCCGGCACGGAAACGGTTCCAGAAGGCGTCACCGATTGGACGCTTACCTTCGATAGCGATGGCGCCGTAACATTCAAGTCTTCGCTTAACGTGTATATGACGTTCGCCACAAAATACAAAACCTTCGGTGGAAGCAGTAGTTCTGGGAAACTTTATCTTTATGCCTTAGAAGAAGAAACCGATCCGACGACAGAGGCAACTGAGTTCGCTACTACCTTCAATTCGAAAGTGGGGGCGAATTGCACTTCTTTGCAACAAACAATGACCACGCCATCTGATTCCTTATTGGCTTCTTGGAAGGAAATGTCGGATTTGTCGAAGAAACTTTCCGCCGATGCCTTGACGATCTTAGTCGAAGCGACCGATTCTCATAGCGTCGCCGCGATAGCAAGCTGCGCGGGTCTATATGATTATATTTGCTTGAAATACTGCGATTTGCTCAATTCTAGCGGTGGCGATTTCTTATATCACTTCGATAGCACGAGGTCCCAAACGGATTTGAAAGGCAGCGTCAGCAAAGGAAAAGACAATTCCTTGATTGTTCTTGTCTCGTCCATCGCCGTTCTCACTTCGGCCTTTGGCTTAATCACGCTAGCCGTTGTCAAAAGACGGAAAGCTAGATAGTTAGTCTAAACTTACTTACATTTCGAAAGAGCCCCCAATAGGGGGCTTATTTTTGAAAACGCTTTGTAAATCATACGCTCAAGACTATACTTAACGCATATAAGGAGATTTTTTAATGCCTGAGATTAAAAAGACGTTCCATTCGGTCGACGGAAACACCGCCGCCGCGATGGAAAGCTATTACTTCACCGAAGTAGCGGCCATCTATCCGATCACCCCAAGCTCCCCAATGGCGGAGTATGTCGATGTCCT
The DNA here is from genome assembly GCA_963616935.1 of bacterium. Lineage (GTDB taxonomy): Bacteria > Bacillota_I > Bacilli_A > RFN20 > CAG-826 > UBA4951. The sequence goes on along the minus strand of CAVEMS010000005.1, from coordinate 22,214 downwards.
TGCCTCCAAAGGCGAGAAGAACTTCTTTGGCTCACCGGTCAAAGTAGTCGAAATGCAGTCTGAAGCCGGCGCTTCTGGTGCTGTCCACGGCGCTTTGCAGGGCGGTGCGTTATCGACCACCTATACTGCTTCGCAAGGCTTGTTGCTAATGATTCCGAATATCTATAAGTGGTGCGGAGAGCTCTTGCCAGCCGTTTTGCACGTTTCCGCGAGAAGCTTAGCGACCCGCGCTTTATCAATCTTCGGCGATCAAGCCGATATCTACGCCATTCGTCAAACCGGCGCCACCATGCTTTGCAGTGGCAGCGTCCAAGAAATCGCCGATTTGGCTCCAGTCGCTCACTTATTGGCGATCGATGCTTCAACGCCGGTCGTTCATTTCTTCGATGGCTTCCGTACGTCGCACGAAGTTCAAAATGTTGAGTTCGTCGATGCCGAGGAATGGAAGAAGTTGCTTCCGATGGATAAAGTCGAGGCCTTCCGTGCCCGCGCTTTGAATCCGCATACTCATCCAGTCACCCGTGGCGGAGCCGAAAACGATGATATCTATTTCCAAGCCCGCGAGGCTCAAAACACTCATTGGAACGACATCGTCCCAGTGGCGGAGAAATATTTGGCCGAAGCTTCGAGACTCACCGGCCGTCAATATGCCCCGTTTGTCTACTATGGAGATCCGAATGCCGATCGCGTCATCATCGCGATGGGCAGCGTCACCGAGACCGCATCGGAAGTCGTCGACGCTTTGAATAAAGCCGGCGAGCATGTCGGTGTCGTGAAAGTCCATCTCTATCGCCCATGGAGCCCAAAGCACCTTCTTTCGGTTATTCCAGCGAGCGTCAAAAAGATCGCCGTCATGGACCGCACGAAGGAAAATGGCGCGGCAGGGGAACCTTTGTATCTCGATGTCGTCAGCGCCTTTGCTAATAGCGATCGCAAACTCGATACGTTAATCGGCGGCCGTTATGGCTTATCAAGCAAAGACACCCAGCCTAAGGATGTCAAATCGGTCTTCGATTTTCTTAACGCCGATAAGAATTGGAACGGTTTCACCGTCGGTATCAAAGACGACGTCACGAAACTATCGATCCCGACCGACGAATCGTTCAAGATCGATCAAAATTGCACCGCTTGCTTGTTCTATGGCTTAGGAAGCGATGGCACCGTGAGCGCCAATAAGAGCTCGGTCAAGATCATTGGTGATGCGACCCATCAATACGCTCAAGCTTATTTCCAATACGATTCCCGTAAAGCAGGAGGCACGACCCGTAGCCACCTCCGTTTCGGCAAAGAGCCGATTCATAGCGAATATTACGTCAAGAACGCCGATTTCATCTCTTGCTCGCTCGATACCTATATCTTCAAGTTCGATATGATCTCGAACCTCAAAGATGGCGGAACGTTCTTGCTTAATACCGATATGGATGACGCCACCCTCATCAAGAGCATGCCAGATCGCATGAAACACCTTTTGGCCGAGAAACACGCTAAATTCTATGTCATCGACGCCAATAAACTCGCCGAAGAGTGCCATATGGGACGTCACACCAATACGACGTTACAAGCCGCTTTCTTCAAACTCTCGCCGAAAATCATGCCTTATGAAGAGGCCGAGAAATGGATGAAGAAATTCGCCGAGAAGAGCTATGCCAAAAAAGGCATGGATATCGTCCAAAATAACTGGGATGCGATTGACGCCGGTCCAAAAGGACTCCGTGAGATCGCCGTCGATCCAGAATGGATAAAACTCGACGCCAAGAAGGTCTTCGACAACGATTCCGGCGATACTTATTACGATGAATACGTCTCCGCCATCGATCGTTTGGATGGCGATGAGCTCCCAACGAGCGAATTCATGAAACACGAACTCCTCGATGGAACGATGAATGAGAATATCACCTTCCGTCAAAAGCGTGCGATTGCCGACCGTGTGCCGTTATGGAACCCGCAATACTGCATTGAGTGCAACCAATGCGCCTTCGTTTGCCCACACGCTACCATCCGCCCATATTTGATTAATGAAGACGAGATGGCGAAAGCGCCGCAAATCATCAAAGATTCAGTGAAACCTGCCATCGGCTCGCCTGCCGCGAAAGGCCTTATGTATCGTATTTCCGTCGCCACTCAAAACTGCGTCGGATGCGGACTTTGCGTCTCCGAATGTATGGCCAACCAAACTGCTAAGAGAATGGGTAATGATCACTTGGCCCTCAAGATGGTCGAAGCCAAAGGCCAATTCACTGAGCAAATCGCGGCCGATTATCTCTATTACAACTGCTCTTCGAAGGGCGAGGTCTTCCCGACTTCGACCGTCAAAGGCGTTGGATTCCTCCGTCCTTATATGGAAGTCTCTGGCGCTTGTGCGGGATGCGGCGAAGCTCCGTACTATCGCTTACTCAGCCAATTGTTCGGCCACGATCTCTTGATCGCCAACGCTACCGGCTGCTCTTCGATCTATTGTGGCAGCACTCCACTCACCCCATTCGTCAAAGATGAGAACGGAGAAGGCGTCGCTTGGGCCAACAGCTTATTCGAAGACAATGCCGAATATGGCTTTGGCATGAGAATCGCCAACGATTACAAGATGTCGCAGATCGTCCGTATCCTTAAAGCGGCCGTCTCTAGCGAAAACGCCGAAGACGACTTGAAAGATACGGCCAGCAAATATTTGGAAGCCCTCTCGAAGAAGAATCGCCAAGAGGAAAGAGCCCTTGTCAAAGAACTCGTTGCCAAAGTGGACGCTTCGAAAGACGATGCCGTCAAGGAACTCAAGAAATATGAGAGAGACCTCGTCGAGAAGTCCGTTTGGATCATCGGCGGCGACGGATGGAGCTACGATATCGGATACGGCGGACTCGATCACGTCTTGGCCAACGAAGCCGACGTCAATGTCTTAGTCCTCGACACCGAAGTCTATAGCAACACCGGCGGACAGGCTTCTAAGTCTTCGCAAACCGGTTCGATCAACAAATTCACGGCAAGCGGAAAGAAAGAAGCCAAGAAGAACCTCGCTTTGATGGCGATGAGCTATGGCCACGTCTACGTTGCCCAAATCGCTCTCGGATCCAACCCGATGGCGGCGATCAAAGCCCTCAAAGAAGCCGAAAGCTATAATGGCCCATCGCTCGTCATCTGCTATTGCCCATGCGCTGAACAGCATATCAAAGGCGGCTTGGTGAATAGCATCCAAGAAGAGAAGATGGCCGTCGAATGCGGTTACTTCCAAACCTTCCGTTACGATCCAAGACTCGTCAAGGAAGGCAAGCCGGGTCTTACTATCGACATGAAGGAGCCGGATTACTCCAAGTTCCGTGACTTCTTGATGCACGAAACCCGTTTCTCGCAACTTCCAGTCACCAATCCAGCGCATGCCGAAGAACTTCTTAGCAAGTGCGAAAGCTATGCGAAGGATCGCTGGAACGCCATCAAGAAATTCGGTTTGTAATACTTTCGACCATAAAGGCTGCTTAGATGATACTAAGTGGCCTTTTTTCTTATAGAATATTCTTATGGCCAATGAATTTCGTAGCATTTTGAAAGCGAAGATAAAAGAGAAGGGGTATACGCAGAAGGAGTTCGCGAAGATGGCGAGCCTTACGGAAGGGCAGCTTTCGCATTATCTAAGCGGATATCGCCTTCCTCGGACCGATATTTTGGAGCGTATCGCGAAAGCGCTCGATACCAGTATCGAATCCCTTTTGCCCACTTATAGTGGCGATTCCGCGTTCGAAAAAATGAAGACCGAGCTCTCTTCGGCTAAGCCGTATCTATCGCAGGAAGAGAAGATGCAACTCATCCTCCTTCTTTCGAAAAATGATTGAGAACGAAAATATCCTTTTTCTCTTTTCACTTGGGAATGTATTATTTTAAATGGTTTGAAAATGCGAAATCATCCCGTCCTCATTTTCAACCATAGCCTTAGGCTTTTACCTCCTTTCTCAAATTTTTCTATCATTGGTCTAGGGCATCTAAGCCAATTTTCTTCCCCTGGAAAATTGGCTTTTTTCGTTTCTTTAAGAAGATAACTAACGGCTATTTCATGATGTATATTTAGTAAAAAATCCAATGCAACTGGATAAAATACTAAATTTATAATGCCGTTTTGTCTTATTCCAATAAGGAAGTTAATGACAAAGTCCAACGTTTTTCGATTACAGAACGCCGTTTGGATAGGCGACTCGCGTTCATTTTCTCTTTAAGTGCCGTTTGTACAAGAAAAGCTCCCTGTTGAGCCAATCGCTGGCCCAAGTAGGGAGCATATCATTAATAATGGTCGGAACGGTGGGATTTGAACCCATGACCCCTACCACCCCAAGGTAGTGCACTACCAAGCTGTGCTACGTCCCGAGCGTGATTATTATAAACGCATTCCTTCTTTTTTCTAGCCCAAGTCTATTTGCGTGCCTTCCAACCGAATGCTCGTTATAATAACCAGGTTATTATGGACTCAAGAAAATACATCATCGTCAAAGGCGCAAGAGAGAACAACCTCAAAAACATCGATATCGCGATACCGAAAGGAACATTGACCGTTTTCACGGGCCTTAGTGGCAGTGGCAAGTCCACTTTGGCGTTCGACACGATCTATGCCGAGGGGCAAAGGAGATACGTGGAATCCCTTTCGCCATATGCCAGGCAATTCTTAGGCGGCGTCGATAAACCGGACGTCGATTCGATAGAAGGGCTTTCCCCGGCTATATCGATAGATCAGAAGACGACGTCCCATAATCCCCGTTCCACGGTTGGGACGGTAACTGAGATATATGATTTTCTTCGACTTCTTTTCGGCCGTATAGGCGTTCCATATTGTCCGCATCACAATATTCCGATCGTCGCCGTTTCTCCTTCTTCGATGGTGGAAACGATCCTTCAATACGAAAACGGCAGCAAAATACAGATTTTGGCGCCTGTCGTATCGCACGAAAAGGGCACTCACAAGACGACGTTAGACAAAATCAAAACGGCCGGTTTCGCCCGTGTCCGCATCGATGGCGAGTTTTCGTTATTGGACGAGGTCAAGGAATTAGACAAAAACAAAAGGCACGACATCCAAATCGTCATTGATCGCTTGGTGATGAAGGAAGGAATAAGGGGAAGGGTCGCGGAAGACGTCGAACTCGCGCTCGATTGGGGCAAAGGATACCTTATCATCTATTCAAACGATCAAGAGAGGCTTCTTTCGAGCAATCACACCTGCCCCGAATGCGGATTTAGCGTTCCAAAGCTTGAACCCCGTCTTTTCTCCTTCAATGCTCCGATGGGCTATTGCCCGACTTGCAAAGGTCTTGGCATATCGCGAGAAGTGGCGGAGGACCTTTTGGTCCCGGACCCTAATAAGAGTATCAAGCAAGGAGCGGTGAGGTTCTATAAGAACATGGTTGGCACGGCCAACTTGGAATGGCAGGAGTTCTGCGTTCTTTTGGACACCTATAAGATTCCTCTCGACGTTCCTTGGAAGAGCTTGACGGATAAGCAAAAGCACATAATCCTCTATGGTTCCGATCGTCCGATTGAACGAGCGCTTACCTCGGTTAATGGTAACGTGACGCATAAACACGGACCGATTGAAGGCGTCAAAACGATGATCGAGCGCCGCTACTCCGAAACGACGAGCAAATGGATGTTGCCGTTTTACGAATCCTTTATGCGGGATTCCGTCTGTTCCTCTTGCCATGGGGCAAGGCTAAACGAAGAGGCTCTCTCTGTGCGCGTCAATGGACTCAATATCCACGAAGTCACGCAGCTAACCATTGAGAAATTGCTTAAATACATCGCTTCCACGAGACAAATTTTGACTCCTAATGAACTAGAGATCGCGAAAATGGTGCTCGTTGAGATCGAAAACCGCGCCAAATTCCTTTGCGATGTTGGATTGGATTATTTGACGCTTGACCGCCTTGCGATGTCTTTATCCGGCGGCGAAGCGCAAAGGATAAGGCTAGCCACTCAAATAGGATCGAGATTATCCGGCGTTTTGTATGTCTTGGACGAGCCTTCGATCGGGCTTCACCAAAGGGACAACGAAAAACTCATCAAAACGATGAAGGAGATGCGTGATTTAGGCAACACTCTCATCGTCGTCGAGCACGACGAAGATACGATGCGCGCAGCGGATTATATCGTCGATATCGGCCCAGGGGCTGGCGTACATGGTGGCGAGATAGTCGCAAGCGGATCAATCGAAGACATCGAAAAAGAGGAAAGAAGCATAACCGGCGAATATCTTTCGGGAAAGAAATGCATCGAAGTGCCTTCAAAACGTCGTAAGGGGAATGGGAAGAGCATTGTCTTGAAAGGCGCATCTTGCCATAACCTAAAGAACGTCGATATCAAGATACCATTAGGCGCGTTGACGCTCGTGACTGGCGTTTCTGGGAGCGGAAAGAGCTCTTTGATCAACGAGACCCTTTCGAAAATCCTTCAGGAGAAGGTCAATAAAACCGAAGCATATCCAGGCCCTTATCAAAGCGTTTCCGGCCTCCAACATATCGATAAACTCGTGAATGTCACCCAAGAGCCGATTGGCAGAACCCCAAGAAGCAATCCGGCCACTTACACGAAGGTATTCGACGACATACGCGCCTTATTCGCCGAGACGCCAGAGGCGAGAGCCAAAGGCTTCGATAAAGGCAGATTCTCTTTCAATGTCCCTGGTGGCCGGTGCGAGAAATGCCAAGGAGCGGGAGTTGTCGTCGTTCCGATGAATTTCTTGCCTGATGTCTATGTCAAGTGCGATGAATGCGAAGGAATGAGATACAACCAAGAGACCCTTTCTTGCTATTACAAAGGGAAGAATATCTACGATGTGCTGGATATGAGGATCGAAGACGCTCTTCATTTCTTTGAAAATCGCCCGCAAATCGCCCGTAAAATCAAAACCCTATGCGATGTCGGGCTAGGATATTTGAAGTTAGGGCAGCCAGCGACGACTTTATCGGGCGGCGAGGCGCAACGCATCAAACTCGCCTATGAACTACAAAAGAGGCCGACAGGGAAGACCGTCTATATACTCGATGAGCCGACGACTGGGCTACATAGTGACGATATAAAGAAGCTCATCGCCGTTTTGCAAAGCCTCGTCGATCATGGAGATACGGTGATTGTCATCGAACATAACCTCGATGTCATCAAGGTTGCCGACTATATCATCGACTTGGGCCCTGAAGGCGGCGACAGGGGCGGACAAATCGTCGCCATTGGTACACCAGAGGAAGTGGCAAACGTAAAAGAGAGCTATACTGGGCAATTCTTGAAGCCTATACTCATGCGAAATAAGGTAAAATAACCGAGGAGATATATATGAGCGTGGAAAGTATTCTGTGTTTGGTGTTTGGCTTGCTCCTTCTCATTGGCGGGACGACGTATTTAATCTTTCGTTTGCGTTCCTTCATCAAAGCCCTTTCGAAAAAGGATTTCGAGAAGAAGGAATCGATTATCTGGTGCTTGTTATTCGTGGCTATCGGAGCGGGGGCCGCTTTAACGATATTGGCGATATTCTTGGCGAATCCTTCCTGGGCCGATAAGAGCGAATGGACGCAAGGGCCATATACTGGGAAGACCATCAATTATGCATCGTCTTTGGCGCTAGGCATCATCGGGGGTTTCATATTCGGCTTTTCGATGGCTTCCTTATGGAGCGGTTTCGCCCTTCGCTTTTACAAAACGAACTTCGATCCGAAAGCGGCCAAGATCTCGAAATTCATGCTATATGGCTCGATACCTTTTGCTTTCTTCTCGTTCATAATCTGGATGGAAGGCCTTTCGCCGTATCTCATCTATCCGTTATATAACGGCTTCTCAATCGATGGAAGCGGCTTTCATTTCACTAGGCCAGGAGAAGGCACAAGTGGTTTGCATATCGCCTTCTACGCTTTGGTGATTCTCTTTGGCGTCGCTATCTCTTATTGGGTAAGCGATCATCGTTTCTATCAGAAATACCATAAACACGGCATTTTGGACACTTTGGTGCTTATCGCTTTCCCGGCTGGCATTATCGGCGCTAGGGTGTGGTACGTGGTCGGCAATTGGGAAAGGGAATTCGCTGGAGAAAGTTGGACTAAGCCTTTCGAGATATGGAATGGCGGCTTGACGATACTTGGCGGCGCTGCGGCCGGCGTGTTGGTGGGCTATCTTTTCTTAAGGAAAACCAAGAAATTCGTCGATATGCGTTTCGCGATCGACGCTATCGTCCCGACGGTTTTGCTCGCTCAGGCGATGGGCCGTTTCGGCAATTTCTTCAATTTGGAAGTCTATGGGAAAGAGGCGTTGGCTAGCGATTGGAGCTTCTTACCGAGTTGGATTGTGACCAACATGGGATATCAAAATGGGGGAGCGGCGCTTTCAGGAAGTAGCATTAACGTTCCCTTGTTCTTAGTCGAGGCGGTTTTGAACGTCGTCGGCTATTTCCTTATTGCCTATGGCGTTGGCAAAGGCTTAAAGAAATACACTTCATCCGGCGATTTATGCGGTTGCTATTTCCTTTGGTATGGCGTTGTCAGGATCATCATGGAACCGATGCGAAACGCTGACTTCAATATGGGCACCGATAACGCTTGGAGCATCTGCAATTCGATTGCCTATATTTTGATTGGCATCGGCTTAATCGTCGCCTTCCATCTTAGCGACAAATTAAAAAAAGACAAAAAAACCGGGCATTTCCCGATTATCGGCATGTCTTTGCTCCTTCCTTGCTTCTTTTTCCCTTTCCTTCCTTCGCTAAACGTCTCGGCCAATAAAGATGGAACGGGAAGCCGCGATGTCTTCGATGGATTTTCGATTATCTTCGGCAAAAGCCCCTTCTATTTGGTTTCTTATATCGTTTTGATCCTTGCTTTCGTAGCTTTTGCGGCATGGCTAATCATGAAGATGCTTAAGAAAGAGAAAGACTGGATCGCCGGACTTATCGGATCGGCGTTATCGCTAGTGGCCGCCATATTCTTCTTCGTTGGCAAATCGAGCGCTGATTTAGGTGATATTGGAGACAGTTACGTCAATCTTTCCTATGGTTTCGTTTTGATTGCCCTTTTCGCGATTTTGGCCGCTTTAATGACGGTCTTGCCGTTCCTATCTTCCTGGATCGACAAGAAAAATGCCCAAAGGGAAGAGGCAGCGAAAGGAAAGGTCGAGGAGAAGCATGCTTAAAGCCGTTCTTTTCGACATGGATGGCACGATCATCGATAGCGACCTCATGGTCGTTGAGATTTGGCGTGATCTATATAAGAAATACAAACCCGGATATAAGCCCCATCTGGCCGATATCCTTTCTTTTAGCGGACCGCCGCTAGACGTTTCTTTTAAGAAGGCGTTCCCTTCGCTAGATCCAAATGAGGTTCTCTCCTTTTATCGCCAGAGGGTGAAACAATATTACGATGATCTCGTGATATCTTTCGATGGCATGAGAGAGACGCTTGAAGAACTCAAAAGAAGGGGATATAAGCTTGGCGTCGTGACTAATAAAGCAAAGGATTTCGCTTTATATTCATTGGAACTTTGCTTGCTCGACGGTTTATTCGATGTCACAATCGGAGGGGACGATGTAATGAAGAATAAGCCCGATCCGGAAGGGATATATAAGGCCTTGTCCGCTTTGAAGGTGATGAATAAGAAAGAAGCCGTTTATATCGGCGACACCGAATATGACCTATTGGCTGCTAAGAACGCTGGGATTTCCTTCTTCTTGGCTTCGTGGTGCTTAAGACCGACACTCGAGGGCGTAGAAGAAAGAGACGTCTTCCATAAACCCGCCGATTTGCTTAGGAGGCTATAAAATGGAGAGATTCGATACCGTCGTCATTGGTTCGGGCCCGGCCGGCATTGGGGCGATAACGTATTTGAAAAGGGCTAAAGTGAATTTCTTATGGCTTGAGAAAGGCGCTCCTGGAGGAAAGCTTATAAACATCCACGAGATCGCCAATTGCCCAGGCTTCGCTCCTCAAAGCGGTTTTTCCCTTTCGCAAGCCCTTATGTCTCCTTTGGATGTGTCGCCGTCCTATGGCGACGTTTCCTCGATTAGGAAAGAAGGGGAAGATTTCATCGTTTCTTATAACGATAAGGAAGTCGCTTCGAAGACGGTTCTTTTGGCGACTGGCTTAAGCAATTCGCCTAAGATATCGGGAGAGAAAGACTATATCGGCAAGGGCGTTAGCTATTGCGCGACGTGCGACGGCCCATTCTTTAGGAATCAAGCGATCGCATTAGAAGGGGAGGGCGAGAAAGCATTCGAAGAGGCTTTGTATCTTTCTTCTTTAGCCAAAGAACTCCATGTCTTTTATCCTGATTCCTCTTTCTTTATGGATGATGCCTCGCTAAGAGAGAAAAGCAACGTCGTGATGCATCCGAATTCGAAAATAACCAAAATCAATGGCGATTCCGAGGGGAAATACGTCGAATCGATCGCCTATAAGGAAAAGGAAAACGAAAAAACCATGCAAATCGCCGCCGTATTCCCATTATCCGGCGAATCCACCGATTTGTTTTTCATGCGTTACCTCTCGCCGAAAACGGAGAAAGGGTTTTTGCTAGTCGACGATTCGATGGAAACGAGTGTGCCAGGGCTATTCGCCGCCGGCGATATAGTGCGTAAGAGATTAAGGCAAGTGGTGACCGCTTTAGGGGATGGCGCAGTGGCGTCTAGCGGCATCATCACCTATCTAAGGAAGAGGAAATAGGATGCGTTCGGTCGTCTCTTTTGCGGAACTCGTCAAAGAAGAAAGCGCTAGGGCTCCTCGTGAGGACGAGGAAAAGCGCGCCTTTTTGTCGGCGTTTATAAGAATGAACGGATATCTTCGCCTCGGCTCGGAAGGGAATGGGCTAGAGGTTTCAAGCGAAAACAGCGCCATTGCCAAAGTCGTCTATGGCTATATGAGCGATTTATACGGCGTGAAAGCCAGATTTTCTTACACAAGAAGCGCCGGATTCCTTAAAAGGATCGTCTATCACGTCATCTTAGATGAGGGGGCGGATGACATATTGAACGATTTGGAAATTGACTTCTTCCTTCCAAAAGAGCCTTCGGGCGTGCTAAAAAGCGCATCTCAAGTCTCCTCTTTCTTCGCTGGGGCCTTTTTAGCTGGCGGATCGGTCAATAATCCTCAATCCTCATCCTATCATTTAGAGATTTCCTGCAAAGAAGAGGCTTTTGCGGCCTTTTTGCTTAAGCTCATTCAGAAAAACCCCGCCCATCCGTTCCATGCGAAGAAGGTGCTACGCCGCAACAAACAGGTTATTTACATAAAAAGAGGTGATGAGATAAGCGATTTCTTGGTGCTTCTTGGGGCCAAGGAGAACTGCTTGACTTTCGAAGACGCCAGGGTATCGAGGGATTTCGCGAGCATCGGCAATCGCCTCGCCAATCTCGATGGCGCCAATTATAGGAAAAGCCAAAAAAGCGGGGAGAGGCAAGTTGAGGAAATCAATTACTTCGTCTCGAAAGTGGGTTGGAAAGGAATCGATAATCCGAAGCTAAGGGCCCTTATGGAGATTAGATTAGCGCATCCGGATGCCAGTTTAGGCGAGCTATCGAAGCTTTTATCGGAAGAACTCAATACCACCGTCAGCAAATCCAACGTCAACCATCTCTTCCGTTACCTTAAGCAAGAATACGAAAGGGCGCTCAAATATGACAAGAACGGGAAATGATTCGAAGACCTTAATCGATCTTGGGGCCAGAATCGTATATCTAAGAAAGAAAAAGAAGGTATCGCAGCTCACTTTATCCTATCTCGCCGAGGTTTCTAAAACCTATCTATCGGACCTAGAAAGAGGAAGAAGGAACCCAAGCGTTTTGATCCTTAAAAGAATCGCCGACGCATTGAAAGTACCTCTCTCGGAACTCTTTGGCGAAGAAGTGATGTGAAAAACACCTCTTTTTCGTCGTTTTCTAAGCTTAAAATCCATTCTTTTTCTAATAGAAAAGCCAGAGATTGCGAAACTTTATTTCGATAAAGCGGTTTTTCCTCTCGCAAAGAGAAAAAGACTTGTATAATGTCTTCGGTTTAATTAGGAGGAATCAGCTTCACATGTCAATTAAACTAGCTATTAATGGATTCGGCCGTATCGGCCGTCTCGCATTCCGCCGCGCTTATGAAAGCGGCGATTTCGAAGTCGTTGCCATCAACGATTTAGTCGATGCCAAGACCTTGGCGTATTTGCTCAAGTACGACACCACCCACAGAACCTGGATGCCGAATGAGATTGACGCCATCGTCACGAAGGACGAAGCCGGCAACATCACCGAGAATGCCATCGTCTTCAAAGGCAAGAAGATCCCAGTTTTGGGAAAGAAAGACCCACACGATCTTAAGTGGGGAGAATACGGAGTCGATGTCGTCTTAGAATGCACCGGCCGCTTGAAAACCAAAGAAGACGGCCAAGTTCATTTGAACAACGGCGCCAAAGGCGTCATCATCAGCGCCCCATCTTCGAGCAAAGACATCCCAACCTATGTCTATGGCGTCAACACCAACAAGCTCACCGCCGATCAAACGATCATCTCCGGTGCCAGCTGCACGACCAACTGCTTAGCTCCAGTCATGAGCGTCCTTATGGACAAGTTCGGCGTCAAGGGCGGCTATATGACCACCGTTCACGCTTACACGAATGACCAAACGATCCTCGACCTTGCCAAAGGCAATCTCCGTAGGGGACGTGCTGCTGCCGCGAACATCGTTCCGACTAGCACCGGCGCCGCAAAGGCCATCGGAGCCGTCATTCCTGAACTCAAGGGCAAACTCGACGGAACCGCCATCCGCGTCCCAGTGACCGATGGATCGCTCGTCGACCTCTCGCTCCAACTCGAGAAAGAAACGACCGCCGAAGAGATCAACGCCGCGATGAAAGAAGCCTCGCTTGGCTCACTCAAAGGCGTTCTCGGATACACCGAAGACGAAATCGTCTCAAGCGATATCCTCGGCCGCACCGAAGGCTCGATCTTCGATGCCACCCAAACGATGGTCCGCACGATGCCAGATGGCACCCAATGGGTCAAAGTCTTCAGCTGGTACGATAACGAATATAGCTTCACTTGCCAATACGTCCGCCTTGCTGGACTTTATGGCGAGATCTTAACCAAGTAATTGGTTGATATAAGCTAAAAACGTATTCTTAAGCGCTCTCTCCAAGCATTGAACGAATCGGTTCGATGCGGTGGTGGGGCGCTTTTTGTGTGGCAAAAGACGAAAGAGAAATGATTGGTGAGCCGCACTCTATTCAAACGGTTCGTCTATGGTTTAAGTGCTCGTAAACGCTCGTTATAAAATGTTATTGCATTAAAAATCTGCAACCGAGATAACAGAGCTACCACACTAAAAAACGCCCTCTTTCGAAGGCGTTCCCACGAAGCTTTTGTTACTGATTCGGATTGTTGTTTTGCACGTTTCTTTTTACGGCGTCCCATTTCTTTGGCTTGGAGATCATGCCGATACAGATGGTGACCGAATAAAGAAGCAAGAAGAAGGGGAAGAGAAGGACGACTGGCAAATATTCCTTACGGGATTTGGCGCCTAATTTCTTGTATTCGGTCATCGCAAGGATAAAGGCTTGCAGATACCCGAAAATGAAGAAAAGACCGAGAACGACGCCCAATATGACCCAGATGTTCGTCCATAGATGGGTATAGTAGAAGGATTGTGAGAATAGCGACAATTCGAACACGCCATAGGCGGCGCATCCTAAGTAGATGAAGTGATAGACGTAATAAATCGGAAGCCATATCGATAGAGGTACCGTTAGGACCAAAAGAACATAGGTCATAAAGACTTCAAGGCAAGAAAGCTCGCCGGTTTTGAAGAAGCGCTTCAAGAGTTTTGGCAGCTTCGTACGGAAGAGGAAGTTATTCCCGCTTCCGATGCGCTTGTTGCGGTTATAGGTATCTTTGAAGGAAGATGGCATATCCTCATAGACGATGGCGTCTTCGACGTAATGGCCTTTGTATCCATCGAGCAAACGATTGAAATAGTATTCGGTGTCGTCGGATATCCCTTGGCAATCGTAGCCGCCGGTGGCTTTCAGCATCTTGACGCTCATCATGGCGCCGCTGCCATTGACGTGAGCGCCGAGGTTAAGGCGTTCGCGGACGCGGCTTCCATAACGCGACTCCATAACGTAAAACATCGCGCAGGCTTTGGTGAAGAAGTTCTGAACTCCGTTTGACGCTCCTTCGTATGGCCTTGCCAAATCGACGCCAGACTGGAAGGCTTCGTTCATCCTTTCTGAGAAATCGTCGTTGAAGTGGTTATCGGCATCAACGTGTATGACCATGTCATAATCACCATATTTTCCCGATATTATCTCATCGATTCCGTGCCGCAAAGGATATAAAGCCTTACGGTGATTTGGGTCTGGATCGTTTAGAATCAATACTTTCGCGCCCGCTTTTTCGGCGTATTCGGCGGTGTGGTCCGTGCAATTGTGGGCGACCAAGAAGACATCGTATAGTTCCTTTGGATAATTTTGCTTCTCTAATAACGACGTTATCGAACCGGTAACGACGTCCTCTTCGTTATGAGCGGGGATTAGATATGCGATTCGCCCTTTCTTATCGGTCCTAGGGAAGGTCTTCTTTTTGACGAAGAAGAAGAGAATGTACGCGATTTGGATCAACAAAGGTATGCCGATAGCGATAAGTACCACATAATTCATGATGCTTAGGACGCGATATAAATATTCATGCCACATAATGACTCCTTTTGCCTTTTCTCGTATGTATTATAAAGGTTAAGCGGATATCTTCTATAACGGAATGGCTGATAATTGCTAAAATATGCTTGATAGAGGAAAGAAAATGAAGAAGTACGATTATTTGATTGTCGGTAGTGGACTCTTTGGCGCGACTATGGCCTATTTGCTAAGCAAAAAAGGGAAAAAGGTGCTCGTGGTTGAGAAAAGAAACCATATCGGCGGGAATATATACACGGAAAAGATAGAGGGGATAAACGTCCATAAATACGGCGCTCATATCTTCCATACAAGCGATAAGGAAGTCTGGGATTTCATTACTTCCTTCGCCGAATTCAATAATTACGTCAATTCCCCGATCGCGAGATATCATGACGAATGCTATAACCTCCCGTTCAATATGAATACCTTCTCTAAACTTTGGCCGGATGTCTTTACGCCGATGGAGGCCAAGCGAAAGATCGAAGAAGAGAAAGCGGAATGCCATATAGAGAATCCACGTAACTTAGAAGAGCAGGCCATTAGCCTCATCGGAAAGACGATCTACCATAAATTGGTCGAGGGATACACGGAAAAGCAATGGGGGAGAAGTTGCAAGGAACTTCCTTCCTTCATCATCAAGCGCTTGCCAGTCCGTTTCACCTATGACAACAACTATTTTAACGATAGATACCAAGGCATACCCGTCGGCGGATATACGAAAATCATCGAGAAGATGCTAGAAGATTGCGAAATCAAAACGGATTGCGATTATCTATCGAATAAAGAAGAGCTCGATTCTTTGGCCGATAAAATCATCTACACCGGGGCATTGGACGCTTTCTTTTCCTACAAACACGGCTATCTCGAATATCGAAGCGTCCGTTTCGAGAACAAAATCTATGACGAAAAGAACCATCAAGGAGTGGCGGTGGTCAATTACACCGACAAAGACGTCCCATACACCCGCTCAATCGAGCATAAGCATTTCGAATTCGACGTAAGTAGCCCTAAGACCGTCGTTTCCTATGAATATTCGAGCGAATGGAAAAAAGGCGATGAGCCTTATTACGCCGTAAACGACGAGAAGAACAAAGCTACGTTCGCTTTATACGAAGAAGAGAAGAGAAATGTGAAAAACGTTTATTTCGGCGGGCGTTTGGCCGATTACCGTTATTACGACATGGACGATACGATAGCGGCCGCTTTCAAATTGTTCGAAAGCATTGAGTGATTTATATCTAACGATATATCGGTATTATTTTCCATATTCGTTTTTTCTTGTTTTTTTGGCGTATAATAGCCCCGCAAGGAGAAGTAAAACATGCTTACTGTCAAAGATCTAAAAGACCTCAAAGGAAAGAAGGTCTATGTCCGCGTCGACTTCAACGTCCCGCAAAAGGATGGAGTCATCCGCGATACCAATCGTATTCAAGCCGCCCTCCCGACCGTCGAGGAACTCGCTTCTAAAGGTGCCCGCGTCATTTTGATGAGCCACCTTGGGAAGATCAAATGGAAGGAACCAGATCCAGCTAAGATCGAAGCGATGAAGAAAGCCAACGACATGGCTCCAGTCGCCAAAGCCCTCCAAGAACTCACCAAATACCATGTCTCATTCTGCGCCGCAACACGCGGTGAAACTCTTAAAGATGCCGTCAATGCTCTAAATGATGGCGACATCCTCTTAGTCCAAAACACCCGTTATGAGAAGGGTGAGGAAAAGAACGATCCGGAACTCGCGAAGGAATGGGCCTCTTTGGCCGATGTCTTCGTGATGGACGCTTTCGGCTCCGCCCATAGGGCCCACGCTTCTACCGTTGGTGTCCCAAGCATCCTCAAAGGGGAAGGCAAGCCAGTTGCCCTCGGCTATTTGATGCTAAAGGAAGTCGAGAACCTCAACCGTTGCGTCGAAGTCTCCGATTCCGATCGCCCATATGTCGCGATCCTTGGCGGATTCAAAGTAAGCGACAAGATCAAAGTCATCGATTCGCTTCTTAAGAAATGCGACTATGTCATCATCGGCGGTGCCATGACCTATACCTTCAAGAAGGCCATGGGCATGGAAATCGGCAAATCGCCGGTTGAACTCGATCAACTCGAATATGCCCGTAAGTGCATCGAAGAAGCGGAAGGCCGCCTTATCCTTCCAACCGATGCCGTCGTCACCGATAGCTTCGAAGAGAAGGATGACCGCAAGATCATGGTCGTTCCTACAACCATCGAAAAAGGCGGACATATCCCACCCGAATTCGAAGGATGCGATATCGGTCCGGAAACGATCGCCAATTACACCGAGATCATCAGCAAAGCCAAGATGATCTTCTGGAATGGCCCAGTCGGCGTCTTCGAACAAAAGGATTTCCAAAATGGAACCGTCGCCATTTGCAAAGCGATCGCCGCTCTCAAAGATAAGGCCTTCACGGTCTGCGGCGGCGGAGATAGCGCCTCGGCCGTTAAGCAATTTGGCTATAAGAAAGACTTCAGCCACGTTTCCACGGGCGGTGGAGCTTCATTAGAGATGATAGAGAACGACGGACACCTCCCAGGTGTCGACGTCCTTCGCTAGAAAGGCCATTTATGCGTAAGAAATTACTTCTTGGCAACTGGAAGATGAACAAGACTCCAAGCGAAGCGAAAGCCTTCGCTATGGAAGCTACAGAAATGATCGAATTCGCCGTTAAAAACGGCATTGATGTCGGCGTTGCCCCGACCTTCGTCTGCTTAGACGCAGTCAAGAGCAACATCGACTCGAAGTGCATCGTCGCCGCACAAAACGTCAATGAGCACGATCATGGCGCCTACACTGGCGAAATATCGATCCCGATGCTTAAGGAAATCGGAATCGACTGGGTTATCCTAGGCCATTCCGAGCGTCGCGCCTATAACGGCGAGACCTCCGAAGCTTGCAACCTTAAGATCAAAGCCTTGTTGGCTAACGCCATGACGCCGGTTTATTGCTGTGGCGAATCGCTTGAGACCTTCGAAAAAGGTGAAACGAATTCCTTCGTCAGCGAGCAAATCAAGAAAGGCTTGGCTGATCTAAGTGCCGAAGAGGCCAAAAAGGTCGTCATCGCCTATGAGCCGATTTGGGCGATAGGAACTGGCAAGAGCGCATCCAAGGAGATCGCCGAAGAGACGATTCTCTCTATCCGTAACCTCCTCAAAGAGATGTTCGGAGATGCTGCTAATGATATCCGTATCCTCTATGGCGGCAGCGTCAAGCCAGAGAACGTCGCTTCTTACATGAGCGAACCGGATATCGATGGTGCGCTAGTCGGCGGAGCTTCGCTTGATCCGAAGAGCTATCGCGGATTAATCGAAGGGATGCTCGCTTAAGCGTTCATACTTCAGTTAATGGGCCGTCTTCGAAAGAAGGCGGTTTTCCTTTCCTAAAATATGAACTATCATTGCTTCGCAAGGAGAAAGAAATGGAACAAGTAGAAAACAATAAAATGAATGGCGGCTCAGGGATAGTCGCCAAAATAACGTCGAGATTCCTAGGCGTTGTATTCGGATATATGTTTATCGGCCTTTTATTGACGGCAATCGTCAGTTTTGGTTTTTCGTGGTTCATCGCCGCTAATTACGTGACGAATGGCGAAATCAGCGAAACTGGCGTGACAATTTTGTTAGCGGGGGTCATCGGTTCGGCGATTCTTAGCTACATCGTTATTTTCATCAACAATATCTATAGTCTTAAAACTGGCAAAGCGCCATGGGTCGGATTCATCGTCTATGCGATATGCATGGGCATTATCTTCTCGGTTATTTTGTTGGCTGGCGTTGATTTTGGAACCATCGGCGAGGCATTTGGGTTAACCGCGTTAGCGTTCGGCATGATGTTTTTGATTGGCTATTTTACAAAAACCGATCTATCGCCTCTCGTCTTTGTCGCCATCGCTTTGCTTCTTTGCGTCGTCATGGTTTCTTCTTTCTGGTTCATCTTCTATCTTATCAATCCGGCCGCTTTCTCATGGTTTAACGTTTGGATTAGCGTTGCCATCATCCTATATTGCTTGATAATGGTCGCGATTGAAGCCAATAGGATAGGGAAAATCGCCGAGAGGGGACAAGGAAATAACAACCTCGCTTTATTCTGCGCTTTCACGTTATATACCGACTTCATTGCGATATTCATTAAGATTCTCTTCTTGATTTTGGCTTCGAAATCAAGGAAATAGTCGACGAAAAAAACATTGAGTTATTGGAACAATGACATTGCAACGGATTGATGAATCCGGCGTTTTGCATCAACCGAAAACCGATAATATTAAAGTTTGTTATTATCCTGTTTGCCTTGCTCAAAAGCCTTTTATGGGATATTTTATTAAGCAATGACGGAGGAAGGGAGTTTATAACCATGGGCAAAACTCTTTTCACGATAGGCTATGCGGCAAAGAAAAACGATGAGTTCCTTCCCTACTTAAGAAAAACGGCGTTACTTGCCTAGTGGATGTTAGATCGTCTCCTTATTCCGGCACGTTCAAAGAGTACGATAAGGAGACTTTAAGGGCGTTTCTTAAGAAAAACGGCGTCCTTTATACTCACTTTGGAAGCGAATTCGGGGCTAGAAGAGACGAAGCGGAGGCTTATCGCTTCGTCTATGACGAGAAAGGCGATTTCTTTGAGCAGGTAGATTTTGAGAAAGTCTATGGGCTTGATGTTTTTAAGCATGGGGTGAAACGGATCGAAACCGCTTTGTCCCAAGGGTATCGGATCGCTTTCCTCTGCAGTGAGAAAGACCCTTTGAATTGTCATCGCTTCTGGATGGTGTCCTATTATTTCGCTCGCAGACTCGATGAGGGTTTTGAGATCGCTAATCTCATTTCAGAGAACGACTCGAATCGGATCTTCTCCAAAGAGGACACCTCGATGCTGGCTCCCGCCTTCGAGGATTTCTCGAAAAAGAAAGCTCGCTTCTACAAAGAACATAGCTCAATTGGGCAATTTGATTTATATGGTCAGGAGATGGCTAACGAATGCGAGAAGTGGTGGGATTCCTTTTACCGAAATAATCCAGAAGGGGATGTGGAATCGCTTTTCAAATACAGAAACTTATTGATTGGATATAAGAAAGGAGGTCTCAATGAAGACTGAAATCTATACAATCGGGGCGAATGGCAAAAGCCCCAAAAAATTCATGGAGCTGACCAATTATTCCTGCACGATGCCTAATAATGAGTATTACAGAACTTCTTTCCATGTTGGGAAGGCTCTTTTGGTCGTTTCTTTGCCTGGCAATAGGAATGGCTTTGACTATTACCATAAGTTTATTGCTGGAATCATTCCTGTTGAAGACGAGTAGAAATGTGACGAGCGAATAAAAACTTCAAATTTTGAGATGTATCAATTTATTTGTCCCAAAATCGCGGAGGCAAATAAATGCGTCATCAAAAATGCACATTCGAGCAAAGGAAGGAATGGCGCGAAGCCTATCTGAAGGGGAGCACGTCCCTATGCCTCTAAAGGCGTGCCGCGCGAGACGAGCCCTGAGGGGACTTAGGGAGAAGGATGGTTATCCCCATCCCATTTTGTTTCGCATCATCTGATATAGAACAAAAATGGCCTCTTTTTTGGAATCATTCACTTTTGTGAAAGGCTACCAATTTTCAAAAAAATATTAGATTTTCTTGATTAATTTTGCTAAATTTCTCTCCGTCAACGAGTAGCATCCTTGCGTAAGTCCAGTTGATCGCTGGCCTTGCGCTTTTTGTTTGCTTCGGCCAGAGAAAGGAATTTCATTATGGACGATTCTAAGCAAAACAAAATGGGAGTTGCTCCTCTTGGAAGGCTATTCTGGAAAATGGGCCTTCCTATGATTGTCTCAATGGTGCTTCAGGCCCTATATAATGTGGTCGATAGCGTTTTCGTCGCAAACATCCAAGGAACTGGCGCTTTGGCGAATGAAGCGCTCACCTACGCTTTCCCGATTCAAATTCTTATCATCGCCGTCGGCGTCGGCACGGGCGTTGGTCTTAATGCTTTGCTTTCAAAAAGCCTAGGCGAAGGCGATAAAGACAAAGCGAGCAAAGTCGCAGGCAATGGCATATTCCTAAGCTTGCTTATCTACCTTGTCTTCCTGGTTTTCGGCCTATTCGGCTCGCATTGGTTCATCTCCCTATTTAGCAAGGATGAGCAAATCATCCAAATGGGTGGGAATTACCTTATGATTTGCTCTAGCCTTTCCTTTGGGTCGATTGGCTTTACCGTCTATGAAAGATTCCTTCAATCCACGGGGAAGACGATGCATAGCACGATCGCTCAGATTTCGGGCGCCGTTATCAACATCGTCTTTGATTATGTCTTTATCTTCCCTCTTGGTATGGGCGTGGAAGGAGCGGCTTGGGCTACTATCTTCGGTCAGTTCGTCTCCTTAGCGATCGCGATGCTCTTTCATTATCTTGCCAACAAAGAAATCGGTGGCAGCCTGAAGTATATCCGCCCAAACTGGGCTTTGATCAAAGGAATCTACTCCATCGGATTTTCGGCGATGATCATGCAAGGGCTACTCTCCGTCATGATGGCGGGAATGAATGTCATTCTCGGCTCTTCTAGCGCGGACAGCCTGATTCTTGTTGGCAGTTTCGGAATCTATTACAAAATCCAACAAGTCGCTCTTTTCTCTTGTTTTGGACTTTCGAATACAATCATCAGCATTCTTTCCTTCAATTACGGGATGAAGAGCAAGGAACGTTCCTTGGATTGTGTGAAGTATGGGATCCTGGACACTTTTATCGTTACCGTCGTTATCACAGTTCTTTTCGAGATCATCGCTTATCCGTTATCGAGCCTCTTCGCTTTATCGGGAGGAAGTTCCAGCGAACTCATTCCCGTATGCGAAAAGGCGGTGCGGATCGCTTCGATTGGTTACGTCTTCATGGGCTTTAACGTTGCGGTGCAAGGCGTCCTTCAGGCGCTTCGCTACGCATTCAGGCCTTTCTTGACGGCTTTGCTTAGACTTGTTGTTTTTGTTTTCCCTTCCGCTTATCTATTTACTTTATCCTCTAGTGTGGCTGATATCGTTTGGTGGAGCTTCCCTATCGCGGAAGCTTTAACCGCGGTTGTTTCTTTGCTTTTGCTTATAAATGCGATTAAAAGCAAAATCAGTGTTTTGGACGCATCTTCTTCTGCCGAGTAAGGATGATGCAATAATCATCAGCTTATGTGACTTTGTAGAGAAGGTTCCGGACGCTTCTGGAATCTTTTCTTTTCGTGGCGAGTAAGTTTAGTTATCATCGTATTTATTCTTGTGTTATCGGCGCGCTCTATTTCATTTGTCGCGCCAAACTGCTTATCGGAAAGCTGCCATTTTGCTTATTGGAAATGTGCCAAACTGCTTATTGACGAATGAAAAATCACATTTTTTGAACGATATCAGTGATGGCCGTCAGAAAAATTCTGATGACAAACATGATGATTAACTAAAAGGCGGCGCCTCTTGCCTGCCTTAGAAATTGATATGCCCATTTCATATTTATATATACGCGCGCGAGCGGATTCGTTATAAAACCCCATCCCGACTGCGTTTCCCCGCGTCCGGACGGGTCGGCAAAAAAACTTCAGAA
>CAVEMS010000004.1:0-146123 GCA_963616935.1 bacterium | reverse complement strand
GAACGAACCTCTCGTTGGCCGAGGACGGCAGCCTCCATATGAAGAACGAGGACGGCTTGGCCGATCAAGCGGCCCACAACTACGACGTGAGCAGCGCCGACTTCACCTCCATCCAAAACGGCAAGAAGTACAAGATCTCCTTCGACGTCAAATGCGACAGGGTCAACGTCGTGCTTTTCTTGCACAACCCATGGAACCTCCTCGCCCAGCAATGGATGGAATACGCCTCCTTCACGAGGCTTGAGTACACCTTCGACTCGACCGCGGATCTGACCGCGACCTTCCGTTTCAGGGTCGATACGGCCGGCGACGTCTACATCAAGAACCTCAGACTCTACGAAGTCACGACCGTCGAGTATTCGAAAGGCGATGCGCTAGGAGAACTACCAGCAATCAAAACCCAAGGCAAATACACCGAAGGAATTTGGCAAATCGATGGCAATGACATCACTTCCGAGACTTTGTTCGACTATGCCGACTTGAAAAAGGATGCGTATGTCAAATACATCGAGCGATATACCTTAACCTATTTCGGCGCTGAAGACATTTACACGAAAGACATATCCGAAGACGTTTCGCATTGGTCGAAAGCCAATGACGCTCTTTCCTTGATCAAACGTGATGAGGACGCTTTGATGTTTAAGGGCGAAGCGAATGCGATGGCGAGATTCTGTGATTCGGACGCCCTCGAATTCGTCAAAGGAGAGACTTACGTCATTAAGGGAAAGATAAAGACCGGGGATAGCAAGATTCATTTGGTGATCAATGACGATTGGACGCCGTCCGGCGGCTTATTGCTAACTTTTTTCCAAGCCAAAGACTACCAAGAAGTGAATCTTAAATTCGTGGCTCCAGAAAGCAAATTAGGCGTTTCTTTCTTGGATATTCAAATAATTACCGCAGAAGGCGACAAAGAATTCTCAATCAAGGACTTCCATATCACTCATATCATTGAAAAGGATTATCTTGCGAATGAATCGTTAGAAAGCCTTCCGACAGTTCCATCTGGCAGCGGCTGGCTCGTTGATAACGTTTCGGTTAACGCCGATACGAGATATGATTTCGGCTCCGATAAGACCGCTTATTTGGCTCCTGTGGTTTCTTATGATGGCGAGGCGAGTATCTCCTATCGTCTTGGAACAGAGCTTAATATCGAAGGTCTTAGCGTCAAATCCTTCTATGATGGCGAAACCTCCTATCAATACGCTTGGAGCGATAAGGATGGAAATTCGATTCTTGCGCCAAATGAGCCAGGAGAATATCGCCTTAACGTCAAAGCGAAGGACGTTAATGGATCCGTTTCTCTAACGGGGATCGATTTAAACGTCAACGTCTTAGAAAGAGACCTCGTTGCTCCGAATTGGACGAGGGATGGCGAAAATTATGTCTATCCCGATGAACTAGAAATCACCGTCCATGCCGGTTGGATCGCCCAACTCAATTTAGAAGCTATCGACGGAATTGACGGTTTTATCGATGTTACTTATGACTTTGGCGATTTGGTCGACGAATTCGGCCGTTTTGTCGAAGGGAATGGCCAAGTCAAGTGCCTTGCCATAGATAAGAGCAACAATTCCATTTTGATCATCATCAATCTTACTGTTTTGGAGTAACGAAATGAAAAAAGGATTCATCACCATACCCACCGATTCCACGTTTGTGGAAGGTACGAAGAAATTCATCGAATACGTCGGAGCGGACGCCGTAAGAGATTGCGACGGCACCTCTCTTCCTTCGAACGTCAAAGACTTTGGCTGCGAAGTGTATAAGACCTATTTCATCGCCAGAGGAGATAACGCCTACGCGGAGAAGCATAAAGAATATCTTCAGAATTTCGCTTTGATATCTAAAAGGTATACGGCTTTCGGCGACACTTTGGAAATACCTTTATTGGAAGAGATAATCGATGGGCAGTGCGAAGTGAATCTGAACGAATACAAGAAGTATTGGCAGGTTTATGACCGGACATCTGGCAAGCTACATTCCGATTTCGAATATGTCGGCAATAACAGGGTTCGTATCAAAGGTGCGAGCAAATTCCATGAGTATACGGTGAACTATTTTGCCTTAAACACCTGGGATCCCGTCCAAATATATAACTATGTGACGAACAATTGGACTTGTCCTAAAGACCTCGATTTGGATCCGATATATCCTGAAGCTTTAGAACGTATGCTATCGAATATGGAAGAGTGGTTAAGGAAGAACGAAGACGTCACGGTCGTGCGCTTCACCACCTTTTTCTATAACTTCTTTTTCCTTTGGATTGACGGCAAGAAGCAAAAGCTTTTCGACTGGCATAACTACGCTTCGACGGCCTCGCCAAAGATGTTTGAAAAATATAAGGAAACATACGGCGAGGAAATCACCTTGGAAGACGTCGTCACCGAAGGATACTATGCGAATCGTTTCGTCGTTCCGGGCGAAAAAACGAAGAAATACATCGATATGGTGCAAAAGCTATGCTGTTCGTGGGCCAAGATGTTCGTCGATCTTTGCCATAAATACGGCAAAAAGGCCATGATGTTCGATGGCGATAATCGTATCGGCACGGAGCCTTATAACCCTTATTTCTCCTCGATTGGCCTTGATGCGGTGGTAGGCGCTCCCCATAGTGGCATCTATATCCGCCAACTCTCTTCCATGACGGGCATCAAATACGTGGAAGGCAGGCTAAATCCCTATTTCTTCCCCGATACCATCCCAGATGACGAAAGAGCGACGCATGATTTGAGCCTTTTCTGGGGAAACGAAAGAAGGGCGATGCTAAAGAAGCCATTAGACCGCATCGGATTCGGAGGCTATTTGTCATTGGCCGCTAAATATCCGAATTTTTGCAAAAAAATCAAGGACGTATGCGACGAGTTCCGTCTTATAAAAGAGAAGGCGGGGAAAGACGGATCGCTTAATCATGTCAAAGTTGGCATCTTGTCATACTATGGCAAAATGAACACTTGGATGATGAATGGCATCGGAATTGACGACGTTTGGCAAGATAACGAAGCCTATAGCGGTCTTTTGCTCGCTTTGGCGGGAGAGCCGGTGGACGTTAGTTTCCTTTCCTTCGACGAAGTCATCAATATGAAAGACATCGATGTCGATGTGCTAATAACAAACGGAATTCCAGGCACTTCTTTCTCTGGCGATGAGTGCTGGAAAAACGATAAATTGGTATCCAAAATCAGGGAATTCGTCTTTGGTGGCGGTGGTTTTATCGGCATCGGCGATGCGAGCGGATATCAGTATCAAGGAAGGTATTTCCAGCTCTCCGATGTCCTAGGCGTCGAAAAGGAAAAAGGCTATTCCTATATGCTATATCGCGATTTGAAAGTCGACTTGGATAGCCACTTCATCACGGATGGCTTACCAAGTTTAAACGCCATTTACTATAGCCCTTCCGCCTCACGTGGGGTTTATTCCATCGGGGCGAAGGTTTTGGACGTCCGTTATGACGCCAATTTCCCTAAAGGCGCGCCGCATACGGGACACCTGTCCTTGGCCGTTAACGATTATGGCGCTGGCCGAAGCGTCTACTTCGCCGGCTTAGGCGATGGCTACGAGAATAGAAGAACGATCTATAAGGCAATCCTATGGGCCGCCAAAAAGGAAGAAAAGCTCCATAAGGCCTATAGTGAGGCATTCGAGACGGATTGCTTCTATTATCCAAACACCGATAGCTATGCGATAATTAACAACGTCGATAGGGCTATCAAGACGAATTTCTATGATATCGACGGGAAGTCCAGCGAAGTGACGCTAGAAGCGAATGAAATCAAATGGATTGGAAAGAAAAAATGAAAGTTAAAGCGATTGTCGTCGGATATGGCGATAGAGGTCAGGTGTATAGCAATTACGCGATAACGGATTCCGAGAAATTCGAAATCGTCGGAGTGGTGGATCCCAATCCTTTCAAACGTTCTCTTTGCCAAGAGAAATTCCATTTGAAGGATGAGCAATTGTTCTCCGATATCGGTGAATGCTTAGCAAGTAAGCCGGAATGCGATCTTTTCATCAACGCGACGATGGACCAACACCATTATGAGGTGATGAAGGCGATTCTAGGCGCCGGCTATGATATGCTCACGGAGAAACCAATCGTCGGGAACAAGGAGCAACTATTAGAAATCAAGGCCTTGGCCGAGAAGAATTCCTGCCAAGTGTTCGTCTGCCATGTTTTGCGTTACACGCCATTTTACGCGACCATCAAAAAGATGTTGCTCGATGGGAAAGTCGGCAAGATCATTTCCATTCAAATGGATGAGCATGTTGGAATCGCCCATTATGGCGGCAGCTACGTGAGAGGAAAATGGAATAGCGAAGAGAAGTGCAATTCGTCTTTCTTGTTGGCGAAAAGCTGCCATGACATCGATATCATGTGCTGGTTAAACAACTCCACCTCGCCAAAAGAAGTGGCCGCTTTCGGGGGAAGGTATTTTTTCATCAGAGAGAATGCCCCAGAAGGATCTACGGAATCGTGTTTCGATTGCCCGCTTGAAAGAAAATGCCTTTATAGCGCAATCAGACACTACATTGAGCGCAATTGGTCTAGCAATCTCACTTGGCCGCAGATCGACAAGAAACCAGAAGACATCACCTTGGAAGACAAAATGAATTTCCTGAAGAATTCGCTATATGGCAAATGCATTTTCAAAGTCGATGAAGCGAATATCACCGATAGAGAGGCCCTCATCGTGAACTTCTCGGATGGATCGATAGGAAACTTCAACCAAATCGGCGGTGCTCCGAAAGCGGGAAGATACATCCATATCGTCGGTAGCCTTGGTGAGATAGTCGGCAACGCCGAAAGCGGAATCATCACTTATATGCCAGTGAACTACGATTCCTTGTATTACGATAAGATCGAAATCGACGTTAACAAACAGATAAACGATCAGTTCGGCTTTAGTGGGCATATGGGTGGCGACTATGCGATCATGGAATCGGTCGTCAACTATCTAAATGGCGACAAATCGTCCATTTCCATAACCTCCTTAAACGATTCCATAAACAGTCATCTTGTCGTCTTTGCCGCCGAAGAGGCGAGAAAGAAAGACAAAGTGGAGAAGATTTAGAGCCTTTGACGCCAGTACTCCAGCAAAATTATGAAAAAAATCGATTACTTGCGAATTGTCGATAGCCATCTCGCGACCAATGAAGCGGTCTTGAAAGAGAACTTTTCCTCTGATAGGCACATTTTCGTAGCGCCCGTTTGCTCTCTTAGAAAAGGCGGTTACATCGTCTTCGATTTCGGCGAGGAGAGGTGTGCGAGATTCCATATCGTCTTCGGCTATGGCGAAGCGGCCAAAATCAGAATAAGACTTGGCGAATCCGCCTCCGAAGTTTATATGGAGGAAGGCGAAAAAGGAGCTGGAAACCACCATTCTCTGCGCGACGCCTCTTATCCTGCTGTCTCATGGAACGATTTTTCCTCTAGCGAGACGGGATTCCGTTTCGCCCGGGTTGACGTAGTTGAAGGCGAAGCGGCCAACATCGTCTCAGTATATGTTGAGAATAGCGACAATGGCCTTACTTCAAAAGGCGAATTCCTATCGAGCGACAAACGCTTGAACGAGATTTTCGAAGTGGCTTCGAAGACGATTTCCCTATGCGTTCGCCCAGACGCTATTTGGGATGGCATCAAGCGCGATAGGATCGAATGGATCGGTGATTTCTATCCGGAACTACTTAGCGCTTCGTTTGTTTATGGCAACATTCCCCAATTCAAGAAGATGCTCGACACGGCTTCTTCTTTCGATGGAAGGTGGATCGATAACATACCCGCTTATTCGGCCTGGTGGTTAATTTGCTTGGAGAAATATTATCGAATAAGCGGCGATGCTTCTTATGTCGATAAGATGAAGGGGTATATTGCGAAAATCCAGAAAGATTTCATGGAAATCGTTCTTCCTGAAGGAAAGGTGTCTTATGCCAATAGCAAGCTCACTCTCCTTCCTTCAAACGAATTCTTCCTCGATTGGCCGACGAACCTTACGCCCGATGCGGAAATCGGCTGGCGATATTTGCTAATCATCGCGATGAAGAAGACCATCTCTTTGTCTAAGAGATTCGGCTTTTCGTGCGAAGGCGCCAAAACGGTTCTCTCTAGACTAGAAGAATACGAATATAAGCCGTCATCGTTTAAGCAAGTGACGGCGTTAGGGGTGCTCGCAGGGATGATAGAGCCAAGCGAAGGCGCTAAGTTGATTAAGAAGGACGGCGCCAAAGGCGTGAGCGCTTTCCTTAGCTTCGCGATCGTCGAAACGTTGTCTCTTGCCAACGAAGACGAATCCGCCGTTTCGCTTATCAAAGAATACTATGGCGCGATGATAGATTTGGGGGCGAGCGCTTTTTTCGAGGATTTCGACATCGAGTGGCTTAGGGATAATCCAAGCGGCGTCGCCGATGTCCCCGATCCCAAAAGAAAGAATATCCACGCCGATTATGGGAAGTTTTGCTACCAAGGGCATAGGCATAGCCTTTGCCATGGCTGGTCGACTGGGTTTCTCGATTTCTATTTAACGCGTTTATTGGGCATTGTCCCATTGGAAGAAGGCTACAAAACCATTAAAGTGGAGCCCCATCTATGCGGCCTCTCTTTCGTTCAGGGAAAGGTGCCGACGCCGTATGGCGAGATATATGTAAAACATATAAGCGAAAACGGCCACATAAAAACCGAGCTCAAGTTGCCAGAAGGCATTAAAAGTATTTAGCGTTTGATTCATTTTTATATCTTTTCTCTTGATATATCCCAATAGTTTAAGAACCCCTTAATGGTTGCCCTTTCTTGTTTTAAAATATCGCCTAGAGGTAATTGCTATGAAGATGTCTTTCCGTTGGTATGGCCCTAGCGATCCGATATCGCTTGAATATATCAGGCAGATCCCGAATCTATCCACGGTTGTTTCAGCCGTCTATGACGTTAAGCCAGGGGAGGTCTGGCCAAGGGAGTCACTAAAGAAACTTAAGGATGAATGCTCGAATAATGGGCTTTCCTTTGAAGTCGTCGAATCTATCCCCGTTCCTGAGGATATAAAACTTGGCAAGCCAAACCGCGATGAACTTATCGCGAATTACGCCGAGAACATCAGGCGCGTAAGCGAAGTCGGAGTCAAGTGCGTCTGCTATAACTTCATGCCGGTCTTCGACTGGATTCGCACCAATCTCGCTTATAAGAACGCCGACGGGTCTTTCTCGTTGTCATATGATTCCAAAGACTTCGAGAAACTTGATCCAAAGAACCTCCATTTGCCGGGCTGGGATGAGTCGTATAGCCAAGAAGGTCTTCGTTCGTTGCTTATGCAGTATGAAGGCATGAGCCATGAAAAACTAAGAGAGAACCTCGTCTATTTCCTTAAGGGCATCATGCCCGTTTGCGAGGAAGTCGGAGTCGATATGGCCATCCATCCCGATGATCCACCATGGGATGTGTTTGGCTTACCGAGAGTCGTTTCGACGGAGCAAGATTTCGATATGATGTTCGACGCCGTTCCTTCTTCTCGTAATGGCATGACGTTTTGCTTAGGCTCTTTAGCGGAATCAAAAGATAACGACGTTTATGGGATGGCTAAGAAATACGCGAAAGATGACCGCATCAAATTCGCCCATCTAAGAAACGTCAAATTGGATGACGATAATGGCTCATTCCATGAATCCGGACATCTATCGAAGGATGGAAGCGTCGATATGGCCCGTTTTGTGTCGATATTGGTGGATAATGGATTCGATGGATATGTTCGTCCAGACCATGGGAGGAAGATTTGGGGAGAGCGTGGCAATCCCGGATACGGTTTATACGACCGCGCTTTAGGGATAGCATATATAAACGGTCTCGTCGAGATGGCCGAAAAGGAGAAAAAATAAGATGGAAGAATTGCCTTTGAAAGTGGATTTGTCGAATGAAGTTGTGGTGGTGACGGGCGCTGCTGGCGTTCTTTGCTCATGTTTATCGGAAGCCCTTGCGAAAACGGGCGCCAAAGTCGCCTTGCTTGATCTAAACGGAGAGAAGGCGGAAGAGGTGGCCAAAGGAATCCGCGATAATGGGGGGGAAGCCAAGGGGTACGCTTGTAACGTATTGGATAAAGACGCTTTGGCGAGGGCCCACGAAGAGATAACGAAGGATCTCGGCCCTTGCTCGATTTTGCTTAATGGGGCTGGCGGAAATAATCCGAAAGCGACTCAAGACGTCGAATTCGCTAGCGAAAACGATCTAAATGGAGAATATAAATCCTTCTTCGATCTCGATAAATCCGGCATCGAGTTCGTCTTCAATCTCAACTTCTTGGGAACATTGCTACCGACTCAGGAATTCGCCAAGGATATGATGAGAGTCAAGAAAGGCAAGATACTCAACATCTCCTCGATGAACGCGTATAGGCCACTAACGAAAATACCGGCTTATTCGGCCGCTAAAGCGGGCATATCGAACTTCACCGAATGGCTTGCCGTCTATTTCGCGAAGATGGGCATCCGCGTGAATGCGATTGCCCCGGGCTTCTTCGTGACCGCTCAAAACAAAGACCTCCTCTTCAAAGATGGAGAGCCTACCGCAAGGACGAAGAAGATCCTCGCCGCCACCCCGATGGGAAGGTTTGGCGAAGCGAAGGAGCTAATCGGCTCCGTTTTATTCCTTCTAGACGATAAAGCGTCCGGATTCATTACCGGCGTCGTTTTACCAATCGATGGCGGATTTAACGCATATTCTGGCGTCTAATTGTGAGGTTGAACCAAAAACCCTGCGTTTTGCAGGGTTTTTCAATATTTGAGAAAAGGATTATTAGAGCAAGGCTGGCTTGTTTTTTAGAAGAGGTCTTTAGGCTCTTCGCCAGATTTCTTTTGGCTTTTTTTGGCCTTTCGATATTGGGCAGGGGAGACTCCATAAGCCGATTTGAAGACGGCGGAGAAATTGGTTGGTGACTTATAGCCGAGGGCACTAGAAATCTCGTAGACGGTCATATCGCTATAAGTGAGGAAATCTCCTGCGTTTTGCATCTTTACCTCGCTTACGTAATCGACGATTGAGCAGCCCATGTATTCCTGGAAGGAACGTGAGACATGGGAATGGGAGTAGTTGACGTTGTTCATGACGTCGCTGACATGCCAAGCTTTGTTGGCGGGATCTTGGATCTTGCGGATGATCTCCAAAAGCCATTCGGGCTTATTCGCGTCGAAAGCGTAATTCTGATCGATGACCGTGTTTAAGATATTGAAGATGAGCAAAGAAGTGGGGAGCTCGAGTTTTTTCGGATCTCCGTTTAACTCTCTTTGGACGTAGGAGCATAGTCCGACGATCTTCCGGATTTGATGGTCCGCAAGAGAGCATTTCAGGGCTTTTTTGTGCATCAAGATCTCATATAGGCCTTCCGATAAGGAGGCGCAGGCCTCTTTCATGCGCTCGATGCTCACGGTGATGAGAAGGCGAGAGGAATCGGCCTCGTTTAGATCTATCGCATGATGATCGCAAGGGCGGATGAGATAAGCCTCGCCTTGCCTTATGACCTCTTCCTGACCGTTAAAGTTATGCTTATAGGATCCTTTCGTGACCAAAAAGAACTCCCAAAAGGTATGACCGTGGTAACCGATGAAGTCGCGGTAGCTTTGATGGAAGGTGGCCTTGAGATATGGATGTTTTTCCGAATCGAGATGCGTGCCGCTTCGAGTAGAAAAATCGCTCATTTTTTGCTCCTCGATATTACTATAGGGCATCTTCGAAACATATTAAATTAGAAAGTGAATTTTATCGATTTTGGCTTAATTGGCGTCAAAACCTATTGAAAATGCCCATCGCTAGGCCGTTAGAATGTCTCTTAATCAAGGATGAAGGTAGCGCTAGAAAGGTAGGGTAGTTTTTTATTGATACGGATTTTAGGTCCTTTTCGCGAGTACTTGACTGGTTTTGTGGTCCCGTTTTTCTCAATGCTCTTGATGTTAGAGAAGGGGACGTTCTCCAAAGTCAAATCAATCGAAGGGAAGTCATTGTAGTTCGCATTCACGAGGAGAAGGACGAATCGCCTTTCTTGCTCGTAAAGGTAGGTATAGACCGCGTCGACATGGGAATAAGCGAGGGGTTTATCACTTTCGCCTAGAAGGCCCATCTCCAAAAGGTGACGGCGTAACGTCACGAAGAAATCGGTCTGACTCGGGTCTTTTAGCTCGTAAGGGTATACACAGTAGCCATGGCTATAGGCAAAGCCATTCCCGGTTCTTTTCATGAAAGGATCATAGAGCCCGGAGAGGACATAGACTCCGCTATCGTATTCGATCTTCACATAGTTGCCGCATCTTCTTTGGGAGGAGGAGCGGTAGTTATGCATGCCTTTTAATGCGGCTCCATTTTCTAGCATCTCAAAGCAGTCATACATGTGCAAGGCTCCCCTGAATGTCGCATCTTTGGCGTCAATCAGCGAAAGGAGCCCTTTTTCTTTCAAAACCAAGGCCGCTCCGCCATCGACGAAAACGAAGTTGTTCGCGAATAGATTCTTTAATTGTTCATCGCTGAAGTTTCTCGCGTTTTGTCCGCATAAGACGACTCTCTCTCCCTTGAATTCCTTCTCTTTGCTGATGCGATAGGAATAGCCCATGCTTGAGAAGAAGCCGACGGGATCGAAGTCGTCTGGGATGAGATTCATAAATCCGTCTTTGGGGTGGCGGTTATAGACGGTTCTTTCGTCGAGTGGGAAAAGCAAGCCCCGCATCTCGGAAGGCTTAAGGTCAAGTTTCATCACTTCGTTTAGATAGGTATCGATCTTCTTAATGGCTTTGCCATATCCAAGTTCCTTTTGGGCTCCGTCTCCGCCGCACTGGAAGATGTTGTAGGTCATGCCTTTTAAGCCTAAAGGGAGGGCGCTTTCGACTTGGAAGGAAACGAATTTCGGATCCTTTACGAAATCCGAATAGGAACTGTTTTCTAATTCAGGGTATTGCTCGCAATCATCGCCGATGAATGAGCGATTTACCATCGATATGCGGTTGAAGTCGAAATAATAAGGTTTTGCGCCCATTTCGCGATAAGCTGGCAAATGAATTCTGTCGATTAAAGTTCCTTCGCTAGACAAATCAACGTGTATTTGATGCCAATCTCTCGCTTCCATCGCGTGCATCCAAGGAGTGCTAGACATCAAGCCGACTTTGGTTTTTAGTCCTAAGGAAATGACCCTTTTTTGGATTTCCTTCGCTAGCCCATCCATCGTTTCCCAAGAGACATCGAGCCACGCTTTTCTTTCGGGCGTGGGCTCTTCGCTTTCTAGGGCTTTCACGAATTCTTCTCGGGTTTCGTTCTTGCCTAATTTCTTGTTATAGGCCTCCATATGGTGGGGGCACCAGCAACCGCCCCAGTCAAGAGGCTCGTGGTTATGGAGACGGAAATCGTCTTCTATCCAAAGGACTTCCGGCTCGGTTTCCTTCACGTAATAAGCCATCAGGTCGAGATAGTATCTCTTCCATTCCTCGTCTAATGGGCAAACGCTTAAAGAGCATTGCTTTCCATTTCTATCGACCATCGTTTGGAAGTTTTGCCCTTCTTGCAAAGCTCTTCCGCGATCGATATGTCCGATTTCGAACCAAGGGTTTAAGGATACACTTATGCCCGCTTTAGCGAATTCTTTCTTGGCTTTCTTGATTACTTTCAACCAGGGATTCAATTGCTCTTTCGTGATATGCCCTACGCAATATTCCTCGCCATTAAAGAAGAGGATGACGTTTTTGAAGCCGTATTCGAGACACCATTTTTTGATGCTTTCGATTCGCTCATCGGCGTATTCGTCGGGGTAAATTTGAGCTCGCAGGCAGTGAAGGAATTTTTTATTTTCCACGTTTTTAGTCCTTATTGAAGTCGATTACGTCGATTAAAGGCCTCGACATCCATTTGCCATTGGTGAAGTCTGGGAAAGAAACCGGCGCTCCTCCCTTTTGAATCGATTCCTCGCTTAAGACGGCAATCGCCATCCAAGCGGCTGTGTCATAGACGTCTATTACCTGTTCCTCGCCGTTCTTTAAGTGATCTATGAAGGAACGGAATTCGAAATAATCCATGCCGCCATGTCCCATTTCAAGCTGTTCTTGCGTGATGTTTTGCCACATTTTCGGCAGATATTTCTCGTATTTTTTGCCGTTATTTATTAGTTTGGAGTAGTTATCGGCGGTGTCTACGCTTTCGGGGTTCACCCCTTCGATCTTTTCGTTATCCAGATAAACGGTGTTGGTGGCCGCTTCATAGAAGCCTTTGGTTCCGCGCACCGCGAAAGAACGGTTATAGATACGCGGCAAGGTAGTTTCTAGCTTGATGCTTACGGTTTCTCCGTTCGCGCATTTGATTATCGTGCTTACGACATCCCCTTGGTTCCATTTCGTGTTTTGTAATTCTGGATAGATATCTTGATGCTGTGACACGAATTCGTGGAGTCCAGCCGCTTTCGAGGAAATGGCGCAAAGACTGACGAAACGGTTTCCTCGGTTGATTCCTAGTAGCTTTGCAATCGGCCCGATTTCGTGCGTTGGATAATTATCGCAATTGCCGTGTTCGTAATTGCGGAGGCGATAGTGTTTCGTGTTGTGGCCGTCGGAGATTTCCCATCTTAAATCATGCGCATACGCTCCTTCGCAATGGACGATTTCGCCAAAGTACCCTAGACGCGTCAAATGGGTGGCCAATAGTTCGCTCTTATCGAAACAGCAGTTCTCCATAAGCATGAATGGCGTTTCGGTTTCTTCTTTGGCGCGCACTAAAGCCCATAATTGCTCCAAAGAGTAGGCGCGGCCGACTTCCATTGCCACGGCGATATGCTTCCTTAATGCGTAGATCGCAATCTCGATGTGCGACTCCCATGAGGAGGAAACAAGCACCGCGTCGATATTTCCGATGTTCAAAGCTTCCTTGTAATCCGCGCTCACAAAGGGGCGTTTCTTGCCTTCCTTTTCGATGATGTCGGCGACTTCTTCCGCTCTCTCTTTATAGACGTCGCTCAAAGAGACGATTTCAACGTCTTCTTGCTTCATGAGAATGCAGGTAGTGAGGTTCTTGCCACGGTGGCCGAATCCCACGACGGCGATGTTCAACTTGTCTTTCTTCATAGATGCGCCTCTTATTTTTTAGGAATGTGATGTTATATAGCGGTGACGTTAGGCTTTGGGGGCTCGATTTCGAGAAAAACTCTTCCCGTTCGTATCCTTTGTTCACCACCAAAATTATAATTCATTCGTTTGAATGAACTTAATGAATGTTAATTAAAGATAGGATATTGGCGAAAAAAGAGGAACGGTTTTCGAGAAACGCCACACAAAGAAAGATGTTGAACTAAGCCTTTGAAGCGAAAATGGCTTTCCCATCAGAAAGCTTTGTGGGGAAATTACTTCTATGCGACTTCTTTTGCCAAGCATCGGAAACTACTCTGACTGGAGAGAGATTCTGACGGAAGCTAAAACGCCGTCGATGAGATTTGCTTTGGGTTTTATAATATTGAAGTCGAACAGGAAATAAGAAACGCGTAAGGAAGGCAAAAAGAATGGAAAACCTATATAAGAAATTACTGAGACAATATGCCGATTGCCTGATCGAAAAACAATTCGAAAGCGAGGACCCTTCCTTTGATGGCGGCATCCTTTGCCCCGCTTGCAAAGTGATCCATGGCCGTTGCATCGACGCAATCTATGGACTTTCCGTCGCCTACAAGGCTTTCAAAGACGAGAAATACTTGAAAGGAGCCCGCAAACTCCTCAAATACTCCGCGAATCTCATTTGTCGTGATGGTGGAATCTATAACGATTTGCAGACTACCTGGCGTTACACGACCGTCTTTTTCGTGATCGATCTCGCTGAGACGCTGATGCTTGCCAAAGACGTTTTGCCCGAAGATTTCGTCGAGGAACTAGAAACTCATTTGGCCCTCCATTCCAAATGGCTTTACGAGAATCTGGATGAGCATAGTTTCACAAACATCAACTATCCTATCAACAACGCGCTTGCTCTATATCTAGCTGGCGGCTACCTCCAAAATGAAAATTATAAAAAGAGGGGGACCCATTTAGCGGAGTACGCCCTTACGCATATTACGGAATCCTCTCTCCTTATGGGCGAAGGGAAACCCCACGACAAGGTGAGCAAGAGGGGTTGTAGGGCGATTGACATCGGTTACAACATGGAGGAATCCTTGCCTGCCCTCGTGAAGTTTGCCTATTACTCCAAAGATGAGGGGATGATGAAGAAACTTCTTCCCGTCTGCAAAGCCCATCTCGATTTCGTTCTCCCTGATGGGGCGATCGATAATTCCTTTTCCTGTCGGAACTACAAATGGACTTATTACGGCTCGAGGACGTGCGATGGGATGATCCCGATGGCTTTGATCCTTGGGAAAGATGAGCCCGCTTTTTTGGAGGCGAGCCATCGAAATCTGAAGCTTATGGAAAGGTGCTCCCCGAATGGCCTATTGACGGGCGGACCGGATTACTCATTCCATCATGAGAATCCCTGCGTTCACCATACATTTGAGCACATTAACTCAATTGCCTTCGCCGTCGCTTGCTTTGATGAATCCTATTACCTTAGCGGTCATGGAAACATCCCTTCAGACGGGAATTACGAGAAATATTACCCAGAGTTAGACAGCTACCGCATCGGAAATGAAAAATTCCTTTTCGACATCTCTTGTTATGACGAGAACATCTCTTATAGCGGACATTCCAGCGGAGCCACTCTCAGCATGCTCTATTCTAGGGAAAAAGGCCCTTTGATTATGGGGAGCGTGGGCGAATACGAGCTTACGGAGCCCACGAATATGCAAGTTCCTTTGGATACTAAGCATCATCGTTGTTTGCTTCCTCGGTTTGAGCTTCGACAAGGAGGAAAGCTTTATTCCTCCGCTTATTTCACGGAGACGAAGCGTATCGATGAGAAAAGCTTATCCTTTGAAACCGGTCTAATGAGCAAGGAAGGCGAAAAACTTCCTGGCAGCGAATTCATATACACCTATTCCTCTAGTGGCGATAAATTCGTCCTCCACGTTTCAAACCTCGGCATAAATATTCCCTTTATTTTGCCTCTCATCGGTGGACAAATCGAAATCAAGAAAGGAAAACTCCTCGAAAAGGAGAGAATATTCTTCTTGACCCCGGGCTTTTCGGCCGATGAATACTCCCTTACGAGTGAGGAAGGCGAGCTTGAGATTGAGATTTTCTGATCGTTAGGTATTCGAAAGCCCGTTTGTTCTTTGCTTTACTAACTTAGTGTCTTTTTTTCGTATGTGGTGAGCGATTATTTTCTCTTTAGGAAGGTCACGCTGACATAGCGAGTGGTGCCATGCTCTGGGAGTTCGATCTCAAGGACCACGTTCTCCTTCGGCTCGCTTACCTTATTGACCTTGAAAGAAAGAGGGATCTCTTCGGTGTGGGCCATTTTCGTCATCGCGGTCCAACAGGGGACGGCGACGTTTATCGCGGTTTCTTCCGATTCGAAATCAGAGGGCAGATGCATTTTGACTTTCGCAGTTAGAGGCTCATTGCCATAGGCTTTGATGTTATTGACGATGGTAAGACCGATGGTTTTGCTTTCGTTTGCGGTGAGATTGAGTCCGTTTTTATAAGTTACGATCGCGGTCAAAGCCCCAAGATGAGCGGCAAATGTATTGGGCTTAAGCGTAAGGCGAAGCGTGCGGATATCGTCTTGCTCATTATCTAGGCTCCAAGGCTTCGAAAGGAGCTCGGAAAGGTTATTTTCTAACTCGGTAGGGGTATCAACGAACTCGACGTCAAGCCCTTTGAGAGAGGTCCTATACATCGCTTCGCCGTTATAATAGCAGCAGATCTCCGCCATGCGCGCTACTCTTCTCACCAGATCATCGATGGTTTGGGGGATGCGAGGCGAGGTTCCGACGTTGATGGAACAGGTGACGATGCGATTTCCGATGTAAGCGACCCAATCTTCCGGTAATCCCTTGGTTCCGTTAATGATGCCTAGGAGCGCGCCAACGGTCGCCCCGGTGCAATCGGTGTCATCGCCGCAATTGACCGCGGTGAGGAGTGATTTCTTATAATCGCCTTCCCCATAAAGAAGGCCAATCAAAACGAATGCGATGTTGCTTGGCGCTTGAAACCAGCCGTCGCCGATGTCTTTGTTGAGTTCGACGATCGCGTTTCTCGCCTCTTGCCAGGTTTTGCCTTCCTTATGAAGGCGAAGCACCTCATTCACGCTTTGGGCGACTCTGGAATCTGAGGGGATTTTGGAGAGGGCGATTTTGACTAGTTCATGGATGTCGCTAATGCCAAAAGCCGCGCTTTCTAAAGCGGCGGTGAAGGCGGCCGCGATTGTTCCCTCGCCCATACCATGGTCGACCATGGCGTCATGAAGCGCGTATCTAACCGCATGATCAATCATCAAAGGGTTGGTGCAAGCCCAGATTTCGCTTCTGATCCAAGCGCCGTTGGAGTGACTCCAGATATTGAGATCGCTGCTTCCGGCGATTTCTGGATGGAGCCCTTGGGCCATGTTGTGCTTGCAGATGCCATATTCCGACCAAGAAGGGGGGATGAAGTTAAGCCAATATTCTCCAAGGGTCTCTGAGTCAATATGTGTGGGCCCTTGCATTTCGAGGGCGCGTAGCCAAATGAGTTGCAAATCCAAATCGTCGTTTGGAAGGGGCTCGCCCTTAGGGGTTACGAAGCCCTTGACGTCTAAAATGGATCTTTGGCCTTCGGTCGGACCTCCGATTGTGCCGCCAATGTTCTTGCCGATGAAGCAAGCGCGTACTTTGTCAATGTATTCTTGGCGATTTAATTTCATGATTTTTCTCCTTGGATTTGTGCGATTTTGGGCAAAGAGGCTGTTCCTTAAAATTTCTTATGCTTGGCCAAATTATAAACCGAAAACCAGTTTCGTTTAAGAAAATGGGGATATTCGATAGCAGTTTAAGCAGAAATAGAGATGAAAAACGAAGATTAGACGAACAAAAAGAGCGGCCCCTCTTTTTAGAGCCGCTCAAAACTTAGGCTGAGATTCAGGCTTCGACGTAGGTAAGGCCGGGGATGGCGACTTCGCCCTCTTTCAAGGTCACGTTCTCCGGTTGGAAGGTCGCGTCTTGGCCCTTTCCGGCGAGGTAGCCGGAGTACATGGCCTGGGTGAGGCTCTTCGCCTTCACGACGCAGCCCGTGCAGGTCGGCATCGTCATGCTGCCGTTCCAGCCGAAGAGGGATCCGAGCTTGAATCCGGAGGCGTCGAAGGTGCAGTTATTCAGGGTGTTGGCCTGGAATGTGTGCCAAGAGATCCACCCATAGCCCGACTGGCAGAGCGGCGTATAGCCTTCGGCGTTCACGGCGCTATTGCCGACGGCCAATTTAACGGTCACGTTGTCGAGGGTCGTTTGGTAGACGTGGCGGGCGAAGGTGCAGATGTAGCCTCCGCCGTTAAACCAAGTGTCTTGAACGGTGAGGTTCTTGATGGTGGCGAACCTGAGGTTGGAGAACAATCCGTGGTTCGCGTTGCTCGGCGACTTGATCGTGTGGCCGCAGCCGTCGAACGTCCCGGCGAAATAACCCTGGCCAGCAACGCCGGACGAGTACTTAATTTTCCCGTTGGCGTCAAGGTTCGCGGCGAGCTTGTAATAGCCAAACTTATTCGCGTCCTCATAGCCCGTTTCGCTAGACGTGTATGGCGAAACGTATTCGACAAAGTCATCCATCGTTGAAATCTGAGCGGTCACAAATGTGACTTCGGCACTTATGTGATGATCGAAGGCCGGAGTGATGCCATCAACGGGAGTGGAAACGACGATGTCGAGCGTGGCGACGTTATGATGCTCCTTATGTTCTTTTAAGGCCGTAACGTCGAGATTAGCGATATCATTGCCCAAATCGTAGGTGGTGTTCTCATCGACGACGTATTTGATACTCTTGATTTCGTCTTTAGTGGAATCGTAGCTAGTTCCGTCCAAATTCATCGAGGCGGTTTCGCCACTTAGAACGATATCTTGATTCCCGCTTGTTCTCTTGCTAAAGATAACAGGGTCCTGGCAAACGCACCCAAAGGTGTCTTTGTCTTCGTCTTCGGTATTCCAGGTACCTTCGTTATGATTGATGGTGATGGTGGTGGATGCGCTGGCGCCTAGATAATCTTCGCCATCCTCGACCGTGGCTTTAACATAGTAGGTCTTGGGGGCGACGACGGTCGGATCGTTCATGAAAGAATAATCCGCGCCGAGTTCTCCGGCGGTCTTATATTCGCCGTCTTCGGTGTCCGAGAAAGTATAAACGATGGTGCCGAAGGTGGAGGTGACTCCATCTAGTTCGGTGAATGGCTTGAATCCGCAATATTTGCTTAGCGGCTCTAAGCCTACGATGGCGTTGGTTTTTTTGGAGAGGGTGACGTTTGCACTCGCTTCAAGCCCAGAGTATTCAAAAGTGACCGTGAGGGTTTCTTTGGAAAGATCGGCGACCGTGAAGGAAGTTGCATCTTTGGTAGGGTAAGTGACCTTGACCTTCTCTTTTTTCGCTTTGCTTAATGCGGAACCGTCGCAATGTTCGCACTTAATGGTGAAGACGGCGTTATCGATGTCAAAGGTGTCTCCGACGACATAGGCCGTTTTGAAAGATCCGGAGACGACCATCTCTTTGGTTCCTTTGTGGTCATTAGGATCGACGGGGATCGTGACTGGCGCATCGATCTCTTCGCCGTCCGAATTGAAGATTTTGTCGCAGCCCGTGCAGGTTTTGTAGGCCTCTGTGCCGGTATCGACGCAGTTAGGGAAAACCTCCTCGTGATCTACGAACTCATGAACGTGAGGCTTCTCTCCGCATGAAGCGAG
The DNA here is from genome assembly GCA_963616935.1 of bacterium. Classification (GTDB taxonomy): domain Bacteria; phylum Bacillota_I; class Bacilli_A; order RFN20; family CAG-826; genus UBA4951. The sequence continues at coordinate 127,341 of CAVEMS010000004.1, read as the reverse complement.
AGCGGCGATTGAGGAAAAGGCGAGCACAAGCAACCCGATTTTCTTTTTTGCTTTCATGGAACAAATTCCTTTCTTTTTTGGCCAGGCAAAGCGAGCCCGGTCTTAGTTTTCTTTATTTTAATGAGATTGAATGGCGCTGGCCAACCGCCCTGGGCTATTTTTTTAACGTTGTTACCGTTACTTTCATGGTTTTTTCATGCCTTGGCGAAAAAGACGCTTTGAGGGATGATTCAATGAGTTTTTTCGTTTTTCGTTCGATACGAGCGAAGGAAAACTTAAATTTATTTTCATGGACGTTTGGGATTTTGCGGATGTCCTTATGGGCATAAAAAATTAAGATATACACAAAATGTAAGGGCTATCATGAAAATGAATTTTGTAATTAAAATGGTGAAAAATAAGAGTTTTTAAGGTGAGAGGAATTTGAAAAAACGTTTGGATCGTTTGACTTAAATGACCAACAAAAAATTAGAAAACATCGGCGATAAGACTTAGGAAATCAGTCTGTCTTCCGCGCTTTTCGGAAAGGATTAAACCTATCAAAATTTGCCCGTAACTTATCAATTCTATTATTTAGGGTGCCGCCTTGTTTGAAAACGCTTCCAAACTAGGCTATAAAATATGGAATGAATTACATTGTCTCTTATGAGGCAAAGGAGGCTATATGAAAAGCAAAACGAATCAAAAGACTGCAATGTTCGCCCTTTGCGCGGCAAGTTGCCTTACGGCGGCTTTGGCCGGCTGCTCTGTCGGCGGAAACAACGTCGATAGTTCCAAGAGCCAGCTCTACGTGAAGTGCTACCAAGGCGGCTATGGCAACAAATGGCTCTATAGCGCCAAAGAAAGATACGAAGCGTTGCACGCCGAAGATAGCTTCGAAGATGGAAAGAAGGGCGTTCAGATCATCATCGCCGATCAGAAGACGACTCCTTCCTCCTCTGAAATCAAAAACAACATCAACGAACTCTATTTCTTCGAAGGCCTCAACTACCTCAATATGATCAAGGACGACGCTTTCGAGGAGATTACCGACTATGTCACCGGGACGAACCCCTATGAGACTGGCAAGACCATCGAGAGCAAGATGACCGTGGACTGCAAGGATTATCTAAACCTCGCCGACGACGCCGGCGCCAAGCATTATTACGCGATTCCGAACTACTCTGTGAATTTTGGAATCGTCTATAACAAGACCGTGTTTAGGAAATACCATTTCTATTTCGCAGATGGGTATGAGAACGAGACGCCAGGGAGCGAGCTCCGTTTCGTCATGAGCGCAAGCGATAAGAAGAGCAAGGGCCCAGACGGAGTCTATGGAACCAACGACGATGGCCTCCCGACCACCTATGACGAATTCTTCGAGCTCGTCAATTACATTTATGAAGGAAAGCAGATCCCCTTTGTTTGGAGAGGTGAGGGGAATGGCAAAGACTATTTCGGCTATCTCCTCGATGCTCTCGCCGGATTCTATGATGGACCTACTCAGACGAAGAACAGCTTCACGATGAATGGCGAGATCACCGTCGTCAAGATGAACGATAAAGGAGATGACGCCGTTTATAACGAAGACGGTAGCCCCGTCACCGAGAAAGTGACTATCCACCCTGAAAAAGTCGATGGCGCATACGATGGCTATAACGTCCAGCGCACCGCCGGCAAATACCACGCCCTCGATTTCGTTCGCACCGTCGTCACCAACAAAGACAAGTGGCTTTGTAACCTCGTCACCGACAGCACCACGCATCTTGATGCGCAGACCTTCTTCGTAAACTCTCAGTTTGGCCGCCTTGCGGCTCACCAGGAGCAGAAGAATAAGTCCATCGCCATGCTTTTTGACGGCGATTGGTGGGAGAGCGAAACGAGCGAAACCATCACTTCCTTGGCTGATAACGAAAAGAGCGAACTCGACTTTGGCTGGATGCCTCTTCCGCAGGCGGATAACGGCTCCAACACCAAACAGACCGTCGTGAGCGACCTCACTTCCCTAGTTTTCATGAAGAAGGGTTTAAGCGATTCGAAAAAGAAACTTGCCGGCGACTTCATGCAATACATGAACACCGATGAGGCTTATCGCGAATTCACGACTATCACCAATGCGGTCAAATACTTCAATTATGACCTCACCGACGAAGATAAGTCCAAAATGAGCAACTTCGGTAAGGATTACTGGGAATTCTACCATAATGCCGAAGTTGTCCTCCCTCAGTCCAAAGTGGCACAGTACACCAACGGCCTCGGACAGCAACTCAGGACAAGAAGATACGCCATCTCGGCCGCCTCTTATTACCCGCAGAATGACTTCATCAACAATTCCGGCCTTACCGCTGGCCAATACCTCGCGCAGGTCTATAACTACTACAAGAATTCCATCTGGACCGGGCTCAAATAATGCGTAGAAAGCATAATCGCTCAGCCGAGCGTAGGAAGGATCTGGGTTTCCAATTGATCCTCCTCGCCTGGCCGGTGCTCCAATTTCTAATCTTCTACATCTATGTGAACCTGAACTCGTTCCTCCTGGCGTTCAACTATGGTCCGAACGCCAATCCGAATGGCGGTTTCTTCTATTACTTTCAGCAGGTATTCTCTTTTAGTGGCGGAACCAATATCTATCTTCAGTCGATGTTGATTTCCTTGATCCTCTATCTTTGCTCCTCGGCGATTTCTATCCCGTTGGCATTGCTTTTCGCTTTTTACATCTCCCGTCGCTTCGTCGGCAGTAAATTTTTCCGTTTCATATTGTTCTTGCCTTCGATTCTTTCCGCGACGGTCATGATCATCCTCTTTAAGTATTTCAACAACTTGGAAATCCTCTATTTCGCCCAGGAACACCTTCCAAGCGACCAAGTGGTGAATATCCTCTCGGCAAGCGAAGTGAAGACCTACATCACGATCATCCTTTTTGACGCCTTTATCAACTTCGGAACGACCACGCTTATCTATTCCAATAAGATGAGTGAGATCCCAAACGAAATCTTCGAGGCCGCCAAGCTCGATGGGGTGACCCATGCAAGGGAATTCTTCAGCATCTCCCTTCCGCTTGCATTCCCGACCCTTTCGACTTTCATCGTCACGGGCCTCGCTTCGATCTTCGTGAACCAATACTCTCTCTTCACTTTCTATGGCTCGAACCTCAATAATTTGTCTCCTGGCCCGGCGGGCTATGTCATCTATAACAATGTCCAGCAATATGCGGTGCAGGGGAATTACGACGCCCCGGCTTTCCATCAAATGGCGGCTTTTGGCATCATTTGCACCTTCGTTACGATCCCCTTGGTATTCGGGGTTAAGTATTTGTTGGAGAAATTAGGTCCCAAGGAGAGCTGATATGAAACTGAAACTAAAGAAAGACAAGCTTAGGGACAACCGTTTGACCGTTTTCCCAATCATCATCCTTGCGATCCTCATCATTTACGCAATTGCTCTTTTCGTCTTGCTCGGCTATGGCTTATTCGTCTCCACGAGAAGCCCGAAGACCACCGATTTTAGCGGCACTTACCTCATGATGACGAACAAGAATTTCTACTTCAACCTGTTCGATATCTTCTCCCTCGTTCATATTTCGCAAAGCTCGGGGCAAGAAAGTTCTTTGCTCGACGTCCTCGGGAACTCCCTCATCTACTCGATCGGCAGCGCCTTCGTGAAGACCTTGGTGCCTTGCCTTGCGGCCTATGCCTGCGCCCGCTTCGAATTCAAGACGAGCAAAGTCGTCTATACCGCCGTGCTCCTCGCCATGATGATCCCGGTCGTCGGCGCTTTGCCTTCCGAGCTTAAGGTTGCCTATGCCTTTGGGTTAGTCAATAGCCTTTGGGGGGTCATCCTCCTCAAAGCCAATATGCTTGGGCTTTATTTCTTCGTCATGTACACTTCCTTCAAAAGCGTGCCTTCCGCTTATTTCGAGGCCGCAAAGATCGACGGGGCCAACAATTGGCAGATCCTTTTCCGTATCGGCTTCCCTTTGGTCAAAAACGTCTTCCTCACCATCCTCCTCATCAACTTCGTCGCCTTTTGGAACGATTATCAGACCCCAATGGTCTATCTCCTCGACAAGCCGACGCTTGGCTATGTCCTCTGGCAGCTTATCGCCGGCGCCGGTGTGCCAGGCGATACGAAATTAAAGACCGGCGTCTACGCCTTCAACATGGTTATATTGAGTTCCGCTCCCGTGGTGCTCTTGTTTGCGATTTTCAAAGACAAATTCATGGGCAATCTCACGATGGGCGGCATCAAAGGCTAACAAAAGAAAGGAAAACCTTATGAACGCCAAGAATCTCTTTCTCTCCAGCGCGCTGCTTCTGACGATGCTAGGCGCTTGCTCCACCCAGAAAGCCTCCTTGGGCGCCGCAACCCCATATGTCATGAGGGCGACGAACTGGTCGGATTTCGAGGAAGGCAGCCACGTTTACGGCTCTTCCTATCAAGTCCCGAGCATGAGCTATACGCTTGATGGGACATCGTATAAGGCTACCGTCGTCGTGACTTATCCTGATCAAACCCAAAGTGCCGAAACGGATATCGTCCTTACTCAAGCGGGCGTCTACACCTTCGAGTACTCCGTGAACGTGAATGGGGAGATCCATAACGTCACCGAGAAGATCAACGTCGGCTTTCCTCAGGCTTATGTGGGGAACACTGAGAAATCCTCCATCCGATACATCGACGAGAAAGAATCTAAGGCGATGGGAGGCAAAGGGACGAGCGGGCTTTATGTGAAACTCGGTCTTGGTGACACGCTTAATTTCACTAAGCCCATTTACCTCGATGAAATGAACGACACGAACGCTTTACTTAGAGGTTATATCGCCCCTTTTAGCAAAGGCAGTGCGGATTTCAGTCAGCTTTACATCAAATTGACTGACGCGGATGATTCGAGCAAGTTCGTTATCCTTTGCTATTATTCGCATATCGAGACCAATTCCAACGGGACGACATCCCATTCCTCTAGCGGCATCGCTCGTAGCGACGCCCAGCCTTATTTCGCGGGCCTTCACCAAAGTCAGGGCTTGCACACCAACGACACCTGGGGCCTATGGTCAGGCGTCTCTTTCGATGGTTATATGCTCGATAAGAGTAGCTATAAGGATTATATCGATGAGGCTCTTTTCTGCTTCGGACTCGATTATGCCACGAAGACGGTCTATGGAGCGGGATTCGGCAAGGGAGCGACCCTTGATACGGTTCTTGATCTAGACGATGCCAACCAAGTCTCCTCGCTTTGGAACGGGTTCACTAGCAACCGGGCCTTCCTTTCCGTCTACGCGGAGAGCTACGCCTCGACTACGGCGAACTTCGTGATCACCGACATTGGTGGAGTCAGCGCGAGTGAGCTCAAGGACAATTCCTTCGTTGATGGCGAGGCCCCTGAAATCACCGTGGAAGAGAATTCTTCTCCGACGATTGCGGTCATGGGGTATTCCTATCCCATCCCAAGCGCGAGCGCCTATGATCAGGTCTCGCTTTCTTGCGATGTCAAAACCGAAGTCTTCTACAACTATTTCTCTAACGACAGGACGAACGTCAAAATCAAAGACGGCAAGTTCTTCATGGATAAGCAAGGTACTTACACTATCCGTTATACCGCCTATGACAAAGCCGGCAACAAAGCCGAGAAGCTTCACACCGTGAGCGTTCTCGATTCTTTGGATGAGATCGAATTCGAATTGCCAGATCACTCGACTTCGATGCATGTCGGCGAATACGTCTTTGCTACTAGCGAAGTGAATGCGAAAGGCGGAGTGGGGAAGAAAAGCGTCAAAGCCTATTATGAAGTGGATGGGAAGAAGACCCTTATCGAAGGGGATGGCTTCCGCATTGCTGAGCTTAAGGACTACAAAGTCATTTATGAGGTGAGTGACCTCATCGGGCAAAGCGTCAGCAAGGAATACACGATCTCGGTGAGCGATGGCGGTGAGCCGATCCTCGAGAAAACGATCGTCTATCCGCGTTACTTCGTCTCTGGAGGATATTACGATTTCCCAGAAGAGAAAGTTTATTTCTACGAGAACGATAAACTCGAAGAGAAACAATTGACCTTGGAAGTCAAAGACGCGAACGGGACCAAGAATTACTCCAACGAGCAATATTGCCCAAGCGTCGCGAACAATCTAGACAAAGTGACCGTCACGGCCAAATATGGTGACATCGTGCTTCAAAGTGACGAGATTACGGCCATTAAGAACATCGGAACGGCGGAAAGCGCGCGTTCTATTAACCTTCCGAACTACTTTGTGAGCGAGGGCCTTAACAAGGAACTCACCGCGGACGATGGCATTGTCCTTACCTCGACTTCCTCTAGTTATGCGGGTTTCACTTTCGCCACGCCATGTTTGCTTAATAGTTTCACCCTCGATCTCAAGTCTTTGGAGGGTTTCTCCAAGAATGGGGGAGTCGTTATCCGCTTAAGCGATTCCGAAGATTTCTCGAAGGCGATTGAGATGAGAGTCGCCCTTAATGAGGATAACACCTATTTCGTGGTGAATGGTTCGCGTAACGCCTGCATTAACAATTCCATCAACGAAGGCGGCAACTCTTATAGCATCGCCTATGAAGACGGCTCTTTCACCTGCGGAGGTTCTTCTCTTCCAGTGACTGCCTTCTCTGATGGTAGTCCCTTCACCGGCTTCACCTCTAAGAAAGCCTACTTCACCCTCGAATTCGAGAACTGCGATGTCGGAGCGAAGTTAAACCTTACGAGCTATTGCCAGTCTGGCTTCTCCTCGAAGACCGCGAGAGACCGCGTCTCCCCGGTCGTCGAAATGGACAGCAATTACGGCGGAACCAAGAGCATCAACTCGGTCTACCATATCGATCCCGCCTATAGTTTCGACGTTCTCTCCCCGAATGTGACCTTCTCGTTAAGCGTCACCTCTCCTAATGGGGAATATATGAAGGCGAGCGATGGGACCCTCCTTCAAAACGCCGATCCTAGCAAAGCCTATGACATCACTTTAAGCGAATATGGGCAATATTACTTCACCATCACCTCGATTGAGGATTCGCGTTTCCTTTCTAACGGCACCGAACTCGCAATCAGTTATTACATCCGCGTCTATGACGATATCGCCCCGACCGTTAGCTTCTCTAGAGGCATGGTAAGCGAAGCCAAAGTGGGGGAGACGGTCTATCTTCCAAAATTCGAGGTGAGCGACAACGAAACTTCCGAAGATAAGCTCATTATCCAAAGATCAATGCTCACCCCAAGCGGCGTCTATCATTATCTTGATTCCTCCTATAACGCCTACACGTTCAAGGAGGAGGGCGATTACCGTTTCACCATCCACGTCATCGATGAGACAGGGAATTTCACGACCAAAACGTTCCTGACCCACGTGAGCAAGGCTTAAGGAGGCTAGAATATGAACAAGATCTGCAAAAACGCATTGGCCCTCTCTCTTCTCTTCCTTTTTTCCTGTGGAAGCGCGAGCCAAGAGGAAACCGTAGCTTATGACGAATCGGGCTACCCTCTTCTAAATGAAGGAACTCTGCATGAGACGCGCGTCAAATACGGAAACCGCGCTTTCGTGAATCAAGACAAGACGACCGAATATAAAGTCATCGTCGATAGCTCCGTCAAAGGGGCGAGCGAAGCCGCTTCCTTCATCATCTCTAACGTCTATAACGCGACCGGCGCACTAATGGAATCCATCGACATCGCCGACTTCGAGGATTCCGTCTCGCGTAGCGACAAATACATCATCGTCGGATCTAGCGATTTGTTCGAGGATGCGAATAAGGAGCTCCCTAGCATCAAAGTCCTAGGGAAGGCCGGCTACTATATTTCAAGCTACGGCAATAACGTTTTCCTCATGGCTAGGCGCTACACCGGCTACCAGATGGGATCGCTTGCCTTCCTTCGTCATACCGTCGGTTACGACATGATCGTCGAGGATACGGTGGTTTACGATAGGGATGGCTCAATCATGCCCGATATGGAGATCGTAGAACGCCCTGATTTTGACTGCGCGAATCCGACTAACAACCTGACCGCCACTACGAAATACGGCATGGGTTACGCCACCTCATACGCTTACATCATCCCGAATTGCGAGAACCCCAAGGATACTGGCGCCTCTTTCCATAACGTCTTCAATTACATTAGCCCCGTTATCCACACGGATACCACAAACATGGATGAGTACCATCCCGAATGGTTCTCCGAGTCCGGCGAGCAGCTTTGCTATACCGCCCATGGGGATGATGAATCTCTCGAAGAAATGATCGATACCGCCTTCGAAAGCGTGAAACGTTCCATCGTGAATTGCGGTGACAACGATATCCTCAATTTCACCGACAACGACGTAGGAAGCTGCTGTTCTTGCACCTCTTGCCAAAAAGCGATCGCCAAGGATGGCTCAATCTCTGGTTCCATCATCCGCTTCGTGAACAAGCTCGATGACAAAATGCAGGCTTATTTGGAGGAAGAGGCGGAAGAAAAGCATACGGAAAAAAGAGAGATTCATCTCAATTTCTTCGCCTATCTTTCTTCCATCAATCCCCCAAGCGTTTCCGTCGAGGACGATCCAAGCCTCAAACTCAATGAGGACATCTATGTTCTGATCGCCCCTCTCCACGCGAACTACACGAAGACCTTCTATGACGAAGAGAACGCGAGCTACGCAGATAACATCAAGGCTTGGGGAAATTACGCAAGCCACATCACCGCCTGGGTTTATGAGACCGACTACCATCATTATCTTTATCCGTATAACACCTATTCGACGATGATGGTCAATTATCGCTTCCTCAAGGCTAATGGCGCCTCCATCGTCTATAACGAAGGACAAAGATACAATCAAAACGTCACTTGCTTCGGCAAACTCAAGGAATACCTTGATTCCAAAGCCCAGTTTGACGTGAACGCGAATTACAGCGAATGCGTCGACAAATTCTTCGCCAATTACTTCAAGGACGCTTCTTCGATCATGAGACAATATTACGAGGAGATGATCTCTTGGGAGACTTATCTCGAAAGTAAACCCGAGGTCTATGGCTTGGGCGGAGGCGTTTACCAAGAAATAGGAAGCAAAGCCGAATATTGGCCGAAGCAGATGCTCGTCAATTGGCTTGGGCAGATGGATGAGGCCTATAAGGCGATTGAGAAGTACCAGACTTCCGATTCCTCTCTTTATAAAACCCTTAAGAAGCACATTCTCGTCGAGACCATGTTCCCTCGCTTCGCTTTATGCAATCTGCACGGCAATAGCTATAGTCCGAATGAGCTTATCGAGATGAGGCGGAGCTTCAAAAAAGACGCCGAAAGCATCGGTATGGTCGAGCATATGGAGCATTATTACCTCGAATCCGTCTATTCGAGTTGGGGCATATAAGGAGGAACGAACATGAAAAAGACATCGAAAGCATTACTTCTGGTCGCTTCGTCATTTGTCCTTGGGCTAGCTTCTTGCGGCTCTTCCTCGAATGGGCCAAAAGAGGTGCCTTATAGCGAAGATAACGGCGTTAAGACCGATAACGTCTATCTTGGGCTTCTTGAGAAAAAGGAGTACACGCCTGATTCCAGGCTCGATTTCGCCGTCACGCTTAGCGACACGAGCCTAGCGACCTATGAGGATGGAGCCTTCCAAAGCTTCTTCAAAGAAGGGACTTTGACGGCAACCTTCGTCTCGCTTAGCGTCACTTATGAGGTTAGTGTCATCATCGCCAAAGATGGCACGGTACCTTTGTTTGAGTTAGAAACCCAGAATCTTTCCGTCTATAACGGGACGACTTATCTTCTTGATACCTCCTTATCTTATCGCGGCGCGGATGTGAAAGACTATGAGCACACCATCAAAGTGACTAAAGAGACCAATCAAGGGACCTCGTCCATTGAAGTGGATGGGGACTCCCTTAAAATCAGCGGGAATTCAGTCGGAATCGACACCTATACTGTTTACACCGAATTCGCAGGCTTCGTTCTCTCGAAAACCCTCGAGGTGAGCGTGAAGAATAACGATGGCCTCGTCATCTGCGGGAAGAACCTCGTCTATGACAACCTCGGCCCGCATTACACGATTTCGATGTATAAGTATAGCGAGAACCCCATCAGCCTTAAGGATGATATCCGCGTCTTAAAAGGCGGCAAGGACGTTTCTTATAGCAATCTATCCATCGTCTTCGCAGATCCAAGCGTCCTCTCTATGGACGGGGTTAATCTTTTGCCTCATAAATCAGGGAAGACAAGCTTCACGGTGACTGCCGAAGGCGAAAGCATCGAGGTAAGCGTGGAAATCTATAAGCCCGTCATGGGGAATTACGATGTCGAAGTGGCGGAGCAGCGTTTTGATCTCGATATGAGCGTCACCTCGACCGCCTCTTCTCGCACCTTCGTTAGCAACTCTTCAAATAGCAAGAAAATCGATATCCCCGCGAAAGCCGAATATCAAGAGATCTCGAAGCTTGTGGTGAATGGGACGGAGATCGATTTTGCTTCCTCTTCCGCCTCCTATTCTTCTAGCGACAAGCAAGTGAGTTTCAACGCTTCCCTGTTCACGATTGAAAACTATGGCAAGCAAAGCGTCAGCGTCTATCTCGATACTTCGGATTACACCGACGTCTATACCTTCACCCTCGACTTCGTGACCAAATACATCACAACCTACTCCCAAATGAAGGAGTATTTCGTTCAGAAGTACGCTAAAGACGCGATCTACGGCCAGTATATTTTAGCCAATGACCTCGATGGCGAAGGGAAGGACGCCACGGCTTCCTATGTTGATTTAGGAACCGTCAACTACGCCTACGGCTTCAAAGGCATCTTCGATGGCAATGGCCATTCCATAAAGAACTACAAGAGCACCCTCTTTGGCTTCTTCCTCGTGATCGGAAACGGCGCGATTGTCCGTAACGTGAATTTCGAAAATATCCATTATCAGGTGAAGGAAACGGGCGGAAGCAGGGGTCTCTCCGCGTTTGGGCGTTTTATCTCCGGGGCGACTCTCGATAACCTCACCTTCACTCTCGACGACGACTCCGTGACGACTAACAAAGACGCAGTGGGAGGCAAAACCGATAGCACCGGCATCCTTTGCACCGAGGTTTTCACTTATAACATCGTGCGTAACCTCACAATCAACGCGCAGGGCTTCGAACTCGCTTCCGTCTTCGGTAAGCAAATCCCGAACACCACTTTCTATAACGTCAAGATATATTGCGCATCTTTGAAGTACATCGGAAGCGGCCAGTCGAAGCTAGACGGGGTTACCATCATCACCGCATCCTGAAAGGAAGAATCTCCGTGCGGAATCGCTTTCCCGTTTCGCGCGCTTCCTATCGAAAGCAATTCCTTTACGGAGCATAGTCTTTCGCTCTTCTTGCAAGACTAAGTAGACGCCAAAACACCATGCTTATAGGATTCTCAAGAAGATATTCTTCTAGGCTTAAGCCCATTCGGTCTTAAAATATAGGTTAGAAAGCCTAGAAGGCGAAATAGAGGTTTAAAATGATCACTATCCAAGGCAACTACTTCAAGATCGACACGAAGGGGTCGACATATCTATTTAAGGTCAATCCTTTGGGTATCCTTGAGCATATCTACTATGGGAAAGCCATCCCAAACGAGAAGGATTATTCCTTCCTCGAAGAAAAAGAGGGCTTCGGATATGGGGTGATGATGAAAAACGATCATTACCTCGCCTACCTTGACCACCTTAGCCAAGAGTGCTCGTTTAAAGGAAGAGGCGATACTCGCGAGCTTTTGCTTCAGATCGATTGCATGGGCGACCTCGAGTGCGAATTCCTTTATGATAGGCACGAGATCCTTCATGGCTTTGAAATACCTGGGCTCCCTAGCGCGAACCATAAGGAAGAGACTTTGGCCATCTATCTTAAAGACAAGGCTAAGAAACTCACCTTATGCCTTTATTATTCGACCTATCCCGATAGCGATGTCATCACTAGGAGTTCTTCGCTAAAAAACGAGTCTAGAAAGAAAGTCAGGATAAACCGTCTGCTTTCGACGCAGATCGATTTCGACGAGGATGAATTCGTCCTCAAAACCTTTGGCGGAACCTGGGCGAAAGAAAGCGTTTTGCAGAAAAGAGCCCTTCAGCACGGAGTCACCAAAATCGGCTCTAATAACGGCCATTCAAGCTGCGTTCATTCGCCTTTCGTCGTTTTGGAAAAGCCAGATTGCTCTTTGCGTAGCGGCGATTGCTATGGCTTCAATTTGATTTATTCGGGGAACCATGCGGAGTATTTCGAAAGGAACAATCTCCACAAAGTCCGTTTCCTTAGCGGCATCAACGACGATTCCTTCTCCTGGGATTTGTCCGACGGGGAGGAATTCTTCGCCCCAGAGGCGACCCTTTGCTATTCAAGCGAAGGTGAGAACGAACTCACCCATCAGTATCATCGTTTCGTGCGTGAGCATATCGTCCGCGGGGAGTGGCAATATAAAGACCACCCCGTTCTCATTAACGATTGGGAGGCGCTGACTTTCGACTTCACGGAAGAGAAGCTCGTCGCCTTGGCGAAAAGAGGGAAGGAACTCGGTTGCGAATTATTCGTCTTGGATGATGGCTGGTTCGGGAAAAGGAATAGCGATAACGGCTCTCTTGGCGATTGGCATGCGAATTTAGCGAAGCTCCCAAATGGCATTGGAAGCCTTGCGGACAAAATCCATGAGATGGGCCTTCTCTTCGGGCTTTGGTTCGAGCCGGAGATGGTGAGCAAAGACAGCGATCTTTATCGCGCCCATCCGGAGTTCGCTTTGACTCATAAAGACTATGAGCCTTTGGAAAGCCGCAACCAGCTTGTGCTCGACCTCGCTAACCCGACGGTGGTTGATTACTTAATCGAAAACGTGGGCAACGCCATCGCGGAAGCGAAATGCGACTACGTCAAATGGGACTGCAACAGGGTGATTTCCGATTATCTTTCGCCCTCTACCCATAACCAAGGCGAGACGCTTCATCGTTATGCGCTTGGGCTATATCGTTTCTTAAGCGCCATCACGAAACGCTTCCCTCGCATTCTTTTCGAATCCTGCGCGGCAGGAGGGGAGAGAGTGGATCTAGGCATGCTTTGCTATATGCCTTCCTTTTGGGCGAGCGATGACACGGAGCCTTTCGAAAGGGAGAAGATTCAGGAAAGCCTTCTTATGTGCTATCCCCAATCCTGCATCGGGGCGCACGTCTCGGCTTCCCCGAATCATCAGACTTTGCGCGAGTCTCAAATCGAGGACCGTTTTAACGTGGCTTGCATCGGGGCATTCGGCTATGAGTTAGATCCTAACGATCTTAGCGACGTCGATACGAAGAGCATGTGCGAACAAATTTCCTGGTATAAGCAAAACCGTCATCTTTTGGCATTTGGTGACTACTATAAAATCTCTTCCATCGTCGAAGATGCGCATGGACAGTTCGTGATTGTCTCTCCCGACCAGAAAGAGGCGATTTACTTCGTTGGGAACAAAACCTTCGAGCTTTATTCCCCTGAGACTTTCTTAAAGCCCGTTCATCTTGATCCCGATTCCGTTTATGAGGTCGAGGAGAGGCAACAGAATTTCGATTTCTACCAAGTTCATGGAAGGACGAGAAACGATAAACGCACCCTGACTGGCCCGAATTGGAAAGAAAGGCTTAAGGACGTGGAATGCTTAAAAAGCGAGAAGCAGACGGCGATTGCCCTAGGGGCATCCCTTATGAACGCGGGGATGAGGCTTGATTACGAATGGGGGAGCGGAAGATTGGCTAAGCGGCTCATGCTTGACTATTCCACGCGCATCTACAAAATCAAAAAGAAGTGAAATGCCTGATATAAGACTCAAGGAACTATATTGCTATTACGGCAAGGGGAAGAACGAAAATCTCGTCATTTCTGAGATGAATGAGACTTTTCCTAGCGGCAAGATCAGCGTCATCATGGGGCCTTCAGGATGTGGCAAGACCACTTTGCTAAAAGCGATGCTTGGGCTTGTGGAATACGACGGGGATATTTTCTTCGGCGATAAGGATATCTACGACATCCCCACTTATAAGCGGAACATGGCCTACATCAATCAAGATGTGAGCCTATATCCCCATCTCACTATCTTTGAGAACATCGCTTTCCCTTTAAGGAACAAGAAAATCGAAAGGGATGAGCTTTTCTTCCGCGTGAGGAAAATCGCGGAGAGTTTCGGGATCGCCCATTGCCTCAATGTGAGGCCGAAATACCTTTCGCTTGGACAACAGCAACGTGCGCTTTTAGCTCGTGAGCTCGTCGGGAAACCCGATGTGCTACTAATGGATGAGCCGGTAGGGCATCTAGACCCCCTTACGAAGAAAGGGGTGCTCGAATTCATCAAACAGATCAACAAAGAATTAAGCGGAACTATCCTTTACGTCACCCATTCCTTCAAGGAAGCGACGACGGTAGGGGATATTATCTACGTGATGAAGGAAGGCAAATTCGTCTTGAAGGGGAGCTCTGCCAAAATGCTCTCGAGCCAAGATGAGTTTGTCATGAAGATGCGGGAGGCTGATCTTTATGAAGAAAAGAAAGCTTAAAGCGGCCCCGACCGACTTCCTTCCTAGCGCCCTCCCTGAGACCAGGAAAGATCAGTTCTTCTTTCTGCTTAAGAACAACTCCCTGACTTTGTTTTTCTTAGGGCTTTGGCTCGCTTTGTGCTTTTCGCCCATCATCGTTACCGTTTTCTTCCAAAACCGTTTTGAAGTGGGCTTTTACCAAAAATTCACTTCGGGCGAATTAAGCGAGGCGGATTACAAGGCTTCGATGAATGTTCTGATGATTTATGGGACTCTGTTGGAAACCATTTTCACCTTCGTCGCTTCGCTCGCTTTAAGCGGGGCGAACCGCGTTTATAAGTCCCTTCTTTGGGGCGAAGGGGTCCTTTTTAAGGATGACTTCAAAAGAGGAATCCAACAGAATTACTTAAATACGTCGCTCCTGTTTCTCTTTTTCGGCGTCTTGCTTTCCCTTTGCCGTTTCGTGAGCGCCTTCTTCTTAGAATATTTCATCGGGATCCCTTTTTACGTCCTGCTTGCTCTTATCGTGATCCCCGTCTTCATGATCGCCTCGATTTTCTCTTCGGTGTATGAATGCAATGTGTTCCGAGCCATTTGGAATGCGACGAAGCTCTATTTCCCTTATTGGTGGAAGTTCTTGCTCATCTCGCTTGGGCTATCCGCTTCGATATATGGCCTTTCTCTTTTGGAAAGCGCTCCGTTATTGCTTGCCTTGATTCATTTGGCTTTGTGTATCTTCGCGTTGCCTCTCATTCTTCTCCTTCTTTATTCTCTTTGCTTCTCTCTTTTTGATAAATACATCAACCGCGAGCAATTTAAGGATTATTACCTCGCGGGGCTCTACAAAGCCGAAGGGGGAGAGGAGATGCGCTCCTAAAGGAAATTATTATGAAAAGAAACGTCGGACTGTTGCTTGCTTTGCTCGCCTTGCCTTTATTCTCTTGCTCAGAAGGAGAGAGTAGTGTTCCTTCTTCTCCCCAAGCAAGTTCGGCGGAAGATAAAAAGGAAAGTGTCACGCTCGTGGATAAGATTGGCGGCAAGGCCATTGACCTCGTCTATAAACAGGCCAGGAATTATCTTGATAGCGAAGATCCCGCCTCTTTCTTATCTAGCGCAACCGCGAATCCAGGGGATAACACGGAGCCTTTGAATCTTCGTTGGAAGGTGAATAACGGCAAGGGAAGATACGCTTTAGAAATCGCTTATGATGAGAATTTCACTGAGCCTTACGCGACCTACGATGATCTTAGGGCCTCGGTTTCTTCGTTTGACGTCTATAACCTCGTGCCTGGAACTTACTACTATAGGGTGAAAGGGGATAACGCCGTCTCGGAGACGGACTCTTTCTCTATCAAAGGCGATCTTAGAACCATCGACACGAATGATGCGATCATCAATATGAGGGACCTTGGTGGATGGAAGATCGACGATACCCATCGCGTGAAATACTCTCTCCTTTATCGTAGCGCTTCCTGGGCAGGTGTCGGCAAGACTTCTGAATCGCGCTTAAAAGCATTGAATATGAAGACTGAGCTAGATATCCGCTACAGCACCTCAAGCGCGGACTATAGTGTCTCTGAACACCCAATCAGCGGAATTAATTTCTTTAATTACGGCATGGGGCAATACGATTCGATCGTCCCTGGAGCGGGAAGATATTACGAAACAGCCAAAGCGAACATCAAAAACATCTTCAATGCGCTTTCGAATAAGGATAACTATCCTCTCACCTTTCATTGCTCGGCCGGTGCGGACCGCACAGGAACCCTGGCTTTCCTCATCAATGGCCTTTTGGGGGTCAGCTATTCCGATCTTTGCAAAGACTTTGAGCTCACGAGCTTCTACAATTCCAGAAGGTGGAGGAGCAATATCGTTAACGGCGCCTTCGACGATACCGGCGTGATGCAGGACGACGACAATAATTATGTCGCTTTCGGTTTGCTTTATAGCCAGATCATGAAGAACTACAAGACGGAAGACGGCACGTTAAGTGGGGCGATTGAAAACTATTTGAAAAGCGCCTGTTCCGTCAGCCAGTCCACAATCGGTTCAATCAAAGAGATTCTGATTGAGAAGTATTAAGGCGAGAAAAGCCGGCTTTTCTCTTAATACTGCTCAAAATCGGCTTGAATTTGTTTTTTAGAACTGAAAGCGCTTTCTTATGAAAAGAATTTTCTTATAATATTTTTAGCTTTAATCAAGGAGGATTTAGCATGAAGAAAAAACTGTTGGTCGTTTGCGAGCTTTCTTTGGTCGCTTTTTCGGCTGTTGGAGTGGTTATAACGATGGCCACTAGCGGAAGCGTCCTTTTCGCGGATACTTCCTCCTCGGGTTATGCTTGGATGCATTACGCGAAGAAAAATGCGACTAAGACCTCGAAAGGCGTCCGCGAATACTGGGTTAGCTGCAGCACCCACGAGGTTTCTTACGAAAAACCCGTATCCACTAGCATTGGGGAAGCTACAACTTATGATACGTCTGGTTTTGCAAGCGATGATGCGCGTTGGATTTATAACGTTGCTCTCGATGCGAAAGAAGTGTTAATGACCGATGCCACCAAAGCGTTTGATCTTGGAACGTATTCGGATGCCACAATCACTTCGATGAAGGCCGGAACTATCGATTTAGGAACCGATGCGTCTGCTCTCGATGTCTCTAGCTTTGCTGAGGACCATTCCGATGACGGAGTCAAATCCGTGGAGGTCGAACTCAATAAAGACGGAAAATATTACACCCTGTTCTTCGATACCACTTTCGTGACTGCTTATTTGTATAACAACTCCACGAGTTTTAACGTTATCAAACCGATTTGCGCCACGACCACGGATCATAACGTCGACGGATATTACAAACTTGCAGAAAACATTTCGTTGAGTACTTTTAATGGAGCAACAAGCTGGGGTTGGATCAGCGGATGGCTCGATGCTGGCAAATACACCTTCAAAGGAACGTTAGATGGCAATGGCAAGACTATTAATGGCCAATCCACTTATAACGGCCTTTTCAACCAACTCGACGGAGCGGCCATTAAGAATCTCACTTTGACCGAAGCTTGGTGGCGTGAGAATGGCGGGGATTATTCCATGCTCGCTGGCAGTATGCAAAACACTACCCTTACAGACGTGACTATCAAAGTCATTGGCGGCAACTCCATGAACCCTTTTACTCCTGACCTTACGAAGGTGGATGGTTTCATCTCGCGTCAACGCTTCATGACAAATACTTTAAAGAACGTCAATATTGATGCCTCAAACTACAATATCGACGTCGTCTTTGCGTCGAAAAACGGCAACGACAATTCGTTCACGAACTGCAGCTTGAAGGTCAAGAGCTATGCCTATCTTTGGAATCACTATATGGAAGGCCGGCTCACAACCTATGATGGTTTGACCATCACAGGCACGGTCTATACTCCATCTTCTGCTTCTTAATTATCCAACGCTACTTGTATTTATGAATTTGAGCGGCTCTAAAAGGGGGCCGCTCTTTTTGCATCAAAAAAGCGTCAAGACGCACATCCTTAACGCTTTTCTTACATCAACGTTTTTCTTTGAGTTTCTTATCCCAAAAATCCATGTAGAGATTCCAATCTCTCTTATCGAGGTCATGGATTCCTTTCAAATGGTGATGGGCGATGTTTCCCTCTTGGGAGACCATCTCTTCGTTTATGTTGAATTGTTCGATGGGCTTGAATCCTTTTAAGCCCTTTTCTTCATAAGCTTTGCCTAACTTGATGCAGGTCTCATATTCCCCTTCTGGATCCGCCCAAAGGTCTTCGGTCTTTGACGAGGTGTAGATGAGGCGTGGGGCGATTAAAGACAAGAAATCACTTTGACTATAGGGGAGAGGTTTATTGCTATACTGCCTGTAATTGGGTGCGAACCAAAATGGGAAAGCGTTTGTGATGATATCTATCGTCTCCGCGCCTTTGTGATAGTTATTTTGCTCAGCGTCTCCGCTGCAGCCAGCGCAAGAAGAGCATACGAGATCGATTCTTTGGTCTAATACGCCTGCTAGCAAAGATGTCTTGCCGCCTCTAGAGTGGCCGACCGTGGCGATAGGAAGATCTTTCGTAAGCTCATCTTTCTTTAGATAATCGATGACCAAGGAGAAGCCTTTCGCCCAAAAAAGGAGGGTGCCGTAAGAGTCTCCTATTGCATGATCCACGTCTGGGAAAAGGGAATTCATACCGAAATGAAATCCTTTTTTGTCTTCGGCGACTTCGCTCGTGAGGAAAGCGCAGCAGGCGTAGCCTCTTCTTAGGATATCCTCGATGGGATAGAACTCGCTTTTATAGTCGCGGTTAGGATCGATCTCTTTCTTGGATATGTTCCCAACTGGTCGGTTGCAAAGGAAGACGAAAACTCCTTTGGCGTTCTTAGGGACGAACAAATCGAAGCCAAAAGAGGTGAAACGGCCCTTTCTTTTGAAATGGATTCTTATATCTTTTCGTTTTATAGCTTCTAACGTATCGTCGTGCTCATCGGTTAGCTCATAATAGACCTCAACGTCCTTAAAGGAGGGGAGATGGCCATATTCGTTGGCTAGGAAGAATTCCTTAATTTCATTTTCCGTCATTTTCTTAGTTCCTGCTTTGCTCTTCCTATTTTACCAGCGAGGAAAGAATCCTGCGTCAGAAAACATGTTTCTTTTTCTCAAAGATATTGTTTTCCAATGTTTAATCCTCATATCCACTTAAGGAAGGTTCCCAAATTGTTGTGTAAACGTATAACGACTTCATAAACTCATCGCTTGGCTAATGAGCCTTAGGATGCTTTGAGCGTTCCGTTCTTCTCTTCATTCGCGGAGGTTATAGAAACTTGCCAGGTCGACGAGGAAATTCTTCTTGGTTTCCGCCAGATCTATGAATTTCACGAAGGCCACGAACTGACAAATCATATTTGGTTCGTCGGCTATCGTAATCAATAAAAACATCTTTTCCGCATTAAAGCGTCAACGAAGTCTTTGCTTTCGTTATGTTTAAATGTTTCCAAAAAACTCAAAATCCCTGCAGAATCGAATCGAAATCGCCGTAAAATGGAACATATCTGGGATTGATTCGGTGTTTTAAAATGACCAAAAATATTTCAAATGACCAAAAGATATGATGAATGACCAAAAGTTTACAAAGGGTAGAGAAACAGCGACAGAGCAATCCCATCGTTTTTTCTTGCGAGTCCTAATTAGAAGCCTATAATAATGCACCGTTTGAAAGAAGAGAGAAAATGAACTTTGTTCAGCTATCGTCATTAACAGCCGTCGAATCGTCACACAAACCGTTTGAGATCCTTTTGTTCTTGGGCTTGATAATCGCTTTGGCGAAACTGTTTTCGATTGGTTTATCGAAACTCAAGATACCCCAAGTCATAGGCATGCTTCTTTCCGGTCTTGCCGTTGGCTGCATGACTTTCATACCAAGCGAATGGCTGCAATCGTCTTTCTCTTATTCGCAAGTCGGATTGTCCTTTTTCGCCAAAGTCGGCGTTATCCTCATCATGTTCAGCGCCGGCTTGGAGACGGATTTAAAGAAAGTTCGCTCCCTAGGCGTCAAGTCTTTGATTATCACGTCGTTAGGGGTTCTGATTCCTCTTTTATTCGGCTTTTTGCTCGCTTTCTCATTCAATAAAATCACCGATGGAAGACTCAATATCGAGGGTATCTCGCCTATATATACCGAAATATATTACGGCGTCATCCTTAGTGCCACCTCCGTCTCGATAACGGTGGCCACATTAAAAGAATTGCATCGCCTGGACACACCAATGGGGACCGCTTTAATAAGCGCGGCGATAATCGATGACATCATCGGAATCGTTTTGCTTTCTTTGATTATTTCCTTGTCTTCTAGCAGCACTGGAAGCGTCGATTCGTCCACTTTCGCCGGAATGATACTTAACGCGACCGGATTAAGCGAAAATGCCGCCGTATCGGTGACGCTCATAATCGTGTTTATGATTGCCTTCTTCGCCCTTTCTATCGGCCTCGCCTATTTGCTTGGACGCTTCTTCAATTTCTTAGGGAACAAATATCCTCATCATATCCGCATCACCATTTTGGCCTTGGCCGCTTGCTTCATTTGGTCATATGTCGCGGAATTCTTCTCGATCGCCGATATTACTGGCGCCTTCATAATGGGCTTGATGCTTTCGAGGACTTCGCCTGAGAAATACATCGATCATCGTAGCGAAACGATTAGCGATAACATCTTCGCTCCGGTGTTCTTCGCTTGCATCGCTTTAAACATGTTCCAAGGAAGTTCCTCGTTCACTTGGGAGTTTATGATATTCGGAATTATTTGGGTGGTGCTTGGACTATTGGGGAAAATCGTCGGAGCAGGTGCCGGCGGTCTAATAACCCATTTTGGCGGTCGCCATTCCTTGGCTATCGGCATTGGCATGATGGCGAGGGCGGAAGTCCTTATCGTCTGCGCGCAAAAAGGCATTGATGCCGGGCTAGTGGATCCGCAGATAATGGTTTACACCTTGGCTTTGATATTGATCTCGAGTTTCTTGACGCCAATCTTGTTGAAACTCGTGCTCAAACATGATCCGATGCCTATCGAAACGCTTGATAGAGGCATTCCAGAACTAAAAGAAAGTGTTGACAAACATTAAGTTGGCTCCTATGCTTATGCGTGCGCTTAAAGCGCAGGATTTGGGGCGTTAGCTCAGCTGGGAGAGCGCCTCCATGGCATGGAGGAGGTCGAGAGTTCGATCCTCTTACGCTCCACCAAATCTAAAAACAACGGGCTTGGCCCGTTTTTTTGTTCTTTTGATCGGCTGTATATCGAGAATTGGACGCCATCGATATTTATTGTTCTTAAAGCCTTGATTATGTATATTTTTAGCGAGGTTTCATTCTAAATGAATAATAAGGCAAAACCACTCATAATAGCTGCATCGTTTTTCATGGTCGCCGCTTCGTCTTTTGTCGTTGCCAAAGCCGTCAACCCTCTTATGTTCAATGCAAGCGGAACGCTAGATCCCTGCGTTTTGAAGGAAAACGAAATCGAGCTAAGGGAATTCGTCGATTTAGGGAAAAACTCCGCCGAAAAGGTCTCTAGAAAAACTACCGGAACGATAACGAAAATCATAAAAAACCATGACGAAACCCGCTCCTTTTACGTTGAAAGGCTTAGTCCTAACACCCATGAGAGGACTTGTTTGAGAGTCGAAGATTATTCGGGAGACGAAACCATTAACGTCGGTGACTACGTTTCTATTGACGGGACTCTTTCTACTAGCGGCAACGATTATTGGGTCACCGATCCCGTCGTTTCTTCTTATGGCGAGAATTCGTATGGTCGCGTTTCGGCGTTTGAACTTAATGGGGTAACGACCGAAGACTATTATTTGAATGGGCGATATGCCTATGCGCTCAAATTCACGATTGGCGATCTTTATAGCGGCTATACCTATCCGATTACTTCGGAAGACGGTTCCTTGCTATATTCGTCCAAAGACTATTCGGGTTCCTCTTTCTATCCGATTTTGATTGACGCCGGAACGAAAGATGAGACGAACGCCATCGCTAAGAAACTTACTTCGGCTTCCTCGTCCGCTTATTTCAAATCCTATGGCAATTTGGTTAGTTATAACGAAAATTGGGCATTTAGAATCAGCTCTTCAAGCGATTTGAAGCTCGTTGATCCAAGCGTCTCCAAAACCGTCGATTTCTATGCGATAAACGATTTCCATGGCGAAACCGACAAGATTTCCTCGCTTACGACATTCTTCAAAGGCAAAAAGAGCGACAACACCGTTTTCATCAATTCCGGCGACATGTGGCAGGGAAGCATGCTAAGCAATACGAATTATGGCAAATTGCTCACCAGTTCTTTCGATAAAATCGGTTTCGACTGCTTTACCTTAGGGAATCACGAATTCGATTGGGGACTAAATCACATAATCGAAAACAAGGAATCGACTGAAACCCCGTTTTTGGGCGCGAACATATACCATTGGGATCAAGATAAGAAAGAGTTCGGCGATTTCGCAAGCGAACTCGTGGATCCATATACGATTAAGGACTTGGACAATGGCCTTCGCGTTGGAATAATCGGCATCATCGGCAAAAATCAGATAACTTCCATAACGAGTTCTAACGTCGTCACCATCGGTTTCAAAGATCCTTCTCCTATCGTCGCCTCTTATAGTGAGACGCTTCGTAATGAAAAGGGCTGCGATATCGTCGTTTTAAGCGCCCATACCGGCCAAAGCGACGTCATGACGGAAGAGATATCCTCAAGCGTCGATGCGGTGTTTTGCGCTCACACCCATAGCTTAGAGGAAACCTTCTATAACGAAGTGCCATATATCCAAGGCAAATCGTATGGAACATACGTATCGAATGTCAAAATAACCATCAAAGGAGGCTCGATCGAATCGAGGACGAAAGAGAACATCGCTTTCAAAGCGTCATCTTATAGCGAAGACGCTGATATGAAAGCGGTCGTCGATTCGTACGCTGAGCCAATAGAAGAAAGGGCAAATGAAGAACTTGCCACCCTTGATTCTGACTTATCGTCTAAAGTGGGGGTTCCTAGACTCGTCGCCCACGCGATAGCAACCGAAGCGAAGAAAGAAGGCTATACGATCGATTTGGCGATGTGTAACAAAGCGAGAAGCGATATATCCAGCGGTTCTTTGACCTATTCCTCTCTATATGAATCGGTGCCTTTCGATAATGCGATCTATATCGCCACCGTCACCGGAAACGATCTGATCACTGAGGCGGGATATAATCCGATATATAGGGTGAGTGGAGCCGCGTTTGAAGGGTCGAAAACGTATACGATAGCCATTCTCGATTACCTTCTTTATCATCAAGATTCGAACAGGTCCTATGATTATTTCGATGAAGGATTCACGGTTATCGGAAGCCTATCGAAAGAAGGGCACGAAATCTATAACTATCGCGATGTGACTGCCGATTTCCTTAGGGAAAAGAAAGCCATATCCACCTCCTTCTATACGGATACGAACAATTACAACAACACGAAAAACCTGACTTCGGAAGTGTCTATATAGGATCAATCGCATTTGCCGTTACGCTGCAAAAGATTTTTCTCTTTGCTTTAAACCGTGCGCCTATACGATGGACACGAGGGCCATAAGGTAATAAACTTTTTCCTATGGAAAATGAAAAAAAGAAGATGGATGAGCTAACTAAGGCCAAACTCATCTATTCTGGCGAGCTCTTGGTCTTCGGAATCGTCTTCGCGGTTCTTGGCGTCTTGATTCTCTTGGAGATCATCAATATCCAAGATTGGAAAGCCATCGCATTCAGATGGGTTACCCTTTTTGGAGGCTTCCTCCTTTGGGGAGATTTCGTTTGGCTATTATGCTCACCGAAGAGAAAGAAAAAGAATTGCCTGCTGGATAAAATCTTGGTTCTTCCCTCGGCCACCTTTTTGATCGGTTACGATCTCTATTCCTTGATAACGCAAGATGTCTCGATCCTCAAATACGTCATGGGTGGCGTCTTCGTCTATCTTTCCTGCGTCTATATATTCCAAGGTATCTATCATTGGTTTCACGTTCATCCGGGATTGTTGGAAGAAGGCACGTCTGAAAACGATAACGAACAGAATCCTCCTGCAATAAGCGATGAAAAAGAGGAAAAACCCTGCGAAACCCCGATGGATGAGGAAAAGAAATAAGAAAATGGCCAAAAAGAAAAAAGTTGTTCCCATCAACAAATTGCCTCTTAAAAAGCAAGCTAAGCTCCTTTTCGGAAACGGCTATTGGAGGACGCACGGAATCAAAGAATCCGATATCCACGAGATAAAGATGAACGATGGGCCGTGTGGTCTTAGGACGCCGGAAACCGATGCGATGAATAGTGATATCCTTCCGGCGACTTGTTTCCCGGCGCCGTGCTTATCCGCATGCTCATGGGATACGGAACTAATGAGGAAGATGGGTCACGCTTTAGCGGTGGAAGCCATCGAAAAAGGAACCGATCTCCTTTTGGCGCCCGGTATCAACATCAAGCGAAATCCGTTGTGCGGAAGGAATTTCGAATATCTCTCCGAGGACCCTCTTTTGTCTGGCGAAATGGGCGCCGCGTACATTAGTGGATTACAGGATTACGGAGTTGGGGCTTGCCTAAAGCATTTTGCCGCCAACAATTGCGAATATCACCGCTTCACGATGTCTAGCGAAGTCGATATGAGGGCCTTACGCGAGATTTACCTCAAGGGCTTTGAAATCGCCATTAAGAAGAGCCATCCTTGGAGTGTGATGTGCTCGTACAATCGTTTGAATGGCGTCTATGCGTCGCAAAACGAATGGCTGCTCGATACCGTTTTAAGGAAAGAATGGGGATATGATGGCGTTCTTATAAGCGATTGGTGTTCTGTCGTCGATCCCGTTTTGGCTCACGCAAGAGGCTTGGATTTAGAGATGCCAAGCGTCGATAAGTCCCGTCCGAAACTCATCGCCAAAGCGATCAAAAAAGGAAAGATCGATCGCAAGAGATTCGATGAGGAAGTGACTAGGATCGCCGCTTTATCGAAAAAGGTGGATGAAGCGAAAGAGAAGAGATCGATTGAGCCGATAGAGCCGATTAATGCCCATCAAGTCGCCAAAGAGATGGCACTTAATAGCATTGTCTTAGCGAAAAACGATGGGATATTGCCATTAAAGAAACTTAAGGACGTCTGCATCATCGGTGCGTTTGCGAAAGAGCCACATTATCGCGGAGCTGGGAGCGCAAAAGTCAAGCCTAAGCGCCTAACATCGTTTTATCAAGAGGCGTCGAAGATGTTCGGCGCCGATCTTCCGTATGCGAAAGGATACGATCCAAAAGACCAAGACGACGATGAGGCCTTACGCGTCGATGCGATCGATTTGGCGAGCACTTCTAAAACGGTCATCCTATTCCTAGGAACGTATCAACAAGACGATGGCGAGGGATATGACCGCCATGACATGCGCCTAGACGATAGGCAAGTAAGCCTATTCGAAGCGATTTACGCTCAAAACAAGAACATCATCGTCGTTTTGTCGTGCGGAAGCGCCCTCGAACTTCCATTTATCGAGAAATGCCGTGCTTTGATGATCGATTATCTTTCTGGCGAAGCGGGAGGCGAAGCTCTTTTATCGCTTATTATGGGCGAAGCCAATCCTTCTGGTCATCTAGCGGAAAGCTGGCCGATAAGATACATCGATTGCCCGAGTTCTTTATACTTCCCAGGCGAAGGTGATGTGTCGCTATATAAGGAAAGCATCTTCGTTGGATATCGTTACTACCTAAGCGCTAAGAGAGATGTCCTTTTCCCGTTTGGATATGGATTGAGCTACACCGATTTCGCTCTTAGCGATGGCAAGGTGTCACGAGAGACGCTTCGCGATGGCCAAAAGGTCAAGGTAAGCATCAAGGTAAAGAACGTTGGCAAGGTTTCTGGCGCTACCGTCGTCCAATGCTATATCGGCGCGAAAAGCGAGAAAACGCTTCATGCGCTTCGCGAACTAAAAGCCTTTGAGAAGGTGTTTTTGGCCCCTGGGAAGAGCAAGACCGTGACCTTTGAGTTCGCCTATTCGGCATTTGCCCATTATGGCGTTACGTCCGAAAAATTGGTCGTGAATGACGACGATTATTCTATTGATATAGGCTTGAATTGCAGGGATATTTCGTTTTCTAAGACTTTGAAGGTAGTATCAAGTCATCATTCAAGAGACATGCATTTCTTGCTTCCTGGGTATTTCTCCAAACCGCAAAACGGCGCTTGGAGAATTAGCGACAATGAATTCGAGGTCTTGCTCGATCATAGCGTCTCCAAGAACATCAGAAGAAAGAAAAAGAAATTCCATAGAAATAACACGATCAAGGATTTGGAACGCACATTGATAGGAAAATACCTTAAGAAGAAACTTGTTGCGCAAATGACCGCTTGCGCATCCGATTACCCTTCGGTCGATATGGCTATTGAAGTTGGAATGAATTTCCCACTTCGATCGGCAATCTTAGAAGAGAACAAATTGGCGTTTGTCATCCATATGGCGAACCATCGTCCAATTGCCGCCATCTTTAGGCTTATCTTTGGTTAGGCAAGATGCTTATTTCGCTATACGTTTATTCGATTATCAGAAAAATATGTGGGAAGAGATACGATGGCTCCCCCGCTTTTCCCTATTGGAGAGCGGATGATTTCGGCATAACGGAAGAGCGTTTCGGTTTTTATTCTGGGAAATGGAGATTATCAGGCTCGAAATATTTCAAAAAGGGCGTCAAACCGAAAGCAATCGTGATCTTTTTCCATGGCTTAGGCGATGGAAGAGCCAGTTATATCAAGGAGATATGCTTATTGGCTGAGGAAGGATATTTGGTATACGCTTACGACAACATGGGCTCAATGGAAAGCCAAGGAAGCGAAATCCGTTCGCTGGATCATGCTGCAAACGATCAAAAGGCCTTCTTTTCTTATTTAGATAACGAGATATGCGTTAAAGGATTGAAACGTTATGCAATCGGCCATTCTTGGGGTGGCTGGGCCGCTATGATGAGCGCTAAGAAAGAATATGGCGTGGAAAAGATAGTCTCGCTATCTGGTTACATCAGTTTTCCTGAATTGATTAGATGCCGTTTTCCCAAGTTTGTTAGCTTTTTTAAGCCTGCGTTTTGGTTTGCTTCTCGCCTTGCCGACCTCAAAAACGGCGGCAAAAACGCCATAAATGCCATCAAGCGAAACAAATCTGTTAAAGTGCTCTATATCCAAGGATCAGAAGATGATATCGTTCCGTTAAAGGTGGGTTTCTCACCTCTTAGAAAAGCGTTTTTTGGCAATCCTTCGGTTGAATTCCTATACGTTGAAGGCTCTAAGCACTCCCCTTTTAGAACCACTGGAAGTGAGGCTTATGTGTCTAATCTCTTAAAGATCGGTTTAAACGATCCGGCGAAAAATCTTGATATGAAAATGGATTTGGAAAAGGCCACGGAAGAAAATCAACCAGTTTGGAAAGCCATCTTCGATTTCTTCGAGAATTAGAGTATATTATGCCTACGTGCGCTGGTGGCGGAATTGGTATACGCGCTAGTTTCAGGAGCTAGTCCGGCAACGGGTGTGAGTTCGAGCCTCATCCAGCGCACCAATTGCGCTCGTAGCTCAGATGGATAGAGTACAACCCTCCGAAGGTTGGGGTCAGGCGTTCGAGTCGCCTCGGGCGCGCCAATATGTCTATATGGCCGGCATAAGCCGGCTTTTTTATTTGGTTAGCATTCTATATGTGATTGCTTAGCATTTTTTCGACGCCAAATGACGATTTTTATGAATTCAATTTGTCGTTCTAGCAAAGTAAGGATGATTTTTTAACGTGAAACAGGGGGAAAATGTTAACGTGAAACAGGGGGAAAATGTTAACGTGAAACAGGGGGAAAAATATTGTTTATTATTTTTAATATGTTAGCATATCTCTAGGAGATGACTATGAATTACCTGCACAGATACATCGAAAAAAATATAGAAAAAGCTTTGGAAACATCGGGTGTTGTCGTTCTAGCTGGGCCAAAATGGTGCGGTAAAACGGAAACTTGCAGAAAATATGCCAAAAGCGAATATTGTTTGGATACGAAAAAGAAAATACAGTTAGCGAATTTGGATCCTGAAGCAATTTTGATGGGAGAGAGTCCACGGCTTATCGACGAATGGCAAAATGCTCCCGATTTATGGAATGCGGTTCGATCTGAGGTAGATAGACGAGAAGAGAAATTCGGTCAATTTATCTTTACCGGCAGTTCGACTCCGGCGGATATGGACGACATTTATCATTCGGGTGCTGGACGAATTGTTACCGTTAAAATGCGCCCAATGAGCTTGTCCGAGACGAAAGAATCGAAAGGTCTTGTTTCTTTAAGCGATTTGTTTGCTGGGAAAAAAGAGATCTTCGCTATTAATGAAGGATATCATTTGCAGGATACGGCTTTTTATATATGCCGTGGAGGATGGCCTCTTTCGCTTGTCGGCAATCGTGAAAGAGCGCTTCAAATCACGGAGAACTATTATTCGACTCTCTTTGATTTCGAAAATTCTAAAAATGGAAAATTCAGGAATAAGAAACCCGATATCTTTCGGATGATTTTGCGGAGTTACGCAAGAAACGTTTCGACTGAAGCGCGGAAGATAACAATAATTAATGACATCAACAAACACGACGATCGAAACATAAACAATGATACGTTAGACGAATACCTCCAGGCGCTGCGCGACTTATACATCATCGAGGATGTCGAGGCGTGGAATCCGAATTTTAGGAGCAAAACCGCAATAATCACAACGCCAACAAGGCACTTCGTTGATACCTCCATAGCTGCTGGAGCTTTAGGGATTTCGCCCAGTGATTTATTGAATGATCCTCGGACGTTTGGCCTCCTTTTCGAGGATTTCGCCGTCAAGGAACTTTCGATCTATGCTCAATTCCTTAGAGGAGAGATTAGACATTTTCGCGATGTAAATGGATTGGAATGCGATGTAGTTTTGCATTTGAAAAATGGTGATTACGCATTGATAGAAGTGAAGATGGGAGGCTCCGAAGAGATTAAATACGCTAGAGCGCGTTTAAATTCTTTGAAAGGCCAAATACACGAAAACGGGCAAAAAGAACCATCATTTTCCATGATATTGACGGCCGGTGGAGATGCTTTTACGACAGAAGACGGAATTCATGTGGTCCCAGTCAATATGTTAAAAGATTAAAAACGAATCGTTGAATTTGATTACAAAGCCCGATACACTCGGGCTTTTTGCATTTTCCATATCCAGAATTGCAGATTTTGGACTAGTGTTTTGACGACGCATGGCTGTTAGCGAAATGAGCGCAGATACTGAACGTTTCGATTTTCTAGAATTGGATGCGGAAGACACTGTGGCCGTCACGTCTAAATGCGGTTTGTGGTTTTGCGAACGGCAAGTCCGAGTGATCGAGGCGATCAAATAAAAAACATGATAATAAGTGAAAAAATAAAAGACTTTATTCTATTAATAGACAAAAGTATTTTAAAAAATCAGTTAATGCGGTATATTTTTAAATATGAGAACAACCGACAGAAGATTCGTAAAAACAGAGAAAACAATCGTCGATTCGTGCATTGCGCTTCTAAACGAGGAGAAAATGTCATATATAACGATCGAAGACGTTTGTTATAAGGCAGATGTCAATAAATCCACATTTTATCTGCATTATCAGTCATTAGATGCCTTATTTTCAGCGATCGAAGACGCTGCTATATCCTTGCTTTTTAAAGAGATATCGGCGGTCTCTGCATCAAATGTGGAGACTTTGATAGAGCCATTGGTATCCTTTGCCAAAGTGAATAAAAAGCTTTTGTACGCCGCATACTCAGTTGATCGATACCGTTTCAATGGCAAATTTAGAAACCTCATATTGCCATATTTGAAAAAAACAAAGCCGGATAGGCGTGGGAAAATAGATGATGAAAATGTTTTCATAGAATTTTCATTAATTGATTTCTTGTTTTCTGTTTTAAGGATGTATGTGCTAGATGGCTGCCACTACAAGCAAGATGAAATCGTCGAAATAATAATGTCAATTTTAAAAACTGAAAAATTCAAATCAGTCTTATAAATAATGTCAATTTATAAAACGATAAAGAATTGTATTTATATTTTTGCTATCATTTCGTCGCAAAGCGAACTCAAGGAGAATCTTTATGTTTGAAAAAAGTAAAACCGCTATTCTTGTCGTCGATATGCTTAATGACTTTGTTACAGGCTCGCTAAAATGCGATCGCGGACTCGCTATAGTTGAACCTACGGCCGAATTGCTAAAAGAGGCCCGCGCCCACAATGTGCCAGTTATTTTTTGTAACGATGCGCACCTAAAAGGCATCGATAAGGAATTGGAACTTTGGGGCGATCATGCGATTGCAGGAACCAAGGGCGCTGAAGTGATTCCAGAATTGGGTCCTTGTGACTCTGATTACGTTGTTCCTAAACGCCGTTACAGCGGCTTCTTCCAAACCGATCTGGACATTCTTCTCCGCGAGCTTGGGGTCAATGCGGTAATATTAACTGGTTTACACACTCATATGTGCGTCCGTCACACT
The DNA here is from genome assembly GCA_963616935.1 of bacterium. GTDB lineage: Bacteria > Bacillota_I > Bacilli_A > RFN20 > CAG-826 > UBA4951. The sequence goes on along the minus strand of CAVEMS010000004.1, from coordinate 96,814 downwards.
TCCGCCGATGCTTATCAATTGGGTTATAAAGTGGTGGTGGCGAAAGACGCAACCAATTCCTTCACTAAAGAAGATTACGAATACGGCCTCAAGTATTTGAAAGAAGTGTATGGCGCGGAAATATATTCCAACGAAGAACTGTTCGCCATATTCGACAAATAGTAGTTTTTGTTTTTTGCATCTAAAATCGAAAAGTCATTATTTGGTTTGAGAATCTGCCGTTTTGAGTGGCTCCGCTCACAAATCTACGGCCGATCCTAACTTAAAGTTGATTGTTTTGGGTGCTTATCCTATAATTCGTAAGCCGTCTTCCATCCTGATGAAGTTTGGAAGCATAGGCAAAACGCCCCGATGGCGGAATGGTAGACGCAAACGACTCAAAATCGTTCGGGAAACCATGCGAGTTCGACTCTCACTCGGGGCACCAATCGAAAGAATGGGCGATCGGTGTTGATCGCCTTTTTTATTGCATAGATGTGGTGGAGGATCGGTAAAAGCGATCCATTATGACTTTATTTCGTCTAATAAGCCTTAAAGGACTATATGGATGGGTTTCGATAATCGTTTTGAAGGAAATGCCGTTATTTCAGGTGATAGAAAGTGGCACTGCCGACACCTTCCTTCTTGATGATGTCTCTTTCACAAAGGATTTTAAGCGATTGTTCGACGGAGCCTCTTCCAATTTCTGGACATAGCTCCACGATGTCGCTTTTAGTGAATTTGCCAAGCTTTGATTTCATGGCTTTCTCGACCATTCCTAATGCAGACATTTTATGGCCGACAACATCGACTCTTTCTTCGAAGTCCCTATAGGCTGCTAGTATTGTTCCTAATAGATATTTGATGAAAGGGGTGTCGTCGTGAGTCGATTCCATCCAACCCGTAGAACTTTGTTGTAAGGCATCGTAATAATCAAGTTTTGTTAGCTGTATTTTTTTATCAAGAGAAATGCATTTGCCAATGGCATAACCGCCCCTATATAGAAGTAGGGTGGTAAGCAACCTAGACATCCTACCATTTCCGTCATTGAAGGGATGAATGCAAAGGAAATCATGAATGAATACGGGAATAGCGATCAGCGGATCGATATAGTATTTGCTTATTACCTTGTCGTATTCTTCGCAGATTGCCTCGACGGCTTTGGGAGTCTCATATGGCTCCAAAGGCTTGAAGAGCGTGATCTTTCTGCTGTCTGGGTATATTGCGTCTACTTCGTTAGGCGTATCCTTGAACCTTCCGCCAAATCGAACGTCTAGGAATTGGTACATCTCCTTATGCAGTTGAAGAATGGCGTTCGGCCTAATTGGAATATATTCGAAACTCTCGTGAACCATATTAAGGGCTAACGGTATCCTTGAATTTCTTTCTCGTTTCTGTTCCTAGGGGTCGTTTTATCTGCCATCAGTTCTTTGAGCCTTTGATTGGCTGTGACGATTCCCTCGATTTCGTTTGAAGCCTCCGTACTTTGAACTTTAGATATTTCGATAAGTTTGTCCAAATCATCTTTCCTTTGCTTCAGGGAAAGGCCCTGTCTTCCTTTAAACTCGTGGATGAGACCGATGTAATTGATGATTTCCTTATCGAAATTCCTTTCGGCAAGTTTCGAATAATCGAAAAATTTTTTCATCGAATTGGTGATCATAGGGATGTCATTAGAAGATTTGGGCGACTGCCAATCGTGAGTGCCACGCGCTGCAACATTCAAGAAACGGAAGAATTATCATTAAATATATCACCAAAAAAATGGTTAATTTTTGGTGATAAACGAATTCATTTTGAGAAAGGTCAATAGGCGAAATGACTGAACGCGCCATCACTCCCTTGCAATCAAGAGGGACTGGCCATTCCGCTTCTGCCATTTAATGAAATTATCGTGCATGGTTGATGAAATTATTTAGATCCCTTTGCCGGCCTTTCCATCTTATTTTGATACTCACGAATGGTCGGGCAAAACAATGCATTTTTCATTTTTAAACAAGGAAAACATTAGATTGAATCGGTCGATTGATTCTAAAAATGAAAATATTTCATAGTTTTGAAAAATAATGATTGACGATTTTCATTTGTAATGGATAATGCACATGTTATGAAAGGTGGGATTATAAAATTATAGAAGACTTGAAACGTCATTGATTAACCACCCATTTCGGATGATGAAGGAAAAAAAGAATTCGTTTGAATCTGATTCTTCATATATAGCGAATTGAAGTGGTTAAGGTTTTGTAATCGCACATTGCCTCTTTATATATAAATATAAGGATGGCGGAAAGGACAAAATGAAAAAGAAGATCAAGGTATTGTCGCTATTGGCGGTAGCTGCGCTTGGCGGAGCTGGCGTTTTGGCGATCGGAACGAACGGCATGATGAAGCCGTTTGGGATCACGGCGTCGGAAGACAATGTCCGTTCATTCGTCGTCACGGCCGAGGAAATTAGGGCCGCGCTAGGCGGTGACGGCTCATCAACCGACAGAAAATCAGGCACATTCGTAGCCTGCGGACTCGGTTTCTCCGTCAGCGGAGCCTATTATGCGGATGGCAAGATCAATATCGCCGGCGGTTCGATTTATAATTCGGATTTGGCCGGTGCAACGGTTGATGCCAATAACCGCGTTGGAACGGGCTTCAAACAAATAGAAATCAAAGGGCTGGATTCCAAAAACGGGCTCACGGCTTCCTTCCAAGACGATTCGTTAACAGATATCGAAGCGATTTCCGTCGCCGCCGATAGCGCGGGCGATAAGACCGTCGCCCTCTCAAAGAGCGGCAAGGCCTCCCGTGTCAAACTCGAATTCGCGACAGGGGAAGGGACTTCCTTCACTTCGATCGTCTTCACCTATACATGCGGAGACGCGACGCCTGTTATCAATCATATAGCGGCCACCAAATCTGAGATTTCCGTTGGAGACTCCTGCGTTTTGACCGCCGTGACGTCATATACGACCTCGGCTGCCGAGTACACTTGGACTTCTTCGAATGCCGATATTGCCAATGTTCAGAAATTGACCAACGGTTCTACTGCTACGGTCTCCGGCCAAGCCGAAGGCGAAGCGACGATAACCTGCGTTTTGCACGATGGCGAACACGAATCGACGGCCACTTACACCATTAGGGTCACTAAAGCCGATGCCGCCGCCACAAGCGTCACGATCGCTGACAAATCTTCAGTTGGCACAATGACGTTACATAATAGCGTGAAATTAAGCGCAACCGCGACTCCTGCCGATACGACCGACACGATTGCGTGGTCCTCTTCGGACACCAACGTTTTGTCCGTCGGTAGCGATGGAACCGTAATCGCGATGGGAGAAGGAAACGCAACCATAACCGCAACCTGTGGCTCCGTGACCGACACGGTGAGCATCACCGTCGCTGGCGATCCGTCTCTTGATGCGAGCAAAATCACGAATCTTCACGCTTCCTATAAAGCCAGCGTCACTCATTCGCATTTAGTCGATGCGACGCATGGTGGTAAGAGCAAAGACGATGCGTTCGACTATAAGGCGGATACTCCAATCACTTCGACTTATAGCGGAACCTTGCCGCCGGATGGCGTTTTGGCGATGCATCTTTCATCCTCTGATGTCAGCGATGGAGATAATCATTATGTCAAATTCTCCGTAACGAAAACCGGCACGTATAAAATCTTCACTAATAACGTGGACGAGAAAGACATGAAGTTGAACTATGTTTATGAGGTCTTGGAAGACGGAACCGTTTCGTCAACTGCGATATCTGGCACTTATAACGACGATTTCTCGAAGAGTGGAGCTGACACTAACTACTGCTTGTATAAATATGATTCATGTGTGGAAACCGCTCTTACGGCCGGAAAGACGTATATAGTGGCGTTCTATGCTCCAAGTGGAGGCGTAGGCACGAATGGCCTTTTATTCGGCATCGTGAATGTCGAAACGGCCGATGGAGTGACGACCGTTACGAATGCGACTGGAGAACCGGCCCAAAAAACGGTCACCGATCCTTATTCTTTCACCTATATAGAGAATGAAGGCGTCTATCGTCAAAATGCCGATAGCGGCGTCGTCAATGTTGAAGGAGCGCTCCATCAGTTCTCGCATAATGCCGAAGATGATGAATATGTATATGAGAACGCTGCTATGACGGACCCGACGGGAACCGCTTTGGCGCCATCATATTTAGCCAACCTCTTATCTTGGGATGCGATTCTTTCGAATTCCGTCTTGGAGTATGTCGGAAGTAGCTTAGAAGGTCATATCGACACCTATTCCGTCGATATCGATTCGAGTAACATCAATTCTTTGGGCACTATCGCTTCCTTCATCTATTTCTTGGGTCTTAACGAAGCTTCGGTGTCCGTTAGCAAATTCGCCGTTGCCCATGATTACGTCAATAGAACCGCGACCATTAGTCTTACGTTCGAAGACACGACCGAACCAGACGGCACGGTGGTGACGATTGAAGAAACCGATGCCTTCCCAGTCGCGGTCGTTGGACATAACGTCCATAACGGTGGGGCCGGCGGTAGCGATTCCGGCGTCGATCAAGAATGGTAATTCGCGGAGGTAATGAACAATGAAAAAGCAAAAGATATTAATTCTCTCCTTGGCTATGCTTACCGGCTTTATTGCCACCGGTTGCAGCCATTTCGATTCGCCTAGCGACGATCCCGCTCCTAACGAAAGTGTGATCGACGACGTTGTTGAGACGTCGGATGAAGTCGGTAAGAAAGTCGCTTTGGGAGCGACCGTCGCCGAAAACAAAGTCAATATGTCTTCCTCTTTCGGATATCAGATCCTCGATAAGAAGGAATCCTCGATGTCCGTCAGAATTATCGCGGTGGTGGATGGTTATAAGGATTTGACATCCGCTAGCGTCACCTCGAAAGTGGTCGCGCCGCGTAGCGAGAAAACGACAGCCGCCGAAGGCGAGGAGACGGTCAAAGAAGAACGGACTTTCTCCGTTGAGGCCGTTTATTCCTCACTTACCGATGATGCCAATGTCTCTTGGAATGGCGATAAACCGACTTATACCAAGAACTATTACATCATCTATACGCTCCGTAACGTTCCTCTTGCGCATTATTTCGACACGATAATCGTGAAATTTAGCGCCACTTCGACTGAAACCGTGAGCCAAGAATTCATCATCAATGCCCAAGGTATCGAAGGCGAGAACAAATACGTCAATTTTGAAAAGCTCGATGGCACCACCGACGAATATTACATCTCGGGAACCAACGATAGTCTTATCAACAACACCGAGATCTATGTTTCGCCATATCACTTCACCGTGACCGACAACTATGCCGTCAAGGATGGAACGATCACGACGATTGGGGCTAGAGGATTTAACAACTCTTCTTCGCACGTAATCAGCAATCTTGTCTTGCCTAACACCATTACGACGCTTAAAAAATGGGCCTTCTATCGACCGAATGTAACGAAAGTCAACATTCCTTCTAGCGTTACGACCGTCGAGGCGGAAGCGTATTATGGATCGAGTTATTACGCTCTCGGAACGCTGGTTTACGAAGCCACAAACCTCGTTAACGACAATGCCGCCTCATTCTGGGCTAAAAACATCGTTGTCGATGCGAGTGTCGAATCGATTCCTAACGCTTTCTTTAACGCAAGCAATACGTTAACCTCAGCCAAATATGAAGGCACCGAAAGCGAGTGGGCGGCCTTAAAGACCGAAGATAACAAGAACAGCGGTTTCTTTGCTCTCGACACCTGGTGCTCCGATTCTTATAACAACACCGTCACTTTCCATTATGGCGAAGGCAAACTTGGCACTACGACTGGCGACGTCGTTATTGAAGCGAGAAACGATCGCACTATCTCCAATCCTGGAAGTCCGGTTCTTTCTGGCAAGGAATTCAAGGGCTGGTTCCTCGATGAGGGCGGGATGATCCCGTTCGATTTCGATGAGGCAGTCACTTCGGATTTGGACATTTACGCCGTTTACGGCAATCCAGGCGCCGGATATAGCCTTGATAATCCGCGCGAAATCACTCCATCGAGCGCTCAGAATTTCACCGCCTCCTTATATCCGGGAAAAGAATACGAATACATCAAATTCAGCGTCCCTACCGATGCTGGGCTTAGCGCCGATGGCGATTGGTACTATTTCCAAGTCGATACCGATAGCTGCATTAAAGATACTTCAATTTCTAAGACTAGCTTGTCGCAAAACATCCAAGTCTATGAGAGCGACAAAACGACGAAAGTCACTGCCGCGAGCGGGCATTCGCTATCGACCGAAAATGTTGTTCAAAAATCGACGAGCAGCAGCGGTCCTACGCGCATCTTCGCTAAACCTGGAGACACCTATTACCTTAAAGTGACGATGTCGTACAATGCTGAGACTTATCCGAATTACGGCACTTTGGCGATGAAGTTCTTCACGTTCGATTGCGATGGCACATTGGACGCTGAAACGATGACCCTTGACACAGCGGTTACGCCATACTTCGATTCGACCGACAGAAGGATCGTTTATAAGTATGTCGCTTCATCTACTGCGTCCTTGGTCCTCGCTAGAAATGAGTATGATGGCTCACAATGGCTATCCGCTTCCGCATATTGCGAAGACGATCTATCGACCGCTCTTGGCAACATCAAAGGAAACAAAGCGGCATCGATGGCTCTTGATGTCACGGCCGGAAAGACTTATTACATCGAAATCACCACCAATACGTTATCTTCTAAGATTGACGGAACTAAGCCTGATTACGTCATCTCTGCCGCCCCGGCCGGTTATTCGAGAAATAGCGCCTTGGATTATGAGATTGGCAACAGCGAGACCGTTACCAATATTAATTCCTCGGTTGGCACGAATGGCTATGATGCCGGTTCCTTCTATAAGTTCACGGTTACTGACGAATCCGCGTTATTCACTTTGACGACTGGAGTCGGCTCTAGCAGCTATAAGCAGAAAGTCATCATCTATGATGCTTCTGGCGATACGAAGCAAACCTTCGAAAGCAGTGCCAATGGCACGATCTTGAAGAAGAAAGAGATCACCCTCACGGCTGGCGATTACACGATGTTCGTTGGATATACCGGCGGTTATAGCGGCGTCACTTGGGTTGATTACGAATTCAATCTCAGCAAAGTCGTCGCTGGCGACTCCGTCAATTTGCCAGCCGATATCACGTTGGCTTATGACGTCGATACGACTTTGGCTTCGACAACCGATGGAAGGTTCTATCGTTTCACCGCCGATGCCCCTAACTTCTTGACAATCGACACTTCGAATGCGGGAACTGGCGTAAGCGTCTCCTTGCTTAGCGCTAGTGGCAGCACTTTGAAGAGTGCTAAAAATGGCACGATCGTCTATAAGACCACGGCTGATACCGATTACATCATTCAAATAAGCGGGGCCGATGCCGATGCCGTTCTTAGATTCTCTAGAAGTGACACCGCCGAGACCGGCGAAAGCGCAGAGACCGCTTATTCGATGTCCTTCGGCTCTGATGGACTCATGGATATGACGCCTTATGCTACCGGCAACTACCGAACATACTTCAAATACACCGCAACCGAGAGTGGAACTTATAAGATGTACTTCCAAGCCACTTTGGCTGGCGTCGCGGCGACATCTGGCGCGGATAGCGACATTAACGACGTCTACGATTCGACTGGGTCGAGCGCTAGCGCATTGACGGCGGTTCTAAACACAGACGACGACAAATCCGCACATGCCGAAACGCTTGGCACGCCAAATAGCGCCTATGCCGAATATGTATTCGAAGCCGGCAAGACCTATTACTTGAATCTTAAGATTCCTGCCGTCAGTGCGACGTTCGACACCATCAAATTCGGTATCGCCAAGAAAACGGTCGGTTCTTCGGCCGATGTGGCTACCGACTTAGGAACGCTCGCTTCTGATGCGTCTTCTATATCCGCCACGATGAATGCTAGTGGGTATTGGAGCAAGTTCACTCTTTCTTCGTTTGATAATCTCAAGATGTCTATCGCCGCTATCGAAGGTGGGCAAGCAACCGTTGAGCTATATTCAAGCGAAACTTCGACAACTTCGTTAGCGACGCTTACGAGCGGCGGTGAAGGCGTTACCAAAATGCTTGCGGCCGGTACTTATTGGATCCGTGCCGTTGCTGGCGAAGGGATAACCGATGTTTCTTCCGTTACCATTGATATCGTCCATGAAGAATTGCAGGATAATAAGATAATTTCTATGACTGGCGGCACGGGAAGTTATTCCGATAGAACATCGATTCCTACGGATGCTGGCACCAGCGTCACTGGTTGGAACGAATACGCTGACGCTCCAGAAAGCGACGGAAAGGTCTATAAGAGTGGCCAGAAAGGCGTCTCTTATGGTAAATCCGCTATGACGTTTACCTTTGCGAAAGCCGGAACCTTCTCATTCTCTTGGGCTTGCTCTGGTGAAAAAGGTTATGACTATATCTACATCACTCACACAAGCGGTTCGAACACGACGACGATTGTTGATGGCAAATCGAAAGGAGAAAGCCCGGCCAGCACTTATAGCGCGATGACTTGGACTGACGTGACAATTAGCGTTGCCGCAGGCGACACCGTGACGTTCTTGTATACGAAGGACGGCGGCAGCAATAGTGGTTTAGACGCTGCCTTCGTCAAAAACGCCGTCTTAAAATAACAATCATTTAGCGAATTAGCCGAGGAGTTCCTCGGCTTCTTCGCGTATTATGAGACACCGATTAGGAGGGAAAAAATGAAGAAAAACAAACAAATTCTCGTTATGGCATTATCCTCGCTTCTCGTTCTTGCGGGATGTGGAACCAACGATTCTTCTTCGGATGCTGGCATATCCTCGGACGGCGCTGAAAGCACGAGCTCGACGGACGGGGGAGATGCCTCTTCCTCGAATGTTGATCCATCGCCTATCGATTCCGATTCTTCGAGCGATCAAACGAAAACGTATTCGATTGTCGCAAATGCGGATTCTGGCGCAACCATAACCGGCTTAGCGGCTCGAGCGGAAGCGGGAACCGAGGTCCATTTCGTTTTGAATGTCCTCGATGGTTTCGAACTTGGTAGCATAGAGGCGAAATCGGGAACGAGTGCGATTACCCTAACCGAAGGCCTTGATGGCGATTATTCCTTCACGATGCCAAAAAGAGGTGTTTCCATCAACGTCACGACGGTTAGGAAGAAATACAAAGTGACTGTTAACGGCTCCCAAGAATTCATAGAATCAGTGACACAAATGAAGGTCGGGGCATCCGATTATTCGGATCTCGATACCATCACCGAGACCGACGTGGATGATGGGGAGGAGACGATGACGAGCTATAACGTCGCCGAATTCGGGGCGACGATAAAAGTCGACTATAAGGATTCGATTACCGGATATGAGTTAACCGGCATCGAAGTCAACGGCGAGAGCGTCGTCTTAGAGAAAGGTGCCACATCCTTTACCTTCGTTATGCCTTCCAAAGCCACAAGCATCAAAGTTTCTTGCGATTGCACGCCAATTTCAATCAAGGTGAACAATTCGGAGCACATAACGTTATCGCTATATGAAGAAGACAAAGTTACGGAAATAAAGGATTCCTATATCCCTTACAAAGTCGTTTATGTCGAAGCCGTCATCTCTGACAGCGATTACGCCGTCAAATCTCTTACCTATACTGCTGCTGGTGGTTCAAGCACCAATATCGTTAGCTCCTATGAGGATGGTTATTATCATTTCACCCTTCCGAGCCTCGATAATGGCGTGACTATCACCGTCAGCGAATATAACCTAACCGCTTACAAAGACTATAACTTCGTTGGCGAATATTCGCGCGTTGTCTTCGGTGGAACATCCGCTAAAGACGTCTCTTCCTTTGCTGAGGATTCGAAGATCACGATCGCAGGTTCTGGCGAAATCACCTATAAAGTGAGCGCCAAAAGCGAGAAAACCGGATATTTAGTCGATAGCGCGACCGCTTCGACGGGCGAAGGGAAGATCTCCACGAGCCAAAATGGAAAGTATTCGACGACATCCATCGCCTATGACGATAACTGCATCGTCTTCGATTCCTATTTCGGCGGTGGCGTTGAAACTTCCAACGATTTAAGCGTCGGCCTTAAGATTAGCGACACTAATGCGACATATTCGACTAAATCAACCCAATTCGCCATAGGCGATGTCAACTATGCGTTGGCCTCTTTCTATAAGGACGACGCTTTGGTAGAGAACGTCTTGATCGAAAGAAGGGTCGCTTCCAGCGACACTCCGATCAACACCATCAAATTCGGCGTTGTAACGGAGATGCTCCAAGGCGATTATCCGACCGATGCGAAAGCGATATTCAGAATCAAAGACGGAGACGAAACCGTCGTAAGCGTCGGCTATCAAGGCAACGGCGGTGCCGGGAATAGGGTCGCTCTTGGAGACGAATACGGCACTTATACGTCAGCTGATGGCGCTACCTTATATCTAAACGGTTTGTCGGATGCCAAATATGGCGACGATACGTACGCTTATGCGATCGATGGTTCAAACGTTATTCTTTCTAGTAACGATAAAACCATCAACGTGACGATAGACGTCGATAACAAGACCTTCACCGTCACGAAGGAAGAAGGGGTGAGCGTTCCGGCGTGGTATGGCAAGTCTTATAAAGGAACGGCCAAATGGGGAGCTAACGATGACGATGACACTGGAGTATATACGGTGACATTCCATAGTGATGAAGCCAAATTTGACCTCAATTGCGCTTACGGTGGAAACTATAAGACTAACAATATCGAATATGCGGTGAGCAATGGAACTACCATTGAGACCAAATTCTACGATGCGGCCAATAAAAATGGTTTCACGGTGACTTTGGTTTATAATGCCACCACCGATAAATTTACCGCCAACGGCGGCGTTAACGGCGCCTACTTCAAAAACACCGTCTTCTCGCTAGTGGCTTAAGGAGGTAAAACGTGAAAAAACAACTGTTACTATTATTGACTGGCTTATGCCTACTGGCCGGATGCGGCGAGACGAACGGTTTACCGACCATCGATGACGTCGATCATACAGTGATCGAGGAATTGGAGGATTGCTCAAGCGGAATTATTGCCTCCGCCTCAGGCTTCCTAAACGAAATAAGCTTAGGGATTCCTTTGGCCGGGCATTCGTCATACCCAATCACCTTCTCTTTGACGGATAACCCGACGGATGTGATCAACGTCTATACGGATAATCCGAACGTCTTGACCGTTGAAACGAACGAATCGAAGACGATATGGACCTTAAAGACCCATAAGCAGGGGCAAAGCCATCTGATAATCGAAGATGGTGACACGATCATCCATTATCGGAAGGTCGTGACGGTCAAAAAGAAGCTATCGGAAGAGGAAGCGACCGAAAAGTTATATAAGGTCGATCATTATATGACCGATGTCAACTATTCCTCGACCTTTGGCACGGTGAGCATGGTCTTCATGGACGATGGAACCGGTTATATAAGCGGTACCGAATCCGGTGGCGTCACGTTCAAGAACGAAAGCTTCACCTATAGCTACGATCCGACTTATGACGATATAGCGGAAGACCACGACAATTGGTATATCTATAAGATCTCGAATTGGAAGGTCTCCGATCTCGTCTTGGATTATTTCGCCGTTTGGAACACCGGCGACATTCTCCATCTTCATTCAAATATTTCTTTCGTCGGGATATTCAATCCGATAGAAGAAGAATAATCATAGAAAGGATAGAAAATCATGAAACAGATAATCAAGAAATCATTGCTTGTCCTCGCCACGATGACTCTTTTGTCCGCTTGCGGCGAAGGAAACGATAATGGTGGAAATCAAGGCGGCGAAGGAGGAAACTCCTCGAGCCGTCCTGCCACGACTTATGCCGTCATCGACCGCACTTCGGACGCCATAACCCTTACTTTCGATAAGACGACGGCTGCTAAAGGCGAGACGGTCACGATCACTGTGAAACTAGAGGAAAAGTACACGTTAACGGGCTTATTCGCGAATGGCACGCCTTGCATGAAAGTCAACGACACGACCTACACCTTCGTCATGGGCGATAAAGCGGTGGCGATAACGGCTACTTTAAGCATTGAAGGCGATGTCGTTATAAACGGCGATGTCGCGGCATCTTTAGATGTGCAAGACGATGGCACCTATAAAGGCAACTTCACCGCTCAAAATAACGTTAGCTTTTTGCTTGTTGCCGGCGGCAAAGAATACGATTTCATGGCGATTGACTTGAATCGTTCTTATGGCGATATCCTTCAACCTGGCTCCAAGAATTCGAATATAACCGTCGGTGGGAATGCCACCTATGAGATCACCTTCGACGCTTCGAAAGAGAAGCCGATCGTCATCTATAGGACCGGGATCTTGAAGGCTCCTAGCACCGCAAGCGAGCTTAATAGCTATTTCTGCGGCTCCTATGCCGGACGTAACGTCCTCGATACCGGAACCTTTAATGTTAGAAACGTCAATCACGTTTCCTATCGCGATTCCCTTAGGCAGATAAACTACAATTGGGATCTACATGAGGACGGATCTTTGGCGACGGTCACCAATTATAGCACCAACAAAGAAAGCAAAGTCTATAAGGCCATCAAAGACAACGTCTATACAGTCGTCGACGAATATATCGAAACCGGCAAGTATTCCGATGACATACTTGACAATACCGTCACCTATTACGATAGGACCAAGACACAAGACAAGACGAAATTCTCCGCCAAATACTCTATCGTCGACGAGGTCAATAATTCGCATTATGAGAAAACCCACTTCGACGCTGAGCACGATATGATCACCCCATCGCACGAAATCGCAAGCATCAATAGCGAGATCCAATATGGTTATTATGTCGGTTACTCCATCGAAGACGAGACCAAAGCCTGTAATAGAGTCTTTACGCCTGAGACTACTGAGGATGGCGGATATAAGGTCACGATCTACGCTTGGAAGAACTATTCCGATTCAAGCTCCGTCGAAACCCGTTATCAATATGACACGACTATTGTCTTTAACGCCGACGGCACTCTTTCTAGCGTCACTTTCTTAGAAACTCACTTCACGAAGGAGAATTGGAATTTCAATAACAACGACACCAATAATGGCGGCAGCATTAAAACCGGCATGGAAGGAACCATCAAACGCAGCAGCAGTGTCTCCTATGGCTATGGGGCCGCTTTAACGGACGCCATTTCTTTTGACACGACGCCATATTTCATCTCCTCGATCTCTAATCTCACCGTCAAATCGAAGAAGGATAAGACGAAAGAGGAAGGCCACGTCCAATATGCCGAGGTGCTTGACGAAGCGCGTCGCGATCCGAGCTTGGAGACGATAGAGGATGATACGGCCATTGGCTATACCTCCGTCTTGAACTACGATTATCTGCCGAGCACGGCGTTAGATAGCTGGCAATATGGCATTATCTCTTCTGACGATCCTAATGTCGTCTCGACGGACACGACCAATACGTATCAATGGATTGCCGTTGACGAAGGAACGACGGAAGTGACGATCGGCAACCACACGACCAATGACGTCACCACCAAAGTTAGCGTCACGGTAGACGAAGCCCCGACACCGACTGATTACTACGCTTGGGCGTATGGAAACCAAAGCGACGATGATGTCACTTCTAGCAAAATAAACATGAAAGCGGGCCGTATAATCAAAGTCTACTTATGGGGCTCCAAACGTGGTAACGAAAATCATAAATGCGTCGCGAAACCCGTTGTCTCTTGTAGCAATCCGAATATTACCCTTTCTCTTAGCGAACAAGTCACGGCCACCCCTTGGACGATTAGATCATATCCGGCTTTCGTATTGACGATCGACGCTTCGAAAGTCACGACCGATACGATTCTTAGCGAGACCATCACCGTCACCGACAAACGGAACTCGGAGGTCAATAGCGCGATCGCTTTGACCATCAATCCGGGCACTGCCTCGTTATTACCTTCCTCAATCGAAGGAACGACCTGGACCGCTCATAACTATAGTGACGTCGAGGACACCGATCCTCGCTATATGGATGGTACTTTCGTCGCCGCCAAACTTAGCTTCACCTCGGAAAACGGCAAAGAATACAATGGCATGATGTATAAGAAGGGCACGTTGACTTTGACCGCAAGTGATAGCGTCTATAACTTCTATTACAACTATTCCCTTGGCGATAATGGCGCGATGAGCATCAGCCTCTTGGATGCTGGAAACAGTTATTCGACGGATGGGGCCATGGTTAGCTTCTCAATCGGCGGTACGACCTTAGAAGACTACGGTTTGATTGGCTTATGGGCGACTGAGGAGACTTGGTCCGGCCAAGACGACGTGGAAACCAACTACTTAATCGGCTATCCGGAAGAGGAAAACGACGTCGTTGAGTACGAGTGGTTCACGATGGATGCCTAAAAGACGATAAGACGACTAAAAGAGATCGGCTATCCGGTCTCTTTTTTCTTTCTCAAAATGTTTGGGATTAAAAAAAAGAACGTGGTTCGCACGTTCTTTGATGGTTTGTTGGCTATTGATCGAGGAGCGTTCCAAGGAATGCGTCGATTCCTGGTATCTTCGTCGTGCCGAAGTTATGGAAGTCGTATATCACGTCTCCGCCGCTTGTCTCCAAAGCGAAACGGATGAATCTTTCGTTACCTTCCTTGGCATCGATATCGTGCCAGCCGATATAGAGGTTTTTAAGCGACACGCTTGCGACCATCGATTCCATGCTGAAGTTGCTTACGAAATCATCCAAGATGATCGAATCGTTGGTTACGTAATATGCGTCTAGCCCTTCTGGCGCCTCGGTGGCGACAAAGAATTCCGGATTGCTCCATAATGAGAGGAAGCTTGGGTAGTGATAGGCGGTTGGGACCGAAGGATTTTCGTTATATGGGAAGGAAAGGTTCACAGTGAATTGATTGCCGCTTATGGTGACTAGGTAGCAGCCGTTTAAAAGAACCCCTTCAGCTGTTTTCTTATGATCTATTCCGACTAATCCCTGGCTATAGAGGATTTGCCCTTCCAAAGCCATTTTGGCGGAATAAGAAGGGTCCCAGTACCCGAAATAGTAATTCTCGTTGAAATATTCCGTTCCGACGACGCCATTACCGTCTTCGTCATAGTAGTCGTGGGTGTAGTTGTTGCCCTTCATTAGGGTTCTCGCTTTCGCGAAGTCGCTATCGATAACGTAATGGGTGCCGCCATTGGATAAGAAATCAGAGACTTCCTCACTTTCGGTGGTGAGTAAATCAGTCACTATCGCATTCACATATATGGTGGCGCCTGAGCTTACGTCGTTTACCCTGACGTTAAACTCCAAGTCGCTATCGTCATTAACGCTCGCTTCCATCGCAATGATGCTTGTGTAGTAGGACGAATTCAAACCAAACATCGAGAGCAATTTGAGCTTATTGTTCTTTCCCTTCACGGCGATAAGATCCTTCCCGTCTTCCATCGAATCGATTTGTTCGTCGATGAAATCGGCGAAGCTCACGAAGAAATCGTTGCCCCATAATGATGAGTAGGCCTTCCCTTCGTCGTCGCGATATATTTCTCCGCCGATTAAAGAATCGCCGTTTGCGTTGATCGGATAGACGCCGTCTTTCGATTCTATGTACCCATAGGAACTCGCGCCAAAGGAATAGAAGTAGTTGGTTCTGTCGAATTTGATCTCAGCATAGTTCGAAGAGGTCGCTTTGGAGGAAGACACCGTTTCCTTGACGGTGTAGTTATGGATGTTTTTAAGCGCTTTGAGATAGCTTTTGACGGAATTCGCGTAATCTTCGGGAAGGCTGTCCTTTTGAATGCCGTCGTTATTGCCGCAAGAAGGCAATATAGATGCCGCTAAAGCGAGTAAGATAATTTTTGTTTTCTTCATACCAACATATAATGTGTGAACTTTGCATTTTTTCAATGATTATTTGCTTTTCTCGATGTGTTTTGGGCCGTTTCGTAAAGCTTGATTATATAAGCGGCGACACGTTGGTGAACGTAAGCGGCGAGACAATGCGTCCGAAAGGGTTTTGAAAACGAAATAACGGCCCACGTGCAGTGAGCCGTTATCTGTTATTTTGTCGATTGACTACTTTTGTTTTTCCTTCGCCCTTTTGTCGTTGATTATGTCCATCTCTTTGGCGGTGATCGTCTTGACGTTATTCTCTTCCGCCCATTTGACGCAGCCCTTTAGGACGAGAGGTAAGAAGACGCGTGGGACTTTAACGAGCTTTTCGAGGGCGTCGTCGGTGAATTTGACGTCCGTTTGAAGGCGTTCCGCGGCGTAACGCACGCTGGAGACGCTTGTTTGACGCATTGGGAGCAATTCTGGCCTCGGGCGCTTGAATTTGGAGCACCAGAAGTTCTTGCTGTCGCGATATCCATAATCGACGGGGACGGGTGGAAAATTGTGTGAGTTCACGCCATTGACGATGGAATTCCAATATTTCTCCTTCATGTCGATGTGGTCGATTCTTAATATGAAGTGCGCGCCGAACTTGGAGGTGATGCCGTTAAAGTCGTGATATGGGCCTTCATAGCCATTCAATTCTCCAGGCTTGTCGTCTTTCGCATTGTCGAGCTCTCTCATCCAAGTGCATTCGACGACTTGGAAGGACTCGGACACTATTTGAGGGTATTCGCCATTAGGATCCAAATCCTTCGATTGAGAATCTTCCAAATGGAATAGGCATCCCTTCATTTTTTCTTCTGGTAAGTCTCCGGGCCATCCCATCCTGACCGCTTCTTTGAAAAGCTTCTTGTCGTCGGGTATGAAATTGATCGTGCACTTGCCGGTTCTTAGGATATTTTGTGCGGTATTCGATGAATTGCGGCATTCGAGCAAGAAAGCGTAATATCCTTTTCCGGCGATGTAATAAGGGGCCAATAGGGAATAGGGGCCCAAAGTCGTTTTCCCACTTTCCGTCAAGGTGCCGACCATGACGACTGGCATTGGGAAAAATAGCGAGGTTTGGTAGAAATTATCTTTCGGTTCCAGATTCTTAAAATCTTTTTTCATAGTTTCTCCTTTTGAAAGCAAATCAATTTTAGAATCAGGAAAGGAAGTTTCAAGAATGAGTCGATAAAGTGTTGTTATCGGGCAATTGTTTCTAGCTAAATCGAAAGGAGAAGGATGGTTTTTTTCTTTGGGTTTTATTTGAAAAAAAACACAAAAGTCGCTCCGAATTTAGAGTGAACGCATCGAAAAACGTAGAAATTTCATTAAAAATATCCAACATTATGGTTCTAAAAAAATAAAATTCACCAAATTCTAATCATTTGTGACGAGGCTTTTTCGTTTTATCTATGAACGCAGTTATTTTGCGAAACGAAACTGCTGCTATTGCGTCGAATATCAGATTTCGTTGACGAATGACACATAAGGCAAGGACGAAAGGGCTGTTATTATTTCTTTATGCGTCAATTTGTTTTCTTTTCCTTCGAGAGTCAATGCGATTGTGTACACGCTTAAACCGGATCCGATGTATGCGCTATTGATTTCAAGCTCATCGACGCTTATGGATAATTTCCTAAGGGTGTAGATGAAGTCCTGGAGTTTCGCCTTTTCCGTTAATTCCAAATGGATTTCGAAGTGGTTTGAGCGGTTTTTGAGCGCTATTTCGATGAATGGGAAGAGCATTAAAATCGCCAAAAGCAATGCCAAAAGAATTAAAGCGATGAGATAGAATCCGATGCCGATCACAAGCCCTAGCAATAGGCAAACCCATAGGCCAACGGAAGTGGTGAGGCCTTTGATCTGCTTCTTGGCATTAAAGAGGATGGAGTTTCCGCTTACGACGACGGTGCCAAGGATCGAGGCGGCGCTAAAGAGATATAGGGGAGTCGAGGAATCGCCGACAATCGCTAGATCTAACATCATCGCGACGCTTCCTAATAATGTGATTAGAATGAATGTCCTTAATCCGGCCGAATGCCGTTTGTTGGATCTTTCGCAGCCAATGATCGCTCCGGCCAAAACTGCTAACGCCAGCCTGAAGACGACTGAATAAATGTCTAAAGATATCGACCAATCGCCTAAGAGCTTCGCCAACGGATCTTCGAAAATTACGATGTTTGCCATATTTCTCTCCTTTACATCTTTCGATATTTTTGATTGTTCACTCCGCCATAATAGAGGTCTTCGCTGGCTTCGATGAAGGCTTTTTCTTCATCGGACATCACGCTGTTGCCACGTTCTGGCATCGTTTCCTGTATCTCTTTTATCTCGCTTATCAAAGCGTTTATCCTTTCCTTCGCTTTCTCTTCCTCGGTCGTTTTGACTGTTTCTTGAGCGTTCGTTTCTTCGTTGTTCGCATATGATTTTGATAGATATAGCGACATTTTCGCTAACGCCGGTCCGACTAACTCATAGAGGATGCTAGTTGCTAGGATTATCGTATTTAGCGCCGCTCCTTCGCTTCCACCGATGCTTCTCGCCCCTAATGCGGCCAATCCAATCGCGACGCCCGCTTGAGGGACGAGGGCGAAACCGAGGTAATTTCGTACTTCTTTCTTTTTCTTAGTGACTAACGACCCCAAATAAGCCCCGCCGTATTTGCCGGCGATTCTTACGAAGAAATAGACGATGCTGATGACGAATATCGGGGTGGCGCCAACGCTTGAAGAAGAGAAGAGGGCGCCTAAATCGAAAGAGACTCCGGAACGCACGAAGAAAAGGAGCAGTATCGGAGGGGAGAAGTAATTGAGTTGTTTGAAGATCTTGTCGTCGTTGGTGACGTTGATATATACGGTGCTCATGGCCATGCAGCCAAGGAGAGGTGAGACATCGAAAAGGGAGCATAACCCACAAAAGGCGAAGAGGACGGCAATCGAGATGATAAGACGGTTATCGGTCGAGCGTTTCTTTGGCATCAATAGTTTCATCAGGAATCCAAAGAGACCGCCAACAAGAAGACCCGCTAGGTTAAGGCCTATTGGCTTAAGGATGCTTATGGCGTCGAGGGCCCCGCTAGAAGAGGCGGTGGCGATAGATATCGTGATACTATAGGCGATTAAGCCGATGACATTGTCGATGGCTATGACAAGTAACAACGTATCGACGAAATCTCCTTTTGCTCCGGTTTGCCTGATCGTCATCAAGGTCGATGCGCTGGCGGTGGTGGCCGCCAAAGTGCTTAAGATAAGCGCGAAGGCGAGATCGAGTTTGAGCGCGAAATAGGAGATGAAAAACACCAAAAGGCTCGTCAAAACCGCTTCAAAGAGGGTTATGACAAAGGATTTGATGCCGTTTTTCTTTAGGGCTCCCAAATGGAAGAATTCGCCGGTGCTAAAGGCGATGAACGCCAAGGCAATATCAGCCAAGAAGGAACTTCCTTCGACGAAACTGTCGGGGACGAGTTTCAAGCAATAGGGTCCGATGATAATGCCCGCGATGATATAAGCGGTTACGTTAGGCAAACGGAGAAGTTTGGTGATTCTGGTCAACAAGAAACCGGCGAAAAGCATGATGGCGATCGAAATGATGGCGATACTGACGTCGGAAGTGATGTTTAGGACTTCGTAAATCGATTTCATGCTTCTCTCCTTTCTTGCTTCGTCGAAAAAGAATCTTTTTCGGCGTATCCATTAGTCTAGACGAATTAATAATAACCATTTATTATTGTTTTGTTAATAACGATAAAAATTATTTATAGGAGATCACCTATGATAGACAGCAAACTGATAACGTTAGTGACGCTAAGTGAGAAAAAGAGCTTCACCAAAACCGCCGAAGCCCTTTCCTTGACTCAACCGGCGGTGTCGCATCATATCCAACAGCTGGAGAACGAATTGAAAGCAAAGCTCGTAATTCGTAACAGAAATGACGTTATTTTGACGGAAGAAGGCCGAATTGCGGTGGATTTCGCAAAAAAGATAATCGGCATATATAGCAAAATGACCTCATCCGTAAGCGATAAGGAACATCACATCACGAATTTAAGGATCGGCATAACTCATACATCGGAAAGCAACATCATGATGACGGTACTAGCTAAAGTAAGCACCCTTATGGAGAATATGAACATAACGGTTATTACTGAAACCATAAAAAAACTTTATGAAATGTTGGACAATTACGAGATCGATATGGCGATTTTGGAAGACCGGGCCAATCCTGAGCGATTCAATTCCTTGCTTTTAGATACCGATTCGCTCGTTTGCATCTTATCCAAAGAGAACGAACTTGCGAAGAAATCCGCTTTAACGGTCGAGGATCTGAAGAGGGAGAAGATGATTCTTCGCCTCCCTGACAGCGCGACCCGCATGCAATTCGAAAGCACTTTGGTGTCGATAAACCAATCGGCAAGCGACTTCAACATCATCCTCGAAGTCGATAACATCGATACCATCAAGACGCTAGTCAGACAAAACCTCGGGATATCGATTCTCGCTCGAAGCGCTTGTCTAGACGAAATAAAAAAGAATAAGATAGTCGCGCTTCCGATTGAAAACCTAAGCATGATCCGCGAGACGAATATCGTCTATAAGAAGACATTCGGATACGCGAACATATTGGACGTCATCTATAGCACCTATCAAATGGTTAAGAAAGGGAATGAGTAAAATGGAAAAAAGAGTTCTCACCATTCAGGATTTCAGTTGTTTTGGTCGTTGTTCCTTGACCGTCGCCATCCCGACTTTAAGCGCGGCTGGGCTTGAAACCGTCGCCATCCCTACGGCCGTCCTATCGAATCATACGGCTTTCCCGTCTTGGACCTTCCACGATCTTACCGACGAAATGATGAAAACAGTCGAGAAATGGAAGGGGTATTGTGATAGTTTCGACTATATCTACACCGGCTATTTGTCAACTAAGCAAATCCCGATTGTCATCGATATCATTAAGCGATTCAAGAAGGAAAACACCATTGTGATAGTTGATCCAGCGATGGCGGATAATGGAAAACTCTATCCGGGGTTTTCTAGCGAACACGTCGAATGGATGAGGAAACTTATTCAGATTTCTGATATCGCAATCCCGAATCTCACCGAAGCGTGTTTGCTCGCCTCTCTCCCTTTCCCTAAGGAAACGAAAGGCATCCCATATTGCTTTTGCGAAAAACTATTAAGCGACATCTCTTCGTTAGGGCCTAGGAAAGTCATCGTAAGCGGACTAGAAAACGAGAATGGGGAAATAGAGGATAGGTATATAGACGAAGACGTATCCGGATCGTACAAAACCCCATGTCATCCTGGGCGCTTCCATGGCACGGGAGACCTTTTCGCCAGCGCCTTTGTCGGCGCTTTGTCTAATGATCTGTCTTTTGAAACCGCTATTCAAACCGCTCACGATTACGTGCATGAGGCAATCGGAATAACTAATGCGAACGGGAAAAACGGACTTTTATATGGGCCAGACTTCGAGTCGGCCATCCCTTCTTATATAAATATGATAAGGAATTCGAAGAATAGATAACGAAACGAAAATAAGATTGGAATCGGATGCCTTTTTTCGTGTCCTTTGATCCGAGGAACGGCCAAAACGAGATTGCTGCCGCATCAAAAGTTTTTGGATTTGATTCCAAAAAGTATCTGAAAATGACAAGTTTTTGGATTTGATTCCAAAAAGTATTGACAAATATAAAGTTATTGTATGAAATACACTTAGCCTCATAGGAGAGATTCATGGTTATAAAAAGAAAAGAGTATTTGGATAAATTGATCTCGCTCAAGGATAAAAAAATCATAAAAGTGATTACCGGGGTAAGAAGATGCGGAAAATCCACTATGATGGAGATTTTTAAAGATTATCTGTTGCGGTCTGGCGTTAACGAAAAAAACATAATTTCCGTCAATTTCGAAGATTATGATTTTTACGATTTGCGAAAGCCTGATAGGCTACATGATTACATAAAAAGTAGACTAGCGCTCGATGGGCAAAACTACATATTTCTCGATGAAATCCAGCATGTAGAGGATTTTCCGAGGGTCATTGATAGTTTGTTCATAAGAAATAACGTCGATATTTATATTACCGGCTCGAATGCCTATATGCTCTCAGGTGAGATAGCGACGCTTTTGTCGGGTCGATATGTCGAAATCTCGATGCTTCCCCTTTCTTTCGCAGAATATGTTTCGACGACAGGCGACAAAAAAGACCTTTCGAGGAAGTATATTGACTATATCGAAAACAGTTCTTTCCCTTATACGCTCGAATTAAGAAACCAAACGGCCGAAATCAAGTCGTATCTCGATGCCATTTACAATACTGTTATCGTGAAGGACATCGTTACCAGAAAGAAAATATCTGATATCCCCATGTTCGAAAGCGTCACCAGGTTTATGTTCGATAATATCGGAAGTCCCTTGTCCACCAAGAGGATAGCCGACGCGATGACTTCCGATGGAAGGAAAATCGATGTGAAAACCGTTGAGAAATTCATAAGCGGGCTGACCGAAAGCTTTATTCTGTATAAAGTGAATCGCTATAACATAAAGGGGAAACAATATTTAAAAACCTTAGAGAAATACTATGTGGTTGATATCGGTTTAAGATACGCATTGCTGGGTTTTCGTTCGATAGACGTCGGGCATATCTTGGAAAACGTCGTATATTTGGAATTGTTGCGTAGAGGCTATGATGTCTATGTTGGCAAAAGCGATGATATGGAAGTTGATTTCGTTGCGACGAATAACAAAAAAACCGCATATTTCCAAGTTTCGATGACGGTTAGAGACCCTAAAACGCTGGAAAGGGAATTAAAGCCTTTGCGAAACATAAATGACCATTATCCGAAATTCATTCTGACCATGGACGAGGATCCGGAAATAGATTATGGCGGAATAAGAAGGATCAATGCGCTCGACTGGCTTCTCGGCGACGTCGAAAATTCCTAAAAAACGTTTGTGACATCGAAGCCTTGTTCTTTAATCGTTTATTTAGAGACGTTCGGATTGATGCTAATCGTTTTCTTCTATTTTCTCTTCGATTTCTTTTTTGACTTTCTTTAGCGCAGTTTTATTCAACGCGCAGAATTTTTTGAAGTGCAAGACGATGAGGTCGGCGACTAAGAAAATGACGATGAAGATGAACATTGCGAGAACCATATTCCCAGAATTGATCGGAAGCCCGAAGAAGGAAACGGAGACATAGACTCCGCCGGCTTCGTTTTGGAAGATGTCGAATTGCTCGCCTAACGCCGATATGAGCGAGCTGGAATCGGAGATCGCCTCGCTAGCCAATATCTGTTCGACTTGGCCATGCATCAAGAAGTTTCTGAAGAGGCCCACGCTATAGGTGCCGGGGAAGAAGCCGGTAAGGTTATTTATGTAAGAGGGCATCATGTTGTTTGGCAAATAGGCACCGATAAGGAAGCCGATGGCCGCGCAGCATATGGCGATGATTGGGGACATGACCGCTTCGGTGTTCACAAAGCTAGCAATTAGGAAAGAGAAAAGGGCCGAGGTTATCGTGCTATAGAGCAAAACGCCGATGAGCGCGAAGAAATCCAAAATGGATATCAGATATGCGCCATAGCAAACGAGGACGATTAGGGAGATAAAGAAAACCAATAGGTTAATTAAGAACGTCACGATTATGTTGAAGGTGAAATAGCTAAACATTATGACGTTCGGATTTATCGGAGAACTAATCATATCACGATTAAGCATGTTCTCTTTGTCTTTGACCATGATGTATTGGCAATTCATCGATACAGTGACGCAACTCACTCCTAAGACGCCGGAGATCATCCAACTATCCGCCAACGCGGATATTTTGTTTTGCATCTCTAGGGACAAGGACGAGTAACCGCTATAGAAGTTTTGGATTTGTCCCAATTGGACTTGGCGCAAAAAGACCAGGTAAACGGCAAAGATTGTCAAAGGCACCATCATCGTGAAGATGACGGTCGGGATATTCTTGAAGAAGACTTTGAGATGACGTCTCGTCAAAGCCACGAACGCGGACAATTGATTATGACTTTTCTTTATGACTTGTTCCATCATTTGTCCCCCTCGATTGCGGCTTTGATACCAGTTACGTTTAGGAAAACGTCGTCCATCGAACCTTTTTCCACCTCGAAGTCCTTGATGATGTCGGCATGGTTTTTCAAGAAGGCGATGGCTTCATTCGAGTCTTTGACGTGGATTCGGTAGTATTTTCCATCGCGGTTATAGGAATATTTGACGCTTTCCTTATCGAGAATATCGCTGATTTCTTCGCTTAAAGGAGCATATAAAAGGATGTAGTCGCTCGAATAGGCATTCTTTAATTCCGTCGGTGTGCCGGTTGCGATGATCTTTCCTTTGTCCATTATCACGACGTATGTCGCTTTTTCGGCCTCTTCCATATAGTGGGTCGTTAGAAAGACGGTCATTCCCGTTTTGGCTCTTAATGAATTCACCAAGTTCCATACCGAAAGACGCGTTTGAGGGTCTAATCCCGTGGTCGGTTCATCTAGTATCAAGAGCTTTGGATCGTGGATCATGGCGCGAGCGATATCGACTCGCCTTTTCTGCCCGCCGGACAATTTGCCAAGAGGTCTATTATAGAAGGCATCTAAGTCGAGCATTTCCTTTAAATAGGCTTCGCGTTTCCGCCACTCTTCGCCTTTTATGCCATAGAATCCGGCTCGGATTCTTAGATTCTCTTTCGGAGTAAGGAGAGGGTCGAGAACGCTATTTTGGAAGACGATACCAATTAGGTATTTGATTTCTTCGGATTGGAGATCCAAGTCGTAGCCGCCGACTTTGACGACGCCGTCGGTTTTGGCCAAAATCGAAGTGATTATGTTGATGGTGGTGCTCTTGCCAGCACCGTTTAAGCCCAAGAAAGCGAATAATGAGCCTTTCTTGACTTTGAATGATATGCCATCGACTGCGACGAAGCTTCCGTATTTTTTCACGAGGTTCGACACTTCCAATATGTATTCGTCCGAGCCTTGTGTTTTCTTTTTCTTTTTTTTCTTATCTAAAATTGCCATAAGTGTTTTTTCGCCAAGACAATATACTTTTCTTTTACAAGAAAAGCAAACTTAACGAAGGCGTAATTATAAGGCAATTTGTTTCCATTCGATTCATTGTTGCCTCGTCATTGGCGAAGGCCGCAATTACAGATGTGAAAACTCGGCGAGCATTGGGAGGTCGCCAACCTATCGTTCTTTAAGAGAAAATTTTTCCGAGACAAGCAAAATGTATGTTCCATCGCCCGAAGGCTTTTCGGCAACGTTTGGAAGATGGGCATTGGTAGAATGCGAGAAATCTATGTCGATGATGTTCTCTCGGAATCAAAGAAGTTCTATGACACAGCCGCTTATGGCGGAATAGAAACGAAACTGCCGGAAGACAATGATGCAAGAACGAAATTGAGGGATGCTGCCATAATGGTGTATAGCGAAATAACATCTATAGACGTGAGCCCGGCCGTAGAGATTAACGTTAGAAGATCGAACGATAACTACGGTTTGAAATTTCATAAGATTCATTTGGAAAGAAAGGAAAATGGATATGAAAACAACTAATAATCAATTGAACAGCGAAACGATGAATTTATTGAAAACTTTAAAAGGAAAAGTGATCGAATCCATCGTGCATGAGCGGTTCAAGCACGAAAGCCCTCTTCCTATGGGATCGTTTATCTTGTTATAGACGGTAAAACATATGCTTTTAAGGACTATCTAAAATCGATGGATTACTTCAAGTACAAGGACGACGTGAGCTCTATTGAATTCGAAGAGTATGAAGGCGAAATGAAATCGGGTTCGGATGGCGTCGAACTAGTCTCCGAAGAAATAAGGCGAAGAATATCGAAAATCACACTCATCAACACGGAACAAACTGCAAAAAGCAAGGAACGCGGAGAAACATATCAATTCCTCGATACCCACTGCATAATTTTCACTTTCGATGAAGGCTATCAGTTGTCTTTGACAAAGGACGACATCTGCGAGCTCATTGCGATATATAGAGGCTACGACGTTTTAAAAGACATCGACATCGATTTTCTCAAAATGAGCTTAGATGCTTGGTATGGTTCAGATCTTGATGGAACCTCTTTGATCAAATGCGTAGATTTGTGACAAGACTTGACGAAGTGAATTAGGGGATGTTGAGAAAATAAAAATTTATAACGTCATTTTTTCTGCTACAAAACCTCGGCAATAACGAAAGAAAAGAGACCGGTATTAACCTCTTTGCGCATGGCTTTTAGCCTAACGGATGGCTGTATATCTTGTTTTTGCTCTTCTGTGGTTTTCGTTCGGTTTCTACGATTTCAGAAGAAGGACGGAGTCGTTTTTGTCTTTGATATTCTATTTTTTTGGCAGAAACTACAGATTCTAAAATACGAGATGGCTCTGGTTGATATGGTCCTGCTAAAGATGACTGTCTTAAAAATGAAACAGCATTGGTGTTGGTGGCCGAAATTGTCCGTTCTGGCCGTCCTCGCTTAGAAGAAGCGGAAACGAGCTTCGGAATGACGATTAGCAAAGAGGTGTTATCCGTTTCGAATGTTTCGATTTGTTCATGTTAACGGAGGTAAAACTTGAAACCATAATGAGATGGTAATAAATATCGTCAATCAAAAAATGAAAATCTTATTTTGTGTTTTTGTCAATCAATAACGGCAAGCATAATATTTTGATTGAATTGGTGACAATCGGTTTAAAAGAAAAATATTTGTTGAAATGCAACTATACTAGTAAGACCTTTAAATAAGCGAAAAATGTCTTTTTGCGGCCTTTCAAAGAGCTGAAGGAAACACATTTTGACTTTTCAAGAAAATATTTTCAGAAAAATTGATGGAAAACGCATGGAAAATATCAATATATAGATTTTTGCCATCTCTTTGCCATAATTATGACATTTACGCTTAGAAGATATTATTTGATTTGTTTTGCTATAATTCTCGCGTCTATATAAGGAGAGAATGCATGATCACATTGCATATTGAAGAATACGGCGACGTCGTTTTGGAAATGGATTATAAGAACGCCCCAATATCGGCGGCCAATTTCGTTGAGCTCTGTTCTAAGGGTTTTTATAACGGATTGACGTTCCATAGGATCATCAAGGGATTCATGATTCAGGGTGGAGATCCGTTAGGTAATGGCATGGGTGGCCCAGGATATTCCATAAAAGGCGAATTCAGCGTGAATAGGGTCCCCAATCATTTAAGGCATTCGAGAGGCGTCATCTCTATGGCCAGAAGCCAGGATTTTAACAGCGCAGGTTCGCAATTCTTCATTTGCGACGCCGACGATTATTTCCTTGATGGGCAATATGCCGCTTTCGGGAAAGTCGTTTCTGGTATGGAAGTGGTGGATAAGATCGCCAAGCAGCCTAAAACTCGTAGCGATAGACCAATCACCCCAATCGTTATCTCAAGCGTCGACGTCGAAAATGAACCGACTCCGGTTTTCGAGAAGATAACTCATTAACGTTCGTCTTATTTGTCGAAGCGAAGCGATAGATACATAATCGCCAAACGAGCGGCGTTCGAAAAGAACAGATCCTTTCTTTTTAGCAAGTCTAACGCTTCATCTCTTGAAACCAATTTCGTTTGAATGTCCTCGTATTCTTCGAGCTTTTGCTTGTCAAAGGAAGTTATTCTCGCCAAGACTATCGCATTAGTTTCGTCGCTAAGTCCGCTGCTTGTTGGGCCGCCTTCGGATATTATCTCGATATCTTCTATATTGGCTCCCGCCTCTTCGAGCGCTTCTCTTTTTGCTACTTCTATTATGTTTTCATCGCTTTCGTCCATCAAGCCGGCCGGCATACTATAAACATATGTTCCCATGGCGGGCCTAAATTGTTTGGTCAATAAGAAACTAGCCTTGCCCTCGTTATCCAAATAATATAGAAGAATAAGAACTCCGTCTGGTTTATCGAGATTATGCGTGCATGGCAAAAGGTCGTTTTTGTTATGCCTACTGGCCAAAAAGTATTTGTAATCCGATTTGCCGTCCACTTCGTATGTGAGGGTGAAATAATTGAGAAAAGGGTGCGATGTTTCTTGCGAAACTTCTTTTAGTTTCCACTTCATATATTTATTACTTCAATGGGGTCGTCGTTTCGAAGAACATATAGCCTTCGTCGTTTATCGAAGAGCCGTGCAGTGTGGCTTTGGTGGTGCCAAGTGCTGGAACGACGACGGTGGTGACGACGTCTCTGGCCGGGTTCTTAATGCCCTTTATCTTTATCGTTTCCGTTTTGGTATCGGCGGTGATCCATTCCTCGTTTTCTAATGTGTCTGCTAGCATATTGAACAAAGTCACGCTTAGTTCATCTGAGACGGTCTTGTCTCCGATATAGAATGCGTCTTTTTTGAGGGTTATTGTGGCATCGGTGGTGCTATTGGCATCGTTGAAATTCAAGACGAAAGGAATCTCGGCGCCGCCAATATTGACGGTGAAGACGAAGGATATCTTGTCGTCGACTATGTTGGAATAGAAATTATTGACGGTTGCGAATGATCCCCTATATTCGTCGCCGAATAATGCGGTTGTCATGAAGGTCTTACCGATAAGAGGGGTGTTTTGAAACATGGCGTTTAGCTCCGTTTCGGTAACCTTGACGCCTCCGTTCATGAAATCGGTGACTTTGCTGTCTAGTAAGGCTTGCAAATCGATGTTGGTTGGAATGATGGCGGCGCCTTTATATGCGGTTGGGTCTATGATTTTCGGCGATTCTAATGCGGAAAAGTTTTTGTTCTTGATGTAATTTTGAGTTTCTTCGCTGACGCCATCGTATCCTCTGATTAAATACTCCATAACATAGGAACTATATGGGTATGCGGCATCGAATTCGGAGTTTTCGGCGTTAATGAGCGTCATCGTCTTGTCACGGTATGAGGCGTAATCGTTCGTTGTGAGGGTGATATTCTTGCTCGGTGTCAAATAATTTTCATTGTTTTTGATCGATTCGACGTTGAATTCGGCCGTTAGGGTGTTGCCTTTCATCTTGACCTCGAAGATTTTCAAAGCCAAAAATTCATTCAAAACGGCCGTGTAGAGATTATTGTCGGAAAATCCTTTTTTCAAAAAGCCGATTACGTCGTTCTCCAAATCTTCTTTGGCGTAGTAGATTGCCCCTTCGCCCAATTTGCAGGTTACATGGACGCCTTCATCGGCGAAGGCTTTGTTAATGACGTCGTCGTTTACGTAGTTGGCGGCCATGCCAAGGGCTGAGGTTCCGGTGCTTATCTTGCCGATCTTGAGATCGACGATGTTGAAGACGTAATCGGTCCCAGATTGTTTGAAGTCAGCGGTGATCGTTACTTTTGTTTTGAAATTGACCGGGAGATTTCCTACGTATATTTCGAAGGCGAAGCGGTTGTCGTCGATTCTTACGTCGACTCCGCTTAGATAGTTGGAAAGGCCGTTATTCTCGCCTTCTCCATCCTTCTTTTCTAAGGCTTTGCCTAGGATTCCACGGAAATCGGTTTCGTTGAAAGAGGCGTCGATGAGATTGCTATCTTCTCTTTTTTCATCTATCGCTAACACGGATTTTTGTTTCAAAGCGATCTCGAGATCGTATTCCGGCGCTTCTCTGGCGCTTCCTCCGTCATATATAAATATGTATAGGCACGCGATAGGCAAAGCGATGATCAAAAGGATGATCACTAGCGCAACGATCCACCCACGATGGCGTTTTTTCGGTTTATCTGTTGGCGCGGCTTTATTCTTGAGAATTTCTTTCTTTTGAGATTCGGTTGCGATGCTCATATTTATCTCCTATCGACTATGCTAGAAAGTTTAACACGAAAAGATGGGCTTTTTTACAATGAGTGACGCCTTTTGTTCGCTTTCGCTTCGTGCCGTGGCTTGCCCAATGCGAATCTGTTGGTGAAGAGCCTATATCTGCTACGAGGGATAAAAAAACGAAAAATCTACGCAAAATCCATACATATTCCACTGAATTGGCGAAAATGTTGTTAATCTTTCCTTTTTGATACTATAATTTCGCCGTATGCGAAAACTTAGCAAAGAAAAAGTCCTGGAAGTGGCTGACAAATTCACTTTCAAAGGTGATGTCATCGATTGTCTCGATGAACATAGCGGACACCTTAACAACACCTATCACATCGTGACGACGGAGGGCAGATACATCCTTCAGCGTCTAAACGGCGACATCTTCAAGGATCCCGAGGCCGTTATGTCGAATATCCGCGGCGTAAGCAACGTCCTTATTTCCAAAATAAAGGAAAGAGGCGGCGATCCAGATCGCGAATGTTTGGTTTTGATTCCGGTCAAGAACAACGGGAATACCTATATCGACGACGCCGGAGACCGTTGGAGAGCTTATATCGAGGTTAAGAATTCCCGCACTATCTTATATAGCGAAAATCCTACTATCGTCTATGAAACCGGCAGGGTTTTGGGACGTTTCGAACATGATTTATCCGATTATCCAGCCGATAAGCTCAAGGAGACGATTCCGCATTTCCACGACACCGAAAGCCGTTATAACGATTTCATCAAAGCGGTAAATGAAGATAAAGCCGGTCGCCTTTCTAGCGTCAAAGAAGCAGTGGAAGAGACCATCAGCTACAAAGATTATGCGAAGCCATATGGCAAATTGTCTCTCCACGTTACCCATAACGATCCGAAAATCCCCAATGTCCTATATGAAAAAGATGAGGATAAGGCTCTTTGCCTCATCGATTTCGATACCATCATGCCTGGTTATTTGCCAGACGACGTCGGTGATGCCTTAAGAAGCGCGGCCGCCAAATCGGATGAAGACGAACCGGATTTGTCGAAAGTCGGCGTCAACGTCGAATTGTTCAAAGCCTTTATGAAGGGATATTTATCCGAAGCGAAGACGTTTGTGGACGAAGACACCAAAAAGAACCTCGTTTACGGATACCTTAAGATGACGTATGAGCTCGTCTTGCGTTTCATGGGCGACTATCTCAATGGCGATACCTATTTCGCTATCGGTTATCCCGAGCACAACAAAGTGCGCGCTTTATGCCAACTCGCTTTGTTCAAAGACATCCTCAAACATCGCGACGAGTTAGAAGTTTTCGTAAAGGAAAACGCTTAATCGATTCGTTTCAATTTCGTTGTTACTTTGCATTTTATTGAGCCCTTTGAAGGCTTGGTCTATTTTTCTTACGGCAAGATGCGTAGTTTCAGACGCCATAGAGAAATTTTGCTTTGGCTTTAGACGCCGCTTTTTATTATGGCGTCAGCCGGGAGGAAGGGGAGAAATACGTAGACATGGTCATTTCTAGCGTCGGAAAGAATTTGCTTATTATCGCTAAGAGGGCTGGTCTTGCTGAGCGTTCAATAGAAAGAACGTCGAAAACACTTATTGACCATAAATGAACTTCGTTTTTTATAGGATGTTTCTCCGTTATTTTTCACTGATTGTCTGCATTTCTTGCTTGTATTTCGTTTTTCCATAACTATACTTTCCGTTGCGTTATGAATGAAAAAGGAAAGATGATCGCCGGGAAGATCTATGACCCGAACGATTCGGAGCTGCTTTCTCTTAGACAGAAAGCCCATCTGCTATGCCAAAAATACAATCAAATACCGGAAACGGACGCTGACTCTAGGAAAAAGGTATTGGACGAACTCTTCGGCGAACAAGAAGAAGGGCTATATCTCCAAGGGCCCATTCAATTCGATTACGGGGTCAACACGTCGTTTGGCAAGAATTGCTACGCCAATTTCAATTTCGTCGTCTTGGATGTATGCCCCGTGAAAATCGGCGATGATGTTTTCTTTGGGCCCAATTGCTCTCTATATACCCCGATGCATCCTTTGCTAAATGAGGAAAGGAAGATGCATTTAGGCAAAAACGGCTTTAGCGATGACGAATATGGAAAGCCGATAACCATCGGCAACGGTTGCTGGTTCGCTGGCAACGTCACGGTGATAGGTGGGGTTCATATAGGGAACGGATGCGTAATCGGCGCCGGAAGCGTGGTTACACGCGATATGCCAGATGGTTATTTATGCTATGGATCGCCTTGTAAGCCGATTCGCAAAATCACTGAGCTCGACAGCGTCTTCTTAAAGAGAGAATTGTTTTGAAAAATCATTGCAAAATGCGGTTATTTTTAAAAAATGATGGGATTTTGCATTCATTTTACGAAATCTATTCATTTTCGATGACGGATAATTCGTTTTCATATTCGCGTCGATTTGTGCTATAAGAAATCTATGCCAATTTTAGCTAGCTTCATATTGCCCCATCCGCCGCTTGCGATACCGGAAATCGGAAAGGGAAGGGAAAAGACGATCGTAAAGACCCTCGAATCGCTCGAAAAGGTCTCGGAGAAAATAGCTTCCTTAGCTCCTGAGGCCATCGTTTTCATCTCCCCGCACGCAGAGAGCTATAGCGATTACTTCCAAATCGCCGATGGTGAGGTGGCGATGGGCTCCTTCGCCGAATATAAGGCTCCGAATGTCAATTTCCGTCTTTTCTATGACCGTCAATTGATAGAGGCCGTGACATCCTTTTCCAAAGCCGCTTCTTTTCCGGCAGGTGTCGATGGAGGAGAGGAGATATATCTGGATCACGGGACGATGGTTCCTCTCTACTATATAAATAAGAGGTATAGGGATTTCAAAGCCTTGCGCCTTGGCGTTAGTGGACTATCTCTAAGCGAGCATTACCGTTTCGGGCAAATCGTCCAAGAGGCCATCGATAAGCTTGGCAAGCGGGTCGTCGTTATCGCCAGTGGCGATTTATCTCATCTTGTCGAAAAGAGAGAACCCAATGCAGTTCATCTAGCCACCCCCTCATACGATAAGCAGATCATGAAGGTCCTTTCCGAGGCTAATTTCGGCGAGTTATTGAGTTTCAATAAGGAGACGCTTGCCGAAGCGGAGGAATGCGGACACCGCGCTTTCTGCTTGATGGCTGGCATCCTCGACCGCCTTTCCGTCAAAGCGACGAAACTAAGCTATGAAGATTCCGCCGGGATCGGCTATGGCGCATTGGAATACGACGTCAAAGGCGAAGATCCTTCACGTGCCTATTTGGAGTTATATCGTTCCAAGCAAAGTTTTTTAGTCAAAAAAGAGATAGAAAATTCCGATATCTATGCAAAACTCGCACGAACGGCGATAGAACGTTATGTGACGACGGGGAAAATGCCGACTTTGGATGAGGATTGGCCTAAGGCGTTCTTCACCAAAAAGGCTGGGGTTTTCGTGACGATCCATAAGGATGGCGAGATACGCGGTTGCATGGGGTCGATTAGACCGATGAGGAAGAACCTCGGAAGCGAGATCATCGCTTCGGCGGTGGCAAGCGCCTCTCTTGACTCTCGCTTCCCGAAAGTGAGAAAAGAAGAGCTCCCTTTGCTAAGCATTGCAGTTGACGTTCTTTCTTCTCCGATTCCAATTCTATCAGTGACCGATTTGGATCCGAAGGTCTATGGCGTGGTGGTGGAATATGGCGAGAAGAGAGGCGCGTTGTTGCCTGATATGCCAGGGATAAAAACGCCAGAGGAGCAAGTCCTCACCGCGATGTATAAAGCAGGCATTCCGGAGAAAGAAGACGTCGCTTTGTATCGCTTCTCTTCGACGAGGCACAAATAGATTTTATTTCCTTTTCTTTTGCGGTATCTTCTTTTGGTATGAAACATTCGGTTTGGAAGCAGCGTTTCCTCAATAATTACAAAAAATACGTGGCCATCGTTCTTTCTTGCGTTGGCTTGGCCTTTCTTATCGCTTCTTTCATCGTCGATGTGATGCAATATTCTAATGCCGAGAACATTTCGGTTAATAACGCCGTTTCGGAGCTCATCAACTTCTTGTTGCTCGCCTTGGCATATGGGTATTTGTTCTATGGCAACCTCAACGGAACGAGCACCGCATATCGAGGCATGCTCCTTTTCATAATCTATGTCTTATGGGATTTCGGATATGCCGCCATAAACATGTTCGTCGATGTGATTGCGGTTTCCTCAAGTGGGGATCCCGTGTCGATTGTCGTTTCCGTCGTTCTCTTGATAGGCTCCATAATGGCGCTTGTCGCAGGAATATTTTGCTACATCAGGACGAGGCAATATCTTACTTCTCGTTATGCTAAATATGAGATGGTGCGGCTATGGGCGCTTTTATTCATGATATTCGTGATACTAAGCAATGGGCTGATCGTTTTTCACTACGCTTATTTTTATTATGTCACGATGGCTTCGATGGATATCTTCTTTTCTTTACTAGAACCGATTTCAATGATGCTCATGTCGATCGTTTGCTTTTTTAGCGTTTTGCGCCTAAAGAGCGATTATTGAGAATTTCGCCTCGTTTTTTGTGGTGAAATTCGTTTTCATATGCTCCTGAAATCGCATTTTTCGTAAACTCACGCGCCTCTTTCTGTAAATTTTTCGTTGCAATGAAAAAAATAAACCGAAAATATCCCAAGATTCGGCTCATAACGAAAAGTCTTGACTTAATGGGGGGATTATCATAAAAGCAACAAAATTCTGGAGGACACATATGAAATTTTGTAATTCTTGTGGGGCGGAAGTGGCCGATAACGCCAAGACGTGCCCCAAGTGCGGCCACGTTTTCGCTTCTAAATCGGAGGCTCCGAGCGAAAGGACTTGGGCCAAAGTCATTGGGATTATCTCTTTGGTTTTCTCGATCATAGGTTTGTTGCTTGGTTTGCTGTCGTTAATTCCGCTTATTGGATACGTGTTGCTGTATCCGTTGCTGATTATTGGCGGCTTATCGTTAATAGGTTCGATCGTGTCTTGCGTCTTCGCCACTCATAAAGGCGTTAGCATCACTGCGATCGTCTTTAGCTCCATCGATCTTATCATCGGCGTGATAAAGCTCCTTATTCTCTTTGGCGTAGTAGCCGCTGCCGCCGCGTAAGATATATCTTTTTTTCGAAACGCTTTCCAATCCTTGGAGAGCGTTTTTTTGTATATACCCTAAAGGGTGTAATTTATTTGTTGTATTTATAATTTATACCTTATAGGGTATATCTATTATATTAATAATGTAAATTATACCTTGTTGGGTATATTATTTGTTTGGAGGTGGTCTTTGTTATGAATCCTATAGCCGAATTCGTGAAGAAAAGTCGCAGAGAATTAGGCCTTACTCAGGAAGAGTTTGCTATGCGTTCTGGTTTGGGACTTCGTTTTGTGCGAGATCTAGAGCAAGGGAAGGCAACCGTCAGAATGGATAAAGTCAATGTGGCGCTTAGCATGTTCGGAATGGAAGCCGCACCAAGAAAGAAGGATATTAAATGACGGCGCCGTTTCGAATTGCGTACGTTTATACGAAAGACGTGTTCGCCGGCGTTTTGAAGGAGACGGAAGCTGGATATTCGTTCTCTTATGATGCTGATTATTTGGGATCTAACGACAAAAAAGGGGTGTCGTTGACGCTTCCGCTTAGAGAAAAACCGTATTTTTCTAAAAGTTTATTTCCTTTCTTCGATGGGCTTATTCCGGAAGGCTGGCTTTTGGGCGTGGTCAGCAAAAATTGGAAAATCGATCCAAACGATCGTTTTGGCCTATTATTAGCGTCCTGCAAAGATTGCATCGGCGATGTGAGCGTTTCGGAGGCGAAGATATGAGAAGGTGCCTTTGTTGTGGCGGCAAGATCGACGATAGCGTCTTGAACGGTTGGCATCATTCCTGCATAAAATCGTTTTTTCTGACTGATTGTCTCCCAAAAATCGAGATAAACGAGGATGAATTGGAATCGATTGCCTCTCAAAATGCGAATAGAAGGCTTACGGTCCCCGGGGTGCAAAAGAAGCTTTCGATCCGTTTAGATTCGAAGGAGAAGAACGGCAGACTTACTTTGGTCGGTTATCCGACTGGATATATCCTAAAACCAGAGGAAAAAGACTTTGAATCTTTGCCTATGATGGAGTGGCTTGCCATGGGTATGGCCAAAATGAGTGGTATATCCGTCGTTCCTAACGCTCTTATGGAAAATGGCGAAAACTATGCCTACATTACGAAGAGAATCGACAGAATCATCGATGGAAACGGGGTCAAGAAACTCGCGATGGAGGATTTTTGCCAGCTTGATTCCCGTTTGACGGGCGATAAGTACAAAGGGTCCTATGAAAGGTGTGCGAAAATCATCATGAAACATTCCTCTCGTGCTGTTTTTGATTTGACTGAACTCTATATGAGGGTCCTTGTTTCTTTTGTCATAGGAAATTCGGATATGCATCTTAAAAATCTATCGCTCATCGAAACGAAATGCGGAAGTGGCGAGTATGTTTTATCGCCCGCATATGACATTTTGCCGGTAAACGTCGTGATGCCGAAAGACGAGGAAGAGTTCGCTTTGACGTTGAACGGCAAAAAGAAGAACATTACGAAAAATGATCTATTGGTTTTCGGCGAACATTGCGGACTAGCGAAAACGGCCGTTCTTAAAATGATGAAAAAAATCGTTTCCATGGAAGATAAATACATCGGTATGTGCGAAGAGTCTCTTTTGCCACCCGGAATGAAGAAGAGGTTTATCGCTCTTATCAAGTCAAGATGCGATAGGCTCAAATAAGTTCGCCTTGTTAGTATTCTTTACGATATGGCTTTGACTGCCGTTAGATATGGCTCGCTTCATTGACGAAAAAGCAAATATCAAAGACTGCAACAATGAATATTTTTACCTTGATAAGGCCAACGAATATTTCATTTTTCTGATATCGCGTTTTTTGATTCGAAGTTGATGAGTTTTTTAGCGGATTTATTGCGGCGAAAGACCTGTGTCAATAACTATCCGCGACAACGCCCTTTTTCCTCAAAGTTTCACTTTCCTGCTTTACGCTTTGTGCTAAACTATCAAGGCCAAAGGGGAGTAGCGCTAATCCGGACTTCGACAACCCGTCAGACGACTGACCGGAACGGATGGGCAAATGCCTCGCAAGACCTTTGCAAAGCGAATTTCGCCAAACAAAGAGGAGGTTCCCGAAATATGTTTGAGAATAAGAGCGCTCATGATGTTTTAGAAGAGCTTGGCACGTCGAAAGACGGCTTAAGCGAGCAAGAAGTCAAGGCCCGCCAAGAGAAATACGGGTCGAATAAGCTCAAGGAAAAAGAAAAAGACGGCCCTTTGAAGATATTCTTCGGCCAATTCAAGGATCCGATGGTCATCATTTTGGTTGTGGCCGCTTTAGTGAGCTTGGGGATGGGGATATTCGAGGTCGTCAAAGCGAATAGAGCCTACACTTTCGGCGATGCGGCCGAGGTCATAATCATCTTCGCCGTCGTTATCCTTAACGCCGTCATCGGAACGGTTCAGGAATGCAAAGCCGAAAAAGCCTTGGAGGCCCTTAAGAAATTATCTTCCCCAACGGCGACGGTAAGGAGAGGAGGGAATCTCGTCGAAGTCAAGGCGGATACCCTCGTTCCTGGCGACATCGTCATTCTCGAAGAAGGCAGAAGCGTTCCAGCCGACCTTCGTTTGATCGAATCCTATGCCATTAAGAGCGACGAATCCTCATTGACTGGAGAATCGCTTCCGATAGAGAAAGACGCTAACGTCGTTTTGACGGAGGAAGTCGGAGTCGGAGACCGCGTGAATGAAGTGTATATGAGCACGCCGATCGTCTATGGGCGTGGAGAAGGCGTCGTCATCGCCACCGGCATGAATACGGAAATCGGCAAGATCGCCTCGATGCTTGCAACTGGCGAAGACGAAACAACGCCATTACAAAAGAACCTTGCAAAAATATCCAAATTCTTGGGCTATTTGACGGTCGGAATCGTCGTTTTGATGCTTGCCGTATCGATGATATGGGATGGCGTCAAAGGAACGTTAGCCGAGCAATGGTCGCAAAATATCCTCGATGCCGTAGGACTTGCCGTGGCCGCTATACCGGAAGGACTTACGGCGGTTGTCACTATCGTTTTGGCCCTTGGCATGCAAAAGATGATCAAAGTCAACACCATCGTCCGTCGTTTGGCCTCAGTCGAGACCCTTGGCGCCGTGTCCGTCATTTGTAGCGATAAGACCGGTACCTTGACGCAAAACAAGATGACGGTCGTCGCGGCTTATCAAGACGAGACCGTGTATGAGGAAAAAGATTTTTCGAACGATACCGTCGGCTTTATGGCCAAGGGTTTAGCCCTTGCAAGCAACGCCTCGATAGAGAATGGCGTCTATGGAGATCCGACGGAAGTCGCTCTCGTCGATATGGCGCAAAAACTCGGTTTCAAGAAGAGCGATCTCGAGAAAGAGACGCCTAGAATAAACGAGCTTCCTTTCGATTCCGTCCGCAAGATGATGAGCACGCATCATGTGGTTGGCGAAGGGAAGATTCTATACACCAAAGGCGCGATGGATCAAATTCTCAAGCACTGCACGAATATCAGGGTCAACGGTGTAACTAAGCCGATCACGGATTCCGACGTCGAGAAGATATATGCCGCAAGCGGCAAGATGGCCGAAAATGCGCTTCGCGTCTTGGCTTTGGCCATTCACGAAGGGGATGAACTCGTCGAAGAGAATCTCACATTCATCGGATTGGTTGGGATGGTCGATCCTCCAAGACCCGCCGCTAAACCGGCCGTCAAAACCTTAAAAGAGGCGGGAATTACGACGATAATGATAACCGGAGACCATAAAGACACGGCGTTTGCGATAGCCAATGAACTTGGCATTGCCTCATCTCGCGAAGAAGTCATGTCCGGCGATCAGATCGACGCCTGTAGTGAAAAAGAACTTCAAGAGAAAGTCAAGACGATAAGGGTATTCGCCCGCGTTTCGCCAGAGAATAAGGTAGCCATCGTCAAAGCCATCAAAGCCAATGGCAAGATCGCCGCCATGACGGGCGATGGCGTTAACGACGCTCCATCCCTTAAGGCGGCCGACATCGGCATCGCGATGGGCATCACCGGCACCGACGTCGCCAAAGGCGCCGCCGATATGGTTCTAACCGACGATAACTTCGCTTCCATCGAAAAAGCGGTCGCCGAAGGCCGAGGGATGTACGCAAACATCAAGAAGACGATTCTCTTCTTATTGTCGAGCAACATC
The DNA here is from genome assembly GCA_963616935.1 of bacterium. GTDB lineage: Bacteria > Bacillota_I > Bacilli_A > RFN20 > CAG-826 > UBA4951. The sequence goes on along the minus strand of CAVEMS010000004.1, from coordinate 57,942 downwards.
GGCGAGGTCGTCTGTATGTTCGTCGCTATAGCAATAGGCTTACCGGCTCCGCTTATTGCCTCGCACTTGCTATGGGTCAATTTGATAACCGACTCTTTGCCGGCTATTGCTCTTGGCGCCGATAAGAAGCCAGATGGAATAATGACCGAGAGTCCTCGCGAAGCCAATGAATCCGTCTTCGCTCATGGCGGATACGGCATCACCTTCGGATATGGCGCGATAATCGGAATAGCCACCTTGATCGCCTTCTTTATCCCAGCTTGGAGCAATGGGATATTCGATTTGGAATCGATTAAAGCGTGGTTAGACGTTACGTCCAACTTGGAGGAATGCCAATCGATGGCCTTCACCGTCCTTTCCTTCAGCGAGCTCTTCCATATGCTTGGCATGACGGATGTGAAGCATTCCTTCGTTCGTGTCTTCAAGGATAAGAATCCGTTGTTATGGGTCGCTTTCTTCTTAGGAATGGGATTGCAATTCCTTGTCATCGAGTGCCCAGGGCTTAGCGCTTCCAATGGAGTTGAAGGATTCTTCAAGACCTATCCGCTTCACGATAATCCAATCGACTACGCTTGGGTGTTCGCTTTAAGCGTCTTACCGCTCCTTGCTCATGAAATCGTCGTCTTCGTCAATTTCATAATCAAAAAGTGCAAGAAGAAGTAGTGGTGTTTGGTTTTTTAAGGCCGTTGGCTAGCTTTTATAGCCGATGGCCTTTTTTATTTCTCCATATGCCAATTGGAACGTTTGCACTTGCTCACTTATCGCGCTTGGTGTATATTTTCACCGCGCCGACTTAGCTCAATTGGCAGAGCAACGGTATCGTAAACCGTAGGTTGGAGGTTCGATTCCTCTAGTCGGCACCACTTGATTCAATGCCCGATCTTCGATGGTCGGGCTTTTTTGTCGGTTTTGATGAAAGGCGATTCGCTAGTTGAGCGTCTCTCTATCGCTCGAAAATACTTTTTAGATAACGCTGTGACGCTGATAAATAATTCGCTGAAGGAAAAGTCGGCATAATCAGGACGACGATGCTTGTCTACGAGAAGCCGCTTATATGAACATGACCATGTAAATGGGGGCGGTAATTATATTCTTTTCCTTCTTTAGGATGTTTTTGTTGCCGAAAACGTAGCCGAAGGGGATGTTATAACCGAGCTCGGAATTGACCAATTTCGGCAAAGCTCTGTAATCGGTCTGGTCATTGCCGGATTTGATTTCGATCGGAAGCGCGGAAAGATTTTCGTAATCATTGAGCAAAAAATCGACTTCTCCAACTTTTTTGAATTTTCCAAAAAAATAGCGAAAATGCTACCGCATTGACGACTTTCGATGCCTTCTGGTAACGGATGGCTCTTAAAGCATTAAAAGGATCGAAGAATCGCTGGCGAATCGGCTCTTTTAAAAATCCAGACTGTCTTTTAGAAGGAAATCCTGCAATTTTATATGTTCTACGGCTGATATGGAATAGTCGACTAAGTCGGTTGTTATCAGTATCTTTTTGTTCCTATTGTCTATTTTGTCGAAAGCGGACAATTCCCTTTCGTACGCCTTGTCGTTGGCCACGCTATTGGCGACTTGAACATAATATATTTTGTTGTTCTTTTCGCATCTGAAGTCTATCTTCTGACCATTGTTGTTGTATAGTTTGACTCTATAGCCCATATAGACTAATTCGTTATAAATGATGTTCTCCAAATTGCGATCTATGTCATACTTTCCGGAATCGCACCTTAAAGAATTGAAACAAACGTCCGCGTCGTAGAGCTTGGCGTAATAAGATAACGTCTTTTTGGCTTTCGTTGAATATTGAGGCAATTCTTCAATCACGAAGGCTTCTTTGAGGTAATTCAAATATTTGGTTATTGTATTCATGGAACAACCATAATGTTCGTTTTTTTTATGTGATCGTATATGGATTTTGCCGAGAAAATCCTAGAATTGCTGCGTAAGACATAATTTGCGAATTTCTTGAATAGAGTCTCTTTTTTATGCCATATCTTGAAATCGGGTCATGAATTACGATTGTTGAGTCGAGATCGTTGAGATATCTTCTTTGATCTTCTTTTGTTTTGAATTCAAATCTTTTCGGGAATCCGCCCCATATCAAATAGTCGCCGATGTCGGGAGTGAAATTCAGTTCTCTCGAATATTCGATAATTTCTTTGTAAACGAATTGCCTAACTCGAAAAGAGACGAACCGACCGGATAATTGATTGAGAAACTCATTTGATAATAACTTTGAATTAGAGCCGGATATGAAGACGGAATTATCGGAAAGGCGCAAAGTCTTGACCGCTTCGGCCCGTCCGTCGATATTTTGGATTTCATCGAGGAAAATGTAGCATTTTCCTTCCTTCTTATGCTCGTTTACGTAATTCAGCAATTCTTTTCCGTTTGATATTTTGTCAGCGATAATGACGTTTTCAAAATTCAAATAGATTATGTTCGCCGAGGTTTTCGATATCTCGTCTTTGATTTCCTCTAGGATGACCGATTTGCCACACCTACGTATTCCAGTGATGACCTTAATCAAATCCGAATCATAAAAGCCCCTGATTTGCTTTATGTAATGTTCTCTTTTGATCATGATTTTCTTCCCTTCGTATCAAATTACAGTGAAAAGTTTTACGCTAACCAATAAAAGTTTTCAGTATGAGTGAAAAGTTTTTGCTAATACATCAAAAGTTTTCAGTAGTAGTGAAAAGTTTTTGTCGATATAGTCAAGGGGCTCTATCACATTTTTCAAAATGAAGGCATAATCTAAACCGCTTTAATATAATCTATGAGAGTGGTGGACGAGGCCGTTCTTGACTCACGTCCATCCGAAAGAAGGCTGTCACAATGAGAGAAAAAACGAAAAACGCATCGGTTTCTAGGCGTATGGAATTGCTTTCGCATTATTACCGTATAGACGAAGAGAAGAAGATTGTCTATTTGGATGTCCACGTCGATAAGGCGACGGATCTACTAGAGAATGGGTTTGGAAAAGGTGAATCGCTAGCTTTCTCGAATGCGATGCTAGAGAAAATAGCCGACATATACGAAAAAATACCTCTCGAATATCGCGTGGAAATTGATTTCCGTGTCGGCGATTATGAGGGATACGATCCTACGGATTTGCTTACTAGATTCAACGAAGCGTTGGAATTGAACAATTATCTGATTCAGAAGAGCAAAAGAAAGAAATGGCTTCAAGCCGTCATCTTGATGCTTGCGGGCCTTGCGATCCTCGTCCTTATGGGCTTTGGGACGATGCACCATTGGTTTGGGGAAGGGGAGGCCGCATCGATATGCAACGAAGTCCTCGATATCGCCGGCTGGGTTTTCATTTGGGAGGCCGTAACCGTGCTCTTCCTTGAGCCGAACCGCTTGGGCGTGTTGGGCCTAAGGATACTATCGAGAACGAGCGAGATAGTCTTTTATGGCGCGGATGGCGCAAGAATGGTCTTCGAAGAAGGGAAGGCCATTGTCTCGAAGTGGGAGGACGAAGGGAAGGTCAAGAAAGCGGGCAGAATCTCGTTATTGCTTTCGTCGGCCGCTTTCATAGCGATGGCTTTTGGCTCTTTGTTCCTCGCCATAACGTCCTTCGATGTCGCCAAGGCGGATCCCGTGATGCTTGCTTCCATGATCGTGAGCACGGTTTTCATTGTCCTCTTCAACTTCCTTAGCGGAGCTGCTGGAATAAGCAAATACGTCGGACGTGGGAAGCTTGGCAAATGGTCCCTTCCTTTCGCCGTCATAATCGCGATCGAACTTGTTTTCTACGTCATCATATCGATCGTATATGCAAGTTGGGACTTTACCGCTCCGATGATATTCACTTTCATTTCCGAAATCGCCTATATTTTCGGAGTCCTTACCAATATGGAGAGGAAAGCGAAAGCGAAATAAAGCCTTTTTGCCGTCATTTTTGCGTTTTTTCGTTTCTTGCCGTTATCTAGTCACGTCGTTAGTTATATAGTTATTGCTTGAAAGATATGGAAAGAAAATCCGGAGTACTTATGCCTATCGCCTCCTTGCCCTCTTCTTTCGGCGTCGGAGGCTTTGGAAAAGAGAGCTATCGCTTCGTCGACATATTGTCTGATGCCGGCTTTAAGCTATGGCAGATACTCCCTTTGAATGCGTTAGGATACGGCCATTCGCCATACCAGCCGTTATCCAGCTACGCGATCGATGAGATATATACGGATCTGAATGATCTTAAGAGGAGGGGATTCCTTAGCGAGATTCCTCCATATCGAAGCGATTCTGAGCGCATCGATTATGAGGCGGTGAGAGCCTATATGGCTCCCCTTATATCGAAGGCTTTCGAGAGGGCGATAGCGAAAGAGAAAAGCAATGCGCTTGCTTTCATATACACCCATCCATGGGTTAAGACGTGGGGCTTATATTCCTATTATAAGAAGAAGAACGGTTTGAAAGAGTGGAGCGCTTGGCCGAAAGAGGAAAGAGACAGGATTGAAGACATATCGTCTCTAAACGAGGACGAGACGAATGGCGTCTTATATGAAGCGTGGGTTCAGATGAATCTCTACCGCGAATGGAAGTCCTTGAAGGCCCATGCGAATAGAAAAGGAATAAAGATAATAGGTGATTTACCTTTCTACGTCGGCTATGATTCGGCGGACGTCTGGGGGAACCAAGAATTCTTCGATATCGATAGAGAAAGCAAGAAATCAATATCGGTGGCAGGGGTGCCGCCTGACTATTTCTCGAAAGATGGGCAACGCTGGGGGAATCCGATTTACAAATGGGATTCGCTAGAGAAATGCGGCTTTTCCTTTTGGATCGATAGGATCAAAGGGAACCAAGAACTATACGATATCGTGAGGATCGACCATTTCCGCGCCTTCGACACCTATTGGAAGATAGACGCCAAAGAGAAGACGGCGAAGAATGGCGAATGGGTACTGGCTCCAGGGTATAAGCTATTCGATACATTAAAGGAAAAGATAAAGGACATTGAGATCATCGCTGAGGATTTGGGGGATCTTAGACCTGAGGTATTGACCCTTAGGGATCATTATGGCTTCCCAGGGATGGAAGTCATCGAATTCGATTTCCATGATTCCGAGATAACGAAGAAAAGGGATGCTTTGTCGAAGGAGAACGCCGTTATATATACCGGCACGCATGATAACGCTCCTTTTAAAGCGTTCTTCTTGTCGCTAAAAGAGAAAGAAAAGAAAGAATGGATGGCGGCGCTAGAAAATGAAGGATTCAATGGCGATATTTCGAAAAGCATCGTCGAATATTGCCTTTCGTCAAATGCTCTATACGCGATATTTCCTGTGGCCGATTTGCTTTGGCTGGGGGAAGAGGCGAGGCTAAATGAGCCAGGCACTTCAAGCTCTTCCAACTGGAGCTGGTCATTAAGGGACTACAAAGACGTTTTGGAAGAGGTTCCGTATTGGAAGAGAATGAACGCCAAATACAACCGTTAAGCAAGAAAAAAGCCCCGCGATGCGGGGTTATTTTTCGCTTGGTGGGTAGTAAGAGGCTCGAACTCCTGACCTTCTGTACGTCAAACAGATGCTCTCCCAGCTGAGCTAACTACCCAAGCCTTGGCGCCTTAAGCGCTCGATAATTATATAGCCTCATTGGCAAAGGGCAAGAGGAAAATAACGAAACTTCAAAATGAAGAATATAATATATCTGTATTATCTGTATTAGTTAGTGATAAAACGACATCGAAAATGAAAAGTGTTAGCGTAAACTAATTCGAAAATCGCTTTTTTGTATGTATTTTTGATACATTTTCTTGAAGATTGATGGGTAAATCGATACACATTGACCTATTTTTCATCCATTCAATTTATGTAAGCGGTATCATTTATTTTCTTTTATTAACAAATAACGACTATTTAGATTGTGTGCATAGATTATTGAAATTGTAAAAGTTCATTTTTTCTCTTGCGGATTGTCGTAGAATGTTTATCATAAGTGGCTCGGAAGGAGGTCCTGCCGAAAAAAACGAAAAATCATTGGCAAAATTCGCTCGGAGTTACGGAAAAATCACGTTGAAACATGAAATAGTGTAAAGAAGTAGTTCGTACCTGAACGAAACCGAATTCCAGAAAAAAGAAGAAGAAGACACATCTAGGAACGTGGCTAGCACGCGAAATCGCTAGCGGCGAGATCGATTCCCTCTCGCCTATATAAATAAGGAGTCAAACAAAAATGCTAAAAATTGGAGGAAATAGAAAATGAAAAAATTTTTAGTGGGATTCGCTCTCCCAGCAGCTGCAGCGATCGCAGTCGTCGGATCTGGTTTCGCAGTTTGGTATTTCGGTGAAGGTCTTAACCGTGACAACGGTGAAGCTAGCGTTAATGTTACCCAAGCGGTGGCGGCCGGCCACTTCAGCTTCAATGCGAAGGCCACTCTCAACTTAGATCAGACTCAAACTAACCGTGACGCCATTGCCGAGAGCACTCCGTTTGCTGATTACAACACGACCGATGGATCGTATACTGGCAAGGATTTCGAAGCCACTGGTGTTACTTTGGTTGACTTTATGGCCCCTTATGGCGTGAGCTACGCTTCGATCAGCGCTGGCAGCGACATCGTCAAATATGATGGTGCTACCGATGCCGATACCATTGATCACGTCGACGGCAAGGTCAAAACGACCAAAACCACCTACGTCTTCGTTCCGAAAGCACTTGCCGAATATGTCGAGGTTACGGGCGCAGCTTCTTATACCATTGGTACGAATGGTTATAAGCTTAATAGCAGCACGACTCTTGCCGCTGCCGATTACACTGCCTATTCCTATGCTTGGGGCGACAGCGAAGACAGCATCGAGTTGAAAGCCAAATTCACGTTCCAATACATCGATGGCAAAGAACCGAGCACGCTTGCTGCTTATAAGACCATGAAAGCGGCCGTTAATGGCTCCAAGGTCGTCATCTCCCACGAAGCCAAGCTCATCAAAGCTTAATCTTCGTTCGATTGATTAATAATCTTTCGAAAATCCTACTGCCTAGGGCGGCGTTATGGCCGCTCTAGGCAATATTCGTATCAATGGAGGTCATAGATGCCATCGGAAAAAGAATTAATCGTATATTCTGTATGTATCGCGGTTGTAATTCTTTTTGCTATAGCATTTATCGCCATTTCTGCCCTCTATTTCAAGTCGAAACAGAAGCTTTACGTCAAGCAAATCGAAGATCCGCGCGTTCAAAAAGACGTTGACAAGGATCTCGTTTATCTTGAGAAACGATATGGTGATGCTGAGTCGATCGCCAAAGGCGTTTCGAAGAGGAAGAAGAGGGAAAAGAGGGCTTCTAAAGTTTCTAGCGGTTTCTTGATCGCTATCTACGTCCTTCTTTTAGTCGTCGTCGGATTTGCCATCACCGAGCAACAAAGCGGTGGACAGATGTTCTTTGGCGACACCGCGATGCTTGTCGTTAGGACGAGTTCCATGGCGGAGATCAACACCGTCAATAAAGCGGATCTTGCTTCCCATGACCTTTCCGATGAGTCGAATAGACTCCCTCAATACACTTTCATCACGATCAAGAAAGTCAATTCCGCCGATGATTTGGTCCCATATAAGGTCTATGCCTTCAAGATGGCGAGTAGCGAAGAAGGAAAGACCGTCACCATTGTTCACCGTCTAATCGAAGTCGAAACGAAGAACGGGGAGAAGGCCTTCACTTTCAGAGGTGATGCCAACCCATCGTCGCTAAGCGGCGAAATCATGATTTCCTATGATTCGATCGTTGGTGAATGGACGGGATTCCAAAACCTTTTCTTAGGAATGTTCACCGTCTATCTCCAAAGCGCGATCGGCATCATCACCTTGTTGACCGCTTTCTTGTTGCTCGTCATTTATAGCGTCCTCTATGGCCGTATGACGCAGGAATACGAGATCCGTTATGAGGCGTTGCTACAAAAGAAAGTCGGATATGACGGCGATGGCAATGAGATAGTCGAGGAAAAGAAGGAAGAGACGCCGATTACCGAACCGACTCCTGCTTTGGCTATGGCTAGCGCTATCCCGGAAGCCGCCAAACCAGTTAACGAGGCTCCGCTTGCGATCTCATATTATCGCCCGATGCCAAAGAGAAACTTCTTGCTCGTGTCCGCCAAGAAAACCTCTGGAATATATTTAGAGCAAAACGGAAGGAAATTCCCGATGTCCGTCTTATCTAAGGAAGAAGATGGGACGACGTATGCCTATTGTGGCCAATTGAATAACGGCGAATTTAGAATCATCAACAAAACTGGCGATAACGTAATAAAGGCCAAAGGCTATAAGGCTTGGGTCATCGTCAAGAAAGATGAGGCTTCCTCTTTCTTTGTGACCGAGCAAAAGGCCTCGTTAGAGAAGGAGAATGGCGATATCGTCTATTTCCTCTCTGATAAGAGCCGTATCCATTCGAATAAGGTTGGGAAAGTTTTCTTCAGCCTCAAACTCGATTCCGTTCGCGCGAAAGCGGACTATAACGACGATAAAGCGAGCATCTTGAGCGCCAATAAAGACCTCATCCTCTCTAGGAGGCAAAGCAATGAGGCTTAAGAAATTCTTGCTTGGCATAGCCTTGCCGATTTCTTTGGCGATCACTGTTGTTGGAACTGGCTTCGCTATTTGGTATTTCGGCGAAATCACCCGCGAAAACGCGGATGTTTCCATCAAAGTCGCTAAGAAAGTCCCTTCTAACATCGGCTCTTTGGAAGTCACCTTCGGAGAAGAGGGGAACAAATACTATGCTGCCGATGGCGAAGAACCTAAGTTAATCGTCAGCCAAACGAAAGTCGTCTTCCCTTCCCCAGTAAGCGTCACTTTCACCTGGGCCATTCTGGATGAAGATTCCGATTTGTCGTTATCCTCGTTTTTATATACCTTCGAATACAAGATCACCCTTAGTGAGGTCTTCTCCGAGTATTTCCAACTTTATCAACCGGTCGAATCCGATTCCGACGTCATTAGCGGCTATTGGGATGAGACGACGGCTGAGATGACGGTCACCGATTTCTCGACCCCGATGAATAGGACTTTCCCTTTTAGCGCTGGCTATCGAAGTGGCAAAAACCCGGCTACCCATGAGGCTTATAGGGATCTAAGGCAAATGCTTATCGACGAAGCGAGGACGACGCCTCTCATCTCCTTCGAATTCACGATAACCGCCAAAGCGAGGAGCGACTTATGAAACGCTTCCTTCGTAGCTTCTTGACGAAATCATTGCTCTTCTTGCTGGTTTTGGCGCCTGTTCTTTCGATTGGGACTGCTTTTTCGATTTTCTATTTTGGGGATGATCCGTCGATCAAGAAGAACGTTAATTCTGACGAATACATAGACGACGTCAAGCCGAATTACAAATTCGCCGAGGATACCTATACCGTTTATTTCTTCCCTAATCGCGGCTATGCCGATTTGGTCTACACGAGCATCGTCCAAGCGAGTGTCACCGATGCCGCTGCGGCAGAGGCCGTTTTGGACACTTACACCGCTTCAGCAGCTTCAACGTATTACAACAACAACAAATCCTATTACAGTAGATCGACCAATGCGTCGAGCGCCGACGCCAGATTCTTTGGATATTGGGAAGATGCCGATGGGAATATCGATTATGGATATAAGAAATTAACCGTTGAGACTGCCTTAACGAAAGCGCAGTACACTCAAATCGGTTCGCCGAAGACGACTGCATTAGATCATAATGCATATACCACCTCATTTTGCGGATGGAGCTGCGATTTGGTCAATTGCCGTTCGTATAGTTTCTTAAGCATGGGCGATCTTGAGTATACATCTCTTTTCGAGCCTCTTCGTTCCGTTGACGAAGTTACGAATTCGACACTAGGCAGTTCTCGTTCGATGTGCGGTATGCCAAAAGGAAGCAAGATCATTTTTGCCTATCCTATTTTTTCAGCGGGTGGCAATACCTATAACAGTGTTTCCCCGAGCGCCCAAACTCACGTTCGTATCCATGGAGATGTCGCGACCTGCGTAGCGGTTACTTACGGCAGCAAGAAAGACTATTCATTCGATGAGGAATATGAGACGTCGATGTCAGGAACGAACAGTTCGAGCAACACGTGCACGTATCATTACTATAAAAACTTAGTCGTAGACGAGGCTTCCATTTATTATTTGGACTTCTGTTTTAATGATGGCAACGGAAATTGGCTCAATTACAAAATCGGGAGCGCTTATTCTGCCACCGTAGGCAGTAAAAGCCCGATGAGCAGCGGTTCGTATTCGGTAGGAGACAAAATTACTGGGATGAGCTACGACGCGTTGTTCTATGGAAGCAATTCTGGCAAAACCAATTCCAGCGGAGCGACCCATTATGGCGAAGGGGTATATAACATTTACGCGCTCGCTAGTAAAAATACCACTAGCGGCACTGGCTATACCACCTTTACTGGGATAACGAGAAGCAATACGCCTCTCATGTTGTTCCAGGATCCGTCGTCTAGTTCGTCAAGCGGATACGCTTATTCCGGAAGTTGGAAACTGTATGTGAAAATCGAGAAAATCGCTGAATTCGGCCTAGCCGGCGTTTCTTCTCCATTATCCTTAAACGATGCTGATAACTCTTTGGAAACCTTCCTTAGGTGCGATAGCGGAACCTATAGCAACGCTCCATACGTCGATTTCCAAGTCAATAACGTCTATATCGACGGGGAGAAATCGAAATCGAAGAAGTATTTCTCTTCGAGCAAAGGCAGTTACGCCTTCCAAAGCAACGTATTTACGACCTTGTCTACGAGCTTTGAATTCGATGACATCGATATGGTTTCCTTGTCGCAAAGCGAAATCGACACCTATAACACCAAGATGTCTAGCGCTTATCCTTTGACTCATAAGGAATTCTATCCTAGCGATTCCGTCCGCGGTTTGTCTTCGACTTCCGATAATAGGACGTTCGATGGAGGAAGCGATGGAACGGCCGTCCCGACGAGCTATTTCGAGAATACCGGTAACCTTGATTTCACCTTCAAACAGACCAATTTCTTCCGCATCACCGCCGACACGCCGAATTATTACGATATTTTGATCCGCGTCTATTGTGAAGCGGCCGCTCCGACTAGCATCACGAAGATTGGATTCGCTTTGGCGCCACACGATACCAATAACCTCAATATCTGGATCTATGATGGATCGGACGGAAAGATCGAGTCGGCTGCCGATTTGGCCCGCGATTCTGACGGCTTTATCGATACCGATGCGAGCGAATACCTAATCGGTACGATAACCGCAGAGGTGGGCGACATTCTTGCGACTACTACCGTCGTCACCCCAGAGAATGGCTATGGCGATGGTGTGACTTCGCTAACCGTAGCCGATTACTTAGGAAGCGACAAAGTATTTATCGATCATCTTACGAAATTATCCCTCGACGTCGGTGATGAAATAGACAAATCCTACGTCGTTATCCTCAAAGACAAGACGAATGCGACCATATAAGTCGCATTTTTCTTTTCGATTCATTCGCCTAGTTTTATATCCTCTTCACATTTCTTTACGGCCGCTTTCCCTGTTTACTTCTGATTTCCTTTGCTAACCAATAATTAATTATTGATTTTTTAAGATTTCATCGGACAATTTTTTTGTCTTTTTTTGGAGGTGTCTATATGAAGAAGAAAGCATTATTGATTGGGACATTGTTACTATCGAGCGTCGGTGTATTGGCGTCTTGCGGAGACGATTCGAAGATGGGCGGCAACGAGCCGCTAAAATTCTCGAATTTGAATGAATTCCTCGCCGGAATAAAGACCAATTACACTTTGGACGTCCTTTATTCCATTGCCAACTCATCGAGCGGGTCTTATTCCTATTTCGTGATCGACGACAAGAATCTATTGATTTCGGATGGCGAAGACAAGCTCGCCTACACGAATACGGATGATGGCATTGTCATTGTCCAAAAGGCAGCAAGCGACGCATCGTTTGCTCCTTACCGCTTATTGACGCCGAACAAGAACCTCGACCTCTATGACGTCGTTTTCTCAAATTACGACATCATGACGGAACTTGGCGCTTCGGCGTGGGAAGATAATGGCGATGGCTCCTATGGCGCGATATCCGATGACATCAATATGGCCGCTAACGAGATATTGGAAGCGGGCTTAGAAGAAGATGAGATACTTTCTACTTCGTATGCCTCGCTATCGATTGAAGATAATAAGCTCACTTGGGAGGGGATGCTCAATTATTCCATCTCCTTTTATGGGTCAGCCTATACCGGTTCCATCTCCTATAACTTCATTTATAGCAACATCGGTTCTACTTATGACGAGGCGTATGCGAACTATTTGAAGAATCCGTCTAAGCCAAGTGCCCCGACGGCGTATAACGAGACCTTATCCGGCGTCTTCGCCCAAGCTGGCATCACCCTTCCATGGGCCGAAGGCTTTGGGAATGCGATGTATACGACCTACGACGAAGACTACAACATGTATTCGGTTTATGATTGCACGGCCACTTTGGACACCGCTAAAAACTTGGTTGAGGCGTTACAGAATAACGGCTGGACCTATGACGACGACGATGAAACTGTCACTTCGATTGCCAAGGATAGCATCGTGGCCGACGCCGGATATTATTTCTCCGCCAAGAGCGATTCCGCTTATGCGATGGCTCTTGTTCAATTCGAGAGCGCTTCGTCTCTAGACGACGAAGAAAAGGAACTCTATCCGAATGGAATCCTTTCCTTCGTTTTGATGATCGGCTCCTATAGCGCAGCCTAAGATGGAAGACAATAAGAACATAGAAAAAATATCCTCCGAAGCAGAGGCCAAAGAGGCCTATGATTTCTTATTCAAGAAAATCATGGTCGATAAGGCCAAGAGCTATGGGGAATTGGCCATTTCCTTTCGCGAATGCGTCTATCAGAATGGCTATCTTTCCTCTCCTAGCGACCAAATCGCCTTGGATTTGCTTTGTTTTTTCGCTTTTAGCAATGACAAGGAGCCGTGGAATGGAAGAGAGTGCGCGCTTGAGGCGATGTCGATATTGAGGAAGAATTCCTCGAGGTTCACCCATCAAGAAGCCCTTTCTTGCTATGAGTTATTGCTTGTGGCGTTTAGCCAATTAGAAGATGTCAATAACGAGAGGGCATGCGCAGACGAGGCCGCCTTCCATAGCTATAAATTAGGAAAGAAGGAAGACGCCGAACTATATATGCTTAGAAACATCGAGTTATGCTTCCGCTTCGCTAAAGAGGATAGGGAGAAGATGCTTCCGACATATGAAGCGCTTACGATGATGTTCGGCGCGGATAAGGCGAAGGAATATATGCGGGTCATTGAGCAGCCACATTTCGATATCCATGATCCAATTGAAACCAATCCTCTTTTCATCAAGGTCCTTCCTATGATAAACAAGAAACTCAAGGAATATTTCGTCGCTCATCCAAACGAATGGTCAAGGGCGTCCTATAACGAGAAAAAGAAAGAATATCTCCTATTTGAAGGATTCTCTTGGATGCCGCCGAAAAAGGCTTAGCGTCATTTTCCTATCTCCTTCTTTCTAGCTTTGCTAGAATTACCGCGATGAAACTATTCAGGAACGGTTTTTGGCAGAAAGCGATCACCATATTGCTCGTTTTGCTCGAACTTGCGTTTGTCGTTTATCTATGCATTGCTTTCGCGGAAGGCGGCATTCAAAGCAATTATGCCATTTTCTTCTTGCTCGCTTTTTGGCTCATTTCATTGATTTTTGGCATCTTCATCGTCAATAGCGCAGCCGAAAACGAATACAAAGTCGGCTGGCTTTTCTTAGTCGGCTCCTTTCCGCTTATCGGCGCCGTCTTCTATTTGCTTTTCGCCCATAAGCTAACGACTAAGAAGGCGAAGGCCTATTCGAAACGATATTACGAACTTTTGACGGAAGAGCCCAAACAAGAGGGGCTTCATGAATCACTAAGGGAATATTCGAAGGAAGGCGCTAAAATCGTCTCTTTGATAGAAAAAGAGAGAAGCGGTCGCCTTTTCTCCAACAGCGAGGTCTCCTATTACCCATTAGGTGATGACGTATTCCCGAAGATGATCGAAGAATTAGAGAAAGCCAAGCACTTCATTTTCATCGAGTTCTTCATCATCAAACCTGGGGCGATGTGGTATAGCATCCTTTCGATACTTAAGGAAAAGGTCAAAGAAGGGGTCGATGTGAGGCTTATATACGATGATGTCGGCAATCTAGGCGCCACGCCTCCTCATTACGATCGAACGCTCCGAAAAATGGGCATCAAAGCCCATGCCTTTCGCCCAATCAAGCCCATATTGGACGTCAGAATGAATAACCGCAACCACCGGAAGATCATGGTGATCGATGGGCATACGGCCTTCACAGGCGGGATCAACATTGCTGATGAGTATATCAACAAAGAAGAGAGGTTCGGGCATTGGAAGGACAACGCCATCATGGTCAAGGGCAAGGCAGTCTATGGCTATACCCTTTTATTCATCGCCGATTATGAGTCGAATTTCGGGATGATCGGAAAGCATGTCGACTACTCTTTGTATGAACCGGAGAAATATATCGATGAGGTCGGCGGCTTCCCGACGAGCGATGGCTTCGTTATCCCCTATGGAGATATACCATATGACGATACCCCGATAGGGGAGGAGGTCTATATTTCGATACTCGGTGGGGCGAGCGATTACGTCTATATGTCGACGCCTTATTTCTTGCCAGACGAGAAGATGAAGAGCGCGATTGTCAGAGCCAGCTTAGGTGGCGTTGATACGAGGCTGCTAGTGCCGAAGAAGCCGGATAAGAAACTCGTTTTCGAACTCACGAGAAAGAATTATGGAGAGTTACTACGAAAGGGCGTGAAGATATATGAGTACACGCCGGGATTCGTTCATCAGAAGACCTTCGTGGCCGATGATAAAGCCGCGGCCATCGGCACGATAAACATCGATTACCGTTCTTTGTATTTGCATAGTGAGAACGCGACCGTCTTGATCGGCAATTCGTCGATCAAATCGATTAAACAGGATTTTCTCGATACCTTCGCCGTAAGCGAGGAGATAACGTTAGAGAAATGGAAGAAGATGCGCCGAAGGAAGTTTATTCTGTGGATGTTCCTAAGACTCTTCGAGCCATTGTTATAGGAGGAACGGTATGAATGTGTTTTCAAAGGCTTATTGCCGGTTGACACAACTAGTCGTCAACAAAATGATTGCGCCGTTACTTGGAATAAAACCGCCGGAGACGATCGAAGGGGAAGGGACAGTCAAAGAGATTGCCAAATACCTTAAGGAGAAGCATTTCTATCGTCCTTTCATCGTCGTCTCCAAAAGCGTTTCCCTTTCTCTTCCCTTCAAATCCCTTATGGAGGCATTAGAAGAGGAAAAATATCGTCCGATCGTCTTTAGCGACGTCGTTCCTAATCCCACCTTCTCTTGCGTATTAAGCGCCAAGATGGCTTTGATGAAAGGCAATTGCGATTCGATTATCGCATTCGGCGGAGGGTCGGTAATCGACGCCGCCAAAGTGACGGGGGCGCTAGTCGCCAATAGGACGAACAAGATAGAGAAACTAAAAGGCGTTTTGAAGGTTCGTAAGCGTTTCCCGATGCTTATTGCCATTCCTTCAACGGCCGGAACGGGAAGCGAGGCGACGATCGCGGCCGTGGTGGTGAATGAGAAGACGAAGGACAAATTCTCGATAACCGATCCTCATTTAACCCCCAATCTAGCCGTGCTTGATCCCGATGTCCTTAAGACTTTGCCTCCGAAAATAATATCTTCGACGGGAATGGATGCCTTGACGCACGCCGTCGAGGCTTATATAGGGCGCGCCAAAACGAAGAAGACCCGTTCTTGGAGCGTCCAGGCTTCGAGAATCATCCTTGAGAATCTTGAAGCGTTTTATAGCGACCCATCGAATGCGGTGGCGCGTGAGGAAATGCTAAAGGCATCGTATCTGGCTGGCGCGGCGTTTACGAGAAGCTATGTCGGATATGTGCATGCGTTAGCTCACGCCATCGGCGGATACTATAACGTCCCTCATGGCTTAGCCAACGCGATAATCTTACCGAAGGTCCTTAGACACTATGGCAAAAGCGTTTATAAATCCCTGGCCCGCTTATCCGATGCGAGCAATCTCCTTCCTTATGGCGCATCCGCTAGCGATAAAGCGGAAGCCTATATCGCCCACATCGAGAAAATGAACGAGAATATGGGGATAGGGACCTCATTTCATGGTATTCTAAAAGAAGAGGACCTCGACGCCCTTAGCAAGCACGCCGCGAAAGAGGCGAATCCGTTATATCCGGTGCCGAAGGAATTCTCAAAGAAAGAACTCAAAGAGATATTGAAGGAGCTTTTGTAAATGAAGTTCGAAGATAAGACGATAGACGGCGCGACTTTCTTCTCGATTTCCAATAACGTCGGGATGGAATTCGTTTTTAGCGATTTAGGCGCCGCTTTGTATCAGATTTATATCGATGGGAAGACGATGCTAATAGGCGACGAGGATTTAAGAGGCTGGATGAAGACCAAATCCTATTTCGGGAAGATAATCGGGAGGACGGCTGGGAGAATAAGAAACGGCGATCTTTTCTACGAGGGGAAGCACTATGCGCTTGAGACTAACGAAGGCACTAGCACCCTTCATGGCGGTCCTAGTGGATATGGCTTCAAGAAATTCGACCATCATATCGAAAAAACCGATGATGGCGAATATTTTAACGTCGTTTTCTCGGTTAATAGCCCCGATGGAGATGGCGGATACCCAGGCAATGTCGCCACGAAGATAACCTATCGCATATATAACGACGAACTCCGTTTCGACATCTATTTCGAGTCGGAATCAGACCGCGATACCCCACTTTCCTTGACGAGCCATTGCTATTTCAACCTTGGTGGATACAAAAACGTCTCCAACCATTCCCTTTACGTCCGTTCTTCATCGACTACTAAGTACGATGAGCATCTGATACCGCTCGGATTCGAAACGATACCGGCGGATTTGGATTTTAGGAAACTAACGCCGCTTGAAGAGCGGCTAGACGCGCCAAAGCTCATGAACCATACGGGCGGCATCGATCATGCCTTCATGCTCGATGAGAGAAAGAAGCCGAAAGAGGTCGATGTCCATTTGGAAAGCCCGGAATACACGCTTGATATGCATACCGATTTCCCCTCCGTCGTCGTCTATGCCGACAATTGTCCGACTCTTGGGCGCATGATGAACACGGGTTATCCAGAAGAAAGGCATAGTGGCATTGCCATCGAGCCGGAATACGTCGTCGGGGATTATAAGTCAATGACCGTAAAGAAGGACAAGCCGCAGCGTAATTTCATTGAATATCATTTCGGGAGGAAGACAAAATGATCGCTAAAACCTTGAAGAAATTCGTTTCCTATGCGAAGAGCCATCTGTTTTTGGATGACACCGATGCGATTTATTATTCGAATATCTTGCTTCATGAATTCGGCCTTGATGCCCCATACGAGGAAGAGGTCGACGATGAAGCGATTGCCTCCTATTCTGTGCCAGATCCTTTAATAGAGGAGCTTATCGGCGACTTGAAAGAGGAAGGGAAAGATGAAGCCGAAGGGGAAAGGGCCGCCGATTTCGTTTTGGGCCTTTTATCGCTTTCTCCTAGCGAGACCAAGAAGAAATTCATTGAGATAGAGAAAGAAAACGGTGGGGAAGCCGCGCTCGATTATCTATATAAGCTCGCGATCGACAACCATTATTTCCAAAAGACGAAAGTCGACAAGAATATCGTATGGGAAGCTTCTTTCGAAAATGAGCCGTCCCTTGCCATTTCGATTAACCTCTCAAAGCCCGAAAAGAACAACAAAGACATTGCGAAATTGCTCAAAATGAAGAGCAGCGATTATCCGAAATGCGCTTTATGCGAAGAGAATTTGGGCGTTTATGGCGATGCGAAACACGCCGCAAGGACGAATATCCGCTTCATCGATTTGAAATTGGCAGGTGAGGACTGGTTCCTTCAATATTCGCCATATGGATATTATTCGAAGCATCTTATAGCCGTCGAGAAAAAGCACACCCCGATGGCGATATGCCGCAAAACGTTCGTCCGCTTGTTCGACTTCGTAGACCGTTTCCCATTTTTCTTCATCGGCTCCAATAGCGATCTCCCGATCGTTGGAGGCTCGATTCTCAATCATGAGCATTTCCAAGGCGGAGAGCCGGTTTTGCCGTTGCTTGGCGCCAAAGACAAGGAATTCGTTTATAAGAGCGAGAAGGGAAGCGTCGTCTCGATTGTTGATTTCTATATCACCGCTTTATCGATCGAAGGGAAGGACCGCGAGGACATTTGCGATATCGCCGAGAAGATTTTGAATGCCTGGCGTCCTTATAGCGATCCCGAGTGCGACATCATCTCTGGAGTGGGCGAGGATAGACATAACACCATTACCCCATTCGCCGAGAAAAAAGGCGATACTTACCGCCTTATAATCGGGTTAAGGAACAATAGGACGACCGAGGAATATCCGGATGGGATCTTCCATGCGCACGCGGAATATCATCCAATCAAGAAAGAGGGAATCGGCTTAATCGAAGCGGCCGGCCTCTTCATCTTGCCTGCCCGTTTGCTTAGGCAAGAAAAGGAAGTGAACGACGTCATCGCCAAAGACTATAGCGAAGATGAGGCGAAGGAAATATATCCCGACATCGAGCAATTCTTCCCGATGATCGAGACGATGAAAAAAGAGAAAATCGACAGCAGAACCTACATAAATCGCGTTTGCCAAGGAATACTTAAGAACGTTGCGGTATATAAGGACGACGAAAAGGGAAAGCAAGGACTCTATAGGTTCTTGGATACGGTGTTCTCCAAATGAATGAATTCCTAGTGACCGACGAATTGTTTTCGAAGAACTACGGCTCCAAGCCGAAACGCCATTTCCTTTCCTATGGACGAATCGAGATTTTAGGCAATCATACCGACCATCAAGGAGGGAAGTGCCTAGTGGCTGCGTGTGATCTCTCGATCAAGGCGAGCGTCTCTCCTTCCGATCGAATCGAAATCGTTAGCAATGGCTATTCTTCTTATTCCTTCGATTTATCCGATTTAGAGATGAGGGAAGAGGAGAAAGGGACGTCGCTTGGAATAACAAGAGGCGTTTTGAAATATCTAAAGGACCGTGGATATGGGATCGGCGGATTCAAAGCTGCGTTAGATAGCGATATCTATGCCGGAGCTGGGGTATCTAGCAGCGCTGCTTTCGAAATCCTTATCGGCGAGATCGCCAATGCTTTATATAACGAAGAGAAGATTGATAGACTCACGCTTGCGAAAGCGGGCCAATATTCCGAGAACGTCTATTACGGGAAGCCTTCGGGCCTTCTTGATCAATGTGGCTCTTCTTTTGGCGGCGTCTCCTATGTCGATTTCCATGATGAAGCAAAAGTAGAGAAAATACTCTTTCCATCTTCCTGGGATATCTCGATTTATTTGGTGAATCCCGGAGCGAGCCACCAAGGGTTCGATGGACTATATGCTTCGATACCGAATGATATGAGAAATGCGGCGAAAATAATCGCCGGCAAAAATCGTCTATCAGACGTTTCAAAAAACGAATTTTTGCAAAAAGCCTATCAAAACCCCGATATTTCTCCTTTGGAACGCGACCGCGCGATTCATTATTACGAGGAAGTCGAACGTGTTGAGAGGGCTTTTTCGGCGATTGAGGAAAAGAATCTCGAATGGTTTTTGGAATGCGTTAGGGAGACGGAACTATCACAAGAGACGCTACTACGGAACGTCATGTGCGAAGGCCATTATGACGGTTCCCCTCTTGAAGCCGTCAATATCGCAAAGACGGTTTTGAAGAAAGGCGCGGCAAGAGGCATGGGCGGAGGCTTTTTCGGCTCGATAATCTGCTTCGTTCCGAAAGACGAAGAAAAGGCGTTTTTGGATAAGATGTCGTCTCGATATGGGGAGAAAGCGATTAAGAAAGTATCGATCCCAGATGAAGGGGCACATGAGGTGAGAGAATGAAAACGATAGGTATAGTTTCCTTAGGATGCGCGAAGAATCTCGTCGATAGTGAGGCCATTTTGGGGATGTTCCCGAAAGATCGTTTCATCGTCTCGCAAGACCCTTCGAAAGCCGATGTCATCATAATCAACACCTGCGGCTTCATCGAAAGCGCAAAACGGGAATCGATCGAGACGATACTCGAAATGGCTTCATATAAGGCTAAGATCGTCGCCGTTGGCTGCTTCGTCGAAAGGAATTTGGCAGAACTTAAAGAAGAGATTCCGGAAGTCGATCTATGGGTGCCGTTAAAGGATTACCCGAAGCTTCATATATTGATTGAGGAGCTCCTTGGTGAGAAGGGACTCTCGCCATACGACCTTTCGAAGAGGGTCATTTCGACATCTCCTTGGTCGAGCTATCTAAAAATAAGCGAAGGATGCGACAATATGTGCGCTTTCTGCGCGATACCTTATATCCGTGGAAGGATGCTTTCGCGTCCGTTAGATGAGATAGTGACCGAAGCGAAGTCGCTACATGAGAAAGGCGTTAAGGAAATCTCCTTGGTGTCCCAAGACCCGATGCATTACGGCCTCGATTTTCCAAACAAGAAACCCACGATGCTAGAGCTTTTGAAAGAACTCGATCAAGTCGGTTTCGAATCGATTCGTTTGCTATACCTATATCCTGAAGAGATAACGGATGAAGAGCTTCTCTTCATTAAAGATTCTCGTTCCATTGAACCTTATTTCGATATCCCCATCCAAAGCGCGTCCGATAATGTCTTGAAACTCATGAACCGCCATGGAACGGTGGAGGAAATGCGCCTACTCTTCAAAAAGATAGATTCGATGTTTCCGAGGAAAGCCCTCCGCACGACTCTGATTTCCGGTTTCCCTGGTGAGACTAAGGAAGACCATATGAAGACGATGGAGTTCATCAAGGAAATCGGTTTCGATCATCTTGGCGTATTCGCCTATTCGAGGGAAGAAGGGACGGCGGCTTATAATCGACCGAATCAAGTCCCTCCGAAAGAGAAGGAAAGGCGTAGGGCTGAGATCATGTCCTTGGCCAAGACCATAAGCTACGAGAGAAACAAAGCGAGAATCGGCGAAACGATGGAAGGGTTTGTGGTCGCTTACGACCCTAAGCAAGAGCTATATTCGCTAAGAAGCTATTGGAACGCGCCAGACGATATAGATGGGAAGATCTATTTCAAGTCGGCTAAGCCACTAAAGAATGGCGAGAGAGCGAAAGTTAAGATCGAACGGGCTTTCGTCTATGACTTGATGGGCACGGCCATCGAATGATATATCCTCTTTTTCCCTTCTCCATTTCGAATTGACATCCGACATATTTTGTTTTTGGCTCCGTTGTCGCCATCCAAACGGTGGGAGCATTCAATTATTTGAGCGATGTTTCGACTTTTCGCATAATTGGTTTTGCACATTTTATAGACCATTTCGGAATGGTTGAATCTTGGGTAATCGAGAAAACGTGGATTCATTCATATAGGAAAAGAGTAAAAAGGTTTATTGGCGTTACGCGCGAATCCGTTTCGGTTTTGATTTTATATGAAATAAGTCGGTTTGCCGATTGGCCGTAAGAACGTCAAAAAGCGTTTTTTCTCTTGATACGCATCTTATAAGTCTATATAATCGATAACGCTTTCGAGTGAGAGCGATGCCCCGCTAGTTAAACGGCATAACGGGTCCATGGTAAGGACCAATTCGTAGTTCGACTCTGCGGCGGGGCACCAAATGAGTTTGGTGGCATCGACTTAGCGTCGATGTTTTTTGTTATATGGGTAATTTTGAATTTTGCTATCGATACCATTAAAACGTTCGTTTTTCTTTTATTCACGAAGCTTTAGAAGCAAAACCTACATATGTTTTGAAATGCTTATTGACGAAAAATGCGTATAGACGCAAAAAATGACAATAGGAGACCGATATGATACGAAGAGACGAATATTTATCAAAACTTATTTCCAAAAAATGGAATGGTTTGATCAAGGTTATCACCGGCATTAGAAGGTGTGGCAAATCTTTCTTGTTGTTTGAGATATTCAAAACTCATCTAAGAGATGATGGAGTGGATGAAAAACACATTATAGATGTTTCCATCGATGCACCAGAATTCGAGGAATTATGCGACAGACATAAATTAAACGAATACATCAAGTCAAAAATAATCGACGATCAAGGATACTATGTTCTTTTGGATGAGATTCAGCTAGTCGATGGATTTGAAACGCTGTTAAACGGTTTACTTAGGATGAAGAACGTTGACTGTTACGTAACCGGATCGAATTCCAAGTTTCTCTCAAGCGACATCATCACGGAATTTAGAGGACGAGGCGATGAGTTAAGGGTGCACCCACTTTCTTTCAAAGAGTTTTATGACGCCTATAAAGGCGACAAAGGGGAAGCGTACGACGAATATTCCTTGTATGGCGGGATGCCGGCTCTCATCAATTTGCAAACGCACGAAGCCAAAGCGGCTTATTTGTCGAATTTGGTGAACAATGCATATTTGACTGACATCATCGAAAGAAATAATTTCAAAAAAGACAAGGATGTATTAAACGAGCTGCTAAACTTCATCTCTTCTTCTGTCGGGTCTCTCACGAATCCATCGAAATTGGTGAAGACTTACGAATCCGTTTTGCATATGAAATTCAGTAGGGCTACCATCTCCAATTATCTGGATTGCTTCGCCGATGCTTTTTTGATAAACAAAGTCGAAAGATACGATATCAAAGGGAAAAGATATATTGATTCCCCCTTCAAATATTATTTCGAGGATATCGGCTTAAGGAATGCGAAGATCAATTTTAGGCAAAATGAACCGACCCATATCATGGAAAATATCGTTTATAACGAACTTGCCATTCGCGGGTATTCAATCGATGTTGGAAATGTCGAAGTGAATCAGAAAAACGAAGACGGAAAGAGCGAGCGGAAGCAATACGAGGTTGATTTCGTTTGTAACAAAGACAGTAATCGCTGCTACATTCAAGTGGCCTACATGATGGAAAATCAAGAGAAAATCGACAAGGAGACCAGGGGCTTAAACAAAATAAAGGACTCATTCAAGAAGATTGTCATCCTTAAAGATTGTTATTTGCCTTGGTACGATGAAAACGGCATTTTCTATATTGGTTTGAAAGATTTTTTACTTAACAAAGATTTGCTTGATAGATGAATTCTTTCAGTCTTTCTTGTCTTTTAATAAATCGCTTAGAATGCGTTTGCGGGTCACTATCCCGATGAACGTTCCTTTGTCATCGACCACTGGAACGTAGTTCTGATTTACGATGGTCGAAAGGATATCGTTTTCATCGGCCATGATGGAGACCGCTTTGATATCGCGTCTGGAAGGGATTTTGCTAAGAGGCAATTGCTCGAGCTCGTCGAAATCTATTCGCATATCCAAGATGACTCTTAGGATATCGCCGTCGGTTATCGAGCGGATGTATTTCCCGTTTTCCTTATCGAGTATAGGAATCATGCTGTAACGGTGCGCCCTCATCTTCTCAAGGACCTGTCTAGCGCTCCAATCGCTATAGCAGTAGTCGATTTCTTGTTTTGGCAAAAGCAAAAATAGGATATTCATCCTTTTTATTTTGGGTTAACGATGAAGCGTTTTCAAGAATAATGCCATGCTTCTTATGACCTATTTATGCCATAATACAAAACATGAATTGCGGTAATTATTCCTTCTTGGTCCTCGATTGGAACGGCACATTGGTGGATGATGTCCATCTTTGCCACGATTTGCTCAATAAAATGCTCCTTGAATGCGGCCACTCTCCCGTTTCCTTTGATGCTTATCGCGACATATTCACCTTTCCGATAATCGAATACTATCGACGCGCAGGATTCCGTTTCAAGCCGGATGGCGATGATGATTTCGGAACGCTCGCGAATGAATTCCGAGAGGATTATGAGTCTTCTTTTCCTGGACTCTCGCTATACTCTGATGCCATCGACTTTTTAGAGACGGCAAAGAAACGAATGGACTTGTATTTGCTAAGTGCGACGAAAGAGGATCTTTTGCTATCGGAAACGAAAGAGAAGAGAATCGATTCCTATTTCAAACATATGATCGGGATCGGCGATATATACGGCGCCTCGAAGGAGGCGGCTGGGAAAAGGTTCTTTTCGGATAACGATATAGACGTTTCGAAGGCCCTTTTTATCGGCGATTCGCTTCATGATGAGGAAGTAGCGATGTCTTTTGGTGCGAGATGCGCGTTGATTTCTAACGGACACCAATCAAAAGCCGTGCTTGAGCAAGGCAAAAGAAGCGAAAAGACGATGATTTTCGAATCCTTATCCTCGCTAAAACGTTTTCTTTTCTAGGAATTGTGGTTACAAATCACATTATTGAGATGTTTTTAGGCGCAACTTTTCTTTAAACACTAGAAAAATCGCGCGCATGTCCTAAAATAATCGCAAAGAGGACATATTTATGGCAAAGAAAGAAGTCGCAAAAAACGAAAAGAAAGTCGTCGCTAAGAAAGAGACCAAGGCTATCCCAGTGAAAGCAGAGCCGAAAAAGGCCGCTCCAGCTAAGGAAGTCAAAGCCGCTCCGAAGAAAGAAGAAGCGGGTGCGAAAGCCTATCACGTTTCGAAGAGAGAAAAAGACAACAAGTGGCAAGTCAAATTGGCCAAAGGCGAAGCGGTCATCAAGCTATTCGACACCAAAGCAGAGGCTCTAGAATACGTGAACGCGATGGCTGAAAGACAAGGCGCGACCGTGAGATTCCACGCTTCGAAAGGCGCCAACAAAGGCAAAATCCGCAAAATCTAAATAAGACATTTCTTATTTGTCGATTGTTTTTCTAACGCCGTTTCGGATTTCGAATCATTTTCGGAACTGAATTGGCGTTTTTTGAAATCGAAAATCGAAAAAGCAATGCAAATCAAAGACGTTTTTCCAATTCGTTTAGCAATATTCTATCGGCTGGAAGCCAATCGAGGCCCTGCAATTTATCCTTTTCCAGCCATATCGCATTCTCCGCTTCCAAAAGGGAGATGTGTGGATTATCGAGATGGCATATATAGGCATCCATATCCAAATGGAAGGAGGGATAATCCCAGGCGACGTTAGCCAAAAAGGAGTCGACTTCTATTTTGGCGTCAAGTTCTTCTCTTATCTCTCTTTTTAGCGCGTCTTCCTTCGTCTCTCCTTCTTCGATTTTGCCACCCGGGAATTCCCATTTCCCTTTAAATTCCCCATAGCCGCGTTCGGTGGCGAACACTTTATTGCCGTTGACGATTATGGCCGCGACGACTTTGATCGTTTTCATGCTAATCTCCTTCTTTGATGTTGGACGTCAGATAGTCGTAGATGTCTTTTCTGACCTCGTGTTCTAACAAGAAATTCATATCGACGTAGGAAAGTTTTTTCTTTTGACCTTTTTCGATGACTTCCTTCATCACTTCTTTGGCCTCTCCGCTTTTCGTGATCTTCCCTAAGAAAAAGAATTTCTTCGAGTCGACGTCCTTATCGATATTGGCTTTTCTTACGAAAAGATAGATCTCCGTGCCCATTTCTTTTTGGTCAATGATGGGAGAGAGCTCTTTGCTATCGAGTTTCCTGTTCTTTTTGCTTTCCCAAGACAAGGATTTCCTATTGATGAATTTGTCGGCGTAATTGGTGCTGCTTTCGAGCGAGGGGTCTTTGTCGTAATTGATGAAGACAGGGCAGGTGTTCGTCTTTTTGTCGTATTTATATCCGCCGATGACGGAGGTGAGGTTGCTATCGTAATTCAAGGCTTGGCAGACATCGCGGTAACTATATTGCGCGTAAAGAGAGAGGTCGCTTCCTAGATATGAATCGCTATAAAGTCGGTTATATCGATCCAGTTGGTAATCCAATAAGGAGAGGACTTCGAGATAAAAATCCTTGTTCGTCATCAAAGAGGATGTGAATTCCTTTGTGAGCGAGAGATCCTCGTCGATGAAACGGAATTTATTGTTCGGATCCCATTTGCCCGTGAATATCTTCTTCATGCACTCTCTTTTCTCGTTAGTTATTAGTTTCTTATGGTCGACGAACAATTCGTTTTCGTATTCGGATACGCTTTTGCCTTCGATTAACCTTAGCAAAAATAACGGCTCTTCGATCCTTATCCCCATCCCAAGGGAACTGCCGATGGCTTTAAGCGCTTCGATTTCGTAATCGTTGAAGAGAGGGAGCTTTATGAAGGAGGGGAGATCTTCTTTTATCTCGCATAAGAAAGAATAATAAGACCCGAATTTGGCGATTATCCTTTCCGGTTCGAAATCTGTATAGTCGATGAAGTCACGGTATTTTGGCAAACGGTTTAGCTTGTTGGCCAAGGAAAGGAGGGCCGCTTTGAACTCGCGCTTGGTATTGAAAGAGGCTTTGGAAATCGACTTATATATCTTTTCCTTCGATTTCTCATCGAATTCTATGGTCGATATGCCGGGAAGGGAGCCGCCATTAGACATAACTTTTCTCGCCGCTTCCTTGTCCCCGTTATATGAGAAGGCTTTCGGAATCATGAAATTCGAATCGTAATTGCCTATGAAATCGATTACGACGACATAATCTTTGTCGGCGTATTTCCTTAAGCCTCTTCCAAGCTGCTGGATGAAGATAATGGATGATTCCGTCGGACGGAGTAAGAGAACTTGGTTGACGGATGGGATATCGACGCCTTCATTGAATATATCGACGGTTATTATGTAGTCCAGATATTCGCCGTCCGATATGTCGTCTTTTTCTAAGAGCTCGATCGTCTTTTCTCTTTTTTCGGTGTTATCGTTTCCGGAAAGGAAAGCGGTTTTGTAGCCTTTTTGGTTGAGTTTCTCGGAGAGCAAAGAGCCTTCTTCAGCCCGTGAGACGAAAATCAATCCTTTGAGGCGGGATCCGCTATAGCCGTAGAAGTTCGATTCCTTGATGATATAGGAAATCCTTTCTTCGCTATATAGCTTATTGAATTCGCTTTTCTCATATGTCTTATCGTCTATCCCTTTGAGATCGCTTATGCCGTAATAATGGAAAGGACATAGCAAGTCGAGCTCCAATGCGTCCTTTAATCTTATCTCATAAAGGATATTGTGATCGAACATCGAGAAGATGAGATTGGCGTCATCGCTTCTTTCCGGGGTCGCGCTCATGCCGAGGACGAATTTCGGCGAGAAGTGGTTATAGATCCTTTGATACGAATGGGAGCCGGCTTTATGGACTTCGTCTATGACTATCACGTCGAACGTGTCTTTCGGAAACTTCTCTAGATTGGATGGCTTAGAAAGCAGTTCGGAGGTTGAAAAGACGAAGTCGGCCATGGCGGGGTTTGATGGGTCGAAAGATGGCAATGTTTTGTCTTTGCTTTTCTCGCCGGAATAGATGGCGAATTTCTTGCTTTTCGGCATGACGTTTCGATAAGCCGAGATGGCTTGTCTTAGCAATAGGGTACGATGAGCCAAGAAAAGGACTCTCTTAGGGTTAAGTTCTCTTATACCAAACGCGGATGCGTAGGTCTTGCCAGTTCCGGTCGCGGAGATAAGAAGCCCCCGTTTATGGCCGTGATGAACGCTGTCTAGAAGGTTCTTGACGAAGCGCGTTTGCATTGGATTCGGTCTTAAGATGACATTCGCGTTTTGTGATATTTTTTTCGATTCGGCTTCGATTTGCCGTTGTTTTTCGAAAATCGATTTGTATTGGTCGATATACTCGTCCAACCTATTCGCCCTCTCCCACAACAAATCGAATTGGAAAAGGACTTCTTGAATGAATCTTCCGTCTTTCGTCGAGACAAGGGAGGTGTTCCATTCCTTATTCGTCGTGAGCGCTTTGTCGGTTAGGTTGCTTGAGCCGATGATGGCTTTATAGAATTCGTCCCCATCTCCTTTTTCTTTGAAGATATACCCTTTGGTGTGGAAGCCGTCGTTATTTGTGTCGAGCGTTTTGAAGATTTTTAATTCTATGTTTGGAAAGTTTTCCTTGATGTCGAGCAAGACATCGGGATCCGTGAAAGAGAGGTAATCGGTCGTCAATATTCTCCCGTGGACTCCTCTTTCTTTTGCATTTCTAAGCGCTTCTTTGAGCAGTTGGTATCCGCCTTTGGTGATGAAGGCCACGGAAAAGGAAAAGGCGAGGCATTTTTCGAGTTCATCCCGGATGGCGTCTATCACCTTGATGCGGTCATCTCTGTCGTTATATAAAAAGGATGGCTCCAATGCTGGGAAGGAGGCTTCGCCATTCGCTATGAAGGCGTTCGCCAACGCTTTCCTTAATTCCTCATATGTCGTCGCCTCATTGCTCATACCGTCGATTTTAGCAGCTTCTCGAAGAGTGAAACAGATCGTAAGTGCAATATGGTGCCATGAATTCGTTCTTCCGCGTCCTTGCTTTCGCGCTACGAATCTTGGTTCTTTCGAAAATAAAAAAATCCGATTTAGCATCGGACTTGATTTCTTAATGGAGCACCTGGCGGGAATCGAACCCGTGTAACCAGCTTGGGAAGCTGGTGTTCTACCATTGAACTACAGATGCAACGCCAAGATTATAGGGAGCAAGACCCATTTTGTCTAGTTTTTGCGAAAACAATCGCCGGATTTATATGATTTTAAGAAAAAAAGTTTCATAGAAGTTTTTAAGAGAATAGTCGCGATTTGCAAGGATTTTTATTCAAAAAACGAAAAAACATTGCATATTGTGGGTTTAATCTTCGATAACGGCTCTTTAATTCGATTGTTTTTTTGTTTAAGATTTCTTTTATAAAGAAAATCGAGGTTATTCTCCCTTTTCTTGGTTAGAAGGATCAAAGGATGGTGCGATGATGATGCTAAATACGATGGTTGCGGCGTTTGGATGGGGCGATTACGCTTCCCCAGAGTGGATCACAAGCTTTGTCTTGAGCGTTATTTTCTTCGCTTTGTTTGATCTCTTCTTATTCAAAGCCATCAAAAGAATCCCAGTTTACGTCATCACGAGCGTCTTGGAAGTAGCTCTTTTGGTTTCGTCTTGCTTCGCTGGCATGGAACTATTCACCATTTCCTCGGCGGTGTTGCTTGTCATCGCCATAATGGCCGCATTGTTCTCGAACGTCGCTGAGTATCGTTTCTTGCTTAGCAACGCTTACAAAGGGAAATCTGGGCTTTTCAATATTCACGCCAAAAAAACCGTCGCACCGGAAAAGCTATTCGATAGGGAAGCTTTGTATGAGAAAGTCTATCAAGCGTGCATCAGCATGTCGCATCTAAAGAGAGGCGCTTTGATAACGTTCATGAAGAAAGACAACCTTCTCGACGATTCAAAGATTGGCACCGTCATTAAGCAAAGGGGAGTCGATGTCGACGCTCCAGTCTCGCCAGAGCTTCTCGAGACGATATTCTATGAAGGAACGAGACTACATGACGGAGCCGTCGTTATAAAAGACGATAAGATCGCCAGGGCTGCCGTTTTCTTCCAATCGACCGCAAAGCCTCTTACCGGCAAATATGGATCCCGTCACCAAGCGGCGTTAGGAAT
Source organism: bacterium (assembly GCA_963616935.1). Taxonomy (GTDB): domain Bacteria; phylum Bacillota_I; class Bacilli_A; order RFN20; family CAG-826; genus UBA4951. The sequence goes on along the minus strand of CAVEMS010000004.1, from coordinate 28,503 downwards.
CAGCGAAAACAGTGACTCCGTGACCATCGTCGTAAGCGAGGAAACGGGCCGCATATCGATTGCTTTCCAAGGCGAACTAACGCCTGTCACGCCGGATAATTTCTTAAGGATATTCGAAGACGATATGGCTTACGAGCCGGAACCGGCGGCCGCGCCTTCCGATGAAGAATAATCAATTTCTTTCGGTTACGATTAAATTGATGAGCTCGACTCCGCATCTTTTATAGGCGTTTTCGACTTTTGAGCGTATTTCGATATTGTTTTTCGCTTTATTGACTTCGTTTTTGAGAAGTTTTTTGAGGTTTTTCCTTGAAGCGAATAGCCGTTTCGGATCGCGTATCATAAGCGAAGCGGTTAGATAACGGCTTCCACGCATCCGCCAGGATATATCAAAAGGGCCTTTGCTATAGGACTTCGATATTTTGTATCGCCACGGGAATGAATAGTGCCATCCTTCATCCCAAATCATCTTTAGCTTCCCTCTTTTGGAAACGAAGGCGAAGCGGTTCTTTTTGACATAGGTGAAGCCGCTTAGTAAGAAGATCAAAACGGCAGCGAGAAAGGCCGCTACTATCCTAATGATGAATAAGGCGGTCGGATTTATGTAAAGCAAGATGATTGGTTGCATGGATATATGATAACTATTTGCCGGCCTCTTATTCTAGTAGGCTGCCGTTTTTTCGTGCTTAAATAATAGGACGGCTATAAAATAGCCTTATAGCGGAGGACATAGCATGCCAACACCACATATCGAAGCAAAAGAAGGCGAATTCGCCAAGGTCGTTTTGATGCCAGGAGACCCGAAGAGGGCCGAATGGATAGCGAAAACGTTTTTGAAAGACGCCAAATTGATTTCTGCCGTCAGAGGCATCTTGGCATATACCGGCAAAGCACCAGACGGCTCCCTCGTGTCGGTTATGGCAAGCGGCATGGGCATGCCATCGATCGGCATATATTGCCATGAACTATACACTTCATACGGGGTTGAGGCGATTATCCGTATCGGCACCATCGGAACATACCAAAAGAATATCAAACTGAAGGACATAATCTTGGCGGAAGGCGCATGCACGGACAGCAATTGGATGGGTCAGCATAATCTCTATGGCGGCACTTATAGCGCGATTGCCGATTTCTCACTTTTGTCGAGCGCCGCATATATAGCCGATCAAGCGAAGATCCCTTATCACGTCGGCAACATACTAAGCGCTGATGTTTTCTACGATTATCGCCCCGACGCATGGAAAAAATGGGCGAATCTTGGGGTACTTGGCGTCGAAATGGAGACGTACGCTTTATACGCCGAGGCAGCATTGCTAAAAAAACGCGCTTTGGGAATCTGCACCGTCAGTGATTCCTTCGTCGATTCTTCGAAACAATTGACCAGCAAAGAAAGGCAAGAAGGCCTTGTGCAAATGGTGGAGCTTGCTTTGCTTGTCGCCGAGAGATATAACGGATGCCTTTCGAAGTAAGAGTAACCATATATATCGTTTTAGCTGTATCGCTGGCCATTCTTTTCTTCATCCTTTTCTTCTATAAGCCGCTTAGGAAGGCATATTATCGTCGCGCACCAAAGGAATTTTTCTATCGGAAGATAATGAAGGTAGTCAAAAATGGCGACTACTATCTCATAAACAATTTGAAGATTGAATTAGGATCCAAACAAGTGGCGGTGATTGATCACTTAGTCGGTGGAGATAAATTCATCTACGTCATAACCGATTTCTATTGCGAAGGCGCTTTAAGCGCCTCGCCAAACGATTCGAATTGGAATTATTATCGAAAAGACGGCAAGAAAGCGATGATTCCGAATCCTTTGGTCGCGGCTAGAAACGTCATGGTGAGGCTTACGATGCAAACTGGCATCAATAGTTCATATTTGATCGGGATAGTCTTGATCAACGACGATTGCTTCGTTAACACCTTCCATAACGTCGAAGGCGATGTCCAGCTCGTTCCGCTAAGCAAACTACAGAAATTCGTCGATTCTTGCGAAGCGCGCCCTTTGGGACAATTCGCTCCGAAAGAACTTCATCAGGTGATACGCGACCTCAATGAGTTGAACGAAAAGACGGATAATCCAGAATAGGGCTTGAAAATAAGAAAAAACCCTCGATGATCGAGGGTGATTTTCGAATGGAGCAAGTGACGGGAATCGAACCCGCGTGTTAACCTTGGCAAGGTTACGTTCTACCATTGAACTACACCTGCGTCGCTTGACGCGTTGCCTATTATAGGAGTTAGATTTTTTTCTTGCAAGAGCCAATATCTCGATTTGCCTATGAAATTCGCCATCGGGCACGCTTATCCATTAGTTACTAATGGAAATATTTCGCTATGGCTTTATAATTCTAGGCGACAAACAAGGAGTTTATTATGGCAAGCACAATCGATCTAGCGGAGCGCTTATTCCCGGAAATCACTAAGACCGTCGATGATTTGGAGAAAGAATTCCCCGAAAGAAATCTTTCGGAAGGAGCGGAAGTGACCCGTTTTGCGCCATCTCCTACCGGATTCTTGCATACTGGTTCCTTGTTCACCGCGTATTTGGCGTACCGCTTGGCCAAGCAGTCGGGCGGCGTTTATATGTTCCGTTTGGAAGACACCGATACCAAAAGAACGATTGCCGGCGCCGCCGATGATTTGATCGCGCAGCTAAAGAAATTCGACATCGTCGCCGATGAAGGCTATTTCCCAGACGGCGACAAGGGAAACTATGGTCCCTATCAGCAAAGCAAACGCGCCGATATATATAAGGTCGTAATCAAGAAACTCGTCGCCGAGGGTAAAGCGTACCCCGATTTTTGCTCCGCTGAGGATTTGGCGAAGATCCGCGCTTTCCAAGAAGCGAATAAAATCCTGCCAGGTTATTATGGTAAATATGCCCGTGACCGTAATCTCACGGTCGACGAACAAATGAAAAGACTGGATGAAGGCACGCCTTGGGTCATTCGTTTCAAATCGATGGGTGACCACGATAAGAAGACGTCCTTTGTCGATGCCATCCGCGGCAAAATTGAGCTTCAGGACAACGACGTTGATGTCGTCATCTATAAGTCGGACGGTTTGCCGACGTATCACTTCGCCCATGTCGTCGATGATCATTTCATGCGCACGACGACCGTGACTAGGGGAGAGGAATGGATTCCATCGACCCCAGTCCACTTGGAATTATTCAAAGCCTTGGGCTGGGAGCATCCAACCTATGCCCATTTGCCAGTTATCATGAAACTCGATCACGGCAACAAGAGAAAGCTTTCGAAGCGCAAAGATCCGGAAGCGGCCGTTTCCTACTTCCTTAAAGCGGGCTATCCACAAGAAGGGGTTCTCGTCTATTTGATGTCCATCGCCAATAGCAATTTCGAGGAATGGGCAATCGAGAACAAATCACTTAACGTCAAAGATTTCAAATTCACTTTCGAGAAGATGTCTTTGGACGGCGCTTTATTCGACGAGAACAAACTCAATTATTTCTCGAAGGAAGTCATCGCTTCCGAAAAGGCCGATACGCTTCTCCCCAAGGTTCTTTCTTGGGCCAAGGAATATGAGCCAGAGTTAGCCAATAAAATTGAAAGGGATACGGAATATTTCGCTAAGATCCTCAACATTGAGAAAGATAGACCGAATCCCCGCAAAGACTATTGCAAATATAGCGACATCGAGCCTTTGAGCTCGTTCTTCTTCGACGAGGATTTTGCGAAAATCTCCGCAAATCCCCTTCCATTCAATGAAAAATACGATAAATATTTCTTGAATTCTTTCTTATCTTCCTTGGCGGATCATATGCTATTCGACGTCGATGAGCCGACTTGGTGGAACAGCGTCAAAGAAGTGGCTGCGAAGAATGGATTCGCGATAGTCAACAAAGAGTACAAAGCCAATCCAACGGCATATAAAGGAAACGTTTCCGACGCGGCTGAGATTCTCCGCATCGCCATCACCGGTTCCAAACAATCTCCGAACCTTCATGAGGTCATTGATATCTTAGGCAAGGAACGCGTCATTTTCAGAATCAAGAACGCAGTGAAATAACCGCTTAAGTTTTAAAATTCGATCGCGTTTTGAGTGACGCCGTTTTGATTTTTTCGCGTCTATTTTGAGTCGGTAGCGCATCAATTTGTGATGCAAAAATCGGAAAAGCGTATAAAAATGGGCTCTCAAAATTCGGAAAAGCGGGGAACTTATGTATAGGAAGATATCAAAATACATCGAAAAACAGCTAAAATGCGAAGATAAGAAGATCTTGTGTATTGAGGGAGCTAGACAAGTCGGAAAATCTTATGTAATTCGCGAAGTCGGCCACAAGATGTTCGCTCATTACGTCGAAATCAATTTGGCTGACGATATTCTAGGAAACCGCTATTTTGCCGATGTTTCCACTTTGGATGATTTTAAACTGACGCTTAGCGCCTATTATGGCGACAAGCTCGGGAAGAGAAATGATACTTTAGTTTTTCTTGATGAAATTCAAATCTATCCGCGTTTGTTTTCCCTCATGAAGGCGATCGCTTTGGATGATCAATATAAGTACATTTGTAGTGGCTCCGAGCTTGGTATCGCCATGAAAAGCGATCATCTATCTCCGATGGGATACGTAAGCATTAAAAGAATGTATCCTATGGACTTCGAAGAGTTTCTGTATGCCACAAATAGCAATTTCGATTTTGTGGAAAGCCTAAGAAAATGCTTTATCGATAAAAAAGAGCTTTTGCCGTCGATACACGACGGACTTATCAAACTTTTCAAAACATATCTTTACGTTGGCGGGATGCCCGAAGCTGTGAAAAGTTATGTGGAGACCAAAAACGTTCATATGATTCGAGAACTTCAATCTGAGATAGTCTCTTACTACAAAGAGGTCGCTTCCAAGTATGACACGAATAACAAATTGAAGATTAAAAGAATTTACGAGATGATTCCGTCTAATCTGGAGAATAAGGTAAAAAGAATTCAATTTAAAGGAATTGAGGACATTGATGATGCGCGCTTCGATAGATACAAGGACGAGTTTGATTATTTGATCCATTCAGGTATAGCTCTGGACGTCAGAGCAATGAGCGAACCTAGATTTCCTTTGATCCAATCCAGCCAAAAAAACTTGATCAAACTATATATGAACGATGTTGGTCTCTTAACCAACATATTGTACAAAAACAATATAAATGCCTTGTTAGGCGATGAAGGCGTAAATCTTGGGATGGTTTACGAAAGCGTCGCCGCTCAGGAGCTTATTGCCCACGGTCACAACTTGTTTTATTACGATCGCAAAAAAATTGGTGAAGTTGATTTTCTAGTTGATGATTATGACGATTTATCGGTCTTGCCGATTGAAATCAAATCCGGAAAGAACACGAAGTCTTTCAAAGCCTTGCCAAAGCTGATGGAAACGCCTAATTATCAAATCAAACGCGGATATGTGTTTTCCAACGATCGTGAAGTGGTTGAAAACGGCAATATCATCAGCCTTCCGATTTATTATTTAATGTTTATTTGATGATTGTTCTACCGATCGTAACGTCTGGCTCCGTATTTTCCTCGAATAATGCGTCTTAGAGTCGACTGTTGGAAGAAAGAAATCGTCTTTCGGCTTGTGGTCGACATTTATTTCGTTGAAAAACTTTATCGATGGTGCTTAAATACGTGAGCGGCCCTGTGGTCAAGCGGCTAAGACGCAACCCTCTCAAGGTTGAATCCCGGGTTCGATTCCCGGCTGGGTCACCAATATCGCAACGAAGTCCGATGGATTGCATCGGATTTTTTTGTTTTTACGCCACTAAGGCGTGGACCTGCTTCTTTTCTCGCATCGCTTATTAGCGTCGAATTCGGATTTTCGGTTTTAAAAATCTAATTGCATATTTTTGATGTAATTTTATGCAATTGGATTGATTTTAGTTTGTTGCTTAGTCGATTATTTTTATGCCGACTTTGTTTAGGAAGGCGAATGCGGCGCCCACCCATTTTTTATTGTCTGACGGGAAGGCGAAATCCTTCATTTGCTGTTCGCTATAGCATAGATAATCCCAAACGGAGCCGCCATGGGGGCCGTTTTCGAGGATCATGCATTCGTTTTCGATGCCTTTCGTGGATAATAACTCGCCAAGAGCTACGGAATTCATATATGGAACAACACTGTCGTTTTTGGTCGCCCAGATGAAACTTGGCGGGAAATAGGAGAGATCGCGGTTTTCGATCGATAGCGATTCGGTGAGTTTCGCGTCTCCTCCAGTAAGGTTTCTAAACGATTGGGCGTGCCCTAAGTCGACTTTGCTACTAAGGACGGCATAGGAGAAGACGGCGCCGAAAATCCTCGTCTCGTCTCTCGATAGGGAGACATTTTTGAGCTCCTCTTCGCTTGCAGTGACTAATAGGCCCAAAAGATTTCCTCCAGCCGAGAAACCGATTCCGGAAACGAGTTCCTTTGAGGTGTTTAGCTTTTCGGCGTTCCTATTGATATAGGCGACGGCCATTAGGGCTTCATTAAGAGGGGTTGGGTATTTGTTATCGGGCGCGACGGAGTAATCGAGAACGAAGGCGTTATATCCTTCGGCCAAGAATTTAAGTGCGATCGGCTCGGCCTCACGGAAAGAGGTGGACATATAGGCGCCGCCAGGGATTATCAAGATTGAAGGATGTTTCCTATTCGGATTTATTTCCCCGCTGTTATCGGGAAGATAGCAAGTGAGATAGCCTTTTCGGCATTCTTTTCTTTCTAGACCGAATTCCTTATACAAATCGATTTCCTCTAATCTCATGTTTTTCTCCTTTTGCTATTTGTGGTGGTTATTCATTGGAAGGCTTTTTTGACGAAATGCGAATCGCATCGCCGCTCATCTCAATATGACTAGAAAGGTAGCGGGCGACGAATTTCGACATATAATCGAGGTCTTTCGATCCCATCGTCTCGTTTGAACTATGCATGGCGAGCTCCGACAATCCGATATCGCACGAGATCACGGATAATTCGCTATTTGATATGTTCCCGAGAGTCGAGCCGCCTTTTAGGTCGCTTCGATTGGTGAATTCCTGATAGGGGATGTCATTATCCATCGCGATCTTTTTGACTATGGCGCTTGAGACGCTATCGGAAGTGTAGGATTGGTTGGCGTTATATTTGATGACGATGCCGCCGTTTAGTTTCACATCCGTCGTCTCATCGCTTATGGAGCGATGGCAAGGGTGATTGGCGTGAGCGTTATCGATCGATAGAAGAATGCTGTTCGCTATTGATTTGGCTTTTGTGTCTTCGCTTAATCCGAAAGAAGATGCGATGCGGTTATAGACGTCTTTAAAGAAAGTGCCATTCGCGCCTTGCCTCGTCAAACTTCCGACCTCTTCATTATCGAAAGAGAGGAACATGCTTAGCCTATCGTCATTCTTTGAGACAACGAAGCCGAGTAACGACGAATAGACGGACGATAGATCGTCTAGGCGTGGGGAGGAAAGGAATTCGTTTTGATAGCCGAACAAACGGGCTTCGTCTCGATTATATAGGAAGAGATCGTGGCTTATGATTTTGGCGTCTTTCAAACCCATCTCATCTAGCAAGAAATCGTCAAACGTCTTTCCGTCGGGATAAGAAGAGGCGAACAATGGCAATAAATCCGTCGCGGGATTATATTCATACCCTTTGTTGATGGATCTGTTCATATGTATCGCCAGATTTGGAATCGATAAGAGGGCGCGGTCGGAATCGAATAGCCTTTCTTCGATATATCCGTCTTTCTCTATCATCAATCGACCGGCGAAAGAAAGAGGCCTGTCTAACCAGGTGTTATAGATCATTCCGCCATACGGCTCAACGTCTAGTAACGTGAGATCTCCTCTTTTGATAAGGGGATTCGGCTTGAGTTTGAAGGTTGGTGAATCGTTATGAGTGGCGGTGGCCAAAAACGAAAAATCGCCGCAATTCTTAGGTATTTTAAAGGCGATTATCGAAGAATTGTTTCTCGTGACGAAATAATCTCTTCCCGATTCGATATTCCAATTGCTTTTCTCGTCGAGTTCTACGAACCCTGCTTTGGATAGTTCTTTTTTGATGTTATCGACGACATGGAATTGGCTATGCGAATGGTTTAATAGGCCGATTATTTTTTCGATGTTGGAAGAATTCATGTTTTTTTTGCCTCCTCGGTATTATAGACGAATCGCTTAAGCGCGGTTACTTTAAATCCAATACCCTTCTTTCCCATATTTCTTCGAACATCGGCGAGCAATATGGATAATGTCTCCATAACGTTTTGGCGTAGGAACTATTCGAGATATCAGAGGTGGCGAAGAGGCTTGAAAGCGACTCGAATGTTTTGAGTTTCTTTTTACATAGATAGGACAAAGTGAGTGAAGGGAGGAGCGACAAAATAAGCGCTGGACTTGGGCCGAAAGAAAGGGTCAACGCGAAGATCGAGAGCCGTTTATTGCTCGTAGCGCTAAAGAAAGAGAGCATGAAACAAAAGGAGATGAGTTTCATTTCCTCTTCGCTAAGAGGAAGTGCAAGCCTTAAAAGACCTCCCAATATGGTTCCTAATAGCATTCCTATGGCAAGAGACGGGATGATGTTTCCGCCCGAGAAGTGAGAGGTTAGCGAGAAAGCGGTCATCCCTAGCCTTATGGCGAAGAGAATCGCGACGCTAGAAAGCCCATTTAGAAGCAAAGACGTATTCTCTTCGATTATTTTGGCGCCGGTTCCTAGTGATAAAGGCGAATAATAACGGCATAATGGAATCAAAATAATCGCCCCAAGGACTGAGAAAACGTAGGTTATGGTTTTCTCTTTCCATAATAACCGTCTTAAAAAACCCAGGCCATGGACGTAGAGATAGCCGCAAAGCATCGATAATGGGGCGATTAGAAAAGGGATCCAGAATCTCTTTAGCGAGGAGATATTTAGATTCAAGACGTCGCTTTGGAAATCGGAGAAAAGGAAGGCTTTATAGAAAGCGTCGCCATAATCGCCATAGAATATGAGCCCTTTGAGGGTTCCGTATAGGAAATAGGAAGCAATCGCGCAGACGACACCTTCGATGATGAGTTTGTATTCCCTTTTGAAATATCCTTTTTCGAATTTGCTTGGCACGAAAGAATATAGGATCCCGGCGATGGGGTTCATGAAAGCCAAGGAGAAACCGACGCATGATCCTACTTTGATGGCCCTAAGGAGCCTTTCTTCGCTCTCTTCGCTAAAAGAGAATACGTAAGCGAAGATCACGGAGCTCATGAAGACGCTTGGCGCTTCTCCTCCTAGGGATAACCCCATAAGGAAGGAGATCATGCAGGTCAGAAAGCAGAATACGACGGCTTTCAAAAAGCGAAAATGAACGCCTTTCTTCATGAAATAGCATAAAACAGGCACGCTGCAATTTCTGATTCTCACCATCGACACCATGCTTATTTGAAGGATGGCCAATACGGCTATGACGGCGACTAAGAAACCTATTCCGAGCGTTGAATCGCCACTAAAGAAATCAAGCGCTAGGAAAGAAGGACTGATTTTCGTGTATATATGAAAAGCGAGAAGAACGGCCACGCTTACGAAAGAAGAGAGAGCCAAAAGGAAGATCAACCGCACTTTGCTTAAACGCACAGAAAAATTATAGTCCTTCCGCAAAAGAACGCTAATCCAATAAAGCCGAAATTAATATTCGCTGGCCGGGGAAAGAAATCCCTTGATCGTTCCGCTTGCGTTTTTGACGATTCCTTGCTCTTTCGAATAGAAAGCCATGGTGAAGGTGTCGTCATTCGCGCTGAATGAGAGAGTGCCGCTAGTCTCATCATAAGAGGCGTCATGCATCTCTTTTTCGACGTATTGCCAGGAGCCATCGACTCTTTCTTCAATATAGAATTTGCTATTCGCCAAAGTCGTCGATATCACGATTTTGTATCCTATTTCATCTTCGTCTTCGAAACTCCAGCCATTCGATATCGCGATTTCCGATAGAGTCGGTTTGCTTTCGCCTTTCTTGGCTAAGTTCAAATAGAAGGAAGTTACTCCCTTCAAGAATGAGGAGAAGGAATCGCTATCGGCTTCCTTGATGGTATAGCCATAACGCGAACTTACGCTTATTTGGATGTAGCGGTTATCGTCCCACACGACATTGAAGGCGCCGTCATAAGGGCCTTTGGAATGGAAAACCATCTTCTTGCCGTCTAACGTCATGTTATCGATATCGGCTATGGACATGGAATGAAGGGAATTATCGCTAGAAGAGACGACGTTATAGCCTTCATAGTCTCCGACGAATTGCGTTATGTCGAAAGCGGGTTCTTCTTTCTTTTCCCCGGTTTCGAATTGATATTCTATCTTCGTTGTTCCGACGTTATCGATGCTGACTTCGTTCTTTTCTTTATAGGAGGCGCCGCTTTCGGTGGAACGAGTTATGTAGTATTCGAAACCCTTGAGCGTTTTGTTTTCGACTTCGAATATCAAGCTGTCGCAGCCGTTATCCCCGAATATCGAGCCATCGACTAAGATGGCGTCTCCAAGCTTTTCCATCAAGAAGCCGGCCACATCTTTGGCGATGTCGGGGGTTCTTGCTTTGAAATGGGTGTCATCGATTTTTTCGAATACTTCCATCTTGACCGTTCCGACGTTAAAGGGGATATTCGTCGAATCTTCATCGCCTTTGACGGCTTTGCCATCCGAAACGGTGAATTTGTAATCATTTCCGTCGTCGTATCTCGCGACTCCGCTTTGGTCAACTCCATCGTAAGCGAAAACCACAGCACGCGGGTCTTTTTTGCTGATTTTGGCGTCGTAAATCTCTTCCTCGACATCCACTGATTCGTCGACTGGCTTTCTTTTGCGGTGATAGGTGAAGTTATTGGCTTTCACCAAAGCGTCGTAAGCGGCTTGTAAATCCTTATGGTATTCTTCGGTCTTATATGGCGTAGGCACATCGATGTCCTCTTTCTTCGATAGGGATATGATTCCGCTTATTTCTGAGATGTAGCTGACTGAGCCATCGCGGCTTTTTGCTTTAATATCCATCGTTCCATCGCTATAGGGGGTGAGTTCGATTTCCGTCACTATCTCCTCATAGAAAGAGAAGGGCTTCCAGAAGGCGTCCTCTTTCTCTTCGTTTATATGGTATTTGCCATCCTCTAGATAAAAATCGACGAGTTCGAGGTTTTTGAAGGGATTATAGTAGATCTCATCGAATGTCAATTTGCCGCCTTCGACCATCGCTTTCGACACTTTATTGAGATAGTCGATTTCGTAGGAGATGACCTTGCCATCGTTGTCTTTGAAGTGCGTGACGTTGGCGACGTCGCTTTCCGTGGTGTTCGAATATTCGTTGAATGAATAGGAGTTTTTCCCGATGAAGATTCGTTCCGTTCCTTCTTCGACGACATCGCTCATCGATGTGTAAGTCGTTTTTCTATCCCCTTCGAAGCTAATTGATCCTTGTTTTAGCGAGGCGAGCATCGTCTCGCTCATATCGACGGCGGTGCGTTTGATTTTCGAGCCGTCGGCGCTTGTCTCTCCACAAGAAGAAAGAATCGCCAGAGGCGCGAGTAGCATTAGTAGAATCGGTGTCTTTTTCATAGGTTTCTCCAAATCGTGAGGTATTGTAGCAAAAGAAACGTGTTATGTTCCTATATTTTTCTCGGTTATGAACTACAAAACGCCTTCTTTGTTGTATCATTTATGCATCGCTACTTGCATTAGGAGGGAATAAAGATGGAAAAGATGACTTTAATCACCGGAGCGGGAGGAGGCCTTGGGAAAGAGTTCGCCTATCTATATGCGAAAGATGGCAATTCGTTATGCCTAGTCGACATAGATGAGGCGGGGCTGGATGAGACCGTAGAATACGTCCATAAGAGCGTTCCAGAGGCGAAAATAGAGAAGATAGTCGCCGATTTATCGAACAAGGACGATTTGAAGAAGGTCTATGAAACCACCAAAGAGAAAGACTATTTCATCAATAACCTTGTCAATGCGGCGGGTTTTGGCGATTGCGCCGATTTCAAGGACATGAATATCGATAAGCAACTCAAGATGACGGACGTCAATTGCAACGCTTTGTTATACTTTACGCGCGTCTATCTCGATGACATGCTCGCCAACAAAGAAGGCCATATCATCAATATCTCCTCGATCGCTGGATTCGCTCCGGGGCCATATATGTGCACTTATCACGCCACCAAAGGATTCGTTTTGCTGCTTGGCGAATCGATTGCCTATGAACTTAGGAAAACGGGCGTCAAGGTTTTGACCTTGGCTCCAGGACCATTTAATTCGAAGTTCGTTTCGAAAGCGCATAACGACTACACCTTTTCGAAGATCAAGCCCCATAGCGCACTTCGCGTCGCCTCCTATGGATATAAGATGTCTAAGAAGGGGAAGACGCTTGCGATCGTTGGCTTTAAGAACAAACTCACTTGCTTTGCGCCTCGTTTCTTCTCAAGGAAGTTCGTGACGAAGTGCAGCGCCAAGACGCTTAAGAAAGGCGCATAGTCGAAAATAACGCATTTTTACAGGGATTTTTGGAGAAAAAACAACATGAGAAAGAATTTAGGAATCAAAGCCTCGCTATATCCAGAGCCGGTATTGATGATTGCGACGTATGACGAAAATGGCGTTCCCGATATCATGAACGCCGCTTGGGGATGCATCGTCGATTACGACAAGATCGGCATCATCTTAAGCAAAGAGCATAAGACGGTGAAAAACATCATGGAACGGAAAGCCATGACGATATCGATGGGCACCAAAAAGACATTGGCGTCCTGCGATTATGTCGGGATTGTGAGCGCAAATGACGTTCCAGACAAATTCCTTCGAAGCGGCTTCACCTCTTCCAAATCGGAATTCGTCGACGCTCCAATCGTTAATGAACTTCCTTTGACCTTCGAATGCGTTCTCGATCGTTATGAAGAGGATAAGGAGCTGATGATCGCCAAAATCATCAATGTCTCTGTCGATGAAACGATATTGACCGATGGCAAGGTGGATCCGAAGAAACTCGAAGCCATCTCTTTCGACGGCTTTAACAACGGGTATTTGGTTCTTGGGGATAGAGTGGGAACCGCTTTCAAGGACGGCTTGGCGCTAAAGAAATAGTTATTTTTTCCGATGGTTTACTTTTTGCTCATTTTATTGGCTCTCGCATTTGGCTTAATCGAAGGGATAACCGAATGGCTCCCTATTTCTTCGACGGGTCATATGGTCCTTTTCGAAGAGATTTTGAGGTTAAGCGGTTTCGATATGTCCTCCTATTTCGGATTTACGCATGGCGAGGATTTCATTTCGCTATTTCTCGTCGTCATTCAGCTTGGAGCCATTTTGGCCGTCGTCGTTTACTTTTTCCCCAAGCTTTGGCCGTTTTGGCGTATCAAAAAGAAAGAAGGAGACGATAGGAGCCAAGAGGAAATCAATGTTGAGAATAAGAAAAACAGGCGACTTGTATGGATTAGGTGGGGGAAAACGTTATTGGGCGTTTTGCCTGTCGCCATCGTTGGGCTGCTTTTCGAATATTTCGACATCGAAGAGAAACTATCCAATTGGATATGCATTGCGGCGACTCTCATCGCTTATGGCGTCGCCTTCCTTCTCGTTGAATATCTTTTCGTGGGGAAGAAAGAGCCAAAATACAAAAACATCGACGAATTGCCGTGGAAAATCGCTTTTTTCATTGGCTTATCGCAGATTCTCGCCTTAATACCCGGCACCTCAAGAAGCGGGGTCACGATAATTGCGGCATTATTGCTTCTTTCCTCTCGTGAGGCGGCTGCCGAATATTCTTTTTATCTTTCGATCCCTGTTATGTTTGGCGCATCTCTTTTGAAGATAATAAGTTTCTTTATGAAGTTCGGAGCCCCTTGCCTCAATGAATGGCTGTTCCTGGGAGTAGGGATAATAACCGCCTTCGTCATTTCCTTGCTCATCGTCCGCTGGCTGATGTCCTTCCTTAAGAAACATACGTTCAAAGGCTTCGGATATTACCGAATCGCTTTGGGGGCGATGATAATCGTCATATTCGCAATAAGCGTCTCCTTATTGAAATAAGTGGTGACAATCGGACGGACAATATTTATTTTATGCGTGTAGCAATATGGAGAAAATCGTAGGTAAAACATATTCCGGCGAGAGATCGCTATTCATGGCGAAGGATCTCGAAATCCATGATGCCGTTTTTTTGGAAGGCGAATCGCCTTTGAAAGAAGCCCGTAATGTGTCGGTCTATTCTTCGGCATTCACTTGGAAATACCCTTTATGGTATTCGAAGAACGTTAAAGTCGTCGATTCGGTGTTCGAAAACGAATCGCATGCTGGGTTCTGGTATATCGAGGATGCCTCTTTTGCTGGATGCCTCTTCAAGGAAAGAAAGAACTTCCGTTATGCCTCAAAAGTCTCGCTTAAGGATTCCAAATTCATGGACGCCAACGAAACGTTATGGTGGTCTAACGATATTTCCGGAGAAGGGCTCTATTTTCATGGCAATTACGTCGGCATGCAATCGAAGAGGATGAATTTCGATAACATCGTGATAGACGGCAATTATCCGTTCGATGGCGCAAGCGATGTCGTTATCAAGAACTCCGTTTTGAATTCCAAAGACGCATTTTGGAATGCGCATGGGATCGTGCTAGAGGATTGCGAGATTAATGGCGAATACTTCGGTTGGAATTCATCGAACGTCACTTTGAAGCGCTGCAAGATAAAATCGCATCAAGGCTTTTGCTATATGGACGAGGTCACGCTTATCGATTGCGAGATTTGCGATAGCGATCTTACCTTCGAATATGTTTCGAGCGCGAAAGTCAAAATAATCAAAGGCGAGCTTGATATCAAAAATCCGATATCCGGGTCTTTCTTCGCCCCGAAATACAAGAGAATCGAATTAAGCGACGATGCGCGCGTTGAAAAGGAAAGGCTTTCGTTCGAAAGTTTGGCCGATGGGAAAATATAATTTCGACTCGCTTCCGAATAGGAAGGGGACCTCTTCCCTAAAATGGGACGTCAAAGACAACGAGCTCCCGATGTGGGTGGCCGACATGGATTTTTCGGTCGCTCCGGAAATCCGTTCTTTCTTGATGGATAAAGTGAAGGAAGGGGTCTATGGCTATAGCGATTTGCCCTCTTCCTGGGCGAGCGCGTATTCCGAATATTACGCCGAAAAATACGATTTGATATTCGATGAATCCAATCTCACATTCAGCATTGGAGTGATCCCGAGCGTTTCTTCTAGCGTGCGCGCTTTCACGAAAAAAGGCGACAAAATAGCGGTCTTCACGCCGAATTACCATGTTTTTTATCATTCAATAACGAATAACGAGAGAATCATCGCACCTATCGAGCTATTGGATTTGGGGGATTCCTATTCCATCGATTGGGACGCATTAGAAAAGACGTTCAAAGAAAAAGACGTGACTATGTTTATCATGAGCAATCCCCATAACCCAAGCGGGAAGATATTCGCCAAAGAAGAACTTGCGAAGATTGCCTATCTTGCTGATTTGTATGGCGTTTTCGTCATAAGCGACGAGATCCATGGCGAAATAGTGGAGCCAGGTTATTCCTATGTCCCATATTTTTCCTCGTGTTCGCTTGCTAGAAAGAATTCTTTGACCTGCCTTTCTCCCACTAAGGCGTGGAATATGGCCGGCATTCAAACGAGCGCCGTGCTTTCGTTCGACGACGAGGTTACAAAGAAGATACGTTTCTCCCTTAACAAGGATGAGGTCATGGAAGGCAATTTCTTTAGTTATGGCGCGGCCATCACGGCCTATAACGAAGGTAAGGAATGGCTCAAGGAAATGAACGAATACGTTGCAAACAATAGAAAAACGGCGCTTAAAGCGATGGGAGAGAAGATGCCTTTGCTAAAACCGTATCCGTCTCATAGCACTTATTTGCTTTGGGTCAATTTTGGCGCTTTAAAAGGCAAAGGAAAGGGGTTTGTGCGTTTTTTGAGGGAGAAAACCGGATTGTTCCTTAGCGACGGAGCCGAGTTTTCGCCTTCGACGTCGAATTTCTTTCGCATGAATCTCGCTACCTCGAATGATAACGTCGAAGAGGCGATGAGGCGTCTTGCCCTAGGCATCCGCTTATTCGAAGAAAAATAATTTTTTCTTTCGACTGTATCTTCATTTTCAATATTTTTTCTTGAGTTTCGTCCTGTCCTAGAGATATCCTATGCGACGTGTTTTTAATTTTGGAGGAACACATTTATGTCTTCAAAATTTGTCTTCGTCACCGGTGGTGTTGTGTCCAGCTTGGGAAAAGGTATTTTCGCTTCCTCTTTGGCTCTTTTGCTCAAAAGCAGAGGGCTTAAAGTCTTCATGATGAAGTTCGATCCTTATTTGAATGTCGATCCCGGGACGATGAGCCCATATCAGCATGGCGAAGTCTATGTCACAGACGATGGCGCCGAGACCGATTTGGACCTCGGTCATTATGAGAGATGGACGGGGCTTCATCTAACGAAGGAGAGCTCTGTCACATCCGGAAAAATCTATAGTTCGGTCATCGAAAAGGAAAGGCGCGGCGATTATCTTGGCGCTTGCATCCAAGTGATACCGCACGTCACTAATGAGATAAGAAACAGACTATTGGCCGCAGCTAGAGCTTCGGAAGCCGATATCGTGATCGCTGAAATCGGCGGAACGGTCGGGGATATCGAATCCCTTCCATTTCTCGAGGCAATGAGACAGGCTCGGTTGGAACTTGGATATTCCAATACGATGTTCTTCCATAATACCTTGGTGCCGTATTTGCGTTGCGCTGACGAAACGAAGACCAAACCCACGCAGCATAGCGTCAAAGAACTCCTCAGCCTAGGGATTCAACCGGATGGCGTCGTTTTGCGCTCCGAAGTGCCGGTTAGCGAAGGTCAGAAATCGAAAATATCTTTGTTTTGCAACGTTCCTCCGTCTGGGGTCTTTGAGGCTGATGATTTGAAAGTCGTCTACGATTTGCCTTTCGAACTCGAAAAACAAGGCTTGACCGATTATGTTTTGGAGCATTTCGGGATGACCGCGCCAAAAGCCGATTTGAGCGATTGGCAAAAATGGGTGGATTCGGTAAACAACGCGAAAGGCAGCGTCAAAATCGCCTTGGTTGGTAAGTACGTCGAGCTGCATGACGCTTATTTAAGCGTTGCAAGCGCATTGAAACATGCTGGATATCATTTGGGCACCAAAGTCGAGATCGGCTGGTTCAAGAGCATGGATATCACCAAAGAGAATGTGGCTGATACGCTCAAAGGATATGACGGGATTTTGGTCCCTGGCGGATTTGGCGAGCGTGGGGCGGCTGGCAAGATGGAAGCCATCCGATACGCCCGTGAAAACAATATACCGTTCTTAGGCATTTGCTTCGGATTACAGCTTGCCGCCATTGAATTCGCCCGCGACGTTTTGGGAATCGAAGATGCGAACACAAGCGAATTTGACCCATCCTCCAAGAATCCGGTAATCGACCTATTGCGCGATCAATATAGCGGAATCAAGATGGGTGGGACGTTGCGCCTTGGCCTATATGCTTGCCGAATCGCTCCAGGCACCAAAGCGTTCGAGGCATACAAAGAGCCGTTAATCAAGGAGAGGCATAGGCACCGTTACGAATTCAATAATGCCTATAAAGCCAGATTCGAAGAAGCCGGAATGGTCTTTAGCGGAATTAATCCCGAGCAGAATCTTTGCGAAATCCTCGAGCTTCCGCAAAACGATTTCTTCGTGGCCTCTCAATTTCATCCGGAATTCACTTCTAGGCCGTTGTCGCCTAACCCTTTATTCCGCGAATTCGTCTCTCATTCCATAAAGCGTTCGAAGCAAAAATAGGGATTTTCATCGAATCGTTTTGATGGGCGTTTTGCTTTGTATTTAGTGATTTCGCTTTCTTAAGAATAAATAAGGAAAAAGCAACGAAAGCGCTATCAAAAGCAATATTGTTAACTTTTTTGCTCGGAAAAGTGCCCGAAAAATCTAAAAAAATTAAAAAATCCTTGCAAAAGTGCCATTTTTCTCTTTAATTCCGTTTTTGCTTTGCTAGAATTATGCCCGTGAGGTAAAAACTATGAACAAACAGAAACACAGAGTCATTGGTACAACCATCGTCTTTGCCATCTCGTTCATCGTGGCGGCTGTAATGCTCGTCCTTATGATGATGCAGGGCATTGGCTTGGATTTCCAAGGCATCCTTGAGGCATTCAAAGGCCTTATCGAACCAGTTAAGAGCATGTTCGATTTCACTGCTCTCGCGGGCGTCACCTGGAACAACGTTCCGTATTTGTTGATCATCTACATCGCCGTTATGGTGCTCGCCGCCTTATGGTTCATCTTCTGGATCATACATTTTATCATCTTGTGCGCAAAACGTCGCCCAGGGGCTTTATTCAATAGCTTTCTTTGGCTTATCTTTGGCGCCGCGACCGTTATCATTATCTTCGGCGTGTTCGCTAAGACCGGCGATTTAAGCGCTCCGGACACCTTGCAAGGCGTCTTGCTCAATAAACCGGATGTCCAAGTCACCGATTTGATCTCCTTCATCTCCGCTTCGTTCAACGTCAATAACGTCGCCAAGAATGTTAATGTTCCGCAATGCATATTCAGCATTCTCTTCTCTCTCGCTATCGTTCTCTCATATATCTTCGGATTCGTCAGCGTCATCGCTTCCATCAAGGAAGTCGTCCGCAATCCTGGCAAGAAAAAAGTCAAAGAATCCAAGATTCGCAAAGAAAATGAAGAAACCATGCTCGAAAACGAGAATGATTACAATGCCAGCGCTGAGCCTGCCGCCAAAGATGGCGACGACATTCGCTCCTATCAATATGCCGAATTAGACGATAACAAGAATTCGACCGATAAAGTTGTCAAAGACGAAAAAGGCGCGCCTGTGATCGTTCAACACATTTCATATGCCGCGGCCCCTGAAGCCGACAAGCACCCGGCTCCAGCCCCATATCCTTATCCGCCATATCCGTATTATGGATTCCCATATCCATTCCCTCCTTTCCCAGCTCCGCAAGAGAAGAAAGAAGAACCTAAGACTGAAGAGGTTAAACCGGCCGTTTCTGAAGATCGTCCTTTAACCGCCAAAGAACTCCGCGCCATCGTTCGCGAAGAACTTAACGACCATGACCATCCGGAAGAGATCGAGCCTCTCACGGATGAGCAGGCGCGTAACCTTATTAAAGAAGAATTGGCCAATTATTATGCCGGAATCGCACCAAAAGCCGAAGAAGAGCCAGTCGTCGAAGCTGCTCCGGCTCCAGTCGAAGAGGCTAAGCCTGAAGAAGTCGAAGAAGACGAACTCATGACGAGCGATGATCTCCGCGATTTAATCAAAGAGACCGTTCAAAGCACTTTGGCCGAACAGCCAAAAGAGGAACCGGCTCCTGCCGTCGAAACCTTGAGCGCTGACGAAGTCCGCCAAGTCATTTCCGAAGAACTCGGCAAACAACCGAAACCGGAAGTTGGTTTGAAATCCGACGAAGTCCGTCAAGTCGTTGCTGACGAGCTTGAAAAACAGCCGAAACCTGAAGAAGGCCTAAAAGCCGATGATGTCCGTTCCATCGTTCGCGAAGAAATCGAAGCCGCCAAGGTCCAACCGGAAGACTCCGAAGTCGTCAAGAACACCAACGATGTTGTCGTCGCCAATAGCGCCAGCATCAAAGAAGTTGCCGAAAAGCAACTCACCAGCGACGAAGTCCGTAACTTGATTGCCGAAGAGTTAGCCAAATACTTCGAAGCCAACAAAGTTCTCGTCAAAGAAGAGCCGGCGCCAGAACCAGAGCCTGAGCCAGTCGTCGAAGAGCCGGCACCGGAACCGGTCGTCGAAGAGCCGGCGCCAGAACCAGAGCCTGAGCCAGTTGCCGAAGAGCCAGTCGCTCCGAAAGCTCCAGTGGTTCGTGTTCCATTCGCCGAAAGAGTCTTAAATATGGACGAAGATACGAGAGACAGCTATAACGAAATCAAGGCTGAAGCCCTTGCTTACGGTCTCAAGAGCCGTATCTCGAATAGTGGCGATACCTTCCGCCTCCACACCAAGACATATTTGAAGCTAACCGTTGCCGGAAAAGGACTTAAGTTATATTTCGCCCTCGATCCTAACGATTATCGCGACACTCCAATCCCTGTCAAAGACGTCGGTGCGAAGAACATTTACAAGGAAATCCCTCTTTGCTTCAAAGTTAAGAGCGCCCTCTCCTTGAAGCGTGCCAAACAACTTATCGCCGATGCCGCCGCAAAAGATCATCTCGAAAAAGGCGAAATCACCCCTTATGATTATGTCGCCCAATTGCGTGATTATCACGAAAGCAAAGCCGATGAAGCCGAAGAGGCCGCTTCAGAGGACGACGAAGATTAATTTCTTCTAAAGTTTGCCTATAAACTTAAAAGCCACGAGTGATCGTGGCTTTTATTGTGCTTTCGATGGGCGCGGATTATTGAATAAGAACGTTCGGCTTGATGTTGCGTTCCTTCAGTTTATCGAGATATTTGGAATAAACCTCTTCGCCGATCGATTCCATCGTGCGTTTATCGGTTTTTATAATGTAGTCATAGCCAATCACTTTGTCTTGCGCGAAGGCGGTTTTGTCGGATTCTATTCGCGAACGTATATTAGAAGGCGAGTCACCTCGCTTCTTCATTCTCTCAATTCGCGTTTTTTGCGTTGCCGTTAAGAAGAAAACAACAATGTGGCTGTCGTGCAATTTCAGATAAGCGTCCATGCCGATGGGATCTACCACTATGACTTTATCGTCGTCTATCTCTTTTTTGGAACTTCCGTAATGATGGCCGTTATAAAGAGTGGTTTCGACGAAAGCGTCATGAGAGAGGAGAGAAGAGAATTCCTCCTCCGTTACGAAATAATAATCGACGCCGTCTTTTTCGCCTTTTCGCGGTGCTCTGGTCGTATGAGTGATAGCTTTTATTAAGCAATATTCCTTACAAAGGTATTTCCCCAAATCGGTTTTGCCGCTTGCGGACGGTCCAACTAAAACAATCATGCAAGCATTTTAATTCATTTGACGTTCTTATTAAAAGAGAAAAGGAACGTGCGCGGGACGATCATTTTTATGATTGACGATTAACTGATTAAGAGAATATCTATTTAAGAAACAGCGATACTAAAATGGTAAACATTACTCGTTAATGTGCAATTCACTGGTGAAAGAAACAAGAAAATGATAAGATTTCGCGGATAAACGGCGAATTTACAATTTTTTAAATGATTATTATTAATGAATTTATTTATTTTGATAGAAAATGCGATAGATACTAGATTAATTTACTTCTAATAAAATTCCGTAAAAATGTGCATTCCATTTTAAAAAAGCAATTTTATTTTTTCATTGCCATTTACAACATTATAAAAAAGAAATAAAATGTGTAACGAACAAAAAAACGGAAAACAAGCGAAAAATGATGATAAATAGAGAAAAATTGATTAACGATGTAATTGAAAAAAGAAATAATGGCTTTATTAAGCTTTTATATGGTATAAGACGATCTGGGAAAACGACGTTGATGTCAGTATCGTTGACGGAAAAAATAAAACAGATAGACGCTGACGCTCAGATCATTTATTTCTCTTTTGAGGATACGAATAACGGCGATTTGAGGAGTCTGAACTCCTTTTTATCGTTTTTAGACGATCAAAAAAAGGCTTCCGGAGATGCTGTTGTTTTGCTGCTCGACGAGGTCTTTTTGTGCGATGATCCCTTCGGACTCATTGAATTTCTTCTTAAAGAAAAACGATTCGATGTATTCGTGTCCACAAGCTTTGAACCTAATTGCCGTACTGCCAAGGAGTCTAGAATTTATAAGCGCCTGGATAAGATCTATGTTTCGCCGTTTACGCCAAGTGAAATTTGCCCCGATGCAGATGCATTGGATTTCGTTTCCTACGCCAGTTATGGCGGTTTGCCGATGACTCTTACGAAAAACAACGATTCGGACCGCAGGAATTATCTCGATAAGCTGATTGATGCCGTCTATTTGCCGGACATCATCAAAAGAAATCCGTCTTGCAAGAAATGGACGGCAATGAGAATACTCAAACTTTTGTCCGAAAACGTCGGCGAATTCGTGAATGCGTCGATTCTATCATCTTTGTATGAAGACAAATTCGAGCAGCGTATCGATCCTAAGACCGTAGATACGTATTTGGGTTATTTGCTGAACAGCTATTTGATAAGGAAAGTCACCAAAATCGATTTGAAAAATTCAAAAGAGGTGGGTGGCAAGTTCAAATTCTATTTTTCAGACCTCGGTATCAAGAACGCCATATCTCATTTTGAATCATATTTCGATGCGTCTCTTTGCGAGAATCTCATTGAAATAGCGCTCGAAAGCTCCGGTTATGAAGTCAATGTCGGCTATGGCTATACCTTCTATACGAATGAATATGGGAAAAGATCGCGCTTGCCGATTTATGTGGATTTCGTTTTAAACGGGAATGGCGTTTCCTATTACGTCCAATCTTGTTTTTCGTGGTTTGACAAAAAAGACAATCAAATGAAAAAGACTGCGCTTATCAAAACGCCGAACAGCTTCAAAAAAATCATGGTCTACAATGAAAAAATCGCTTCTTCCTACGATTCTGACGGAATATTGTCGCTTTCGGCGACCGATTTTGTCGAAAATTTAAACAAAATTCTTTCATAATTTTACATTTGTTATTTTTTGTCGGCTAATGGTTGTTTTTCTGGCGTTTTAAGCATAGATGTTTTTTTCAATTTCTTCTTTTTGCGGAACATAAAACGATATTCCTCCCTATTTATCGGTGAGAGGTATCGATATGAAGACAAATGAGAACGAAAAAGAATTCAGCGATTTCACCAAAAAATTTCGTCTTACCCTTTTGGAGGCCGGATATAGCCCAGATTCGCACCTACACGCGATTACGCCACTATATCTATTTACGAGAGTCAAAGAAAAGGCGGTGCGCAAAATTATAAAAATGCGCCTTCTTTTCGAGGAACTCGGCGAAAAAGAAAGGAAAGTATTCGTCAACGACATTTTGGAAAGAGATAGGAGCTATCCGTTTTGGTATTACGGCTCATTGGGAGCCAAAGAGAGAGACGAAATGAGGCGCTCTATATTGGAGAGAGCTTCTTTGGCGATGGAAAGTGCGGTATGACGAATAAGTGTTTGCTTTTATTCAAAAAAGTTTCCGTTTTGGCGATTCTTGCCGTCTTTTGCGGCGGTAGCGATTGGGTTGTTTTGCGTCCCGGCAGTTCGTCCGCCGCCGAGAGCAATGGCTACTACATGGAAGAAATGGTAATACCACCGCACGGAAAGAACGATTTGGAGTACAACTACACTTTCGTGGCTACTCAACTATGGCATTTCAGGCTGAACCTCACATTCAAATACTATCGAGAAAGCGAATCGAATCGTTTCCATGGCGAAGGGAACTATCGTGATGAGACGATTTTGCCCACCACAAAATGGAATCCCGAAAAAATCGGTGAGAAATTCGTCGTATCGGGTGTTTTGAAATTGAAATACGACTGGGAAGAATATCATTTCATGATCTGCAAGTTATACATTACTTCCGAGGAAACGGGAAACAATCAAGATATACCGAAAAAACGAACGTTCATATATCCAAAAAGCGTCCAAGAAACAATCGTGCCGTCTGATTTTCCGTGGAAAAGAAAGTTCTGCCAAGAGGTAAACCTTCAATTTGGTGGGACATATAGTTATCTGGGCAATATACATGGTGGCGTTGAAGGGCATACTTATTTGCCGAAATATGGTATCGACGGCTCCGGGTTCGAAAGCGAATACATCGATCCGAAATACGGTATATTCCCGATGAATTATTACTTCCTTGGATATGGGTACTGGGGAGAGGCGATGAAAGTGGATTGGAAAAAAGGGGAATTACGAATTTATTCCCATGTCGCTGATTTCAACGTTGGAAAAATCAGATACGACGAGGAATTAAAGAAATATTATGTGTCCATCGATGTGGAACCGCTTTATTTCAAAGGCAAGACGAGGATAGCTTTCAAAAACAAAATGTACGTTTCTGCGGATGGTAGAGAATGCACTGACAAATCGTATAGAAAACCGAATAATTCATACGAAACGAACAAGTTATTCTTGCCTCCGAACCCTACTTCGGCCTCGCGGACTTACGATTGCGTTTTCAAGTTTGAGGATTTCGGTCAGAATCTGTCCGATCGTTTCGAATATTCTTTCACCGTCACTAAAACCCATAACTTATTGGGGCCATCTAGCTATAGCGATTTCGAATTGATGGAGGTTTATTGATGGGGAATCTTATTCTTATGGCCATTCTCGCCGTCTTTTCTACCAATTTGTTTTATTTTACTTATTGCGGCGGTGGTATATCGGAGGTTTTCCTCGCTTTCGACGCCTCGATCCTCAAAAGTGCGGTGACGATACGCAACACAAAGGCTGAGTTGCTCAGCTTAGGGAAAGAGGTCGATCCTTATTTTTCCGAATCGTTGGCGCGCGAATACACAGAAGTTTATTTTGCCGACAACATCGTCCCTTATATGAAAGGACCAAATGCCGGATACGTCGTAAAAACCTATTTCGGCGACTATGGGTTATATAAGGGCACCGGTCGCGTCTGTGAGGCTTTCCCTAAGAAATATACATTTACACTTTCCGCTACTTTCGGCGGAATTTACACATATAAGAAAACGAAGACATTTAAAATCGTAAAAGGAGAGGTCGTATGACCGATGACGCCGTCAAATACATCGAAAAATCTTTTCTCGCGCCGCTTATCGGAAACGATATGATCACCGATATCTCCTACAATGGGGAAAGTCTTTATTATGTCGATAATAGATATGGCCGCAAAAAATCGGACATAAGCGTAAGCGACGACGACGTCATGTCTTTCTTGAGACAAATCGCCAATTTAACTGAAAAATCGATAAACACATCGAATCCGATTCTTGACGTTAGCTTTGGCCGTTACCGTTTAAACGGCATCAACCTATCGATCGGAAGACGCAAAACGAAAAAGGCACCAAGCTTTTCCCTTAGAATAGCTTCGCTTTCGTGCAAAATCGAAAAAGACGTGCAATTCATGGATGAAACAGCGAAGAAAATACTGTCTGATATCCTTGGGAAACATCATTCTCTTGTCATAGGCGGGCAAACGGGGACTGGTAAAACGGAGCTCCAGAAATGGTGTCTCCTCAACTTGCCGAAAAACAGCAGAGTAGTGGTTTTGGACAATGTCGAAGAACTGGATTTGCTTACGATCGATTCAATTGATATGACGACGTGGATGGCGGGCGAGAATGGGACGAAGAACTCTTTGAACGTTTTGATAAAGAATGCTCTTAGGCATAACCCCGATTATTTGATAGTCGCCGAGGCGAGGGGAGAGGAAATGCTGGAGGCGCTGGCTTCGTCCGGAAGCGGCCATCCTCTTATAACGACGATCCACGCCGAGAGTCTCTTATCGATGCCGCATCGGCTCGCAAGGATGGCTTTAATGGCGAATGCGAATATAACGATGTCCGAACTGATGGAGGAAGTGGAAACGACGATTCCCTACTATGCGTATCTGAAAAAAGAGATATCAGAGGATGGTTCCATTGAGAGATATCTTCAATCAATCGGCTACTACCACGACAAAAAGATGGAAGTTCTTTATGAAAGGGGAAAGAAATGAAAAAGTGTTGGCCTCTATTGATAATAGCTGCCTTTTTTGCCGGATTAAGCT
Organism: bacterium; assembly: GCA_963616935.1. GTDB lineage: Bacteria > Bacillota_I > Bacilli_A > RFN20 > CAG-826 > UBA4951. The sequence goes on along the minus strand of CAVEMS010000004.1, from coordinate 2,837 downwards.
ATTTAATGATCGAAAACCTATATATTTCGATAGCGTTGTTCGTCATTTTTGTCATCGTTTTGTTTGGTTCCGAATATTTCTTTTTTTCGAAACTAAGGGTCAAAGAGGCGAAGGAGAAGGAATGTTTCGTGTTCGCGCGAGCGTTCTTGCTTTCTTTGATTGCGTCTAATTCTTTTGAAGAGGCGTATGAAGCCGCTTTGACAGGGGCAAACAAGGAATTAATCACAATGGCCAAAACCGGAAGTGAAAAAAATATCGATCAGCATTTAAAGGACTTCGATTACTATTTCGAATCGGATCATTACCGCCTTTTCCTATCGATTCTTAGGGTATATGAGATCGAGGGCGGAGAAATCGCTGTTTTGGCCGAGCCTTTTCTTTTAGAAGCGACGGAAATGGAAAAAGACATAATAAGAAGAGGGTCGGCCAGAAGAAAATCGCTGATTGAATTTTCGACTCTTTTGTTCCTCGGAACACTGATAATGGCATTTTTACGATACGGGCTTTCCGGTTTTTACGGCGAGCTGATAGGAAATGTTCCTTATGTGATTTGTTCGCTCCTTTATTTTCTTTTCGTGGCCGTTTCGATAGTGATTTTCTCCGCGTTTTCGACCGGAGTTGAGTTTTCGATCAAGAAAAAGGAGCCGAAAAAATGAAAAAAATCAAAAAAACGCTGCAAAAAGCGCCTAAAAACAAAAGAGAAATCATGGATAATAAGTCTGATAATTGTGTCTTAGCGGATAGCAAAACACCCGCAAATCGCCCTTCTTTCTTTGCGAAAGCGAAAGATTCGTTCGAAAAAGCAGGGCTCAATCTCAAAAAGGAGATCATCAATTATTCTTTGACGCTCGTTTTGCTCGCGGCCCTTGGCATTGCCTTGTATTTGCTTCTCGGAAACGTGTTGACTCTCATTGCAGTTATCCCGTTTATCGTGGTTCTGACGATCGTTTTTCTCGACAAGCCGAAAAAGATTCTTAAAAAGAAAAGGGAAAGCCTCAAAGATGAGTTCGTTCGTCTTTTGTCATTTTTTCGTCTTTTTCTGAACAATGGAAAATCCGTTTATGGTGCGCTTGAAGAGACGAGAACGTACGCCAAAGGCGACATGATGGTGTTGTTCGATAAGTTGATCTCGGGGATCGACGCCGATAAAACCATAACGCCATACTTGGAATTTGCATCCGCTTTCGATTCGATGGAAATAAGGCAAGTGATGATTTCCGCTTACGAATTGTCTTTGGATGGCGGGAAGGAGCGATTTCTGCATTTTGATTCGATATTTAGCCGAATATCGGAGGAAAAACGAAATGAGTCTTACGATAAATTGAAGGGCTGCTTGGCCAATTTGAACTTCTTGCCTTTGGTCGGGAGCGCTTTTTCCATGGCTTTGGTCGTCGTGGCAATCGTGGTTTTGATGGGAGGATCGGCATATGGCTTCTAGTCTCGGTTTTCTTTTGTCGCTCTTCTTTTTGGTCCAAACGATGGCGTTCGCAGGAGATTTATGCTCGCTCCAAATGGCCTATAGCGCATTAAATGGCGCAGCCACAACGGCCGCCCGCTATATCTCTATAAAAGGGCGTGTCGATGAGGATATAGAAGAGATCGTATACAAACAGGCATCAGCTTATCTGACGGTTACGGATGAAACATATCGAGTTGGTGATTCGGTGGTGGTAGAGGTTTGGCGCCCGTATAAGGCACTTTATATATCTAAGGAACCAATGAAACTTACGGTGACGAGAAGCATCATCGTAGGATATCTATAGGAAGGAGGTGGAAATATGTCGGAGTTAAAAGGGCAACTTTTGGGAATGGTGCTTGTATTGGCTATCTTCGGAGCATTGTTTGGGGTTTTGATACCAGCTTTCCAAAAAGCGGCTGAAAACGTGAACAACGATATCACGGTCAATTCGAACGGAACGCTGAATTATGGGTCAAAGCGTCCCGTCGTCGAACTTTGATTGACGGAGTTGCGAGCGACTCGCGGGGCAATTATAATTCTTGAGCGAGGTGCATTATGAACGAAAACAAATTAGATGAGATTCGAAAAATGTTTGCCGAAAGTGCTCATATCCAGAAAATTGATGAGAATCAATCTCTTAAAGATTTGGGTTTGGACAGCTTGGATGTCGTCGAGATGTGTCTGAGTCTCGAAGACAAGTACGGTATCCAATTCTCCGCTGAAGAGTTGGGCGACTTCAAAACGATTGGCGATTTATTGAATTCCATCGCGGCGAAGTTGAACAAGTAAGAAAAACATCGCTTAATGGCTCTCGAACGGGAGCCATTTTTCTTTTTATAAAGATTTTTGCGTGTGAAAAGGATGTTTTTGGCGTTATTTGATTGCCTTTTATCGCTTTTATGAAGGCCCATCAGCAATTTTGCTAAAACTTTCTTGCAAAAAGAGTCTTTGCTAATTATCATTGTCAATGCGCTTTTGGCGCGTTGCGCTCACTTAGCTCAATGGCAGAGCAATCGGCTGTTAACCGATCGGTTGTAGGTTCGAGCCCTATAGTGAGCGCCATTTGGCCCGTTGGAGAAGCGGCTTAACTCATATCCCTTTCAAGGATACATTCATGGGTTCGAATCCCGTACGGGTCACCAAATCGCAGATTGATCGGCATTGTGAGATGCCGATTTTTTCTTTATATATAAATATGGATAAGACAAGAGGTGCCGCACATCATTGCTTGAGGAAGCGGTCGCGGTATACGCAAACGCTTGTAAAAAAAACAAAAATCGAATGATAAAATCTTTAAAGATGCTATCTAATATAATCAAAACGCCCATCCCGACTGCGTTTCCCCGCGTCCGGACGGGTCGGCAAAAAAACTTCAGAA
>CAVEMS010000003.1:123311-225624 GCA_963616935.1 bacterium | reverse complement strand
TTTTTTTCATCGCTCTTCGCCGTTAAATGCGGCGTAGTGTAAAATACGACCCATGAAGAACAAAACCCTTTTGGTTCTCATCGTCATAACGGCCGCGGTAAATATAGCATTCGCATCTTTTCTTTCCTTAGCGATCATATTCGAATGCAGGCAACCGTATTTCGCGTTGTTCGTCACCTTCTTTATGTTCGCGTACCATATCGATATCAGATGGGTTATCGGTTTAACAACATCCATATTCGGGAAGGGAATCAATATCGATCGAAAGATATTCGCGGTTCATATCGGCGAATATAGATGCCTAGAGAGACTCGGGATCAAAAAATGGAAGAGTCAAGCGATAACCCTTTTCCCAGATAGCTTCGTCGTTCAAGGAAGATTAAATGAAGACGGGATCAAAACCGTTTTAAGAAATAACATCGATGCGGAGATAACGCACTGGATATGTTTCTTCGCCAGTTTCTTAGGAATCCTCTTCGGTTGGCTTCTTTCGCCCGAGGAGCTATGGATATACATAATAACGTCACTGCTATCCTCCCTTTTGTTCGATTTGCCTTTCATTTTGATTCAACGATATAACCGTTATAGGCTTAGCAGAATTGGAGAGTCGCTTGCGAATAAGACAAGACAATAAAAATCTCCACTTCTCGGAGGCACGAGCGAGATTGGAAGCATTTTTGATTTACGTCAAAGTTTTGCAAATCGTCTTATTGGTCGCGCTTAGTTGTAATCGTGTAATTAATTAGCGGCTTTTGGCTTAGTTTTTTGAAATGTGTTTTTTGATATAACCCAATAGGCAATATAGACGTCGTTGGCCTTATTGAGTCGATTTCCGTTCTATCGTCATAAAATGATGTGAGTTATTCAAATATGATGTTTTGCGCACTTATATTTATCGAGCAAGCCTATTTTTTCCAAAAAGCATAATCACAACACGCCGGCATTGTAATTCTGTTCCGACAACACAAGAAAATACATCTATCATTCCGTTAATTGCCAAAATATTATTCCGCAGGCATTTGATGTTGTTCCGATGATTTGTTTTAATAGACAAAAACGAGTGGTGCAAAATGTATATAACCGTAAAACAAACTGCCGAAAAATGGGACATTTCCGAAAGACGTATTCGCGTTCTTTGCTCTCAAGGCAAAATCAACGGAGCCTACCAGATAGGGCGCGGTTGGAAAATACCTGCAGACGCTTTAAAGCCGGCCGATGGCAGATATAAATCGAAAGAAAGTATTTTATTGATCATAGACGCAAAGAAGAAAGAACTCGACACCAAAAGACCGTTAACTGAGGGTGAAACCGCAAGACTTAATGAAGAATTCGTAGTCGAATATACATATAACTCCAATGCCATTGAAGGCAACGCTTTAACTTTAAGAGAAACTGATTTAGTCCTTAGAGGCCTTACAATCGATAAAAAGCCCTTAAAAGATCATATGGAGGCTATAGGGCACAAAGAGGCATTTGATTACGTCAAGGAATTGATCAAAGGCAATATCCCGCTGAGCGAAAATATCATTAAGAGAATTCACTTCTTAGTTTTAGCCGATAAGAAAGACGATAGAGGCGTATACCGTAGAATTCCTATGCGCATAATGGGAGCGGCGCACGAACCTGTACAGCCTTATTTAATTCAGCCCAAAATGGAGCAGCTTTTAATTGATTTTGAAAATAGCAACGAGCATATAGTAACCAAATTAGCACGCTTCCATATTGAATTTGAGGCGATTCATCCATTTATCGATGGTAATGGCAGAACAGGCAGGCTCTTAGTTAATTTGGAATTGATGAAAGCCGGATATCCACCTATTGATATCAGATATATGGATCGACTTGCATATTACAATGCATTCGACGAATATCACGTAAAAGGCAATTTATCGGCAATGGAGAATTTGTTTGCGAAATACATTAACGAGAGACTAGATATGTACTTGAAAATCTTACAGGATTAATGCATTTGCCAAGTGGTAAGCGCCATTTTTACTCTAAATAGCAAGGGAACGATATTAAATAAATACTCCAACTAGGTATCTCTTTCCCATTTTAACTCGGCGTTTTCGATATGATAAAAATGCTAAACGCTATATTTTTGTTAATTAAACAAAAAAGCCTTGATATCGTGCAAATCTAAGCCGAATAATTTTATGTAGTCTTGAGAAAAAATTAATTATCGTCTCTTGTTGGAACGTGCAATTCCTCTTTTTGGGCGCGGACCAGGAACGGCGCCCGTCTATTCCTACTGGCGCAATCGCATCTGCCCTCTATATACTCGAGGACGCAATCGAGTTTGAATTTCCAATCGTATTTCATGAAAAATACCCCTTTCCTGTTTTTATCCAGGATTGGGGATAAATTTCAATGATGTGGCTTTTTTCAATTAATGTCCGTTTTCTTTGTGATCGTTTCTTATCTCTTCGTGAAGTTTATATTCTGAAGAAATCATTTTTTCTTTACTGATGGCTGCTCGGGTCTTCTTTTCTAGAACGACTTCATCTTTATCATCAGCAGGTTTTTTCATCTCTTCAACGGTTTCAGTCATAATAGAGGCCAAGCTTGTTACCTTAGAAATGTCTGATGGGATGATGAGTTTAGTTGCTTTGCCATTGGCGACTTTCGCTAAAGTCTCATAGGAACGGATGGTAAGAACCGCTTGAGACGGATTTGCTTCATTTATCATCTTGATGGATTCTGCTTCAGCTTTTCTAACAAGAAGTTCGCCGTCCGCTTCAGCTTTTTTGACTTTGAGGATCGCTTCGGCTTGGGCTTCGGCTTTCTTGATTGCCGCTTGCTTTTCCGCTTCAGCATTTAAGATTGCGGCCTCTTTATTACCTTCAGCAATTGTAATCGCAGATGTCTTTTCACCTTCGGCGATAAGAATCTTTTCTCTCTTTTCACGTTCGGCTCTCATCTGTTTTTCCATGGCCGCTTGAATATCTCTTGGGGGGAGAATGTTCTTAACTTCAACGCGTGTGACCTTGATACCCCAAGGATCGGTCGCCTCATCAAGGATTTGACGCATACGAGCATTGATGATGTCACGACTTGTGAGGGTTTCATCTAAGTCAAGATCACCGATGATGTTTCTTAATGTTGTAGCGGTAAGCGCTTCAATACCTGCGATAGGATCTTCAACGCCATATGCATAGAGTTTCGGATCGGTGACATTGAAGAAGACAACCGTGTCGATTTGCATCGTGACGTTATCTTTTGTGATGACTGGTTGAGGCGGGAAGTCATAGATTTGCTCCTTCATTGAGACTTTCTTTTGGATTCTATCAATGAATGGAACGAGGAAATGAACGCCTGTTTCCCAAGTTGTGAGGTATCTTCCTAAACGTTCAATGACATATTTGTCCGTTTGTTTGACGATTTTCATTCCCGCGATGAGAATGGCGAGCGCGATAAAGATGATGACGCACGCGAAGACGATTCCGACAATCGCTTCTACTGGCATATTATTCTTCCTCCTTTTCGGCCTTTTCGACCAATAATTTATTTCCTTGGATTGAGATTACCTCAATTATATCCCCTTCTTTTATGTCATCATCACTATCTCTTTTGATAGCATTCCAGATGACATCGTTGATTTTGACCTCTCCTTTTTCTAAAGTGGAGATCTTTTTGGCAACAACTCCTCTTTTTCCTATGAGGGTATCGACATTCGTTTTAGTTTTGATTCTTTGAAGTTTATTATTCACTAGCGGTCTTATTATTAAGAATGATAAGAGAGAAACGCCAAGGAATATTATGAGTTCTCCCCACCATGGCATGTCTGGAACGTAAGTTAGGGCGGCTGCGACAACTGCGCCAATGCAGAACCAGACCGAAACTAATGCTTCAGTGAATATTTCTACTAAGAGGGCTATTAAGAAGAGAAAAGCCCAGATTATTATCATTATTAGATTTATATCCATTAGGCTACCTCCTTCTTTAAATCAATTATGAGTAAGGACTCATGTTGATCGTAATAGCAAGAATATTTCTTAGGTTTTTTCTTGAAGTCATAGTTAAGGAAATTCCCGACCATGTTCACAAAATCCGTTGAAGATATTCTTGTATATGTCTTTCCGCCCGAAAGAATGAACATGTTATCTTCAGGGTATGTTTTTGAATCATACTGATCTTTGCTTATCGGTTGGATTGCAATCTTTGAATCATCTACATCAAGCCCGACCATTGCCGCATATGCATCTCCTATCATATCGGCGCCGGTCTTATTGATGGTGATATTCGTCGAATAGATGCTTGCGGTGGCTTTCTTTTCGTTTTTAGAGAACCATTTAATCATTTTTCTTCGCCTTCGATGTCTTGATAATACATTGTATTTCAAGATAATTCAAGGAAATTCAAAAAAATGCTTTAAATATGTAAAAATCCCTCTTTTGACTGGTAGTGAGTCTTCAATCGAATTATTTTTGCAATTCAAAAATACCAATAAATACAAATCGTGTAGAGCTTTCAATGATAAATTAAGAAATTTTTCTTAATTCATTATGTCAAGATTATGATTTACTTAATTTTGTGTGATTTCACCAAAGATAGAGTCGTTTTATGCAAAAAGAAAAGGCTCGATACTGTATCGAACCTATATTACTTAAATGGTGGAGCTAACGGGGTTCGAACCCGCGACCTCATCGTTGCGAACGACGCGCTCTCCCAGCTGAGCTACAGCCCCAACGCTGAACAATTATAGTGACGGGCTATCCCAATATCAAGAACGGCATTCTCTTTTGGTGCGCCCTTGCCAAAACAAAACATACGCCAAAAATAACGCATTTCATTGTTTACTATCAAAAAACGCGAACTACAATATACGCTCGAAAAGAGGAATTACTTATGGAAGAAAAGAAAGTAGAAGCAAAGAAAGAAAACAAACTCCTATCCTTTGAGAAGGGTGGAATCGTTTGGTCGGTCTGGAATTTCTTGGAAGCAGCGTTGTTCTTGGTTCTCGGGATACTATCGATCGTCTTTGTTTGCCAGGCCAATGGCGATGGCGCTAAGCTCAACGATTTGATGAGCACCTTGCTTAACGTCGTCGGAATATTCTTGATCATCGGCGGAGCACTTAAGATATTGGCCAATTTCATGCCAATCTTCGCCTCCAATCATTTGGAAGCCATGGCAAAAGCCAAAATCAAAGACAGCCTTTCCTATGATATGGTCATCGGCGGAAGCGTGGAACTCGCCGGAGGCATCGCCCTCGTTACCATGTATAGCGAAGGCTTATTGACCGATGTCATCATCTTCATCTCGCGTTTCTTGGGCTTATTCATCGGCGTCTTATTGCTCGTTGCCGCCGCCTCGCTCATAGTTATGGGCATCGCGATCATAATCAGCAAACTGTATAAGCTCTATTTGCCGATTGTCGAATTTGTCTTTGCCGCCGTTCTTATCGCGCTTGGCGTTGTCGCCATTATCTTCTTGCAGGATGAGAAAGTCATGGCCATCACCGTGATGATTATCCTTGCCATCGTCTTAATCATCGCCGCTATCGCATTAACGGTCGTCACCATCTCCGCCATTAAAGCGGCCCACGCCGTGAAGACCGTCGTCGAAGATATAAAGAGCGAAGCGACAGCGATCGAAGAAAAGAAAGCCGACGAACAAGTCGAAGAAAATAGCAACGAAGCTTCCGAAAAATCGGAAAATCAATAACAAAATCCGCTTATTTTAAGAAACGTTCCTCAAAAATGAGGAGCGTTTTTTTCTTTTTAAAAAGCCGTCCTTTCTAAGACGGCTTCAGATAAATGAATTATTTGTCAGCCTTAGCGTCCGTGAGCTCTAAGAAGTGTGGCAGCCCTTCGCACCAATCGCAGAATGTATGCCATTCCTTTAGCTTATGATTCCTTCTTTGGCGATACATGGTTTTGAGTTGCTGATAATTAGTCGTCATCGTGGCGCCTAAGCAGAATCCCGAAGGAAGGGAAGCGACTAGAACCCTCCACTTCTCTTTCTTAATCGCACGGTTCTCGTCATCATCAGGGATGAGATTATATTCATCGACCAGGACTTGGAGCCTATCGAGGACGATTGAGTCCGTTTCTTCGACGCATTGCTCGGAGATCTTGAATTTGAGAAGGCAATGCATCGTCGATTGGGAGGAAACGAAATCGAACCAATGGTAACGTTGAGCTTCCTTCCACCAATATAAAGGGGCGACTACATCAAGCTGAACCAATATGCCTTTCAAGAAGTTATCGTGGCCTTCTCCGCCCTTAGTAGAGCCCAATCTTTCCGCTCGAGCAAAATCTTTTTCGTTAGGATCGGAAATATCAATAACAGTGCGCATCGGGTTGCCAGACGCTTTGACGGCTCTTTCAAGACCATAGACATAAGTATTCGAAACTGAGAATTTCATTTTTTCATAGCCTCCAATAAATTCGATATCAAAGCGAATCTCGTCAATAATCCAACCCCACCAGGAACCGGTGTTTGCATGGCAACGGGCAAATTTGGTTCGCAATCGCCATGAAGGTGATTATTCTCATCGCGGTTGATTCCAACATCCACTACGTAGCAAGAGGGCTTGAATAGATAAGACGAATCCACTATCCCTCTTCTTCCCGTGGCAACGACGAGAAGATCGGCGTGCTCAATATAGAATCTTTTGTCTTCTTCAGTTGTTTTGCTATGAAGAACCGTGACGTTCATGTTCTTGGCCAATAGCATTTTGGCCATAGGCTTCCCGACGATGTTGCTTCTTCCTATCACGACCGCATTCTTTCCAGAGAAGGAGAAGCCAATGTATGAGAGATAGTCCACTATCCCTTTCGGAGTGCATGGTTTAAATTTCGATAACGAGGTAAACCCATCCACGTCCTTAGAAGGAGATATCGTCATATTTATCTTTTCTTCCGAGATATGCTTTGGAACGGGGAGCTGAACCAAGATGCCATCGATTGATGGATCTTCGTTTTGCTTTCTAATGAGCGAAAGAACCTCTTCTTCGGAAATATCCTCAGCAAAAACCGTGTGGATTACGTTTATTCCGACTTCGGCAGCGTCTTTTTTCTTGCCACGCACATACGCTTGACTGGCTGGATCCTCGCCGACCGTTATTATCGAAAGCATCGGCGCGCGGGAAAAAGCCGCTATTTCTTGTTTGACGTTCTCTTTGGCTAAACGAACATATTCTTTTATATCCATAAAAGCCTCCAAGAAAAATATAGATATCGAAAATTAGCGAATTAAATTAACAATCGCGAATGCGGCTTGCGTAGCCGAATCGGTCGAATCGCTGCTAGAAGTCGACGTACGCGAATTGATGACCATGATGAGAAGAGCTAAGAAAAGGAAGATAACGGCGAATCCGAAAGTAAGCCAACTAACGACTTTCTCGCTGCCGCGTTCTTTCGTTTTCGCGAAAACATTCAATCCTCCGCCCGTGATAGCGCCAGATGCACCTTCCGATTTGCCGCCTTGCAAAAGAGAAAGGACGATGACTATAAGCGCAACGATGATAAAGATTATGTCGTACCAATTCATGAATAGACTCCGCGCGAAAATGCGCTTATTAACTTTAGACTATGTAGACGGCCTTCGCAACGCTAATTTATTTCACGTTCATATATTGTTATATATGCAGCCAAATGGTTTTTATCTTTCTTTAAGAGAATGATCGCCAAGGAAAAGCGTTTATTTGTTGATGCCCGCCTTTAGTTCGAAAATAGCGTCCCTTATCTCTGCGGCCCGCTCGAAATCATAGGCTTTCGCGGCCTCTCGCATCTCTTTCTCCATCTTCTTTATGACATTTTCCGTCTCGGTTCTGGATAGTTTCTTTTCGCCTGCCACTATCTTTTCATCAATCGTGCCTTTATTCGACAAAGGAGGCTTGATGTCTTTGATTATCGTCGTCGGAATGATTCCGTTTTCCTCGTTATAGGCCATTTGGATATTGCGGCGTCTTTCCGTCTCGTCGATGCATTCCTTCATCGATTTGGTGACGTTATCCGCGTACATTATGACTTTGCCATTCGCATTTCTTGCTGCTCTACCGACTATCTGTATCAATGATGTCGTGCTTCTTAGGAATCCTTCCTTATCAGCATCGAGAATGCATATCAAAGACACTTCTGGGATATCTAAGCCCTCGCGAAGGAGATTGATTCCGACAAGAACATCGTATTTGCCTTTCCTAAGCTGATAGATTATCTCCGTTCTTTCTAAGGTCTTCGTCTCATTTTGCAAATACGTGACCTTAATGCCTTCCCCTTTTAGATAAGCCGTCAGATCCTCGGCCATTCTTATGGTCAAAGTGACGATCATCACCCTTTCGTTTTTCTTCGTCCTCTCTTTTATCTCATAGAGAATGTCGTCGATTTGCCCCAAGGGCGAACGAATCTCTATTATCGGATCGAGAAGGCCGGTTGGACGGATGATTTGCTCAGCTACTTCATTATTGGCTTTCGTTAGTTCATAGGGGGCTGGCGTTGCGCTCGTGCAGATGACATTAGGCGCAAGCAATCCTTCGAATTCATCGAAGTTGAGTGGTCTATTATCAAGCGCGCTAGGGAGTCTAAAACCGTATTCGACCAAGGTTTCCTTCCTTGAGCGGTCTCCGAAATACATTCCCCTCACCTGAGGGAAGGTGACGTGCGATTCGTCGACCAACAAAAGATAGTCTTTAGGGAAATAATCCATCAAGCACCACGGCCTTTGTCCGGGTTTCCTTTTGTCTATATGACGCGAATAGTTCTCGATTCCAGGGCACCGGCCGAATTCCAAAAGGCTTTCGATGTCTTGCCTCGTCCGCATCTCAAGGCGTTCCGCTTCAAGGAGTTTCCCTTCTCTTTTGAAATATTCGAGCCTTTCCGCCAACTCTTCTTTGATGGTGACGCAAGCGTCTTGAATCCTTTTTTTGCTACTCGCATGATCATAAGCTGGGTAGATTGGAAAGGTTTTGTAGCTCGCTTTGACCTCGCCTGTGAGTTTATCGACGGTTTCGATTTTCTCCACATCGTCGCCAAAGCAATCGATTCGAACGTAATAATCGGTATTCATCATCGGGCATATATCAATGATATCGCCATGCACTCTGAAATTTCCGGGTGACAAATCGAAGTTGTTCCTGCGGTATTGAGCTTCAACCAAACGAGAAAAGAATTTATTCCTATCGATCGTCTCGCCTACTCGAACGTCAAAAACGAGGCTGCTATATTCCTCTGGATCGGCTAAGCCATAAATGGCCGCGACCGAAGCTACGACGATCGTATCCCTTCGTTCCAATATCGAATTGACGGCGCTTGTACGAAGCTGCTCTATTTCGTCATTCATCATCGCGTCTTTGGCGATATATGTATCAGTTTTCGGAATATAAGCCTCAGGCTGATAGAAATCGAAGTTGGAAACGAAATACTCAACCCTGTTCTCGGGGAATAGGCTTTTGAATTCGGCGTATAGCTGCGAAGCTAATGTCTTATTATGGACCAATACCAACGTCGGCCGATTTAGCGCAGCGACGATATTGGCGTCCGTAAAGGTTTTTCCAGTGCCGGTCGCGCCCAATATAACCTGAAACTTCTTTCCTTCCTTCACGCCGGAAAGTATCTTTTTGATGGCTTCCGGCTGATCTCCGGTCGGTTTGAATGGAGAAACCAGTTTAAAGGGATGAGATTCGTCCATCAGCTGGCTTTCCCCTCACGCGATAGCATTTCCAAATAACTATATAAAAGATCGTCAAGTTCGCCATCCATCACGCCATTAACGTCGCTTGTCTCATAACCGCTTCGATTATCTTTGACTAAAGTATATGGGCAAAAGACATACGAACGGATTTGGCTCCCCCACTCAATATTCTTTTGCTCTCCGACGATTGATTTCATCTTGGCGTCGCGTTCCTCGAGCTTCCTTTGCATTAGCTTATCGGCGAGCATCTCCATGCAAGTCGCTTTGTTCATAAGCTGCGATCTCTCGATTTCGCATTGGACCACTATCCCAGTCGGGATATGGGTGATACGGACAGCGCTAGAAACCTTATTGACGTTTTGACCTCCTGCGCCACCGCTTCGGAAAGTGTCGACCCTAAGGTCTTTCGGATCTATCTCCACGTCGCTCACCTTCCCAAATTCGGGAACGACGTTGATCGATGAAAAACTCGTATGCCTTCTCGCGTTGGCGTCGAATGGCGATATGCGAACCAAACGATGGACCCCTTTCTCGCCTTTTAGTAGGCCATAGGCGTGAGTGCCGCTGATGCGGACGGTTGCGCTTTTGCAACCGGCCTCTTCGCCCGGTTCATAAGAAAGCACTTGCCAACCGAAGCCATGGCGTTCGGCATATCGTCCATACATCCTCAAAAGCATGTCGGCCCAATCCATGGCCTCGGTGCCTCCAGCGCCTGGATGAAACTCCATCATGACGTTCAAATCATCATACTCGCCTCTAAATAGAAGCGTGTTTCGCAGGGATTTTATGTTTTTATTAAGCGAATTCTCGGTGTCTTCAAGCAACAATCTCATATCCTCGCTTGCGGCATCAGGATCATCCAAAAGCCCTTCCAAATCATGATATGAGGAGACGATTTCCTCGAATGATTCAAGGGTATTTTTGGCTTCTTTCAGTTTATTGACGACGACGAGCGCTCCCCTTTGGTCGTTCCAAAAGGAAGGATCGTCTTGTTCTTTTTCGCATTCGGAGATAGTCGCTTTGATCTTGTCGAGGTCAAAGAGAATCACCGAGCTGCGAAACAAGACGCCCGATGCTTTGGGCCTCTTGCTTTAGTTCGACTAGCTCTTTCATTCTATTCCTCTTTTTTGTTTGTTTCCGCTTCCGGAGCCATCTCTTCGACGACTTCCGCTTTCTTGACTTCTGGCTCTCTCTTGACCAAGCGGACGTTCAAGAGGTTGAAGGTAGTGTCGACCGCCACTTTCTCATTCATCTCTTTGAATAAGTCATAGCCTTCGTTGACGTAATCCTGGAGAGGGTTCGTCTGAGCGTAGCTACGAAGCGAGATGCCTTCACGAAGATGGGACATCGTATCGATATGTCCTTGCCAATTGTGGTCAATGGTATGGAGCGAGATTTGGCGTTCCGCCATATCGGCGTCGATATTAGGCCAGGTTTTCCTCTTTTGGAGATAGGAAGCATATAGAAGCTCCCCTAAATCTTCGCCAGCCTCTTCGAATGGAGCGCCGTCATATGCGGCCGCATTGATCGATCCCTCTGGCAAGAAACGCGGCTCGACGATTTTCTTAAGCGCCTCGCCGTTGATTATGCCTTCGGCATTCGTTTCATCGATGGCTTTCTTAGAAAGATATAGACCAGTCGTTTTGAAGAAATCATGAATCAAATCGACGATATCGTCGGCCATAAGGATGGCGTCTCTCTTCTTATAGATGATGTCGCGCTGCTTAGCCAAAACGTCGTCGTAATCCTTTAGGTTCTTGCGGATATCGAAGTTACGACCTTCAATTTGTTTTTGGGCGTTCGTCACGGCGTTGGTGAGCATTCTGTTCTCATAGGCTTCGCCTTGGAGAGATTCCGTGAACATCTTGCGGAGATTCTCTGGAGCGAAACGCCTCATCAAATCGTCATCGAAAGAGATGAAGAAACGAGAATAGCCCGGATCGCCTTGACGTCCGCTACGACCGCGGAGCTGATTGTCGATACGGCGGGATTCGTGTCGTTCTGTGCCGAAAACGCAAAGGCCTCCCAATTCACGAACGCCATCGGATAGTTTGATATCCGTTCCACGACCGGCCATGTTGGTGGCTAGGGTCACCGCGCCTTTTTCGCCGGCGTGAGAGATGATTTCGGCTTCACGCGCTTGATTTTTGGCATTTAAGACTTCGTGTGGAATTCCGGCTTTGGCGAGCAAGGAACTGATTTCTTCGTTGGATTCAACGCTCACGGTGCCAATAAGGATAGGTTGTCCTTTCTCATGACGCTCTTTGACGGCATTCACGAGCGCATTCAGTTTGTCTTGATGGGTACCGAAAATCAAATCGGTGTCATCGATACGCTGAATCGGACGGTTGGTCGGAATGCAAACAACCTTCATATTGTAGATCGTTCCAAATTCCTCTTCTTCGGTCTTGGCGGTACCGGTCATGCCGGACAATTTGGTGTATAAACGGAAGAAATTCTGATAGGTGATAGTGGCCAAAACGACGGTTTCTTGTTTAATTTCGACGCCTTCTTTGGCTTGGATAGCCTGTTGAAGGCCGTCGTTATATTCCCTTCCCGGCATGATACGTCCGGTGAATTGGTCGATCAATTGGATTTGATGGTCCTTATCGACCATGTATTCGACGTCACGGGTCATGATGTAATTGGCTTTCAAAGCCTGATGGATTCGGTGCACCAAATCCTCGTTCTCTGGAGCATACAAATTCGGGATGCCGAACATCTGCTCCGCCTTATTATTGCCTTCATCGGTGAGAGAGGCCGCTTTATCTTTGATGTCGATTTTGAAGTCAACGTCTTTCTTGAGGTATTTGACGAAACGGTCAGCGACCAAATATTGCGAGGCCAAGCTTCTTTGGCCACCGGAGATAATCAAAGGAGTACGAGATTCATCGATCAAAATTGAGTCGGCTTCGTCAACGATGGCGAAGTTGAGCCCGCGGAGAACGCGGCCGTCAAGATTAGGAGCCATGTTGTCGCGAAGATAGTCGAAACCGAGTTCGGAGTTGGTAGTATAGGTGATGTCGCAAGCATACGCCTCTCTCTTCTCGTGTGCGCCTTTTGCGGCGAGGTTAACTCCGACCGTCAAACCGAGCCAACGATAGATTTGACCCATCCAATCGGCGTCACGGGAAGCCAAGTATTCGTTAACGGTAACGACGTGGACGCCTTTGCCGCTTAAAGCGTTCAAATAAACGGCCATGGTGGCAGTAAGGGTTTTTCCTTCGCCCGTCTTCATTTCGGCGACGTCGCCGTTATTCAGAACCAAGGATCCAACGATCTGGACTTTGAATGGCTTTTGATGAAGGACACGCCAAGCAGCTTCTCTAGCGACGGCAAAGGCCTCGTATTTGATGTTTTCCAGAGTCTCGCCATCGGCAAGCCTCTTTCTAAATTCTGCGGTTTTGGCCTTGAGCTCGTCGTCGGTGAGTTTGCTCATCGCCTCGTCATAAGCCATGACCTGATCGGCTTCTCTTTCGTAACGGTTTAATTCCCGCCGTTCAAGATGGAAAATCTTTTCAATGATGTTTGACACGGTTTTCTCCTAAAAATACGCTTAAGAATGATAGCATTACCATAAATGGTAAGCAATGAACGATATTTTCTACGGATCCTTCTTTTTCGCTTTTATTTTTATTTTTTCCAAAAATAAGCGCAATTTGCATATGATTTTGCTATTTTTGAGTTTATTCCCGTTTCTTTCTTTGGGCATCGTTTTCGCCAAAACCAGGAAACGAATTTTCTTTGGTTTCTCTTTTTCGATAAGCGATAGACACGCTCTCACAGTGCTGCCGCTAGTCAAAATATCATCAACGAACAGTACCTTCTTTCCTCTTAGGCACTCTCCATTTTCCATCTCCAATATCGAGCCTATTTTCTTTCTATCCTCGAAATGCTGATCGCTTTGCTTGACGTCCTTTGTCTTTTTTATAAGCGGTAGCAATGGAAGATTAAGCTCTTTATAAATCTCCTCTACATGGTTGTATCCCCTTCTTTTGTCGTGGCTTTCGTGGCTTGGAGCCGGAATTAAGACATAACCGCGAAAAAGCAATTTCAAATATTCCTTTTGACGGGAGAGAAAGACGTCACTAAGCTCATAGTCGTAACACCCTTTGAAGTCGTAGATCATCTTCCGAATCGATTCGTTATAAGGGTATAGGAAATACCCAATCCATCGATCTAATTTGATTTTCTTCATCCCCGGCTCCATGGCCTCGAAACATGAGGCGCAGACTTTGTTATTGCTGTAGATGGAAGACAAACAGTCAAAGTTCATTTCCTTGAAGCAGACTTTACAAAAAGGAATTGCATCGCTTGATTTCATCTATTGCTCCTTTCATCGCCTCGCTTATGTAAGCGGACAAGAAGAAAACATCCCCATCGGGGGCTTCTTTCTTCCTTCCAGCCCTGCCGGCTATTTGAATCAAAGTCGCTTGGTCGTATATCTCTTCATGGTCAGAATGGAAAATCAATACCTGAAGGTTTTTGACGGTCACGCCTCTTTCCAAGACGCTTGTGGCAACAAGATATGATAGTTTTCCTTCTTTTAGGCCTTTAATCTTTTCGTTTCTCTTTTCGGTCTTTGAGTGCAAAAGCGATCCGCCACTCACGAATTTCGATAACCAATAAAAGAGAGACTCCGCCTCCCCTATCGTCGGGGCGAAAACAAACGTCGGCTTGCCTTCCTTTTTGTATCTCTTCAAAAGTCTAACGACAAAGAAGAATTGAAAGGCTTTCGGAAGCATTTTAATCCTTGGAACCGGTATCGGATTCTTATGGAACCTTGTCCGAAGCTCCAAAATCATATGCCCTTCCTTTCCATATTCATCCAAAACCTCTTGGCTCGGGGTGGCGCTCATCAAAAGGCAGTGTCCAATCAATGATTTTTTGAAAAATCCCTGCAAAACGTCATTGCCTTTATAAGGGAAAGCGTCTATTTCATCCATCACGATCAAATCGAAATAAGATTGATAACGATAGAGTTGATGGGTCGTCAAAACGACGATGTCGCCTTCGAGTTCGTCGTGATGGCCGCCGAAAACGGCAATGACTTTATTCTCTTTGAAAGCCTCCGATAAACGGTTATAGAGCTCAACCACCACGTCTCTCCTAGGAAGGGCGAAGGCAACTCTATGCCCACGGCTCACTGCATAAGCGATAACGCCATACGAAATCTCCGTCTTGCCTGATCCGCAGACGGCATACACCAAAGTATCAATCCCGTTTTTATAGTTCTCGACTATCTTTCTAGATAGTTCCGTTTGCTCTTTGGATAGCTTAAAAGGCAAGAAGAGATGTGCTTTCTTTTTATGCCGTTCGGTCTTCTTGGCCTCTATCCCTTTAAACCCTATGCAGGCGCGACAATAAAAACTTCCATCGATCCTTTTCCCAATGTACCTCGGGTCTTTGTTGCCGCATCTATCGCAAACGAATTCCAAAACGCAAATCCCCCACTCTTATATATGGGTGTTTTGAAAATTTAGGTTCACTTTTGATTTCGAATTCTATCCACATCAAGATTTTGAGCCAAAAACGCAGAAATAAACCTCGTTTGATTCCATAAAAGTGAAACTGAAAATAATCAGACTCATTCTGATTTTGTTACGCATTTCTGCGATAAACAACGTTATTGGTATTACCCTGCTTCGTGACAAGGCTCTTGTTTATTAATGAATTAAGAACCCTCACAAGGGTGTCTTTCTTTAATCTGGTTAAATTTTCAAGCTCTCTTCTGGTATATTCTCGTTTATCGCCGAAGGCTTGCAGAACGCTTTTTTCATTCTCTGTAAGTTCAAACTCGTTGCAGCAAGATTTGCAACGAGATAAGCACAAACGAAAAAATTCAAAAATTAGAATGTGAATGCTTGAGCAATTTACGAGGAAGATCGTTGTCCATCTTGTCTCGATTCACACCGTCTAAAGCAAAACAAAATCTTATTCGTCGTATGGACGCTTCGCGAATTTCGAATGTCTATAAACCGGTTTTGCTTAAATGATTGAGAGCGGTCTCTTCGTCGATTACCTGAATCCCTAGCTCCGTGGCTTTCTGTAGCTTCGAGCCGGCTCCTGGGCCAGCGATGACTAAGTCCGTTTTCTTCGAGACGCTTCCGGCACATTTAGCGCCGATTCCTTCGAGTATATCAGTCATCTCTTCTCTCGAATATTTGACCAACGTTCCAGTCAAGACAATCGTTTTGCCATAGAAAAAACTATTGACGTCGATGGTGTCTTTTCCCAAATAAGACATATTGACGCCAAGGTTTTTGAGTTCGTCTATCTCAGCGATCTTCTTAGGATCTATGAAGAAAGAATGGATAGAAGAGGCGGCAACCGGCCCAACATCCTCTATCTTTAGAAGCTCTTCTTCGCTTGCCTTCGCCAAATCGTCGATATGCTTATAACGTTTGGCCAAGATCTTGGCCATCTTCTCGCCGACTTCTTTGATGCCTAGCCCAAATAACAGCCTCTCAAGCGACTGCTTTTTGCTCGCTTCGATGCCGTCGAGTAAAAGATTCATCGACTTATCGCTCCAACCGTCTAACGCTTTGATCTCATCGACGTGTTCAGATAAGCGATAAATATCAGGGATATCGTGCAAGAACCCTTCGGCGAAGAATTCCTCGACGACGTTACAGCCCATGGTATCGATATCCATCGCGTTCCTTGAGGCGAAATGGATCATTCCTTCGATCTTCCTTGAATCGCATTCTTGGTTCAAGCAATAGTGAAGGCCCTTCACTTTCGTCAAAGGCTCGCCGCAAACTGGGCAAACTTCAGGCATGATCCATGGCGTTTGACTGCCATCGCGGCGCGATAATACGGGACCCGTTACTTCCGGTATGACATCGGCGGCTTTATGAAGGGAGACAATATCACCAATCATAAGGCCTTTTTCCTTCACGAAATCCTCATTGTTCAAAGTGGCCCTTTGCACGGTGCTTCCGGCGACCCTCACAGGCTCGAGTATGGCGTTTGGCGTGACTCGGCCGGTTCTACCGATTGTCAAAACTATGTCGAGGAGCTTCGTCGTGACCTCCTCTGGCGGGAATTTATAGGCGATGGCCCATTTCGGTTCCTTGGCCGTATAACCCAAAACATCGTAATCGTCAATGTTATTCACCTTGACGACAAGACCGTCGATATCGTAATCAAGCAAAGGCCTTTTCTTGGCGT
The DNA here is from genome assembly GCA_963616935.1 of bacterium. GTDB lineage: Bacteria > Bacillota_I > Bacilli_A > RFN20 > CAG-826 > UBA4951. The sequence goes on along the minus strand of CAVEMS010000003.1, from coordinate 208,815 downwards.
ATTCGTCCATATAGGAGATGATTTCGTCCGCGCTGGTTAACAAACGTCTTTCATGATTCGTCCGGAATCCAAGATTATCCAAGAAATCGAGCGCCTCCCTATGACTATGGATGCCAAGTTCTCTAGCGTTCACCAAATAATACCAGAAAGCATCGAGTTTCCTTGAGGCGGCCACTTTCGGATCGAGATTCCTTATGGCACCGGCGGCCGCATTGCGACAATTAGCGAATTCGGGTTCGCCAGCCAAACGCCGCTCGATGTTCGAGTTTTCTAAGGACGCTTTCGGCATATAGACTTCGCCACGCACTTCAAACGGTCTTCTTTCTGATACGCGTAAGGGTATAGAGCCAATCGTTTTGACGTTGGCGGTTACGTCCTCCCCCATCACGCCATCGCCACGGGTGACGGCATATTGGAGCTCCCCGCCTTCATATATAAGCGACATCCCAAGACCGTCGATTTTGACCTCGCCCATATAATCGACTTCCTGTTTCTTCAAAGACGTTCTTATCTTTCTTTCCCATTCCCGCATTTCGTCCTCGTTATAGACGTTGGCAAGCGAAAGCATGAGCCTTTTGTGGGGGATTTTCTTAAATTCGCTTTGAACTTCGCCGCCGACTCTGACCGTTGGCGAGTTCTTGCTTTTGAGTTTCGGGAACTCGTTTTCAAGCATCCTAAGCTCATTCATGAGGCGATCGAATTCGGCATCGCTCACGCTGCTTTGGTTGAGAACATAGTATTCGTAATTGTATCGATCGAGCAATTTGGTCAGCTCTTCGACACGCTTGCTAGCTTCGGTTACGTTCATGCTTCTCCTCCTTTGCTACGAATTCTCGATAATGACGGATGCGTCGACAAAAGGGTTTTCTTCCCAACCTCATCGAAATTAATGACGATGATGTTTTTATCCGGGATAGCGGTAACATCGCCATCTCCGAATTTGTCGTGGTGTGCCCTATCTCCGACTTTCCAATCGGTGATGCCGTTGGTCATTGGTTTGGTATAAGTCTCTTTTTTCTTTGGAGCGACATAATCACTAGACGGCTCATCGGGATAATAGCCATCGTCGTTCCTTCTATCATTCGTGACGTTCCGCCAAGACGGATAGTTGAAGTAGCCTTGTCCGCCCGGAACGGATAAACCGGCTTCTTTTATGAATTTCGATGGTGTCGCACTGCTATCGGTGGCGAAACTATAGCCGTTGTTGCAAGAGACGAATAGCCTCTTCTTGGCTCTTGTGAAGGCAACATAGGCCAAACGCCTTTCCTCCTCTTCGCCATCACGGCCACTGTCGGCGATGCTTCTGTTGCTCGGGAAGGACCCTTCATTAAGGCAAATGAGGAAGACATTGTCGAATTCAAGTCCTTTGGCGACATGGATCGTCATCAAAGAAACGTAATTACCATCATTAATATCGTCTTGCGAAGAGAGCAACGATACATTTTGGAGATAATCCGCGAAGGTGGATTCAGGATTGTCGCTTATGAAATGCGTTATGTCGTCGAATAAAGCGTTGACGTTAGAAACGCGGTCTTCCTCAAGCTCCTCATCCTCACTTATATAGTCGTAATAGCCAAGTCTTTCGGCCATCTTTTTGAGCGTGGTGCTATATAACTCGAAATTCTCTTCAAGCTGTTTCTTGGTTTCTTCTAGTATCCCAATGAATTCTTTGGCCGCTTTCATGGCCTTCGGAGAGAAGACCTCTTCCCTTTCGCCGTTTACCATTCCTGTTAGATAGGCGTACTCGCTTTCGCCATATTCTTTCGCGGCTTGACGAAGAGCATCGACGCTTTTGCCGCCGATTCCCCTAGTTGGAACGTTTATCACCCTTTCGAAGGCGATGTTATCTAGCGGATTCACAAGCAACGTGAAATAAGCAAGCATGTCTTTGACTTCCATACGCTCATAGAATCTAAGACCGCCGAAAATGCGATATGGTATTCCTCTGTTCTTTAACGCCATTTCGAAAGGCCTGGTCATATAGGACGAACGATATAGAATCGCAATGTTTTTATAGTCCGGATCTCCGTTTGGAAGCAATTGCTTACTTGCTATGTCTGAAATTCTTTTGGTCACCCACTTGGCTTCGTCTTCACCGGTTGGTTGGCAATCGATCGTGATTTTGTCTCCAACATCGCCATTGGTGAAAAGGTCTTTCTTGACGCGTTTCTTATTCACGGATATCAGCCTATTGGCGGCATCGAGTATCGTTTTCGTGGAACGGTAATTCTCATTTAGGATTATCGTCTCGGCGTTTAGATAAGTCTTGTCGAAATTAAGGATGATATTTTGATTGGCGCCTCTCCAAGTGTAGATGGTTTGATCTGGGTCGCCGACAACGTAAATGGATGTAAGCGGGGTCGCAAGCAACTTCATCAAACGGAATTGGACATCGTTCGTGTCCTGAAATTCATCGACGAGGATATGCTCATATCTAGAAGCCCATTTAGCGCGAATATCCTGGTGATTCTCCAGTATTTTGATTGTATAAAGCAATAAATCATCGAAATCCAACGCATTGTACGAAGCCTTGTCGTTTTCGTATCTAAGATAGAATTCGACAAATTTTTTCTCATCGGAAAAACTCCCCTCTCCTATCTTTATATCCTCTGGGTAAATACCTCTAGTCTTATTGCGGTTTATATACAGCCCAACTTCTTTGACGAAAGGATCTTTCTTCTTATAGCCAAGCTCAGCGGCGATATTGCCGATTAGCTGCTTTTGGTCGTTTTCATCGAAAATCGTGAATCCGGGCGGATAGCCAAACGCGGAGTGTTCCTCTCTAAGGAATCTAGCGCAAAAAGAATGGAATGTGGAAATGGACAAACGAGGCGAGGAACCGAGAATATCGAAAACCAATTTGGACGCCCTTTGTTTCATCTCGTTAGCAACTTTATTGGTGAATGCGATGGCCAATATCTTAGATGGATCGATATGCATATCGCTGATCAAATAAGATATGCGATAGGTAAGAACGCGGGTTTTCCCACTTCCTGCGCCAGCGATGATACGGACGTATTGGGATGACGTTTCGACGGCTTCGAGTTGCTTGGGATTTAGTAATGATGAATAGTTTGGCATAGCCTATTTAGGATACCGCTAAAAGGGCTCTCCTTCTATATTAGATAGAAGAAAACAAGCAACGACCGAAAGAAAACCATCTAATCAAAACAGCAATCACGGATGCTCTTTCGATTGAAAGAAGGCGAGATTGACAAAAGTATGAAAGAGTATGAAAATATTTTTGAAGTATGAAAGAGTATGAAAGGAAATTAAAAGTATGAAAGAGTATGAAAATAGTGCCGTTTCCAATCCATTCACCCTATCATTCGGAAATAAACCATATGAATACGTGAGCCGTGAAAGCGATAAAAACGAGTTGATAGAAAGAATTAGCGCAACGACGCCGATTTCTCATTGTTTTATGATTTCGGGCGTCAGAGGCTCGGGAAAAACGGTGATGTTAACAACCGTGGCAAGACATTTCTCCGACGAAAAGGATTGGATAGTCATAGATTTGAACCCAGAAGACGATATGCGCGAAGCTTTAGCCGCGAAACTCTATAGCGCAGCCCATATCAAGCGATTCTTTGTGGAGAAGAATTTCAGTTTTTCATTCCAGGGCGTTTCTTTTTCGCTAAAAGGCAAAAATCCAATTCTCAATATCGATGATCTATTAGACAAAATGCTTAAGGAACTATCCAAACAAGGCAAAAAAATATTGGTGACAATCGATGAGGCTTCGAATAATAAATTCATGCGCCAGTTCGCCTTGTCATTCCAAATGCTGATCAGAGAAGGACATCCTTTATTCGTCTTGGCGACCGGCTTATTCGAGAATATCTCGGCGTTAGAAAACGAGAACAATATGACCTTCTTAATCCGTGCCCCGAAAATATATCTCTCATCCTTGAATCTTCTCTCCGTCAAAGCGTCATACCAAACGACCTTGCGTCTATCCGAAGAGACCGCCACCCAATGTGCAAAACTCACCAAAGGATATGCATTCGCATTTCAATTGCTCGGTTATTTGATGTTTGAAAGCAAGGAAAAGTCGATAGATCAAAAACTCCTAGCCTCATTCGACCAATACCTAGATGAATACGCCTATTCTAAAATATGGGCGTCTTTATCGGATGTGGAGAGACGCATTTTATCTTCGTTCGGAAGCGATTCTCCAATTGAGACAGCTAGGATATTGGAAACAAATAAAATGACAAAAGGATATTTTTCTCGTTATCGTGACCGGCTCATAAAAAAGGGATTATTAATCGCAGAATCGAGGGGAAAATTGATGTTCGCTCTTCCTAGGTTCAACGCATTTATCGAGCATATGAGCGTATTCGACTATTAGAACGGACGAAGGACGGCTAACACGACGATAAGCGCAACGATATAGCAAACCGACACGAAGATGACGGAATGTATTGCCCCTCGTTTGACGTCCGGGCGATCATTAAAGCAACAACAGGCAACGATGAATCCGATATAACTAAACGGGACGACCAAGGTTATACCGAGAATATAGTCCAGAACATCTATTTTATGTTTGTACCTATGTCTGCTTCTCGCCTCAACGTCGATAGGCGTCAACAAAAGATTGCCACAAACTGGACATGTATCTTGATTATCAAAAACGGTAGCGCCACATCTATCGCACTTCATCATCGCTTTCTTTTCTTTATTTCGGTTCATAAGACCATTTTAATGTATGCGCAAACAATGTTAAATGCGTTTTGAAATATCGCTCTATGTCACTCCATAATCCAAAAACACTATAAATTAGATACGCATCCAGCTGCCATAAACTACAAAACAACAATTAAATAGCGGATAATTTAGCCGATGCGGATACTCGAAGAGAAAGCAAAGCCCATTCAAAATATATCCTTTATGGCGATTATGGCGGCAATCACCGCCGTGTTCTCGCTACTTATAGCCTTTTGGCCGGAATTAAGCGTCGGTTTGGTCTTCTTCTTGCCGATTTTGAGCGCTTTAGTGGGATATACGTGCTTGAAAAGATACTTACCAGCCTATTTAATCGCAGCCTGCGCCCTTTCCTTGGCGGTGGCCTCTTTCAACATTGGCGAATCATTATTCATCGTCATTCCGTCGATACTTATAGGGGCGTTACTCGGACTAGCTTTGAAAATAGGTTTCGGAAATGGCATCACCGTTTTTCTTATGGGGCTACTTCAAATGGGCGTTAACTGCCTGATTGTAGTTATTTTAAAGGCAACTATCTCCTTGGATCCTATATCTACTTTCTATTCCATATTCGGGGTCGAGACAAATGAAAGGATAGTTTCTTTGACGCCTTCGCTAGTTTTCGCCATCGCTTTAGCGCAGTGCGCCATCACGAATTTCATTTTCTCAGTCCTTTTCTTGAATAAATTGAACAAAAGAGAACTTCCAACTGCCTTAAAAAAGTTCTTAGAACCATCGCTTGGCTTGTTATTCGGCGCACTTGCGATGGGGCTAGGAACGATAAATTTGATGTCCGGATCGCTCTTTCTCGTCGCTTCGCTTTTCTTTTCGATAACCTGCATCTCATTGCTGTTTAACGAAAGAAGAATCTGGGTCTTCATAGCGATAGGAGTATTGCTATTGGCCGTTTTCTTCATTAGGGCGGCCATATCCAATATATATAAAGAGGGGCTAATTCTATATTCGCTTTTTGGAATGGCGCTTGATTTCCTCGTCCTCTTCTCTAACCTATTAAAAGGAAAGGCAAAAGATGAAATTTCTTAAGAGCTTCGGCTTAGGCTTAGTAACGATAATCCTCTTGCCGTTTTTCTTGTTGCTCTTAGCCATTGCCGCCGTTTATCTAGCCTTTGTCTATATCATCGAAACGGCAATAAACCTCGTCCGTTTCTTCAAAGGCGAAAAAGGGCTTAAGAAACTTCCTGAAGATATCAAAGTGGAAGCCATCAAAGCAGAGTCCCTCCGCCGCTCGACGGGAGAAGAAACGACGAAAAAAGAGGAGGTTCCACCGCCTCAGCCTACACACGTCTACATTCAACAAAACTATTATCAAAAAGACCCAAATCAAAGCATGGACGATTTCGCCAAGCAAATCGCGAATAACCAACAAAATCCGTACATTAATCAAACATCTCAATATCAAAATAACCCTGCAATTCCCCAATATATCGATCAAGGAACGTTGAATAATCAGGCTCCGCAAATAACGCTTAACGAAAATGAAAACGGTTCATTCGACAATCAAATCGATCAAAACACAAACGAAACAGTCACATATGACGATATCGGAGGTGAGAATCTATGACGACACTAGTTGGCATAACTCTCAACGATTCCGATAGGAGATTATTGATCGCCCTTTTGGTGGTCGCCTTGATCATTTTCTTGCTATTAGGCTGCATAGGTATGCTCATGCGCTATGTGAGCGGGCGCATGTCTCGCCGCATGGATTACGAGATTCATGACGCCGTAGTTTATCGCGTTATTCAAACCCCCGAACAACTTTCGAAATATGGCAGAGCCAAAAACAGGCAGCTATTCTGGAAACAATCATCCCCTGCCATTTTGATTGCGCTAGCGAGCCTCATCTTCTTCCTCCTTTATAGCGGAATCACTTCCGAATGGGGCGCCAACCATTGGAAGAATTTCTCCTCGCTCTTCTATCAATTCGACTGGGGGAACGAAGATAACTACGCAACCGTATTCGGCGTGACTCTGTTAGCGAAATGGCCTGACACTATCGCAACGCCGACTTGGGTAAGCTCCTATTGGGCTTCCTATGTACTAGTTCCTTTATGGCTCATCTCAATCGTCTATTATCTCGTTTGCGTCCAAGGCTATATCGCGAGAGCGTTCCTTCTAAACAAACGCACGCATAGCATCTTCGAGAAGAACTTAGACGATTTCAATTTCTTTGGCGATGTTAAAAAAGGCGAAGCGTCTAACGGCACCTCGCCCACGCAGAATAACAATCAGAGTCACTAAATCACCATATCGGTTACTTCTTCGAATTCCCCATCATTATAAATAACCGTTTTTACTTCGAATTTCCCAAAATCCAAGCAAATCTTTGATGAATCAATCGAAAGATACGTGCTTTGCGGAGCGCACGAGCAGTTTTGCAAACGGATGACATATCCCTCTTTTTGCTTCGCTCTCTTTATCGTCACGACGTTAATTGAATCGTTAGAGGTAGAAATCTCGACTTTCTTTCCGTCTTTGCTATCGATTGTCGGGAAAATATTCCAGGCGAACGGACGCATGGATTGGGAACCCCATTTCGTTGTCTACGATCAAAATGGCAAAGTCTGCTTATCACAGAAAATCCAAGAAAGGTTCATCCTCAATGTCCACCACCGCCAGCGCGTGGCATTTAGAGCGACACTACCTCCTTCCAGCGTCTCCCTCTACCAAATAAAAGTATCTTTCAAATATAAAAAAGACAAACCGACATTCACTGGCAACATAGTCTATGAAGATGGCGGATTCAAGGTTTCAATCAGCCGTGACAATGGGCTCGTTACCTCGCTCGTCTTCGAAGGGAAGGAATATGCGGGAGGACCGCTATTCAAGCCGGTGCTATATGAGGATGACGAATCGCCATGGGGCATGAGCGACGAGCAAGCCATCCATTTAGGAAATAATCCAAAAGAGATACCACTAATAAAGAAGGGCGAAGGACCTTTTAAAGGGCTTGATCCAATCGAAATAAGAGAAAACGGAAAGATTTATCTCTCTATCGATAGTTACTTCGCCTCAGAAAACACAATGCTTCGTCTTTCCTATCGCATCAACAAGATAGATAAGGAAATAGACGTAACAGCGAATGTGTTCTGGAACGAATCGAACGCCTTGTTGCGTCTTGAGTCTCCCCTCTCAGAGGAAGGGAAACTAATCGGCGGCGAGATGTTCGGCGAAGAAGAATTAAAGAAGAATGGTGCCGAGAATGTGAGCCATCGTTTCGTCTATATGGACTATCCAAAGAGAAAGTTGGCGATAACTCATAAAAATTCATACGCTTGCTGCTATGAAAACGGTATTTTGAAGTTCTCTTTGTTACGAGGCTGCGTCTATGGCTGCCATCCCGCCTTGCCATATCCGTTAAAGACGCCGTTAGTGCCACCTCACGTTTATCTAGACCGTCTCGATAGAGGACAAAATGATTTCGAATTCTCTTTGAAAGCGGTCAATAAGAACGATTTATACCGCTTCGTCGAAAAGAAGCTCTATCCGATATATACCGTGCACTTCTTCCCGTCGGAAACGCCAGAAAAACAAAATGAATTCCCCCTCGAGATATCTTCGAAAAACATTTCGCTCGTCTCATTCAAAAAGTGCGAAACGAAAAAGGGTTATATGCTTAGGCTTTTCAATAATTCTGCTTCCGTAAGCAAAACGAACATAAAAGTCGGAGAAGCAAACGAAAACGTTTCATTCGGTTCGTTCGAAGCGAAGACTTTCTTATATTTCGATGGGGTTTTGACGGAGATTTTCGAATTTATCGTTTAAAGCGACATCAGATAAACATGTCGATTATGGCGTAAAGAACTAATATCGCAAGCGCGATATCGAGTCCAACGATCGTCCAAAAGATCCGCTTCCTGGAGCGGTTCTTTTTCTCTTTTTCTTCCAACTCGTTATTCGGAGTGATGTTTGTCGTTTCTTCCATACTAGTATTTTAATGCGCTCGATGTTCTTGGATAAGGCTCGGTGTCACGAATGTTGTTGATGCCAGTGATATACATTAAGAAACGATCGAATCCCAAACCGAATCCAGCGTGTTTGCATCCACCGTATTTCCTTAGATTGAGATACCATTCTAGGCCTTTAGAGTTTCCGATCTCATCCATTTTCTCTTTAAGAAGATCGTATCTTTCCTCACGTTGGCTGCCACCGACTATCTCCCCTTCTCCTGGGACCAATAAGTCACATGCCGCAACGGTCTTGCCATCATCGTTTAAGCGCATATAGAACGCTTTAATGTCTTTGGGGTAGTTGATTAAGAAGACCGGCCCTTTGACGACGACTTCGGTCAAATATCTTTCATGCTCGCTTTGAAGGTCCATACCCCATTCGATGTTGTTATTCTCGAATTTATGCCCTTCCTTGACGGCCTTTTGCAAAAGGGCAATGCCTTCCGTGTATTCCATGCGCTTGAAAGAGCTATTACGAACTCTCTCAAGTTTTTCCAAGACGGTGTTATCGATCCATTTGTTGAAGAAAGCCATTTCGTCTGGGCATTTCTTAAGGACGTAATCGATACAGAATTTGATCAAATCCTCGATGAGATTCATGTCATCATCCAAATCAGCGAAAGCGATCTCCGGCTCAATCATCCAGAATTCGCTGGCATGGCGTGGGGTGTTGCTTTTTTCGGCACGGAAAGTCGGACCGAAAGTGTAAACGTTCCTAAAGGCGAGGGCGAACGCTTCAACATGGAGTTGTCCGCTTACGGTAAGCGAAGCGCGACGACCATAGAAATCATTAATCGGATCCTTCGCGTCGGTAGTGACGGTGAAGACTTGCCCAGCCCCTTCCGCATCGTTTCCGGTTATTAACGGAGTGTGGACATAAACGAAATCGCGTTCTTGGAAAAAGGTGTGAATGGCCATAGCCAAAACGCTACGAACGCGATAAAGTGCGTCGAAAGTGTTCGTTCTAGGACGCAAATACGCCTCTTCTCGGAGGAATTCAAAAGACGTCTTCTTCTTTTGGAGCGGATAATCTTCCGCAACATCGCCGAGTAACATTATCTCTTTCGCATGCATTTCGAACGGCTGAGGCATATTCGGAGTCAGGACGATATCGCCTTTGACTCTGACGGCGACACCCATGCGATAATGGGAGACTTCGTCGTAATTCGAAAGGTCATTCGAATACACCACTTGAAGATTTTTAAAACAGGTTCCGTCATGAATATGCAAAAAACCGACCTTGCCGTTATTTCTATTGGTCTTGGCCCAGCCTTCAACATAAACGTCGGAGAGTTTTTCCAATTCTTCCGGCTTTAGGGACATAAGCTCCCTTAAGCGAATCGCTTTCTTTTCCATTTCGTCGTCCTTCTTTCTTTTTGCGGTGTATGAAAATTATATTTAACTTGCCAAAGAACTTAAAGACGGACTCTAAAAAGATTCCTTGTTCATCGAAATTTCTAAAAATTCAGGCCGTAATAGGTGCGGCAAAACCGTAAATATAGTTGAAAACGAAATCGACTATCAGAATTTACGGTAATCGGATATTCTCCAATTCGGATCAACGCCCAGCGTTAAAGGCGCAAAAAGCTTTTCTTCATATAAGTAACTCGCAACTTTCGCTATCATGGCTGCATTATCCGTTGTGCACCATAGTGGTGGAATTATCAAATCGATGCCAGTGTTTGCGAGTTTCTCCTTCATTTGCTCGCGGAGATATGAGTTAGCGCTCACTCCACCAGCCAAAACGACTTGTTTCACATCATATCTCGTGGCGGCGATCAAAGCCTTCTCCACCACCATTCCGATGGCTACGTCTTGAAAGGACTTAGCCATATCGTTGACGTTGACCTCTTCGCCTTTCATCTTAAGGGTGTTAACCAAATTGATAACGCTCGTTTTGAGACCGGAATAAGAGAAATCCAAACTGTCTTCTTTTGATAAAGGAACTGGCAAGTGATATGTGTGATTCCCTTTTTTGGCTGCCAAATCGATTGGAAGGCCGCCAGGATATGGCATTCCCAAAACCCTGGCCACCTTGTCATAACACTCTCCGACGGCATCGTCTTTGGTTTCTCCGACGATCTCGAAATCCATCGGCTTCTTCATTATCACGAGTTCGGTGTTGCCCCCACTCACGACGACGCACAAAAGAGGATATTTGAATTCCCCCACGTAAGCGTTCGCATAAATGTGCCCAGCCAAATGATGGACGGGGATAAGAGGCTTGTTATATATGAAGGCAAGGGTTTTGGCGGCTTGAAGCCCAATATGGAGGCATCCGATTAATCCAGGTCCTCTCGTGACCGCGAAAGCATCCATGTCTTCAAATTTGAGCCCCGAAGTCTCTAGCGCCTCTTTGAGGCACACATCTATGTTTTCGGTGTGAAGCCTTGAAGCGACTTCCGGCATGACTCCGCCGTATTTGGCGTGCACCGCCACTTGGCTTGAAACGACGTTGGCCAAAAGCTTGCCGTCGTCTAAGATGGCGACAGCCGTTTCATCGCAACTGCTTTCGATGGCTAAGATTCGGCTCATAATAAACTCCTCATCATATAGACGGCATTTTCGCCGTCGCTATAATACATCTTCTTAATCGTGATATCGCTATAACCTGCTTTATGGTATAGGTTCCTTGCCGATAAATTGCTTTCTCTAACTTCCAAGGTGATAAACTCCACTGGATCCGCTTGAGATTTGCAGGCTTTTTCCATTTCTTGAAGCAAAAGCATTGCATATCCTTTGTTTCTTTTTTCTTTCTTTATACAAATTCGATTAATGGTCGCGCTGTCGAATGTGATCATGAAATCTATATAACCGATAAGCAACTCATCCTCATAAACCCCAAAAAGAATCGAACAAGGATTCTCGCTTAGCTCATACTTTATTTCTTCGAGGGGCCATGGCGAATGAAAGCATTCTTTTTCGAGCTCGAAAACGGCTTCCGCCTCCGACAATTCGATTTTCCTTATCACCATTTCGGACATTAAGCTAGTTCCTTGAGATACACCGGCTTAGCGGAGAGAACGTCTTCGCATTCATAACGTTCTTCGTCCATTTTTACGAGATTGGAGAAAAGATCAGGTTTCTTGCCTTCGATCCCTAGATAGTCCGCATCTCCCATGACCGAACACTCGGGATGCTCATGTATATAGGAAAGAACGTCTTCGTTGGACCAAATCGTATCTGGAACGATAACGTTGTTTCCTTCATAGACTCCGATATATGAGCGCTTGCTCCTGGCGTTCATTAAGCAAATGCTCGGCTTCTTGCCGTCTTTCATATCAGCCAAACTTGACACCATATAAAGTTTGGCTTTGGTTGCGAAGGCCATGACTTTGGCCACGCTTACGGCGATGCGAACGCCAGTGTAGGATCCTGGCCCTTTCGCCACCACTATCTCATCGGTGTTTTTGGGATCGAGTCCGTTCTTTTTGAATAACGAATCGAGTTCTGACACAAGAAATTCACTTTGTTTTTGCCAAGCGTCGTATTCGACGCTGTCGATTATTTTGTGATCAATGGCTACCGCACACGATAAATTGCGGTTTGATGTATCAATAAGAACGCTAATCATGGAATTTCTCCTTCGTTTTGGAAATGAGGTCTTCGAAATGCTTCCCTTCGCCGACTAACGTCACTTCTCTCACGTCATCGCCCTTGTTGCGAAGGAAGATTGACAAAGTGACATCTGGCAATAACGGAAGGATATAGTCCGGCCATTCGATGAGACAAACGCCATCGCCTTCGATATATTCCTCTAATCCAAGCTCGATGTTTTGATTCTCCAAACGATATGCATCTATGTGATACATCGGTATACGGCCATCAAAATAGCATTTCATGATATTGAAGGTCGGCGATATGACGTCATCATTGATCCCTAAGCCTTTCCCAACGCCGCTTGTGAAAGTCGTTTTCCCAGCGCCGAGATCGCCTTTTAGCAAAACGACATCGCCCCTTTCGAAAAGACTTGATAAAAAGATGCCAAGCTCTTTGGTTTCGTCTTTGGAATGAGATAAGAAGACGTGTTTCATGCCTTTCCTCCAAACAACACGCAAATTATAGTTCTCGATATGGTAACATTCTAGAGATATGAAGAACTTGGATGCCATCATAATCGGAGCTGGACCAGTAGGTCTATATGCCGCAACAAAACTAGAAGAGAGAAAGGAAAATTACCTTCTTCTTGAAAGCGAATCCCATGTCGGCGGGCAAATACCGCGCCTATATCCAAAGAAACTAGTCGTCGATGTTCCGATGTTTGGCGAATGCGAAGCCATAGAGATAATCGAAAAACTAACGAGCAAAATCGACGAGAATAAAATACATCTTAACGAAAAAGCCTTGTCAATTTCGCACGAAAATCAAAAAATAGCTGTCAAAACCCAAGCGGATTCGTATCTAGCGGATAAAGTCATAATCACCACAGGACTCGGCGAAAGCGAGCCTCGTCCACTTGGCGTAGAAAACGAAAAAGAATGTGCGGAGATCCTATACGATCTAAAAGATCCTCTTTCGCTAAAAGGCAAAAAAGTCGCCGTCTTCGGCGGTGGCGATAGCGCACTCGACTGGTCAAGAGACCTATCAAAAGTGGCTTCCGAAGTCTATCTCATCCATCGACGCACCGAATTCCGCGGCAATGCAGACACCATCAAAGGATGCGATGTGACGACCTTCTTGCCATACGTTCCTAAATCCATACTCACGAAAGAAGGAAGATTAGAGAACGTCGTCATCGAAAACGTGAACGACCATTCGCTAAAAACATTGGAAATCGACTATGTGCTCGTCAATTACGGTCAAATACCGGTGCCATCCACTTTCGGATATCCCCTTTCGAAAGATGGCTTTGGCATCATGTCGAATGATGAATATGAAATAGACGATGGGATTTACGTGGCTGGCGACGTTTGCTTCGACTCTTCACGCAAAAAAAGAATGATGCCGGGATTCGAAGAAATCGACATCATCCTGAATTCGAAATCGTATAAGAACCACTAAGAAGCCTTAGGGACAAAGGGATGGTTCTCATCCAAGAACTTCTGATATAAGGCCAATATTTCGTTATCGTCAAATGGGAATTTTCCTTCTTTCATCATCGTCTTTATCTCGTAGAACGATTTGCGGATCGCCACTGTCAGATCTTTTGGATAGCCATAAGTCAATATATGGCGTTCGAACTCATGTTCATCGAGTTCTTTGATGGCCTTATCCGGAAATAATTTCAAATCCAAATCGTAATCGATATAACGAAGAATACCTTGGTCCATGATTGTTGGGGTCGCCACGTTGGCATAATAAGTTATGCCTTCCGACTTCCTCTTCATCATGGCAATGATATTCATCCACCTATTTTTGAAAAGAATGAATAACGCAGGCTCCTTTGTTAGCCATCTACGCCCATCGTTTTCGGTGACGAGTGACGCTTTCGAAGCGATGGCCCAAAACTCATCCGTCTCAGAGACGAGATAGGCCGGCGACCATTCGCGGTGTATCAAACCATCATGCTTATAAGCTTGGACGGTGATCCATTTAGAAAAACGATTCTCACTCAACATAAATTACCCAACGGGTCGTTCAGACGAATCAACCCCTCGAAGACTATTATAAACGAATAACGAAAAATCCTCCTACAACTGTTTTGAAAAACGCATCTAGAGAGTCTTCGAAAACGATAAAAACGCAAATTATATTGTCCATAGTCAAGCGTCCGACAAAAAAGTGGCTTAAAATCGGGCTCTTACAAGTTTTAAGCACTTTTTGGAGCCATAATTTACAAGTTTTAAGCACTTTTGTCTTTGCATGTACCAAAAACGGCAACAAAAAAACGGCACCGAAAATGCTTCGGCACCGTTTAGTCTAAAGGTTATAAAGACGCCGCTTCAGCAGCCTCCTTTTCGTGCTCAGCATGTCTTTCTTCGAGTTCTTTGACGATTTGCTCTTCCATCTTTTCGTCAACCTTGAATCCGAAGTGCAACAGCAAGTATGACGCCGTATATGCAACCAATATAACGCCGATCACAATAACGCCGAAGATGACGAGTTGGTTCGAAGTAATCTCTCCGCGTGACTGCTCCAAGAAGCCGCTGAATGTGTTAGTCGCACCATCCATCGTGTATTCGCTAGAACCATCTGCCCCGAAAGCGCCGCCATTTTTTAGGCCTTCCATGTTGCTAATAACGTTGATGAAGGCCATGGTACCGGTCGAAACGAACACTAAGTTACGTAATCCGATATTGAGCCCAGAAGCCAACTTGACGTCCAATGGACGCCAGGCGAAACAGATCGATTCCTTCCTTTCGCCATATTTCCACTCGTTATAGTCGATAGCGTCTTGGAACATTACGAGAACAACCAGGTAATACAACCCAGAAGCCGCGAAGAAGAAGATGGCCGGAACGTAATATAGCCACATCGGACCAGCGAAAACGAAGCCAAGAAGATTCCCATCCGCCGCACCGGAAGCGGTGCTCGCCAAAGGCTCGGTATAAGCCAATGGATGCTCACCGAATAACGGGAACGCTAGTAAAAAGAAAGCGATATACCCCAACGTTATGACCGTAAAAGTCGCGGTGAGCAACGTTTGTTTCGAGAATTTCTTCGATAGCCACGGATAGAAAACCTGAGCCAATACGGTTCCTAGGATATAGAAAGCGCTGACGGCGACGGCAACATATCCACCCGACGCATATCCAAAGACCATATAGAAATAGTTTTGTCCAATGCCAGTCAAAATGAACGAAGCGAAATAATATAGGCCTAAACCAATAACAACATACAAAAGCTGTTTGTTCTTCCAAACGATTTTGAATAGATCCAAGAAATGCGATTTACTCGATACTTCCTCTTGCACGACGTCTCTCTTCTTCTCTTGGCAAAAGAAGAAGACGATGGCTTGAACAATTAGGAACAACGTGGCGGAAACGATGGCGACGATTTTATAAGCGCCAGCTGCACCGATTCCAAAGGAAGTCGGAGCGATAAAGCAAACGACGTTCATTATGACGGTGCCGATTGAAGCCGCGATTGAGACGTTAGTCGTAAGCTTCGCCCTTTCCTTCGGATCGTTCGTAAGCGAAGGCAACATCGACCAATAGCCAATGTCGTTCATCGTGAAGAAAGTGTCCCATAGAATGTAGAAAACAATCATCGATGCGACATATCCCCAGCCATCCGTTCCTTCGAAACGGAGAGTGAACAAAAGGATGACCGATATAGCGTTACCGATTGCTCCAATCAAGATCCACGGTCGGTATTTCCCTAACTTGAAATTGAACTTCTCAACTATGAAACCCATGATCGGATCGTTTAATCCGTCCCACACCAAGCAAACCATCATGGCTATGGTGATGATATGCATCTGCGTTTGATAGGTTGCCAAATCAGAGCTTAAAACGCCTGACGTATACGTGTATTGGAGCAAGAATGTCCCAACCAACGTATAGCACATGTCACGGAATAAAGTGCTCCAAGGGTAAAACCACTTGGTGAAACGAGGCACCTTGTTTCCTTCATACGATCGAGCGATATGCATACGAATATCCTTCTTTCCGATACGCGCTCGACTAACATTGGGAGCAAAAGAAACCGCTTGCTAGAGAAAGAGACGTATCTTTTTCGTTAGGAAAACTATATTCGCGCATCAAAATTTTTGCAACAATCGACAGCCAAGAAAACGAACCGTCAAATATTTTGCGATTAATTCTTTAGACACCCAAGCGGGACGACATAAACTCCGTTTTCGTCGCGATAAGCGGCTTTGCCAGCCGTAACGATTAAAAGAAAACTAGGTTTCGGATGCAGGCTGTTATCGATGTCATTTGCCAAATCAACAAGTTTCTTCGATGCTTCTTTAATTTGCTCTTGGTCAGTCAACTTAACTTCGACCAAAGCCCAGGAATCGTCATTGAACTGAATTACAGCGTCGGCTTCTCTGTCGTTATGGTCACGATAGTGATAGACGGTCCCGCCAATAGAATCGCAATAGATCCTCAAATCCCTGATAACTAGTTCTTCAAAGAGCAAGCTAAAAGTTTTCATATCGTTAAATATATTTTCCGGAGTGGCGTTTAAAGCGGCGGCCGCAATCGAAGGGTCGACGAAATGGCGCGTGTTTTTCTCTCTTATCGCCGTTTTGCTTCTAAGATTGGGGTTCCAAGCCTCTAACTCCTCCGTTACATAGAGTCTACTCAACGCCAATAGATATTTGCTGAAGGTGTCTTTATCGATCTCTTCGCCGTTTTCTTTCAAATCCGCTTTAATGGATTCGTTTGACGCTTCAGTTGATACACTTCTAGCGTACGATCTTAACATTCTCCTTGCTCTATCCTCATCCCTCCTTAGAGGCACGTCTTTCAGAGAAAATAGATCCTCGGAGACAAGGCCATTGAAAAAGGTCTTAGCTTGTTGAAGCGCAACATCCTTTTCCCTCCCAATGGCTAAAGGCCATCCACCGCGGCAAAGAAAATACGCATAATCAAAGATGCCGTTCTGACAAAACGAAGCCTTAAATTGATTTTTCTTTAGTGAGGAAATAGAAACGCTGCCATTACTGTCTCCGCTTTCATAAAGAGACATTGTCCTCATCATTTTTTTAATGACTCGTCCGGTTCCCGTGTGTCTTTCGTTAATCTCTCCAGACAATCCGTCGTCACGAGTATTGTCTGTGGCGCTCCCCGTCAATATATATTGGCCGAAATCGCCGTTTTCATCTATCTCTTCTTTCAAAGAATTCCATATGAAAGAAATGACTTGCCATTCATCAATTAATATTGGCTTAGGGCCAGAATTCAATAGCACTTCCGGCGCTTCCTTGGCTAATTTAACATATTGCTCGCGCTCTTTCCTTTTCAACAAATCTATTACGGTCCGAGCATGTTTTTTAGCCGTTGTTGATTTTCCGCACCACTTCGGTCCAACGATCAGAACGCCGCCGACACTTCTTAAATAAAAGTCCAATTCTCCATCAACCATACGGGGAATGTATTTTTTCTTGTTTTCCATCGGTATTTCCTCCGTTTTATAATATATCGAAAATACCAAAACCGCAAGTTTGGAGCGAAATAAACCGCAAGTTTGGAGCAAAATAAACCGCAAGTTTGGAGCGAAATAAACCGCAAGTTTGGAGCAAAAAAATCATTGCAACGGCTTACCAGACAAAACAAAAACGCCATCAAGCGACAATGTCGAAAGATGGCGTTAACTCGCTTACTCTTTGGCGCTAAGCGCTGAAATCAAATCGATTATCTGGGCGACGTTCTTCTTCGCTTCTTTGGTCGGAGCAGGATTGAACGGCTTCTCAAGCGGCAAAACCATCAAATCGTCTTCATAACCCATCGCGATGTAAGTCATTCCTTCACGAATGGAGATGGCCATGTCGACAAAAGTCGCGTTCGTTTCGAAAGCATTCAACGCCTTTTGGACTTTCATCGTCAAAACCTTCTTGGTTCCAGTCGGGCCATAGATGACCATCGTTTTGGAATCCTTATAGACATCTCTCCCCGCCAAATTCGTCGGCGGCAAAGCGCGTTTATTCCCTTTGAAGTAAATAAGGATGTCGTCGCCTTTATAGGAATTCTCGAAATATAAGAACTTACCAACGAAAACGGTCCTTAAGGCTTTTTTGTCCTGCACTTGAGCGGCCGCATCGCTGATGACGATCTTCTTCCCATCGTAATTGAAGCTAAGGCAAGCGCGGCTGCCGACTTTGTACACGTCCTTATATAATGCGGACTCTTTTAATTTGGCTTCATCCAATTTCGAATCGACATCGCCTTCGATGTTTTGGCATTCGGCCGGATATATGTAGGCGTTCTGTAGTTCATAGAATTTCTTGAAGTACACTTTCATGTCCTTGTCGATGCCTTTTTTAAAGAAGCTGCTAAACACCAGCAAAACAACCAAGGACACCGCGACGAAGATAAGAGTGAAATACATTGGGAATTGAGCGTTTACGGACTTAAGGGCCTCATTGACCGAAGGGATCGCAGTAAGCGCCCAACCTAAGACAATCAAAGCCAAGCACCCGAAAGTGACCAACCATTTCCAGAGGTTGTTCTTCTTGTATTTCTTGTTGAACTCAAGCCTCTCGTTTTCGATGTTTTGGAGATTTTCATCATCGTAAACGTATTTAACCGGAGCCGGTTTCGATTTCTTCTTTTTCTTGTCGCCTTCTTTGCTTTCTTCAGGTTCCTCAGGTTTTTCCTCCTTTGGCTCCTCGATCGGTTTCGTTTCCTCTTTCTCCAAATAAAGATCGATTTCTTCCTTCTTTTCTTCCTTAACCTCTTCTTTGACTGGCTCAGGCTCTGGCTTCTTCATCTCGTCGGCAAAATCGCTCTCGGGTTCGGATATGACTTCAGCATTATCTTTGACCTCGGTCTCTTGAGGTTTCTTTTCCTCAGCGGGAACCGCGACATTCTCTTTCTCTTCCATAAAAATGCTCCTTTTCGTCACTGCAATATAGCACAAAGACGGAAAATACTAAAAAACTAAATTCAACATTAGCCTATTAAGGCTATTTGGATTTCGATTTCATTTAAGTTTTCGATATCCTTCTTCGCGATTTTCAAAATACCATCACTTAGGGAAATCGGTCGGCCATTTAGCATGGCTTTTGCGATTTTATTGCCGTATCCGATATATTTCACTCGAATGTTTTTGCCGAACGTTTCCATTGAAATCTCGGCATTCGAATATTCCTTTGGAACGCACGGCTTAATCTCGATCGCGTTTAGAGTATAACGAACGCCGAACACCCATTGATAAACCGCTCTTTGGATCATCGCCACACTGCCAGTCAAGAAAGAGAAACCCGTCCTCCCATAGAAAGAAGGAACCAAGTGATAGCAATTCGTTACGGCATACGGGGCCGCGCAAATCCTTTCTTCGGGATGTTTGGCCTCGTCAAACGGCATCGCGAAATTCAAAACGTCATAGATTTTCGAATAGTCGCCGGCTTGAGATAACGCCCGCAAATAGAACAATTGGGAACCGTGGTTATAGACGCTGGCGTTCTCGGCGAAGAAGGGCTGGAAATCGCCAGTTCCCATTTTGCCGATGCCTTGGATGCTTTTCATTCCGAAAGGCTCCGAGAAAAGGCGATATCCGTCTTCTGTCTTAAGGCTTTCGATATTCGAAATGACCTCTTCCTCTTTCCCTTCGGCCGCCTTTGAGATAATCGCGTAAGCGTTCGTCGGAACGTAGATACGTCTTTCGCCATCTGGATCCTTTTCGGAGAGAATCCACTCGCCATTATCGGTAAAAACCGCATTATAGAAACCGTGCGAATTATATGCGGCAGCATTTATCGCTGCTTTCAATTTGTCTCTAAATTCAAGATATTCCGTTGGCGATTTGCCGAGTTTTTTGGAAATTTCAGCCAAATATTCCAAACTCATCATAAGCTGGCAAGAAACCATTACGCTTTCGCCACGGCCCTTAACGCCTGCGCCATTTAGGCAATCTAGCCAATCTCCGCCTTGCATCTTAACCAAGCCATGTTCACCAACGTTCTCTTTTTTTGTCAGATATTCGACGCCTTTTCTCAAGTGGTCATAACCGGTTTCAATCTTATTCTTGTCGTCGTAATAGCCATATCGCTCTTCTAAGACGCTCCAATCATCAGTCATGGCGAGATAGTCATACACGTATTCGGTAAAGAAGCAGGCGCTGTCTACGAAATGGCGAAGATCGAATTTCTCGCTATCGCCAAAGGGCACTTGGCGTGGATACCAACCATCACTTCTTTGTTTGGAAAAGATGTTCGTTACGACATCGCGGCACTTACCCTTATCGTAACTTATGTAGCCTTCGAAATCGTTGGAGGCGTCACGAACGCCACGCATCCCCGTCGGCCAGCCTCGGTCTAATGAAGAAACCCAATCAAGTTCCAAAGGCAAGAACTCATTCACGAATTTATCGAAGTTTTGATTCTCGGTTTTAACTTTGTTCACCGAAAAAAGTTTTTCAAAGCGTTTATTCGCTTCCACTTCCGCGTCGTTTCTATATTCGCATTCAAAATATTTTTTCGACTCGGAAATATCGCATTCAACATTCTCTTCCTTCATCGATGCGGCAAAAACAAAGACATACGTAGCCTTTGACTTGGCTTCTAATCTGACCTTTGAAACGCCAGCGAAGCATTGTCCGAAAGCGTATACCGTCTCTTCCGTCTTCTTTCCGATCTCATCAGGAATGGACGAAAAATTATTTGTCGACGTAAGAAGCCTTTCTTCGCTTAGCTCATGCGAGGAAAGAGACATGTTCGTCGACATCGAAAAATATCTTCGTTCTTCTTTTTTGCCTTGGACGCTATAACGGGTGGTGAGAAACGTCGGATATTCGTCTTTGAGATAATTCGTCTTCGTATACCATTCCGGCTTATCCCACGGAGCCATCAGTAGTTCGTTCACGTATGGGTAAACGCATGGCATTATCTTCATTTCTTTCGCTTGATCACTGGTATTCAGAATCGCTAGGGTCATCACAAACCTTTTGCCATCCGCCGGAACAAACAATTCCGTCTTCGTTTTGATCCCATCAAAGTCGAGCGAATAGACCGCCTTCGCAGGTTTATAGTCCACTTCTATCGCATTGGCCTTATGGATGGCAAAGTTATCCACAACTTTGTCGTCATAGGATATATAGATTTTGACTGGAGAAGAGATCTCGCGCTTCTCCCTTTTCACTAAAGCCACCCCTA
This sequence comes from bacterium, assembly GCA_963616935.1. Taxonomy (GTDB): domain Bacteria; phylum Bacillota_I; class Bacilli_A; order RFN20; family CAG-826; genus UBA4951. The sequence continues at coordinate 187,437 of CAVEMS010000003.1, read as the reverse complement.
CAGGCGGCTCAATTTGACACATTTGAATGCCGTATTGATCGACTTTCAGCAAAATGCCATCGTTCTTGTAAATGTACTCATACAAACCGGCCTCTGGAATCTTATTCAAAACATATTCGCCTGCTTCTTTCCCGAAATATCCATTCCTATTCATATGCCTCTCCCATCAAAAATAGCTTTTAGCTAACGCTTCATCAAATTTTAGTCGCCCAGGGCACGAACACGCAACAACGTGGATATCGAATGGCGACGATAGTAAAATCTTTGGAGAAATGAAAGAAAAAAGCAACATCCATAAGGCGTATCTCGTTATAGGAAATGGCATCGAAGATCTCTCCTCGTTCCTTTTCGAAGAAGACTCCGTCATCGTCGGAATTGATCGCGGTGCTTATTTGCTAGCGAGCAAGGGAATAAGAATGGACGAGGCAGTCGGAGATTTCGATTCGGTCAACGAAGAAGAGCTTGAACTCATCAAAAAATTCGCAAAAACCATCACAAAACTCAATCCAATCAAGGATGACAGCGATACTGCGCACGCTTATAACGAATACAAAGACAAAATGAATGAAATAGTGATCGTGGGCGGAATAAAGGGAAAAAGAATCGAACATTTCCTTGCCAATCTTTCTATGGTCATCGAAAACACGAAAGCGTCCATAATCGATGATGACTCAAAGATCTATTCGTTACCCGCTAGACAAAACGAATACGTTTTCCGGGAAGACGGTTATTATTCTTTCTTCCCGCTTGCTAGATCGACAATCACCATCTCAGGATTCAAATATTGCTTAGATCACAGAACATTGAATAAATTCGATCCGCTTGGTTTGTCGAACGAATTAAACGGAAGCGTCGGAACCCTTCTGATAAGCAAGGGAAAGATATTGGTTATCGAAACGAAATACAGGCCATAAAACCAATTGAGCCTAACGATTATTTATTCGTTTTTTTCGATTTCAGACGGCGGTCAATCATAAAAGCGATCAAATGCCTAGTGGACTCGTCATTTTACCGCAAATGAGAAACTAACGGCTTGCCATCGAAACAAAAAATGCGATCAAGGTAGCAATAAAAGGCATCATCAAAGAAAAAAGACATCAAGCAAGACGAAAGTGCTATCATTGATGTGGTCAATCCGACCGGGGGAGCCCTTCCTAAGAGCTGAGAGGTTGCTAATAGGCAACGACCCCTACACCTGAACTAGGTAATGCTAGCGTAGGAACTTTCATCCATGAACCTTCTTTCCGCTAGCAAGCGGATTTTCTTTTAAGGAGGTTCTATGAAATCACTATTCAACATTCGAACGATTGCCGAGATTGCCGTCTTCGCCGCAATCGGATACGTCTTGGATTTCTTCGCCGGAGTATATAGCTCCCCCATTTTTCCTAGCGGCGGCGCGATTGGGATAGCTCTAGCTGCCGTCTTTATCGTCAGCTTTCGAAGAGGACCTGTTGCCGGAATAATAACCGGATTGATAATGGGTTTACTAGATTTAGCCGATGGTTTCTACGCCATCGCAGGCGATTGGTGGAAAGCTTTCATCCAGGTGGCCCTCGACTATTGGCTCGCCTATCCTTTGGCTGGTTTAGCGGGCGTATTCTATAAAGAACTCAAGAAAGATGGCGCGACAGCAAAAAGAAAAATTATATTCGTCGTTCTCGGATGCTTGCTTGGCGGCCTTTTAAAATTCCTCTCCCACTATCTCTCCGGAGTTCTCTTCTGGGGAGATGACGCTTCATCGTTCGCATGGGGATTATCGTCGCTAAACAAATGGGGGTATTCGTTCATCTACAACATCGCCTATATGGCGCCGTCAATTCTTTTGTCCGGTGGCATCATGTGCCTAATCGTCTGGAAATACCCTAAATTCCTTCTAACCGACGAAAAGGGAAAAAAGAACATTCAAACAAGCGAGGAAAAACAATGATTGCAAAAGAGATAGCGATAATCGCCGCCTCATCGATCGGCTTCATCAGAATGCTAATTATGTACATCATAAGCGCTTTATCGACATACGCCGATGAATATGGATCGAGCATTTCATATGGCGAAAAAAGATACTTGATCTGGATGATGATCTTCTTTTTCGTTTTGGCATATGGAATCTATTCGTTGGTCGTCAAAATGCGCAAAAAAACGAAAAATACCATCTATTCCGCGTCTCTTTTTGCGATTGACGGCGCAATCGGATTCTTCTTTTTCTTCGGCCAATCGATAAAAAGCATGATAGACGCCGAAAGCTTCTATCAGGACCTATTGCTCTCTTTGATTTTCTTGGTTTCTTTGTCTTATGGCGTTTTCGCCATCATCAAAGAAACGAAAGCTATTCAATCTTCCAATCGATAGGATCGATCCCGTTCGCGACCAAAAACTCATTCGTCTTGGAAAATGAGTGCATCCCAAACCAACCGCCATGGCTAAGAGCCAAGGGCGAAGGATGCGACGATTCGATGATCAGGTGTTTCGGGTTATGAATCATCTTTTTATAACGTTTGGCGAAATTGCCCCAAAGCAAAAAGACGATCGGTTGCTCGAGCTTATCGATGTATTCCATTGCGTCTTCCATGAATTCATCGTATTCCAGCCTCTTATGCGAAAGGGGCTTACCCGCCCTAACCGATAAATAGGCGTTCAAAAGAAGGACTCCTTGTTTTGCCCAAGGCGTCAGATCGCCGTTATTAAAATTCATCTTTATATTCAAATCGTTCTCTATTTCTTTGTAGACGTTCTTTAGACTCGGAGGCAAAGGAACACCTTCGGGGACGCTGAAAGAAAGGCCCATCGCCTGACCAGGATTATGATATGGGTCCTGTCCGATGATGACGGCTTTGAGAGAGGACGGCGAAAGATTGTCGAAAGCCGCAAACATCTTTTCTCTCGGAGGATAAACTACGAACTCGCGATATTCTTCATCCAAAAAGGATTTCAACGTTTTCGAATATGGTTTGGCTTTCACCCCTTCGAAGAATTCGTTCCAATCGCTTAACATCTTATCTTTATTATAAAAGAAATCGCCGAAGAGGTTTATAATTCCTCTACCAATGAAAATTCTTTGGCTCTTCAATCATCCGGCTCCGTATAAAGTGGACTTCTTCAATGAACTCGGAAAGAAGGTAGATCTTACCGTTATTTTCGAACGCCCTACCGAAAGTGACAGAGGCAATTCTTTTTACCATAGCAAGCCAAAGAATTTCAAAACCGTCTTCCTAAAGCACTTGAATTTGGGAATCAGGAACAACATCGCTTTCGGTGCGAAAAAATATCTGAGAAAACACAAGGAATACGATTCAATCGTAATCAACGGTTGGTCCTCTTTCACGGAAATGAACGCCCTAAGATACTTGAAAAGAAAAAAGATCCCATACGTCTTCGCGATTAACGGCGGGATAATTCCAAAGAAAGAAAGTAAAGCCAAGAAAAGGCTCAAAGACAAAATGATTGGCGGAGCGGATTATTATCTATCCCCCGATCATGAGAGCGAGAAATACTTGATTCATTACGGGGCAAAGCAAGAAGCGATTCATCTTTTCCCATATAGCACCGTATTCGAAAAAGAGGTTTTGGAAGAGCCATTGAAAGAAGAAGAGAAGAACAAAATCAAGGAAGAACTCGGAATAAAAGAAAAAGAAATATATACGGCTGTCGGCGCTTTCATCGAGCGGAAGAACAACCTCTATCTGATCGATGAGATATGGAAGAATGTGGACGTCTCGAAGCATCTTTATTTGCTCGGAAATGGGCCTATGAAAAATGAATATTTGGAGGAAATTTCCAAAAATCATCTGCAAAACGTGCATATATTGCCTTTCCAAAACAAAGAAACCGTTTTGAAATTCCTCTCAATCTCCGAGGCATCGCTATTCCTGACCAAAGAAGATATCTATGGCCACGTCTTAAATGAATCCTTGTCACAAGGAACACCAGTCATCGCAAGCGATCGCTCGAATAGCGCCAAGAATCTAATCTCGCAAGGAAAGAACGGATACATTTTCTCTTTGGAGCAAAGGGACGAAATCATCAACGCCATAAATAAACCCGTCAGCGAAGATATGAGGCGAAACGCCATAGCCACCGCCAAAGAAAACACCATCGAGAAAATGAGCGATAGCCATCTATCGTTCTTCTCGTCCATAATTAGGGCATGAAGAAGCTTCTCTACCTGACAACATCAATCGATCCCAGGGATTATTCCTTCCTTTTGAAAAACGGAATTCATACCGCCAACCCATCGAACCAAAACTTTCACGCGAAAGCGGTCATGGCCTTGTCGACAAAATTCGAAGTCTCAGTCATTTCGTTCGTCCCCTTCGACACCATGGGCAAAACGCTGGTTAATAACGATAGATACACCTATATCAACCACCCAAAAAACATCATCGACAAATGCTTCGCCTATAAGGAGCTCAAGGCGGCTTGCCAAAAGCAAGAAGGACCGTTCGAAGCAATAATCTATGATCCGATGAACGTGGCTTTAGGCGAAATAGTGATTCATGCGAAAAAATTTTTCAAAACGCCCATCATTCCAATCCTGACCGACAACCCCTATAACATCTCGTCGTTACCGAAAAAGAAGGCAGACAAGATGATTGCCTTAGCCAAAGAAGCAGACGCTTCAATTGCGCTCACCCCTTCACTAACGAAAATATTCGGGTTGAATGCTAAGCCGAGCAAAATAATTCCAGGCATAACAGATAAAAACGACATCAAAGCGTTCGAAGCCACTAAGCCCTACTTCTATTTCGCTGGATCGTTACTAGAAAGGTATGGCGTCAAAACGCTTGTCGACAGTTATGAAAAATCTTCGCTAAATGAAGAACTCTATATAGCTGGACACGGAGAAAACAGTCTCTCCAACAACAAGAATATCCATTTTCTTGGACAAGTCTCATACGAGGAAAATGTGGCCTATCAAAAAGGCGCCATCGCAACCATAAACCCCAGGCCTTACGATCCTAAGCTCGATGCCGAAAGCGTGCCGTCAAAAATGTTTGAGTACATAGCCAATTCGCAAGCGGTAATATCCACCGAAAACACCTTTTTCAAGGATGAATTCGGTTCTCAAATCAATTGGATTGGTAAGGGTTCTAGCAATGATTTCGCGAAATTTTGGAAGAATTACAAAGAAAATGGACTGCTTAAGATATCCGAAACGGCAAGAAGTGAATTTCTAAAAAAATATAGCGGCGAATCATTCGCAAACGGCATCATTTCCCTGTTATCTGAACTAAGCTAAGCAAGGCGGATTCTATAACGTCTAGAACCTTCTTTGAAGATAGGTTCTCTTCATAATATTTTTTATTTTTAGCACCCATTTCACTTAACTCGTCTTTCGAAAGGGAACTTGCTCGAAGAATGGCGTCCGCTATATCTTTTGGGGTTGGCTTAGGCAAAAAGGAACCTCCGGTCTCGCTAAGCATTTTGGCGCCGTCTCCAGAAATCGTGGCCAAGATCGGCTTAGCATCGCTTAGAGCGACCAAAAGTTTGCTAGGAACAGTTTCAGATACAACAAATGACGTTGACTTCAAAGTCACAACGTTCATGAATGAGTTTCTTCTGTATCGAGCCGCTTCCTCTGAAGCCAAACGACCGTGGAAGAAGACCTTATCGTTGAGGTCGAGCTTCCTCACCATCTCTTCGAGCTCTTTTTTGCTTCCTCCATCGCCGATAATATGAAACGTGCACTTAGAATCTAAAGGCAAAAAGGAAATTGCCTCCACGTATTTCTCGACTTCCTGCATACGGCCTAGGTTTCCGCAATAAACGAGCGCCTTCTCATCTTCGCTAAAAGGAGAAGAAAGATCTGATGGCTCATTCATATCGACCGGCTGATAGCAAGTGATGCACTTCTTATCTATTCCTATCGTGTTTTTTAAATATGAGGCAAAACCAGGCGAGGACAAAAGGAAAGCGTCCGCCTCGGAATATATGTTCTTGGAAACCCGAAGAAGCCACTTATAAAGAGCCGACTTTTCGTTCGTCATTCCAGTCGCAAGCACGCTTTCGGGCCATAAATCGAACACATGGATGAGATATGGGATGCCCCATTTCTTGGCAAAGCGTCCCGCTCCTTCCAAAGATATGATTGGAGAGAAATTGAATCCATAGACAATGTCGTATTTCTTTTTGATTCTTCTTAAGCGACTCTTAGAAGCCTTCGAAAAAGAAAGGTAATTCCACATCAAAGAAAGCATTCCTTTCTTCCTTTTATGCTGCTTCACTCTATAAATGTTCACCCCGTTATGAACTTCATGATCGATATGGTCATATTCTTTTGGAGCGATGGCGAATCCATAATTCGGCTTGCCGGTCAAAACATCAACTTCGTGCCCAAGTTTCGCTAACCCCTCTGCGATGCTGGTGCTAGGGAAGGTTTCCGGATAGTAATACTGGGTGAGAATAAGGATACGCATTTTCGTTATTCTATCTCTTTAAGCCATAAAAAGGCAAAAAGGCATATAATATCGCCATGCTCGCTAAGAGACTTCACGAGAACAAATTCAAAAGATTTTTCGCCTCTTTGATAAGGAAGCCGATTCAAATCGTCTCCCCTGTTCTTTATGTCAAGCTTCAATACAAATACATAACGCATCACAAATTGAATTTGAAGAATCCGACAAGATACACCGAAAAATTACAGTATCTCAGATTATTCTCTTATCCGAAAAATAGCGAAGTAACGCGTTTGGCTTCGCGCGATGGCGTTCGCAAATACCTACACGAAAAGAAACTCGACGAACTTCTTATCCCATCACTAGGACTATATTCATCGTTCGACGATATCCCTTTCGACAAGCTTCCCGATTCCTTCGTCCTAAAATGCACCCATGCATCGGGATGGAATGAAATAGTGAAAGATAAGAATAACTGGGACAAAGAAGCGGCTAAAAAGAAATTCAATAAATGGCTGAAAAAAGACTATGGGAAACTGACGACCGAGAGACACTATAGCCCGATCAAGCCCAAGATCATAATCGAAGAATACGTCGGCGAGAAAGACACGCTTCCAACCGAATACAAAATCCACGTATATAATGGCAAAGCGCGTTATCTATATGTCGTCACAGGACGAGGCAAAGATATCAGATACAACCATTATTTAATCGATTGGACGCCCTTCCCTGGCGCTCAATTCAACGGCTGGTTAGAAACTGAAAAACCATTAAAAAAGCCAAATAACCTTGCAGAAATGGCACGAATCGCCGAAAAATTGGCAGAACCATTCCCTTTCGTCCGCGTTGATTTATATGACATTGACGGAAAAATATACTTCGGCGAGATGACTTTCACACCAGCGAAAGGAACGCTCATATTCGACGATGACAATGCCGATTTCATTCAAGGCAAGTGGCTCGACATATCGAAAGAAATAAGCAAAAAATCTTAAAAGAAACAACCAAGCGACTAGCGGTCTTCCCACGACGCATTCGGGAACATTATTTCATATAAAAGCAATCCAAACTGATATTCCTCTTTCTTTGGCATTTCACTGGAAATCTTTCCAGAAACGCTGCTATAAAGATCCTCGAAAGAAGAATAATGGACGCCGATGCCACAGATATTCTTGGCATCTATCCCGATTTCCGAAAAACGGAAGCCAAACATCGTCGTGGCCTCGCCTCCGTGATCCGTCTCAGTAACTACCTTCTCGTTTTTGACGGTCACATAATCGTACTTTCCATTATTCTCGTAATAGAAGTCCAAATACAAATCGAAGGCGCTTAGTCTCGGTTCGCTGCCATAGCTATTCCGACCGCCGGTATAGTCGCTGCCACCGCGGAAACTCATAACGAAATAATCCGCACTATCAATCTTCTTGGGGAACAATTGGGTGAACCCATTGTTTTCAATGCAAACAAAGGCGAGCGAATGATAGCCATCGCAATATAATTGCCCATTATAGAGTTTGCTCAAAAATCCGTTTTTAAACCTTGAATCAACTCGCCCAAGAGAATAATAACGGCCGAATGATGGATTTTTAGAGAAGAATTGCTCATCGCTTTGATCGACATATGGCGGAACCCAGTCATAACGACTGTTGAGAGATATCTGCTGATTGGCGCCATTTTGATCTTTCACGGTATGGTCAAGCAACTCCGGAGCTTCATTGGATAGGCCTTTTCTTGTGCCATAAGGCGCTTTGACGCTGATTGAAGCTTCTAATTTGAGCGACGTCGATAACGTCGTCTCGTTTAACGCCACCGTCAAGAGGCATTCCCCTTCACCGTTGACGATCAAAGTGCTGCTGTTATCTTTCCATTGAGCGACCGCATTGTTGCTAGAGGAGAAGGTTATGCTAGCCGAGTTGCTCATATCCGAACCGCTCTTAATGACTTTTATCTTCAAAGAAGGCACATAATCGCGCCAATACCAAATATATCCGTCTTTTTGGCTTCCTTTGGCTTCATAAACGGACCAATCGACGGCAAATTCATATGGATCCTCGTTGATCGTATTTGAACCGATTGGCGTCACTTTATACACAAACGGAGTATATGTTGAACTTCCGCCGTCGTTTGTGCCGTTCCAATATGTCCCACTATCGACGGTCACCGTTTTGGATTCGATCCCTTTTTTCTCTCCGATTTCGTCATGATTCATGAAGAAATAATCGGTGAAAGAGCCGTTTTCGTATTGTCCGGCAAGATAATTCTCACTTACTTTTCCGCACGAAGATAACGACAACAAGGAAGCTCCGAACAATATCATCAAAGTTTTCTTTTTGTTAAGCATGGATTCTTCCCCCTTTGCTTAGCGCGTTAAGCACAAACGGGCTAGGCGTATAAACGTAGCCGACGATGGCGACGATCAATATGAAATACGGATTGAGAACGAACGGCGAAACATAATTCGAAGCGCCAAGGAACGGCAAAGCATCGCTAAAGAGCGATTGATAAATGAAATAAGCAAGGACAAGCGACAAGAAGAAGTATCGGTTTCCTTGAATCGCCTCCCCTTCTCTAACGTAGCGCCTAAATAGCGGGAATAACGAAACCATGAACAGACATAGCATGAAGAAGCAGACGATTCCGCCTTCCATCAAAGCGCTGAATTCAAATGTATGAAGGTTAAATGCCGTCCAATACGTTATGGAACCATCCCACGAAGAAGAGGTCAGAAGCGTGCTCGTAAGATTCGATAAATCGCCGAAACTCTTCACATCGTATATCGGCATGCCGAAGAAAGAACGAACGCTGAGGAAACCATAATTGAAAACGACATTTATCGTTTGATTTATGCCTTTTAACAATTTGCCGTTGTTGAATATTCTGGAGAGCAGTTCGCTAGATTCATAAATATTATTTCCTTTGGCAGCAACGACGATTATGAAGAGGACGAGAACCACCACGACCGCTAATAACGCCAGCGAAACGATTCTCTCCCATAACGGTGCGGGTGAAGATAGTTTCAGGAAACGGAACAACAAAGCAACAACCAATATAGGAATCAGCACTATCAACGCATAAACGTTGCATAGAAGCACTATATTCAATAGGCCTATCGATCCTCCGGCAACAATAAACCAAAATAACAATTTATCTTCTTTGGGTTTCAAAAAGAATAAAGCGCAAAGCGATGACGCCAATATAAATGAAGGCAACGTCCCATATTCCGGCGAGACATAGGCAACAGAGAAACCATCAAGAATCGCCATCTCATCGGTGATTGTTTTCCTAACGCCATCGACGAAGTAAACCATCCCTTTGTAGCGGGTCAGATAAAAGAATCCGTAATCAGTCAAAGAAGCAATCAAGTTAGAAAGCGACAAGAACGCCAAACCGACGATTATCGCGTATATGAAAACGTGCTTTGGCAGTTTTTCGTCATTCTTGATTTCCTTGCCGAATATGAAAGCGCCGATCACCCCTAACGCCGACAAAAGATTGATGATCAAAGTGCTAATACCCATCGACATCCAAAAGAAAGAAGCGATTGTGAAAAGCAAGAAAAGCAACAAAGGGCACAAGAACACAATTAAGGCTATGGTTTTTGTTTTATCTTTTTTCCCATCATCCCTATCGAGAAGCAAATAGACGCCGACAGCAAACAAAAGACCGCAAACGATGGTCAAACCAATCTGATTTCTTGCCCCGCCGACGTTGATGCATAAAAGCATAACCAACACGACCCCGATCCACGAAACAATCGTTCGAACCCTTAGCGATTTAAGATAAGCGCAGAATTTCTTCATTGCGTTGCCCTCCGAATCATTCATCTAACGTCAGCAAACCCACCGGGAAGATGGAAAAAACGTTCAATGAATATTCAACGGCAACAATTATAGCAAGAAAAGAACGGCCAAAACGATTGCATTAGCGTCAAACACGAAACAACAATCGAACGCAAAAGGAGATTGCTCGAACGGCAGCGGCAGACAAAAGCAACAAAAAGTTATTACGTTAGTAAAAGTTAGATTATAATTGACTCGCTTACGCAGTAAGTGAACATGAATCGCAAAAGGAGAAAATAAGAATGCCATTCATCGAAAAAGTCCATGCCCGTCAAATCATTGATTCCCGTGGCAACCCAACCGTTGAAGTCGAAGTTGAAACCGACAGCGGTGCCTTTGGCCGTGCCGCCGTCCCAAGCGGTGCCAGCACCGGCGAACGCGAAGCCCTCGAACTTCGCGACGGCGACAAGAACGCCTATAACGGAGCCGGCGTCTTGAAAGCCGTCAAGAACGTCAATGAAATAATCGCTCCAGCCATCTTAGGCAAAAACGTCATCAATCAAGTCGATATCGACGAAACGATGATCAAACTCGATGGCACGCCAACCAAGAGCAAGCTCGGCGCTAACGCCATCTTAGGCGTCTCCCTCGCCGTCGCGAAAGCGGCCGCCGACTATCTCGGCCTCCCACTCTATCGTTACCTCGGTGGGCCAAACGCCAAGAAGCTTCCTGTCCCGATGATGAACGTCATCAACGGTGGCAAACACGCTGATTCCTCCGTCGATTTCCAGGAATACATGATTATGCCAGTCGGCGCCAAGAGCTTCCACGAAGCCCTTCAGATGGGTGCCGAAACCTTCCACGCCCTTAAGAAAATCCTTAAGAACCGCGGCGACGTCACTGCCGTTGGCGATGAAGGCGGATTCGCTCCTAATGGAATGAAGAGCAATGAGGAACCGCTTGAAGTTCTCGTCGAAGCCATTAAAGCGGCCGGTTATGTCCCAGGCAAAGACATCATGCTCGGCATGGATGTCGCCAGCTCCGAATTCTACGATGCCGATAAGAAGAAATACGTTTTGCACCGCAGCCATGGCGGTGAGCTCTCTAGCGAAGAGATGATCGACCTCATCGCTTCCTTCGTCGAGAAGTACCCATTGATCACCGTCGAAGACGCCTTAAGCGAAAACGACTGGGAAGGATGGCAAAAACTCACCGAGCGTCTCGGCAAGAAAGTCCAACTCGTCGGTGACGATCTCTTCGTAACTAACAAAATCTACGTCGAAAAAGGAATCGAAATGGGCTGCTCCAACAGCGTTCTCATCAAAGTCAACCAAATCGGTTCTTTAACCGAAACCCTCGATACCTGCGAGAAAGCTATGCGTAACGGCTGGACTTGTGTCGTCTCCCACCGCTCTGGCGAAACCGAAGATACCACAATCGCCGATTTGGTCGTCGCCCTTAACGCTGGCCAAATCAAGACCGGTTCCATGTCCCGTACCGATCGCATCGCCAAATACAACCAACTTCTCCGCATCGAAGAAGAACTTGGCGAAGATGCCATCTATCCAGGAATGGATGCCTTCTATAACCTTAAGAAATAAGGCTATAAGCAATTAACACTAGGCGCCTTAACCGGCGCCTTTTCTATTTCTTATGCATTTCTCCAATAAAGCATTTAGAATGAAGGAGCGAAGGAGAAGAAAATGAACACCCTTGAAGCAATCAAAAACCGAACGAGCGTGCGCGAATATTCGGATAAGCTAGTTTCCGAAAAAGACATTGAAACTATTTTAAAGGCCGCGATGGCGGCGCCAAGCGCGATCAACAAACAGCCTTGGGAATTCTATGTTTTAAAAAGCAAGGAATCGCAAGACGCCCTTAAGGATGTCCTTGTTCATGGCCGTTTCAATTCGCCTTTGATCATCGTCGTTGCTATCAATCAAGAGAGAACCACCCAAGGAATTTCCCATGGCTTGGGATATTGCGACGCCGGGGCTGCGACCGAAAATATCCTATTGGCCGCAAAAGATCTCGGATTGGATTCTGTTTGGTGCGCCATTTGGCCTGATGACGGAAGAATAAACGGCGTGCGCAAAGCGTTGAAAATACCTTATACCATCGAACCTTTTGCCGCGATTCATATCGGTTATGCAAAGAGCGAAACGACGCCAAAAGATAAATGGGACGAAAGCAAAGTCCACACTCTATAGAAACATGAAAATCTTCAAAAGCGAGCGCGACAAGCGCCTGGCCAATTCGATTTTATTGCTGGTATTCGGAATACTCATGATGTCTTTTAGCGGTTTGGCCGCCGCTATATTCGCATATACGTGCGGCGCTTTCTTTTTGGCCATCGGCGTCTTCTTTCTTTTTTGCTTTTTTCTAGGATTTCATTTCTTCGACCCCTTAATACTTCTGCAAGGCGTTTTGAACGTTATCATCGGCATTTTGGCTGTAGCTAATCCTGACGCTTTCATGACTTGGGTGTTTTATGTGGTCGCGATTTTCTTGGCCTATCAAGGCATCCTTGAGACCGCATATTCCATAGATCTCAAATTGCTCAATAACAAAACATGGTGGCTGAATCTCGCATACGGCGTTTTGATGATTGCCTTATCCATCACCACGATTGTGTTAGATCTTACGAAAGGCGTTGGCTCCAATATTTTGATGATTGCGGGTGGAGCAATGTTGGCCCTAGCGGGGCTTGTCGAATTGATCTTCATCATTTTCCTGCATCGAAACTTCAAAAGGAAAAAAGATAATCATGACAACGATCACGACGATAAGGTCGTCGCGGAGCAATAATTATGATAAAAGGATTAATGATTCTGGCCGATGGCTTTGAACAAGTCGAAGCGCTCGCTACTAGCGACGTCATCGAAAGAAGCCACGAAATAGCAATCGACATTGTCTCACTAAACGAAACGAAAGAAGTCGTTTCGAGCCACAAGACGCACCTGCTCTTATCGAAATCCCTCTCGGAAATAGACCCAAAAGAATATGACTTTTTGGTTCTGCCAGGCGGCAAAATGGGAATGGAAAATCTAAAAAACAGCGCAAAAGTCCAACAGATCGTTCTTTCTTTTCATGAAAACGGAAAACTAATATCCGCGATTTGCGCATCCCCTTCGATATTCGGAAGCCTTGGATTGCTAAAAGGAAAGAAATATACCTGCTTCCCAGGATTCGAGTCTTCTGACGGAGAATATTTAAACGCTTCGGCGATAAAAGACGGAAAAATGATCACCGGCCATTCAATGGCCTATTCAATCGAGTTCGGGCTTGAGATAGTGAATTATTTCTTAGGCAAGGAAGCAGTTAAAAGAATAAAAGACGGCATCGAAGGCAATTAACGTTCCGCGACTTTGTCTTTCATTCCTTCATGCATTCCGAGCAACGCGGCGCCAATCGCGCCGTTTTCGCTATCGGAAAAGGATATATGAACCTCTTTTTTGGCGTCTTGTCCCATGAATCTGCCAATAGTCTCATATACATCGTCAATGAAATAGTCCTTAAGTTGCATTAACTGCCCTGCCAAAACGATGTTTTGAAGGTTATAAAGACGATAAATGTTATGGAGCACGAGACCTATATATCTTCCGACCTTATGAAGTTCGTCGGCATATTTCGTCGGCATAGAGAATAGCTCTTCTTTGCTTATTCCCAAGTTGGCACAAATGCCCTTAATGGAGATAAGAGAAGAGATGGTGCGGTTTTTATCCGGTCCATTTAAATCGAACACACAATGTCCGAGGTCCAGCTTATTTTTCCCAGATACGATTTGGCCGTCAGCCATAATACCGAAAGAGATGCTGTTATCGAGCAAAAGCAAGACACGATTCCCTCTGCCGTTTTTGGCAAAATCCTCGAAAAGGAGGCAAACGCCATCGCGCTCAACGAAATTCTTAACCCCATATCTCTCGTAAAGAGGCGTAAGAACGTCGCACCTCTCCCACTCCTTGGCGCCTAAACCAGGGAAACGAATAATCACCCCATCCTCAGAATCGACATAGCTTTGAACGCTCAAACCGATAGACATAAGCTCTTTCTTATCTTCTTTGAGTCTTTCGATTCCTTCATCGATTATCGAAAAAATGCCTGCAAAAACCTTCTCTTTTGAAGATGTATCAATGTTTTTGTCGATTTCGAACAAAACGTTTTTCTTTAAGGACAATGCTTTCAGAACAAAGTGATCGCGTTCAATGCTTAACCCAAAGGAAACGTATTTCTTTTCGGATGGGGAATAGCCAAAGGAATTGCGCCCGGCGCCAGGCAATCGAGCGTGCCCAGACTCTTCCAAGAATTCTCTTGAAACCAAATCGTTTACGACATGCGAAACGAGACCCCAACTCAATTTCGTGCCATCGCAAATCTCTCTTTTCGATGAGCCTTCGTGCCTCATGCAAAAGGCCATAACCAAATAAAGATTTTTCCTTCTTTGCGTTTCCTGTAACGTTTTTTCTTGGTTCATTGTTTCTTTCATGGCAATCACCTATACCCAATATATATTAACTGAAATTTCTGAACATATAAGCCTGGACCGAGCCTCTGCTTGCGCTCATGTCGGCGAAATAGTCGTTGATCAATTTATGAGGCGCGATTCCGTGCAAAAAAACGGCAAAACGCCGAAGCCTTTTCAACGAAGATAATAAAATTATAGTTGATTTTGCATTAAGGAAAACTTGTTAAAGTTTGTGAAATATATTTGTGGACGAAATGCGGACAAGAAACAAGGCTTTGGAATCGTGAAATTTGGTAGGATTTATCATTAAGGAACAGACTTGGTAAGGTAATACGCATATCTTCCGTATGGATATCTTTTCAGCAGTTCTATGCCTCCGATTCGTACTGGCTTGCAATTCTTTCCCGTATTGTTGCCTTTTGATGCTGTTATAGAAAAAGCCCGGCCCATGGAGACCGAGCACGAAATCTGATGGTGGAGTCGAGGAGAATCGAACTCCTGTCCGAAGAGATTCCCGCAAAGACGTCTACAGTTTAGGACCTTTCGTTTTTAACGTATCGGGAGAGAAAGGAACTAGTCCCGAACGCGAGGCTTTATAGGTTTTCGACGGTCACCCAAGCCACTTGACCGCTTATCGTTTTCTTATGACGTCTATGCTCTCGCTAAAACGCTAAGGCAAGAGAAGCCGTGCCGCTCCTAGATCTAAGCTAGGAACCTCGTAAGGTACTAATTAAGCGCAGGCATACGAAGCGCGCGGAGCGCTCTTCGCAAAAATGAAACTGTTGTCAGTTATTGTTTGTTTGGTGTTTAAGCTCACCACGCCACTGCAGTCTATGTAAGATGTCCCTCCGTCAAAACCGGAACGACCCCAGAACAAGCCGGATCTTTGTCATCCAGCGGTAGGAATATACCATTTGATACAATGTTTTAAAAGCAAAAACACTCATTTCGGCTCCATTTCAGACGCCAAAACCAAATAATCGAAAAGCTAGCAACATCATCTTGCCGTTATGTTCTAATGAACGCATCAGGCTTTCTTTTTAAAGAAAGAGACCATATAAAGTTTGTAACCAAAGCCGTTTTGTTATAGAGTTTCTATGCGTTTTTCATTAAGGAATCAAACAATGGCCAAAGCAAAAGCAGTCAAAAAGAAACAAAAGAACCCAGTTTGGGGAAAAATATGGAATGAGGTAAAGTTCTTCCTCCTTTCGCTATTCAGCAACGATACCTGCGTAGAAGGCAGGCATAAAAAATGGTACTTCGCAGTTCCTGTGGCCATCGTCTCTTGCGTTATCGCAGTTATTCCAACAATGACCACATACTTCAGCAAAAGCGGAGGAGAGTTCCTTTCCTCGCCATTATATGATTACGAAATCGGGCTCACCAATTTCGTAACCACGATAAAAGAAAAAGGCTTGTCGTTTAAAATCTCCGATAACGGAGAACTTATGGTCGATGGAAGCAATTCGAGCAACAACGAAGAAGCCTTCAAAACCATCTACACAACGACAACGAAAAACGGCGGAACCGAAGAAATAAAATTCGATTATTACGCAAACGTCTATGAAACCCAATCCGTCACGCTCAAAAGCGAAACCACGACCGTTGGAGAAGGAGAATCAGCCAGCTCAGTAACGACGACCGCACCGACTTATACCACCAAAAAAGCGGTAAATTTCGCAGTCTATGTGATCGGCGACGAAAAAACGGCGGCCGAATTCGCAACCAGCGTCGTTCTCAAAAGCGAGGATCCTAATGCTCGTCTCGGCGAAAGCGTGAGCGAATACAAAACCAACTTCATCGTTTTCGGAAAACTCGGATTCTATGCCGCCAAAAAGCCAAGTGGCACCTCAGCCAATCCAAAATCTTCGATATATTGCACCTATAAGAACGCCAAATTCGCCGGATTCTCATTCGCCGATTTAGCCTCGCATGATTTAGAAGGAAACGCATATAGCAAAGACGAAATGACCGCTTCAGAATATCGCGAGCGTATCGTTTCGAGTTGGAAACAAGTTTTCTCGGCCGGATGGGATGAAACGAGAATCTCAAGCGGCTGGCAATACACCGGCATTTGCATGGCCATCAACGTCGGCGTCACCTTCTTGCTCGGCTTAATGGTGTTCCTAATGACGCGCGGCAAGAACAATCCATTCCGCATCTACACTTTCTGGGATGCTCAGAAAATCGGATATTTCGCTTCCTTATGCCCTGCTTTGTTATCGCTATTAGGATTCATCCCGCTTCTCTCGCAGCTCGGAATGTTCCTTTACATGCTTCTCTTCGGACTCCGTATCATGTGGATGTCCACCAAATCGCTCCGTCCATATCAAAACTAAAAGCGTTTACCGCTATTTATCAGCATCGCAAAAGAGCCCAAACGCTCACTTTCGCTTTGGTTAGTTTTATCGGCCTATAGAAGAATACACGAACGACGGAAAATCTTCTTTTTTGAACAAATTCCTTCCGTCGAAAATATAACGGCCTTTCATCGTTTCCAACGCTTTATTGTCTTTCAGTGACAAAAAGGATTTATCTCTTGTCAAAATCATGACGGCATCCGCGTTGTTTAAGGCGAATTCGACACTATCGAAGCAAGCTATTTTCTCGTATTTCGCTTTCATAGCGTTCATCGCAAGCGGATTCGAATCGAAGCAATTCACTATGGCCCCTTCGTTAAGCAAGCGTTCAATGATCGTTATAGAAACGCTACTTCTGACGTCCGAAATGCCATCTTTGTACGCTAAGCCAAGCACAGCGATGGTTTTGCCATTCAATCCGCCAAGGCTTTCTTTGACGTCATTTAGGAATCTTATCGGTTGTTCTTCGTTGATTTTGATAGTGTCTTCGATCAAAGGAAGCGGAACGCCACTTTCTTGCCCGATGTGTCTAATGGCTTTGGTATCCTTAGGGAAACAGCTTCCACCATAGCCGACTCCGGCTCCAAGCATGCTTTTGCCGATTCTATGATCGCTGCCCATTCCATTAGCGACGTCTTCGATATCGGCGCCGACTTTTTTCGAAAGGTAAGCCAGAGAGTTGATGTAGGAAATCTTCATCGCCAAAAACGAATTGGAAGCATATTTCGTAAGCTCAGCCGACTGATTATTCATCTTTAAGAATGGAACGCCTTCTTTGACGGCGTCCTCCCTCAAATGTTTGATAAACTCAAAATCCATATCATCACTGACGCCGACGATGAATCTATCCGGATGTTTTTCGTCGCTATATGTGGTTCCTTCTCTAACGAATTCCGGCAGGGAAATGATATGTATTTTTGGATTTTTCAATCTATTACCAAGTTTTAAAGCATAACCGACGGAAACCGTAGAACGAATTATTAGGATCACATTCTCATTTGAACCCAAAACGGAAAGCAAAGAAGTAATCGCTTCGTCCATATAAGAAACGTCACATGACCCATCTTCGTTTTCGGGCGTTGGCAAAGCCAATATGTAGGCGTCCATCCACTTCAAAGAACAGATATCGTCAGTATATCTAACACGGTCTTTATAAGTTCTCAGCGCTTCCTTCAGCAAATGGTCATCAAAAGGATAAGCGCCGTCGGAGAGTAGCCTCACTTTATCGCTATCTATGTCATAGCCAATTATTTGATGCCCGATCGAGGCCAATACCCCGACGTTGGCAAGACCGACGTAACCAAGCCCTAAAACGCCTATCTTCATATCAATCCCCATAATCGCTTCCGCGGCTCTTGTCTTCAACGTATATCTTGAGCGCATCTGCAATATCGATTATCTCTCGATATATATATCCATCCTTTTCAACGAATGGCGATTCGAAATTCCAAGTGAAAACAACCTTCTCGTTTTTCTCAACTATCGAATATATGGAGGCAAGCAATTCATCAAATCTTTCAGGCCTTTTCTCCTTATATCCCATAAGTCCCTCATAAAAGCCGGGCTCAACGAAAAATATATGCCCTTCTTTTGTCTTATAGGCGTTGCAAAATGGGTTATCATTATCTACGTAAGCGGAATATTGATTAAATTCTTGGTAAAGCATAGAGTTATCGGAAATAATCATAAGCCATTTAGGGCATATAAGAAAGGAAGGAAGCGATGGAAAGCAGCAACAAAAAGGATATCAAGATTGTCTTCACCGATATCGATGGAACCCTCTATTCGCACAAAACGAAACGCGTCCCTCCTAGCGCCATAAGAGCGATCAAAGCCATGCAAGCCAAAGGGATCAAGGTCTTCTTATCGAGCGGAAGAAATTTCTATTTAATCCGCAAGACTGGAATTTTAGATATCGTGAAACCCGATGGATTGGTGATGATGAACGGCGCATGCGCGCAAATAGGCAATGAACTCATTTATAAATACCCAATACCGAATGACGTCGTGAATGCGATGATAAATTTCAGTACCAGACTTAAATTCGGCCTCACGCTGATAGAGGAGAAAGAGGGGCACATCAATTACATAGACGATCGCGTGATCGATGCTCACGCAAAATACGGTACACGCTTCCCGCAGCCTCGCAAATTCCCAGTTCCTTACGATAGAGTCGTCTATCAAATGATCGCTTTTTGCGACAGCTTCGACGAATCCTTGTTCTTGCCCCACTTAAAGGATTGCAAAGCGGCGAGATGGGACGAATATGCAGTCGATATCATGCCGCAAGATAGCGACAAAGCTAAAGGCATCATGGCAGTCTTGGAACACTATGGATGGAACGTCGATAACGCCTTATCGATAGGAGACGGAAATAACGATATAGAGATGCTTCAATTTACCGGTACAAGCGTTGCCGTCGCGGGCGCTTTGCTAGAAGTCAAAAAAGCCGCCGATTTCGTCAGCGACGACATCGATGACGGTGGCTGGGCGAAAGCGATGCTTCATTACGGCTTAATCGATCACTTGTGATACGGCTCGTTGTTGGCGATTTTGAACGCCCGATATATCTGCTCCAAAAGCAACACTCTCGTCATCTGATGGGTGAACGTCATTTTCGATAACGAAATCGACGCATTGCCCCTCCTTCTAAGACTTTCGCTTAAGCCAAGTGAACCGCCGATGACGAATGTGATATGGCTTTTGCCGATTCTAAACCAATCTGACAAAAGAGAGGAAAAGGCAACGGAATCGCACTCATTTTTATTTAAATCCAACAAAACCACGAAATCGTTTGGCTTGAGTTTTGCAAGGATTTTTTCGCTTTCCTTTTCTTTTGTAAGCTCATTTTCCTTTGGCGAATCCTTCTCTTTGGCTGGATAATCGGGGAATTCCTGCACTTCGATTTTGCAGTATGGGTTCAATCTTTTTAGATATTCCCTTTCCGCCTCCCGCCAATAGACTTCTTTTAAGGAGCCGATGACCATGATAGTGATATTCATTCCGTATCTCCTCCAAGCGTCATCGTCCGCTGCGATAGAACACCGATCTTCTCAAAATCGAAATCGATGTGTTTCTCTATAAAAACATTCTTGTATGTATCTAAGGCAAGCTCTGGGGTGTTACACTCCTCGCTTAAATGAGCGAGATAAACCGCTTTTGTAGCGGGCCCAACAAGCAAAGAAACGGCCAATGCGCTGTCTCGATTCGATAGATGCCCTTTATCACCTTTTATCCTTTTGATAAGTGGTTTTGGCCGGCCAGACGTTTCTAACATCTCGACGTCATGATTGCTCTCGAAAATGAAATAATCGGCGTTATGGATATATGGCAAAACGGATTCCAAGACAACGCCGGTATCGGTCAGATAAACGAGTTTTTCGGACTTGCTATAAAAGACATAACCCAATGGAAATTTAGCGTCATGCGAGGCTTGGATTGGATAAATCAGCATTGAGCCGATATTGAAGGCCTCTTCCGGAAACACATCGATATGCGTTAAAGCGGTAACGACATCAGGGCCGCTATAAACAGGGAAATCATCGTGAAGCAAATTCAGCGTTTTAACGTGGTCGCTATGCTCATGCGTAATCAAAACGCCCTGAATCTCGGAATAATCGCGGTTTATTTTGCTTAGCGCATCTAGCAAAAGATATTTTGGCACGCCCATATCGAGCAAAATCAACGTATCTTCGTTATATATCAAAGTGGCGTTTCCCTTGGATCCGCTTGCTATGTTGATAAACGAAATCATTATTCTTCGTCGTCCATATTGCCGCCCATTAATTTGGCGTGCGTCTCTTCAAATTCTTTGGTTGGGGTATCAAAAAGTTGAATAGCTCCACTAAAGAGGAGGATGACTTTCCCGATACGGCCGGAACGATTTTTGGCGACGTTGACATTGACCACGGAAACGGAGTCTTTGTTGGTGCCTTTTGCGTTTTGGGCATCGACTTGCGATTGAAGTCTGGTGGCAAAAGTCCCTCTTTCCTCATTGCCGTCCTGCTGACCTTTTTTCTTCGATTGCACGAGATTGTCCGCGTAATCGTTTCGATGCATGAGCATGACGACGTCGGCATCTTGCTCGATGGAGCCAGATTCACGAAGGTTGGACATCTTCGGAACGCCATTGACGTTATCATCGACTTTACGGTTGAGCTGTGCCAAGGCAATAACAGCCACATTAAGGTCTCTGGCTAACTTCTTGAGCGCTTTGGTGACGGTTCCGACTTCTAATGTTCTACTATCGTATTTGCTTCCTTCGACGGTAACCAAACCGATATAGTCGACAATGATCAAAGCGAGGTTAGGATTCTCTTTTTTAAGTTTCGACGCTTTCGCGATCAAATCGTTCAATTTGATATTGGAAGTATCGTCGAAATATATCGGATATCGTTTTATCTCATCGATGGCGCTAGAAATCTTCTCTTTGTCTCTTTGTCCAAGAAAACGACCGGTGACGATGTTCTCTAGATGCACCTTGGATTCGGCGCTCAAGATACGTTTCATCATTTCGGTCCCGGCCATTTCGCACTCGAATATAGCCACCGGGCAATGCGCGCTCTTGGCGGCGTTGATAGCGAAATTGAGCGCTAAAGCGGTCTTCCCGACCGAGGGGCGAGCGGCCAAAATATTTAATGATCCCCTTTGCCAGCCGTGCGTTAGATCATTTAATTTCTCGTAGCCTGTGTCTACGCCGGTTATGCCAGCCGTGCTGCGCTTGCTTTCTTGCTCAATCAAATAACGGACTTCTTCGGCCAACTCTTTCGCCGGTTTGAAATCGGCGACGCTTCTTCTAGATGCTATTTCAGATAAACGATTCGTCTCATTAGCGATGAATTCTCCGACATCAGGAACGTTCCCGCTTGCATAATCGTCTTGCGCTTTTTGAAGTTCTTGCAAAAAAGAGCTAAGAACTGCATTGTTTTTTAGAATTTTGATGTAATGGTCGATATCTTCGTCGCTGATTAGACCATCGATCAGAGATTTGATGTATTCAATGCCTCCGGCATCTTCTAGCGTTTGCAATATCGTCAATTCATTAATTACCGTGCCAACATCAACGGTCTCGTTTTGCTTGATGAGTTCACCCATCGCTTGGAAGATCAAAACATTCCTTTTGTCGATGCCGGAAAAATCATCAGGCGTGAGCGACGCAAAAGCGGTAGCGGCCGTTTCTCCGCTTAAAAGAATGCTAGCCAAAACGGTTCTTTCCGCTTCAAGATTATGAGGTAGAACGACTTCCTTTCTTTTCGGCATTATTTTTCCTCAGAAATATGGACGTTGACGGTTCCGATGACGGAGCCGGCGCTGCCTTTATATAATTCGATTCTCAGGCGCGTATAACCGAAAGCGTTCGCTGGATACTTGTCGATGAACTTCCTTTTGTCGATAACGATGTCCCATTGGGCTTTAAGGCCTTCTTCAATCTCTTTTGGAGAGATGGTCCCAAACATCCTGCCATCGCTTCCGCTTTTGGCTTTAAACTCGACATTGATATGTTCCAAACGCTTGGCGAGCTCCTCCGCTTCCGCCTTCATGGCGGCTTGTCTCTTTTCCTCGTTGGCGTTGTCCTTAGCCAATTGAATTTGACTCGATGTCGTTGAAATTACCGCTAACTTCTTCGGAATCAAATAATTCGACGCATATCCGTCGGAAACCGTCACCGTTTGTCCTTTTTTGCCAACACCTTTAACATCGGCCGTCAAGATTATCTTCATTTTCGTTCCTCCTAATTATTGCTTTGCCCAATGCGAGCGCTATCTAAATAATTGCTCAACACGGACAATAGATTCTTGGTTAATGGCTCGCTTGAGTTGCCACTCATTGCAGTAGCCGCCATGGAGAAATGTCCACCGCCACCCATTTTTTCGCAAAGCGTTTGAACGTTTATTGTTCCATCGCTTCTGGCGCTCAAACGAACCGTCTTGTCATCGGTTCTGCCGATCACAAAGCAAGCGTTAATGCCTTTAAGCTGCATCAATTGATTGCAGACCTTGCCAAGGGTGCTTCTTTCGATGATGTCATGGTCGTCGGAAACGCAATAGACCACCCCATAATACGGGGTTTGAATCGTTCCGACGATTTTGTTGACCAACGTGTATTCTTCGAATTCTTCTTTCAAATAATCGTCGGCCATCGAATTGTCGGCGCCGTAGCTCTTCAATATTTCGGCCGCTTCGAAAGTTCTCATGCCGGTCTTGTTGGACTTGAAGAAATTCGAATCCATGAAAATGCCGGATAGCATGATCGTGGCAAAAGAGGACTTAAGCTCGATGCGCGGATTTGCGGTCGCATAGCGAATCATTTCAACGATGAGTTCAGATGCGCTAGCCGCGCTAGGCTCGATATAGGAAAGAACCGGCCTATCAGGGTATTTATCACCGCGTCTATGGTGATCTATGATCATAACCTTATTCGCAATGTCCAATAGTTTTGGAGCCATCGTCAAAGCGGGCACCGAAACGTCAACGACGATAACGAGAGTCGTGTCTTTAACGTGGCTTGGAGCGTCTTCAGGAGAGACGACCATCTTGTCGTACATCTCGCGGGTAAATGCGCTTTGGAAGGCCAAACGGGTCTTTTTCTCGGCTTTTTTAGGCGAATAGACAATTTTACTTGGTTTCCCGCACCAATCGCAGAACGCCATCATGCCCAAACTAGATCCTAAAGCGTCCATATCCATATCGCTGTGCCCCATGATAAGGACGTTGGAACTTTGTTTGATAATGGTGGAAACGCTATCGGCGACCGAGCGAACTTTAACTTTGGAAGTCGTTTCAACGGCTTCGCTCTTGCCGCCATAGAAAGCAAGTTCATGACCGTATCTAGAAACGACAACCTGGTTTCCGCCACGGCTTAAGGCTACGGATATCGCATCGCTTGCCATTTCGTTGAGCTTCGAAATATCCGGGAAATCGTGTGAGAAGCCAATCGACAAAGTCAGAGGAACGTCTTCTCCGCTTTGGGCAACGCGCACTTTATCAAGAATGGAGAAATGATCCTTCTCCATTTTGGCCAAAGACGAATAATTGCAAACGGCGAAGTAACTATCGTTTTTGATTCTTCTAAGCAAAACGCCAAAATCCCTGCAATAATCAGTTATAATTGCCCTAACGCTGCTTACGATATCGGCGGATTCGTCGGTATCGGAAGCAACATCGTTATAGTTGTCGATGATGATCAAACCGAGAACAACCGCCTGCTCTTTCGAGTAAGCGGCCATATTTTCATATTCCGTTATGTCTTTGAAGACAAAGAGCCTTGGGGCAGAAAGATATTTAATCTCATATTTTCTATCTTTCATGTCGGCCTTTATGCTTTGCCCGGTCGGCGCATTGACAAGAGGCTTTAACGATGGCAAGAATTCAAAAACATCAGTATCAATGACGTCGATAAAAAGCTCGCGGAATAGATTGTTAGACCAAATTATCTTGTTGTTCTCATCGATGACGAGTAAGCCTATTTTAGAGAAATTATAGGCCTCTTGAATATCGCTCCCTATTAAAGCGGCCGCCTCGCTGTCGTTTTTTTGCCTTATGCGGCGGATATAGGCGATTGAAAACCAGTAAAACAGCGCGTCAATGACCAAAAACGCAGCCAATCCACACACGATATAAACAAAGATATTCTCGGTTAGTTCCTTAAAGCCGGCCCAATCGAAAATCCAAAAAGCCGCAACGACTAAACATATAAGGGCCTCGATAATGAAGGTCACAAAGAAGGCAATTCTAAGTTTGGAAATAAGTTTCGTCATATAGAGCAATTATATACTCTTTTCCCCTAGTAGGGAAAAGGCATAATGCTCAACGTTCGTTAATTATCGAAATCATCGTAGTCTTCGTCGTCCATATACTCTCTATCGGAGCAATTGTCCGGGTTCTCCCAATCGTATGGATTAAACTTCGGTTTATCTTCGGGTTTCTTGTCATTTTTAGGCAACGAGAAGAGCACATCGAAAATAGGTTCCGAAACGGCTTTTTCTCTTTGTTTCATGGCATCAACTCCTCTTTTACATCTTTATTATATGTAAAGATTTCATCTATGTCATTCTGCCGTTCGAATACCAAAAAAAAGACAACTATATATGGCAATCTAATTCCGTAAACTAAACGTCAGAGAATGTGGCCTAACGTCAGCAAAACGCTTGAACTTCGTGTTATGTCCGAAGACTATCTAGCGAGCTAGCTTGAGGCGTTTGCTCAAACAAAAAACAGGGGCTTCTACAACCCCTGTCTTTCGCGTTTGCTCAAAAACGATACAAAGACTTTATTATTCGCACCAAACAACGTTGACTTTGATGTAAACGTTTCCCTCTACAGTGTAGACGAAAACGGTAAAATCAACTTCCGTATCATCGTTGTTATAGGCGACATAGTCTAGATATTTGTTGGTTGTTCCGTTAAGATCTCCCTCATCAAAAGAGCCATCTTGCCATTCGCCATCATAGATATCGCCAAAGGTCGAGCCAGGAACCAATTCGAAAGTGAATAGAGTTTCGGCAGCTTCGATGGTGGTGATGCTGTCGCTATGCATCGTCAAAGAATAAGAATCGTCTCCGTTCGCATTAGCCGTAGCGTAATTATCATCGCTCGCAGTTAAATCAAAATAGGCATTGAATTTAGAGGCGATGGTTTCCGCGGCTTTTTGCGGAGTCCAGATTTCATCGACGGAAACAATGGCTGTAGCCACCAAAGGTTCAGTTGCTCCATCAGGCAAAATCGAAGCGGTTATGGTCGCTTCGCCAGAAGCGTCTTCCGCAGCAGTAACCAATCCATTGTCGTCGACAGTGAATTTATCATTGTCCGAGGAGTATTCGACGGTGCCAGTCACGCCTTCGCAAATCAATTGCAATTGGCAAGTTCCGCCCGCTTCAATAGTTAAATTATTTTCGTAAAAAGCGAATTTAACTTCCTTATGTTCTTTACCGGAACCATGCGTGAAAGTAACACTTGTCACATCGTTAGCAAGTTTCAAGCCGATCATGACCTTGCCAGTCGGATCCTCATAAGCGAGGTCATAAGAGTCTCCCGAAACCCTAACCCAATTGGAATCGCTTAACGCTGAGGCGAGATAATCATAGGCTTCATTGGTGGGCTCGGCCTCCTCGTCCCAGTCTGAAGCAACGGCTTTATCGTAAACCGAGATGGTGTAGATGGTATTTTCAGTGGCCAACTTCTCAGCCACGGCCTTTATGGCTTCCACATCCGTTGGGTCATCTATGTTGTAATAGTTGCAATCTTCAGAAACTTCTTGATAGGCATAACTATACGCATCTTCGTAGTCGATATAGTAAGCATGAGCCGTATCTTTGCCACTATAATCGATCAAATACTCGAATGGCGGAATTTCCACATCGGCCATATCGTTTCTAGTAAGGAATTCATTGATGGCATCCGTTGGGTAAGAAGAAAGGATCTCATCAACCGGCTCAGCCAAGGCGGCAAACGTAACTTGGAAGATGCTGTTGTAGTTGCTATCGGTTGTTTCTTTTATTTCTGCATACCAAGTCTGATCCCAGTCCATGTATTGTTGCATCATCGCATCGTAAATTCCGCCGATATTTTTGATTTTGGCGGTGTAATCATCAGAAACGCTTTCGCTCTCCGTATAAGCGTAGATGTTGAATTCGCCTCTGGCGATGAAGTAATAATATTTTTCGATATCGTCGGCATGGAACTCAGGAATGCTTGTTCCTGATACTTTTTCGAAAGTGGCAACGAATTCGCTTGGCCACGTTAGAGATTCATAAACGTCATACAAACATTCGAAAACGGCGTAATTCCCAGCCGAATAATAAAGCGTGGCCCCTATTTTCCCGCCGTCTGGCGTTTCGGCCGTAAGGATATAACAACCGCTTTGGGTGCTGTTTTCCTCATCGAGAGCCCATCCGTTTTGCTTTAAGGCTTCGACGTTCTCCAAAGTGTAGTCGATAGCCAAATCATCATAGACAACGGCGGCATAATTGTCGCTGTAAACGGCATATTCAGAGCCAAGCTTAAGCATAGTCGGAACGGCTCCGATGGCTTCGCCGAAGGTTTCTATCTCCGTATTTGTCCAATTGGTGGCGTTTGTGGTCTCAACGCCTAAATCGTTATAGCAAGCAATAAGATTGTATTTATTTCCGGCGCTATCTTCGGCATATGAATATTGGATGTCATAGCCCTTATCGCCAGAAACCTTAACGGCTTCATAATATTCGGCGCCATAAGAATCGATTTGAACGGCTCCGCCGTTATAGTTCTTAACAACGTTCCAGCTGGCTTTTTCTAAGTCCTTATAATAATCAGCAATAGTGAAAACGCTGGATTTGGCATAAATTTGCAAATAATTGCCGCTATATTCGTCCTCGATTTCGACGACATTCACATTACTTCCGATGCTGGCGGGATACGGAAGAACCTCGCCGCAATATCTTTCCAACAAAGCCTTATCGTCAGCAGACCAATCCACAGTCAAAGGCGCAGAATCATCACTCGAAGAATCGGAGCTATTATCCTCCGATGAACTTTCACCACATCCGGCCAATAATAACGCGGAAACGGCTAGAACCATTATTTTTTTGAATTTTTCCATAATTTTCCCTTTCGTTCAACGAACGAAGCGGATAATACACCCAAACGGCCAAAAGTAAATAAACAATTTGAATGACAAATGAAATGCTCACAATTATTTCTTTCGTTCGGTCTTCGATGAAAAATCACAGAAACAATCGATAAATAAATTATTTTCGTCTTCGGCGACAGATGAACGCCCCATCTCGCCCCTCAAAGAGTTTTAACGATAGATCTCAAACCAAGTCGTTGGCACGCCGGAAACATAATGCCAATAGACATGTTCTCTATCGGCAGGATCATTCTCAGAGTAGTAAGAAACCCAAGCAAAGAGACGTTTGTTGGCATTATCGACGTCGCTTATGGTGATTTTTTGCCATTCTTCCATGGAACCGGCATAGAAAACATCGCGTATCTCATCGCATCCACCAAAAGCATAGTCGTTAATGCGGACGAGATTACGGCTCAAAACCATATCCTTTAGTTCCGTGCAATCGATAAAAGCGTTTGCCTCGATATCGACGACGGTATTAGGAAGATAAAGGTGCTCCATCTCCCAGCAATTCGCGAAAGCGTCCTCGCCTATTTTTCGAACGTTAGAACCGATTCGAACGTTTTTTAGCTGCGCTCTGTTATAAAAAGCACCTTCTCCGATTTCCGTCACCGGCCTACCAGCAATATACGATGGAGTAGTAACATCGGTCTCAAACCCCACGAACTTGGCGATCGTGATTTCTCCATCATCGTTTTGCACGTAGTTAAAACTGGATGGCTTCGTTTCTTCCTTCCACCAAACATAGACCTTACTATCACAAGAAGGCATGCTCTTAATCTCCTCGGTGAATTTTTCGTCGGAATACAAGCCTCCGAATGTATAACCTTCTCTCTTAATATCGATTTTCTTTGCAATATCGGAACCAGGATAGAGCTTCGTTTCCAACTCAGATCCATCGTTTTTAACAATGGTTAATTTATGAGGCAGAACAACGTCAAGAACGGATGTTTTCGCTAAAACATCGCATTTCTCTACCTTTTCGGGAGAAATCAAAATGGTTTCCGGTGTAGGCTCCGTTTCGCTTTGGATCGCTCCGTTTTTCACGCCGCAGCCAATGATAGCAAGCGCAGAAAGAGCCAATGCGGATAAGCCAAGTAATGATGATTTTTTCATGTGATTCTCCTTTTGCCTGTCGATTGAAAGATTTTTGAAGACATCAATCAGGTTTCACAGTTACTTTTTAATTAATTTTGTAACTGTTCGATGAATATAATAAACATTTTTATATACTTTGCAACTATAAATGCAACAAAATATATAAATATGTTTCAAAATTAAAAACGCCAAGAGAGCGCTGGGCGCAAGGAAAGAAAAAAGATCTATCGGCTGGGATAGACCTTTTTCGTTTTGGTTGTAACCGATGAGCGTGCCACGCAACGACGCTTGGCCTATGCGTTTAACGTAGATTCGGTTCGCATAATCACAAATGCGATTATTTTTGTCCGACTTCTGGGAGAAGAGCCATGTAGCGGGCGTTTTTGATCGCGCGGGCAAGCTCTCTTTGATAACGAGCCTTGGTGCCGGTTTGGCTTCTCGGAAGGATTTTGCCATCCGGAGCGATGAAGCGGCTAAGGGTTTCGGTATCCTTGTAGTCGATGTACTTCACGTGATTTTTAGTGAAGTAGCAGACCTTTTTTCTCGGTCTCATTTTTTTGAATGCCATGTACTGGAGTTCCTTTCTAAATTCTTGGCCTTAGAATGGGAGATCGTCATCAACGACATCAATCGAGTCGATGTTTCCCGTTTCAGGTTGTTCTTCCTGATGCATAGGAGCATCCGCCACACTGTTATTGGCGCTTTGGGACTTGCTCTCGAGGAAATCTACGCCATCGGCGATGACTTCCGTAACCGTCATTTGGACGTTATCCGCTTTGCGGACGTATTTCCTTTGGTTAAGGCGTCCTTGAACGGCGACGAGAGATCCCTTTCTGGTGAACTTGGCCACGTTCTCTCCACGGGCGCCAAAGACGCTGCAGTTCATGAAGAGGGTGTTTTTCTCACCGTTTGGCCCCTTAAAGGAATCGTCAACTGCCAGAGTGAAGGAAGTCACGGCAGTACCAGAAGTCGTTTTGCGGACCTCTGGATCACGAGTTAAGCGACCAATTAGAATTACACGATTGAGCATTGTTTTTACCTCCGTTATTTTCTTGAAGGCGATTAGTCTTGATCGACGGTGATCAAGTGACGAATGACGTTGTTATCGAGTTTAGCTAAACGTTCAAATTCATTAAGCGTGGCTGGCTCGGCGCTGACCTTAAGGACAACGTAAGCACCCTTGCTCTGTTTTTTGATCGGATAGGCTAAATCTTTGACGCCCCACTCTTTGGTATCGGTGACTTTAGCACCATTGTTTTCGAGAATACCTTGGAGTTTGGACACCTCTTCCTTATGCGCGGCCTCATCGAGGTTGGCATTAAGGATGTACATGATCTCGTACTTTTTCATGTTAGCACCTCCTAATTTCGGTCTATGGGGCATTTCAAGAATGCCCATAAGAGCGTGTTTTCGCTTCTATCCTTCTTCGAAGCGTAGAAAATTATACTAGGAGTAAGGCGTTCATTCAATGATTATCGATTATCGATAAGGCTTCTCCCCTTTCTTTCCGAGAGGGCGCTCACCCTCTCACTCCTATATAGGGGCAAATCGATAAAAACGAAACGCTTAGGCGAAAAAGTTTCAAAAAAACTATATACGACAAAAAATGTGCCTGATTTGCAGGGAAAAACGAGATTTTGGAAGAATTATTTGTTGTCGACGTTCTTTAAGGTCGGGAACAAGAGAACTTCGCGTATCGTGCTTTGCTCAGTGAAAAGCATGCAGAATCTATCGATTCCGACACCAATTCCACCAGCCGGAGGCATTCCATAATCTTGGGCATCCAAGAAACTGAAATCGATATCAGCGGCTTCTTCGTCTCCGCGGTTTCTAGCGGCCAATTGGGCTTCAAAACGGCTCTTTTGATCGAATGGATTATTGAGTTCGCTATAAGCGTTGCCGAACTCAACACCGCCAATGAATAGTTCAAATCTTTCGACGAATCTTGGGTCTTTGCTCTTCTTGGTGAGAGGAGAAACTTCAATCGGGTATGTATGAATAAATGTTGGTTGTATCAATGTGTCTTCGACGAACGCGTCGAAGAACGCTTGCATTATGTAGCCTGTGCTATTCCAGCTCGGTTCGAGAGGAACGTGATGTTCTTTAGCGAGCTCGACCGCTTTTTCGAATGGGATATCTTCACGGAAATCTATGCCAGTCTTCTCTAAGATGGCATCAGCCATGGAAACCCAAGCAAAAGGTTTATGCAAATTAATGACGTTGCCGTTCCAGTTGTACTCTTCTTTGCCAATGACATTGTCGGCGATTTCATGGAAAAGGCCTTCGGCCCATTGACGCATATCGCTTAAATCGCCATACGCTTGATATAACTCGATGGTGGTGAACTCCGGATTGTGCTTATTATCGATGCCTTCGTTACGGAAAATCCTGCCGATTTCATAAACGCGATCTATTCCGCCAATCATGCATTTTTTGAGGCTTAGTTCCGTTGCAATACGAAGATAGAAGTCGCAATCAAAAGTATTGTGATGAGTGATGAACGGCCTTGCACTGGCACCGCTTGGAATCGGCGAAAGAATTGGCGTCTCAACCTCAACAAATCCTTGCTTGTCGCAGTAATTGCGAATCCCTTTGACGATGGCGGATCTGGTTAACGCAATCTTTCTGGAATCATCATTGACGAGCAAATCGACATATCTTTTGCGGCAACGATCTTCCAAATCCGTCATACCGTGGAATTTCTCAGGAAGAGGTTTTAAGCATTTGGTTATATGTGTGTATTTGGTGACTCGAATAGTAAGCTCGCCGGTTCTAGTGAGCATCAGCGTTCCTTCGAGGCCGACGATATCACCCAAATCGCTTAATTTAAAAACCTCATAATCGTGTTCCCCAATCACGTTCATTCCAATCCACGCTTGAATGGTTCCACATTCATCTTTGAGGTTCACGAAAGCGGCTTTCCCCATTCGGCGGATAGCCATTAACCTGCCAGCGACGTTAACGGTCGCTTTCTGGGCCTCTAGTTCTTCTTGAGTCAACGATCCGAATTCTTTCTTGATATCAACAATACGGTTTTTCCATTCATAACGGGAGCCGAATGGATCAACTCCAAGTTCCTCGTATTTTGGCAATTTGGCTCTTCTGGCCAATTCTTGATCCGTTAATTTTTCTTCCATAGCAAAAATCCTCTAAGTCTTGATTAGTTTAATACAAATCAAGCGAATTACCTATGCTCTTTTAGCGTAATTCGAGGAATTCTAGGCCAGCGCCTATTCGAGCATGTTTTTTCTGATAGAAAGGATGGTTTGCTCGCTAATTCCAACCACTTCCTTTAGATAACGTTCAATTGAGGAGGCGAGATCGCCGTCGCCATTCGAATAATTCGAAAGCAAAAGCTCATGCATTTTATCGAAAGCCACATAATTCATAACGTCGTTTTGAGAAATTCCGCTTCTATCGAAAGAATCGTTGATTATTGCGCTGCGATAATGAGGTCCTATCAAAGAAAATGTGGTGAGTTCGAAATCCTTGACCAAATCTTCATAAGGCACGCCGAGAAGCCCATTAAGCAAGAAAACCATGGTCGCGGTTCTATCGGCTCCGGCTGCGCAATGTAGGTAAATTGGATAGGCAAGATGATCGGCGAGCTTCTCAAACACCGTCTTTATGGCCGGGAGCAAATCGGCATTGAAGTTCCTGTCGGTATAATCACGATCTTTTATGAGCGGAGGAAAGAAACCCGGGATAATCATCGTGTATTGTCCAGCCGTAACATGAATATATTCGACGCCTTCTTCTTTTAACTCGCCTTTCCCCTCGCCCCGCAAATCGATTTCGGTTTTGATTCTAAGCTCATTGGTAAAGACTTCTCTCCCCTTTTCCGTTATCCCAGCCAAAGTTGCGCCGCGGTATATCTTTCCATAAAGCACTTTCTTTCCATCTCTCGTCAGCCAACCGCCGATATCCCTGACGTTATTGACTCCATCGAGCGTGATCGTTCTCAAACAAAAATGAGACGAAACATGAAACGAACCATTCTTAAGGGTTTCGCCATCTTTCGCCTTGACCCTCCAATAATAGTCCTTCCCAGGAACCAAGACCCCAGGAAAGGAAAATTCATTGGACATGGAAAAATAAATTCTCTTTTGAGAGTAAGAAGAGTCATTACTAAGTTCTACCGTGTATTCGTTTCGATTGGCGCCTTCCCATTTGATGGTCTTCACGACCTGATTGTTAAACGGCTGTGCCGGCCCTTTCAAAGCGGCTATGATCTCTCTTTCGGTGCTCGCCTCCAAATAAGCGGCGACATTCGGATGGATAACGGAGAATTCTTCTTCCTCTTCAAAACATTCGTTATTTGTCGTTTCTTTCATAACTTCGAACATTATAAATGTCTTAAAACGCAATGCAAAACCTGAGCGTTATGTTCGCAAAAAAAGAAAAAGTCCCAGCAAAACCCAAACGAATCTTGCTGGAACCCTTTTAAGCGGCAATCGCATTACCGGTATATAACTGATAGTATTTGCCCTTTTTCGCAAGAAGTTCTTCGTGCGAACCCCTTTCGATAATAGCGCCCTTATCAATGACCATAATCACATCGCTGTTCTTAATGGTGCTAAGACGGTGGGCGATAACGAATACGGTTCTCCCTTTCATAATGGCATCCATGCCTTTTTGAACGAGCGCTTCGGTGCGCGAGTCGATGGAGCTCGTGGCCTCATCGAGAATCATAACCGGCGGATCGGCAACGGCCGCGCGAGCAATGGCCAAAAGCTGCCTTTGACCCTGTGACAAAGAGGCTCCGCCGTTTGTAAGCATCGTGTCGTAGCCATTCGGAAGATGCATGATGAAGTCATCGGCGTTAGCTAATTT
Source organism: bacterium (assembly GCA_963616935.1). GTDB lineage: Bacteria > Bacillota_I > Bacilli_A > RFN20 > CAG-826 > UBA4951. The sequence continues at coordinate 153,908 of CAVEMS010000003.1, read as the reverse complement.
CGCCGCCGCGACAATCTCTTCGTCGGTGGCATCCAAATTCCCGTAACGGATATTATCTTTGACGGTGCCGGTGAATAATTTCGTATCTTGCAAGACTATTCCTAACGATCTGCGCAAATCGGCTTTCTTGATTTTATTGATGTTTATATCGTCATAGCGAACCTTGCCGTCTTCTATGTCATAAAAACGATTGATGAGGTTTGTAATCGTTGTTTTGCCTGCGCCCGTCGGCCCAACGAAAGCGACTTTCTGGCCCGGCTTGGCCCACAAGGAAACATCGTGCAAAACCGTTTTGCCTGGAATATAGGCGAAATCGACGTCATCAAACGTTATCTTCCCTTTCAGCCATGTATATGTGACGGAACCATCTTCCGAATGAGGGTGTTTCCAAGCCCACATTTTGGTTTTTTCGCTCGTCTCGATTGGGTTCCCATCCGGCCCCATCTTGGCGTTGCATAATTCCACATAGCCGTTATCGACTTCCTTCGGCGCATCGATCATCTCGAAGATACGAGATGCACCAGCCACGGCAAGAGCCATAACGTTAAGTTGTTGCGAAACCTGGCCAATTGGCTGAACGAAGGTCTTCGAATACATAAGGAACGAAACGACGACACCGACCGTAAAAGCGCTCGACCCAAGAATCGTCCAGCTAGGAACGTTATTGACGATCATCAAAGCGCCAGCCAGCGCCAAAATCGCGTATTGCATGTTGCCAAGTTGGTTGACAGTCGGCATCAAAACACTAGCGAATCGGTTCGCTTTCATGGAATTTTCGAAATAACGCTCGTTATGCTCGCGGAAATTGGCGATGTTTCTTTCTTCGTAGTTGAATACCTTAACCACTCGTTGTCCGCTGGTCAGCTCTTCGATATAACCATTCATTTTTCCGAGCTCTTCCTGTTGGCGAACGAAATAACGGCTAGACATCTTGGTATAGTATTTCGTAATCAAGAACATCATCACGGCGAAAACGACGACAACGGCAGTTAAAATGAGATCAGTGACAAGCATCATAACAAGGCAAACGGCCATCGTCACTATCGATTGGGCGACCATCGGCAAGGATCTGGAGAGCATCTCTCGGAGCGCATCTACATCGTTCGTGTAAATCGACATGATGTCACCATGCGTCCTTCGATCGAAATAAGAAATCGGAAGCTCTTGCATATGATCGTATAACTGGTCGCGTATCTTCTTTTGAACGCCTTGACCGATAACGGACATAAGGACGTTATAGAAATAACTAGATGCGACGGACACAACATAGCATCCGACAAGCATCAATATGGCATAACCGAATGGAATGCCGGCAAAAAGGCCAGTGGTTGGCGTGTTGATCAAACCGTTGTTGAAATTGTTCACTATGGCGCCGCTTGTGGCATCTATATAGTCAATAGAGCCTTTTATATAGGTATCGACAAGTATGTTTCCAACGAAATAAGAACCGATGACGCTGCCTAAGCTAGATAAGAATACAAAAAGCAAAACAAGCGCGAATTGTAGGGGATAATTCTTAAAAACATATCCCAAAAGACGTTTTATAGTGGCCGTTTTCACTTGACCGGAAACCCTGGCTGGATTCCTCATCTTCCTAGTTGTTGCCATCGAAGTCACCTCCACCCAATTGCGATTCGTATAGTTCTTTGTAAACCGGGGACTTTGCCATCAATTCGTCATTGCTCCCCCTATCGACGATTTTCCCTTCATTCATAACCCAAATCTCGTCGCAATCTTTGATGCTTAGAACACGCTGGGCGATTATGAATTTAGTGACGTCTTTCCGTTTATTCTGTAGTTCATCTCTAATTAAGCTATCAGTATGCGTATCACAAGCCGAAGTACTGTCATCAAGAATCAATATCTTCGGATTCTTTAACAACGCCCTAGCGATGCATAGCCTTTGTTTTTGCCCGCCCGAGACGTTCGTTCCGCCTTCTTCTATTTTAGTTTCGAGTCCATCTGGCATCTCGGACAAGAATGGAGTGACTTGAGCGACGTCACAAGCCGCCTTAAGTTCCTCATCCGTGGCATTTGGGTTGCCCCAAAGCAGGTTGCTACGTATCGTCCCTGAGAACAACGTGTTCTTTTGAAGCACCACCGCGACGGCGTCGCGAAGAGCTTTCAAATCATATTCTTTGACGTTATGGCCTCCGACGAATACGTTCCCCTCTCTAGCATCGAATAATCTTGCAATCAACGAAATAAGAGTTGTTTTGCTAGATCCGGTAGATCCCAAAATTCCAATCATCTTTCCGCTTGAGACCGAAACATTGATATCGTGCAAAACGTCTTTATCGGCGCCTCCGACATACGAGAAACTCACATGGTCAAAAACGACTTCGCCATTCGGCACGGCCATAATCGGATTCTCGGGAGAAACTATATCCGGCTTCTCCTCGATGATTTCCTGAATGCGCTCAGCACTATTTCGGGCGATGATGATCATAGTGAAAACCATGGATATCAACATCAACGACATCATGATCATCATGACGTATGTGATTAATGTTGATAAAGCGCCGACGCTCAAAGACTGATTGTTGCTCCCGACAATCTCCTTCGCGCCGAAATACGAAATCGCTGCAATCGCGCCATAAATCGCGAAATTGAGTATCGGATTGTTGCCAGCCACTATCTTTTCGGCATGGATGAAGTTCCTATAGATGAAGTCGCTTATGGAACCGAATCTTTTCTTCATATAGGATTCGCGATTGAATGACTTAACGACCCTGATTCCGTCGACGTCCTCTTGAACTTCTTCGTTTAACTGATCATAGGTGTTAAACACCCTTTCGAACGTCGGGTGAACGGCTTTCGAAATGAAAAGCAACGCAAACAAGATGACCGGAATTATGATGACGAATATCCAAGCTATCTTCCAATCGGTTACAAAGCACATTATGAGGGCGAAAACCATTAAGAACGGCGCCCTAATGACAGCACGAATGACTTGCATAAAAGCCATTTGAACGTTGGACACGTCAGTCGTTGTTCTCGTGATGATTGACGAGGTCGAGAATTTATCGATGTTCTTAAACGAAAAATCTTGCACGTGCACAAACATCGAGTCGCGAAGGTTCTTGCCAAAGCCGGCGCTGGCCTTAGCAGCAAACCCGCCGGCTAAAATTCCAGTTATGGCGGCGACCACCGCGAAAGCGGCAATTATTCCCGCATACATATAAATAGGAGAGGGGTCGACGCTACCGCCATCTCCGACGCTGTTAATGCTATCAATAAGGTCTTGCATGAAGAAGGCAACGAAAACTTCGCATGCCGTTTCAATGAGAACCATCAACCATGTGATAATGGTTTCTTTCCAATATCCTTTTATATGCCTCAAAAGCATTTTCAGCGTGGATTTGCTGGGCATTTTTGTTTTTTCTTCACTCTTTTTCATACTTGCAACACCCCCCTTTATAACCGACGTTATCTTGCACCCTCTTAAGCAATGCGACCAATTCACTCTTCTCTTCTTCAGTCAAATTCAGGACGACCGATGCGTTTATCGTCGCGAACATCTCATCAAACCTCTTTTTGAGTTCACGTCCTTTTTTCGTAAGAACGATGTATTTGACTCGACGGTCGTGGCTGCTCACATTCTGAACGATATACCCCTTGTCTTTTAAACTGGAGATCGTTTGAGATGTGGTCGCTTTTGAAACGCCAAATCTTTGCATTAAATCTGCCGCAGTCACATTCCCAATCTCATGTCTAAAGATATACATGAGAGTCATCGATTCGACTCCTGTTATCTCAAGCGACAGGTCTTGAGACATCTTTTTGTCGATGTAGTTTTTGATTGCGTTTGATGTTACGCGTATCTCAGCGCCTATAGGTCTTTTTTCTTCCATAAAGTTAGTTACCGAACCTTTTTTAACGCGATTATTTTATGGAGAAAAAGGACTAGGTCAAGTATTTTGAAAGCGGTTTTCTAAAAACATTCAAAAAACTCGATAAAACACATCTAATACGACGTTATAACCCGATTGAATGCATCGGCAAATCGTAGAAGTCATTATGCCTTTCGGCTTCATTAATCAAAGCGAACCGAATCGCTTCATCAGTCTTCTGCCCATATTTTTGTAAGGCCATTAAATCTTCTTTTCTTCTTTCTTTCGAGAACAATGAGGAAACGAAAATCGGATGTATTGTGTTTCCGTCACTTATTAAGAATTCCACCGCTTTTTTATCTATATCGGCGTAATAAAAGAGAAAATTCCTCGGTTCCAATCCGCGATTCAAGAAAATCTTGCGAAGTTCGGAAAAAACATACGTCTCCACGATTTTGTCCCTAAGAGGTCCCATTGCCAGCGATTTATCATCTGTATAATTAGCCAAATAGGCATTGAGCCCAGTATCCGAAAAATACATCTTTGGAGTCTTTATGATCCTTTTTGATGTCTCTGGTTTATATGGGTCGACAAAGCATATCACGGAATTGGCGGTCAACACCTCTATCCATCTTTTTATCGTTCTAACGTCGGCATCGACCAAATTAGCCAATTCGTTGATGTTTAAAGTTTCGCCGGCACGGAGTGCCAAAGCGTACAAAAACGATTTAAACGACGCCGTTTTCTCACCTGCTTTTTTGCCGTTCAAAACCAAATTAGTTATCTTCTCGCTTAATCGCCCATAAAAGGACCGAACGTTCTCTTTCCCAAAAATGACATCGGAATACATCCCTCGAACAAGGCGCGCGAAAAAAACGTTCCGCATCTCATAGATGTTTTCGTGCAATAAAGATTCGCTGGCCATCCGATCGGCGCTAAACGTATTCTCGCCAGAAAAAGAAGCTACATTCCTTTCCTCCAAATATGACACGGTCGGAATCTTAATCGTTTCGATTAGCGGCCCAAGTTCGAACGCTAAAGTCGCCAACACGGAATAATCCGTGATGGAAAAAACAAACCTGAGGCCTTTCTTTTGCGATTTTCTTTTTTTGTTTTTGACTTTCGACACGATCTCTTTAAGAAGTGGAATTGATAACTCAATCGAATCGATGACCATCGGTTCCGGATATAGATCTAAGAATTGCTTTGGATTGGCGTTCGCCAAAAAGCGATCGTCTTCATCCTTCAAAGACACCGTTGCACACTCTTTAAAGCAACTAGACAAAAGTTCCTTGTTGGCAGATTCGTCTAATCCTAATAGCGCCACAACCGGACTTTCGAATTTTGTTTTCTCAATCAATTTTTCGATTTCTCTTTTTAACATTTTTGTTGATAGATTAATAATACATATATATGCATTTTTAATCAAATGTGTGTAAAAAAATTGATAAACACTAAATAATAGCGTTTATCTCACTTTTACATTTATATTTTGTTTCTTAAAATTATTCCGTCGAGAACACGAATTACATCGTCATATGTTTTGGTATGCAAGGCTATCTCGGTGCGAACTTTCTTATAGCCTTTGAACCCTGAAAAGAAATGTGGGGCGATGCCTCTTAAATCCAAGGCCGCAACCCGTTCACCTTTTTCTTCCTTTAGCATTGCCGCAAACTCCTTCGCATATTCGGCTTGTTTCAATGCACTCGGAGGTTCCAACTCCTCTTCTCCGTTCAAAGCCCTGTTTATGTTAGTAATGAGCTCTGGATTGCCTACCCCGCCTCTAGCCACCATCACAAACTCTGCGGCCGCGATCGACATGGCATTGAGCGCAGCCTCAGGAGTGAAAATGTCCCCGGAAACGCAAAGAGGAATTGATAGTTCTTTCCCTAAGCCCCGAATTTCTTCCCACGCGGGAGAACCGCTATATGCCTGAACGCTAGTTCTTGCGTGGACGGTAAGCAAGGAGACACCGGCTTGCTCTAATATTTTGGAAACGGATCTGACGTTGATGGACGACGAGTCCCATCCGATACGTATTTTTGCGCTCACCGGCTTATGTGACGCAGCGACGACCCTTCTCATATATTCATAGAGTTCGTCTGGCCTTTTTAGCCATGCGCTGCCGGCTCCGGTTTTGACCACCTTATGGACCGGGCAGCCTAAATTAATGTCCAAGATATCGTAATCGGCCGCCTTTTCCATCGTTTCTATCGCCCTTACGGCGTTCTCCGGATCAAAGCCAAACAATTGAAGAGCAACCGGCCTATCGTCGCTAGAAGTGGCTAAATACGCGAGCGTTTTGGCGTTGTTATAATTTATCCCGCAATCGGAAATCATCTCGCTTACGCTTAGCGCCACGCCAAAAGGCTTCATAAAACGGCGGTAAGCAAGGCTTGTGATTCCGGCCATCGGTCCTAAAATCACTCGTCCATCAATTTTGACGCCCTTGATATCCATACACAAAAAGAAGGCCAGCGGCCTTCGTTTTTATTTGCTTTCCTCGGGTTTAGAAGATTCGGGACTATCAGCTTTCGTGATTTCCTTCTCATTCTTTTTGAAAAGTTCTGACTCGTTTACCGAAGCAGAAACTTTCGTTGGTAATGCCCCGGTTTTAATAAGTGAATCGATTTCTTCGGCCGTGATCGTCTCTTTCGCTAAGAGGGTCTCGGCTATAAGCGTCACATCTTTAGAATGCTCAATGAGGATCTCTTTGGCTTCGTTATGGGCCGTATCCACTATCTGACGAACCGCTTTATCGATTTCATAAGCGATCTGCGTTGAGAAATTCTTGGTTGTATCGGTATAGTCGCGGCCAAGGAAGACAGAGCCATTGTTGCGTTCATATTGGATCGGGCCAAGATCGCTCATGCCGTATTCCGTGACCATTGCGCGCGCTATTTTCGTAGCTTCCTGGATGTCGTTTGAAGCACCAGTGGAAACGTCATCGAAGAAAATTTCTTCGCTAACCCTGCCGCCAAGCAAGCCAGTTATCTGCGCCAACAATTCCTTTTTGGTGAGCAAGAATCTGTCGTCTTCCGGAGTCATCAAAACGTGGCCTCCGGTATTTCCGCGCGGAATAATGGTGATTTTTTGAACCTTTTCAGCGTGTGGCAAGACCAAGCCTATCACGGCGTGTCCCGCTTCATGATATGCAACTTGTTTTCTCTCTTTTTCAGAGAGTCCTTTATTGCTCTTCGCAGGCCCAGCGATTCTACGGTCGATAGCCTCATCAATTTCTTCCATACCTATCGATGGTTTGCCAAATCTGACGGCCAAAATCGCGGCTTCATTAAGAATGTTTTCCAAATCGGCGCCAGAGAATCCAACGGTTCTTTGGGCCAAAGCTTTGAAATCAACTCCGCTTCCGATGACTTTATTTCTGGAATGAACTTTAAGAATGGCTTCGCGACCGTCTTTGTTGGGGAGCCCCACGGTGATAATTCTGTCAAAACGGCCTGGACGCATGAGAGCGGGATCCAAAACATCGCTTCTATTAGTCGCGGCCATAACAAGGATGCCGCTGTTGTAATCAAAACCATCCATCTCAACGAGGAGTTGGTTCAAGGTTTGCTCTCTTTCGTCGTTGCCGCCGCCGAGCCCAGCGCCACGCTGTCTTCCAACGGCGTCGATTTCGTCGATAAAGATAATGCACGGGGCACTTTGTTTAGCTTTTTTGAACAAATCCCTTACACGGCCGGCGCCAACACCGACGAACATTTCCACGAAATCGGAACCCGAGATGCTAAAGAATGGGGTGCCAGCTTCGCCAGCGACCGCTTTGGCCAAAAGGGTTTTGCCGGTTCCTGGCGGGCCGATAAGAAGCACGCCTTTCGGCAAACGGGCGCCAAATTTGCTGTATTTTTTCGGTTCTTTCAGGTATTCGACCATTTCGACCATTTCGGCCTTTTCTTCATCGCAACCGGCGACATCGGCGAAACGTATCTTTGATGCGTCTTCGCGGCGAGCCGGGGACTTATTGAAATCCATTGCCTGACGATTGGCACCGCCAACCGAACGGCCAAGGAACATAAAGATAATGAAACCAACGATGACAAGAAGGACGATTTCGATGATTGTCGGCCCCCAAGTGTCCCAGAAAGAGGCTTGATAAGCATCGTTGACGCTATAGCCGCCTTCGCCGAACTTTTGGGAAAGGAGAGTCCCGTCCGTTAAAGACGCGACGTTCCATTCTTTGACCTTCGCAATGAATATGGAACTATATGAATCGTGCGTCGTTCCGCTCGTGCCATTTTCTCTCGACACGATATCAAAATCGTTATTCCAATGTTCCGCCTCGATCACCACGGTGAAATTGCCTCTATCGCGGGCAGGCTCGGTTTTCGAATAATAAACGCCATTTACCGTGACATTGTCGTTGGCTTTTTGTGTCACAGCATAACTTTTGATGTAGTATTTCCCATCATTATCATTAACATTCACGGTATTGTTGCCAATGTTATAACCGACATAAGAATCAATTTGGCCTTCAGACCAAGTAACTGTCTTATTCGAAAAAGCGGATATCGCCCAATATACGATGGCAAAAACGATAACGCCTATGAGAATGTATGGAACGACAAGCGACCAACGGCTACGGTGCGGTTTTTCTTCTCTCATCTCGTATTCCTCCCGATTTTATCTATGTCTACTGATATATACGCACACTTTCGCAAAAAAGTACGCAGACGAACGATAGCAATATACTATTTTTTTTCAAGAAAAAATATTTTATTTTTCTTGTTATTTTTCTGGATGGATGACCAATTTCGAAGTGTGATACTCCTGGAACGATTTAACATATCTTGGAACATAGATGATTTTGCCGTTTTTGTTTAAGAAAACCGGCCACACCTCCAACAAATCATCGGTGATCCCTGATGCGATCAAAGTTCTTTTGACCGGCAATAAATAGCCGCCGAAAACGAAGGAATCCTGAGGGAGCACACTTCGAATGGTTATCGGATAATCGCCTTCGTGGATATTTCTATCTTCGGCACCGCTAGAGAAATCCAAATCGAAGCTTGGGCAAGAGAAAGCGCACGGCCTATCCAACACATAGCTATATGGCAAATTCATCCCATCATTATCGATAAAGATACGATCGTATTCCTTTACGAAATAGATGTCGTCTTTGATTTTCAAGGAATCGTTTTCTTTCGGATTGAGGCACAATTCGCGGAGATCTTTGAGCATCTTTTCACTGACACGAACCTTTTTCTTAGCCTTTTTATTGACGAAATCGACGATTGTGTTCGCATATTCGTCCCATGATAAGGCGATAATCGACCTAATCCGGAGATCATCGTGGTTATTAATCGCACCGTGAAGCGCATGTTCGAACGAAATCTGATCGTTTTGCTTTTTGTTCATTTCGTCCAATATTTGTCCGCGTTCAACCTCGTTTAATTTATCGACGATGTCTCTTCTTATTTCCGAACGAATATGATTCCTTTCGAAATTCGTGGCCTCGATTGAAAACGGAACGTTATGTTCTTCGCAATAAGCGGTCAAATCGGCCCTGCTGAAACTTAAAAGAGGACGAACAACTAACATCCCGCGATATGTGCTCGTCTTGCTTCTCCCATATTTGGCATTGCTTGCACCTAAACGTTGTGAAATAAGATAGCTTTCTATCAAATCATCCTGCTGATGCGGCAAAAATAAAGCGGCAGCATCATACTTTTTATAAACTTCCAAGAAAAAATCGTACCTTGTCTTCCTGGCCCATTTCGAAAAATCTTCATCGCGGCCTTTTTGGTCGGCGAAACGGGCATCCAAAATCTCCAAACGCAACCCTTTTTCTTGGCAGAAACGGCTTATTTTTTGTTCGGCGTCGTCGTTTTCTTCACATAAATGATAATTTACATGGCAAACAACGGGCGAAACGCCCTTGGACATCATCATGTCTAATAACGCCATCGACTGAGGACCATAATTGACGGATATCAGGTAATTCCCTTCGTCGAAATCATATTCAAGCATCTTATTTTTCCTCCCCTTTCACTGTATCGGAAAGCATCTCAAACATCTTCGAAGCGTCTTCTTTTTTTGCGAACGGCCTAACTTCCAATATTTTGGCGACAATTGTGTGCCGCCCCAAAATAAGCGTAAGTTCATCACCGACTTCGATCTCGCTCATCGCTTTGGCTTTTTTGCCATTAATGAAAACATCCCCATCCGCGCATAAATCCTTCGCGGTTTCCCTTCTTTTGATGATTCTCGAGACTTTAAGCCATTTGTCGATGCGCATAGATAGATTTTAGCATATGCTAAACGGTTTGGTGTTTCTTATAGAGCGAATCAATGATTGAAACAATCTCATATAACGCGGAAAACCAATCATCGCGTTTAAACACCTTGATCTGTAGCTTCTTCTTGATGTAATTGACCTTCAACAAGGAAAGATACGGCGTCAAGGCCTCGAATAGTTCTATGCCTATCCCATTGATTCTGCTAAACGAATCAGAAGCGAAGAAGGATATCCCATCGCCAACCTCTTCCATTTTCTCAAACGCCGGTCCATCGAGAAGAATATCCATTTTCCTTTTCTTAATGAGCAAGGAAACCTCATGTGGCAGTTTGCCGTATATATCTCTTACACGCTTTTCGAAATCGTTGACCTCTTTCTCATTTGTGGCATTTTCAAGTTCTTGATATAACTCTATTTTGTCGCTATCGATCGCATAGGCATTTGGGATATAGGCATCTATCGACAAGGCGTTTTTAGAGACAATCGGCTGGGGTTCTGCATTGTTTTTCTTATTTTGTATGGCTTCATTGAGCATTTTTATGTATAAGTCCAAACCGACCGAATCAATGAATCCGGCTTGTTCGGGGCCGAGAATGTCTCCGGCACCCCTAATCATCAAATCTCTTTGTGCGATCTTATAGCCGCTGCCAAGTTCGGTGAATTCCTGAATGGCGGTCAAACGTTTTTTTGCATCTTCGTTCATATCTTTTTGGGGCCTATACATCAAATAGGCATAGGCAATTCTATTGCCCCTGCCGACACGACCCTTTATTTGATAAAGCTGCGACAAGCCGAAACGATCGGCGTCCTCGACGATAATCATATTCGCGTTCGGCACGTCTATTCCGTTTTCGATAATTGAGGTGCAAATAAGGACGTTTATCTCCCCGATATAGAACCTTTGCATCACGTCTTCGATTTCGTCTTTCTCCATTTTGCCATGAACGATTCCTATCTTTGCTTCCGGAATCGCTCTAGCGAGTTCATTTCCTTTTGCGTATATCGACATTACGCGGTTATAAACGTAAAAAACCTGGCCTCCTCGCGAAAGCTCCTTTTGAATAAGCTCGGCAACAACCGATTCCTTATATGGAGTCACGTAAGTTTGGATCGGGGTTCTTCTGTCCGGGGCTGTGTTGATTTCGCTTAAAGGCCTAATGCCAACCAACGACATCTGTAACGTCCTTGGTATTGGCGTCGCGCTTAAAGTAAGGACATCGACGTTCTGTTTGATTTCTTTTATTTTTTCTTTTTGCTCAACGCCAAACCTTTGCTCCTCATCGACAATCAAAAGGCCAAGGTTTTTGTATCTTATGTCCTTAGACAAAAGACGATGGGTGCCTATGATCAAATCTATTTGACCGTCTTCCAGCTCTTTGATTATCGTTTTCTGTTTTGCTTCGGGCACAAGGCGCGACAAAACGCCGATTCTTACTCCAAAAGTGGCAAATCTTTCGATGGCTACAGCATAATGTTGCCTCGCCAAGAGCGTAGTCGGACATAGCAACGCAACCTGTTTCCCGGCACAAATCGCCTTAAATGCGGCCCTAAACGCAACCTCGGTCTTTCCAAATCCGACGTCGCCGCACAAAAGACGGTCCATTATTTCGGGTTTTTCCATATCTTCTTTGATGTCGTTGACCGCCTTTTGCTGATCGGGCGTCAACGCATACGGAAACTCATTCTCGAACCTTAATTGCAATTCGTCGTCTTGTGGATAAGCGAAGCCTTTAGAGTTGGCCCTATTGCCGTAAAGGGCTATCAATCTATCGGCCAGCTCATTAATTCTTTCCTTGATTTTGCTCTTTTTCTTTTCCCATTCGCCGCTGAAAAGGTGCGAAAGCTTAGGCGAGGCGCCTTCTCTCGCACTGTACTTCCTAACGAGCCTAAATTGTTCTAGCGGCACATACAGAATCTCATCGTTCGCATAGGCTATTTTCAAGTAATCGCGGTGCGTTCCTAGATTTTCTAACGTTGTGACCTCAACGAAACGGCCGATGCCGTTATATTCGTGAACGACATAATCCCCGGTCCGAAGATCGTCATAACTTTTTAAAATCGTCGCATTTTTAAAACGAGACGAAAAACGGCTGGCCGAAGAGGAAGCCCCAAACAAGTCATCGGATCCAAGATATACCAAATGCAATTCCGGTATCTCAAATCCAAAGTTTAAAAAGGAATCGCTGATTCCTAATGCGCCAAGTGGCAAAGACCAGCCGGAAACCTCTTCGTATGCCAATTTGGCATCATCCATAAACCCAATAACCGTCTCTTTTTTATGCTCTTTTCCCAAAGCTACGACAACCCTGTTTCCTTCTTTCAGGTAACTTTCGATTGTTGGAACGATTGCAGCGATACCGTTGCCCGCTTTAACGATTGGTCTAACTTTGAAATACAAATCGGAAACGTTCTTAGAGAATTTCGTCCCATAACAAACCCTCTTTTCGTTCCCAAAGATTTTCGAAAGGGGTATGTATTCGCTTAAATGCGACGGAGACAGCTTCGAGGAACTGAGTTCCCTTAAATAGGAAGACGCTTCGTCAAAGATCGTATTCGCATTCGATTCAAAGCCGTCTTTATCGGGGACGAACACGAGGTCATGCTCAAAATAATCCAAGATAGAAAACGCATTTTCCCTAGCAAATCCCATGTATTTATATAAAGATGTCCGATAATTTCCGTTTTCGATATCATCCAAATCGGATTCGACGTTTGCGTAAAGCATCTCTTTTTCTTGAGTCGAAAGATTGGCGGAATCCTTCTCTAGAATCCCCTCTATTTCTTTTCTCAATCTGGCGATTTCTCTTGGCGATAAAAGCAAATCTGAAGCGGGCAATAAATCGACCTTTGCCAATTCTTCATTCGATGTCTGCGTGGCGATGTCGAAGAATTTGATTCGCTCAACCGTATCTCCGAAGAATTCAATTCGGACAGGTAACGAACTGTTTACGGAAAATACATCTAAAATATCGCCGCGGACAGCGAATTGAAGCGATTGGTCGACCTTGTTGACTCTTTTATAACCCATATTGAGGAGTCTTTTTTTAATCTCCTCCAAATCGTAAGATTCACTTTTTTCGATTGTCATTCGATGACTATCGAAAAAGGTCGGATCGGGCAAGTATCTAAACAAGGCGGCCGGATGCGTTATGAGGATTCTCTTCCCACCCTTCCGAAGCTCTCCCATCGCGTATAGCCTTTGGCTCATGAGCTCCTTCGAGGAAGAGAGGACCTCAGCTCTAAGAAGTTCATCGGCCGGAAAGAAAGCGAGAGAAGACTCCGGCAAGAAATTTAGCAACGATTCGTAGATGTTCTGTGCCGCGTAAAGATTGTTGGCGACGATTGCAAAAGACGATTCGCTCTCGCTGAATCTTGAAAGAGCGAAAAGCGATGCGGCAAGAGAGCCATCAATCACTAGATTTCTTTTTTTATCGCCAATAACCGAAGATAATTCGAGCGTTCTTAGCGCCTCAAATAGAGTCTTTGGATTACTATTTTCTTTTGCCATTATATAAATTCATCGCATAATCGAAATCGCGAAGCAGCGTATCCCTTAAGGCCCGCGCCGCGTTGTCGAGCGCTTCGTCGATAAGTTTTTTGCCTTCTTCGGAGGGTTTGCCAAGGACATAATTGACTGGATTTTTCCCCATCGGCTCGCCGATTCCCACTTTGATTCTTTTGATTTCTTCTGTTCCTAAATTGGCGATGATGTTCTTGATGCCGTTATGCCCACCGCTAGAACCCTTTTTCCTAAGACGGAGTTCCCCTTCATTGATCGACATCTCGTCATAGACGATAACAATGTCTTCGATATCGATCTTATAAAAATCAGCAATCGGTCGTACGCTTTCGCCAGACAGATTCACATAGGTAAGTGGCTTAAGCACGATGACGGGTTCCTTAAACGCCGCGTTTCTCACAATTCCGTACTCGCCCTTGAAATCGGTCTTATCAAAAACCCCTCCCGCCATATCCATAAAGCGGTCAACGGCCATAAAACCCATGTTGTGCCGAGTCCCTTCGTATTCTTTGCCAGGGTTGCCAAGCCCAACGAATAGTTTCATTTCTTCTCCTCGAAATGAACCTCTAAAGCAAGGTTTCTAATGACGGATATCATCTTGTCCATTTTCTCGCGGTCATAAACCTCTAACGGATTTGACTTGAGATATTCGATAGCGGATGCGGTGTCCTGATGTTCAGGATCCTTAGACATCGCAGAAAGGGACGAATTCAAGAGGATGTTGTATGGGAAATGGAGTTTCGAAAAGTCGAAAGAACCCCTCAATTGATAAAAACGAATGTGGTAAATGTCCAAAACGTTCTGTTCGATCAATTTTCTCCTGGTCGTTTGATCGGGGATCCCCATGCCATCGGCGAAAACGATTACGTTTTTCTCAGATAGCACTTCATCCCAGCTTTGCAAAAAGCGGTCCAATCCTTGAATCGTTCCGCCCATAATCCAACCACCGAAAACGATGGTGTCGTACTCCGCCCATTTCTTCGGCTTGAGTTTTTTCAAAGGGTAAACATCCCCATCGACCGCTTTCGCTAAGTCTTCGGCATACCTCTTGGTGTTGCCTGTTTTTGAATAATATAAAACTAAAGTTTTCATGCAATGGAAGTCTACCACTTATTGGGGCGATTAGGCTATTATGGTTTACATGAAATTTAAAAAATGGATACTCGACGTTTTAAAGGGCGCATCGCTTGGAATGGGCATGATTCCGGGAGTGAGCGCCGGGACGATGGGGCTAATCGTTGGAATATATGAAAGATTGATTAACGGCATCGCGTCTTTGTTCAAGGATTTCAAGAAGAGCTTCATCTCCTTGTTGCCTCTTGGCATCGGCGCCGTCATTAGCGCTTTAGCAATAACGATAGGCGTCAGATACGGATTTCACTATGCTCCAGTCGCCATCGTTTCTTTGTTCGCCGGCGTGATTTTGGGTTTCATGCCTTTGATAACAAATCAGGTAAAAAATCAAAAAAAGACTGCAAAACCCATATTTATCATTATTTTGTCCGGTCTTTTTGCAGCCTCTATCGGCATCTTAAGCGCCATATCGAAAATTTATTGGAATTTCGATTTGAACTCATCTTTCGTAAACGGAGATTGGTGGATTTATCTACTCGTTTTCGTAGCGGGATTCATCGCAGCCGCCGCTTGCATAGTGCCTGGCATTTCCGGTTCGATGATTCTCTTCATCTTTGGATTATATAACCCAATCCTAAACGTCTTCATTGGCGACGATTCAATGTTCCATAACCACGAACGTCTGGCCAGCGGAATTGGCGTTTTCTTCTCTCTTTTGGTTGGCATCGTAATGGGTTTTGTCTTAACCAGCAAAGCCATGAAATCTTTGTTATCAAAACATCACGAAGTAACTTTCGACATCGTCATCGGTTTCGTTTTGGGCTCTATCGTTTCGATGTATGTCAACCAAGAGATGGTCATCAACGAAGACGGAAAACTCTTCGTTTATGAAACCACCCAAGTCTGGGAATGGGTGATCGCGCCCGTTCTTTTAATGCTCGCTTTCGCCGGATGTTATTTCCTTTCGAAAAAACTTCTTAATAAGCAAACGTTGGCGGATAATATTTCAGGCAACGCGAAAGATGTCAAAAACACGCAACAAGACAAAATAGAATAGAGGAAGAATATGCCAAGAACAGCCGAACAAAGCGCGCTATTACGCGAAAAAAGAAGAGAAAAAATATTGCAAAAGGCCTTACGCCTATTTTCTTCTTTGACGTTTGATGAGCTAACGATCGATGATATCGCCACCGCATGCAATTGCTCACACGGTCTTTTCTATCACTACTACCCCTCAAAAGAAGCGGTCTATAACGCGTTAATGAAGGTTCGAAGCGAGAAACATCCGGAATGGGAGTTCCCGACCGAAAAGGTTTTGGGTGTTGGCGGATACGAGGGACTGAAAATGGCCATCGCTTATATCCTCGACCGTCTTCACGACTCGGAAAACGCCGTCTTGTATCTGCATTTAGACTTGATTAGAGCAAATTCCACCTTCCGAAAAAGCGAACCCTTATTGGGTGAGGAAATCGACAAGACGATTTTGAAATTGGTTAAGAAGGCCATGGATGATGGCGATATAGCGAAAGGCGATCCAACAGAAATTTCTTCGCTTATCATTGACGCGGCGACCGGAGCCGCTTCAAGGCGAATAAATTTAGGTAACGAACATCGTTTCAAAGCGGCGGAATTAGAAACCGTCCTATACTTGATTAGACGCTAATCTTTATTTGAAACGGTGTTTAAATCCAATCTTTTCCCGTTCTTCTTTGTGACCGAATTCCTTGATGTTCGAATATATTCCTTTTAACCTCGGATACATTAATTTATAGGCGTTTTGATATAGATAATCGTATTTTTCATGAACTTCTTTGTTAGGATAGAAGGTATCTTTAACTCGAATCATCGCGTTTGCCGCTTCGGCCACATCGTTATATTCGCCGATAGCCAAAAACCCAGATATCGCCGCACCCAAACTTGATGTTTCGCTTGTTTGTACACGCGACACTTCTCTACCGAATATATCCGCCGTTATTTGACATATTTGATCGCTTTGAGAACCGCCCCCAGAAACCCTGATGGCGCGTATATGATGATGAATCTTGTGTTCAAAATGTTCCAAACCTTCTCTAAGAGCGTACGCAATGCCTTCGATGATCGCGCGATAGAAATGTTCTTGGGTGATGGAATCGCTAAAACCGATGATGGCGCCTTTGGCTAAAGGCCTAGAAAGCCCGGGTCCCCAATACGGTTGTAACACCAAGCCATCGCAGCCGGCCGGAACGGAATTCAGTTTTTCGTTGAATTCGTCGGCTGACGCATCGGCGGTTATTAGATCGGCGATGTTCTGGCCTCCGAATTCCTTCAAAAACCAATTGATCATCCAATATCCACGGTATACCTGTATATCCATATTGTAATAACCGGGCACGCAAGCGGGATATCCAGGCAAAAATGTTTCGGATTCGGTATATTTGGTTCTCGTGATTTCCACGCTTGAAGCGGTTCCGTAGCTTATGGCGGCCGTCTTGTCATCCATAACGCCAAGGCCTAGCGTTTCGCACGACTTGTCGCTTCCGGAAGCATACAATTTCAATCCAACCGGAAGCCCGGTTATTTCGCTCGCTTCTTTTGTGATTTCCCCCAATATCGCGCCCTCTGGAACGATTCTCGGAAGCATACTGGCTTTGATACTAAATATTTGACCTTTGAGATGTTTTTCCGGGTTCTTGTACCACTGCTTTTTCTTGAAATCGATTGGGTAGTGCCCAGCGCAATTGGACGCGCTGTCAACTAACTCTCCAGTCAGTCGCCAAATGAAATAAGTTGAAATAGGAATGTACTTATCTACTTTTGCCCAATTCTCGGGCTCATTTTCGATTATCCAGTTGGCAGCGCAACGTTTGCGATTAAAATTGATGGCATCAGTCATGCCAACCAAGCCAAAAATCATCCTGGAAAATAACGGGAGTGGTTTTTTGCATTCGGCCATTCTTTGATCCAGCCAAAGGATCATAGGACGCACGACCTTACGATCCTTATCCAACAAAACAGCGCTATCGCGGAAACAAGTGAGACTGATGCCGGCAACCTTTTTTATGATATCTGGATTGCTTTCAACTATTTTGTTTGTGCACTTCGCCAAGCAATCGAAATAGACGGCCGGATCCTGCTCGGCGTAATTCGGCAATATGGAAAAATATGGAGGATTGTATTTTTCCTTCTCCATCGCCAACACTTCACCTTTTGAATTCCACACCGAAACGCGCACGCTTTGTGTGCCAAAGTCGATGGTCATAATCAATGAGTCGGTCATACAAAATTCCTTCTTTTTCTTCTTAAAACTTTACCATGATGACGTCTGATATGGTAGTTTCACAAGGCTTTTAGTTGTCGAAAAACGCAAAATCCCCGCAAAAACCATACAAAAATCAAAATAAAGCGTAAGAGGCATTTTTTTAAACAAAACGCTATGCATTCGTCATTCCGAGATTATTAAACTCAGAATCGCCTTAAAAACACTCTTTTTCTTCTTTGAAGAAGTCTCTTGTGCTATAGTTCTACCCGTCAGGCACTGATAGTGCTCTACATTGTCATTAGGAGGACAACATGGCAGACAAGAAATACGTTTACTCCTTCAAAGAAGCTCACGAAGCCAAAATCGGCAAGGAGATTCTTGGAGGAAAAGGCTTTGGTCTTGCTGAGATGACCGCCGCTGGCATCAACATTCCAGCTGGTTTCACCGTCACGACCGAAGCGTGCAACCTCTATTACGATTCTGGCAAACAAATTCCAGATTACGTATGGGAGGACGTCGTGAAACATCTTCACGACATCGAAGTCAATGGTAAGGAATTCGGCGGAAAAGGCATGCCTCTTCTCGTCTCCGTCCGTTCTGGCGCTCGTCAATCGATGCCAGGCATGATGGACACCATTCTCAACCTCGGACTTAACGACGTGACCGTCGAAGCGATGGCTAAAGCCACCAACAACCCGCGTTTTGCTTATGACAGCTATCGCCGCTTCATTCTCATGTTCACGAACATCGCCAAAGGCCATCCAAGAACCGAGATGGACAAGATGCTCGACGAGCTCAAAGAAAAGAATGGATACAAGCTCGATACCGAAGTCACCACTGAGCAATTAAAGGAACTCGTGGCCTCTTATAAGGCTTATTACAAGAAAGTCTTCAACGAGGACTTCCCATCCGATCCGTTCGTTCAACTCAAAGAAGCCATCGCGGCCGTTTTCCGCAGCTGGGACAACCCACGCGCCAACGTCTACCGTCAAATGAACGGCATCCCATATTCTTGGGGAACCGCCGTCAACGTTCAAACGATGGTCTTCGGCAACATGGGCGAAGATTGCGGCACCGGTGTCGCCTTCTCACGCAACCCATCCACTGGCGAAAAGAAAATCTATGCCGAATTCTTGCCGAACGCGCAAGGTGAAGACGTCGTCGCCGGCGTTCGCACCCCGCTTCATATCGACGCGCTCAAGGAACGTATGCCAGACGTCTACGATCAATTCGTTTCCACGATCGAACGCATGGAAAAATACTTCCGCGATATGCAAGACATGGAATACACCGTCGAAAAAGGCAAACTCTACTTCTTGCAAACCCGTAACGGCAAGCGCACCGCCGCTGCCGCTTTAAAGATCGCTTGCGATTTGGTCGACGAAGGATTGATCGACGAAAAGGAAGCCACGCTCCGCGTTGAGCCAAAATCCTTAAACGACCTTCTCCACCCGACCTTCGATCCAGCAGATCTTAAGAAACACACTCCGATAATCACTGGCCTTCCAGCCTCCCCAGGCGCCGGCACCGGACACCTCGTCTTCACCGCCGAAGAAGCCAAAGCCGAGAAAGACGCCGGACACAAGGTCGTTCTCGCTCGTAGCGAAACCTCTCCAGAAGACATCATCGGCATGGTTAACGCCGAAGCCATCATCACCGCCCGCGGTGGTATGACCTCCCACGCTGCTGTCGTTGCCCGTTCGATGGGCAAATGCTGCACCGCTGGCTGCACCGGCGCTATCATCAACGAAGAAGCCAAGACCATGACCATCAATGGCAAGGTCTACACCGAAAAGGATGTCGTCTCAGTTGACGGCAACACCGGAAACGTCTACGAAGGCGCAATTCAAACAAAGGAAGCCGACCTCGGAGGCAACTTCGGACGCATGATGGCTTGGGCCGATAAATATCGTCGCCTTGCTATCCGCGCCAACTGCAACACCCCATTAGATGCTGAAAACGCTGCTAAATTCGGTGCTGAAGGTATCGGTCTTTGCCGTACTGAACGTATGTTCTTCGCCGATGATAGAATCCTCAATATGCGTTCGATGATTCTTAGCGACACCGCCGAACAACGCTCCGCCGCTCTCGAACGTTTAAGACCATATCAAGTCGAAGACTTCTACAAGATGTATATGTCTTGCCCAGACTACAAGGTCAACATCCGTTTACTCGATCCCCCACTTCACGAATTCTTACCAGACATCCATGAAGACGAGAAGATCAAAGACATCGCCGATAAGCTTGGTGTCACCGAGCAAAAAGTCCGCGACCGCATCAACCAACTCCACCAAGCCAACCCAATGATGGGCTTCCGTGGCGTCCGTCTTTGCGTCGCCTACCCGGAAATCTACCGTATGCAAGCCACCGCCATCATCCAAGCTGCCCTCAAAGCCAGCAAGGAACTCGGCAAAGATGTCGAACCTGAAATCATGATTCCTCTCACTGGCGAGCAAAAGGAACTCCATTACGCCAAAACGGTTGTCGTTGAGGCCGTCGAAAACGAAATGGCTAAAGCGGGCCACAAGCTCACTTACCACGTCGGCACCATGATCGAAATCCCGAGAGGGTGCTTACAAGCTGGAAACCTCGCCAATGAAGCCGAGTTCTTCAGCTTCGGAACCAACGACTTGACTCAGCTCACCATGGGCTTCAGCCGTGACGATTCCGGACAATTCCTCCCATATTACTACGACAAGAAGATCTACGAATTCGATCCATTCCAAACCGTCGACGTCGATGGTGTTGGCGAACTCGTCAAGATCGCTGTCGAACGCGGCCGTGCAACCAAGAAAGACATCACAATCGGTGTCTGCGGTGAAACCGGCGGCGATCCAGCTTCCATCAACTTCTACGACAAAGTCGGACTTGATTACGTAAGCTGCTCGCCATTCCGCGTCCCACTCGCTCGTTTGGCCGCCGCGCAAGCCAACATTCTCCACGAAAAGGAGAAATGCTGCTGCTGCAAAAAATAAAAATCTATAATTTCTAGGTTTTATAGACGCTCTGAAAAGGGCGTCTTTTTTTGTCGCAAAACGGGCCATACAAACGCAATTCCATCGGCTTTAACTTATTTATCTAAAAGAATATAAACGAACCTCTACGGCCGTTTTTAGCGCTTCTAATAGCCATACCGAGCAAAAATACGCAGCGGAACACTCACCTATGTTATAAAAGAGAAAAAATAAGCAAAAGATACCGCCATTTATCGTCAATCAAAAACTATAGTTTGTCGATCGCGCGCATCAAGGAATCGCCATGCGCTTGTTTTTTCGGTCTCTTTGCTGTCGCCTTTTTCTGAGGTGAAGGCCTAGTTTTCCGTTCGTTTTTCGCTTTCGTTAGGCGCACATCGAACGGCAAACCGTTGTGTCTGACGACGGCTTTTAAGAATAAAACAACTGCCGTTGAGGTCGATAATCCAAGCTCATCTATCACTTTTTCCGCCTCATTTTTTAAGTCGGAATCTATCCTTAAATTTAGCGTTGTTTTCGTATTTTCTTTCATTTTTGTCATTTTAATTGTAACGCAATTATAACGCTTTTTGCGTTACTAGTATATAATCAATTTCGATATGTTTTTTAGCACTATATAATGAGTAGTGCTAATAACTTAGTTGCAAAAACAGATAGTTTGTGTATGGGAATATTTTTACCGACTGCATTGTTCTTTTTTTCTAAATTCCAAAATATACGATTTGCCGTAAACCATCAAAACTTCATTATTTTTGCAAATCATATATGGCAAAGTTCAACGCCTCGTTTTTTTGCCGTAAGCATAAAAAAACGATGTCAGAGCTGTGCATTATTCGCCAATCCAACATTCCTTCCAAAAAACACAAAGAACGAAGAGAGACACGAAGCATTTTTTGGCGTCTCCATCTCCGACACCAAAAGCATGCGCCGATCTTCGCGTGACAAGCGGAACAAGAAAATTATTGTTGTTTATTTTTACATTCAAAAAACGTCAATCAAAAAAAATTAAAAATATTACAGAGCCGTATCAAAATAATGGAATTTTTTGTTTTTGCCTATCAAACACAGTCGATTTCCTTTGTGGTCATTTATCGAAAGAAACATCGATGTCATCTATCTTTAAGTAGGGGAATCAACAAAATATGCCCGCATAAACCCTCGTTTCTTATGCGATTGGGCGTATCATCTATCAAAAAAGGCGCCGTTTTATTACCGGCGCCAACACTTTTTTTGAAGCTTTTATTGCTTTTTGATTTCTCCGCAATTTATTACGGCCCCATCAGGAAGGCTTACGTTTTCAACGAATGCGTTTGGACCAATTTCGCAATTTTCCCCAATGACAGACATTCCGTAAATGTGGGAATTCGGATGAATAACCGTATCGGCGCCTATAATCGCATACGGCGAAATATAGGTGTTGTTCGGATCATCTATCGAAACGCCGGATCTCATAAGCTTGGTATTTATCCTTAGTTGGAGTTCTTTTGCGGCCGCAGCGAGCTGAACGCGGTCATTTATACCCATGGTTTCATTCGGATCTGAAACGACGTAGGAAAGGGCTTTTAGGCCTTTTCTCACGAAGATGTCTATAACATCAGTCAAATAATATTCGCCGGCCGCGTTTTTGGTGGTTATTTTCTTAAGGCTCTCAAACAATTCTCTATTGTTGAAGATATATACGCCAGCGTTCACCTCATTGATTTTTTTCTCTTCTTCGCTCGCATCTTTCTGCTCGACTATCCTAAGGAAATTTCCATTCTCATCTTTAACAATCCTTCCATAGCCGAACGGATCGCTCGGAACGAAGGACATAACCGTCAAATCGGAATGATTCTCTTCGTGGTATTCAAACATCTTTTGAAGGGTTTCCGCCCTTAATAACGGCGTGTCGCCACAGCAAACGATAGTTTCTCCATCTGAACCCTCAAGTAGGGGAGCGGCCATCATGACGGCGTGTCCAGATCCTTTTTGCTCTTTTTGCCAAACGATTAACGATTCGTTTTTTACTATCTTTTCGCTAGTTTGCCCGCCATGTCCAAGGACGGATATAGTTTTGTCACAATTAAGCGGCTTAAGCGCATCTAATATGTATTTGATAACAGGAACCCCAAGAATCGGCATCGAGACTTTGGATATATCGTCTCTTTTGCTTTTCATCCTGGAGCCTTTTCCGGCGGCTAAAATAACAGCGTAGCGTTGTGACATAAGATAAACTCCTTTTGTGTGGATAAGCCCTATTATACGCCCTTAAACGATGGTTTTAGTAACAGCAGCGAAACACCCTTGATCAAGGAAATACCTTGCGACTTCTTTGAGTTTCTTAACATCATTGCTGATTGCGAAGCATGATGACCCGCTTCCGGTCATCGACGAGATCGATAGGCCTTTTGCTTTCAAAGTATCAACGATGTCTCTAACCTTCGGTAATATAGAACACGCCGGCTCATATAGATCATTTCCGATGGAAGTTTCTAACAAGGCATCGTCTCCGTTTTCCAACGCAGCGAGAACATTTTTCGTCTCGATAGACGTTCTTACGAACGCGTCGCATTTTTCAAAAACGGCCTTTGTGCTTAAACCCTCTTTAGGCTTCACCAAGAGCACCCAATACGATTTTTTGACATTGATTGGTGTTAGAACTTCACCAATCCCTTCGACCAATGCCGACTTACCATGCAGGAAGAAGGGGACATCGGCGCCAATAGACGTTCCGATTTTATCTAATGTTTCTTCATCTGTTTTTATATTTAAAAGCGACACAATGCCCTTCATTACGGCAGCGGCATTCGATGAGCCGCCGCCAAGTCCGGCGGCAAAAGGAATTTCTTTATGGATAGAAATATTGAAATTATCCTTGAATCTGAAAGCACACCGCATTGCATCCACGGCTTTGGTGCAAAGATTGTGATGCATATTCGACAAACCGATGTCGTCACAAGTTATATAGGTGTCGTAGTTATTCTTTTCCAACGACATTTCTATGACGTCGTGTAGCGCCAAAGGAAGCGTCACCATCTCCAAATTGTGGTATGAGTCCTCTTTCCGATTGAGAACACGGAGTGAGAGATTAATTTTCGAGTTGGATTGGAGAACCAACGAATGTTTCTTAAAAAACCACATAAGGTAATTTTCAAGCAACGATTTTACAAGAAAGATATGTAAAAACAAGGCTGAATAGGCCGTTTCGTTCAATATCCAAACAGTTAAATGGTTTCTGCCGCTAAAAGAGTTTCTTCGGCCAAACGAATATACGCTTCGACCGATATGTTTTCTGGTCTGGTTTGCGGCGCGATTCCGACCGTCGAAAGGATCTTTTCGGCCTTTTCTCCGATCAAACCAGAAAGGTTGTTAAGGATCGTCTTTCTTCTGTGTAAGAAAAGGGACGTCACGATCTTATAAAACTTTTTAGCGAATTCGACGTCGGTGTTCGGTTTTATCCTCAA
Organism: bacterium; assembly: GCA_963616935.1. Classification (GTDB taxonomy): domain Bacteria; phylum Bacillota_I; class Bacilli_A; order RFN20; family CAG-826; genus UBA4951. The sequence goes on along the minus strand of CAVEMS010000003.1, from coordinate 129,575 downwards.
AGAGAAAACAACCGAATCCACGCGCGGAGCCGGAGCGAAAGACGACCTCGAAACGAAGAATTCTTTTTTTGCTATGGCCCGATAGGAAAGAAGGATTGGAAGCGGGCCATAATCGTCGCTTCCGACCTTGGCCACAATCCTCGCATAAGCCTCTTTCTGAATCATTAAAACCGCCAACGACAATGAATCGGCGTCAAGAAGCACCCTTTCTAACAACGATGACGTTATGTAATAAGGGAGATTGCCAATTATCTTCGTATAGGACGACAAATCGCACTTCAATGCGTTCCCGACGATCGGGTGGATGTTTTCCTTATCGGAAAAATCTTCTTTCAATTTCGTTATCAGACCTTCGTCTATGTCTATAAGATCGCTATCGGCGCTCTTTTGAGCTATGAAATACGAAAGCGAACCGGCGCCAGGTCCGATTTCTAACGCTTTATCTTGCTCATTCAAATCAGCGATTTCTACAATTTGCCTGGCAAATCCTTGATCGATTAGAAAATTTTGACCGACTTCGTGTTTGGCCAAAAGTTTATATTCTTTTATCTTTTCGAAATATTTTTCCTCGCTAACCATTCATCGCTCCTTTTATGTCATCTTTAGATAACCCAAGCATATTACATCTTTTTAGCAACGTTTTTGCATTGCATTCGCCGATATGCATCTTTTCACAAAAAGCAATCCTTTTCATAGAAGATTTTTCGTCGCCAACGAGGCCAAGTTCAAAAAGATCTGACATGGAAATGCGTTGAGCGTCGTTCCCAATCGTTTCCTCGGTTGGCGAAATTATGTGCTCCAAAGCTTCCATAATCGTATCTTTCGAGCATTCGGCCACGCCGACTTTATGCCCTTTTATCGCCTTGTTCTTTGGGACAAACGCATTCTCCAACCGCGGAATCTCGTTATTCAATATATCTCTTATTCTTTTGCCGGGCGCATCGGGGTCAGTAAGAACTATCACTCTTTTCCGTTTTTTGAGTTCTTTTATTAGATTAATTGTTTCACGTGAAACTGCAGAACCATTTGTCGTTATTATGTCGCAATCTAAAAAAGATGAGATTACATCCTTGTCCATTTTGCCTTCCACAACGATAACGGCGTCTAATTTCTTCATACTATAGTTCCACATGAAACAATCTTGCCGCATTTTGATCGGTTTTTTTCACGAATTCGTCATAATCGATGGCGCGCAACTGGGCGATCGTTTCGGCAATATACCGCAAATACTTGGGCTCGTTTTCTTTTCCTCTGAATGGCGACGGCGCCAAATACGGCGAGTCGGTCTCCAAAAGAATTCTATCAAGTCGGCAAAGAGAAGAATTCTCCTTCGGCGATATCGCATTTTTGAAAGTAACCGGTCCATCAAATCCAAAATAGCAATCGAATCTCTTCGCAAACTTTTCCATCATCTCTTTTGAGCCAGAATAGCAGTGGAGCGAGAAATTGCTGTCAATCGGATGCGCACAAAGGATGTCATAGGCGTCCTCAACCGCATCTCTAATGTGAATCGTAGCAGGCAAAGACAATTCGTTAGCCAATTTTATTTGCGCTTCGAAAAAAGCCTTTTGCATTTCTTTAGTCTCTTTCGTCCAATGATAGTCGAGCCCGATTTCTCCTATCGCCACAACCTTTGGATCGGCGGCCATTTCCCTTATTTTATCAACATCACCCAAAGTTAACCCTTCTATATTTTCCGGATGAATGCCGACGGCAGCATAAACATTAGGAAATTCGCTGGCGATTTGCAGTGCTTTTTTAGAACTTTCTAGATCGTAGCCGACGCAAAGAAAGCCCTTTAGACCGCTTTCGCGCATCGCATTTTCGATTACTTCTTTGCGTCTAGAGAAGAGAATCTCATCATTGAGGTGACAATGTGAATCAAACATATTATTTACCTATGCAAAAACGCGAGAAGATCTCGTCTGATATATCTTGCGAAACGTTTTCCCCAAGAAGTTCCTTCGTTTCGTTTAACGCTTTATGAAGCGAAACGCTTATCAAGTCGAGCGGCACGCCGTCTTTTGCTTCGGTTTCCGCTCTTTCTAGCAATAGGTCGATTTGTTTCAATATGCCGATTTGTCTCGCATTCGACAAAGATGCCGACTCGAAAGATATTTGGGATAATCCAACGACTTCCACCATCTTTTCCTTCAATTCCGCTATGTCTTCATTCTTGGCCGAGACGAAAACCCCGTCTATCGGCATATCGGCTTTCGTTTTCGATAAATCCTTTTTATTCCACACGTAAATGACTTTTTTGCCTTCCAATTTCTTTTCTATCCCTTTTGGCAAAGCCGGATTCGTGACATCCATAACCAACAAAACAATGTCGCTTGCCTCGATCGTCTTTTCACTTCTCTCAACGCCTATTTTTTCGATGACGTCATTTGTTTTTCTTATTCCGGCGGTATCAAGCAAAATAAAGGGAACACCATTAACACTAAATGACCCTTCAACCAAATCCCTGGTGGTTCCAGGAATTGGTGAAACGATTGCTTTATCCTCGCCTAGCAAGGCATTCAAAAGCGAAGATTTGCCAACATTAGGTTCGCCGACTATGGCCACTTTGACGCCTTCCTTAATGATTCTCCCCTCATTCCCTTGCTTTACCAAAGTCTGAATCGTCTTCCTTATTTCTTCGCATTCATCGATTATCTTGGCGGTAGTCACAACTTCTATGTCTTCGTATTCTGGGTAATCTATATTAACTTCGATCAAGGAAAGAATATCGCCAATGCTTTTCTTTATCGGTCCAACAAGCGAAGACGCCTCGCCTTTTAAAGACAATAACGCCAGTTTTTTCCCTTCATCCGTTGTAGAGTTAACCAACTCGTTGACTGCTTCACATTGAATGAGATCCATTTTCCCAGAAAGGAAGGCGCGTTCCGTGAATTCGCCTCTTTCGGCATATCTAGCCCCCAAAGACAAAAACAAATCGATTATTTGATTAACGATGACCATTGAGCCGTGACAAGAGATCTCCACCACGTTTTCACCGGTCATAGAAGACGAAGAGGGATATAAAAACAAAACGACCTGGTCGATGGCTTCACCGTCTTTTAAGAGCTCGCCAAAAACCGTTGTGCGGGAATCTTTTATTTTTTGTGGTTTGGAAAAGACCTTCTTTGCGTATTCGAAAGAATCTTTCCCGCTCATCCTGATTAACGCTAACGCGCTTTTGAAGGGTGCTGTCGCAAGCGCGATGATGGTATCGGACATTATCCGCCCTTTCTCATCCTTCCCTTAACTGAATGGATGCGTATCGAACCGCCTTGCGTCTTCGTTAAGCGCTTGGCAAAATCAATGGCTTCCGCTTGCGTCTTAAACAGTTTTATTGGCTTTTTGCCTGTGGCTAGTTTGACTTGCCATTGAATGCCATCGGGCTGCTTCGAAATATGATATACACGAGCGCCATCGCCATATTTGCTGACTTTGCCATTTTGAGTCGATGACGATTTCTCCTTTTTGACCGGAGCGACATCCTTTTGTTTTGGCTTCTCGTCGTTTTCTTCTTTTTTGTCTTCTGTTTTTTCTGGCGTTTCTTCCACGTTCGTACTTTGTTGAATATCGCAATCCGTTGGGGATTCGCATTGTTTTTCCGATTTTTCTTCATCAGCGGTTGTCTTTTCGCGATCGGTTTCGGTTTTATCGACAATCGGTTCAGTTTCGATTTTCGCTTCGTTAAGCGCAACCGACGATTCAACCAAAACAGCTTTCTTTACATCCAACGAAAGGAGCAAAGACAATAGATATGAAACCAAAACGCAGCCAGCAAGATACAAGGTATAAACGATCTCCGGTTTCAACGCATCATTATTCACAAACGACGGGGAAAGATACGCTTTCGCAGAAAGCGAGACGGCATCGAACATCGCTTTATCAATAAAGAGCTTATGTACAAGAACAAAAGCAATGTACGCAATCGGAATAACCGTTCCCAATAAAGCGAAAGCGAATATGTTTGCTTTACGTCTTTTTGGCGTAGCAGCCAAGAAAGAGGCTAAAGAGAGAAGCGGCAGACAAACAACCAGGTAAAGCGGGCCGTCCTTAACAAACGAACCCCAATCAACATCTGATGGGTTGGCGATCGGATAAGAGAAAACGAATGACAAAACAATCAACATCAACGAGCTAACGGCGCCGATCAGCTTTATTCCCCAAAACCACGCGCCAATTTCCTTTTCCTTTTTTGAAAAAAGCAAAAAACAAATTGAAAAAAACGCAATTATCGCTGCAAAAACGGCATTTATCGTGGAATATTCAAAAAATATTTTAGCTGTGCCGCCATTTAAAAACGTAAAAGTCATTCCAACGGCTATGGCCGCAAGCGAAAGCAGCTCAAGCACAATTAGAGTTATCCGTGATCCTTTTTTCATCTTTTCCACCTCTTTAACGGTTATTCTAAAAGAATGTTGCCAATTTTAAAAGAAAAGGCGCTTACCAGCGCCATTTTTCTTTCTTTTGTTAATCGACGTATTTTATCACAACCGCTCTATTCGGACCTTCGCCAGTCGATTCGGTTTTGATGTGTTCCATACCACTCAAGGTGTTATGCACGATTCTTCTTTCATCAGGCGTCATCGGCTCAAGTTTGATGTCCATATGATTCTTGATGGCATCGTTGGCGTTTCTCCTTGCGACATAAGCCAATCTGCTGTATTTGTCCTCTTTATATCCTCCAACGTCGAGCAAAATCCTATAACGATGATGGAATTTATTGCTGACAGCCAAACGAACCAATTCATTCAAAGCTTGGAGAGTTCTTCCGTTTTTCCCGATAAGAACCGGATTTCTAGCGGAATCGATTGAGACATGTATTATGTCTTCTTGGAAATTCGCTTCGGCGGTGATTTCAATGCCCAACGCCTTAATGGATTCGATCAAATACTCTTTGGCATAGGAGACCGCATCGTCATCCTCGTAAACGTTGATAGTGGCTTCTTTATGGAAGAGACCCTTCTTCTCATCGACGACCTTGTAAACCAAATTCGCAACCGGAACGCCGAGTTCGTTAGCGGCGTCGTTTAACGCCTCTTCAACCGTTTTGTTTTTGAATTCTTTCATCGTTATTCCTCCGAAGATTATTTATTGTTGTTCCTTTTGGCCATCTTTTTTGAAATGATGGTCTGAACGATTGCCGTTTGAGCCATAGATAACAAGGCGCCGATTGCCCAATAAACACCCATAGCGGCCGGCAAAGCAAAGCCTAAGACAATGGTGAAAATCAACATACCATATGAAACGTATTTCATAGTCTTAGCATTTTTATCGGCGGTTGGATTGGCAGTCAAATGCGCTTGATTCTTCGTCTTCGCTTTAGTGATCCATTGCGGAAGCTTCATAGCCAAGAATTGGAGCGCAGCCATGACGATGAACAATATCAACGCAGTCCACCATCCGGTGGTGTTCAAATACCAAGTTCCTGAAACGTTAAAGAGAACGCTTTGGATGGTGTCGCTAAGCCGGAGATTTAAAACCTCGCCCGATGATAAGACGGCACTTCCTTGCAAAGCGCCCCACACGGAAATGAACACAGGGAACTGAATGATCATTCCGATTATCGTGCTGAACATACTGACTTTGTTGCGTTTATATAGCGCCATTTGTTCTTGCGACAAACGCATTTTTTCTGCATTATTCGTGGCAGAATTGGGGTATTTTGCCTGTATCTTCGCCAATTGAGGTTGCAAAGCTTGCATCTTTTGCTGATCGCTTGTGCTCTTAAACATCAAAACGGCGAGGATAAGACGAACGATCAAGGTCGTTATTATCAAAGCGCAGATTTGGCCGACGCCAGAGAGGGCCGGATCCATTGCGTAGGAAAGAGAATCTACTAACCACGCAACCGGGTAGACGATAAGCCCTTCGAAGAGGCCTTTGCCCCAAGCATCGCCCCAATTTGTGGTCTCCATAGAGACCGACCAATTGTTATTTGCACCATAATGGCCGTATTTATTTTCCTTTGTCGCGATGCAAGAACGGACATTGGAAACTAAGTTGTTTATTGCGTTTTTGTAGAGTGTCACAAAATCGCTGCTTGGGCAATTTTCAGCGCCTATTTCTTTCTCGATTTCGGAATTCCAAGTAAGCCAATTGCCGAAATCAAAAGTCGTTTTCTCATTTTTTTGACTGACAAATTTGATATACCCATAATTACGAAGAACGCTGTTTTCGTTTATGTTGACGCCCTCTTCGGTGCCATTGCAATCGGCCTTATCAAACGGATTCAATTGGGATGCCGTTATGGTTTTAGCGTCATAC
>CAVEMS010000003.1:12466-123299 GCA_963616935.1 bacterium | reverse complement strand
TCTTTTGCCTCTTCGATTGCAGCCAACAAAACTTTGGTATCCAACCTTTTGAAATACTCAAACGATGGGATGCTGTATGAGTTCGTTTTGGCATTGGCCAAAATCGTCCCATTAAGATAGGAGGCTTTTTTCGCGGTGAATCCGCCGTCGGCATCAACCGGTATATAGGCCCATAGATTGTCGTTGCCTTCTACGGGTTGGAAACAAAGGTCGTCTTTGCGGTAATCCTCAGGAACGGCGTCTTTTGAATCAACATAAACGGTTACGCCCTGATCGTAGGGGTAAGCGATATTGGCTTTATCCGTATCGGAGCAAAAATTGGCCACGCAACTAGAAAGCGTGAAAGCGCCAAAAAGAACCCCCAACAAACCGAACAACTTTATTTTCGTTCTTTTTTTCAATGTTTCTCTCCGATCTTTTCCCAGAGACCCTGCAATTCGCCTTGAGCTTCGCAATAAAGTTCCGGCGTATAGGTGGGTCTAACCAAGATGACGATATCAAGCGACTTTCCAAAATCGAAGATTGCGCCAACCAACGTCCTTATCTGACGTTTTATTTTGTTTCGCGTGACCGCATCTCCGCTCTTTTTGCCAACATTGATGCCGACGCGAATTTTTTCAGCGCTATTTTGTCGATAATGAATTACGAAATGGCTTGTTTTTTCAAAGGGATATTTCGATAAAATCTCAACGAATTCGCGATGTTTTAGAATTCGGTTTTCCCTTTTCATCGATCTTTCTATTAAGCGGCGATTTTAGCGCGGCCTTTGGCACGACGGCGAGCCAAAACGGCACGACCGGATGCGCTCTTCATTCTCTTACGGAAACCGGCTTCGTTAGCATGCTTGATCTTAGATGGTTGATAGGTTTTTTTCATGATGAAATCCTCCGAGGTTCACTTGCGTGCGGAATGATTATAAATATTTGAGAGCCCTAAAACAACAAAAGAAGAGCGTTTAACCGACCGTAGCGACAAAAACCTCACTCCAAAGAGCTTAAGAAATCGCCAAAGCAAAAAAGTCGAACAATCGTTTTTTATCCACAAAAAGCACCGTCGCGCGCGTGCGTTCTTATTTTATACGATTAAAAAATTGACGTTTTTGCGACGTCTGATCGCATGACGAAAAATCGATCAAAGTAACATCGTTAACACCTTTGAAAGCGCTACCAACAAACATTTTAGTGCGAATTCGATTTTTCATATCGACAAAGAAACGGATTATTGATGTGTGTTTTAGATGAAAAATATCCACATTTTGTGGAAAACACACTTTTTTGTAGTGTTTTCGTACACTTTTCACAAAAAGTAAATGTTGAAAACAATGTCAAAATACCCACTTTTCCACATTTACAATTTTTCTAACACAATACAAAAAGTTTTCCACATCCAATTCACGACATCAAAAACAAATATCAATGACGCAACCAACGAAAATGTGGAAAAAATAAAAATGTCCTCTACATTTATTACCATCCGTGGTAATCTTTATACCGCTCAGCTTATGGAACCCGGAATTTCTGAAATAGTGGCCTTATGGGGAAGAATCCTCATCAAGATAAAGTCGGCGATAAACGACAATGCCGTTTACGACACCTTCTTTTCCGATAGTTATATAGATTCGATCCACGACAACACCATGATCGTCGTCGTCAACTCGCAAATGGCCGCCACGGTCGCCTCTACGCAATTTAAGAAAACGGTGTCCGACATTGTGCACCAAGCCACCGAAAGCAATTTCGAAATCAAATTCATGAGCGTCGACGAAGCGAAATCTTATCATCCGAAAAAAGTCGAAAAACAGGCATATTTCTCCGATTCCACTTTAAATCCGAACTACACATTTAAAACCTTCGTTGTGGGTCCATCAAATCGCGAGGCATACCAAGCCTCCTTAATGGCCTCGCAAAACCCGGGGCGTTTCTTTAATCCGATTTTGATATACGGCGATTCCGGACTCGGAAAAACGCACCTATTGCACGCGATAGGAAACGCCGCGGTGGAGAAGAACCCATCTTTGAGAGTCCTTTACGTCCACGCGCAAGAATTCTTGAATGAGTACGTAAAATATGTCACAAGCGGAAAAAGCGATTCCATCGTCGATTGGTTCAAAGAATCCGTGGATATTTTGCTCGTCGACGACGTCCAGTTCCTATCGAACAAGAAAGCTACGGAAGAAACATTCTTCTCCATATATAACAATTTCTATAACAGCGGCAAGCAAGTCGTTCTCACAAGCGATCAGCACCCATCTAAGTTAAATGGGTTGGACGAGCGTTTAAAATCGCGTTTCGTCCAAGGGTTACCTTTATCGATCGGGGCCCCGGAAAAAGAAGTGAGAGAGAAAATCCTCGAATTGCGCATCGAACAAAGTGGTCAGCAATCAGGCCTTTCTTTATCTGATTTCGATCAAGACGCAATAGAGTATTTAGCCGACAAATTCAAAAAGAACATCCGAGAATTGGAAGGCGCCTTAGACAGACTGTTGTTCTACATCGTCAACATACGGCCATCCAAGCATATAGATCTTTCCATAACGAAAGAAGCCATCGAATCGCTGGTTTCATCATCGGGTGACAAATCGGAGCTGAGCGAAGACAAAATAGTCCGCACAGTCGCCGATTATTACAACCTCGCCACCCACCAGATAACCGGAAAATCGAGAACCGGACAAATTGCGCTGGCAAGGCACGTGGCCATGTACCTGATGAGAAACATGATGAATATGCCACTAACGAAAATCGGGGCCTATTTCGGCGGCAAAGACCACACAACCGTCATGAGCGCCGTCTCGAAAGTGGAAAAAGAGTTGAAAGAAAACCCGGAATCCAAGAAAGCCATAGACGAACTAAAGAGGCGACTAAAGTAGACGAAACGGCCGATTGTAAGCGAATACCGAACGCGACAACAACGTTTATCCACTTTTCCACCGCGATTAATAATTATTGTTGTAAAATACGTATAAAAGAAAAAGAGAGGAAGAAAACGCATGCGCTTCACCATTAATAAAAACAAATTTCTGAAATCCCTTATATTGGCAAGTCATGGTATCGGCAGCAAAAGCACAAACCCACAATTGATGTGTTTTAAAATCGAGATGACCTCCGAAGAACTCGAGATAACGTCATCCAACGACAGCCTGGCTGTATTCACAAGGATATTGGCCTCTCAAAACGGAAACGAAAATATCAGAAACCACGCTATGGGATCGGTTCTGGTCAACGCCAGAATCTTAACCGACATCGTAAGGAAGATGGGCGGAGACGAGATGTCTTTCGAAGTTATAGACGAAAGAATGGCGAAGATAGACGATGGCACGAGCAGTTATAAACTGGTCTGCATGCCAGCCGACGAATACCCGGATATTGATTTAGAACGTATCGGCACCCCGTTAACGATATCGAGCACAGATCTCACGGCACTAGTCGAAGCAACGGCGTTCGCGGCCTTGGATAAAGAGACGAGGCGTGTTTTAACGACCGTTAATCTGAAAGCGGAGGCTGGCAATCTTACTGCTACAGCGACTGATAGCGCGCGTTTATCGAGAAAGACTGCGGTCATAGATCCGTCGGCTCGTTTCGCTTTCAATATCCCCGCCAAAACCCTTTCGGATGTTGTAAAGATGTTTGAAACGAATTACGACGTCGAGATCTCTGCCGGCAACAAAAAGGCGGTCATGAGCTTCGGCGATACCGTCGTTTCCTGCCGTATCGTCGATGAAAATTATCCGGTTTCGAGTTCCATAATACCGCAAAACTTCAATGCGACTCTCAATGTCAATGCGGCCGAGCTTTTAAGCGCGATAGACCGTGTTAGCACCCTCTCCACCGATAGGGCGGCGGTCGTCAAGCTGTCGATGTCGTCGGATGGCGTCGAATTGTCCTCTTCGAACGATCAAAACGGAGCCGGCGTTGAGAAAATCAAAACGTCGGACTACGATGGCGAGCGCTTGGATGTCGCGTTCAACGCTTCTTTTGTGACTCAGGCGATTCGCGCTTTGGGATCAGAAGATGTGAAAATGAAATTTATAGGCGAAATGAAGCCGTTCGTCATCGAAAACCCAAATGATATGACCATCGTCGAACTCATAACGCCAATGAGGACGCGTTAGCTTTTAAACGGCATTTTCGGAAATGGCTTAGAGGGATGAAAAAATCATTCCTCTTTTTTGTTATATATAGTAAACTATATATGAGGTGAAAAAATGCCGCAAATGAAGAAGGTTGCCATCAAAGGAGAATACATAACCCTTGGACAGTTTTTGAAATACGTCGGCATTGTCTCTCTTGGTTCCGAAGAAAAGAGGTACCTTTCCGAAAACGCCGCCCTTGTGAACGGCGAAAGGGATGACCGCCGTGGCAAAAAACTTCGCCCGGGCGACGTCGTTTCTTTGAAGGAAGGCGAATACGAGATCGTTTCGAAATGAAACTCCTACGTTTGGAGCTTCGCGACTTTCGCGGGTACGATCGTCTGATCTACGAGCCGTCCGACGGCCTTAATATCGTCGAGGGCGAGAACGGGTCGGGCAAAACCAATCTTGTTGAGGCGATATATTGCCTGTCCGTTGGCAAAGGGTGGCGCTCGAATGAGTTCGCCCCCCTCATAAAAAACGGCAAGGAGTTCGCCAAGATAACGGCTTTCGGAGAGAATGAGAACGGCAAGACGAAAGTTGAGCTGATATTCACCAAAGACGAAAGAAGGGCGTTAGTAAACGGGAAGGCGGCCAAAAAACTCAGCGAATTGGCCAAATTGTTCCCGATGTCGCTCTTTACCCCGTCCGATGCGTCTTTATTCACGGGGTCGCCCAAAAGCAGGCGCGCCTTCCTGGATATGGCGATATCCTCGAAAAGCCAATCGTACTTCGAGGCGATATGCAGGTATGGCAAATTGCTCGCCGAAAGGAATTCGGTTCTTAAAGAGGAAAAGCCGAATCGCGATCAGATTGATGTGATCGATTCGCAAATGGCTCGCGAATGCGTCGCCATAATTGGCTCAAGACGCGATTTCATCTCTCAGGTCAATAAAACGCTCGATGGACTCGCTAACGCGCTTTACGGGGCCCAAAGAACGCTGAGAATCGTCTATCGCCCCTTCATCAAAGGGGACGATATCGAGAAAGGCGCCTTAGAGACGTTTCGCTCGAGCGTCGATATGGATGTTGTCCACAAAACGACGTCTTGCGGGCCGCATAGGGAGGATTTCTTCGCTTTGTTAGATGGCAAAGACGTTGGAATCTACGGTAGTCGTGGTGAAAACCGCATAGCGGCGATCGCTCTCAAGCTATCGCCTTCGTTCGTCCAAAAAGAAAATGGCACGCCGATTGTGATACTCGACGATGTCTATGGCGAGTTGGATGACGAGAGGGCGAGAAATCTGACCGCGGTACTTAAGAAAAGCGGGCAGGTGTTCGTTACGACGACAGGAATAACCGTCACTGGAGCTTCTTACACGGAACTCCACAAACATAACGTTACAAGGAGGAATTGAAGTTATGGAAGAAGAAAAGAAAGAAGGGAATTCGGCGGCCGTTTCACTAAAAACGGAAACTCTACCGGAAGAGGACAAATTCCAATACGAGATGAAGGATGTGTCCAATGAAAAGGCGATAGAGAAAGCCGATGAGAAATACACGGCCGAAAACATCCAGGTCTTGGAGGGCTTAGAGGCTGTCCGTAAACGTCCGGGCATGTATATCGCCACGACCGCGAGCGCGGGTTTGCACCACCTCGTTTGGGAAATAGTCGATAACGCGATCGATGAGGCTTTGGCTGGTTATTGCTCGCACATTGAGGTCACGATTGAGAAAGACAACTCGATAACCGTTAAGGACGATGGCCGTGGAATTCCGGTCGACATCGTCGCCAAAAGCGGTCTTTCCGGTGTCGAAACGGCTTACACCATCCTTCATGCCGGCGGAAAGTTCGGCGAAGGTGGAGGATATAAGGTTTCCGGCGGTCTTCACGGCGTTGGCGCTTCCGTCGTCAATGCCTTATCGACCCTTTGCGAGGTCACCGTACATAAAGATGGCGGCGTCTATTACGTCAAGTTCGTTGACGGCGGCAAAATCGTTGAGCATTTAAAGAGAATCGGCGATTGCGACGACCATGGCACGACCGTTCACTTCCTTCCAGATCCGGACATCTTCACCGAAACGACGGTCTATAACTATGAGACCATCAAAAACCATTTAAGACAAATGGCCTTCCTTAATGGCGGCGTCCGCATCAGCTTGACTGATTTGCGCCCAGAAACGGCCGTGAGTGATGTTTTCCAATACGATGGCGGTATCAGGGAATACGTCGCCTTCATCAATCAAGGGAAGCTTTCGATCAACAACGAAGTCATTTATTGCCAAGGCGCCGAAGAGGTCACTTTGTTGGATGGCACAAAAGAGAGAATCTACGCCGAGGTCGCCTGTCAATGGACCGATTACTATAACAGTGATGGCGTTTATTCTTTCTGTAACAACATCAGCACCAAAGAAGGCGGAACCCATGTCGAGGGCTTCAACCTCGCTTTGAACAGAACCATCAACGACTATGCGAGAAAATTCAAGATATTGGATGAAAAGGATTCGAATTTAACCACCGACGATTGCCGCGAAGGACTCACCTGCGTCATCAGCGTAAAGCACCCGAATCCGCAGTACGAAGGACAAACGAAGACGAAACTTGGCAACAGCGAAGTCCGTAAAATCGTTTCAACCGTCGTTGGCCAGCAATTGGCACAATACCTATTGGAACATCCGGATCAAGCGAAAGCGATTGTCAAAAAAGCGCAACTCGCCGCAAGCGGCCGTATGGCTGCCCAAAAAGCGAGGGAAGCGACCAGAAAAACCGCTTTGGGAATCACCACGTTACCTGGCAAATTGGCCGATTGCTCAAGCAAAAATCCGGAGGAATGCGAACTTTATATCGTTGAGGGTAATTCCGCCGGCGGTAGCGCCAAAAACGGCCGCGACCGCAACATCCAAGCCATATTGCCTTTGAGAGGTAAGATTCTCAACGTTGAAAAAGCCAATGAAGAAAGGATTTTCAAGAACGCCGAAATAGGGAACATGATCACCGCCATCGGCGCTGGTATCAGAGAGAATTTCGATGTGACGAAGATTCGCTATCACAAAATCGTCATCATGACCGACGCTGATGTTGACGGCGATCACATCCGCATCCTTTTGCTGACCTTCTTCTACCGCTTCATGAAACCGCTTCTTGATGGCGGCTATGTCTATATCGCCCAACCGCCTCTATATAAGATCGAATATAAAGGCCAACCCTATTACGCTTATAACGACGATCAGCTAGAGGCTCTCAAAAAAGCCCTTCAACTCAAACCGGGATACCCATTCCAACGTTATAAAGGTTTGGGTGAAATGGATGCTCAGCAACTTTGGGAAACGACCATGGATCCAGCCGTTAGAAAGATGATCCGCATCACCGTTGAGGATGCTTCTTTGGCCGACAAAGCGTTCACCGAATTGATGGGTGATGATGTTGAACCAAGGCGCGAATTCATTTCCAAAAACGCAAAATTCGTGCAAAACCTCGATATTTAATCTGAAAGGAGCCTGCAATGGATAACGAAGAAAAGAAAAATGAAGTCTCTACGGAGACTAGCGAAAACACCGATGAGGTCGTTTCAGGAATCGTCGCCGGCCTTATTGACCGCGAAATAACCGACGAAGTCAAAACAGCTTTCTTAAGCTATTCGATGTCGGTCATCGAAAGCCGTGCGATTCCTGATGTCAGAGATGGTTTGAAACCGGTTCAGCGCCGAATAATCTACGGCATGAACGAAACCGGCATGCAGCCTGGTAAGCCGTATAAAAAGAGTGCGCGTATCGTTGGCGACGTCATGGGTAAATATCACCCTCACGGCGACAGCGCCATCTATATGACGCTTGTCCGTATGGCGCAACCGTTCGCGATCAGGTACACATTGGTCGACGGCCACGGAAACTTCGGAAGCATCGATGGCGATGAGCCAGCCGCCATGCGTTACACCGAAGCGAGAATGAACAAACTTGCGATGGAAATGGTCCGTGACCTCGATAAGGACACGGTCGATTTCGTCGATAACTATGATGGCACCGAAAGAGAGCCGAGCGTTTTGCCGTCGCGCATCCCTAATTTGTTGGTCAATGGCAGCGAAGGTATCGCCGTTGGTATGGCCACCAATATGCCAACCCATAACCTCACAGAGGCCATTAACGCCACAATAGCCATGGCGAAAAATCCGGACATCACCCCGTTGGAGTTGATGCAAGAATACATTTATGGTCCGGATTTCCCGACGGGCGGCGTGATCTTGGGCAGACAAGGCATTATCGATTATTTCACGACCGGTACCGGTTCTATTACCATCCGTTCCAAATACCACATCGAGGATGAGGCCAACGGCAAATCGAGAATCGTCATAACCGAAACGCCTTACCAAGTGAACAAAGCCTCCATGGTACAAAACATGGCGGAATTGGTCCGAGATAAGGTGATTGACGGCATAACCGACATCCGCGACGAATCGAACAAAGAAGGCGTCCGTGTTGTCATCGAAGTTCGTCGCGATGCCATCCCTGAAGTTGTCGCCAATAACCTTTTGAAACACACCCAAATGCAAATAAGCTATGGCGTCATCAACCTTTGCTTGGTTGGTGGAGAGCCAAAAACCCTGCCAATCACGGGTATAATTCAAAACTACATTGATTTCCAACTCGACGTTTTGACGCGCAGGACCAAATTCTTGCTCAACCGCGATAGCGCGAGAGACCACATCGTTTTGGGGTTGATCCTTGCTCACGACAACATTGATGAGGTTATCCATATAATACGCGGAAGCAAAACCGACGATGAATCGATCGCTAAACTCAATGAGAAATTTGGTTTGACCAAACCGCAGTGCGATGCGATTTTATCCATGACGCTGCGCCGTTTGGAAGGATTGGAGCAAGATAAGCTTCAAGCTGAGCATGCCGAACTAACCAAAAACATCGAGCACTATAACTTCTTGCTCAGCGACAGGAATAACATCGTCGATTTGATGATTGAAGAGCTGACGGCGATTCGCGACAAATATGGCGATGAGAGGTTGACCGAGATCTCCAATGAGGCGGCCGATATCGACAATGAGGATTTGCTGCCGCAGGAAGACATCATCGTCGTCCTTACCAAAAACGGCTATTTGAAACGCATGAGCGACAAGACGTTCCGCACGCAAAACAGAGGTGGCCGTGGCGTCAAGGGAATCAGCACAACCGGAAACGACATTGTTTCCATAATGCTGCACACCAAAACCCATACCGACATTCTCTTCTTTAGCTCTTACGGCTTCGTCTATCGTATGCGTGGCTACATGATTCCGGACGGCGCCCGCGATTCGAAGGGCATGCCCGCTATCAACCTTCTAAATCTCGAACAAGATGAAAAGGTCGTGGCTATCGTCCCGTGTGATGATTATGACGAAAACGATTATTTGTTCTTTGCGACCGTCAATGGCGTGGTCAAGAGAACCGCTTTAAAGGAATTCGCTTCGATTCACTCCGGAGGAAAGAGAGCTCTGAATTTGCGTGAAGGCGACGAGCTTCTCGCTGTTAAGAGAACCAATGGAAACTGCGTCATCGCCTTGGCTTCAAGTAACGGCAAGGTCTGCTCCTTTAACGAGGATGAAGTCCGTGCGATGGGCAGAAGCGCAGCTGGCGTCACCGGCATGAATTTGAAAGACGGGTCTCATTTGGTCGACATCACCACATCGTTGGATGGAAAACTTGTGCTTGTTCTCACGAGCTTAGGCTTCGGCAAGATGAGTTATGCGGTCGACACCGAAATTCAAAACGAAGATGGAACGACGAGCCATTACGACGGCTATCGTTTGACGTCGAGAGGAGCCAAAGGCGTTTACTCGATCAAGATGAACGGCAAAAATGGCGAACTCACGGCCATGAGAGGTGTCAACGGAGACGAAGATTTGATGGTCATCACCAACAAAGGAATCGTTATCCGCATGCCTTTGGCTCAGATTCATATCGCTGGACGAAACACGGTCGGCGTCAAGATCATAGCGCTCGAGCCGAAACAAAAAGTTGCGTCTTTGGCGATCGTTCCGCATCAAGACGAAGAGGCGCAAGAAGAGGTGGTCGAGGAAGAAGTCAATCCGGCATTGATGGCTGAAAACGAAAATGTTTCTTCTGATATTCACAATCCAACCCCGGATGATGTCGAGAATTCCGACGAACACTCGAATCCGACGCCAAACGACGTCGAATAAATTAAATGAAGGTTTTGATCTCGTTTCGGCAAGAACAAAAAGCGACTCCTTTTGAGGCTACCCGTTTAAGGAAGAACATCAAAGGGTCGCTTGAGTTGGCCGGCGTCGAATATACCGAAAGCCTGGCGGCTTCGCCAGACATCGCACACTTCATCTCGCCAAATGAGGAGACCGCTCTTTCTAACGTTGTTTCTGAGGGCGTTCCGTATGTTGTCAGCGCTTTGTATGCGGAAGACGACAAAAACGGGAAATTCTTGAACGTTTCTAAAAGAGGGGAGATTTCCTTGCCTTCGAAATCGAAGAAGCTTCTAAGCGGCGCAAGGAGGATCTTGGTGCCGAGCGAATTCGCCATGTACACCCTCAAATCCTTGGGCGTTTCAAACGATGTTGAAGTTGTTTCACCTGGCGTTAACCTATCCCGTTTTGATATAGAAGATGAGGTAGAATGTGGGACTTTTGCAAGGTATTTTCGATTTTCGAAGAATGAGAGGTTTGTTTTGTCGATGGGAGATTCGTCCGATTCCGGGCTTATCGAGGCTTTGGCGAACACGGCGTCTTTGACTCCGGGGATGAGGTATTTCTTGATTGATGCGTCATACAAAGAAAATTCTCGAGCAATCAAAAGAAGGCAAAAAACATTGCCGAAGAACCTGCTCATCATCCCGCTCATAAGTGACGACTTATACCGAGCCGCGATGACTTCGGCGACGGCGTTCTTGTTGCTTGGCGACTATTCGTATAACGACTTGACGTTGCTTGAGTGTTTTGCCGCCAAAACGCCGGTTATCGCCCTGTTCAGGAATATGTCCGACAGAATCATCAATACCAAAAACGCCTATTTTGCCGATAGCTACGAAGATGCTGCCTCGTGTTTGATGGATTTATCACCAAAAGCGAGCGCATCGTCTATAATCAACGCATACGAATTTGCCAAAGAAAGGACTTTAAAGAAAATCGGGCAAAGGCTTCTCGATATTTATCGTGAAGTAATCGCCTAAAAGGAGAAAACAATGATTGATTTGAAGAAAATTGAAAGCGAGCCGGAAAAGGTTAAGGAACTATTGGCTCGCAAAGGCTGGGATTTCGATCCCGCTCCGCTTCTTGCCGATTTTGAGAAAAGAAGGGAATTGCTAAGGGATGTTGAGGCCAACAAAGCCGAACAAAATAAACTCTCCAAATCCGTTCCTCAAGTGAAGAAAGAGGGCGGAGACGTCCAAGCTATTTTCGCTAAGGTTAAGGCTCTAGCGGCCGCAAACCAAGATAAAGAGAAAGAATTGGCGGCCGTGAATGCCGACATTCAATCGAGGGTTGAGGTTCTTCCGAATCTTCCGGACGAGGACCTTCTCGCTGGTGGCAAAGAAAACAACAAGCCATTTTATCATTTTGGGAAGGAGCCGACATTTGACGGCTTCACCCCGAAGGATCACGTTGAATTGGCCGAATCGCTTGGGCTCATCGACTATAAGAGAGCGGCCAAAATCAGCGGCACCGGAACCTGGATTTACACAGGCAAAGGCGCTCAACTCGAATGGGCTTTAGTAAATTATTTCATCTCCAGCCATTTGGCCGATGGATACACGTTTATTCTCCCTCCGCATCTTCTCAACGATCAAAGCGGATTTACTGCCGGGCAATTCCCGAAATTCAGAAACGATGTGTTCTGGCTCAATGGCGCAGAACCGGAGAAATTCCTTTTGCCGACCGCAGAGACGGCTTTGGTCAATTTGCATCGCGACGAAGTTCTTTCGATCCATGATTTGCCGAAGAAATATTTCGCTTACACGCCGTGCTACCGCAAAGAGGCCGGTAGCTATCGCACTGAAGAAAGGGGCATGATTCGCGGCTATCAATTCAATAAAGTAGAAATGGTTCAATACACGACGGATGATGGCAGCGATGCCGCTTTCGAAGAGCTTGTCAATAAAGCCAAAAAACTTGTTGAGGGTTTAGGGCTTTGCTATCAAATAGACAAATTGGCGGCTGGCGATTGCAGCGCCTCTATGGCTCGCACCTATGATATCGAGGTTTGGATTCCGTCCATGCATATCTATAAAGAGGTCTCCAGCGTTTCTAATGCCAGGGACTATCAAGCGAGAAGAGGTATGGTGAGATACAAAGACGAGGAAGGCAAAATGCATTTCTGCCATACGCTTAACGGTTCAGGCCTTGCCACCTCTCGTGTTTTCCCAGCCTTATTGGAACAATTCCAACAAGCCGATGGTTCGGTCGTCATTCCTGAGGTCTTGCGTCCATGGATGGGTGGACTAGAGGTTCTTAAACCCGTTAAATAATTCATTTAGCGAAAAGCAATGACCGGCTGCAAAGCCGGTTTTTTAAATAACTCGAATATTTCCAAAAAGAAACGTTCCACTTATAATATTTTTGCCATCGCGAGGGGAATCTTACGAACCTGGTCAGGTCCGGGAGGAAGCAGCCATAAGCAAGAGGCTCTTGTGCGGTGGTTTTATATTATGAGCGAAAACGATTTCATGGATAGGGCGATTGAACTCGCCAAAAAAGCGGCCCAAGAAGGCGAGGTGCCTGTTGGCGCCGTCGTGGTCAAGAATGGCGAAATCATTGGCGAAGGGTATAACAGAAGGGAAAAGAACGACGATATTTCCTCGCATGCCGAGATCGAAGCGATGAAAAACGCCGCGAAGAAACTTGGCGACTGGAGACTTGATGGGTGCTCGTTATATGTGACGTTAGAGCCATGCCTTATGTGCAGCGGAGCGATTTTGCAAAGTCGCATATCCTCGTTGTTTTTCGGTGCGAAAGACGAAAAAGAAGGCGCTGTGGTTTCGCATTACTTTGTTTTTGACGAGCCGACTTCTTTAACGAGGCCGCTCATCCATTTCGGAATCAAGGAAAGCGAGTGCGAATCCCTTCTCCGCTCGTTTTTCGAGGACGCAAGAAAAAAGAAACAAGTGTAACTTTTTGTTCTTTGAACAATATCTGGAGAAATGCGGTTAATCCGCTTTTTTCTTATGGTATATTACATTAGTCAAATGTTAGAACTGAGAAACATCCACAAAGAGTATCGTGTAGACAAGCAATCCTTTCCGGCATTGAAGGATGTTTCTTTGATTTTCCCCGACAGCGGTTTCGTTGCCGTTTTGGGGCATTCGGGATGTGGCAAAACGACTTTGCTCAACATAATCGGTGGTCTCGATCAATATACATCCGGAGATTTGTTAATCGACGGCAAGTCGACGAAGAATTTCAAAGACGACGAATGGGATGCGTATAGAAACGAACACGTTGGCTTCGTTTTCCAAAGCTATAACCTTATCCCCCATATGAGCGTCATCGATAACGTTGAGATGAGCCTTATGCTAAACGGCGCCTCAAAGCAAGAAAGACAAAAGAAAGCCGCTGAAGCGTTGGCTTCGGTCGGCTTGGAGAATATCCAAAAGAAAAAGCCGAATCAGCTCTCTGGCGGACAGATGCAGCGCGTCGCCTTAGCGAGGGCGATAATCAACAATCCACAGATAATTTTGGCAGACGAGCCGACTGGCGCTTTAGACTCGGTCACATCGATACAAGTGATGGAAATTTTGAAAAATCTCAGCAAAAACCACTTGGTTATCATGGTTACGCACAATAGAGAACTCGCTTTTTCGTATGCGAATCGGATCATTGAAATGAAAGATGGGGAAATCGTGTCCGATTCCGATCCGATGAAAGAGGAAGAAAAGGCGAAGGGCGAAAAGCTTTTGGCCAAAAAGACGTCGATGAGTTTTTTGACCGCGCTAAAGAGCTCATTCAATAGCATCAAAACGAAAAAGGTCCGTACATTGCTTACGGCGTTGGCGTCTTCGATTGGAATCTTTGGCGTCGCTCTTGTGCTTGCGATTTCCAACGGCTTTCAAAATTATGTGTCAGATGTTGAAGCTTCAATCGCTTCGAGCGTTCCTGTCACGATTTCGAAGACATCTTATAGTTATGTTTCGAATGCCCAAACAAACGCCGTCGAATATCCAACCGATCAAAACGTCAACGTTTACGATTCAAGCACGACCACATACATCGCACATACCAATTACTACGATAAAGACTACATTGATAACGTCATTAATCCGTTGGTTGATGATGGCTTGGCTCGTTCCGTTTTGATAAACAGGAAAGGATTGACGTTCAACCTCATCAAGAAAGTCCATTCCGATGCGACGAACACCGATTCTTATAAATTCATAAACCAATACACATCCGCGGGAGGCCTATCGAGCGCCGTTTCGAGTGCTACATCGCTTCCTACTACCGTATTTCACGAACTATACGGCGAAAAAGAAGGCGTCCTTTCGATGTATGACTGCATATATGGGAAATACCCGACGTCTTCCGATGAATTAGTTTTGGTGTTAGACAAATACAATCGCGTCGATCTTTCTACCCTTAAAGCGCTCGGCATCGTTTCGAGCGATGATAACGGCTTGACTCAAAAAATATCTTTCGAAGACATCGTGAACAACCACACATATAAGGCGTATCTCAATTCTTCTTTTTACGAGGAAGGGGATTCGACTTGCGAAATAGGCGTTCGCGGATACACGAGTATCACTCCGAAACTCGAAAACGGGTCTCTCGTGCTCGATGGCGACACAACGGAAGTTAAGACCATTAAAAGGGTTTTGCGTGAGGATTCTTCCGAAAGCGGAGCGGGAAAAATATACAATAACGATGAAAAATACAAACCGAAAACCCTTAAAATCGTCGGCGTTCTAAGGCCTTCTAAAACCAGTTACATTCAATTGATGCCAACGTCCATCGGTTATCTCTCTTCTTTGACGGAAGAATTCGTGAAGGACGCAGAAACCAATTGCGGTTATATACACGAAGCCTCGGAGAATGCGTGGTATATTCCAACCGGCGTTTCTCATTCGAATGGTTCGGTTGTATATAAAGAAGAGGAAGACGGCAGGAAAGCGATAGAGACGGCGTTCAATTCCATTTTGCAGACGATAAACGGAGGTGAAGATTTGAGCGTCTCCTCGGTTTCTTCGATCGCTAACGCTCTCGCGTATACCTATTCAAGCGTAACCGATAGCGATCGTGGAAAGGGTTATTATTCGGTTTTGTCTCCTTCCACTTACTTTAATGATGCCAGGAAGTCCGGAAAGGAATTCCGTTCCGATTTGGTTGGGAAACTTGTCGATAGGCTTTCTAGCGATAACGACAAAGAGAAAAAGGAAGCGACCATGGCGTTTCTGGAAAGAATTCTCGAACCGTCCTTCTATCAAAACGGTCATGAAAATAATTCGTATGACTTGAATTCCAAGAACCTCGATATGGACTTCAATATCGTCGATTTGGTGGCGTATTTCCAATCGTATTCCTTGATTACGTCGATATTGATATTCCCAACGTCCTTAACGACGAAAGATGCGTTGTTAGCTAAACTAGATGCTTATAACGATGGAAAAGAGGAAAGCAGAAAGATTCTCTATTCTGACATTATGACGACATTCACGTCGTCTTTATCGATGCTTATACAGGTTCTTTCCACCGTTTTGATTGTTTTCGCTTCGATATCGCTTGTTGTATCGAGCATCATGACGGCGATAGTAACATACGTCTCGGTTATAGAAAGAACGAAGGAAATCGGGATTTTAAGGGCGTGTGGGGCGAGGAAGAAGGACATTGGACGGCTTTTCGAGGCCGAATGCGTGATTATTGGATTCGTGGCTGGAATAATAGGCGTTTTCGTGGCGTTCTTGTGTTGCTTCCCGACGAATTACATAATCGATCATCTGTATCCCGGCAACAATTTGAATAGCATAGCCACATTGTCGCCTCTTCATGGCCTTGTCCTCGTTGCTATCTCAATCGTCTTGGCTTTCATTTCCGGTTTGATACCGGCTAGACTTGGCGCCAAGAAGGATCCAGTCATCGCGTTAAGGAGCGAATAAACGTGAAGAAAAGACAGGAACTCGAAGAAAAAATAGAACACGCCCGGGAAATGCTCCCCGATTTCGCTTATGGATTAAGCGCATCAGAAGTCGAGGAAAGAAAAAAAGACGGGCTCGCCAACAAAGTCGCCAAAAAAGTGACGAAAACATACTGGAAAATATTTTTGGATAATTTTTTCACCTTCTTCAACCTGATTTATTTTGTTTTGGCGATACTTATGCTTTATGGCGGGATGAATCTGTCCTCCTTTTTCTTCTTGCTTCCGGTTTTTGGCAACATAGTCATAGGGCTCATAACCGACATTAGAGCGAGAAGGCTCGTCGACAAACTTAGGATAGTCACCGACCCCAAAGCGATCGTTGTGCGCGACGGGAAGGAAATGGAGATCGGCATCCGCGAATTGGTTCTTAGCGACATAGTCGTTTTGAAGGCCGGAGATCAAGTTTCCGCCGACTGCGTCATCGTCAACGGCAAACTCACGATGAATGAATCCTTGGTGACGGGCGAAGCGGCCAAAATTGACAAAAAAGTCGGCGATGAAATATTGTCTGGCACGTTTGTTCAGGCCGGAAAGGCGTATGTCAGAGTGATGAAAGTCGGCGTCGCCAATTATGCTGAAGGGTTACAAAACAACGCAAAATCGTTTTCTCGTCCCAAAAGCGAATTAAAAAGATCGTTTTTTGCGATTTTTATGTTCGCCGGCATCGTTGCGATCGCATTTGGTTTGGCGGAGCTCTTTGTTTGGCTTGCGCAAAATAATTGGTCGGTAGATTATCCGAAATACCAAGAATTTATAGCAGGCTTGTCCGGTTCGTTGGTTGCCATGATTCCGGCCGGCCTTTATTTGTTGTCTTCTTTGACGCTGGGGATAGGTGTTCTTTCGTTAGCGAAAAAGAGGATGAACGTGCAAGAGCTCTATTGCATAGAGATGTTAGCTAGAGTCGATACTATTTGCTTCGACAAAACCGGAACCTTAACGGATGGCACCCTTTCGATAAGCGATATATATTGCTACGGCGACATCGAGGAAAGAGAAATTAAAACGGCGATGCGCTCGATAGTTTTGGCTACGGGAGACGATAACGCGACAGCGAAAGCGATTAAGGCCATAGAGACCGAGGAAGAGTGGAAATCCGCTTCTTCCATACCATTTGATTCCGTCCGCAAGTACAGTGCGGCTTATTTCGATAAGAAAGGAACTTTTGTCTTGGGAGCCCCAGGATTCGTCGATGCGAAGAAAAATGACATGGCCGAGATAAGAATCGAGAAGCTTTCCGAAAAAGGTTATCGAGTATTGGGGTTATATTGGGGCAAAAACGCGATCAAAAACGAAGAAATCCCCGCAAAACTCCAATTGATTGCCGTGATAGCTATATCCGATCATATCAAAGAAGACGCTAAAGCGAACATCGAATGGTTTAAGAAAAGTGATGTCGATATCAAAGTCATAAGTGGGGATAATCCGGTTACGGTAAGTGAAATCGCAAATCGCGTGGGTGTGCCCGGTGCTGCCAGATATATTTCGATGCAAGGCGTAAAAGACGAAGAGATTCCGGCTTTGGCGAAAGAATATTCTGTTTTTGGTCGAGTCAGCCCGGAACAAAAAGCCTTGCTTGTTGATGCGTTACAAAAAGAGGGGCATAAGGTTGCGATGACGGGCGACGGCGTCAACGATATATTGGCCCTCAAGAAAGCGGATTGCTCGATCGCTATGGCATCGGGTTCGAGCGCGGCCCAAAATGTATCGCATATCGTTTCTCTTGATAACGATTTCTCCAAACTTCCGGATGTTGTCGGAGAGGGGCGTAGGGTTATCAACAATCTTCAAAGGACCGCTTCGCTTTTCCTCTCGAAGACCTTCTTCGCTGTCGTGGTCACCACAATTTTCTTGATTTCGAGTTTATTCGACAAAGGCGAATCTTACCCATTCACGACATCCAACATGCTTTTATGGGAGCTCATCACGATTGGAATCGGAGGATTCTTGTTGGCGTTACAGCCCTCGAATGAACGGTTGAAGGGCAAATTTTTGAAGACGATTTTCTCTCGCGCCATTCCGTCTGGCGTTATGGAAGTGCTCTCCGTTCTCGTTGTTTTCATCATCCATTGGGCGGCTCCGGATTTCTTGTCGTATGAATCTGCGACCGCCATCTCCGTTCTGCTTTTTAGTTTCCTTAGCTATCTCACCCTTTTTGTGGTCTCATCGCCTTTGGACAAATATAGAGGGGTGGTCTTTGCGATATTGTTTATCCTTGGAGCCACTTTCTTTTTGGTCGATAGATTCTCTTCTTTCGAACTGTGGTCTATCAATTATGGCGGCATCGATATGAAGAAAGCTTTTATTGCCGCGGCCATCTATTTGGCCCTTGGTGCCATATACACATCGTTTTGCCTGCTGATGAATAAGCGTGCTAAAAAAGGAGAGAAAAATGAAGATAAGAGAGGACATTAAGAAAGCGATTGCCGCCGGTTTGCCCGTTGTGGCTCTTGAAAGCACCATTATTTCACACGGCATGCCATATCCAAAAAATGTCGAAACAGCATTAAAGGTTGAGAAAGCGATACGAGAAAACGGCGCCATACCGGCGACCATGGGGATAATTGACGGAGAGCCTATCGTCGGCATGAGCGAAGAAGAAATCGAGGAATTCGGCAAAAGAAAAGGCGTTGCGAAGGTGTCCAAAAGGGATTTGCCTATCATCATGGCGCAAAAGGGCTGGGGCGCGACGACCGTCTCCGCGACGATCCTAATGGCCGAGAAAGCTGGCATTGAGGTGTTTGTGACGGGTGGTATCGGTGGCGTCCATCGTGGCGCGGAAAACACTTGGGATGTTTCGCGCGATTTATATGAATTGGGCTCAGAGGATGTGACGGTCGTTTGCGCTGGGGCAAAGGCGATTTTGGATATCCCGAAGACTTTGGAGGTGCTTGAAACGCAAGGAGTCAGCGTCCTTTCGTATAAGAGCAAAAGCTTTGCCAATTTCTATTCGAGCGAAACGAATCATGGGGTTGATATGACATTTGATACCCCCTTAGAAGCGGCGCGCGTAATTCATGCGAAAAGAAGTTTCCCATTAAGCGGTGGGATTCTTATTTCTAATCCCTGCCCAGCCGAATGTTCCATGCCGCACGAGAGAATTGATTCGATAATAGAAGAAGCCCTTAAAGAGGCTGAAAAAGAAGGTGTGAAAGGCAAGGATGCGACTCCGTTCTTGCTAAAGAAAATAGTTGAATTAACAGGCGGAGAATCGCTTGAAACGAATATTGCTTTAGTGCTTAATAACGCTGTTTTGGGGGCGAAAATCGCCGTTCAATATGCAAAACTAAGAAGCGGAGAGATCAAATGAAGACCGAAGCGAAATTCAAAAAAGCCCTGCGCGATATGATGCTTTCGATGCCGCTAGAAGATATTAACGTAACGGCGTTATGCAAGAAGTGCGGCTGCCATAGGCAAACCTTCTATTACCACTTCCAGGACATCTACGATTTGTTAGCCGCTTACTTCCTAAACGAAAGCGTGAAAGGCCTACAAGAAGCGGAAGAGTTAGACAAAGCGTTGGATGCCCTAATCGGATACTCGAAAGATAATTTTTTGTTTCTGAAATCGTCTTATAACAGCGCCGCTCATGATTTGGTTGATGATTTCTTCTTCAACAAACTTGTTAATAAGGCTTTCAATATCCTCACATCGAAAAACAATTATCGTTTATCGACCAATGGCTATCGCATTGTCGCCCGCCGCTATTCGAGGCTCGTGGCTGATGAGTTCGGCTATTATTTCAAGGATCCATCGATGACCGCGCAGAAGTTCGAAAAGGGAATCAAACGCTTTGCCAAAGCGTCACTTTTGACCGTTTTCCCAGCCATGATAAGTCTTTCAAAAGAGGAAAAGAAAAAATGATGAATTTTGATTTTCCCCGTCAAACCCGCATTGTTTTTGGAGAAAATACCCAAAAAAGAGTCGGATCCCTTTTGAAAGAATATTCTTTTAATAAAGTTCTTTTTGTTTATGGCGGCGGCTCGATAAAAGAGAACGGCTTATATGACGATATTGTCGCTTCGCTTTGCGAGGCCGGCGTTTCGTATCTTGAGCTTAGTGGCATTACCGCCAACCCCGACGTGTCTTTCGTTGAGAAAGGATTGGAGATAATAAGAAAAACTCCTGTTGATTGTATCCTTGCGGTCGGTGGCGGCAGCGTGATTGACGTCGCCAAATGTATAGCGGTCAATTATTTTTATGATGGCGATGCCTACGATTTCAATTCGCACAAAGCCGTTCCTTCCAAAGCGTTACCGATTTCCGTGATATTGACGATAGCTAGTTCGGGGAGCGAATCGAGCGATTCGTGCGTTATCAATTCGAATAAAACGCACGAAAAGAGTGGGTTTAATTCGTATTTGGTGAGGCCGTTGTTTGCGATAGAGAATCCGTATCTGCTTAAAAGTGTTCCCCCAAGGCAAAGGAACGCAGGAATCGTCGATATGATGATGCATTCGATCGAAAGGTATTTCGCCCAAAGCGAACCCAGCCAGCTTTCCGATGAATTCGCCTTGTCCTTAATTAAAAACGTTAAAGAAACGGCTTATAAGTTGCTTTCTGATTCTGATGACATCGATTCGTTAGCCAATTTAATGCTTGATTCCACATTGGCACATAATGGAATCACATCGATTGGGAAGAAGACGCGTTTTGTCGTTCACCCTCTTGAACACGCCATGTCCGCCTATAAGCCAGAGATAGTTCATGGTGAAGGGATCGCCGTGGCCTATTTAGGCTGGGCGAAATACGTATACAAAGAGGATTTAGAAAAGTTTGCGGCTTTTGCGAGAAGAATTTTCGATATAAAAGAGGAAAACGATTCGAAAGCGGCTATAATGGGTATCGAAGCGATGCGTCGCTTCTACATCGATCTTGGCGCACCAACCACTTTGGGGCAGCTTGGATTGCATGAAAAGGATATCTCCGCATTATCTAGGATAGCTACTGGCAACGGAACACGTGTGATTGGCTGTTGCCCCCGATCACTTAATAAAGAGGATGTCGAGGCCGTTTATCGCCTCTGCCTCTAAAATGGAGGATATCTATGAAAAAGAATGATTTTATGGGCTATTTGGTCTATGCCTTGATGATTGGCATAGCCATAGGTGTGGGACTTGGCTTCATTAGGCCTATTTTTAATGAGTATGGAAACGTTCTTCAAGGGAACGTCGGTATCGTGTTCGTCCTTTTGATCGTCATCGGCGGCATCATCTTCAGCGCGTTGATGCTAGAACTCGGGCATTTGCTCGGCGCGAAGATGGGCAAATACAAAGTTACGTCTTGGAATTGCTTGTTCTTCCAATTTAAAAAAGATGATAAAGAGAAAGTGAAATTCTCTTTTTCAAACTATGATGGCATAACCGGAGAAACGAAATATGTGCCGTTAGATGTTGCGAAGAGCAATCCAAGGCCGATCATCTATACCCCTATGCTTTTCTTCCTTTTGGAAGTTGTGGTTTGCGTTTTGTTGATTTCTTTGTCCAAGGCATTCTCCGGTACCAATCAAGCGTGGATTTGGGCTGAAGTCGTCGGGATTGTCGTCTTGACGGTTGGCTGCATGATTTTCCTATACGACATTTTCCCGGCTCATCTTGACGGCAAAAACGACGGTTGTATGATTCCGGTTTTGAACAACGCCGTCAACGTTCGCGCATATAACGAAATGCTTCTGGCCGAAGACATGATGTTAAAAGGGAAGAAAGTCACTTCTACTCCTGTTTATACGACGGTGACAGATTTCACTTCCCGCCTTAATGACGTGACGATCTATAACCGTTTGTCTGAAGGCGATTACACTGGCGCTTTGGAGGTAAACGAATTGACGATAAACTCCAAAGATCACGTCTCTCGTCGTATCTATAACAACGCTGTGGCGCAAAAGATAGCTATTCATCTATTCTCTAAGCCTTTAGAGGAAGCGAAAGAGGAATATATCTCCCTTTCTTTGGAAGAAAAGAAGTTTATCGAATCGCTTGCGTCCGCTCCGGCTGTTCGCGCTTATATATTAGTCAGCGGATTGATAAACGATTCCATTAATGAGACGAAGTCGGCTATGGATCACGCCGATTCGGCCATCAAGGCGTCTGGTGAAGACAAACGCAAGGTCGAAGAGAGAATGATGCGGTTCGCCATCAAAAAAGTCATCGAAGCGCATCCTGATTGGGATTTCTCGGAATATAAAGATGCGGCGATAACGGATAAGAAAAATCCAGAAAAAGAAGGCGCCGATTCCGATAAGTAAAGAAGAATAACGGTAATGACCGCAGGCGAACGTTAATCGCTTGCGGTTTTTATATGAAAAACTAAAAAAAGATTGCAAATCCTTGATGGATTTTTAAAAAAAGCGGGTTTTAATTGTGCATTTTTTCCTTAATCGCTACGAAAAAGGTATAATCTTCAAAAGAGGTTTGGAAATGAACGAAGAAAGAAAAACATGGTGCGTCATAGGCGATTCTTTTACCTTCATAGATAACCACATTGAAGAAACCAATTACAGAATAAAAGAGGGGTATGTCACTAAGACGGCAAAACTATTGCCGTTTGATGTAGAGATAATAAATCTAGGGATTAATGGCGCCACAACCACTTCATTTTTGCATACGGATTTCCCTAAAGCGGATTTCTATTCGATTTTTCTAGGAGCCAACGATTGGTGGTCCGCGATGACACCGTTAGGTGATTTCGATGACTATTTGAGCGAAAAGGAAGGGTGCACGGCCGGGAATATGGCTCTTATCATCAAAGCGATACGCAAAGTGACAAAAACCGCCCCAATTTTCATTGCCTCCCCCGTTGAGCGAGGGCTTTTCGTATACCAATTCGATTATTATAACAACGCCCTCGATTCGGCCCATGAAAATTTAGGCAAAAGGATTTCGGATTATGCAAAGCTCTATAGGAAAATAGAAGATCCCGTTAATGGCGTTTTTTATATAGACACCCATGGGTTAACCGGCTTTACGCCTGAAAATGCGGTTTTGTTTATGAGAAAAACGCATGATGGAAAAACGGAAAAATTGCCATTTGAGGTTTTCCATAATGAGAAATTCGATCCGTTGGGTTTCGATGAATATCCATACCCTCTAGAGACTGAGAACATGACTTATGACGGCCTTCATCCCAGTGAGAAAGGCGGGCAAAAAATAGCGGAAGTTTTTGCTCAAAAAATCAGTTCAGTTTTTGTCAATCAAAACTGAAAGCGTAGTAAATTTATAAAAAAAGAAAGCACGCGTTTAAGGCGTGCTTTTTGCTTTTTTGTTGACGCAATAATCAATGCTTCCACAAAGAGCGGTATAAATCGCTTGATATAAGCTTTGAGGCCGTTTTGTTTGGGAACTTTTCCGCCATGTCCATAACGTCGTTTGCGCTTAAGTGCTCGCGCCTAATATAGTTAGCGAGGATAGAATATTGTTCTTTTATTTTCGATAACGAAGACATCGAGATGTAAGTCAAGAAGGATACCAAAGAGGCGTTGTATTTGTTGATCTCGACGTATGGTTTTCTTATGACGAAGCGTTTTCCGAACATATAGACGCTTTTCTTGCCGCTCGTTGCGTGGTTGCTCATTATCTCTATCTTCTCGTCCAAGTTGGGGCTGATGCCGTTCATAGAAGCCAGAAAATTGTCGCCCGTGTAGAAGCCGTATACTTTGTCACCGCGACGCAAATAACGAAGCTCGATTGCTGCCGCTACGGTTGGTTCTGTCTTTCCCGGCAAATAATAAATTCCATACGAGAAGCGTGTAATGCTCCCAGAACTTATTAGCTTAAGCAATTCCTTTTTTGATGCCGCGTCGGACATGTATCCGCGCTGAATATCCGACATCATGAACAATTCACCCGGTCGGAATTTGGCTTTGATTTGAGTTAATAAGTCAGATTTCATAATCGAATTATAACACAACCATTTAAAAAGGTAAAAATATTTAATTGAATTAAAAAAGATTCGAATAAATCTAATTAATTTTTTAATTTTATTGTTTTAAAAGTCTGTATTTTGCTTTCAATCATACCGCATGGTCTTTTTCGTGACCGAAGACGGGGAATACGACCTAAATTGAGAACGTCGTTTAGACACGCTCTAAAGTTGAGTAGAAGCGAATTTGCGGATGCGTGCTTTTGCGTCGAACAAAAAACCGGCGCTAGGCCGGTTGATTGCGTTTCGCTTCTTAGAACTTAATTTCCGCCGATATTCATAGATTTGATATAAACGTCTGGGACGCACATCGAATCGGTCTGAAGTTCCATTCTGCTATCTAGTGCCTTTATGTCGTTAAGCATCTTCATAAGGTTCCCGGATAACGTGATTAGCGCAAGCGGCTTTCCAATTTTGCCATCTTTGATTTCGAACCCTTCCGCTTGGCAAGAGAAGTCGCCGCTTCTGGGGTTCATACCCGTGCCGAGTCCAGCGATGTCGGTGATATAAACGCCATCTTTGATTCCGCCGATCATTTGATCAAAGTCGGCCTTTCCTGGTTTAACGTAAATGTTTGAATAGGAGATTCCTATCTTGCTGCCGGAGATGGCTCCGTTTGCGGTTGTCTCAACCCCCATCTTTTTGGCGGTTCTGCGGTTATGAAGATACGTTAACAACACGCCTTTATTGACGATGATTTTGTTCGTTTTAGCAACGCCTTCATCATCGAAATAAGAGAAGAAAACGTTTTTCTCCAAAGGCCTCTCCGAAATCGTCAATTTATTAGAGGCTATTTTGGTGTTTAACTTGCCTTCGACGAGGCTTGAATGCTTCTCGATTTCTTCTGCCGACAATTGGCCGATGAAATAATCGAGGATGCTTGCAAAGACCGAGTTTTTGATGACTGTCGGGTATTTCCCGCTTTCGCAAGGGGAGCCACCGAATTTCGCTAACGCTTCGTCGGCTACCTTCTTAACGAATTCGTCTTGATTAAATTTGTCCGGGTCGCAGTCGATAAAAAGATTGCTTCCGGTTTTCGTTTCTTCGCCACTCTTTGCGACAACCTCGCCGTAAATGTAGAAATAGTTGCTCTTTTGTTTTAGCTTCAAGCCATATGAATTGAAGATTTCGGTTGAGACGGCGCTTTCGGAATATCCGACTTCGGCGACGTCGCTTATTCTTTTGTCGTATGCGAAGAGCTTGCTTTCGACGGATTTCAGCGTGGCGATTTTGTTTTCTATCGGCCATTCGTCCAGTTTCCTGCAATAGGTGTTTTTCTTGTGGTATTTTTCGCTACCTTTGTAGAAATCCAGGAAGTCGGTGTTTTCGTTTGTTGTCGCCGTTTGTTTAATGGCATTGACGAGGAATTCGAAAGTGGAGTTATCCAATTTTTCCGTTATCGCCGCCCCGCATTTACCGTTATAAATGCCCATGGCAACGAGCGTTTGGGAATCGGAAACGCCGTAACCCTCTACCTCTTTGTGATAAATTTTTATCGATAGTTTCGAGCTTTTCGAGACTATGACCTGAACGGATGACAATCCGTTTTTGCTGGCATAGTCGATGAATTTGTTGATGTTCATTCGAGTTTTCCTCCTCTTCCTCCGACGGTGATTTCTTTGATTCTGATGGTCGGCTGCCCGACGTTAACGGGCACCATGCCAGAGACCGATCCGCACATACCCTGTCCCAAATCGACGTCATTGCCGACACGGTCGATGTTCATGAGGACTTCTTTTCCAGATCCTATCAATGTGCATCCTTTGACCATTTCGGCTATTTTGCCATCGCGTATTATGTACGCTTCACTGGCGGAGAAGTTGAATTCTCCGGTTGTTGGCTGGACGCTGCCTCCGCCGAAGTTGGTAACGTATATGCCGAGTTTGGTATCTTTAATGATGTCTTCCGGGTTGTCTTTTCCGGCGGCTATGTAAGTGTTGCTCATACGTGATGTCGGCTCGAAACGGTAGTTTTGCCTTCTCGAGGACCCGTTAGCCTCCATATTCAAACGGCGGCCATTGAATTTATCGACCAAGAAGCCGACGCATATGCCATCTTTTATTAATTGGTTCTTTTGGGTCTTATGTCCCTCACTGTCGATGTTGTTCGACCCCCATTCGTTCGGCATTGTACCGTCATCGAACGCGCTTACTATTGGGCTTGCGATTTGCTTTCCGATGGAGTCGCTAAATACGCTTAGGCCTTTGGCGGTGGCGGTGGCCTCAAGGCTATGTCCACAGGCTTCATGGAAAATAACTCCGCCCCATCCGTTGGCTATAACTACCGGATATCGCCCGCTTGGGCATTCTTTAGCGTTCAAAGTCGCGATGGCTTTCTCGCCGGCATTTTTCGCGACTCCACGCCAATCCAATTCGTTCTTGAAATAGTTCCATCCAGCATAACGACCCGGCGCAGAAAAATACGTTTCGATACGCCCGTTATCGACGGCGACGGCGACGATGGCTATGCGCCCACGTTCCTCGGTGTTTTTATAGTGGCTTCCGATTTCTCCTTCGGACGAGAAGATTTCGATCTGCTTGTTGTTGTTAGAGAAAGAAGCCATTGTCCTTAGTATTCGATTGTCGACGCCCATCGTTATTGCTGAAGCTTCCTTCAATAACGAAACTTTTTCTTCGGATGGAACGTCGCTTAAGTGATCGGATATCTTGTTGATCGTTTTGACTTTGACGTTTTTGATGTCTTTGACGGTTATGGCTCTATCGCCTTCAAACGAAGCTGCGAGTTTGTGTGCCAAATCGACAAGAGATTTTTTCGATAAGTCGCTTGTATAGCCGTAAACGCTCTTGAATCCCTTCAGGACGCGTATCCCGGCGCCATAGGATTGCGATTCGGACGTCGAATCGACCTTGCCGTTCTCTAAGGCGACGTTTTGACTGATGTTGTTTTCGAGGTATATTTCAGCGTAGTCGCCGCCCGTCGCAAGCGATTCGTTAAGCACCTCAATTGCTAGTTTTTTTGAGATCATAATTGCTCCCTTTCAGGGCGACAATAGCACGTTGATAATTAGACTTCACTCAATATTTTGTCCAAAAGACAAATTCTTCTCTTTCCAATTGGCAAAACGATTGCGGCAATATGCTATGATAAACGTTGAAAGAAGATTCTTATGCCGAAACTTTTCTATCAAGGACACGCGTCGTTTCGAATCACCACCGATGAAGGGGTTGTGATATTCATAGATCCATATGCCGGTTTGGGATATAAGACGCCTGCAGATTTGGTTTTGATTACGCATGAGCATTACGATCATAACGACATCGCGAAAATAACGTGGAATCCTGGTTGTGTCGCCATTCGCGCCAAAGATGCATTGACTAATGGGAATTATCATTCCTTCTTAGAGAAAAACGTCGAAATCCGTGCAGTTCCTGCATATAATTCCCACCATAACCGCAATGAATGTGTGGGATATCTCATAAAATTTGACGGGATTTGCCTTTATCATGCCGGTGACACCGACTATATCCCGGAGATGAATGAATTGAAGAAAGAAAATATCGACTACGCTTTGTTGCCGATAGACGGGCACTACACCATGACTCCGGAAGGTGCCACCGAAGCGGCCATCGCGATATCCCCAAAGCATATGATACCGATGCACATGAAACCGGGGATGCTTTGGGACTATCATCAAGCGATGAAGGTCACCGCTCCGATGGCGATGCTAATGAAGCCGAACGACAATATTGATTTGAGGAAGGAATAAGATGGAAGCATTAAAAATTTTGAAAAGAATAGCCTATTATCTACTTTTTATCGTCGCTTCGACCCTCTTCTATCGCGAAGTTATAAGTTTTGCTCTTTTCCCGTATACCGACGCATGGGCGACTTTCAGTTTTGATCTTCTGTTCAAGAACGTGTATCTCCCTTTCCTTTATGCCGTGCTTTCCTTGGCGATCGCGTTACTTGCCCAAGCGGTGCTTATAAATAAGCCGAAAGAAGTGGAGACGTCCATTTATCCGTGGACTCTTATGGTCTATTTCGGAATTGGTTTGATCGTCGCTATTTTCATCCTTGTTTATGGGCTTTTGAAGATGGGAAGCGAAACCGTCAACAACAACCCTTGGTTCTTGGTCATTCCAATGATAATTGCGATTTTGTTCACTTTGGCTGAAGTTTTATGGGGATTTTTGTATTTTTTGGCGAACAAAAAGAAAGAGAAAGCAAAAGAGATCGCCAAAGCTCAAGAAGAAAAAGAAGCGGCTCAAGTCTCTTTGTATAAAGACGAAGATGATAAGTAGTCTTTCTTGTTAAGCAGCATTTTCTTTCGTTTCGAGACGAAATCAATTGCCAAATCGCTTTTCCTAATGTAGGATTACGCTCGTAACTCTCTTAGTTATGGATATAACTAGGCGAAAGGAGTAAAGAAAATGAAAAAAGACATCCACCCAGAGTACCACAAGTGCACAGTTACCTGCATCAGCTGTGGAAACACCTTCGAGACCGGCTCGACCTTGAAAGAAATCAAAGTTGAAACCTGCTCGAATTGCCATCCTTTCTACACTGGAAAACAACGCACTGCGGCAAACGACGGACGTATCGACAAGTTCAATAAGAGACTTGCTAAAGCCCAGCCGAAGAAATAGTTCTATTATCAAAAACGAGAAGCCCCGTGATGGGGCTTTTTGTTTACTGGAAGCCGCCGAATTGGACAAAAAAAGCCGTGCTCGGTATAATTTTCTTATCGATAAGCGTCATGTTGGCTAGATGATGTCTTTTTCGAACGAGGCGATTATGACACTAGAAAAGAAAGCTAAAATCTACGCAACCGCCAAAAGCGTGTCTTTGGTTCTTTTCGGTTGTTTCGTTTTGGCCGTCGCCGACGCTTTGTTCATAATGCCTTGCAACATCGTCAACGGCGGTATCGATTCCCTTGGCGTCATCTTGAATTATTTCTTTAGCGATAAGGTCGGCTTTAACATCAGCGACATTTCAATCGCGGCCATTCAAATCATATTATGGATAATCGGCTTATCGTTGCTCGGTAAAAAATTCTCCGTTTATACATTGCTAGGCACCTTGGCGTTTCCGGCCTTTTATTCGTTGTTCTTGAGGGTGGATTTGGCTGGATTGTTGAAGATCACGGATTTCTATAATCGCCACACGGTCGACGGAACGCTTGAATTTTCGGTATTGCTTGCCTCGGGCCTATTCGGCGGGGTGTTAAGCGGCGCGGGCGTCGCTTTGACGTATTTGGGCGATGGCTCGACGGGCGGCATGGATATCGTTGCCTTCCTTATAGCCAAATACACGAAGATCAAACAGGATATCGGCGGTCTCGCTCTTGATACAACGATGATTCTGATTGGCCTTGCGTGCTTGCAAAGTTGGGAACTTGCGTTATCCGGTATTGTAAGCGCCGTTGTTGCCGCTTTCGCAATACGCGTCATATATGTTCAAAGCGACAATCCTGTGATTATGGACATCATTAGCGACCGACCAGATCCGATCATGTGTTTCATCCATGAGAAACTTGAGCATGCCACGACGCTTATTGAGATCGAGGGCGGGTATAGCGGAGAAAAGAAAAAATGCGTCCGTTCGGTTGTTTATGGCTCAGAAGCCAAAGACGTCAGAGCGTTCGTCGCCAGCGTCGACCCGGATGCTTTCATAACCACTTCCGTGGCCTCTAATATAAGTGGCGAAGGCTTTGAGCCGTTAAATTTCTCGCCCCGTTCCCTTAAGAGGATTTTGCATAGTTACGGAATAAAGACAAAAGAGGAAATAAAGAAAGAAAAAGAACTAAAAAAATCGCAAAATCAACAGCAAAACACCAACGAAAACAAAAAATAGGTTATTGTTCTTTTATTTCGACGAAAGACACGTTCGGAGCCAGTCTCTTATATTCTTCGTCAACTTCTCCATTCGTGATGATCACTGAAACGTCTTTTATGTCGCAAGTGTGCGAAAGTGATTTTTTGTCGAATTTCTTTATATCCGCCAACACGATGGTCTTCGACGCGTTTTCCATCATGATCTTCTTA
The DNA here is from genome assembly GCA_963616935.1 of bacterium. Classification (GTDB taxonomy): domain Bacteria; phylum Bacillota_I; class Bacilli_A; order RFN20; family CAG-826; genus UBA4951. Next base: position 93,173 of record CAVEMS010000003.1, on the reverse strand, counting down.
AGTCTCGATTGTTCTTCCGTCAATTCGCTCAAACCGAATTCTTTGTCTATTCCGGATGTGCTCATGACGCAAAGAGATGCGTGATAGCCTTTGAGCATATTCTCGGTTGAGCCGCCCAGCACGCTATTGGTGGATGGCTTAATTCTGCCCCCAAGTAAAATGACGTCGTGTTTCGTCTTGGATATAAGCTCATTGGCTATTATCAAACCGTTGGTTATGATCAAAATGTTCTTGAACGATTGAAGTATCGATACCAACTGAAGGCAAGTTGAGCTGCTGTCGAGGAAAATTGCGCTATTCGGCTCAATATATTTGCCGGCTTCTTTGGCCAACGCGCGTTTTTCCTTCAGATTCTCCTTTTCTCTTAAAAAGAAGGAGGAATCGTCAATCGAGCTGTCTCTTTTTAGGATCGCTCCGCCGAACGTCCTGGCGATTAGGCCTTTTTGCTCCATCCTCGCCAAATCGCGACGAATCGTCGATTCGGAGGTGTGCAAGCTCATGGACAAATCGTATACGGTGCACGAGTGTTTGGTTTTGAGTATTTCTAATATCGCTTCCGCTCTTTCTACATCCAACATACGCAAGCGATTATGATTGAGTATGCTCAAAATTGCAACATTTTGCGCATTTATGAATTGGTGACATGACACTTTTTGATAAAAATGTGTCAAAGGGATATACAAACTTTCCTTTCAAAGGAATAGCATATTTGTTGATGGGAATTGAACCCAAATAAATAAAAGGAGAAAACATGGAATTCAAATCACGTCTTATCGGTAGATATCCTGTTATCGGTATCCGCCCGACGATCGATGGAAGAAGAGGACCTCTTAAGGTCAGAGAGTCATTAGAAGACCAGACAATGGCTATGGCTTTGTCGGCCAAAAAACTATTGGAGGAGAACGTTCGTTATAGCGATGGCGAACCGGTGAAGGTCGTTATCGCTCCGTCCACAATCGGTCGTGTTGCCGAAAGCGCAGCCTGCGCGGACTACTTTAAAAGAGAAGGTGTCGATATTACCTTAACTGTCACGCCGTGCTGGTGCTATGGCGCCGAAACCATGGATATGGATCCGATGACCATTAAAGCGGTCTGGGGATTCAATGGCACCGAACGCCCTGGAGCCGTTTATTTGGCTTCCGTTTTGGCTACGCACGCCCAAAAAGGACTTCCGGCTTTCGGAATCTATGGACACGAAGTTCAAGACAAAGATGACACCTCGATACCAGATGACGTCAAAGTGAAGATGCTCCGTTTTGCTCGCGCTGCCGTGGCTGCTGCCACGCTTCGTGGTAAAAGCTATCTGCAAATCGGATCGAGCTGCATGGGCATTGGCGGCTCCATCATCAGTCACGATTTCATCGAAGAATATCTCGGCATGCGCGTCGAAAGTGTGGATGAGGTCGAAATCATCCGTCGAATGACGCTTGGCATCTACGATCACGAAGAATACGAGAAAGCGTTGGCTTGGGTCAAGAAACACTGCCATCCTGGCATTGATAAGAACCCAGTCGAACTCCAAAAATCGGCCGAGCAAAAAGAAAAGGATTGGGAATTCACCGTTAAGATGTGCTGCATCATAAAAGATCTCTATAACGGTAACAAAAACCTTCCTGCCGGATGCGAAGAAGAAGCGGTGGGACATAACGCCATAGTCGGTGGCTTCCAAGGCCAGCGTCAATGGACGGATTTCTATCCGAATTGCGATTTCCCAGAAGCGATTTTGAATAGTTCCTTCGACTGGAGCGGTGCTCGTGAACCATATACATTGGCGACCGAAAACGACACATTGAATGGTATCGGAATGCTCTTCGAGCGTTTGCTTAACGGCCGTGCGACGATCTTCGCCGATGTTCGTACTTATTGGTCTGGCGACAGCGTAAAACGCGTTACTGGCTACGATATCGAAGGACACGCCAAAGAAGCCAATGGTTTCTTGCATCTCATCAACAGCGGCGCTCAATGCATCGACGCTTGCGGCGAAGTCACCGATAAAGATGGCAACCACGTCATGAAGCAATGGTGGGATATGACTGACAAAGACATCGAAAAATGCATGGATGCCACCACTTGGCCATATGCCGATCTCGGATATTTCCGCGGTGGCGGCTATAGCTCCCGTTATCTCACTCGCGCCGAAATGCCGATGACGATGATCCGTTTGAGTCTTGTCAAAGGCTTGGGCCCGGTTCTCCAAATCGTCGAAGGTTATAGCGTCAATCTCCCAGACGAAGTGAGCGACAAGCTTTGGAAACGCACCGACTATACTTGGCCGTGCACTTGGTTCACTCCGCGTTTGACGCATAAAGGACCGTTTGTGAGTGCTTATGAAGTCATGAACCACTGGGGCGCCAACCACGGCGCCATCACGTATGGCCATATCGGAGCCGATTTGTTGACCTTGGCTTCGATCCTCAGAATCCCAGTTTCGATGCATAACATCGAAGACAAGGACGTCTATCGCCCAGCCGCATGGGGACAATTCGGTTCTGATCTTGAAGGACAAGACTATCGCGCTTGCGAAGCCTATGGCCCAATGTATAAGAACATCCGTAAATAATTAGCTTCCTTCCACGACCCCTTACGATTTCCTTCCTCCTTTCATCGTAAGGGGTTTTTATATTTCTTTGGCGATTTTGGCTCTTTTTCCAAAAATGAGCACAATCGTTTCCGCTTGTGATTTGCGAAGATTTTTTAATTTTTACGTTATATTGCTTTTATCATAAGGCGCACTATTTGCTTGAAATTCTATTTTTCGCCATGTGTTTATTGTGCTCACAAAGCGCACGCGTATGTGCGATACTTAATATGTACTTTTTGGAGGTCAATATGTTTGAAGAAAGCAAAAAGAAATTCGAACGTTACGGCATTGACGTCGAAAAGGCGTTAGAGAGTCTTGCGAAGGCTCCGATTTCCGTTCATTGCTGGCAAGGCGATGACGTCATCGGTCTTCAAAATGGCGGCGCGTTGACTGGCGGCATTCAAACCACCGGCAATTATCCTGGACGTGCCCGCAATTTTGATGAGCTTAAAGCGGATATCGATTTCGCGTTTTCGATGATGCCTGGCACCAAGCGTTTGAATTTGCACGCCATATACGGCGTCAGTGAAAAACCGGTGCCGATGGATGAAATTTCGATCAAGGAATTCGAGCCGTGGATGGCGTGGTCGAAGGAGAACGGAATCGCTTTGGACTTCAACCCGACGTTCTTCAGCAGTCCGATGATGAAAGATGGGCTCACTTTGAGCTCGCCCGACGAAAAAACCCGCTCATTCTGGGTGAAACACGGTAAAGCGTGCCGTGCGATCGCTGCCGAGTTCGGCAAGCGTCAAGGAAGCGCGTCTTTATGCAACGTCTGGATTCCGGACGGCCTTAAGGATGTTCCGGCTGATCGTTTGGGACCACGCATGCGCTTAAAGAAATCGCTTGATGAGATCTATTCTGTCAAATATTCGAAGGACGTCATCATGGATGCCGTGGAAAGCAAGGTCTTCGGCATCGGCTTAGAGAGCTTCACTGTTGGTTCTGGCGAATTCTATCAAAATTATGCAGCCTTGAATGGCGTCTATTGCTTGCTGGATAATGGCCATTATCACCCAACCGAGAACGCCGCTGATAAAATTCCATCGCTCCTATGCTTCTATCCGAAAGTCGCTTTGCACATGACTCGCCCGGTCCGCTGGGACAGCGATCACGTGGTTATTAAAGACGACACGATGCAGGATATCTGCAACGAAATCGTCCGTTGCGATGCCATAGAGAAAGTCGTGATGGGACTTGATTATTTCGATGCGTCGATCAACCGCATTGCCGCTTGGGTTATCGGCCAAAGAAGCGTTCAAAAGTGCTTATTGCAAGCCCTTTTGACCCCGTGGTCCGAACTTAAGAAATTGCAAGACGCCGGCGATTTTACTCACTTATTGGAACTCGAAGAGAGAGTCAAGGATTTGCCGTTCTCCGATATTTGGTCTGAATACTTAAAGAGACAGGGAATGGATGAGGAAATCATGCCGAAAGTCGACGAATACGAGAAGAACGTATTAAAGAAAAGAGGATAAAGAATGTACGCATTAGAAGCACCTTTTGTAAAAAGGTTTATTAAACTTTGCACCGATGGCTACGCCAAAGGCTGGCACGAAAGAAATGGTGGCAACCTTTCTTATCGCATGATCGACGAAGAAGTCGAACTCGTCAAAGAAAACTTCGATGAGTCGACTCCTTGGATCAAAATCGGAGCTTCCGTTCCGGCTTTGGCCAACATGTATTTCTTGGTCAAATGCACCGGCGCTTTCATGATGAATATGGCCGATGATCCGCTTCATTGCCTCGGCATCATCCATTTGGATGAGAAGGGCGAGAACTATCGCATAGTCTTTGGCATGCTTGACGGTCGCCGTCCTACATCCGAACTCCCATCACATCTTATGAATCTTGAAGTCGTCATGAAGAGGACAAATGGGAAATATCGCGTCGTCTATCATTGCCACCCAGTGAACAGCATTGCCCTTTCCTTTGTCCTTCCGCTTGAAGACAAGGTTTGGAGCCACCGTTTCTGGGAAATGATGACCGAATGCCCGATCATCTTCCCGGCTGGCGTTGGCGTTACGAAATGGATGGTTCCTGGCGGTGAAGAAATCGCTAAAGCGACTTCCAAACTCATGGAGACGTATGACGTCGCCATTTGGGCTCACCATGGCATCTTCGTGACTGGAGACTCTTTCGACAACACTTGGGGCCTTGCCGAAACGGTCGAAAAGAGCGCGGAGATCTTGGTTAAGGTCTTGTCGATGGGCGGTATCAAACAAACCATCCCAGATGATGGCTTCAGAGCCCTCCAAGAGCCGTATCACGTCACCGTGAATCCAAAATTCTTGGACTAGCCTAGATAATAAAAACGAGCCTCGCAAGAAGCTCGTTTTTTTGTGCTCGGATAAGTGTTAACGTTGCACCCTGCCAGACGCATCGCCACCCGCAAGCGCTTCGACCTCATCCGCCGAAACGTGATTGAAATCGCCTGGTATCGTGTGCTTCAAAGCCGATGCCGCAACAGCGAATTCGATGGCGTTTTGCAGGGATTTATTGCTATTTAAGGCGTGAATTATGCCGGCAGCGAAGGAATCTCCGGCACCGACTCTATCGACTATTCTCACAGCGTATTTCTTCGAAAGGCAGAACTCTTTGCCGTCATATAAGAGCCCGCTCCAATTGTTGTCGCTTGCGGAAATGGATTCACGCAGCGATGTGGCGATGGCCTTGAAGCCGAAGCGTTTTTGCATCTCGACGAAGATTTTCTTATACCCTTCGATTCCGAGTTTTCCTTTGGTGATATCGGTTTCCTCTGGAACGAACCCCAAGCAATTGGCGGCGTCTTCTTCGTTACCGATGCAGACGTCGACGTATTTCATTAAAGGCACCATCGTGGCAATCGCTTCTTCTTTGCTCCAAAGCTTTTTGCGGAAGTTCAAATCGCAAGAAACGATGCAACCGGCTTTCTTGGCCGCCATGCAGGCTTTTTCGACGATTTTAGCCGTTCCTTTGCTTAAGGCAGGCGATATTCCGGTGAAATGGAACCAATCCTTCCCTTCGAATATCTTATCGAAATCAAAATCCTCTAAAGCGGCTTCCGCAATCGCGGAATGAGCGCGGTCATAAATGACTTTCGATGCTCTCATCGATGCGCCGGTCTCAAGGAAATAGATGCCAAGTCTATCTCCTCCTCTTGTCATGAGCGAAGTGTTGACTCCGTATTTTCTTAATGAGTTGATCGCCGCATCTCCGATTGGATTATTTGGAATCTTGCTTACGAAATAAGCCTCATGCCCATAGTTGGCAAGGCTTACTGCGACGTTGGCCTCGCCGCCACCATAATGGACGTCGAAAGAGGACGATTGAATAAGACGCGAATTCAATGGAGAGGAAAGACGAAGCATTATCTCTCCGAAGGTGACGATTTTAGCCATTGATTGAGGCCTCCTTGATTATTGATAACGCCTTTTGGCAATTCGAGACTATATCCCCTTTGGTTAGGAACGAACCGCCGATAGCGAATATCTTCTTTTCCTTGGCGAATTCCGAAAGGTTCGTTAGGTCGACTCCTCCGGTTGGCATAAACGAAACGCCGGGGAACGCCGATCCAATCGCTTTAATCGCTTTAATTCCGCCATAGACGCCGGCTGGAAAGAATTTCACTTCATTTAGTCCAAGATCGAGAGCTTGAATGATTTCGGTAGGGGTAGCGACTCCTGGGATATAAGGTATTCCGTGCGCTTTCGCGACTTTGTAGACGTTTTCCGATAGCCCTGGCGACACAATGAATTTTGCACCAGCAGCAATAGCTTCTTCGCATTGTTTGGCATTTAAAACCGTTCCAGCGCCAACCGCGGCATCCGGATACCTTTTATTAGCTAATTTTATTGCTTCTTTTGCATATGCGGTGCGGAAGGTTATTTCCATAACCGGCACTCCGCCAGTCACAAGCCCGTCCATCAATTCGATGGCTTCTTTTTCGTTTTGAATGACCAAAACGGGAACGAGTTTGATTTTTTTAATTTTCTCTAAGGTTTCGTTCATGATCAGTTCTTACCTCCTCGCTAATCATACCACTAAATATTTATTCATCTTCGCCATCATTCTTTGTTTTATGCGTGTGCTGAGAGATTTTATCTTTTGTGGCTTTCCTTATTTTCGCCTATTTAAATTGCTTATTTGGGTTTTGTGATTTTGACTATACGACTTATAAGCGTCATAAGGAGCGTCGAAACCATGGGAATCTACGCGAAAAAAAGACGAAAAGGGGCTTTGCCGCGTCAGCAACGGCCTTGATTTATAGATCCATCCGATGGAGATCGTCCACACATTGGATGAGGTATTCCCTGAGTGCAAGAGGAGGATGGAGGGGAGGAAGACCCCCCGAATCTATCGGATCCATCAAAAGGCAGGGTTAGTTTTAGAAAGCACAGATTATGTTGCCAGTGTTTTCTATAATTGTTGCTACGCGATTTTCATTCTGAAGGCCCAGAAGAAATATAATATTTCTTAAGCGCGTATCTTGTCTTTGGTGTATTTTTCCTTTAAGCCATTTATAATGGCGAAGGAAAAAAGCGCGAGGTTTATTTATGAGCAAGAAATTCTATATTACGACACCGATCTATTATCCAAGTGCTTCCCCACATCTTGGACACGCATACTGCACGACCCTTACCGATATCATCGCTAGAGGAAAAAGATTAAGGGGATATGATACTTTTTTCTTGACTGGTTTAGATGAGCATGGTGAAAAAATCCAAGACAACGCCGAAGCCAAAGGCGTGTCTCCTCAGGAATTCGTCGATGAGATATCTAAGAAATTCATTTCGTTATGGGACACGATGAAGATATCCTATGACGGCTTCATCAGAACCACCGATAAGCGACACGTCGAAACCGTCTCGAAAATATTCTCGAAGTTTTTGGAAAACGACGATGTTTATCTTGGCTCCTATAGTGGTTGGTACTGCGTTCATGAAGAAACCTTTTATACCGATACCCAAGTAGGCGAAGACCATCTTTGCCCGGAGTGCCATAGGCCGGTAGAGAAGAAAGAAGAAAGTGCATATTTCTTCCGTTGCAAAAAATACGTTGGCGATTTGCTGGGCATTTTTGAAAATAATCCAAAGTTCATAACCCCCGAAAATCGCAAAACCGAAATGATAAACAACTTCATCAAGCCGGGATTGAACGATTTGTGTGTCACTAGAACCTCATTTGATTGGGGAATCCCAGTCAAAGAAGCGCCAGGACACGTTATATACGTCTGGTTGGACGCTTTGACGAACTACATATCGGCGCTTGGATATTTGCAAGACGACGATGCCAATTTCCAAAAATTCTGGAATGATCCAGAGACGGAAATCGTTCATGTCATAGGCGCCGACATCACCAGATTCCATACCATCTATTGGCCGATGTTCTTGGACGCTTTGAAACTAAGACAGCCAAACCGCGTATTCGTTCATGGCTTGATGATGATGAAAGACGGCAAGATGAGCAAGAGCAAAGGAAATGTGATACCGGTTCCCCCGCTCGTCGAACACTTCGGAGTCGATGCGGTTAGGTATTACTTGGCGAGAGAAATCACGTTTGGACAAAACGGGGAATTCACGCCCGAGCAATTCGTTGAGCGTTTGAATATGGATTTGGCCAATAATTTTGGCAATCTTTTAAACCGCACGCTTGGGATGATCGGCAAATATTTCGATGGCGTCATCCCTGTTTTCGAAGGCGATGTCACTCAACTAGACAAAGATTTGACGACCTTGGCCAAGAAGACGGTCATTATGTATGAACAGCTTAATGATGACCTTAAAGTCACGGAGGCCTATGCGGCGGTCATGGATTTGGTTGATGCCGCAAATAAGTATATTCAAGCGAGCGAGCCGTGGAATATGGCCAAAGACGAGAGCAAAAAGAAAGAACTCGCTTCTTGCATGTCACATTTGGCCAATGTTTTGTTCTTAACCGGCATGCTCCTTTCTCCGATCTTGGTCACCAAGAGCGAATCGCTTCTTGAGCAACTTAATGTTCCTGTGGAATTACGTAATTACGAATCGGCCGTTGCGTTCGGAAAGCTCGGTGGTGTTGTCATTCAAAAGGCCACGCCTTTATTCCCGCGCTTAGACGCCGCGAAAGAGGTTGAGTTTATCAAGGAGCTTATGGCTGCCCCGAAAGAAAAAGCGGCCGCCTAATGCAAGTTAGAATTCATAATGAGGTAAGGGCATGAGCAAAAAGGAACGCTTCTTCGGTCTTCATTTCGATTATCACGCTTGCAAAGAAACGAAGGATATTGGCAAGAACTTCGATCCTTCGATCCTTCGGGAAATCATCAAGAAGGTCAAACCAGATTTCATTCAGTGCGACACGAAAGGCCATCCGGGATACGCTTCTTATATGACTGACGTGGCGGACCGCGCGCCCGGGCTCGTAAATGATCTTTTAGCCGATTGGCGGAAAGTGACCAAAGAATATGGCGTGCCTTTATATTCCCACTATTCTGGCGTTTGGGACATGAAAGCGGCCTTAGACCATCCAGATTGGACGATTGCCACGGAAGAAGGAAAGACGACGGATCGCATGTCCGTTTTCGGACCATATGTCGATAAGAAACTTATACCGCAGCTAAAGGAATTGATTGAGAAATACCGTATCGATGGCGCTTGGGTGGATGGTGAGTGTTGGGCCGTATACGTCGATTATTCAAAGCGCACAGCCGATGAATACGAAGAAAAATATCACAAAAAGCCTGCAAAATGCGGGGATAATGACTTTAAAAATTATTTGGATTATAACCGCAAAGGATTCTTGGATTATGTCCGAAAATACATTCGAGCGGCCCATGAGACGAATCCCGATTTCATGATCACGAGCAACTGGATGAGCACCGCGTGGGTCCCACAAAAAATCGATTTCACCGATTACGTTTCCGGAGACTTATCTCCTACCAATAGCGTCGACAGCGCGCGCTTCGACGGCCGCATCATGGCGATGTCTGGCAAGATGTGGGACATCATGAGTTGGGGAATCAACTTTCCTGTGCACCACACAAAAGGCGTAATTCAGCTCGAGCAAGAGGCCGCTTGCGTGCTTGCCTTAGGTGGTGGATTCCAAATTTATAACATGCAGGATCCAACCAACGTGTGTTTAAATCCTGGTGGTATAGACGGTTGGGCGGAGGTTTCCAAGTTCTGCCACGATAGGAAGAATTTCTGCTATGGCGGCGATTTCGTCCCCGATATGGGAATCCTCTATTCGATTGATTCCTATTACGATTGTTTGGCGGTTCCTTTCTATCGAGATTGCTCATACAACATGGAACTATATGGCACGATGCTTGGGCTCCTTGATCAAGGCACCTCGTTAAACGTCGTTTCTAGCGAAGACTTAACGCTTGAAATGCTTAAGAAATATCCTAGATTTGCGCTAAGCGATTCTACTATTTTGTCGCCTGATTTGGTTAGTATGTTACTAGAGTATGCCGAGGAAGGCGGCGAATTGCTTTTGATGGGCGCCCATACGGCGAGGATATTCGCCAAAGCATTAGGGCTTAAGGTCTCATATAAAGAGGAGAAACATCCGATATTCTTCATTGGCGATGAGCAAACGTCTTTGGAGGTCCGCGATGAATATACCCTTATAGAAGAAGGGGCGTTGAGTGAGATTTGCTATCTCTACCCCGCCGATGTTGCCGGGGATGTTGAATGTACGAATCCCCCTCCGACAATCCTTCGAGGGAGTGTTCGTTATCCTGGCTTAGGAAGCATCTCCATCGGCGAAGGAAAGATTCTCCTCGCGCCACATAACGTTGGGCAAGCTTATTTGAAAGAAAGAACCTATGAGCTAGAGAATTTCTTTTCCGGCATTTGTTTGTCTTTCTCTCAAAGAACGATTATGCATAACCACAAAGGCGAACTTGAGGTCGTTTATCGAGAAAAGGACGGCAAGAAATATCTTCATTTGATCAATCTTCTTGGGCCGCACCGCGTCCCTTGCGTCTCTTCTTTCAATAAGATTTCTCCTTTGATGGATGTTACGGTATCGGTCAAGATGATTGAGGCTCCGAAACGCGTTTATTTGGAGCCGGAACACAAAGAAATCGAATTCGCCTATGACGTTGAAAGCGGATCCCTCCTCATCCATTTCGACGAGATTGCTCTTTATAACATTGTCTGTTTCGAGTTTTGAATGTCATGAAAAAAGACGAATCTTCTAGCAATTACATATTGTTCGGAGTTGACTTTAGAGACAACGCCGAGCAACGCGAATTGATCCGTTTGATAAATGAGGATCCTGCTAAAAAGCCTGTTGTCTTTTGCGTTGGAGCGGCCGGAACTGGGAAGACTTTTGCCACTTTGGCAGCCTCTCTTGCCTTAGTAAGAGGCAAAGGTCAAAAGAAAAAATACAAAAACATCTTCTATGTCAGAGAACCGGTGGAAATCGGTCATCGTCTCGGATATCTAAAAGGGACTGAAGAAGATAAGTACGGTCCTTATCTTGGTCCTCTTTTGGATAACTATAACCATTTAATGGCCTTTTCCAAAAAAGATGGAGAGACGATATCCGAAAAGAAACCTAAAAGAAAGATTTCAATCGATTCTGACGATTCGTTGCCGTTAGCGTACCGCAAACTCCCTAACGACATCATCCCTTTGGCGCCAGAGTTCCTTCGCGGCCGTTCATTCGAAGATTGCATTATCATGGTCGACGAAGCTCAGAATATGGACATAACGGAACTACAGACCTTGGTGACGAGAATAGGCGTATTCACGAAAATGGTGATTTTGGGTTCTCCGAATCAGATAGACGTTCCAAATCAATCGGAGGAAAGAAACGATTTCATGATCGCTTACGAGATTTTGAAACCGACTGGGCTGGTGGGATTTGTCAAACTTGAAAAGCCGATGAGAAGTTCATTCGTCAAAGAATTCGACGAGAGATTCACCACGTATAAAAGGACACTCAAAAAATGAAGAACGACAATAGCATAAAGATAGGAAACAGGTATTCCGTCAAATGCGTTGATTCCTCTTTTGAAGGAAAAGGCGTGGCTTTTGCCATGGATAATGCGATTTTCGTTTCTTCTATGTTGCCTTTAGACGAAGGTGAAGTGGAGATTACATATAAACGAAACGGCTCATATTTCGGGAAACTCGTGTCCTTAAGCAAGCCATCGCCCTTTAGGATAGAACCCTTATGCCCGATTCATAGCGCGTGTGGCGGCTGCGCCTTTCAGTCTCTTTCCTACGACAAGGAGAAAGAATGGAAGAGAGATTTCGTTGCCAAGCAACTAAAGAGAATGGGCATAAATGCCCCAGTCCTAGACACGATTGGGATGAATGTGCCGTATGGCTATAGAAATAAGACCCAAGTCCCGTTCGGTAATGATAAGCACGGTAATCTGATATATGGTTTTTATCGTGAAAAGAGCCATGATGTCGTTCCTTTTTCCGACTGCCCAATTAGCGACAAGAGAGCGATAGATGTGCTCGAAAAGCTTCTCCCCATACTTAGAAGACATGGAGTGACCGCTTACGAAGAAGACAAAGGGAAGGGAATACTCAGGCACGCTTTAATAAGAACGGCCGAATATTTCGACAACATAATGTTGGTTCTCATCGTTCATGAAGACACCATAAGCGGAACGCCGATAGTCGATGAGATCAAAAAAGAGATGCCCGAAATCACGAGTTTTTTCATCAATGTGAATGACAAAGACACGAATGTCATCTTGGGGCCAAAATTCATTCATGCATACGGTCCAGAACGCTTAAAGGAAAAGCTTTGCGGGATAACCTTTGAGATATCTCCCAATTCATTTTTCCAAGTTAATAGCAAAATGGCGGAAATCGTCTACAAAACCGCCATGGATTTTGCGAATATATCGAAAAATGACATTGTTTTAGATGCCTATTCGGGGACCGGATCGATTGGACTTATCGCCGCCAAAATGGGAGCCAAAGCCGTTAAGGCGGTCGAAGTCGTTCCCGAAGCGGTGACAAACGCTTTAGAGAATGCTAGAGCGAACGGGATCGAAAATTATGAGGCAATCGTCGATGATGCGTCTTCGTATATGGCCAAGGCCGCCAAAGAAAAGACTGATTTTGATGTTTTATTCGTTGATCCACCTAGGAAAGGATGCAGTGAGGAGTTCATTGAATCCACCTTGTCGTTGAGACCGAAAAAGATTGTGTATGTGTCTTGTAATCCAATTTCTCTGGCAAGAGATCTCAAAGCCTTAGAAAAGGGTTATGCGATAGAAGAAATTCAACCGATTGATCAGTTCCCGCGCACGCCGCACGTAGAAACCGCCGTAAAGTTGGAAATCAAGAAATAGTTCGATAAATACGCAACTTTTTAGAATTTTAAATTGAAATAATAATTGAAAATTTCATTAATGTGGAGATTTGAAACATATCTCTGCTGTATCAGCATACAAAAACAGGTTTTTTATATGCCGCAAATCGAATGTATAAAATTGTTTAATGGATTGAGGGCGCCGTCCTATGAGCGTTCAAATGAAATAGCGAATGTCGGGTTTACGTGGATATTGCCAAATTGACAAACGATTCGTTGCCAAAGCGTCAAATTGAAGAAACCAGGTTCTTGATGGTTATAATCGCTACAAGCTGTGCCTGCCAAAGAGAAAACGGCGTTTTGGTTGTGCCACTTGCAAACTTCACCGAATGCGAGACCGCAATAAACGTGTTGGGTATTTACACTCATATTTCCCCGCGAAACCCCAACGAATGGGACATGAAACGTTTCATATCGGATTTGATGATGATCAATCTAGGAACGAATGATGAATTTGGAAAATTCTTCAATTTCGATTCTTTGTGTAAGTGGCGGGTGGTTAGAAGCGTCAAAGATCTTAAGGAATTGTTGTTTGTCGATAAGAGAATCGACGAAGACGAATTCGGTTCGTGTGATTTTGGATTGATGAAGAGGCTGGCTGGATTATATGACAAAACAAATTTTAAATTGTTGATAAAACTTATCGAGAAGGAGCACGAACATGAATAGCATTATCGAGGTGATGTTAGAGAAATATGCCCCGCACAACAACGAAGAGAGGGAAAATGACCGCAATTGGCGGATTCGTAAGTAAAGGCGAAACGTTTGTTCGCCCTTTATTGCTTATGTAGCTGAGCAAAGCGCGAATCGTCTATGACAATAGTTTTGTGTCTTCTTTGTTCCAAATGCGTTTTTTCTTCGTTCATTAACCGTTTTAATCCAAATTAGTAATTGCGGCTCCAAGCCTTTTGAATACAAATCGATGCGCTTTTTGCGCATAATTTTTTATTTTTTTGATGTTATATCAGTATTCGTGTAAATGCATGAAAAAATGGCGGACTTGTAAAGATATATTGACTTTTCAGGGGGGGGGATTATCATATGAAAGATTTATCCTTTGCAAAGAGAATGCGAGTCTAGTTTTGGAGGACGAAAAATGGAGAATGCCAATTGCGGTTTTAAATGCCATTTGATCAAAAGCAAAGAAGGCGCTTCTCCTTTTGCCGATTCCGCTTTCGCTTTCTTCGAAGATAGAATCGATCCGTTTTGCGCCCAGTACTTTAGTGGTCTAGCCACCAACGGCGCCGAAAAGTTCTTTGAGAACGCTTTCGAAGGCATAGCCGAAGCGTATATCTCCGCCCACCAAGTCGAAATAGAAGATTACATAGAGAAGCACAAAGATGAGCATGACGCCGCAATGAAGGATTCCTTGTTTCAAAAAGGTGGCGATCCCGAAAAAGCGTACCGTCTCTCTTTGCTATGCGCCAATTACGTTCTCTATTGCCGAAAAGGTGATGACGCTTTGATAGTCGACTTATCGGCCAATGTTCCATTGCCTCATGTTTCCGTTGAAGAACCAATCGAGATAAAGAAGGAAGAGGCCAAAAAAGAACCGATTGTCCCAAATAAACAAGAACCAGAAGCCGAAGAGAAACAAGAAACGGTCAACGAACAAAGTGTGGGGCCTGCGCCGGTGGAAGAATCTTCAGAAGAGGATCCGTTCTCTGACATAAAGAGAAAGACATTCTCCGAAAAACTTAAGAAAAGCCCTGCAGATCTCAAGGGAAATTACAAAGAAATCAGAAAAGCTGCCATCGAACATAACTTAAAAGAAAGAATATCGAAGAATGCCGCCACCTATCACTTGGGGCGAAAAACGTATTTGAAGATGTCTATAGTCGGTAAGACTTTAAGATGCTATTTCGCCGTGTCGAAAGACGAATACGACGATACCGCCATTCCGCTTGAAGACGTCAGCGATAAGAGAGCCTATCAAGATACGCCGTCATTGCTTCGCGTGCGCAGTTCCTTATCTATGCGTCGCGCGGTGAAACTTATCTCCGACATGATGGAGGAGGGGAAGTAGAAGATGGTTAAGAAAGGCGTCATCGCTACTTTGTTCACCTTGGCTGGATTGGTCATGGCGGCTTCTATTGCCTTACCGGTTTGCTATCTTTTCAATGAGCAGTACCAAAGTGTGGATCCTTCCAAAAACCCGGATGTGACTTTCGTCGATGAGGAGGTGCATCTCTCTAACGATGCCAATCCTCTTTTTCCAGGAGAATCCCGCAAACTCATTGTTTCGGTGTCCAAAACTATTGAAGCGGAGTGCAACACTTCCGTTTACTTCGACTCGTTTTCCGGTAATGGATACGAATACTTATCGTTATCAATAGAGAAAGGCGAAGAAGAGCAAGGGACGATCTCTTCCATAAAGAATGCGACCGAAGAGAAGCCGATGACGTTCATAACGTCCGTTGGGAAAGACACTTCCTTCTCCTTTTGCTATCTCCTAAGCAAGGATGTTCCGTCCACTTATGAGAATTTGTCCTTTTCTTTCACGATGCATATGAGGATTGGAGATTAGGAGGAAGGGAAGCGGTTATGGCGATTGTGATTATAAGCGTCGTTATTCTCGGGTTGGCAATAGTGGGCTTCTTAACCTATGTTGGCGCGGATTCCGTCATCCAAAACAAGAAAGAAGCCGAGAAGAGGACGGAAACAGATGGTTTATATCGAGTGAGGGCTTACCCACTCGTCTATAAAGAAGGGGATTCCGAAAAGAAAGACGGAATTCTCTCCGCTTGCATCCTCTATCAGGATGATTCAAGCAGAAAAAAGGTTATGAACAAAACACATAAGAAAGGAGGTGAAGATGATGAAAAACAAGCACATTAAAGGACTATTGATCGCTTCTGGATTTGCGGTGATAGGGCTAGTTGGCGCGATTGGCGGCACGTACGCTTTATTCAATCGCAGCCTAAGCGTCGTCACCCATGTCAAAGTGGGCAATCTCAATTTCTCTTTCCGTAGGACCAACCTAAAACAAAAGGTTCTTAACGACAGTGGATATCTCGAGGAAAAGGTCGATAACAGCGTTCTTGACTTAACCGAGAACGGCGCTGAGGCGTTTAATCTTGATTCCATCGTCCCCGGAAGTGAGGTTGAATCCACATTTACGCTGTCCAATACCGGCGGCACTGCTTTCGAAACGGCTTTCTCGCTACTTAATATCGCGGTGAAAGACGGTGAGGAGACGGTTTCTAACGTCAGTTGGTTGGATAACGTTTCCGTCAAATGTCTCAAAGAAGGGACGGAAGAAGCCTCATTCACCTTGGGCGATCTTCGCTCGGTGGATTTAGGGGATCTTGCGAAAGGTGCGGAGATGACATTCTCCCTAAAACTTTCCTTCGACGCCAATGCGATCGGCAACGAAATGCAAAGCAAGGACATTTCCTTCGCTATGCGTCTAAATTGCACGCAGGTCGTCGAATAAGAAATGAAATGAGTTCTATCAAAACGATAGAAGAAAGGAAAAATATAAAATGAACAAAAAGATTACCAAGACTTTGGTATTATCCGCATCGGCCGCCCTTATGTTCGGGGCCGTCGCGGTCGGCACAACGTACGCTTTGTTCACTAGCGAAGCCGACGCGAACGTCACCGTTACCGCCGGCAAAGTCGCCGTCAAGGCCGAGATCCAGAATCTTAAGCTCTATTCCCTCGACGCCGAAAGCGGAGAAGCGGTTGCGCTTGCTAGTGCTGATACATTTACCAACGGTGGGAGCGCTATTCTTACTGATTTAAATATTTCATTAAGCGATGTCACTCCTGGCGATAAGGTCACTTTTGACCTCAAGGTTCTCAATTCGAGCAACGTCAAATCCAAATACCGCACGATTATTCAAAAAAATAATGATACCGGCCTTTTTAATGGATTAGTTGTTACGGTTGGCGAATCCACTTGGAGCAATGGTTTCACAATTATTTCTCCCTACACCGAACTCGAACCCGTAAGCGAAGAAACGGAGGTTGAAACTCTTCCTATAACGATCGATTTTCCGAGCGATAGAGATAATAGCTATCAAGGAAAAGCGTGTGATGTTTCAATCAAACTCGAGGCGGTGCAAGGCAACACTAAAGTAGAGGAAGTAAATGAAAACGCCTTGAATATATATAGCGATGGTGACTTTGAAACGTTGGCAACCTTAGTAAACGAAGGCTCATCGCTTGACGAATATGAAGAGATTTCTCTTCTTAATGATATCAATTTAGATCCAAACACCGTTTGGACGCCGATTGGCCAAAAAGAAGGAACAAATAAATTCACATCTATATTCGATGGGAACAATCACGCTATTAACGGTTTAAACGTGACGGCTGAAACTGCCAATACGGAGGTTAATGATGGTTATGGCGCGCTTTTCGGTGCAATCGATGGCGATGCTGTTATCAAAAATTTGACTGTCAATGGAACGGTTTCTTGCAAAAATGCTGCCGGAATCGTCGCCAGAATGAACAAAGGGACGATCGAAAATTGCACATCAAATGTCGAAGTCACTGGCACGGCGAAAACGGGTGGTATCGTTTCTTTAACTAATGCATCCGGTTGTGTCATCAAGAATTGCGTAAACAACGGTGTTGTTACCGGCGGTAACGCCGGCACTGCCGGAATAGTCGGATTCGTTAATGGTGGCGGCGACACCTTAATCGAAGATTGCTTAAACACTGCGACAATTGGATCATCAACCGAATCGTATACCGGTGGCATTGTCGGCTATATGAGCGGTTCGAAAGGAGTTATCAAGAACTCCAAAAATAATGGCGAGATCAAAGGGAAAGGTAATACCGGTGGCATTGTCGGACTCGTCCCAATGGCTGTTGCCAATGGAGGTAGAGCCGAATTAGCTAATTGCGAAAATACCGGGGGCGTCACTTCGGCCGAGGACTGCGCCGGCGGCATTGTCGGTGCTTCGAATGGTACAGCTATTCTTACTTCATGCAAAAATAGCGGCAACGTCACTGCCAAAAATATTGCCGGTGGCGTGATTGGAAACTTTACTACTGGTGAAGTCACTAATTGTGCTGGTGGGACTGGAACGATCACTGCTTTGGAAGCCGTCGTGGGCCGATTAATCGGCCAAACCCTAGAAGCCGATCTATCGATCGATGATGAGAACGGCGACGACTATGCGTCAATCTCTGCTATCGGTCGCGTTCGTGGCCCGGGAACCCATTTGATCAACGTCAAAGCCGGCACTTTGAATGGCAACATTGAAATCAGTTTTATCGCCAGCGCTTCCCATACGAAAGTAGTTCTTGCAAACGATGCAAAATGGCTTGTCGATGGCGATGAAAGAACGGGCACGTGGTATGGCAATTATTACACCAACACATGGTCCGATACTGCAACATACGAATAAAGATATTCTAAAAAGGTAACATCAATGAAAAACACAAAATTAACGAAAACAATTATGCTTTCTGCTCTTGCTGCTGTCGCATTTGGTGGCATAGCGGCCGGCACCACGTACGCTTTGTTCACTAGCGAAGCCGACGCGAACGTCACCGTTACTGCGGGCAAAGTCGCCGTCAAGGCTGAGATCCAGAATCTTAAGCTCTATTCCCTCGACGCCGAAAGCGGAGAAGTCGCAGAGCTCGCCAGCGCCGATGCGTTCACAAACGGCGGGACCGTTGCAATTAGTGGCACGAACGTCTCCTTAAGCAATATCACTCCTGGAGACAAAGTCGAATTCGAGCTCAAAGTCGCAAATGAATCGACGGTGGCGATCAAATACAGAACTGTCATCGAATCTTTGACGGATGCCGGGTTGTTCTCTGGGTTGAATATCAAGATCAATTCCAATGAATTCGACGGTGAACGTGCCGCTAGCGATTATCAGAAACTCGAAGTCGGTTCAGAGCCAATCGTCATCCCTGTTAGCATTGAACTTCCTTCCGATGCCGGAAACGATTATCAAGAGAAATCTTGTTCGATTTCTTGCCGAATCGAAGCCGTTCAAGGCAATGCAGTCGGTTATCCGATGGATGTTTCGACCGTTGATGATTTTAAAGCCGCGCTTGAAGCGGGCGAACCGGTTTCGCTTGTCGACGACATCGAACTCGATTCGACTATCGGAGTAACAAAAGATGTCGTTATCTATGGCAATGGCAAAACTTTAAAAGCCGCTGCTGGTTCTTCTCAACGCATCATGAACATCAATAGTCTTAGTGAAGACGTTACTGTTTCATTAACGAACGTTAACTTAGATGCTCCTGGTGCTGAAAGAGGAATTTCTATTGGCGGTAACACGGGAAATGTCAAATTGGTGTTGGATAATTGCATTTGCAACGCCGATCACTATTCAGTTAATGTCGCTAGCAACAGTGGTAACGTTGAGTTGGTCGTTAAAAACAGCGATATCACAGGTTATTGCGCTTCCCAGACTTGGACCGCGAATTCTAAATTAACATTTGAGAACTGCACGCTTACAGGGCTAAATAAATGGTCTGGTTCTGATGACGACTTTGCGGTTATTAATGTTGAGACTGCTGCAGCCGGGTCTGAAATAAACCTTTTAAACTGCAAGATTATCGCAACAGAAAAAGGTACGGCAAAAGAATATTTCGTTTATATGAGGGCCGATTGCACTGTCAACGTTACTGGTTGCACGTTCGAAAAGAATGGCGTGGCCATTACCGGTGATGATATTGGTGCGAATTTTGCGGTCTATGAAGGAGTCGATTACGAATTAAATATCGAATAATCACTTCTTGTCGCCAGTCGTTATTGACATAGCCAAAGACTAAGTCATTCATTATTGGGTGTGGGGGATTTCCCTCACACCCATTATCCAGCATGGAAGAAGAAAACAAGAGTAAACCGAAAAAAGAAAAAACCAAATTGGGCAAGAAAATAGGGAACATCGTTTTCTATTCTTTGTTCTCCATTTTTTTGTTAATCGCGGCTTTCTCGTTGACGAGTCGCATAACCAATGGAAGATTCTTTGATTCGCAATTCTTGGTTGTTCTTTCCGGATCGATGGACGGAGAGAAACAAGAAGAGTACGAAATTCAAAATATCCCCATCAAATCCCTCATCAAAATCGATTTGATAAAGGATGGGAAAGAGGATGAATTCTATTCGTCGTTAAAGAAAGGCGATGTTTTGACATTTAATTATGCGTCGTTAAATAACACGACGATCACCCATAGGATAATAGAGGATCCTATACTCTTAAGCGATGGCACCTATCAATACAAACTCAAAGGAGACGCAGTCGAGGGAGCGGGCGATTATCAGATGCTTTATAGCGATGGCAGAACCGGTGAGATCATCGGAAAGGTATCCTATGTTTCTCCTTTCCTCGGACAGATATATTTCTTCGTTTCAAGCAAGCTTGGCACTTTGCTCCTCGTTATTCTCCCTTCAAGTGCAATATGCATATTCGAAATAGCCAAGATCATCTATATCGTAATCGGAAACAAAAATAAGGCCAAAATAGAGAAAGAAGCCAAAAAGAGCGAAGCGAAAGACAAAGAAATCGAAGAGTTAAAGGCCAAATTGAACGCTTTAGAAAATAAAAGTGACAATAACAACAGCATAAAAGAGTAGCAATCATCGATTCTTTTGTGCCTTGTTCCTTTTGCCATTAAAATAGAGTGTAACATGCGTTACAAGATATTTGATGAGGATGTTACAAAGTATTTCAATTTCAAAAAAGATCTCAAATACATAAAGATAATATTGGGGATAACTGAAAACGAACTCGCCGACTTCATTGGTGTGTCACGCATGACGCTAAATAGATGGCAGAATGATGAAACGATTCCGAGTTATGAAGCCTTGGAAAAACTATATAACAAAGCGTACGAGACGGGCATATATCTAAATAAGGTAAAGGAAAAGACATGCGCCTCGTCTCTTCAAACCAATCACCTTCTTCTTTTTCGTGGCTCAAAAAGCGAGCTCCATGGCCATCCATCAATTTCTTATAGCGAGGGGAAAAAGGATTTTGGGAAAGGATTCAATTTAGGCGTTCGCTTTTGAATCGCTAGACGTCCCAGCCGCTTACGAGATAATCGAAAAAGAAAAGAAGCTGAGCCGAGGGAAGGATATATATCCGTCTTTCGTCATGTCTTGGATTGGATACATCATGCAATATTTTGTTTGCGCCAGTGGTATCCCGATGACCGTTTTCTACAAAAAAATAAAACCGGAAGAACTCTATTCCCTATATGAGTCTTATCATTCGTTGGATAATGGGGCTGTGATAGAGAGATTTTGTGAATCGAAGAAAATAAATTTGAATTTGAACGACCCAAACGTCATGAAGAGCATTCAATGCATTTAGGCGCGTGAGGGCAAGCGATTTTAAGGCCTAATATTTGTTTTCGTTGGCGTTTTGCGGCTATTTTTCGATATGACGAGTTATGAAAGAATGAATCCGATAATGAGGAATCCGGCGACTAGATAGCCGATTCCGAAGAAGAGACCATAGAGAATCAGCGTTAGATAATCGACGACTTTGTTTCTCCGCCCGAAATGCGGGTGATAGAAGAGAAGCCCAGGGACGAGATATATGATCTGCCAATATCCGCCTAACGCTTTGATATTGTGGCCAGTATTCCTTAAGAGGTATTCGGTGAGGGAAAGAATTGCGATGATTACGCAAATCAGGATGTTTTTTAGGAAGTAGAATCTGTTGCCGTTAAACATCCTCTCGGCATTCTTAACGCCGTATCTAAGCTTGTAATAGAGTCTAAGAAAATATAAGCCGATGAGATAGGAGACGCAAAGGAAAGAGAACTGTGGTCTTTCGGAATCGAAGAAATAGACGAGCCATGTATTTAGTTTCAATCCCCAGTTACGGTAGTTTTGGAAGATTAAGGAGGAGATGAGAATCCAAAGAATCGGAAGCAGGGCCAAACACCTATATATGATCATCTTCTTCTTCGTGTTGGCCCATTTCGGCTCATAGAAAAGGAAGACCATCACGCCGAAATAGCAGGAGATGGTCCCGAAGTTATTTGGCACAACATAGAAGTAATCGACTATCTGGGCGACTCCTTTGGTCTTGACTAAATACTCCGCGAGAGTGGCTTCCACCACATATAACCCAAGGAATACGATTCCGTATAAGAAGAAATTGCGAAGGCTTCGTTTGTCGTTAAGGAAGATATCGAAATCGATGAAATATAGAAGGAACATCCCGACGGTGAAGTACATGAATAATTGCAAACTCAGCGCATTGAAGCCGTTTTGCTCGAAAGAGACGTTGGTGAATAGCATCAATGCATAATTGACGATCCGTAACGAACCAAAGAAGACTAAGAAAATGCCAACGATTTCGAAGACGGTCTCGGGGATAAAGGGGAAGAATCGAATATCCTTTTTCGGCTCCCTTAAGTTTCTTTCTATCGTTTCTTCCTCTCCGCGGACGATTTCCACTTCGTCTTTTTCTTCTTTCTTTTTCCTTTTCCCGAAGAAAATCGAGAAAAGAATCAAGAAGAGGAAGAAACCAGTCAAAATCGTCCCGCCGATCCCCATGCATAAGGAGGTTATCTCCTCTTGGTAGTTCTTGGCTCCTCCTTCGCATAAATCGATCAATAGTTCATCGAAGAAATCGTATTCTAAACTCAGCTTATTCTTAATCAAGGAAGTGAACTCATTATCGATATCATCGATATGCGAAATCATTTTCGTGGCGGTTTTGCTATAGATTTCGCCTTTTTCAAGTATGCCTGCCCCATCTATCGTTATCGTTTCGCTTAAAACAAACGGCTTTCCTTTGCCTTCTCTATTGAAGGTGCCGATATATTTCTCTAAGTTTGCCGAATCGGTGTATTCTACCGTAAGCGAGGTTGAAACCTTCTCTATATCATTCGAGACGATGTAATAGATATTCCCATCGTCCGTCTTATAGTTGATATACGCGCTTAAGCTCCTTAAGGCGAAGTTCTCGTTTGATGCGCTGATCGATACGAACTCGTTGTCTTTGCGCTCATTGATCTGCACTCTTTCGAATTCATGAAGCAATGAGAAGGTCGCTGTTCCTTTCTCTCGCATCGCATAGGAGAAGGAAAGGTATTTCTCGCTATAGAAGGAGGAGGGGTCTTTCATCACATACGAATATTTGGCGAAACCCGTTATGGTCAAAGAAACAGAGGCTAATAGGAAAGCCAGCACGGCGATTCTTACGCCTAGCTTTCCAAGAAGCTTCTTATATATCTTCTCAAACCAGGTGTCTTTCTCCTTTTGTGGCGTTGGATAGGATGATATTCCTTCCAAATATATTGAATAATCGACTCCTAACGCGGCCGATATTTTATCGACGTATTTCTTTGATGGCTTGACGTAGCCATTCTCATAGTAGATGTAAAAGAGATAGGGGATCTTCAGGAACTTGGCGAATTTCTTTTTGGAAAGATGCTTTTTTTCTCTTTCCCGATATAGGAATTCGTTATAGGAGACGGCATTTTCCATATGGATAAGAGTATACCATCCGCTACATCTCTTTTTATCGCCTTTTCTTTCTTTGCTACAATATGCCCGTGAAAAAAAAGAACGTTCTCTTATCCTTAACCATCCTCTCTATTTCTCTTTGCTCATGTTCTCCAAGCGGAAAGGACGGCTTCACTTTCCATTATCCGCAAGGGCGTTCTAACGATTATCAAGGCACCGTTTATTATACGGATGACTATTTTACTGAGGATTCCTCGATATATAACCCTTCCCTATCTACTTCCAGCCTATGTTTCGCCATGGCGAGTTTCGCAAGCAGTAACGCCGATCTCCACTATGAGCATTGTTATGGCAACGCCGAGGAATTCTTAAAGAACGCCGGTTTTTCGGATATCGATGCGAATATCTATTACAAAGAGAAACCGACAGCCGATTCCTTAGGGGTCGTGATGGGACATAAGAAACTAGGCGAATATACCCTTGTCGCGGTCGGAGTGAGGGGTGGCAATTACGAGATGGAATGGGCGAGCAATTTTACCCTTGGCGATGGCGAAGAGATAAAACAGCATCTTGGTTTCTATCAAGCTTCCAGCATATATCTCGATTCCTTGGGGGAATACCTTAAGGAAAAGAGCATCGAAGGCGCATTAAAGATATGGACGGTAGGGTATTCTAGGGGTGGCGCGACCAATAACCTCGCTTCGGGGAGAATCGATCAAAGCATCGAAGAAGGCAAGCCGTTATTCGAAGGGTTAAACGTAACCATAACGAAAAAGGATCTTTATTCATATTGCTTTGAGGCGCCACAAGGGGCGTCCTTCAAGGAGAGTGTTTCCCCCAAGAGCGAAATCTATTCCAACATCCATAACGTCATCAATCATAACGACCTCGTCCCTAAGGTCGCGATGTCGGACTTTAGGTTCACGAGATATGGCGTCGATTATTATTTGCCAGATGCTGTAAGGAATAGCGATTATTCGGAATATAAGCCCAAAATGCAGGGATTTTACAATGATTTGGACGATCGGAGCGAGCTAGGCGAATATCTCATTTCATCTTTCGATATGTTTAGAGGAAGCAATGCGAAGCTCAATGTTCTGGAGAATTCCTATACGCGCGTCAATTGGACATCCGGGCTATTCCTAGACGAGTTCGTAAGCGAGCTTACGACCAAAGGCGTTCAATCGTTAGCGAATTACGTGAGTAACATCCAAAGCGGACTTCGGAGCGTCTTCCAAATCTTTTATAACGGCGGCGGGGCGAAGTTCAGCTTCATGAACTTAGCCGTGGCGATGGCTAAATCGCTTATAAATTACGACGGCATAGATATCCTTCTAAACAATTTGTTATATGACCAATCTGCATTTGTGAGCGATTTGCTTCACGTCTTGAGGGCGGCCTTTATCTCGATGGGTTACGATATCGATGTCAATTCGTTGCTTGGTAGTCTCAAAGCCCTTGTTGTTGCTATCGGCAAGACCCTTTTGAATCACATCGACTATTTTCTTGCGATGCTCTCTTCTGAGAATGTCAAAGCGATCGTCTCCGCTCATTATCCGGAAGTTTGCCTTAGCCACTTGATGGCTCTTGACCCGAATTACAATAAATCCGCCAGAGAATATCATAATGACGGTTCTTATTATTATTTATCGGTTCCTATAGATGATACCGGCACGGTAATAACGATAAAAGACGCAAAGGGAAAGATCGTTGCCGGTTTGTCAAACGGATTGCTTTATGAGAACGGGAGTCTTTCGTATGGCTCAAGGTTAAAGACATTCGTTTGCTATATACCAGTCGATAAGGAATATGCGATCGAAATGGAGAACGTCGGTTCTTATGAACTCGATTACCAGGATGGAAGCAAGGAAGGCATGGTTTCCTATAGGGCGGAATCATTCGCCGAAAGGAAACGCGTGAATTTTATAACCGAGACTTATCCAGAGAAGAACGCCGCATAATCTAAAACGTCGTTTCTTCGTCTAATGTTGCGTTTTGCCGCCGTTTTGTTAGTTTCAGTGCACTTAAAACGTTTTCCGATGATTTTATCAACTTATTGAAAACAACCATTGAAATTTGCGTTGTCTAGTGCAACATATCCGCATGGAGGGGAAATGACATGAAAAAATTTCCAATAGTATTGTTATTATCGTTAGGAATGATCTGCACTTCATGCGGAACGACTGACGGTGTTTCTTCAGCTGATTCCACCGGTCCTCAAGACATTAGTAGTTCTGACAATGTCTCGAGCGACAGCGGAAACTCATCTAGCATCGATCAGGACGACTCTTCGAGTTCCGACGTCGTTACTAAGACGGCGATGGAAAAACTCGAAGAAATGGTCGCCAAAATGGCTGAGAAAAAGAGCGCGATCGCAAGCGGTCACATCAACATGAAGACCTATAGCGAGAGCAGCCATGATTATCAATATGGCAACGACGCGAATGGCGAATTCTATTACACGACAAGCACCGATTGGAATGGCGTCACTTCTGATGTTTACGTCATGAAAACCGCTGATGGCGGCGTGGTTGGCGTCAAGAAAGCCGCAGATGGCACTTTATCGGTCGCCGATACCGCCGCTTATGGCACTTATCAAGGAATAGGGTTCGAATATTCCGGCTATATCGGATATACGGACAGCGTCAAGGCCTTCGGTGCCGAAAGCTTCGTTACGGAACTCTTAAATATCGCTAAAGCCAATAAAAACCAAGATGCCATAGCCGTCGAAAACGAGGACGGCTCGATTAACTTCTCATTTGGCTTTTTGCCCACTGGCGGGTGGTCTTTCTATAAAGCCAGCATAACGGTCACCGCTTCTGCTAGCGGAGCCCTAACGAAGATGGATGCCAATTTTGACACCTATTCCAGCGGCTCTTTCAAAACAGACGATGAAACCAATTCCGTTTATTTGACGGAGGGCGCCACGCCAAGCGATAACAGAGTCTATAACATCACCCAAGTCGAGGGAGCAAGGACTATCACCAATCCAATCGATCCGGCCGGTTTGATCCCGACGTCCTTCGATTTGACCGATAGCGGTGGAAACGTCCTTAGCGAAACCGCTCCAATATCGATCGCACTTGGTAGCTATGGTAACAGCGTTTCCATTTCGAATGTTGCTCCTTCTACCGCGAACATCGCGTTTGATGTTCCGACGGTTACCGTCTTAGATGACGCGACTGGCGTTACAGCAAACTATAGTTCTTATAATGGCAGCATTTCTTTGAACCCGGTCGCCGTCGGTAGTTATAAAGTCCAAGTCAGGACGAGCAGAGTCACGAAGGTTTTCGCCGTTACCGTGACCCCGGCCGTTCCGACTGGCATCTATGCATCTTATTGGACGGTTGGCCCAACTGGATATGAAGCCAAAGCCTTCCCAGAAAGCGGATCTTTGGAGATCTATAAAGGTGTGACTTATTTGTTTGGCGCTTCGATTAACCCAACCCAAGCCGATCAATCCGTGAGCTATGACGTCTCTGGCTTCGATGGTAAATATACCTCTGAAACCAAGAAGGTGAAGATCAACCAATGGGCAGACGAGAAAGACTATTACTTCTTCACGGCCACCGGCACCGGCGAATGCTCAATTACCATTGCGAGCGCTGCCGATAACTCGGTATGCAAAACCGTAGCCCTTAATGTCGTCGATGTTCCTTCGATGACAGAAGTTCTCAGCAAGCCATATGCAATCCGCACGACCGGAATCGAAGTCAAGTATGCCCTCGAATTCGTTCCAGACGATTCGAATAACGGCATGTCGGGATCAGTCAAGATCAAGAGCGGCGACAACGCGGCCTTCGTGAACTATTCTCTTGGCGAGGCCGATAGCGTTGGAACTCGCGAATTCGCTTTCACTAATAGCGATGGCACCGCGGCTGACGTCAATTTCAAACTCAAGATATCCCAGACCATGACCCTTTGGTTGTATGAGAGAGTCGTCGATGAAAGTGGAACCGTCTCTTACGTCGAATATCCAAGTGAGATGAAAGTTGCCGACGATACCTTCTATCTCAACACTCCATACGGATGGACCACTACGAGTGGGGATTATGCGATGACTGCCAGTTTCTACGAAGGCGGCACCGCCTATGTCTCCTATAACTCTTCTTCTGATATTACGGTTTACGGTTCTTGGAATGGGCCGTTTGCTGTTTCGACGGTTGACGGGGTTAAGCAAGTCACGGTCACCTCTCAAGATGATCCGACCTCTTCCATAACCTTCACTATCGCCGACGATTATTCCAAACTTAATGCGACCGTCACGATTGGCGAGGCTTCCGTCGCCTTCGAATTAACGCAGAAGACGCATTCGTCACGTGGCGATTAATCGCTAATCGAAAATGAAAAAGAGAATTGTTCTTATTGGGAGTCTCGTATGCGTTCTTAGCGCTTGCGAGGCCCCCAAGGAAATAAAACCGTCCGAAGGCATCACAAATGCCAACCTGGTTTTATCGAACACTTCTGAATTCATAAACAGCAACTCGTCTATAGCGGTCGGAAATCAAAAAATCCTTGTAATTCCTTGCCATTTTAAAGATGAAAGGGACTTTGAGGAAGGCGATACCGACCGCATTAGGCGAGCTTTTTTCGAAGATAATCTCTCCACGAGCGATTCGAGAAACTACTTCTCCGTCACGGAGTTCTATAGAAAAAGCAGCCTTGGGAAACTGAATATAACGGGAGAGGTCACACCGATTCTCGAAGTGCCTTATACGCTCAGCGAAATCAACGCCGATGGCAATTATTACCCAGGCGTGCCAGCTGCCGTATATGGGGAGCTCGAATCAGTCACCGATTCCTTCCTCGCCTCATATGATGTAGACAAGGACGGCTTCGTCGATAATGTCGTTTTCGTCTATTCATCCGCCACTTCCGAGAGGACTGGAAACTTTTGGGCTTGGGTTGCGACCTTTGGCACCGAAGCCAATCTAACGAGACCGAGCTTCTCTAGGCACATGTGGTGCGGAATCGATTTCTTTAGTTCCAATAACTATGATATCGATGCCCATACCATCATCCACGAAACCGGGCATCTATTAGGATTAAGGGATTATTATCCGACCGATAATTACTACCTCGCTTTAGGCGGGCACTCGATGATGGACTATAACATCTCCGATCACGATCCATATTCGAAGATGTTACTTGATTGGGCCGATCCTATTTATTACGACTTCGATGGATATGATTCGGTCACCGTGAGTATCTCCCCATTCGAAGACACCAATGAGTTCATCTTATATAAGCCAAATTGGAACCATTCGGTGATGGATGAGTATCTCTTGATCGAATATTACACTCCAACCGGCCTTAATGAACTCGACGCCAAGACGAAATATTCCAATAGACCGCTCGGATTCACGAAACCTGGCATCAAGATCTATCACGTCGATAGCCGTATCGCCAAGTGCCTTTATACGGAAGAAATGGATTCCGCAGTTTTCTCGGAATACGTAAACGAGATACCAGAGGAATATCCGTCTGATACTTATTATCTTATCGCCGCTTCGAATAGCACTCAGGACTCAAGGACCGATGCAACGAGACAGGGAAGATATAAGCAAATAGCGCTCATCGAAAACAAGCAATATAACAAGCTTCAGACGGGCGTAAGCGCCGATGACGATTCTTTGTTCTATGCCGGGGACGCGTTCGATTCGTCGAATTCCGCATTCATACTGAATGGTTCTTGGAACGACAAGACAAAAATGGGTGTTACAATATCCGTCGATTCGCTCGATGACGAAAAAGCGACAATAACGATATCCCATAAAGGAGAATAATCATGAAACAATTACGTAAAGCTCTATTGATTCTGACGTCTTTGGCTTTCTTAAGCGGCTGTGGGGATGGGAATGCCTCATCTTCGTCTTCTGAAAGGGAAAAGAAAACCGTCGAATCTTTGTCCGAAGCCATAGAAAACGCCAAATACTACAAATTAAGCGTTGTTGCCTATGAGGATTCGCAATATGTTTTCCAAGTCTACACGCCCGATTTCTATTATTACGCCCCAAACAACATGCGTGGGTATATGACGCTTCCTAATGATCCCAATTACCTTTATGAATTCCAAAATTCATATAAGCAAGATTCGGATGTCTTATATGACTACAAAATGAACGTTTACGGTAAGGATTATCCCGTTTCGCAAGCCGAAGACGTCTATTCTGCGAACTTCATGGATATTCTTTCTTACTATGCCGATGATTTCACGAAAATCGATGATAAATGCTACATGTCGACGGAATCGGGTATAGCCTATACCTTAAGGAATTATTTTCAAAACCGTCAATTCGGATATTGCAACTATTTCGAAGTAGATATCGACGATTATGGTTGGGTGTCTGCGTTTAGGGCTTATGAATCCTATACCGAAGATGGAGAAACCACTAAAAGCGTGATAGGCGATGTCCGTATCTCCGAATTCAATCGCGATGAATATAAGCCATACGCCGATTGGAAGGCGGCCGGATCCAAAATCGATTTGAGAATCCGCGACATCAAGAGCGTATACGAAGATGAGTTGGATGCCTCATATCACGCCTGCTACGAAAACGAGGAAGTCGAAATAGAAGGCAACGTCGCCTCTTTCGATGACCAGGGAAATTATTACGTAACCAAGATGGACGACTATAACGGCCCAATTGGCATCAAGGTCTCGCCGAAGAGCAATAATGAGCTTCCTTCGATCAATGACTTGGTGAAGGTCAAAGGGAAAATCTCTCTTGACGGACCAGTCGCTTATTTGGCCGACGCCACTTATACGAAAGAGAGCGATTCCCAATTCTCTTCATATTTCGATGAGGAATCGATTACCAACATGTATGGCGGTGGTTATTACGCCGCATATATGTTCTCTTATCTTCCGTATTATGGCGATTCAGTCTATTCGACTTATGCCTATGTTAATTCGCTTCCAAGCGAAGTCCTTTCCGATAGCGACACGGCGCTTGAACTAATTTGCCCTAAATGCCCAGATTCCAACAATGTCCCATTTAAAATGCAGTTGGTCCTTCCTAAGAGTATGTCGAAGGAAGACCGCGAGAAAGAAATCGCTAATCTGAAGGATTGCGGCGTATATGGCGACAGCGCATCCTCCGCGAAGGAAATCACTTTCGATAAGTTCATCGTCAAATATGAAAATAGCGGCAATTACCGCATAAAACTAGTCTATGGTTCAGAAAGCTCGATTTATAAGGCGCTTACTCCGACCGAGAAGGTTGAGAAGGTCTTAGGGATATCTGGCATGCCTATTCCTGCTGCCACTTCGTATAGTTGCGTGAAATTCGGCGCCTATACTGGCAGCTATCTTGAAGAAGTGTACGGGAAAGAAGGAAACCGTTTAGGGGTTTATTTCTACGCGACAGAATTGGCCGACAGCGCCATCAACAAATGGGTGAGCGATCTATCTTCGGCTGGCTACACGAAAGTGAACACCATCCTCGATAGATACGATAGACGCCATACCATCTATAAGAAAGACAACACATACGTAGATTATTATGTCCAAAGCGGTCTTTATGGCTCTGGCGGCAGCATCAATATTTGGTTCTATCAGGGCGATCTCATTTATTCCACCCGCGTTCAAGAGCAAATCGCCGACAATATCTCCTTCTTCGACGTCGACGATTTCGTCCAACTCGATGGCATCGACGATGCTGATATGCATTATTACCAGATACCGGCGTATGCGGGCAGGAAATTTGAAAAGGGCAACTATCTTGACTGCGTTCTCGTCGATTCTACCGAAGACCGCTTCACGGAACTCCGTCAAGCCTATATCAAAAACAAAGGATATAAGACTTATCGCGTCGGCGGGGCCGAAACCGGCACGCCGTATAACTACAAAACGCGCGGCGCTAATCACTATGTTCTCTATAAGAACATCGAGGGAACCAATGAAAAAATCTTCCTCGATATGGCTCAGTATCCGACGACCGATTACACCTATACCGGGCATAAGAACTTCGAATATAGGATCGAGATCGAAATCTATAAGGGAACGGAGCCGTTAAGCACCATATATGATGACGATTTGACTAACTTCTTCACCGATTACAACAAGAACGAGCAACTCTTCAATAGCCCAATCCCGACGGTGAATCTCCCAAGCGGAGACAAAGTCGAAGTCTGGTATAGTGCCGATACGGAAGAACAATACAATTACAAATATTATGGCTACTTCTATTGCACTGAAGCCTTCGTTTATTGCGCTTCCGTCGAAGATAGCTATGATGCGATTGTCAAAGGCCTTGTGGCTGATGGCTATTATTACTCCAGTACCAGTGCCAAAGGCAATGTCACCTATATGAAAGATGGCGATGGAAGCGGAGAATACGATAACGCCTATATCACCATCATGAAGGACACATCAAGAGGATTCATCCGTCTTCACGAAGGTCTTGGCGGCGTCGACTTCTAAAGAAAATTGAACTTTCTAAACACCCAGCAAAATGGGTGTTTTTTCGTAATTTAAGCGCGATTTGCAAAGTTTTTTGTTTTTCCAATCGAAAACGTTGATTTCTTCGATATCCCCATTAGACGGCTAAGCGAGCAACGTTTACCTATATTTTTTCTCGCGATACGAGCCATTATCTTTGAAGTAGCGTTTTTTCTTGGTTTCCAAAGAACGCTTCCGATATTCTTTCGGAGTTGTTCCCATCGTCTTTTTGAAATTGGTTATGAAGACTTGCGTGGAGTTGAATCCGACGATCTTGGATATCTCGGTTGTTCCATAATTCGTCTCGTTTAAAATGTCGGCGGCCTTGTGAATGCGGAGTTCGTCGATGTATTTCTTGATCCCGTATCCATGGTATTCATTAAAAAGCTGTTGAAGGTATGATTTGGACGCTTTAGTGACTCGGACGACATCGTCGACTTTGATGTTTTGATGATAGTTCTCTTCGATGTATAGGGTCGCTTTCCGATAGAAGGGACTTCTGTCGTCTTTTGGCTTTGCTGAGCTTGCCTCCCAAATGGATACGAATAAAAGTTTGGCGAGCAGGTCGAATTTCTTTTCCGAGACATCGTCGTCTTTTTCCTTCGAAGCGAAGTTCTCCATTTCTCTTATGTACCTTAGCATCTTGCGTGAGCCATTGACGACGAGAAAACCGTTCTTGAAGGTCATTTTTCCTGCGTTTAGGAAGGTTTTGAAGAAATCGTTTTCGAAATATCCGTGCAAATCGCCTTCGCTTTCAACGATTTCGACACCGATACAAGATAAACTGTAGGGAATTTCCGTCTTATGTATAACGTTAGGCAGTATGATCAAAAGTTGATCTTGCGTGATATCGATGGTCTTCTCTTTTCCGCTTATCGCATCGATATAGCGGAAAGATAAGATTCCGGATACCACATAGCTTAGTTCCAATGAGTTGTGCTTATGGAAGAACATCGTTCTTTTTGGCTCTTCGATTGAGAAGACATTCCAGCTATAAGTGGCAAGCGATATGGTTTTCATAACCAAATGATAGACGATTCATTAATAAAAGTAATTAATTATCTTTTAGTTTCCATGTAAGGGCTATCATATAAGTTCATTTTGTTAAAATGAGGCAATAAGAAGGTGCCCATTATGAAATTATCAAAGAAAATCTGTTTCGGGGTATTAGCTGTCCCCTTTTTGATCCCATTCCTTTCTTCGTGCAAAGAAGGCGGTGGGGTGGTTGACGATACCAACACCATCAATATCAAGATGTATATCGGCGGATATGGCACCGATTGGATGAGGGCTCTCAAAGAAAAATTCGAGAACACCTATAAGAACGAAGGATATAAGGTCAATCTCCTTAATCCGAGCAAGAGCAACACCGGAAGCGCGATCGTTAATGAACTCGCATCCGGCTATTCAAAGAATAAGATAGATTTGTATTTCACCGGCTCCGTCCTTCCTCAGAAAGTCGTCTCTGGCGATTATGGCCTATTGGTCCAGGATCTAAGCGATATCGTTTATTCGCAAAAAGCCATTTCCTTCGATGGAACGGAAGAAGATAAGACGATAGAGGAGAAGCTTGATTCCTCAATCGATGAAGGCTGGTACAAATATGACGGCAAAGCCTATAACTTCTTTTATATGAAATCGGTTGGCGGCTTAGTCGTCAACAAGGATAAATTGGAGTCTTTTGGATTGGAACTTCCGACCACCACCAATGAATTCCTCAATTGCATCAGGACGATCCATGAGAAATACGAGAACAAGGAGACGAAGATACAGCCTCTTACGTTGATCGGGACCGGCACCAATGGCTATCCAGCCGTCATGATGAATTCATGGTTCGCCCAATATTCCGGTATCGATGCGTGGAATTCCTTCTGGAGCATGAATAACGAAGACGGAACCTATAACAAAGAAAGCGGCTATAAAGTCTTCGAGGATCAAGGCCTCCATAAAGCGGCCGAGCTCGTTTACACGGTCTTCGACCAGCAAAATATGGTTAAGGGCGCTGCGAGCAATGAGCTAGATACTGCGCATGACGACATTATGTATTCGAACCGCGGAGCCGTCTTCATGTTCGATGGCGATTGGATGCTTAACGAGGTCACCGTCGACTATTCGGATGATGATTTGAAGAAACTCGCATTCATAAACGTTCCTGTCATTTCAGCCCTTGGGACGAAACTATGGGGCGCTAGTTATAGTGATGCCGTCTGCGAAAGCATTTTGTCGAAAGCCATCAAACTCGCCGATTCGAACGTTTCGGTTTCCGATGCCGTTACGCAAATCAAGAATGAACTAGGATATGACGTCTCCGCTGACTCGATCACTGAGGTTTATAAAGCCAGAGGCATCTATAACAACCGCGGCGTTGAAACTGGTGATTGCTATATGCCGATTGGAATCGACGCTAACAAAAAGGAAATCGCTGCTAAATTCCTAAGAATGTTCGCTAGCGATGATTTCGCTTCGGTATATCGGGAGAAAGCCCATGCTGCCTC
Organism: bacterium; assembly: GCA_963616935.1. GTDB lineage: Bacteria > Bacillota_I > Bacilli_A > RFN20 > CAG-826 > UBA4951. The sequence continues at coordinate 58,944 of CAVEMS010000003.1, read as the reverse complement.
CCCATATTCAAGCGGTTCATCCTCTACATACGAATATCAATTCTTGAAAGGGCATTCCGATATCGTAAACCATCAATATGCGACAGGCATTTGGCCGCTTGCCAAAGGGCTAAGGAACACAATCGCCCAGCTTGGAAGCATGTTCCCGATCGCCGGATCGCAACTTCACGATTACGCCTTCAAGAGCACTCTGACTGAATACACCGATGGCGTTATCGATTCTTCGAAAGCGGGAACCTACAAATCCGCAAGCGAGGAAAGACTTAATACCGAGTACCAAAACGTGACATCGAATTGGTCGAAATGGGTGGAAAATGCATAGGAAATTCGAAATTTTCAAAAGATATTCGAAGTCTCAGAAGAAGAATTTCCTTTTCGTGTATTGCTTGATTGCGATACCGGTCATTCAATTCTTGATCTTCTGGTTATATGTGCACGTCGATTCGATCGCGTTGGCCTTTATGGACGACGTCACTAAAGCATTCACCCTGGAGCATTTTAAAGAGGTGTGGAACGGCATAGTCGGAACCGATGTCTATGGTTTTAACCTTCTTAAGATGGTCGGCCGCTCATTCTGCTTATGGGCGGTTGCGAACCTGATCGCTTTCCCTCTCGGCTTGGCCTCCACATATGTCTTATATCGTAAGGTGCTTGGGCATTATGCTTTCCGAGTCATTTACACTATCCCGACATTGGTTGGTGCCGTCATATGGGTGTCGTTAGTTCGTTCTTGCACGGATGCGAACGGCATAGTCGTCTATATCATTCAGAAACTAGGCATCGTGCTTGACGATGCGGCGGTAAATCAAGGGCTTCTCAATAGCGAGGCTACCGCTTTCCCGACGTTAATCGCCTTGACCTTTATGACTGGTATGGTCGGTGGAAACGTGATTGCCACCGGCGCCTATGCGAAGGTTCCGCCAGAGCTTGTCGAAGCGGGCAAAATCGACGGTCTTGGATTCTGGGGTACCTTCTTCCATATCGCTTTGCCTTGCGCTTGGCCGACGATATCGACTCTTTTGACGGTTTCTTTGTGCTCGATTTTCGTTGCCGATGGCAACGTCTTCCTTTTCTCCAATGCGACGGGTCAGCCAGGCATGGCCACCATGGGATACTACTTATACTATCTAACATATCGAATTTCGAATACTTCGGCCGCCAATGCGCCTTATGGCTATCCGGCCGCTTTAGGCATATGCATTTCCTTGATAAGTGTCCCTGTTGTTTTGCTTGGAAGGAAGTTACTAAACAAGATTGTGTCGGTAGTGCAGGTATAAAAAGATGAGAAGATTTGCAAGTTTCAAAAGAAAACCGAAGTCCGAGAAGATCACGCTCATAATCTTTTTCATCTTCTTCTTCATCATGGCGTTGGTCTTCATATATCCGATTTATTCCTCAATCCTTCTTTCCTTCACTGAGAAAGCCAATATCAAAAGAGATGGCGTTTCTTCGGTCTTGGATTTCTTTGTGATAAATGGCGATCCGCAAGTCAAGACGTGGGGGCACATCGTCGAATATTTCTCAATCGTCACGTCGAATGGCGAGGAAGCTAACCTTTTGACGATGCTATGGAATTCTATATGGTTCACGGCCGCCAAGGTTCTATGCTCTTTGATCGCTTCGACGGTTTTGGCGTATGCCGTTGCCAAATTCGAGTTCCCAGGGAAGAAGTTGATATACGTCACCGCCGTGTTCGTTCAAACGATTCCATTATTCGGTTCAGGCTCGACGTCATATCGCTTGTTCGATGCCCTTGGAATGGTGAATAACCCATATTTGTTCTGGATCGCTTGGTGCTCAGGATTCGATTTCACATTCATCATCATGCATGGCGTCTTTACCGGAATCAGCGATTCCTATGCCGAATCGGCGAGAATCGATGGAGCGAGCAATCTCACCATTCTCTTCAAGATTATCTTGCCGATGATAGCTCCGACCTTGATCGCTTTGATCGTCACCAATTCGTTGACCGTTTGGAACGATTATTCGACGATCATGATCTATTTAAGGGATTATCCAACGCTCGGATACGGCTTATACGAATTCCAAAACGGCTCTGCGAGTTATGTTTCTAATCCAGTGGCCGTTAGAAGCGCAGCCATGATTATCTCGATGATTCCAATCGCTGTCATATATGGCTGCAGCCAGAAATTGATGCTTTCGAATATCACCGTTGGAGGGCTAAAAGGATGAAGAAAAACGCAAAAATCTTTTCAATTCTCGCTTGTTTTGCTCTTTTGTCTTCGTGCGGAGCTAGTGACAACGTCGTCTTGAAATTAATTGATGACGCATATCACGGAACGTATGAAGTCGGCTGTCCAATCGACGTTGAGAACTTCGTCTATTGCTCGGCACGCGATAAAGCCTCGGTTAGTGTCACCTACAAAGATAATCATAATGAAGCGGTGACCGAGGAAATCAAAGGGCACGTCTTTTATCCTGTGGTCTCTGGAACGCATCTCTTCTCTTATTCCGTTTCCAATAAGAGCGTCGAAAAAGAAATAAGCGTCGTCGATGCCGTTCCAAGCTTATCCATCGACAGCGTTCCCTATGTCGCTTCGCTAAATGAGACCGTTTATTTCGATGAGCTTATCGACGACATCCGTCCTCAATACGCTCCAAAAGATGCCGTTTTGTCCGTTTATGGGGTTGAGCACCGCTCTGCGCCAATCGATCTAAATGAGACGTATGGGGAATGGGAATCCGTATCATTCGAAAAAGATTCATTCGTTACTTCGGAAATGGGGCAATATCGCGTTGCCGTTCGTGTTCAAAACGGGACTAAGACGACTTCCGGATACATCAATTTGAGCGTGGCTCGTAAAACCAAAGACGGCAATGACGGCGTTTATAAAAACGACAAAACCGGTAAATATTATTCGAATAACGTCATCATCGGCGAAAGCGAGGATATCTATCGTTTACCGGCTTCGAATTATAACGACATGTCTTATGTCGTGCTAAACGAAGATTTCAAGTTGGGCGATGCATTGGAAGTCAAATTCAAAGGGAGGAATCTTCCATCTATTGGCATGTATCTAGAAGGCAATAGCCTTTCCTATAGCCCCTTTGATCCCTATTCGGCCAAAGGGTATTTCCTGACTTGGGAATATGGCGGCACATCCCGTTATGTTCTTTATGGCCCAGAATGTTTGTCTTCGAAAGCGGTCAAAGTGGCCGTTGAATCCCGTAACGAATATTGGGGTTATCAAGATTTGGAAGATGATAAGCATTATTCGATGAAATGCTATATTTCTGGCAATGCGAATAGCAATGGCAAATACACGCATCACGTCACTTGGACACTTACGGAGATCCTCGATTATGGAACCTCCAATGAAAGATATGGCGAGGTTGTTAAAAGCCTGAATGCGAGCGGTTGGAATGATGAGCATTCCATAACGAAAGGGAAGTTCGCCTTATATTCATCTTTGTATAAGGACATTACCTTCCAAGTCAAATACGGATTAGAGAAGATCGAAGAAGGCGTCTACCTTTCGAAAGGAACAAAGACTGCTGAGCGCACATACAAATTCGATATAGCGCGTTATACGAACGACAAGAAGAATGGACATTCCGCGACAAGCGGCTTCATCGGTTTCAAAGGCGATTATGGGGCGGGCGATAAAGCGAGCTTCCGCTTCAAGGGGAAGAACATTCCGAATGTCGCTTTGTTTTGCGACGATCTTTCCTCGATGTGCAGTGGCGGCAAAGGTTTATATCTATCCACAGGAACCAACGATAAAACGTTATTAACGAGGCTTACTGTCTATGGGCCATACCGCCTCGATAGTGGCAATCCAAGCGACTATGATGCCTACGATACGATTGGATATAACAATCGGCTCTATACCCAAACGAATAGCCCATATGGATATAGGAACCTAGACGATTCAAAAGAATATATCTATACGATTTCTATCGTTAAAGCGGCATCTTCTAACGTCTCTTTGACGCTCACGCTACATTCCTTGGCAGACGATGGCAGTTGGACGCTAGAAGACACGACGAATCTTTCGATAACCAATTACACAGGTCCATTGTCTGGCAATGTCATTGCCTATCCTACTTTTGATACTAATGCGGCAAATGGGACGACCTTCTCCTATTACCCGCTAAATTATGACCCATTCAATTAAGGAGGATGACTTATGAAAGGGAAAAGACTTCTTCTCGCAAGCTCTCTTGTCGTAGGCTTGCTGGCTGCTTGCTCGCCAACCGAGCAAGAATGGACGGTCTCATTTGACGTGGCGTCCATCGCTTCGCAAACCGTCAAAGACGGCGAAACGGTGACTAAACCGACGGACCCAACGAAAGAAAGCACTGCGAAATCCAATTATTCTTTCGAATATTGGGCGAAAGACGGAAAGGAGTATGACTTCTCCTCTCCTGTGCATTCAAGCTTCGTCTTGTCGGCGGTTTGGAAAGAGGAGATAAGGAAGTACCACGTCACATTCCTTGCGGAAGATGGCGAGACCACCCTCTATGAATCGGATTATTCATATGGTGACACGCCGGTTTATGGCGGCGATGACATCTCCAAGGAATCAAGCGATGAATACGATTACGTTTTGACTTGGTCACCAGCAATAACCACGGTCACGAAAGACGCTACATATGTGGCCACGTATACCTCGACGAAACGCAAATACGATGTAACCTTCGATAGCGATGGTGGAGGCGAAGTCACCACTCAAAGTATCGAATATGGATCGAAAGCCGTCGAGCCATCTAAGCCCACCAAATCCAAGTCTTATGGCAATTACGAGTTCTTGGGTTGGTATTTAGGCGATGAGAAATACGATTTCGATAGCGAGGTCAAGTCGCCTATCACTTTGAAAGCGAAATGGGGAAACGTCTACAAAAACGCGGCTAAGAACGCCGATGGGACGATAACCATCTCGATGATGAAGAAAACCGGCGACACAAGCGAGGGGTACACGGTTACTCCGAGTTATGTCGCTTTCGAAGGCGATTATGGGGTCGGCAATAGCCTTGCTTTCGATTTCACCGGCAAAAACATCCCGAACATCGGCTTATTCGCTTCTGCAATCGGCGGCCCAGCCGACGGAACGGAAGGAATGTATGTCTCTAGCGGCGTCACCGATGATGCGCTTCTTGGAAGGCTTACCGTTTATGGGAATCATCTATTAGATACTGGTAATCCTAGCGACTATTCATCCTATAACGCGCTTGGGTATAACGACCGCCTCGAGACGCAGACGGAAAGCGATTTCGGATTCAACAACCTATCGGATGACAAAGATTATCGTTATAAAGTGACGACGAAAGAGGTCACTTCCGGCGTAGAACTCATCCTCGAACTCGAAGAGGTTCTCTCGAATGGTTCAACGCTTGGATTAGCTTCGTTCGATAAGGTCATAACCGGCTATACCGGACCGCGTTCTGGCAACATCATCGTCTATGGCACCTTCAAGAGCGATATCACTCTGAAGATGCATGATTTGAATGAGGTTATTCCTTCAGCAGACATCGTTGCCCATAAAGCGGAATTGGATGGCAACACCATCACATTGAACTCTGGAACGAGGCAAGACGATTCGTATGTCGGCCTTAATGCCGGCATCGGCGTCGGAGACCAGATAATGGTCAACTACACTGGCAAGAATATCCCGAATATCGCTTTCCTTTGCGACACGAACAAAGGGCAGATGATCGGCGGCGGACAAGGAATATATCTAGCCAATAGCTTTGTCACTAATCTTTCTGGCGACACGACGAACACGAAGAGAATGATGCCATATGGCCCATATCGTTGGAGCAACGTCGACCAAGGTAGTGGCTGGGATACCCGTTGCCGCAACACAAGCGGAATGGATTCGAAACTCGGCTATGCCAATATGGAAGATGGAGTGAATTACGCCTTCAGTATAACGATCGATTCTCTCGCCGCGGATACGGTTAAATTCACTATCGAACTAACCAATAGAGACACTAACGCGGTCGTTACGAATAGAACCGTCACCATGAGTGGACTTAACAATCTGCTAGTGAATGGGGACACTTTGAACCTAGGCGAGAACGTGATTTTCTACGGTCACGAAAAGTCGATCACATTCAGCTACAAATTCGTTTCAGCACAAGAAGAACAAGGAGAATAAAAATGAATAAGAAAAGAATTGCGTTGCTATTATGCTCATGCGCCGCTTTGACGGCGATATCGGTGGTCGCCGCGAATAAATTGAATTTCGGTGGTGGCACCGCTTTGGATGCGGAAGAAAGCGTATACCATTTCTTGCTAGACGCCAATAACAACAAACTCGCTGAGAATATCTCATCAAGGACGGCCAAATCCGTCTTCACCACGAGCAAAAACAAACTGACGGCGGTCTATAACCTAGCAAGCGTCAAAGACGGCTATTGGTGCTCTCTTTCCGATGGCGGTTATTTCTATATCAATGACTTATTGCATGGGGTGAAAAAGATAACCGTCGTTTATGAGGGCGAAGGGAAGCTTATGGTCCATGGCGGCGCCGATAAGGAACAACTGTCGTGCGCTTATCCTAGTGTCGTCCTCTCACACTTCGAAGATATCGCCTCTGGCGTCGCCTATTCCTTCGATAACGGCATGAATACCTTTGAACTAAAGGCGTCTGGAGTCGTCGATATCAAGAGCGTCGACGTCGAATATTCTTGTGTCGACAATGGTAACGATGCCGAATATGGCGTTATCGAACACGCAAACGGTCACGTCATCATGAATAGCACATCGGGCGCTCAAGGGCTATCCCGCTTGGCCTTAAGCGATGTCGGCGTTAATAATGAAGTGGAGATTAGCTTCACTGGAAAGAACCTTCCTAATGTCGTCGCTTTCTCCGATAGTGATGGTGGAAGGGTCTTTGGAAACGATTCGGCCGAAGGCGTCGCACTTATGACTTCAGGCATCGTTAATGCGACCGATGCGAACTATACCCGTATGATGCCGTATGGCCCATATCGCTTGGATACCGTTACTAATGCTTTGGGATCGACGGTTTATCGCCGTCCAGGCTACGCTATCGGCAACTGTGGTTATGGCAGTTTAGATGATACCCATGAATATAAGTATAAAATCGGTCTTGGCAGCTTCACCGATACAACCGTTTGCCATATCAATGTCTCTTTGACTGACGTGACGAGCAATACCACCGTTTCGAAGGAAGTGACATTCGATACCGCCACAAAGGGCAATGGAGAGGCTATCACGGATCCGAAGATCTATAACAACACCAAGTTCTTGATCTATGGGCAATCCGAGAAGATCGAATTCGATTACAAGGTGACCAAGAAAACGATGAAAGTGGTGGATTCTTATAATGCGTCATTCGATTTGACGACGAATACCCTCAAATTCACGGGAAGGGCCGCTGACGCTACCTATCCAGATACTCCTTATTTGGATTTCGGCGAATACGAGAATGGAGCCTATGTCGGAATGGAATTCTCTGGCAAATACAAACCGCAGATCGCTTTCTTCACCGATGGCGGACATAAGGCGCTTGTTAGCGATGCCGACAAATGCTTCCTCTGGACAGACGATTTCGTTGGAAGCGATTATCGCGTCTATAAGGACACCACGAAGAATAATGCAACGGTTGCTAACCAAGCCGAAATGAAGAAGGCGGGTTACAACAATCTGGATGTAAGCGCCACCTATTTCCTCGCTATCTCCACCAAAAAGAGCAGCGAGACGAAATACCAACTGACCTATAATTTCTATACCGTAAGCGGCACTACTTTGACGAAAACGGCCAGCCAAACGCTTGAAAGGTCGACTACCGACGTTCCGAATGTCTCTGGTAACCACATCGTCGCTTATGCGAGCCGCAATGCCGCATTGACTGCGAAAGTCTATATCGCCGACACCCTTAATGACGTTCTCGCTAATTACACCATCGCGGAGTAAGCATGCATAAATACGGATATTCTTCGCCAACTGATGGAAATTACTATGTTGATGGTAAGGTCTTTTCGGTTGGCGAGGATTTCCGAACGCCACTTCGATACAAAGAATACAAAGACGTTGGCTTAGACGTTTTGTTGCTTCAAGCTAATGATCCGTATCTAGGCGAAGAATGGGAAAATAGCCAAACGAAGAAGAATATGGATAACGCCGCCAAAGGCGGAATAGAAAAGATCATCGTCTTTGATAAAAGAATTCACGATCTATCGAAAACGGAAGATGGACTGATAGGTAAAGACTTCGACGATGAAGAGGCTTTGACCTCATTCTTAAAGAACTGCGTGAAAGACTATTCCAAACATTCATCGTTCTATGGCGTTATGCTAGTGGACGAGCCTTCTTATAAGTGCTTCGATTCGATCGGGCAAATCGAAAGATGCTTGAAAAGGATATGCCCGAATATCTATATCCAATGCAATTTGCTTCCCTTTTATGGCGACAAGAAAAAGCTTTCTCCGGTTTCTGAATATAGTCAGAGAGAAGCGTATATCGATTACATCGAACAGTTCGTTTCGAAAACTCCACACGATGTGATAACGATGGATTCATATCCGATTAGACGCGAGAATTGCAGGGATTTTTTGATAAATACCCATTTTTCCGGCTATCAGATAGTCTCCGATATAGCCCAAAAACATCATAGAAAAAAGGGCTTTGTCCTTCAATCGACGGCGATGTTAGTCGATATGAAGGATAAATTCAGAAAGCTAAACAAAGGAACTATAGAGTATCAATACGCTGCCGCTTTATGCTTCGGCGCGGATGAAATCAGTTATTTCACATATTGGGCGAAGCAGTGTAACAAAACCAATGACGAATATTTCCCCGATGGGACGGCATTCATATCTAGAAATGGGAACAAAACCGAAATATACGATGCCGTTTCCTCTCTCCACAAAGAATATGAATCAATCGAAAGATTGCTAGAAGACTACGAATATTCATCCTCATGCGTGATGAATTCTCCTTTGAAAGGCGATTCGCTTGAGGAAGAGATCGGCATCGAGATTGATACGGATGCGCCGTTATTAGTCACGAAATTGATTAATGGTTCGTCTCGTTTATATGGTCTTCTTAATTTGGATGATCCTGATGCGACGCCTAGCACAAGGGAAGTGGTGGTTCGCTTCAGAGATAGCGAGGCGTATAGCATCAAGAAAAAGAACATAACGTCCAATGGGAACGGTGAGAGATGCGTCGTCTCGCTTAAAAACGGCGAAGTGACATTTATTGAGGTTAGGGGTTTATGAAAAGAATAAAGAAAACGGTGCTTCTGTCTGCCTTAGTGGCGTCCGCGAGCGTTTTGGCCACGTTCGCATTCATTAAAACTTCGAAGACGACTTTCGCTCCAGAAGCGGAAGAGATGACTTACACTTTGAATCTTAGCGCGAGTGAGAACAAACTCGATGTCGATGCGGTAGGGACAAGGAAAGAGAGGATTTTCCTTTCGAACACCAAAGAAAATGACTTCGCGCATGTCGTCTATAACGCCCAGATGGCCGATGGATATTGGGGGAAGATGCTTGCCGATGGATACTTGACTCCCAAAGTCGAGTTCTCTTCCATCAAATCCTTCAAAGCGGTTTTCGACACCGCCGACTCTTTAAGACTCAACTTGGCCGGCTCTTCCTCGCAACTATATGGCAATAATGCCGGAGATCAGGCGAATATAGATGGCTTTTATATCGTTTCGGGAACCACCTACGACTTTTCTTCATCTTGGATCAACGCCTATGAGATCTATAGCGTAAAAACCGTTAATATCACTTCCTTGACCATAACCTATACCTGTCTAAGAAATCAGGATTCCAGCCGCTATGGAGTGCTTGAGGAAAACGGTTCGCATATTAAGCTATCGGGCACATCTTCAAGAAGCGATATCTCTTATTATGGAATCGCTGGGAAATGCCTGCCTGGGAACGCGCTTAAGATCAGTTTCACCGGCAAAAACATGCCGAATGTGTGCTTATTCGCCGATTCCGCGTCTGGCCAAGCGATAGGGAATGGCAAAGGAATATTATTCTTAACGAGCTTCATCCAAAACATGGACGGGGATAGCACGAATTCGTCCAGGATGATGCCATACGCTCCATATCGTTGGAGCAATAGCGCAAGCGATTTGACGACTTATCGTTATGGCGATAGTGCCTTAAGCGGAGCCGGATATTCCTCCTCTTCGGATTCCGAATCCTCGTATTTGTCTTTCTCTATCCTCGATTTCACCGATACCACCAAAGCGAATATCCAGGTAACTTTTAGCCATGGTAGCACGGTCGTATCGAAATATCTCCAGATCGACACCGCGAAAAATGGCACCGATGAAAAACTTTACGACAATAAGAACATCATCATATATGGCCAAGGATTCACGACCGAATTCGATTATTCTCTCGATAGCGAGGTCGCTAGTAACGCCACGAAGAATAGCGATGGCACCATCACCCTCACGAAAGGCACGATCAGCGGCTCTGGCACCTCTAGAAGCGCGAATCACGGCTATTTGGGGCTAAAGGGAGATTATAACATCGGTTCGGAAATAACGATTTTCTTCAAAGGCAAAAACATGCCGAATGTGTGCTTATTCGCCGATTCCGCATATGGGTCGCAATTCGGCGGTGGCAAAGGGATTTATTTGGCTTCCGATACTGGCGACAACCGTGCGACATATAACGAAAGGCTTACCGTCTATGCCCCATATCGTTTGGCTAAAGCGGGAACGGAGAATTTCCCTTCTGAATATCGCATAGCGACCCCTAGCCCGACTTCCAAAAACCCATTCGGCTTCTCTTGTCTCTCCGATTCGATAAACTACAAGTACACGATATCGCTCGATTCGCTCGCCTATAATCTTTCCGTCCAGATAACCTGCAATCTATACAATGCCGATACGGGTGATTCACTAGGCAATGCGGTTATTAATTCCATCTATAACCAACACGATACGTCGGTGTTACTACAAGATGCGCATAACATTATCTTCTATGGCCAATACAAAGACGTTACTTTCTCTTATTTCGTGACCCAAAAGAGCAAACTCAGCGAAAACGCCACTTTCGGAAACGACGGAAGCGTGACTCTCGCCGCCGGCTCATCCGATGGCACGCAGTCGAAGCTCGCTTATGTTGGGGAATATGGCTTTGTTTCCGGTTCTCAAGCAACCGTTAACTTCAAAGGCAAAAACATTCCTAATGTCGGCCTTTTATGCGACTATGCCGGAGGGCAAGCCATAAGCACAGCCAATAAAGGCATATATCTAGGCTCCTCCGTCCTCAAATCTGAGAGCGCATATGACGTCTATAACAAGAGGCTTACCGTCTATGGGCCAAGGAGATGGTCGCTTTCAGGCGAAGACCGCCTCACCAAATCCAGGATCACGGTTTATGGGGATAGCAAGTTTGGCTATAACAACCTCGATGAGAACACCGAATATCGTTACACGGTGTCATTGGATTCGGTTTCATCGGCGCATGTCAAGTTCACCGTTTCGCTATACGACGTCACTAATTCCGTCACGCTTGAGACACGCGTTTTCGATCAGGATTACAACACTCGTTCGGATTTGGAAGCCGTTGATTTGTCCAAGTATAACGGCATCGTTTTCTATGGTCAGCACGAAGCGATAAACTTCACGTATAGCATCGCTAGAAAGTCCGTTCAAAGCGGCGAAGAAATGCACACTTTCGCATACGCAAGCCCAACGGATGGCAAATATACGGAGAATGGAGTTTCGAAAGATACCGGTGAGGATTATCGAACCGTCGAGCGGTATAAGGAATACAAAGAGGCCGGAATGGATACGTTATTATTGCAGGCTAACGACCCATATCGCGGCACCGAGGTCTGGTCGACTTGCCAAACGAAGAAGAATCTCGATAATGCCGAGGCGGCAGGCTTAAAACGGGCGATCGTCTTCGATAATAGAATATACAAACTGTCGCAAAGCACTTCCTCGCTTATTGGCGAAGACGCGGAATTCGCGTCGATGGACGCCCTCATAGCGACGTTAGAGGAATACATGAAAGACTATTCGACGCATCCGATTTTCTCTGGCGTAATGCTAGTCGATGAGCCGAGTGCGTCGTATTTCGACGCCATAGGGGAGATTGAGACGGCGTTGCAAGCGATCGACGAATCCTATGAAGGATATTGCAATTTGCTTCCATATTACGCCACGCAGAAACAATTGTTCGGAAGCGAGGATACTTCCATAAGCCAATATCAGGCGTATACCAATTACATCCAGGAATTCTGCGACAAAGTCCCGCAGAAAACGATAATAATGGATAGCTATCCATTGCGATATAACTCATCGACGAAAGCGAATTACTTTAACCCCAAGCATTTCCCGGGCGTGCAGATCATCTCGGATGTCGCCACGAAGAACAATAGGAATCCTGGCCTCGTCATTCAATCTTCCGGATGCACGAAAGGGGAAGGCGGGGATTATGTGTTTGTCCCACCTTCCGCAAGCGACATGAGGATGCAATACAATTCCGCTTTGGCGTTTGGCATGAAGACGATTGGGTATTTCACCTATTGGAGAAAGGTGTCCAATAGTGAAAGCGAATTCTGGGTTGATGGTTCTTCTTTCGTTACGTCTAATGGAACGAAGACGGCGATTTATGACGCCGTGCAAAAGATAACTAACGAAACGACGACATTGCGCAAAGAGCTGGCGAAATATAAATATGATGGTTCCTCTTTCATCAATTCCACCATTAGCGGTGACGCTTCTTCTGAGACCATCTCAGGAATCGACGTTTCTTCCAATGCGTCGCTATTAGTGACCAAATTGAGCAATGGAAATGACAGTATGTATTGCATCGTCAATATCCACGATCCATATGCGACTTCTTCTAGCGAGACAGACGTTTCAATCAACGTTTCGTCGGATGAATTCGGCATTTATCAGAATGGAATATACAAAAAAGGCAGCGCCTCTAAGGGATATATGACATCCCTTGAAGCCGGCGAAGCCTTGTTCTTGGAGGTCAATTCATGAGAAAAAGCAAATGCGTTTTAATGGTACTTTCCCTTGGCGCGATGTCGTTAGCGTCTTGCCAGTCCGCCACACTGGATTTGGAAGCAAAAGCGCCTGATTATTCTTCTAAGAGTGGCGAATTCATAACTTTCGCATACGCTTCACCTACCGATGGCACCTATTCGGAAAACGGCATAGCTATGTCGACGGGCGAGGACTATCGAACTGTCGAGCGTTATAGGGAATACAAGGAAGCTGGATTGAATACGATGTTAATTCAAGGCAATGACCCATATAACGGAGAGGAATTCGAAACCAGCCAGCTTAAGAAAAACATGGATATGTGTGTAGAAGCAGGCATATCCCGTTGCATCGTCTTCGATTCTCGTATCCAAAAATTGTCGGCCTCCCAAACTTCGTTAATCGGTGAAGGCGCGAAATACGCCTCGCAAGAGGAACTAAACGAATACGTGGCGGAATGCATGAAAGACTATTCGAATCATGAGGCTTTTTACGGCGTGATGATACTCGATGAGCCCACGTATAAGGAACTTCCTGCCTTCGGCGAGATATATAAAGCCGTCAAGGCGTGCAAGGATTGCTACATCGAAGCCAACCTTCTCCCTTTCTCGGAAAACGATGTGTCGCGTTATACCGACAAATACGCATCAATGAGTTCGGAAGAGGCGTATCAAGCGTATTTGGATAAATACATCGAATGCGCTTCGCCGGATAAGATCTTGATGGATTCCTATCCGATGAGATATGACGGCACTTCGTATTCAATCTTCTCGACGCACTTAAGAGGATTACAGATGCTCGCGAGCACGGCGAAAAAACATGGGATCGCCTTCGAAGCGGTCGCCCAAACCTATGGCGCGACGACAAATGGCGCTTACAAGATGGCCACGCCGACCTTCTCCAGCATGGAGTGGCAAATGAACGCCTATATGGGTTTTGGCGTTGAAACGTTCGGCTACTTCACCTATTGGCGCAAGCAAAACAACTCCTTAAGCGGAGAATGGTTCACCGACGGAACGAGCTATATAACGCAATATGGCGAGAAGACGAACCTATATTACGCGATGCAGACGATAAGCAAAGAAATGCAGAATTTCGCTCCAGTAATCACCAACTTCGATTATTCGGCGAGCAGTTCCTTCGTCTTCGCCCCAGTCGCCTATCCTACGGGCTTTGCGAATATTAAAGAGGAGAGTTTCGCCTTATTCGATAAGGATGACATCACAGCCAATTCCGGAAGCGTGGCGCTTGTTACGGAACTTATAGACAAGAGCAACGATCAAAAGATGTATATGGTCATGAATGCTTTGGATCCGGACTATAAGAAAGACGATCAAAATATCGTCATGGATTATAAGATCGATTTCGGGACCGAATACAATGCGGTGGCCGTCTATTATCGCGGTGAACGTTATCTTAAACAACTCGATAATGGCGTCTATAGCTCTTCGCTTGATGCTGGATACGCCGAATACATCATGCCATTTAAGGCTTAAAGGAACTTATGGGTCAGATTGTCACAACATTTTTAAGAGCGGTTCGCATCGTCTCCAAAAGCGAGAACGTCCATAACGAAGACGCCTTATTCGTTAACGATTACGATCAGATTTTTCTTACCGATTCAAATTGCCTCTCTTGCTTCGGCGAAGGATATATCGTTTTGGATTTCGGCAAGGAAATAGCCGGCGGAATCAGAATTCTTTCCTCTTACCTAGAAGGGCAAAAGAGCAAAATACAAATCCGCGTCCGTTTCGGCGAGTCTCTCTCTGAGGCGAATGCCGATATCGGGCAAAAGAACGCGACAAACGATCATGCGATCAGAGATAGCATCGTCGACGTTCCCGATCTATCGGATTTTGTCGTGGGAGACACCGGTTTCCGTTTCGTTAGGATCGATTTCCTAACCCCGAACAAAATGTATTTGCTAAAGAATGTCGTTGCCGCCTCTAAGCTTCGCGATTTGCCGTATCTAGGCACATTTGAATGCGACGATTCGCTTATCAATAAGATATTCGATACCGCAAGGTACACTATCCATTTGTGCTCTCAGAATATGCTCTGGGATGGCATCAAAAGAGATAGGCTGGTATGGGTTGGCGATATGGAGCCAGAGGTTTTGGCGGCCACATACATTTTCGGGAAACAGAATTATATTGAGAGATCGATCATCGAGGCGGAAAAGCATTCTCCTCTCCCTTCTTGGTTCGGCTCGATACCGACGTATTCGGCTTGGTATATCCAAATCGTTTCCGATTATTACCGTTTGACTGGAGATATCGATTTCGTCAAAGGGCGTATTCCCTATATCAATGGCGTCATCAAGCAATTCTTGGATAGCGTTTCTCCTTCCGGCGATATCGATTACTCGAAGGCGGAGCCTCTCTACCAAAGGGGCTATTTCATCGATTGGCCAAGTAGCGAGTCCTCTAATCTAGAAGAGGGTGATAGATACCTATTGCTATTCATTTTCGAAAACGCCTTAAAAGCATTCAAAGGCTTCGAATACGATGTCGAAAGCGTGCGAGAACTCGTAAAAAGACTCGAGAAAGGCAAAAAGAGCGAGGTTTTAGAAGAAAAGCAGTTGCTTAGCTTCCAAGTCCTCTCGAATTCCGTGGATTTCGAAAAAGCCCTGCAAATCTTGACTGAAAATGGAGGAGAAGGGTTATCGACGTATATGAGCTATTTTATCTTGTCGGCCATTGCGAAGAAAGATTCGCATAAAGCCAACGAGATAATGAAGGAATATTATGGCGGGATGCTTAAGGTTGGGGCGACTTCTTTCTTTGAGGATTTCGATCTTAAATGGATCGAAGGCTCTTGCCATATCGACGAGCTCCCGAAAGAAGGGGAAAAGGATTTCCATGGCGACCATGGCAAATATTGCTATAAGGGCTATAGGCATAGTTTATGCCATGGTTGGAGTAGCGGTCCCATCCAATACATATTCGAGAATATAGTCGGATTAAGGGTTTTGGAACCTGGTTTCTCCAAAGTGTCGATAGAGCCTAGGCTATCGGGCTTAGATTTCTTCAAAGCCACGATTCCTACGCCATATGGTCAAATATCGATAGACGTTTCCAAGGATGAAAAACATATCGTTGTTCCGGAAGGTGTAGAATTGGTTCGATAGATATGCCTAAAATTTCCTTTGATCACGTTAACGTTTCCTATCACGAGAAGAAAAAGAAAGACATCGTCGTTTTCGATGATTTAACGGCTTCTTTCGAAGATGGGAAAATAAACGTCATCCTAGGCGAATCGGGATCGGGGAAAACGACATTGCTAAAGACGCTTACGGATGGCGTCGACTACGATGGAAAAATCTTCTTTGATGATGCTGATATCGGCAAAATAAAGGTCAAAAATCGAAATATCTCATACGTTTCCCAGGAATATTCGTTATATCCAGATATGAATGTCTTCGATAACATCGCCTTTCCTTTGCGTCTTTTGAAAGCGCCGATCGACGAGATAAAGGAAAGGGTCATTGAAATCGCCAAGGAATTCCAAATAGAGATGTGCCTGACTAGAAAGCCAAGGCATATATCGGGCGGCCAGCAACAACGAGTGGCGATCGCAAGAGCCTTAGTCAAGATGCCAAGCGTTTGCTTGCTCGATGAGCCGTTATCGAATGTCGATGAAATGGCGGCCAGCAAAATCATTCCTTTAATAAGGGAGACGTTGTCGAAAAGAGAGATAACCTCGCTATACGTGACGCATAATCTAAGGGAAGCGATGCTTATCGCCGATAAGATTTATCTGATGGATGAGGGGAAGTTCGTTTTCGTTGGCACGCCATACGAAGCGTCGAATAGCGATAACCCAAGCATGTCATCCCTCGTGAGGGCGTACTTTGGCGAAAGAAAAGAAAAAGACGATGAAGAGAAAGAAGAGAGATAACGATTTTGGATATTCCGATTTGCCAGCTAATCGCGCTCAGGTCTTTTTCGATGTGCTTAAGCTTCGATGGAAGACTTTCCTTTTGTTAGGTCTTTTCTTGCTCCTTGGGCTTTTGCCGTTGCTTGTTGTTCTCTTCTTCAGGGATTATTACGTTTTGTCGTTGTCTTACCGAGTGAATAGTGCGGAGCTTTCCTTGGAAGACGCCAACTCTTTAAACCTTAAAGCGCATTTCACGGCCGCATGCATTATCTTCCCGACTCTTTTTCTTGCTGCGCTTCCTTTTTGCGGGGCTTTGCGAATTGTCCGGCAAATCGTATGGGGAGAGCCTCTTTTCTTCAAGGAAGATTTCTTGCTTGGGATCAAGAACGTTTATAAATACATGGCGATTGCAATGGCCCTCGTTGGAGCCATTCTAATAATCGATGCGGCGATGCCCTTCCTTACGGATAACGCGATACTCTCATCGATTCCTATCGTTCTCTTCCTGGTGTTTATGCTTCCGCCCACGCTATTCGCCTTGTTTCAAGCGAACATCTACCAAGGCGGTTTCTTTGGCTTCTATAAGAATGGAATCCTTATGTATATCAAGGAGTTTCCAAAGGTTTTGCTATTCGACGTCGTTTTGCTCTCGCCTTTGTTCTTATCTTTCATGACGTCTTTCATGGCCGTCAAATACATCGTCGTATTGGTCATTATCGTATTCCTTTTGCCTTATCTCTTGACGATTTCTTCTTTGTTTTATAATTATGTTTTCGATAGGTATATAAACCTACGTAATTATCCAGAGCTCATCGACAAAGGATTGGTCAGAAAAGGAGAGAAGCATGATTAAGATTATTCAAATAGGGGAAGGCAATTTCCTAAGGACGTTTGTCGATGCCTATTTCGACTCTTTGAACAAAGAAGGAGCAGGCGAATATTCAGTGGATATCGTTAAACCGATCCCATATGGAAACCTAGATAGATTCGCTAAGCAAAACAATAAGTACCATATCGTTCTTAGGGGCGTTTCAAACGGCAAGGACGTCGAGGATGTCTATAAGATCGACGTCATCGATAAGGTTATCGATCCTTTTATTGATCAAACCGCTTTCTATAGTTTGGCCAAAGACCCTGATACGAAGATATTGGTATCCAACACCACTGAAGCGGGCATTCGTTTCAATCCCAAAGACGATATCGATGATTTCGAAGACATCACTTATCCAGCCAAGCTCACGAAATGGTTATATGAGAGATATAAGAATAAATTGCCTGGGATTTATTTGTTGCCAGTCGAATTAATAGACAACAACGCCGATGAACTTCTTCGTTCAGTTAATTCCTATATCGATCTATGGGGGCTTGGCGAAGACTTCAAGAAATGGAACGAAAAATCGAATTATTACTGCAATACCCTTGTGGATCGCATCGTTTCCGGCTTTCCAAAAGACCAAAGAACCAAAGAACATTTATGGAATCTAATAGGGGAAGAGGATGAGCTTGTGTCGATTGGCGAGCCTTTTGGTTTATGGGCCATCGAGGATAAGGGGAATATCCGTGAGTTAATAAAAGACGGGCATCATAACATCGACGTCGTTTTGACTAATGACATCGCCTATTATAAGAAAAGGAAAGTCAGAGTCCTTAATGGATCTCATACGAATTTGGTTCCTGCTGCATTATGGCTTGGGAAAGAGACGGTATACGATGCGATGGATGGCGGGATACTAACTCACTTCATAGACGCCACGCTGGATAACGAAATCGTTCCGTTTGTGAGTAGTGACGTATCAGCGACGAGAAAATTCGCAAGCGACGTCCGCGCCCGTTTCCGTAATCCATTCCTAAACCATCAGTTAACTAGTATTGCGCTTAATTCGGTGTCCAAATGGAAAGCGAGATGCCTCCCTTCTTATCTCGATTATTATCATAAGAATGAAGAGCTTCCGCCTCTATTGAGCATTGGTTTGGCTTACTTAGTCACGATGTATCGTCATATCGAGAAATGCGGCGACAAATACGTTTGCCACCTCCCATCGAGAGATATCGAAGTCAAAGACGACGAGAGGTACCTCAACTATTTCCTTGCCGGCAAGACTATCAAGGACTTTTTGTCTGATATCGACGCTTGGGGAATGGATTTGACGACCATAGAAGGACTATTTGATAAAATAATCACGCTCGTGAAAATGATCGAAGAAGGCAAAGAGGTTATCTGATGGATTTCATCTCAATCGATAAAAAGGACAACGTCGCCATTTGCTTGGATCGAAGCGGCAAAATCCCTTATGGCCACAAAATGGCTTTGTGCGACATCAAGAAAGGCGATTATGTCATCAAATACGGCTACCCGATAGGGCGGGCTAAGAACGACATCAAGAAAGGCGAATGGGTCCATTCGCATAACCTTGAAAGCCATTTGTCGGAATCCTTTTCCTATGGCTATAACCCATCTTTAAAAAGAATAGAGAAGAAATCGATGACCTTTCTTGGCTATCCTAGGAAGAAGGGCAGGGCTGGGATAAGAAACGATATCTATATCATTCCAACGGTCGGATGCGTCAATGGCGTCGCCAAGGAACTCGAAGAGAAGGCAAAGGAACTTGATTTGGGCTCGATAGACGGCGTGTTCGCGCTCACGCATCAATTCGGTTGCTCGCAACTTGGCGAAGATCAGCAGAATATCGCAAATTTGTTGGTTTCCTTGGCTCTCAATCCCAATGCCACATACGTTTTGTTCGTTGGGCTTGGTTGCGAGAACAACGGGATCAACGGAATCAAAGAAAAACTTGCTCTATATGGGCGCGATAACATCGCTTTCTATAATTGCCAGGAAGTAGAAGACGAAATTGAATATGGAATGGCGATAATCAAAGATTTCGTCTCCAAAGCGAGAGGCCTAAAAAGAGAAAGATGCAACATTGGAGAACTCGCAATCGGCCTTAAGTGCGGCGGATCCGACGCTTTCAGCGGCATAAGCGCCAATCCGACGGTCGGAAAGATATCCGATAGGATAGTCTCTTTAGGTGGATATTCGATTCTTACTGAGGTTCCAGAGATGTTTGGAGCGGAGCAAATACTCATGAATAAGTGCGTCGACGAAAAGACCTATACGAAATATTTGGCTCTCATCACGAATTTCAAGAAATACTATACGGACTTGGGCTTCCCGGTTTATGAGAATCCTAGCCCCGGAAACAAAGAAGGCGGGATAACGACGCTGGAAGAGAAATCCTTAGGCTGCGTCGCGAAGGCCGGCTCGACCCCAATAGTTGACGTCTTGGACTATACGGAAATCGTTAGAAAACCGGGCTTGTCGGTCTTAAATGGCCCAGGCAACGATTTGATCGCCGCGACCGCGTTAGCGGCTTCGGGTTGCCAATTGATTTTGTTCACCACCGGTAGAGGTACCCCGTTTAGCTCCGTGGTGCCAACGCTAAAAATATCTTCGAATGCCATTTTGCCGAGAAATAAGAGCAATTGGATTGACTTTGATGCATCGACGATGGATGACGAAAGGCTGTTCGAGCTCGTGTTATCGACGATAAATGGTGAATACCACGCGAAAGAAGAGAATAAGCGGGAAATCGCGTTTTTCAAGAAAGGAGTAACCTTATGAGTTATTTGAAGGATGATTTTTTGTTGACTAACGATGCGGCAAAGAAACTTTATTTCGATCATGCGAAGAAGATGCCGATCTTCGATTATCATTGCCATCTATCCGAATATCAGATTCTCGAGAATAAGGAATTCAACGACATCTTCGAGGTTTGGCTTGGCGGCGATCATTATAAATGGCGATTGATGCGCAATTACGGGATCGATGAATCCTATATAACAGGCGATAAGCCAAACAAAGAGAAGTTTAAAGCGTATTGCAAAACCCTTGGAACGGCGTTTGGCAATCCTTTGTATCACTGGTCGCAAGTTGAGCTCAAGGAATTCTTCGGCTGCGAACTTGAAATAAATGAAGAGAATGCCGATAAGATTTGGGAAGAATGCAATGCCTATATCAAGAAGCATCACGTCTCGCCTGTTTCCTTGATCGAAGGATCTAACGTCAAAGCGATCTTCACTACTAATGAGATATTCGATGATCTAAAGGTTTTCGAGGACATTAAGAAAAAGAATTATTCATTTAAGGTCATTCCTGCTTTCAGAGCGGATAAGATAATGAATATCGAAGCGGACAAATATAACGATTTCCTTGCAAAACTTGGCTCAATTGACTCGTTGGATGAATTGGAAAAAGCCGTCGAAAACCGTCTAGAAAACTTCATCAAAGTTGGCTGCGTGGCCTCTGACACCGCTCTTGAAGGCGTCTATTCTATAGCGAGCAAAGAAGATGCCGCGAAGGTCTTCCTAAAAAGAAGAAGCGGTTTGATATCGGATGAGGAAAGCAAGATATTCAAAGGATACTTCACCTATTTCTTGCTTGGCCTATATGCTAAATACAATATCCGCAGCGAACTCCATATCGGGGCGATGAGAAACAACAATTCCGTGATGCTCTCCAAACTTGGACTCGATACCGGTTATGATTCCATCGCCGAGGATAACAGTATCAAGAATCTCTCTAGGCTCATGGATAAGCTCAATAGCGAGGCCCATTTGCCGCCGATGATTCTCTTTAACCTCAATCCTAAGATGAATCTCGAGTTGATAACGCTTATGGGATGCTTCCAAGATTCTTCGCTTAAGGGGAAGATTCAGTACGGTCCAGCTTGGTGGTTCCTAGACAATAAGCCAGGAATGGAGAAACATCTTTCCGACCTCGCTTCTTGTGGACATTTGGCTGCGTTTGTCGGAATGCTAACGGATTCGAGAAGCTTCTTATCCTATCCTAGACACCATTATTTCCGTAGGATCCTATGCGATTATTTAGGGAAATTAATCGAAAGCGGGCAAATGACTGACGATATCTCTTTAGTGGGGAAGGTCGTCGAAGATATATCCTTCAATAACTGCGTCAATTATTTCGGTCTCAAATTATGAAGAGAATAAACGTTCTCGAACACGGCTTAAAAGGCGATGGCTCCTTAGAGACGAAGAGCCTCCAAAAGATAATTGACTTATATTCGAATCCGGATAACGTCATCTATTTTCCACTTGGCTCTTATGTTCTTTCGACCATCCATTTGAAAGATGACACGCATCTACATTTCGAAGAAGGGGTCAAAATCCTAGGAAGCGAGAACTTCGACGATTACGAAAGAGACGAGAAGGTTGACTATCCTCTCTATCAAGATGCCTCGCATAGTTTTTTCCATTGTTCTATGTTCGTTGGCGAACACGTCAAGAATATATCGCTAGAAGGATTAGCGACGATTGATATGCGTTCGGTGTGGGATGAGAAGAACGTTAGGAACATGGTTCATCGAGGAGCCAAATGCATTGCGCTTAAAGAATGCGAAAACGTGTCCATAAAAGGGCTCACGATACTACATGCGACGGACTTGGCCATCTATTTTGCTGGTTGCGAGCGTGTCGATATAGACGGGATCAAGATGCGCGTCTACATAGATGGCATATCCCCGGACAATTCGAAACATGTCCGTATATCTAATTGTGACGTCCTTTCTGGTGACGACGGCATCGTCTTCAAGTCGTCTTATTCCCTCAATCGGCTGGACTTTTGCAAGGATATTGAAGTTAAGAACTGTGTTATATCATCACGCTGCAATGCTATAAAATTCGGCACGGAGAGCAACGGTGGATTCTATGATATCGACATACACGATATCGATATCAAGAACACGAGGATAACCGGCATATCCATCGAATCGGTCGATGGAGGCATCATCGATAACATCAAGATATCTAACATCAAGATGAATAACGTCAACGCGCCGCTATTCATCCATTTGGGCAAACGCTTAAGAGGTCCGAAAGGAAGGGATGTTGGAGCGATTAAAAATATCAGTATCTCTAACATCATCGCGAAAGGTCCTTATGAACCCTATCAAAGCATCGCCTGGAATTACGATTCCTTCAAGAAGGGCGATTCTTTCCAAGATCCTAGAGTGTTCGGCGTTGCCGAAAACATCGCGATTGAATCGAATGATGAGAAGAAGCCATGGCAATTTACCTCGAATGTTTGTGGCTTAAAGGAAAGACATTTGGAGAATATTTCCTTGTCGAATGTCCATATGGAGCTTGATGGCGGCGTTTCCGAATATGAGAGGGATGTGAGCGAAATTGCTTACGAATACCCTGAGGTGTATGTCTATGGCAAAGTGCTACCCGCTTCGGGGATATATTTCCGTTATGTCGATAGCCTCAAGCTAGAGGGCGTGGAGATTAAGACGATACATAAAGATCTGCGCGAGCCGATAGTTATAGATTGACCGCGAAAATTCCTTAAGCCGTGAAGCCGTAAAGACGCTTCATGATCTGCACGCCTTTTTCGGTTTTGATGACATATTGTCTCCCAAAGTTTGTGGCAGATAGGGCGTGTTGGCATTGCAAATCGGTGCTTTCCCCTCGCACAAACGAGTTCAACGGGTTCGTCACGACATCCGCTTCCTCGACGCGATCGACGATCGTTTTGATATATGGGCTATTTTTGTAGCGGTCGATCCATCCGCGATAATAGGCGATCGAAATCATCCAATCGCGATTGATATCGAAGGAAGCAACGCGAAGCTTTTTCAAGCAAAAGGCGAAGGTATAGACATAAATCGCGGCTTGCTTAAAAGACTCGCCTAAATAAAGTCCTGGGCCAAAATCGTTGCTCTTTTTGGAATGATGCAAATCAATGGGGAAATCGATCGCGTTTTACAACCATGGAAAAGAACGACTACATCATCTTTTTAATGTTCATGACGGTTATCTCCATGAAAATGGTAGGAGGTGCGCTTCAATCAAGTTCCACTTTATATCAAATGTTATAATCTCGATTTTGACATAAGAATAGAAAGCGAACCTCGTTCTTTGTCTGCTATTCGTCTTTGGGCGCATCAAATCGCATACCCATACTCGTTTCTTTGAGATCTTTTCGTTTCGATGAGGTGATTAGAATTAGAAAAAGGATCCGCGGCCGCTATATCGCCGCTCTTTTCTTTTTACGAGCGGTGACATTTGTTTCATAATTAGAGCCATGCCGAAGGATTACGTCGAAAAGGAAGAGAAAAACGTCAATGGCGATGGCGTTTTGGTGGTGCGTGGTGGAAACCTTAGAAGGATTTTAGCCGAGCTTGCCGATGTCCTCACCGCTTTTATACTTGCCGTGACCCTTTATGGTGTTTGTTTTCAAAAGGTTTTCGGCTTCGACAAATATTCGAACGATATGGCCTCCATTTCATCGGAAATGAGCGCCGTCATGATCGACAGGAATCTATATAAGAAGAAAAGCGATGGTACTCTCTTAGTCAAAACAGATCTCGAGAAACCGTGGTTTTATCACTATTTATCTAAGAAATCATCTTCCTATACCGGATTATACGAATGCGATGCGATTCAGGATTACTACACGGTAGGAAGAGTAGAGACAACTACGAAGATGAGCCAAAAACAATATAACGTTGAGGTCCTAAAGCTTCCGGAAAATCTCGATGGCTCATACGAAAACACCATATTCGAATATGATTCTAGCCTCGCTGATCCACTAAATTCGGAACCGGTTTTTGGCTTAGCGACGCAAGAAAATCTTATTAAGTATTTTGCCGGGAACACGGACGCCTACGAGCCGAAGAAGGCATTTGAAGAAGCTTCGAATTTCTTTTCTGACACTTACGATGCCGCCTTTGCTGAAGCTGTGAAAGACGAAAAATACAAGGGTTTGGTCTTGGATTTCGCTTCTGTAATGTGGAAGAGGGCGTATCTTCAGTCGGCCGCTATCCTCACTTCATATGCCTTATCCGCCATCATAACCTTTTTGCTCATCCCTTTGATTCAGTTTAGCGACTTGACGGTTGGAAAGAGGGTGGCGAAATTACAAGTCAATGATGCTAATGGAAACAAGCCGCGCTGGTATTCCTTTCTAATTAGAGGATTAGTCCAAGTAATCTCCTATTGTTTTATGATCCCATTGGTTGGAGTGATGTCTTTTGGACTTGGCGCTTTCGAGATGCCTTTTCTAGAA
The DNA here is from genome assembly GCA_963616935.1 of bacterium. Taxonomy (GTDB): domain Bacteria; phylum Bacillota_I; class Bacilli_A; order RFN20; family CAG-826; genus UBA4951. Next base: position 34,014 of record CAVEMS010000003.1, on the reverse strand, counting down.
ATCGGGACATTCACGCTCAATCTGTCGGTCTTTGCCATCATCGGATTTTTGCTTTCGCTCGCTTCTTTGATTTTGATGTTTGTGACGCCGAAGAAGCAATCACTTCACGATTTGGCGTCGCTTACATACGTCAATACGTCCGATATCAAGAAAATACGCGATGAGGAAACGAAGAATAAGAAGAAAGAAGATGGAAGAGAAAAAAACAGCTGAATATTTCAAAGCCCCATTTGGCAAGAGAATGATTTCGATAATCATCGAGATTTTGCTGTTGTCATTCGGCGCTTTCGGATTCCTTTTCGTCTCCCGTCTTATCGTTGAGCAAATGCCTCTATATACGGATTCCTTCAACACGTATATTCAGATATCGAAGGATTCCGGCTTATATGTGTGCGATGAATCCACGGAAAACAATCTGGTCACTTTGACGGAATACTATGGAAGCAAAACGCATGAAGAGCAAAATAAGGCCATTGAGAAAGCGTTAACCAATTTCTACACTTTGGATCTTTTCTTCTCTTCTGATCCCTCTTCAAACGAATACGGTCCTACGATTTACTACAAGCAAAAGATAGGGGATACGAGAATCGGCGCAAGCGATGGTGTTTCGTATTTCTTGCTAGACGAATCTGGAAATCCCCAGCAAAACCCCTCTCTAACCGAAGAAAAGATGAATGAATTCTACTTGACCGCATACGATAGGGCCGTCTCCTATATCCAAAATAACGAGACGTATCTCCAAGCGAGGAACGTGCTTACCATATACATAAATCTTGTTCTTATCCCTCTTTCGATTGTGTTGTCTTTTCTGATATTCGAACTCCTTATCCCCTTGACGATAGGAAGAAGAGGGAAACAGACGCTAGGCATGAAGGCCATGAAACTTTCTTTGCTTAATGCCCAGGCATTGTCCCCGTCGGCGAAAAAATATATAGCGAGGCAAATGATTCAATTGTTTCTTATCGTTTTGCTTTCGTTAGTGTCGTTTGGGATACCGCTTATCGTGTCTTTCTCGATGATGATATTCAGAAAAGACGGGCAGACGTTGCACGATTATTTGGCGACCACTTATATGGTCGATTCGTCCGAACAATCTGTATATCTCTCATATGAAGAGATGGAAAGGCTTCAAAAGAAAGCAGAGGATCGTGATAGCAATCCGCTATTGCCGCCAAGAAGCGACGACAAAAAACCATTGGGGGATGACTCCATTTGGCGAAATCTACGGGACAAATAGCTTAAGAGACATCGGCTCTTTTGAGCCATATTCTCTAGAACGGCCGGAATTGTATGGCTCCAAAACACCCTCTTCGACCATTGCTTTCAATATTCTTCCGGCGGATGTCTGGCTTATTGAAAACATGTTTTGCGCCTGGGCTTTGGTTATCGAATCGTGCTCCTTGAGATAGGAAATGACTTGCTTTTCTATTTCCGTGAATTTTTCGCTCTTCTTGGTGGCCGGTTTTTTCGTTTTTTCTTATTTTTTTGAATTTATTTGCGTTCGGGAGAACGATGCTTAACGCGTGGTTTGAACCACTTTCTTTGAAGAGGGAATGTCGAAGAGATCGAAACGAGGCGACGATAGGCTGCTTTGGATAAGGAACCCGTCAATAGAGGGCTTCTTGGGCGCCCAAAATTCACGTGTATTTCATACATAATTTGAAGCGGTCTTGAAAAGAAGGGGCCATTTCTCGTAAAATCAGTATACAATAATGAAAATGACTGGAGACGCTTATGGAGATTAGGCTAAAAAATCTTACCAAATGCTTTCCTGGAAACCCCAAAAAGGGCATTCCTGACACCTACGCCGTGAACGCTTTGGATGTGACCATTCCAGACGGGAAATTGGTTGGGCTACTCGGCCCTTCCGGGTGTGGAAAATCGACGACTTTGTATATGGTCGCCGGCTTATTGGAGCCGACGGAAGGGGAGATTTGGTTCGGAGACGAGGACGTCACCGACCTCGAACCGGAAAAAAGAGGAATTGGCTTGGTCTTCCAAAACTACGCCTTGTATCCTCATATGAGCGTCTACAAAAACGTCGCCTTCCCTCTCACCAACCTTCGTATAGAAGAGAAGGTTTTGGACAAAGACGGCAACCAAGTTCTTGATGAACAAGGCAAGCCGTATATCAAAAAGAGAAAATTGACCAAGGACGAGATCGACAAAATTGTCCGCGAAACGGCAAAAATCGTTCAAATCGAAGAATATTTGGAAAGAAAACCGAATCAATTATCCGGCGGTCAGCAACAACGCGTTGCCATCGCCAGAGCCTTAGTCAAAAAACCAAAAGTGTTGCTATTAGACGAGCCTCTATCGAACTTAGACGCCCGTTTGAGGCTTCAAACCCGTGAAGAGATCAGAAGAATCCAACAATCGACTGGAATCACCACGATCTTCGTCACCCACGACCAAGAAGAAGCGATGTCGATATCAGACGAAATCGTCGTCATGAAGCTTGGCATCGAACAGCAACGCGGCGTTCCGCAGGACGTTTATAACAATCCATGCAACAAATTCGTCGCCAACTTCTTAGGCACTCCGCCGATCAATCTCTTCAAAGGCAAGATTAAAGATAACAAAGTGTATGTTGGCGACCAAGTCGTCCGTGAGATAACCGAGAAAAAGGTCGAGGATCAGGATTGCACCGTCGGTATTCGTCCAGAAGGCATCGTCATCGATCCAAAAGGCGAATTCTCCTTCAATTGCGAGCGAATCCTCACAATGGGACGCGACATCATGCTAGTCGCCGAACACGATGAAGCCATATCCAACACCAAATTCGTCGTCGATGCTTTCGTGAAAGTGTCTACCGGCATAGTAAATTGCTCTATTAAACCTCACAAATGCTTTGCTTTCTCTCTCGAAGGCAATGAGGAGAGGATCATCTAGGAATGGAAAATTCTGTCACCGATACCAAGAAACGAAATTTCCTTTCCAAGTTCTCTAAGATTTTCAAGAGAAAAGAAAGGGTTTCCGCCGATGCTGGCGAAAAAAACAACTGGAAAGCGTGGCTATATCTCGCTCCAGTCATCATTCTCTTGTCCGTCTTCACTTTCTATCCTTTGATTAATACCATCGTAATCGCTTTTCTTAAGGATTATGACTATACGACCCAAGTCAGTTCGGGTTTCACCTTCGATAATTTCCTCTCCGTTTTGACGTTGGCTGGCAAAGATGGCGCACAAAACCTCGTATATCGTTGGAATTGCTTTTATAGCGAGGCTCTCGGCGGCATGGCTTACATCAACGCGTCAGGCGTTGCGACGCGCGTCTATTTCCAAACCGACGTTTTGACGTATGCGTTGCCGAACACCTTGTTAATCACATTCGTCACGGTTCCAGTGTCCATCATCATCGCATTGCTGATTTCCGTGTGCTTGAACTCGATCAAGGCATTCAAAAAGGTATTACAGACCATATTCTTCGTTCCTTATGTTACTAACGCCATCGCCGTCGGCATGGTCTTCGCCGTCTTATTCGATTCCAAAGGCATTTTGAACTTCATATTCGGCCTAGGCGAACATAAATGGATAACCGGTGGCGCTTCCTGGGGCAGTGGCATGCTTGCCCTCTGTATCTATATCGTTTGGCATGCGTTGCCGTATAAGATCCTTATTTTCTTGTCGGCTCTCCAAAACATCGACAAGCAATATTACGACGCCGCCAAAATCGATTGCGCGGGCAAATGGAAGACATTCTGGCACGTCACCGTTCCGATGTTATCCCCGCAAATCCTTTACATAATGATCACTTCCTTCATCGGATCGTTTAAGGAATACACGTCTGTCGTAGGCTTATTCGGTTCTCCTTCGACGGATGGCGGATCGACCAAAAACATGTATACGATTGTCTATTATGTATACGAATGTTTGAGCGCTCCGACTACCGTATCGAGAGGCGCCGCCGCAGCCGTGTTGCTATTCATCATCATCATGATCTTCACCGCCATTCAATTCCAGGTTTCGAAGAGGAGGGTTCACTATTAATATGGAACACGATTCAAGAAATTTCTTCCAACGCCTCTTCAAGATGAAATCCCGCGAGCAAAAGCAAGCGGAAAGGGAAGCGAAACCGGAATATCAGGCCATTGATACCAAAGGAATGGTTCTCGTCATCAAAGAAGGAAGGGCTTCGGCTGTTCAATTACAAAAAGCCCAAAAGATCGGGCGAATCATCTCTTCGGTCATCGTATACGTTTTCTTGCTCTTCATGAGCGTCATCATCCTTTTCCCATTCTATTGGATGATCATCACCTCCTTGAAAAGCACGACGGAGATTCGCTCCACAACTCAGACTTTCTTCCCGGCCACCGTCTTATGGACCAACTACATCACCGTTTTCAATACCTTCGATTTCGTTAGATACGTCGGCAATACTTTGGTTGTCGGCGTTATCTCGACACTAGGGACCTTGATTACTACGATATTGGCCGCTTTCGCATTCGCGCGTCTTAATTTCAAAGGAAAGAACGTTATTTTCGCGATATTGCTTGCCACGATGATGATCCCTGGCGAAATGATGGTTATCACCAACTATATTACCGTCGCTAAACTCCCATGGTATGAATTCGGAGTCGGGCAAGTCACCGGATGGCTTACTTATAAGGATTCTGTCTTTGCTTCGATGATCGTTCCTTTCTGGGTGTCCGTTTTCTACATCTATTTATTGAGGCAAAATTTCAAGCAAATCCCCAATGAACTCTATTTAGCGGCGAAAGTGGATGGCAAATCCGATTGGCAATTCCTTTGGCATGTCATGGTGCCACTCGCCATGCCGACGCTCATATCCATTTTCATCCTCAAACTCATGGGCGCTTGGAACTCCTATGTTTGGCCGCAACTTGTCACGGCTGGAAACGAAGAGTGGAGACTCGTCACCAACGGCTTGCGTTCTTCTTTCTCGACGACGGCGGGCGAACCGCAATACGGAATCCAAATGGCGGCGACGATTTTGGTCACCGTTCCATTGCTCCTTTTGTTCATCTTCTTCCGCAAATACATCATGAAAGGCGTTGGCCGCGCCGGCATCAAAGGATAGGCCATCAAAATCGGTTACAACTCGTGAGAGTGTAATAACAAAAATAAAATTGGAGGAAAAAAGAATGACGAAGAAAAAACTGCTGACCTGCGCATTGGCTCTTTTATCGGTTGCTGCGATTGCTAGCTGCGGCGAATCGGGAGACGGAGGCAAAGAAGGGGGCAACAGTGGCGAATCGACTGCCGAATTCGACGAGAAAGTCGCTGCGTTAGGCGATTTGAAGAGCCTGAACTGCGATATCACTTTCTGGCACACGATGGGCAAAACCAACCAACAGACCTTCGAAAAGATGATCACCGCGTTCAACGCAATCTATCCTGGAATCAAGATAACCCATTCTCAGCAAGGCGGATACGACGACGTTAAGAAGAACGTTTCCGATGCCATTCCAGCCGGAACGACGCCGACGATGACCTATTGCTATCCTGATCACGTCGCTGACTATCTTCCATCCGATTCCGTCGTGAAACTAGATAATTACATGAACTCGTCATTGATTGGCTTGGGAGTCGATAACGGCCTCGGCGATGGCGCCGCTTCGGACTATATCCCAGCGTATTTGGACGAAGGAAACCATTACACAGTCAATGGCGCGGCCGTGAAAGGCTACTATTCGATGCCATTCTCCAAATCGACCGAAGTCCTCTTCTATAACAAGGACGCGTTTGAAACGAATGGCTGGGAAGTTCCAAAGACTTGGGACCAAATGTGGACTCTTTGCGAAAAAATCAAAACGGCCTATCCAGACTCCATCCCACTTGGATATGACTCCGATGCCAACTTCTTCATCACCTATTGCGCTCAAGCGAATATTCCGTATACAACTGGCGAAGGAAGCGAGCACTTCCTCTTCAACAACCAACAAGCGAAAGATTTCATCAATAAAATCAAAGGCTATTCTTCCGTCACCAAAGAAGATGGAAGCTATGTCATTGAGGGCGCTAAAGGGTATTGGACTTCGCAAACCCAACTTGGAAGTGGTACTTACACTTCAACGAAGTTCACCAATCAAGAGCTCTATATGTCCATCGGCTCGACCGGTGGCACGACCTACAACGTCTCGGCCGATTTCGAGACCGGAGTCGCCGCTTTGCCGCAATATGACCTAAGCAACGGCAAAGTCATCATGCAAGGCCCATCCATCTGCTTCTTGTCCGATTCTTCCTTCGCTCAGAGGGTTGGTGCGTGGCTATTCTATAAATACATAACCAACGCCCATAACTCTGCTGTTTGGTCCTCTGAGACTGGATATAACCCAGTTCGCACTTCCTCCTATAGCGATAGCGCATACAAGACCTCTTCGAAGAGTTTGGTTAACACCGTTCTTGAATTCGCCGCTACTGGATCGGATTATACGAGATGGTATTACACATCTCCATCTTTCAAAGGCTCTACGGCCGCCCGTGCGCAAGTCGAGAATATGATGTCCGGCGTGCTTAACGGAACCAAGACCGTTGACAAGGCCTTCGAAGACGCTTACGCGGAGTGCTTATTCGCAGCTTAATATCGACTTATAGGCGGGAATGTTTTTCCCGCCTATCTTTGTTTAAGACGAGGTAAATCTATGAATTTTAAGAAGAAAAACATTGCCTTATTGGCCATGGCCGCGCTTTTCTCTTTGGCTTCTTGTGGGAATGAAGGCGGCGCCTCTACCAACTCTGATGAGGTGACTGTCGTATTCTGGCATACGATGGGAAAGCAAAACCGCGACATTTTGCAAGCGATGGTCAAGACCTTTGAAAAAGAGAATCCTGGCATAAAAATCAACGAGAGCTCGGCGGCCGGAGGATATCCGGAAATGCAAGAACTCGTTCTTAAGAGCGTCAAGAGCGAAACTTTGCCGACCATGGCTTTCTGCTATCCCGATCACGTCGCCGAATATCTTGCGGCTGGCGGAAGCGAGGGCATTGTGAGCGATATGACCTCTTACATTAACGATCCTGAGCTCGGCTTCACGAAGGAAGATGGATCTCATGTCGATGAGAACGGTAACGAAGTGTATGGGGTTTCCGATTACGTAAGCACTTTCTGGGAAGAAGGTTCTTCCTATACCAAAGAAGGCGTTTATAGCGTGCCTTTCGCCAAATCGACCGAGGCCCTTTTCTATAACAAGGACGCGTTCGAAGAGAATGGATGGGAAGTCCCAAAGACTTGGGACCAAATGTGGGACCTTTGCCGCGAAATCAAAGCCGTCAAAGGCGACGAGATTTTCGCTCCATTGGGATACGATTCTGATTCCAATCTATTCATTTCCTTCTGTGAACAAAGGAATATCCCTTACACGAGCGCGACGGGCACCCATTATTTATTTGATAATGCCGAAGCGAAAGCGATGGTCGCTGATCTCAAGGCCAAGCACGACGAGGGTTTATTCATAACAAAGGGAAGCGTGGAGAACGCCACCTACACATCTTCGAAGTTCACGGCCGGAGAGATCTTGATGAGCATCGGCTCGACCGGTGGCACGACCTATAACCAAACATCCAATTTCACAGTTGGGGTTGCCGAGCCGCCCGCTTACGACTTGTCGCATAAAGCCGTCATCTCCCAAGGCCCTTCGATCTGTTTCTTCAACGGCAAATCGAATAATGCGACGCCAGCCCAACTAAAGGCCGCTTGGAAATTCTATAAGTTCATATCCTCGGCCGAGAACAGCACCAATTATTCCATTTCCACCGGATATCAGCCGGTTAGGACGTCGTCCTATGAAACGGAGGCGTACAAGGAATTCGCCGCCGATACGACGAGCCTTATGAATAAAGTAGCGGGCGTTTCATCCAATATGCTCGACTCTTATTTCAATTCACCGGTTTTCGTCGGCTCCGCGAAAGCGAGAACCGAAGTCGGATCATTGATGAGCGCCGTATTGCTAGGCACAAAGACCGTCGATGAGGCTTTCGATCAAGCCATATCCGAATGCGTCAATTCCATTTGATGAGGTGATTTTATGAAAATGCGTAAGAAATTAATCGGTTACCTATTCACCGGCCTCTTCCTTTGTTCTCTCGCCGCCTGTGGAGAGGATAAGGAGCCGGTTTCATCAGCCGATCCATTCATTGACTACACCGCAGCGACGAAGCTCACATACGATTACAAGAATAAGAGCTTCTTATCGGATGGCATAGGCGAGGTCACTTTGGTCAATAAGATCGATGGCGATACCGCCCACTTCAAATCGAAGACCGGCAGTTCCTTGACGATCAAAGGTCGTTATAACTGCATCGACACTCCTGAATCTACCGGCATGATCGAGCCTTGGGGAGCAGGGGCCTCGAAATATAACGGCGAGCTTCTTGCCAGCGCCAAACATATTGTCTTATCCACCGACAAAAAGGATTCCGGCGGCAAGGACGTTCCAGTGCTCGATTCGACGGGTTCCAGATATCTTGTTTATATTTGGGTAGCGACCGTCGATAATCCGACGCTTGATGATTTCATCAACGTCAACTTGGCCATTTGCCAACAAGGCTATTCCAAAGCCAAAGGCGTCTCCGGCAAGGAATACGCCGAGGCTTTCACGAACGCCGATATCCAAGCCAAGAAGTTCAAACTCCATGTCTGGAGCGATGATCCTGACCCAGACTATAACTACGCCGATCCAGTGAAGATCGACTTAAGAATGATCGTCGAAGGATATGATTCCAAAGGAGCAGAATTCGATTGGGTCGGCTCGAAAGTCACTTTCGATGCCTACGTAGCAGCGGTGGGGCCGGATCAAGGCGCGGCCTATGTCTGTAACGACGTCTCTTGGACTGATGCAAGTGGCGAGCATACCCAAAGATATGGTATGTATGTGTTCACCCAATATATCGTCTATGCGCCGCTACAGAAAATCGGCAATTACTTGGAGATATCCGGCGTCGTTTCCGAATATAACGGCACCCTTCAAGTCGTCGACGTCTCTTATTCGGCTTATTATCCGGACGATTACGATATCAAGTACATCGACAAAGAAACCCATCTCGACAAAGTTGAGCCTTTCACCGGTTCGGCTGGCACCTTCGCCGATGACAAATACATCAACACCATAGTCACCGTCGATTTGGTTTGCACTGGCGGATATGCGACACTCAATGCGGCGACGTCAACCGCATACTCATTCACTTTGTATTGCCATGACAAAAACAATACAAGCGAGAACTTGAACATCCGCATTTCCGATTCCATCCGCATCGTCTATCCAGATACATCGACCCGCATTCAGGATTGTGTGGATTTCTGGGCAGGCAAGAAGAGCGTTTCCGAGGCGCTCGCTGCGCAAAGCGATGGCAAAGGAACCACCAATACCGACGAAAGAAAGGTCGAATACATCACCATCACCGGAGCCCTCGTTAAGTACATCACGACGAATGGCAAAACTACCTACCAGGTCAATCTCACCAAAAAAGCAGATTTGACCCTACACATGAGTGTAGTAGAATAATTTTGGTTCTTATTTTATCTTCAGGAGGAAAATTATAAATGAAGAAAAAATTAAGCTTATTAGTGTTGGCGTCCGCGTTCGTTTTAGTTGGCGTCACTGCCTGCGGAAACGATAACGCAAGCGGTGGAGAAACCGGCATTTGTGCGGTGACTGATGAAGTCAAGAGCATTGCCGTCAAGGCTTTCAACGCCGCCTCGACATCCTATTCTGATTGGTCGTCAACTGGCATTTCGACTAGCCAAGATCTCGCCACTGCGATCACCAAGAACAGCGAAGATGGCACGAAATCATATGAATTCGCCATCACCTATTCCGTTTCTAGCGAGTATGCCGCTAATTTGGCTATCAGCGAAGACGGGAAGAAACTCATCGTCACCGCTCCAAACACCATCAACGGTGGCACCGATGTCCATGGCAAAATCAAAGCCAAGGTGACCCTCAAGGGATGCGACACCGCCCTTTACGAAACCGACATCAACGTCTTGGTCAAAGCAGTCACCAAGATGAACCTCGAATATGTTTATAAAATCAAAGAGGATGGCTCGCTTGTTGTCGCCGCCGACACCGAGGCTTCATTAGAAGCTATCTATATGGGCGCCTATCCTGGCCAAGGATGGATCTTTGGCGATGGCGAACATGCGATACTCGCTTATGACAGCACCAAGAAAGCAAAGACCGATGATTACGAAGTCGGATCCGCGTATTCTATCAATGGTACCGTCACCGATTTTAGCGGTCTCCGCGAACTTGCCTCCGGAGCCACGATCACGAAACTTGATTCCGTTCCGACAACGCTTACCACACCAGCGACTCTCGAAATGAATGCCACGAACGCTCGCGCATTCAAATTCGGAGACGATAATAGGTTCGTCAGGGTTTCTGGTGCTAAGGTTCTCAATACTTCGCTATCGAGTTCCAATAACTTAACCGTTACTCTTTCTCTCGGCGATGTTTCCGTCACGGCCTTCATGAACGCCACCTATTCGGCTGACGTCATTGACTCTTGGAAACGAACCAGAGCTGGTGCTACCGAAGCCACTTTAGTCGAAGCTGGCGACGTTGTGACCTTCACCGGTTATGTCAACGCTTATAACAACGTCTTCCAACTCGTCTATGGCAACGTCGAAGAATGGGAAGAGGCTCCTCTTTCCGTCGCTGCCCCATCGCAATTGTTCGTCGGCGGCGAATCTGGCGAGATTTCCGTCTCGCTATCGGGCGATGCTACTCCTACATCCGTCACTTATACTTCCTCCGATTCGACTGTTGTTTCCGTTGATGCTGATGGCAATTTGACCGCTTTGAAAGAAGGCACGGCCAAAATCAATGCCGTCGTCGTTGCGAACGGCAAAACCTATACCGATTCCGTTACTATCTCGGCGATTGTTGTTCAACCAGTTGCCAAGACCATAGCCGAAATCAAGGCCATGGCAAAATCTACTACCACTTCATATGTCTGGGATCAAACGGCTATCTACGAAGTTAGCGGCGTTATCGAAGGAATGAAGGGCGACAAATACGGCAATGCTTATTTGACCAATCCAACCACCGGTGATTCCGTCACCATCTACGGTATGTCCGGCAAGCTCTATAGCGGATTCTCCAAGAGCGGTGACAAGTGGTCTTATAAGAATCCAAACGATGCTCTAACCACTGCGGCAGACATCCATAATGGCGAAAAAGTCAAAATGTATGTTATGTTCGAAGATGCCAAAGGAACCGCGAACATCGCTGGCTGCGTCGTTACCCACGAAGCCGATACTACTACGACCTACGCTTCTTCGATCACTGCTGGTGAAAACGGAACTGCCACATTAAGCGTCACCGATCCAGCCGTTTATGGAACGAAGATAACCGTCAATGCTGTTCCAACCGAAGGATATGCCGTTGATACCGTCACGGTTACCACTGCGTATGGAACGACGACTGTTGAAGCCGATGCCGAGGGCAAGTACGTTTATAGCGTCACCTGCAAGAATGTCGTCAATGTGACGTTCAAGAGCGCTGCTGAGGCTAATAGCAAAGCCGAACTCACCGCAACCGCCTTAGGAGCTGCTGGGTCTTATAACGATGCTGCAGCAACGAAAACAATAAATGGCGTTACGTGGTCCTATACTCAAATCATGAAGGGCAACGGTAATAGCATCCAAATGCGCGTCAAGGACGGCAAACCTACTTCGATCATCTATAATACGACCGCATTGCCGAAAGCCATTAAGAATGTCGTTGTGGTATTTAGCAAACTACAAAATCAAAACCTTGTATCTGTGACTTCTGGAACGGCCGCTCTTGCTACGGCCTCAACCGCAGCGGAAGGTGCTTGGACCGCATCTACTACCGAAGCCACATACACGTATACTCCGGCTGCTGCGACTGATACATTCGTCAATATTTCTCACACCACAAAGAGCGGTGCGGTTTATATTGCGTCCATCACCGTCAACTACGTCGACTAATCGTCACATCTAATTTCGACATCATACGAAGCCGTCCGAAAGGGCGGCTTTTGTTGTATATGCGGTCGCACAATGTATTTCTCAATCGTTTCTTCGAAGGCTGAATGGTGGTTCTTAGTTATCTACCGTATTGCTATAGCAATCCTTGCTCTTGATATTGAAAAAAGGCCTATATCTCATTAAACTTTTCTCATGAACAAAATAGCAAAAACATTAATTCTTCCGATTGCGTTTCTCGCTTTAAGCGGATGCGGCAATCAGGCGGATCAAACGCCCATCTCTTCTACGAGCGATTCATCTTCGAATGTCTCGAACGAACAGACGTTGACGACGGTGCTCGATTATTTTTCGCAAAGCATGAGCGCAACCGCGAAATATAACTTTTTCGAAGACACTAGCAAACCGACATCCACGGCGGTATATACCGATAAAGGCTGCTCTTTGACCTACCGTAACTTCGGGTATGTCGAAAATCCAGATTCAAAGAATCCAGACCTTAAATATTCCGGGCTTATTAATGTCGATACTTCTTTGGCTACGCAAAAAGCGATAGATCAGGGCGTTTATACTTGGTCGAAAGTCAAAACGAAGACGGTTGACGAAGAGACGGGAAGCGAAAAGACATCATGGGTATTCACGCTTGGTTCCAAAGTTTGCGATGGAACTTATCAAGAGCATTACCATAATCCAAAAGAAATCGCTGGCAATAAGGCTTCCTATATTCATTTGCTGCGCCACGAATCGGAAAGCAATACGAAGGTTCTTAGCGACGCTGATAAGAGCGCTTTAAGCGGCAATTTCACGCTTAATAAGCTAAATCCTACAGATGAGTCGAAAGAGCTTCTCGCGAATTTCGCGAAAGCGCTTGGCGTATATGATACGATCTCTGGCGTTTCCGGCATGGAATTCAACTACGCCAATATCTATTTTGGCCCAATCTCCGCGACCGTTAACGTTACCTTCTACACCCAATATAAAGGCGGCTATTCCTCTTTCGACACAAGCGTCACCTGCAATCAATTCGGAACAGCGACGATCTCCGACATAAATTCTTACATCGAGGGAAAATAACGAAAAAGGGTGTTTTATTGTCTTTAGCTTTCTCTTCTCTTCTTTTTTCGTGTGCGATCAAGGGGAATGAATCATCTGCCATAGATTCGCTTGCCCTTCCATTCAAAGAGGGGTCGCCTTTGATATTCACCGAATTCTATAAAGGGGCTTATACTTCTGATAGGGCGGTGGAGATCGGAAACATCGGTGAAACGCCAATCGATTTAAGCAAATATTCGATTATCATCTACAAATCCGGCTTGTATTCCCTGCCATATGAGATCAAATTGAAGGGGACGTTGGAGCCTAAAAAAGCGTATGTCGTCGCTTATAAGGATGCGAGCGATTCCGTCAAAGGAGCCGCCGATCAGTTAGACGACGAATTCCCGTGCTTAGGCACCTACCCAATGGTTATAAGCGATGGCGCTTATATTTATGACACATTGGGAACGTTGGGATACAACATTTCTTGGTGCGATGGCGTTGATTTGGTTAGAAAAAATGAATATATGCAAGGCAGAAACCAAATCGAGGCCTATGATTGGATTGGCTATTCGAATTCGGATTCCTCTCGCTTAGGCCAATTAGAATGCCCTCTTTCCGAAGAGGAAATCCTAAAAGGACCGAGGATTTGCGAGCCTTTTACGAATTACTCATTCTTCAAAGAAGGTTCGACCACTCTTGGAGGAGGCGGCTATATAGACGTTACCGTCCGTTCCTACGTCGATGGCGATACCACGAAATTCAATTATCCAAGCGAAGTGACAAACGCTGGATTCTATAATGGCACCAGCGTGAGATATCAAAACATCGATACGCCGGAAATATACCATGGCGAGAATTCGCCAGCCGATCCTTGGGGCGATGCCGCAAAAGATTTCACTCATGGTCTCTTGTCCAAAGCGAAGCGAATCAAGCTCCAATCGCTTCCTAACGCTTCAATAACGGAAACCTATGGACGACTCCTCTTATATGTTTGGGCCAGCAACGAGGAAAGTGGGGACGATTCCTTTTACATGGTCAACCACCAAATCGTGCTCAACGGTTTCTCCAAGGTTCAATTTTCCGGAGACACGTCGTCTAAGATGATCTATAAGGGGATTTCCTATTATCAATTCCTCATCGATGCGCAAAATAAAGCGGCCAAAGAGGGATTGAGAATTCACGGACAGAAAGATCCCAATTATAATTACTGATAGAAGGAGAAGAACATGAAGACGTATTGCCAAGAATGTTTGAAGAAAAACGACGCTTCAAACGTGAAATGCCCGCAATGTGGGCATGAGATGGTTAAGACCATTAGTGACGAAGGCGATATTCGCCGACTGGTTCAAAAACTACACAAAAAGACGAACGATTTGCGACATTATTTAAGCCATACTTTGTCATTTCTTGTGATTGGCGCCATACTTTTGATCATCGCTTTCTTCTTCTATTACCTTTCCTTCTCTTCATCGGTTAATAAAACGACGGGCGAGAAAGTCTATATCGTCAATACAAGCTGTTCTGAATTCTGGGTTTCGATGGTCGCTTTGGCGATTGGAGGAGTCCTCTTTGTGATTGGCGTCGTCTTATCGCTAATCATTGCGAGGAAAAAGAGACAAATATTATCCGACATCGAACATATACGCGACACTGGGGATCTGTCATCGATTCCAGTTAAGCCCTTGATCGTCGTTCTTTTCCTTAAAATGGTCGCTTCAATCAAGCATTTGGTTTGGCTAATCAAATACAAGAGAGCGAACAAAGCCAAGAAGGAGGGGGAATAATATGGCGAAGAATCTTGTTTCCACCTTGGAAGAAGACAATTTCCACAAAGAAAAAGAGAAGTTTTTCTCTTTCGATATCGCGACCTTGAAAAGGCCCGGTGTCATCATCCGCTTAATCGCTTTGGCGGTTTGCCTTATCGCCATCGTCTTGACCGCCACTCTTCCGACTGTCTTAATCGAATACAAATTCTATTCGTCCTCATCTGAGTTCGATAACGCTAGGGCGATGCTTTTTCCGGCTGAGACGATATATGGTCCGAACGCTTTATTCGGCGGCGGATATTTCGCGATGTATCTTAAGAGCAACACCATAAAGGGCGTTCACGTTCTCACATCCATCCAAGCGAATTTCAATTGGGCTCTCTTCATTTTGCTTCTTTGCATGATCCTCTTCATCGGCCTTGGCGTCTTTGTGACCTTCACCAAAAAGATGGAGAAATTCTCTAAGCTCACAGTTTTGGGATTCGCGATCGGTGCATTCGCGGCCATCGCAAGTCCTGTATGGTTCATGGTTTCCAACAATATCGGCAACCAATATGCCGTTGCGACGACGGATTTAGCTCGATATTGGACTTATGATTCATTCTATTGCCATTGCTCGTGGGGAGCGGTGGTGGCCGCTTTGGTATTCGTTCTCGCCGCCGTTTTGTTCGCCATAGGCAGCGGGCTTGAGAATAAAGGCGCGGAAAGGGGAAGATAATATGAAAAAGGGATTCTTATTGGCTTTGGCCTCGCTATTCGTCCTTCCTTCTTGCAGCGTTAATTCCTTTGGCAAGGAAATTACCAATATTGAGGACTTCGTTACCGTTTCCGGATATTCAGACGATGATTTCAACGTCGTCAAATCGAATCGCGTTTCCAAGAAGTCCGACGGCGCAAAAGACACGACGTTCGATTCCGACAATCATAATGCGGAAATCTATTCCGGAGACGATTTCGTTTATGAAGGCGACACGAAATACGTCGGATTCACCATCAAATATGATGTTGATACGTATTTCCTCATAACTGGCGATAAGGGCGGAATCGTTTCCGAAGATCCGACCGTCTTAAATCAATATCGTAACGATGCGACTTCGCTTATAAAGACGGATTACACGTTCGTTTTGGCGACTTACGAAGGAATGAAGGCGTTTGTTGGCGCCGGTTCCTCTAAAACCGTTGATGGCGTTACCTATGATGACATCTCGCTAACGCTTGCGGACGCTAAAACGACGCTTGGATACACTCTCAAACATACGCATAAAATCAGCGATGGCGTGCGCACCGAAAACCATTACGTCACTTTGGACAAAACCGATGACAAATGGGGTATTGCTTTCTATTCGAGGAGGATAATCGACCTCATTGACGGAAAAGAAACTTATTACGTCACCGAATATCAATTCTCCTGCATGGATGATGACTCGCTTAGCAAACGGGTTTTGGCTACTAAAAACAACGTCACCAGCTATTCATTCGCCGCCGAAGGGGTTGGCTCCGAAGACATAACGCTCACTAACGATATTTCCTTAACGGCGAAATAAAATCATTTTTGGTTATTTCGAATACAAGAGGGCGAAAGAATAAAAGCTATATTCGTTGAATGTTTTCTCTTTTATCTGTTTTTGGCTGATTCTAATCGGGTTGATATCGTCTCGGCCGTTTGATAAAGCCGTTAGGGACTTGGCTTTCAGATCGGTTCCAGATTTCACTTCTATTAGCGAGATTTTATCGCCATCTTGATAGACAAAGTCTAATTCATATTTGTCATCCTTATAGAAATAGAACTTTTTTTCGTCTGACATGTATTTGCTAAGGATATTGGAAACGGCGTTCTCATATATTCCTCCGATGCATAAAGACGAGGCGTAGTTCTCGTTGTTTAAGCCTAGCAATATGTCATCGGATATTTTTGAGTCGAATTGAGACAAGAGAATTCCGGTATCGAAATAAAAGAGTTTGAAGTCGTCCTCGATCGAATAATCGTCTATGAAAGAGGCTAATGATTTGACGTTTTGGACTTCTTCTATGAGTCCGGCGGTTTTAAGCCAAAGAATGTTGTCGACATACATTCTTTCTCGTCCGCCTTTGGCGACTCGCCGATACATGAATTTTTTGTTTTGTTGTCTTAATTGGCTAGGGATGCTTTCGAAAACCGCTTTGTTTTTGATGGCCATTGTTTTCGAATAGGCTTCGCCAAAATGCGCACGCGGATACATTAATAGATGTTTATTCATTTCCAAACAATAATCACCGTAGAGATTTTTTAGGATCTCGCGAACATGGCGTATATCTTTGCTTTCGAAATATGATTTGATTGGGGCCGGCAAAGATCCTATGACCAAATATTTATGGAATAAATCGAGTAGTCTCTCATGTGTTGCGTCATCAAAATATGTGCTTTTTGCAATGGATTTTTTCAAATTTGTGGTGTAATTGTCGTTAAAACCGGCAGCCCACATAAACTCTCCGAAATCTAATCCATTTAAAGTTTTTGTTATTATGTATCCGGTCGGAAAAGAATCCACGACCGATATATTCAAAAAGGAAAATCCAAGATAGCTGCCCGAGGCATAGACATCATATTTTTCTCTGTCTAATGCGAAAAATTTCAAAGACGTTATGGCTTTAGGACATTCCTGTATCTCATCCAAGAAAATGGCGATTTTTTTTGCCAGGAACCAATTTGACGTTTTGATAATTTGGATTGGTTATTATTCGATTGAGGATTGCATCCGGTTCCAAAGAGATCGAGGTTTTCGAATCCAATTCAAAAAAATAACGGGCTTCAGGCTGAGATAAGAAGTTTATTTTAATCGTTTGCTCAGAATCGTAATGCGAAGATATGAACTCTTCAATCGCATATGTTTTTCCGACTTGCCTAGGTCCTTTTAGCAAGAAGGCCTTTTTCTCATCCGAGGAGAAGAATTTTTCCAATTCTGCTGTTATTTTTCTTTTCATAAACCGTCCTCCACGATAAAGTATGCCACTTTTTTGTGTCATAGTTCCTTTCTAAGATTGCGCTTAAGGAATGTGTTTATCCCATTTTTTCGCCAATTTGCCTTCTAATCTTCTCTTTTTTAGAGAAGCAAGGATAATAGAAGGGCTATGGAGGTCATCTCTTTATGAAAGATGTTGAAGCGATGTATCGTTGTCTCCCATTTTGGAGTTGGAATGATGAACTTGAACCTGATGAGTTGGTTAAGCAAATAGATTGGATGCATGAGAATGGCGTCGGCGGTTTCTTTATGCATGCAAGAGGCGGTTTGACCACGCCTTATTTGGGAGAGAAATGGTTTGACTGCGTTGCGGCATGCGAGAAAGAAGCCAAGAAGCTTGGCATGGAAGCGTACGCTTATGACGAGAATGGCTGGCCAAGCGGCTTTGCCGGCGGCAAGCTCTTGGAAGATCCAGCTAACCGCGATCATTATTTGACTTATTCGTATGGTCCTTACGATTCTAACGCCATGGTTAGCTATAATGCGGATGGAGATTCGCTAATTCGCGTTAATGACGGGGAGAATGTGCTCAATATCTATGATCATATCGCTACTTCGACCGCTGATATCCTCAATAAAGAAGTGGTGGATAAATTCATCGCTTTGACGCACGAAGAATATAAGAAGCGCGATAAAGACGGACTCAAAGGATTCTTCACCGATGAGCCGCAATATTATCGCTGGGGGACGCCGTATACGAGAGTGTTGCCGGCGTATTTCAAAGAACATTATGACTCTGATCTTCTAGATGGAATCGGCCTTCTTTTCGTTAAGAAAGAAGGATATAGAGAATTCAGATATCGTTATTGGAAGGCGATGCAGGATTTGATGCTAAATTCCTTTGCCAAGAACATCTACGAATGGTGCGATAAGAATTCCTATAAACTTACCGGTCACTATGTGGAAGAAACGTCTTTGTTCACCCAGATGTGGTGCTGCGCCGGCATTATGCCTTTATATGAATATGAGCATATCCCAGGCGTCGATTGGCTAGGCAGATATACGCCAGACGTCATCTCGCCAAAGCAAGTCGGATCCGTCGCTTCGCAACTTGGCAAAAAGCAGGTGCTATCCGAAATGTTCGCTTGCGCTGGTTGGGATGTGACGCCAATCGAGCTTAAGCGCGATGCCGAAGCCCTTTATTGGGGCGGTGTGAATCTTATGTGTCAACACCTTATGCCATACTCCGAACATGGCCAAAGGAAAAGGGATTATCCCGCTCACTATTCGCCTGTCAATCCTTGGGTGAAGAAGGGTTTTAAAGCGTTCAATGATTACTTCGCGGCCCTTGGAAAATATTTGTCCAATTCCGAAGAAATCGTCGATGTCGCCGTTCTTAATCCAATCAGAAGCGCTTATTTCGATTATACGCGCGACGAGTCGGTGCCTTCATGCGGCATTGAAGAGGTCGAAGCGCCATTCCATGAGTTAACTGAGAAGTTGACCGCGATGCATGTCTCTTGGCACTTCGTCGATGAGACGCTTCTTGCTAAATATGGCAAGATCGAGGATGGTAAACTCATATGTGGCAAGAAATCCTATTCGATCCTCGTCTTCCCGAAAGTCCTTACGATGGACAAGACCACCGAAACGTTGCTAAGGGAATTCGTTAAACAAGGCGGCAAGATATCGTTACCATATGGCAAGCCGACGTATTTGGAGGGGCAGCCATACGATTATTCGTATTTGAAAGAGAATATCGATATGGAAGGCATTAGGAATTCGATGCCGTATAAATCGAGCGAGAATGCGAACATCCGTCTTAGCTACCGCAAAAACGAAGATGGCGAGTTCTTGTATCTCGTTAACGTTGGGAAGAAAGAGGACATCGTTTTCGAACGTGACCCATATACCTCATTCGAATCCATCGATTTGCTTAGGGACGAGAAGAAGGTCCTTCCTCTTTCCCTCCATTTCGAAGAAGGGGAGAGCAAGATCGTCTTCTTCTCGAATAAGGAAGCGCCACACGAGAAAAAGAAGAACGAAATCCATTTGGGCAAGTCTTTCCGTGTCGAATCGCCGGTTATGAATTATTTGACCATCGACAAGGTCGCCTACTCCTTGGATGGAGTCAATTATTCGAAGCCGCATCCTCATATGGGCGTCTTCTTTGAACTCTTAGAAAAGAGATTCGCTGGGGATTTGCACTTAAGATACGTTTTTGACGTAAAGAAAATCCCTTCAAAGTGTTTACTCGAAATCGAAGACAGTCATACGATTTCCGTCACTCTAAACGGCAAAGAACTGACTTCCTCCTCTCACGTCGAATTCGAGCCAAAGCTAAAAGAATACGATGCGATGCCATCACTAAAAATCGGTGAAAACGAAGTCATTGTCAAAATGCATTATTACCAAGGTGAGAATGTGTATTATGCCTTATTCGGAGAGAACGTCACGGAGTCGCTTAAGAATTGCTTGGCCTACGATTCTGATATCGAGCCAATCTACGTCAAAGGAGATTTCGGCGTTTATGGCGATTTCCACGATGGAAGCGTTCCAGGATGCGTCATTGGCGATAACTTCTATATAGATGGCCAAAAGAAAGATATTACGCATCTTATCGAAGAGGGATTCCCTTTCTTCAAGGGCGATATTGTCTTGGAACAAGATATAGACGTGGAGGATACGGATTCGGTCTTAGTAATCGACAAGCGTTTCCAATTGCTCGACATCGAGTGCAATGGCAAGAAGGTTCCATCCGCTTGGTATGATTCGAGATTCGATCTATCTGGACTCCTAACGAAGGGCAAGAATCATTTGAAGATCACGCTGACGGTTTCGCCACGTAACCTCATGGGTCCGCACCATAGCCAAGAAGAAGAGGATATGGGCGTTGGTCCGTATACCTTCGAAAGGGTTGGTACTTGGGTCAATTGTGAGTCTCCGCTTGTTTTGCCAACGTACGCTTTCGTGCGGACGATTCTTTGATAAATAGATTGTTTTTGCAGCGATTTTTCGTTTTTTGCTTGTCGATATTCTGCGATAGAACTTGAAATCGGAAAATCATAAGCTGGCTCACAGAATAAATTATTTCTATCGCCGGCCATAATCCTCTTTTTTATAGAATTCTATATTTTTTAGGATTTTACGCCGATATATGCATCCTCAATAATCACTAAAAATTAATGCCTTTCGTCTTTCTTCGTTGTGGATGGCGAAAGATAAAATTAATATAAGTTTTGGTGAAGGCCTCATCATGTATAAGCTCTACTACGTGAACATTAACGATATTGGCGAAGATGAAATCGCCTCTTTGTCGCCGGCTCGTAAGATTAAGGCGAACTCCTATATTTTCGAAAAAGACAAGAAGTTGTGTTTGGCGGCCGGGCTTGCACTCGATAGAGGATTACGGGATTTTGGACTATCTGAACCCTCCGTATCCATTTCCTATAAAGAAAATGGAAAACCGTATTTGAAAGATTATCCTCATATTCATTTCAATTTGTCGCACTCTGGCGAATTCGCCATTGCCGTCATTTCCGATCAAGAAATCGGATGTGATATAGAGAAAGTCAGAGAAATCAATGACGGCGTCGTTTCCAAATGTTTCACTGAAGAAGAACAGAAATATATCGACACCTCTCTTAATGAGAATGAAGCGTTCACTAGGATATGGGTTTATAAGGAGAGCTTTTTGAAGGCCGTCGGATATGGAATAACCATTCCGATGAATTCTTTTAGCGTTCTTCCAGACGGCACAAAGGTCAAGATAATTCAGAATGTCGATCCAAGAAAGTGGGTTATCGAAGAAAAAACGTTTAGTGACTACTTGCTTGCGGTTTGTAGCCAGGAATGAGCCGTCATCAAAAACATTCGTGTATTGCGGTGATTT
>CAVEMS010000003.1:0-12360 GCA_963616935.1 bacterium | reverse complement strand
AAACACGGAAAAAAACCGAAATGGCACTTGTTTTATCATAACGTTTCGCTTGGCAGTATTAATCAAAAAAATACACGTTTTATCGAACAAAAATGTTTGGTGATGGTGCTAATAAATTAATTCTTTTTTTGGTGTTTGAGAAATTAGATTTTGACAGGATGCTTTTTGATGTAATCCAACAAGATGTCGACGGTCGTGAAAGCTAAGCAGGTGTAAGTGTCGGCGGCTCCATAATAAATCGCCAAGCGTCCATCGCTAGCAGGTATGACGCAAGTTGGGAAGACGACGTTTGGCGTGAATCCGCTGACTTCATAATCTTTTTGCGGGATAAGAAGCGCATCGTCGCATACGCATAGCACTTTCGTCGGATCATCTTTGTCAAGCAGCATGGCGCCCATGTTATAGACCATGCCGTTGCAATTCCTATTTACGCCATGAATCAATAAAAGCCAGCCTTCATCCGTTTCGATTGGAGCAGGGCCAGGGCCCACTTTGATGCCGCACCACCATGAGAAATTCGGCGTCAATAACAATTTGTGCTCGCCCCAATATTTGAGATCGGGCGAATTGGAAACGAAGATATTGCCAAATGGCGTGGCCCCAGTGTCGGATGGGCGCGAAAGCATATAGTACTTACCGTTTATTTTCCTTGGGAAGAGCGCACCGTTTCTGATGTTTGGCAGAAAGCCATGCGGTAGTTTGGTGAACTTTTTGAAGTCCTTTGTTTTTGCGATTCCGATGGTGACATCGGCCCATAGATCGGCCCAAACGACGTAATATTCGCCATCAAGCTCAATCACGCGTGGATCATAGGCCCATCTTTTGTCTTCTAATTGGTTTCCATTCTCATCGACGAAATGAATCGGTTCTTCGTCTAATTCGAAATGGAGTCCATCTTTGCTATGCCCGACGAATAATAGAGGCATGCCGTTATATTTCTCGCCGCGGAAAACGCCGATGAATTCGCCATCCTTATAGACGAACGCACTGTTGAACGCTCTTTCGATGACGTGATTTACGTTTCTATCGATAACCGGATTGTTGCTATAACGCCAAACGGGCAAGAACGAATCTTTCGGCCTTTCTTGCCATGGAATCGAATCACAGAATGTGGCATTCACTATTTTGCTCATATGCTATCTCCTTTATTAGGAATGAATACATTCTAAGATACGGCCGAAAAATTATGAACATTATCTAACCGCTTATTTGCGATTTCTTTTCGTCTTTAATACCCTCTTGCAAAGTAAGAAAATATCAACCGCATGGGGATCCTTTTACTACTTGTCATCTATCTCATATTCATTTCTCTTGGTTTGCCCGATAGCGTGCTTGGTAGCACCTTTCCTGCCATCGCCGAAAATCTTGAAACGAGCCCTGATATGGCTGGCTATATCGGACTTGTTGTGTCTGGTTGCACCATCGTGTCTTCACTTCTTTCAGAGAAGATGATCAACAAATTCGGAACGCGATTTGTCGTGGCTTTTTCGATTTTGCTTACCGCACTAGGGCTAGTTTGCTTTCACTTGGTGAGCAAGGATTTCGTTTGGGCCTTCTTTTTGATAGCCATCCTTCTTGGCTTAGGAGCAGGGGCCATCGACAGCGCTTTAAATAACTACGTCGCCCTTCACTACAAAGCCATTCATATGAATTGGCTCCATTGCTCATGGGGTGTTGGAGCTTCGATATCGCCTCTCATCATCGCCCCATTCATCGATTCGAATAACAGCTCATTCGGTTGGAATAAGGGGATATTGCTCATTGCCTGCATTCAATTCGGAATCGCGGCGATTGCCTTCATTAGCCTCCCATTATGGAAGAAAGTGGAGTCCGAAGCCAAGTTAAGCGAACGGAAAGAAGAAGTGGAGAAAGGGGAGCTTCCTATATCCAAAAAGGAGTTGGCCAAGAATCCGGTTTTCTATTTGGCGATGCTTGGATTCTTTTGTTATTGCGGGCTCGAAACCACAAGTGGCAACTGGGGCGGTTTCTTCTTCCAATATGGCCGTGGCTTCAATACCCAGGAAGCGGCCAGGCTCGATTCTTTGTTCTATATAGGCATCACCATCGGTCGTTTCTTATGTGGTCTTGTCTCCCTAAAAATCAAAGAGAAGAACATGATGAGGATGGGGGAGGCGATATTGATCGCTGGATCGGTATTGGCTCTATTGCCGTTCGAGAACGTTTTGGCGATCGCCGGATTCTTGATGATTGGATTAGGATGCGCGCCGATATATCCGGCCATCATCCGCTCAACGCCATATCGTTTTTCCAAAGAGCTATCGCAACACATCATGGGGCTTGAGATGGCCATCGCCTATTGTGGCAATATCATCGTTTCTCCTTTGTATGGACTTGTTGTCAAGACTTTCGATTTATATATGGCTTTGCCGTATGTCGTTTTGACTCTTGCCGTTTTGATGGCCCTTTCGCATGAGATAATCAATTGTCGCTTATCGCGAAGGGACAAACTTCTTTCTCCAGAAGAAAAAGATAGATATTCGACAATTTAAAAAGGGATTTGCAGGCTTTTTTTGCAAATCCCATATGTTTTTTGATTATTTCACCACATTGAAGGAAACGATGAGAGGCGAATCATCTTCGGAGTTTGAGATTGGCACGAAGGCCGATAACGTGTATTCCGATCCATCGGTCTTGCTGTAATTAAGTTCCCCTTTGAAGCTTGTGGAATAGGCCGAGGAGCTTTCGTCTGGCGAGAAGTGGAGAAGCCCATCATCTTCAAGCGAATAGTTTCCTGTTATTGTCGCCGCGCTTATCTCGTTTTCTTCGACCTTCCCTTCGCCTCTTGTTAGGGTAAACGTGGAATCGGACTTTACGTTTATGGACAAGGAAACTCCTTCATATGAAGTCGCATAGGAATTAACGATATCGTCCTCGTTGATAACGTTTATATAAATGTTCCCAGTTCCGCTATTGATAAAGCGACCTTCTTTCACTTGGCCGTTTATATTGGCTTTCCCATAGCCTATGGATTTAAGGGTGTGTCCATCGATTTCGACGTATTTATCGCTTCCCTCACTATAATGCGAGAAGACCAAATCATCGATGGATGTTTCTCCTTTGAAGTCGTAGTAGCCAGTTAGATCAAGCGTATTGTTGATTCCGTTTATGTATCCGCTTCTCTTCTTGAGCTCGATTCTATCTTCTTCTTTCTTTGTGGTGCCGCTAGATGTGGTTGGATTCGTCGTTTCCTTGTTTCCTTCTTGGTTATTTGATCCGCACGATGCCATGGAGATCAACCCCAATGTGCTTAAGATTATGGCTTTAGGTAGGTTTTTCATTTTTTTCTCCCTTCACTTTCCTATGGTCACATTATAAAACTGATATTTTAAAGTTACAACAATAATTAAAATGTTTCTTAAAATATTACATTAGAAACAAAAACAATGAATATTATTTAGAATAACAACGAATAATCACGACTGACCAATTGAGGAAAGATATCTTTCCAAAATCACCATGGCGGCTCCTGAGTCTATTTTCTTCTTCTGTTTTTTCGCATTGATTCCGTTTTGATGGAATATTTGCGACGCTTCAAGGGTGCTATATCTTTCGTCTTGTTTTTTGATTGGGATATTCGGGAATTCTTTCTCTAACATCGAGATGAATTTTTCGACTACCGGCGTCATTTCGCATTTATCGCCGGAAGGGAAAAGAGGATAGCCGATTACTATATTCTCTATTTTCTCTTTCGCAAAAACATCTTTGACGGCGTTTAGCGCTTCTTCGTAATGCGTTGCTTTGAAACGCGTTTCGGGAAGCGGTGATACGAATAAGCCGCTTCGCGATAAGGCCAAGCCTATTGACCCTTTTCCTAAATCAATCGATAAGATGTTTTTTTCCATCGGCGATATTGTAGCGGTTTTTTCGAGATGCGAAAAACGCAATTATCATAAAAAAAGAGGAATGGGGGTAGCTTCAAGACTCGTCCATGGCGATCTTCAGCCATTTTCATCCATATCGAAGACGTTTTGCGATATAGTTTCATCGTGAAAAAACTGCTAGGGAAATTGAATGCGTTGCGGCAAAAGAAACATTACGGGTTATTTGTCGATGCCGCCTTCTTTTGCCTCGCTTTCTTTGCGACTTTTCTCGCCTATGTTCTGATTTATAAGTTATCGGGATTCTATCCTTTCGATGAGAATGGGTTAACGACCCTCATGTCCGATCAGCGCGATCAATACGTCGCTTATATGAGGACGTATCAATACGCTTTAAAGAATGGGGAGTCGCTTGTCTATTCCTTATCAAAAGTCTTTGGCGGCGATTTCCAATCCTTATTTACTTATTATTTGGCTTCTCCTTTCAATCTCTTTGTGGTTTTCGTCTCTTCCGCCGAGATACCGGCGTTCTTCTTCTATACTTCCATCATCAAGATGTCATTCGCATCGGCCAACATGTATTTGCTTGCTAGATACATGACGAAGAAAAGAAGGATCGGCTATCTAGCTTTTTCCTTTGCGTACGGATTAATAAGCTATGCATTCGTCTACATGCTCAATTTCATGTTCTTGGATGGGTTAATGATTCTCCCTCTTGTGACGCTTGGCCTAAAAGCGATCGAGAAAGGGGAGAAAATATGGATATATCCTCTCTCTTTGGGGTACGCTTTGATGACGAGCTGGTATATCGGGGCGATGATTTGCATCTATGCCGTGATTTTCTTCGTCCTGCGATTCGCCTTCATGGCCGGCGGAATCCAAGAGAGACTTAAATATCTAATGCGATTCGCCATCTTTTCGTTGCTTGGTGGCTTATTGGCTTCCTTTACTTGGCTTTGCGCATTCTTGCATTTCGATGGCACTAAAGCGGCCATTACCTTACCTGACTCATCTTTCTTTAATTGGGCCATCTTCTTCGAGGGGCTTCTCGAGAACAACTACCTTTCGACCAAGGCGATTTCCCGTAATGAAGGCTATATGACAATGTTTGTTTCGGTTATCACATTGTTATTCGCTTTGACGTATTTTGGGAACAAAAAATATTCCTGGAGGGAGAAGGTTAGAGATGGTGCATTCGTTCTCATTTATTTCGTCGTCTCCCTATCCAGCGTGTTAAACGCTTTATTCCATGGTGGCAGAGCCCCCACTTGGTTCCCTGGAAGGTATTCCTTCATAATCGGATTTTATTTGTGCTATATCGCCCTAAAGGAAATGGGAGAGCTAGAGGAGACGCCAGTATGGTCTTTGGCTATTCCCTCTTGCGTTTCCGCCATTCTTTTGCCTCTTCTTTGCTTGGTTCAAAAGAATTGTCTCGAGAGTAGCCAAAAGGAGATGCTTTATCCTTTGTCGGCGATATCGCTCACTCTCTTCATAGTTGCGACTGGCATCCTCTTGCTTTATTTTCTTTTCCTTTTGCTAAGCAAGAAGAAAGAACTTAAATGGAAAAAATACGTGGGATTCGCAATAGAAATCGCGATTTTTTCTTTGACTGTCATTTCTTCCGTGCGTGGCGCCGTAAACGTGATCGACGTTAATAAAAAGGAAAACAATTATCAGTCTTATCAAACGTATTTGTCTGATGACAATCTCTCTCCGGTATTCGAGGCGGTCAAAGAACATGATTCCTCCTTCTATCGCATGGAGGCCAACTTCAATAGGAACGGTTCGGGCAATGAGATCAACAATAACCCGTCCTTCTATTCCTATAACGGTTTGAGCCACTTTTCTTCGACCGAGAAGAGCAACATCGGATCATATATGAGAAGAATCGGCTTCCATAACAACGGCTTTTGGGAGGCTTATGATTCCGGCTCAACCGAGGCGATGAATTCGTTCTTAGGCATCAAGTATCTTATAGACGACGGCGAGAGCTCCGTCGATAAGGCCAATTTCATATATAACGAATCGGAAGAGAACCTCTATAAAAAGATGGAGATGAAAAATACGGCGAATGGTATTGAGTATTCCTATTACGAAAACCAATCCTCTTTGCCTTTAGGGTTCGTCGTCGAATCCTCATCTTCGACGTATGTTAGCCAAGGCGAGAGAGGAGAAGGACATGAAGAGATCTATTGGTATGACCATTTCGAATACCAAAATGAGATGTATAAGAGAATGAATGGCTCAGTGCTCGATACGGACGGCAAGAAGAAGGACATCTTCCATAAAATCGAATCGACCGTGACTTTAAATGACAGGGCGATGGAAGCGGAGACTGATGAGTTTGGAAGAAAGACGTACGCTTTAACGATGGGGGCGAGGATAACGTTCAAGTTCGTTATACCCTCGGAAGCGGATGGGAATACCCTTTATATCCATGAACAATCGGAAAATAGCGATTTTAACTATATTTTGGACGGCCATTCTCTTGGCATGAGGAACTATTGGCACGCCGGAATCCATTCCTTTAACGCTGATGTCGGCACAAAGCATACATTCACTATTACTTACAATGGTCTGATCCCGAAAACGGTAAAACTCAACCCGGAAATCTATTATGAGGATTTAAGCGTTCTTCAAGAATATCTGACCGCCATAAGAAGCGGAGGGGCCAACGATCTCAAACGCACCAATGGCGTTTCTAGCGTTACCTTCGAAGGCGAGTTCGAATTAAAGGGGAACGATAAGGAATTTTTATTCACTCTTCCCTATGAGTCCAATTTCTCTTTGTATATAGACGGCAAGAAAAGAGAAACTATGACCCGTTTCGATATATTCGTCGCCGCTTCGTTAGACGGTCTTAATGAAGGGAAACATACAGTGAAACTGGTCTATAACGATAAAGGGCTAACCGCTGGTATTGTCGTATCGATTATCTCTTTAGCAGGTTTCGTTCCGTTGGTTATTTTCTATAGCAAGATCGAAGCGAAAATCTTCAAAAAGAAGGAAGAGAGATCGATTGCCGCTGATACTGAATCGAATTAAGATTCGCCTTTTTTAATTATGTAATAGCCACCAGTTTTATAAGATCCTTTGAATTCTACATAAGGGGCCAGTTTTCTTTTGATGGAGTTTTTAACCATATCCGTGGTTATGTTGAAATATTGTTTTTTTAATGCCGCTAAAATCTTTGATGTATTTGATCCCGGATGGAGACTGATTGTTCTCAATATGGAGACATCTATATCGCCTAGCCGATCATCTATAAAATTTACTGGGTCATTTACTGGGTCATGGTAGTTTAGATTTGGTAAACGAACGATGAAAAAGTTGTCGCTAGGCGAAAATTCTGGTTTTCTATCGGAGTTCTCATATGCTTCCAAAATCCTTGGGATTCCAGTGCCAAAATTCTCGATGAAATGTAGTTTATTCAATATATTTACCAATCCTGGATTGCGATAGGTTTGGACGCCGTCTAATATTTGCTCTAGTGTTGCTTGATGGATCCCTCCGGGGTTGGTTATTTTGGCTTTATCGTTAAAGAATTCCGCTTTGAAGTTTGACCCAATAAAAAGGGAGTGTGGCAAAATTATATCGCTTCGTTATCGTATATTCGTTTGAGCAAAACGGAATGTGATAAAACCGAAGATTAGGCATCGCCGACGGAATTGCAAATAAAAAACATAGTCGAAATCTATGATCGAGGCTGGTTATGCACTATATAGAGCCTTCTTTCTGCTTTATGTCGCCCAAAAGATTACTCAGTGAAAGTTGAGTCAGTTTTGACTGAGTAATCTATTGAAGTAATCCTTTTCCCGTTTTCCAATCCTTATGGAGATCTTATGAAATTCATAGGAAGAGAAGAAGAAATAAAAACGCTGGCTGACTTATACGGGACCGACCGATATGAAGGGATATTGGTCTATGGAAGGCGCTGAATCGGCAAAAGCGAATTGATAAAGGAATCACTTAAGAGGTTCGATGGCAAAAAGGTGTATTTCGAATGCTAAAAGGCCAGTGAAAGATTCAATGTGGCTAGCCTTTCTGAGATTATTGGCACAGAGTTTGATATTCCAACCCCCTCTTTTGAAACGTTTGGCGAAGTGCTTGATTTTATGTTCCGCAGAGCCATGGGCGAAAACGTCGTTTTGGTTATCGACGAATATCCTTATATTAGAGACGGCAAAGAATTGCTCGACAGCGTTCTTCAGAACAAAATCGATCAATATAAGATGAGCTCGAAACTAAAACTCGTTGTGTGCGGATCTTATATTGACGTGATGGAACAATTGCTTTCGTCGACGAATCCGTTATATGGAAGATTCACGATGAAATTAAACGTAAAACAGATGAATTATCTTGAATCTTCGGAGTTTTATCCGAATGCGAGGAATGAGGATAAAGTCGCATATTATTCGGTTTTCGGGGGCATTCCGTATTACAACCAATTTATAGATGATCGGCTTAGCGTCACTGATAACATCGTTAATTTGATCGCCAGTCCTAACGCCAGACTCCTTTCTGAAGCGGAGAATTTCTTAAATGGCGAACTAAGCAAACTAAAGAATGCCAATGAATGCATTTCGTCTATCGCAAGCGGAAACAAAAAATATACGGATATATTGAATAGATCCCACGTATCTTCTAGCCCTATGCTATCCGAAATACTTAAAAAACTCATAAAAATGGACGTTTTGGAGAAGATGAATCCGATCAATGACGATTCTGAAAAGAAGGCGTATTACGAAATTACCGAGCGTCTATCCCTTTTCTATTACAAATACATTTTCAGGAAGAACTCGTATTTCAAGTCGATGCCACCGGATTTGTTTTTCGATGAGTTCGTCAGGGACGATTTTTATGGCAAACACGTTCCTTTGGAGTTTGAACGCATTTCCAAACAATATTTTGAAATATTGAACAAAAGGCACGCAATTAGACCAATTCTATATAAGATAGGCAAATATTATTACGACGATCCGAAGAATAAGGTTAATGGGGAATTCGATGTGGTGACTCTTTCCAAAGACGGATACGATTTCTATGAAGTGAAATTCACCGATTCGAGATTGAATGACTTTGTGATTAAGGAAGAGTTACAGCAACTTAAGAAACTTGGCATCGAATACAATAAACTAGGCTTCATTTCCAAATCTGGCTTTGATGTCAAAGAGAACGACGGATATAAATTGATTTCGTTGGATGATATATATTCTTTGTGACGTTTTTTCGAGAAACAAATAATTCTTGTGACGAAAAATGGATTGAAGCAGTGGATGAGGCTCCAATCCGTTTGGGTTTTGCGTTGTTTTTTCGATTTATACTGCGTATGGGTTCGGTTTGGCCAGAAGCGAAATGATGTCCAATATCCATCCGATTCCTAATAAGCCGCAGGTGAATAGATATAAGACGCCCATGCCCGCTTTACCTTCGTAGAACTTATGAGCCCCGAGGTATCCTAAGCAGATGCATAGACACAAGGACACCCATTTGTTGCAAAGCTTTCCGCCGACGAATCCGGCTCATTCTCTTGACAAAATTGGGGGGGACTATGATTTAAAGGTCAAGTATATCAATCGCTTTTTCGTGTGAGAGATTGATAACTATTCGTCTTTGGTTAAAAACCTTGCAGTTCGCCATCGAAGATTTCAAAAACAATGTCGATTTCACCCGGTTGCGAGCAATCGACTAAGTATAAAAGGAGGTAATTTCTATGCTTCGAGTAACCGTAATAGTCGAAGAAATTTGGGAGAGGGCTACAGACGAGGATTGCGCATTTCCAGTATTCTTGCACTGGTTCATGAGAGCGGAATCCGCGGTTGGGAAGTTCTTTATATTTATTTTTTTCTGGTGGGGGATGCTTCTTGAGTTATCCATATTGATCCCTATCATCCTTCTTGCTCTTGCGATTGGATTTGTGGCCTTCTTTGTGCCGATACTCAATATCTGTATGCTTATCGATGCTCATAACAATGACGACACCTCTGGCGTTGTTTTGAGTATCATAGGAATTATTGCCGACGTAATTGCCGGAGTTTTCCTCCTAATCTTGTATTTGACAGGACAGTTAATTGCAGTGGCGTAAGAGTCTTTTTTTGATAGTTAAATGGCGTTTAAGGGTACTGTTTTTTGATTTTTTCTCATTTTAGTACCCTTAACTGGCATTTTTCGTTTTTTCTTATGCGAGCGTTCCTTATAAAATAAAAAAGACAAAAAGCCTTTCTTCACATAAAATAAAATTATCGAGAAGAGGAGCCCATTATGAACAAGAAAATATTATTCTCAGTTTTGTCTTTGTTTGCTTTCGCGCCTGCGATGTTTAGCTGTGGGGCGGAACCAGAGAAAGGTGACACAGGTGAGCGAGGACCCCAAGGCGAGCCGGGTCTAAATGGATCAGATGGTAAAGACGGCAGTGACGGCAAGGACGGCAAGGATGGATCCGACGGTAAGGACGGTAAGGATGGATCCGACGGCAAGGACGGAGCGAAGATCTATACTGGAACGGGCGCTCCAAGCGATTCTACTGGCGTCGAGGGAGATGTCTATTTCGATGCCTCAACTGGAGACGTATACACGAAAGGGGCCTCCTCTTGGGGTGAGGCCGTTGGGAATATCAAAGGGGACACGGGATCGGCTGGCGTTTCGATCGTCAATGCGTATATTGATGACGATGGCTATCTCATATGCGAGACGAGCGATGGCAAGACCATTAAGGCTGGGAAGGTGAAGGATACCACTAAGCATACTGTCAATTTCTATGTGAATGAGGTGCTTCTTAAGAGCATTTGCGACGTTCCTCACGCTTCAATAATAGAGGAGCCAGGCAAAGATTCCTTCCCAGGGTACACGATCAACTATTGGAATTCCAAAGAGGATGGTGGCTTCCGCTGGCTCTTTAGCGTCTATCCCGTCTATAAGGACATCAATCTCTATGCTGATTTCGACTATAAGGCATACAAAGCGACAGTCAAAGATAATAAGTTTGGTTTTAGCGACGCGACGGTCGACGTGACTTATAAGCAAAGCTACGATCTCTCTAGCGTCTTTTCGAAGGAAGGATATTCCTATACCTTAGTCGATGAAGAAGGCGCCTCTTTCAATACGAGTGGCGTATGGGAAGAGACGAATGACGTCACTCTTAATACCGCATGGACAGCGCTTGAGCATTCTTTTGACGTTAATAGTAGCGATACCACAAAGGGTTCCGTAAGTGAGACCATTAGCACCGTCAAGACCGACGATAGCGTCACCGTCACCGCCACCGCGAATGATGGCTGCGTCTTTGATGGCTGGGTCGATAGCGATGGCTCGACAGTAAGCCTTGATACGACCTACACATTCCTAATGCCGGGGCATGATTATTCCTTGACGGCGAGCTTCATCACCGAAGAAGAGAATAAGACGAAAGAGAAATTGGGCATGAAACCCGTCTGGAACGAAGACAAAACGAGGGTCACTTATGGCTTGTATCCGCAGAGACACGTGTCTGATACGACGCTCACATCATCGCTCAACTCATTGAATGACACCGCGATCGATAGTCGAAATGGATGGTACCTCTATAATGGCGAGTACTATGCGAAAGCGACCGCTGCCCCAGCGAATGATTCGACTTCATACGTTTATATGGATGGCACATCCATCGTGAAAGGAAACGTCGATTGGTTTAAGGTCGAACCCATCGAGTGGGGTGTGATAGGGGATGCCTCATCGCCTAATTACCATCTCTATTCGATATATTTGCTAAATCATCATCAATATCACTCGAGCAACAACTCCTCATACGCTTCATCTACCCTCAATTCCTGGCTCAATGGGGATTTCTTGAATTCTGCCTTCGCATTAGATTCTTCCTACCTAAAGCAAATGAGCATCGATTCGATCCCGACGAATGAGAAATTCAAAGAGTATGGCCGCACGTCCTTGAGTGCGAAAGTGTATGTCGAGAACATCAAAACCTATTTCTATAGCGAGCCTTTCACTGAAGATAACTCCAGCCGTCGTGCCATCATAACGGACTACCTAAGGGCCTTAGGCGAATATAGCGATACCTCCAATCCCTATTGCGGGGCCTATTGGTCACGTAGCCCACTAGAATGGAGCCCTATGCAAGCCCATTTCGTCACTAGAGGCGGCGGCAGGGAAGACGATGCCGCTACATACATGAAGTCGGTGAGGCCATCCGTGACTTTGTCGCTTGTTAAATAATTTGCGCTCGACCGCTTGGCGTAGATTTGGTTACACCTGTGCCCACATCGCATTTTGAGTATGAACTTTTGTCTTTTTACATTTACTGTAAGTTGCTAACGAAATCACAGTCTTGAGATTTCATCCTCATTCTTCACCTCGTACTATGCCATGTCTTCCTTTGGCGTTGCAGGCGCCTTTTTCGTTGGAAAACCCCTTAGAGAAAGTCGGTTTCCTTCCGCCGTTCCCTCAAGATTCTTTGGCAAGGAAAAAACTTAACGTAGTTACCTTTTGTCAAGAGTTGTCTTTATTTTTCTTGCCCCCTACATAATGA
>CAVEMS010000002.1:0-267349 GCA_963616935.1 bacterium | reverse complement strand
ACTGGCGGAGGAATGGGGATTCGAACCCCAGCGCAGTGTTACCCGCCTATGAGCTTTCCAAGCCCACCCCTTCGACCACTTGGGTATTCCTCCGTTACGCCTATAGGCGCAAGACGAATTATAAATATCGGCATTATGATTTTCAACTTTTATTTATCACCTTGGCGTGGCCGCTATGGTAAAATCTTTCGTGATGAAGGAAATCACGATAGATCATAATAACGATGGCCAAAAAGCGGAGAAATTCGTCAAGAATTATCTTAAGGAGGCCCCGTTAGGGTTCATCTATAAGGCGTTTAGAAAGAAGGACGTCAAGGTGAATGGCCACTGGATTAAGAAGGATGCCATCTTGCATGAAGGCGACCTCTTAAGGATCTACGTCACCGATGAGCAACTAAAGGATTTCTTAGCTCCCTCCAAAGCGATCAAGCGCCCGCTCGAACATGAGATAGTCTATGAGGATGAAAACGTCCTACTAATCAATAAGAGAGCAGGGGTCATGGTCGTGGGAGATGGCGATGAGACGAGAAAGACCTTGGCTAAGGACGTCGTGGATTATCTATATTACAAAGGGGAATATGATCCAAAAGGGGGCGCTTTCACGCCATCCCCAGCCCATAGGATAGACAGAAACACATCTGGATTAGTGATATTCGGGAAGAACGACGCGAGCTTAAAGGAACTGACCTTATTATTCAAAAATCGAAAAAACATCAGCAAAACCTACGTGGCTTTGGTGAAAGGTGAGATATATTCATCGGGAGAGATAAGAAAGCCACTTAGGAAGGATCCTTCGATTGGTCTTGTTAAAGTTTGCCCGATAGAAAAGGGTGGAAAAGAAGCAATAACGGAATATAAGCCATTAGAGAATTTCGATGGATATTCCTTAGTGGAACTTGAGTTACTCACCGGAAGAACGCATCAAATCCGCGTCCATATGGCAAGCGTCGGCCATCCGTTGGTGGGAGATGGCAAATATGGCGATTTCGAGACCAATAGGCTATTCAAATCGAAGGTTCATTACGACCATCACTTCTTGCACGCTAAGAGCATGTCCTTCGGCGTAGTGGAAGGAGTCCTATCATATCTAAGCGACAAGACCTTTGAAGCGCCTCTCCCCAAGGAAGACCTCGAAGTGCTTTCATATCTAAGGAAAGAGAAATAGAATTCATATAGCAAAGGAGAACTTATGGATATCATCGAGAAGAATTACGAGCGGTGGCTAAACTCCTCACTAGTCGGCGAAGAGGACAAAGAAACCCTTCGCAAGATGAGCGAGGAAGAGAAAAGCGATGCCTTCTATCGCGACGTCGAATTCGGAACGGGCGGAATGAGAGGGGTCCTAGGCCCTGGCACCAATAGGCTCAACTACTTCACGATCCTAAAGGCCACAGTCGGATTCGGCATGTACTTGCTTAATAAGCATAAGGACGCCAAGAAAAGAGGCGTCGTTATATCCCATGATAACCGTTACCATTCAAGGGACTTCACCTTGGAATCCTCGATGATCCTCAACAAAATGGGCATTCCGTGTTATATCTTCGACGATCTTCGCCCAACCCCAGAGCTTAGCTATGCCGTTCGTTACACCAAAGCGGTCGGCGGCATCATGATCACCGCTTCGCATAACCCGAAGCAATATAACGGCTACAAGGTCTATAACGAGTGGGGTTGCCAACTCGTCCCCGACGAGATCAAGCCGTATCTCGATATCTTAGCCTCCTTGCCTAACGAGTTAGACGTCTCGATTCCGGAAGACGAGAAAACGGCCGAGACGAAAGTGCTTGGACAAGAAATCGATGACTCCTATGTCGCCAAGGTCGAGGGGATCCAAATCCACCCAGAACTCGATAAGAGCGGCTTCAAAGTCGTCTATAGCCCACAACACGGCACCTCCTATGAAAGCGCAATGCGCGTCTTCCAGGATCTTGGCTATGATATTCATCCAGTAGCCTCTCAATGCGTCCATGACCCGGCGTTTGGGGCGACCTTATCGCCTAACCCGGAGATGGCGGAAAGCTTCATCGAATCGATTAAGCTAGCGAAGGAAATCGGGGCTGATTTATGCGTCATGACCGATCCCGATGGCGATAGATGCGGCTTAGCGTATCTATCTAGCAAAGGGACGTATGAGAGATTCACCGGCAATCAAAGCGCAGCCCTCTTAATGGACTATATCTTCGGCGAGCGCAAGAAGATGGGGCTTCTTTCCTCCAATGGGGTGATGTATGACACGATCGTCACTAGCGATCTTGGAAGAAAAATCGCGAAATCCTTCGGAATCGCCAACGAATCCTTCCTAACGGGCTTCAAATACATCGGCGATAGGATCGATTATTATGAGGCGCTAGGCAAAGGACCGCACTTCGAATTCGGATACGAGGAGAGCTATGGGTGCCTCGTCGCCCCATTCGTTCGCGATAAGGACGGCGTCCAAGCCATCCTTCTATATACCGAGATGGCTCTCTTCTACCATCTAAAGGGGATACCATTAGATGTCGCCTATGAGAACCTTGAGAAGAAATACGGCTATCATGAGACGATGACCGACAGCGTCTATTTCGAAGGCCCGACCGGCGCTAAAGAGATGACGGAGATCATGTCTAACCTCCATCATGAGGCGCCGAAAGAGGTATATGGCAACAAAGTCGCGGTGGTTGAGGACTATAAGAAACGCTTGAGACTAGACGTCTCTAGCGGTGTTGCCACGGCTTTGACGCTAGAAGAGGCGGAAGTCGTGCGTCTTATCTTCGAAGACACAAGCTGGATAGCCATTAGGCCAAGCGGCACCGAGCCGAAATGCAAATTCTATATCGAAGTCTATCAAAAAGACGGCGAAGGCATTAAGGAGCGGGCGAGAGCCATGCTCGACGACTTAAAGAGACAACTCGGAGTCAAATAGAAAAAAACGTCGATAATCGGATCGCTTGGCGGTCCGATTTTTCGATCGCCTTAGTTCCTTAGAGAACCGATTGGAACAATGTATACTCCATCGTCTCTTTTGTAGGCATAGTTCCCGACGCCGACGACGATCATCATAAACGATGGCTCTTTCATTTTGTCGGTATCGATTTTTTCACGCACTTTCTTTAGGCTTTTGGCGGCTTCTTGTATGGCTTCCTCTCCGCCGAGTTTTATCTCAACGAGGCCATAATGTCCGTTTCTAAGGTGGATCACGGCGTCGCATTCCAAGTCGTTTTTGTCGCGATAGTGGTAGACATTTCCGCCGATGCTTTCGGCGTATATTCTTAAATCCCTAACGACCAGACTTTCGAAAAGGAAACCAAACGTTTTCATGTCTTCGAACAAATCATCGACCCCTAAGCCAAGGGAAGCCACGGCGATCGAAGGATCGCTGAAATATCTTGTGTCCGCCGTCCGTATCGCGGTTTTGCTTCTTAGATTGGGGTTCCAAGCTGGCATATCCTCGATTACGTATATCTTCTTCAAAGCGTTTATATATGTTAGGAGCGTGTTTTCGCTTAACGCATCGGAGTCGTTGGAAGCGGTGTCTTTCTTGATCGACGAATATGAGGCTTGGGTGCCGATGTTTCGGGCGTAGGAACGTAGTAGCCTTTTGACCCTTTCCTCGTTTTTGCCGATGCCATCCACTCGATTGACGTCGGATTTGACGACTCCGTCGTAATAATCGTAGGCTTGCAAAAGAGAGACGTCCTTGTCCATATCTATGGAATGGGGCCAGCCGCCTCTGGCGATGGCGAATGCGACGTCATTTATCGATAGTTTGCTCTTTCCAGTTATCTCTTTGGGGGTTTTGAATAGCTCCGATAGAGAGATATCTCCCGTCGATTCGCCAGACTCAAAAAGAGACATCGTCCTCATTTTTAGCCACGTGAATCGGCCGGTTCCTGAGTGCGTTATCTCGCTAGATCCCGAGCCTACTGAAGAGCCGGTCAATATGAATTGCCCCTCCGAGGATCTCTCATCGACTTCGTTTCTCACCGCGTCCCATAGTAAGGGGGCGACTTGCCACTCGTCTATCAGCCTTGGCGTTTCTCCTTCTAACAATAGAGAGGGTTTTATTCGCGACAATTCCAGATTGTCTTGCCTTTTATCCGGTTCGTCGACTTTGAGGACGCTTCTAGATTGCTGGAGGGCCGTTGTGGTCTTGCCGCACCATTTTGGACCTTCGATCACGACCGCGCCTTTTGAACGTAGTTTCAAAGACAACAGATCATCGACTATTCTCTTTTTGTAGATCATTTCGCTTCCTCCGAATGCCTAGATTTTATCTCAATTGAGGTATTTGGACAAATATTTTTGAGGCATTTGGCTGGTTTTTATTGAGGCATTTGGACGAAAATTTTTGAGGCATTTGGCGATTTAAAAGAAAAACATCAGTGAATATCGATAGTTTTTCAACCGCTCTATTTAAGTAATAACTCTTCTAATGTCTTAGCCACGCCGTCATGATCGTTATCGCTAATCGTTTGCGGATGCTTCTTTTTTAGGATCTTCGATTTGGCTCCCTTTATGGCATAGCCGACCTTAGCGAAGGATAGCATCGAATCGTCGTTATCGCCATCGCCGAAAGCGAGCACATCATCGCTTGATATGTGCATATAATCTGCCAACGCTTTAAGGGCGGCGCCTTTATCCTGGCCATCGATATAGATCTCAGAATATGGCATCTTGTTCCATCTTCTATAACGGTATGGCTCGGTGGCTTCGATTTCCTCTTCCAAGATGTTTTCGAGGTCTTTATCCGCTTCGAAGACGGCGATGAAGGGGTCTTCCTTCAAGACCTCTTCTAAGCTCTTGCGGTTATTCTTATCATAAGGAAAGAAGGGATTAAGGATCGGCTCGTCTTTCTTAAGATATAGGGTAAGGTCATCGCTTTCGAAAAGATAATTGGTGAGCCGCTCGCCATATCTATTCGAAATGTCTCGAAGGAGGTCCTTCGATATCCTTCGCTCGGTCTTCGGGAAAGAGGGGTCACGTGGATTAAGGGTCAATAGCCCATTATAGGCGATCAAAGGGGTCCTTAAGCCAAGTTCATGATAATAGGGGATGATGTTTCTTAAGGGCCGTCCGCTTGCTAAAACGATGATATGGCCCATTTCGCTTAGGCGATTTAAAACGTTTAGCGAATAGTCGGTGATCCTATAATCATGAGTCAACAAAGTGCCATCCAAATCGATGGAGATTAGTTTCTTCCTAGTCATCGATGGAGAGTAGTCCAACGGCCTTTTGCGCGCGTTTTAATGTGCGATTTGCAATGATTTTCGCTTTTTTGGCGCCTTCGCGAAGGACATCGAGATATATTTTCTCATTCTTTATTTTCTCGTATCTTTCCTTAAACGGCGTGAGCTCTTCTATCACCTTGTCGGCGACTGCTTTCTTGAATTCGCCATACATATGGCAATCGGCAAAGCGCTTTTCCGCCTCTTCGAGGGAGATATCTGAAAGCGAAGCGTAAATGGCGAGTAGATTCGATACGCCAGGCTGATTGACTGGGTCATAATGGACGCTTGCGAGCATATCGGTCTTCGCGGACATTATCTTCTTTCTGATAACGGCGAAATCGTCGGTGAGGAAGATGTCGCCTTTCGGATCGCTCTTGCTCATCTTCTTCGTGGGATCGGATAAGGACATGATGCGGGCGCCGACTTTTGGCGAGACGGCTTTCGGCATCTTGAAGACCTCACCGAATTTGGCGTTGAAGCGGTGGACTAAGTCTCTTGTTAGCTCGACGTGCTGGATTTGATCGTTTCCGACTGGAACTATATCGGCATCATAGAGGATGATATCGGCCGCCATCAAAACGGGATAGGCGAAGATTCCTAAACCTATCTCGGCATCGTTCATCTTGCTGCATTTGTCTTTGAATTGGGTCATCCGGCGCAATTCGCCCATATATAGGTAGTTTTGGACGATGGCATTTAGCTCGGCGTGCTCGCTGACGCTAGATTGGAGGAAGATCGTCGTCTTCTTAGGATCTAGGCCGCTTGCCAAATAGAAAGAGGCGATGTCGATGGTGTTGTCATGGAGCTCTTTCGGGTCGATTGGCATCGTTAAGGCGTGCAAATCCGCGACGAATATATAGACCTCTCCTTGATCTTGGTATTCCTTGAAGTGCCTTAAGGCGCCTATATAGTTACCTAACGTCAATTTTCCGGTTGGCTTGATGGCCGATAATATTCTTTCCATAATTAGTCCCTATTAAACACGTTACATTATACTCATGACTCTATGCGCATGCACGGGCAAAAGGGGTGCAGTTCCCTTAAATCAACTTTGAGATATCCAATTTGACGATTTGGTCTTTGTTGGTCCTTTCGTCTTTGAAGAACATGATCATGTAGATCGGCAAATAGACGATCTTGTCTTTCTTTTTGACGTTCTCGCCACAAAGAACGTAACCGAGTTCGTATCCGAAAGACTGATTTGACATCAAGTTTGATAACGCCGAATGCCTTTTGTAATCCTTTCCGCTTTTGACTTCGATTGGGAAGACACGGTCATTTTTTTCGATTAGGAAATCGATTTCGCCGCGTTTCTTATCGTTATTGTAATAGGGGTCGAAGCCGTGGGCGCTAAGCTCTTGTGCTACCACGGATTCATAGATGCTACCGTAATTTAACGTTGAGTTGCCGTTTAGAATCGAAATTTGATTTCCTTTGCATAGTTTGAACGTCAAAAGCCCGACGTCGCACGGGAAAAGCTTGAACAGAGTTCTTTCCTTGTTTGCGAGCAATGGATACACGGGGTTATCGACATTGTGGACGAAAAGGCCTATTCCGCTGTTCTTGATCCAAGCGAAAGAGGTCTCGTATTGGAAAAACCTGGCCTTTTCGTTCATGTTCTTCAGTATGAATCTCTTGTTTTGAGCATTAAGCTCACTGGGAATCAAATCATAGATTTCTTGGAGTTGGAGTTTTTGCTCTTTTTGATATTTCGAGATGTCTTTTTGGTAGCCGGAATCAATGTCCGAGAGAGCCTCATTGACCTTTCTCATGTTGTTGCTTTCGATGTAGTTATTGACGGCTTTCGGCATTCCACCTATCGCCAAATAGGCATCGAACACCGAAAGCATTTGCTTATGGATCGTTTCGTCAATCGGCTCTAGGGAGACAAAACATCTAGAAAGGTATGCAATCGTTTCCTTGGATACCTTATTGGCCCAAAGAAATTCTTCGAAATCCATGGGATATAAGCGAAGGATGCTCAAAAAACCGATTGGCATAGATGAGATATCCTTCATTTTGACGCCTAAAAGGGAGCCGGAGAATATGAATTTGAATTTCGATTTCTTGACAAGGAATTTGATTGGCGTGATGGCGTCGTTTGCTTCTTGGATTTCATCGATGAAGAAAACCAATCCGTCATGGAGGTCTTTATTCGACAAAGAGGTGAGCTTGAGAAGCAGCTGATCGACGTTGGTGGATGTGTCGAAAGCGGCTTTCGCCAAGATGTTGTCCAATAGGTTAAGCTCGATATAGTCGATGTGTCTATCGTTAAGGAAGTTCTCTATCACGGTCGTTTTTCCGACTTGCCTCGCCCCATCGATTAGCAGGGCGGACGAACTGCTTTCGTACCACCTTTCGATGTTATCGGTTATTTTTCTTTTGAGCATTTTTGAACCTCTCTATGGAATAATTATAGAAGTTAGTTGCATTT
Organism: bacterium; assembly: GCA_963616935.1. GTDB lineage: Bacteria > Bacillota_I > Bacilli_A > RFN20 > CAG-826 > UBA4951. Next base: position 259,708 of record CAVEMS010000002.1, on the reverse strand, counting down.
TTCCAACTTTTTTATGGCCGATTTATGCATTTTTCCAACTTTTTTAAAGCCGATTTATGCATTTTTCCAACTTTTATTTATGGACATTAAAATTACGAAATATGTAAAAGCGAGATAATAACGAAGTTTGACTTCTAATTGCAATATAATGAATGAATTTGTGGTGAAAATATGTCTACGGTATCCGCCGATCTTTCGCGCTTATAGGCTATGAAAACGTGTGTTTTTGCTTATCGCCTAAGGATGGTAGAATCTAGATATGATCAAGATCTATTATTCCCCAAGCTGCTCCTCGTGCCGCAAAGTCAGGAAATGGTTCGACGAGCAGAAGATACCGCATCAGGACAAAGACATCTTCTCCGGCTCTTTAAGCGTTTCCGACCTCAAAGAGATCATCTCTAAATCAATTGACGGGACCGACGAAATAATCTCGCCAAGAAGCAAAATCGTATCGGAGAACGATATCGATTTCGATAGCATGACGATATCCGAATTGATCGCTTTTATCCGCGAGCACCCTAGCGTCTTGCGCCGTCCGATCATCGTCTCCGATAGGCAAGTCCAAGTCGGTTATAACGAAGAAGAGATAAGAACCTTCATCCCTCGCGCTAGGCGAATGGCTGAAACCTTGTGCGATGAGACTTGCGAAAATTATCCGACTTGCCCAACCGCGAAAGATAGAATCAAGTAATCGAACGCTGTCCCACTAAGCCGAAAAGAGAGGGATTCGCTATTTATTTTCCAGCGCGTCTAGTGCGCGCGCCACTTTCGTGCGCTTGTTTAACTCGAATGGTATGCCATAGGATTCAAGAAGCTCTTTTAGGTTATTCTCGGCATCGCGCTCGTTATTGTGCTCAAGCTCGACTTCGTAATCGACTAAGCCGGAGTAGTGGTTCTCGTCGATCGATAGTTTGCCCTCTTTATATGGCGCATCTATTCTTTTGGTCGTGAGAGATGTCCTTATGTGCAACGTGTTCGTGTCGATGTCCATCATCGTTAGGAATCGCTTGATGTCGCCTTCCGGGAAGATGCCATTATCCTTAAAGGCCAAGAAAGTCTCTTTCGACCAGGGGCAATTCTTTTCGAGTAGTCCTTGGCTTAGTGGGGTTTTGAGGGTCATCTCATATAGATCTCCCTTTTCCCTGACTCTTAGGCCAAGTCCCTCTTTCCTAAGCAAGGAGTTATCGTCATCTATGTAATAATTCGTTTGGACGTAGGAAGGATATTCCTTAAACGCGGATGCCAATTTGACGTAATCTTCTTTGCTTACCAATGCTTTCGCTTCAATCTCTATTGCGTTGCTCATTTTGTTACCTCGGTGCTATTATAGACCCATGTTCACATTTTTGACACGGACCGTCGATTTCTATCTATCGAATCTCTGGTGGGTGATCACCTTGGTGGTGTTTCTCGCCTTCCTTCTTTATTTCCTTATCTCTTATCTCATCTCCAAGAAGAGAAGCGAAAAGAAAAAGGCCTTCTCGAAGGAAGGATGCGCTTTAGCGCTTGGCGGCATGGATAACGTCCTCTCCCATGAGCTAAAGGGTTCGAGGATCATCGTCTCTTTGAAAGACTATTCCTTAGTCAAGAAAGATAAGCTCAAGGAAATAGGCGTCAGCGGATTCATCCAAAAAAGCGATTCTTTGACATTGGTCATAAAAGACGACGCCAAAGAGGCGTATGATTCGTTATTTAGCGATTAAAGACGTGCTTCTTTATATCTTCGGTCGGTAATCCCATGACGTTATCGTAGGAGCCGACTATTTTCTTTATGAGGGGATAGTCGTCTTGGATGCCATAGGATCCCGCTTTATCGAAGGGACGATAGAGGTTGATGTATTCCTCGATTTGCTTTTTCGAAAGGTCATTGAAATAGACCTCCGTCGAAACGGTCCGGCTTATTTCCCTTCCCTTGCCGATATAGGTGTATCCAGATAGGACAATTTGTCTTTTGCCGCTTTCAAAGGATAGCATTCGGGCGGCTTCCGCAGGGTTTTTTGGTTTTTCGAGTATCTTTCCATCGAGCACGACTATTGTATCGCATGCCAAAATCTCATCGTTTGGGTGAAGGGAGAGGATGGCGTACGCTTTAAGGCGGCTTTCCTCTTTCGCTAGATCGCTAGGCGAAAAAGAGCCGTCGATGGCTCTTTCGTCGATATTGGGGACGATTATCTCGAAGGAATCTATTAGTTTCCTTAGAAGCTCCTTCCTACGGGGCGAGGCGCTTGCGAGGATGAACACTAATGGTTGCCTCCGACGTTCATGATGACTGGGATAATCATCGGGCTACGCGCCGTTTTGCGGTAGATATAGTGGCTGACGGTCGTTTTGATCGCCGTTTTGATGTCGCCGAACGTCGCTTTGCTGGACAATACTTCTCTTACTGCCTCTTCGGCGTGTATTTGAGCGTGTCTTATGACGTGGGTGTCGGCGCCGGCGTTGAAACCTCTGGCGTAGATGACGGGTGGGACGACCAGTTCGTTCCTCCTACTATTGATGGTAAGAAGCACAGCGACCATGCCGTCGTTTTTAAGCTCTTCCCTATCGTGAATCACGGTATTCGATAGTCCGTCTAAGAAATTGCCGTCGATATAGACGTCTTCGGCCGGAACGTGTCCGCCGCGCGTCACTTTGCCATCTTTCAAAGTCAGCATATCGCCGTTATCGCAAATGAAGACGTGATCCTTATCGAGTCCTAAGTCCATCGCGATCTCGCCATGGAGCTTAAGCATCCTGTATTCGCCATGCACTGGCATGAAATAAGCCGGTTTGGTGAGGCGTTGCATCAAACGGAGCTCTTGCCTCGAAGGGTGGCCAGAGCTATGCAAGGAGAAAGCGATGCTATTTTGCTTGACGTCGGCGCCTTGTTTGACGAGGTTATTGACGAGCTTATCGACCAAAACGCCGTTGCCTGGAATCGGGTTGGAGCTGAATACGACGGTGTCGCCTGGGATTATCCTGATGTTCTTATGCTCGCCCTTGACGATTCTAGATAGTGCGGCCATCGCCTCGCCTTGGGAGCCGGTGCATAGGATACAGATCTCATTGGCTCGGTAATTACGGACCATGTCGTCGCTAATAAGGGAAGTGTCGGGGATTTTGATGTATCCATACTTTCTGGCGATCGTGACGACGGTTTCCATTGAGCGGCCGATGATACAGATTTTCCTCTTATGCTCGACGGCGACCTCGACTACCTGTTGGATACGGTTGATGTTGCTAGAGAAGGTGCTCACAATCACTCTTCCCATCGCTTTGTCGAAGACTTCTTCGACGCCTTTGCGGACGTTTTTTTCGCTTGGCGTATAGCCTTCGATTTCGGCGTTGGTGCTATCGGCCATCAAAAGGGTGACGCCTTCGGAGCCGAAACGAGCCAATTTATCAAGCTCAAATTGCGGTCCGACCGGGGTCAAATCGATCTTGAAGTCTCCGGTTTCGATGATTCTGCCTTCGCTTGTGTCGATGCAAATCCCATAGGCGTCTGGGATGCTATGGGTGACGCGGAAGAAAGAGACGCGGAAATCGTCGCCGATTGGGACGACGGTGTCGCTATCGAACTCGACGATCTTGATGTTGTCTTTGATCCTCGCGTCCTCGAGTTTGTGCCTTATCAAAGCGGCCGCTAAACGCGGCGCATAGATAACGGGGATATGGACGCTTCGAACGAGGAAGGGGATTCCGCCGATATGGTCTTCATGGCCGTGCGTTATGAATAAAGCGCGGATTTTCCCGCGGTTGTTCTTAAGATGCGTGTAATCCGGTATCACGTAATCAACGCCTGGGAGATTGGCTTCAGGGAAACGGACACCGGCGTCGACTAAGATGATCGAGCGGTCGTTTTCGAAACAATAGGTGTTCTTTCCGACTTCTCCTAACCCACCGAGGGCGAAGATGTTCACCGATGAATCCAATCTTGACATAAATAACTCCTAACTACCTGCTTAAGGCATAGATAAACGATGGCTACCAACTTATGGTCTTTCGCTTCGACTTAAATATATCATAAGAAAAGCGGCGAAAAAGCGGAAAATAACGAAAAATCACCCTCTTTTCGATGAAAGCACTTTCATTATTTCGGGCTTAAGATGGAAGAAGAAAGGAGCCAAGACATTCGGGATGCTCCATAGATATAAAGAGACGCGGAGGCTACCCATGTAATCGAGTGGATAATAGGGGTGGAAGCAGGTTTCGACGTAGGTTCCATCAGCTAAAAGCATGAACAACGGCAAAACGCCGATTACGATCCCAACCGACAGGGAGGCGATTCCGAATATCAATCTGGTCTTATCGCTATTGATCGGATAGAGGGTGAAGATCTCGCGGAGCAATAAGAAGACGGCTGGCAAAAACATTGCGATATAGGCCGGTATCCCATAGGCGAATTTCGGCGAATCGTAATTCGCGAAGTCGAGCCCAAGCAACAATCCGCCGAATTCATAAAGGGCGATGAGGGCGAAAAGGGGATAGAAGATGGAATGAAGAACTTTCTTCGTCATTCCCCATTTGCCTAATTTCGCCTTCTCCTCTTCTTCCTTCGGCATCCTGATTCCTAAAACCAAAATCGTTATTCCAACGGCTAGTGACAAAAGGGCGGCAAGCATCACATCGAGCGGGAAGATGGCATTAAGCGAACCGTCCATCGGATAGATGCCGATTCCTAGATAAACGCTCGCCCAAACGAAGGAAATTAGAGATAACGAGGATAACGCGATTCCGTTTCCATAGAGGATTTGCCGCTTCTTTTGCGATTTTTCGGTGTGCATATATAGATGCAAGACGATCAATACGTATAGAGGCATCGTGTATCCTATAAGCGCCGGACCCGTTCTCCATAGGTGCGAGAAATCCATGAAATCGGCCGCCAAGAATTGGAAGCCGTAGAAGAAAGAGACGCCGACTAGCATCCCTAGGACTATTTCGGATAAAAGCATCAAAAGCTTCTTGTTGATTCTCATAAGGACTCCTTCTTCCAACCAAAGACTTTGCTTGAGTCGTTATAGTCGATGTAAATGTGTTCGATGTCGAATGTCTTATCGGTTTTGAGCGTGTATAAAGCACCGCCCGTCAGGGTCATCGTCTCGCCATCATGCTCGATCGTCGTGCTATATAGCTCGGTATTGGCCTTGACGCCATAACCAAGGACGACGCCGTCATATTTGGTGACCAAGTCGTTGCTATGGTCGTGTCCATAGAACATTCCCTTGCTACCGTGCGTTTTCATCGCTTCGTGGAAACGAGAGGGGATGAAGCTTTTCCCGACTTTCTCATGGGTGTATCCGCCGACATAGCCATCGCTCACCTCACCAACAGGGTTATCGTTTGCTTCCGCTTTATTGGCGGCTTCTAGCGCGCTAGTCCTAGCGGTATCGACCTCGACTAATGGAATATGCCCAAAGACGATGGAAGGGAGATATTCGCTTTCGCTGCCTTTAGCCAGATCCGTTTGGTCCTCATACCATTTTATTTGGTCGTCATGGATGTAATTGTATCCGTATTTGATGGGGTTTTTGCTGATGTAGTGCCCGGTGTCGATCGAATATATCTGCCACACCGTTTTCCCATCTTTCTTCCAATTGATGACGTAATTCGATTCGCCTTCCATATTGTCGTTAACGTTCACGAAATAGGAATTATGGCGTTTGGGCGCGCTTACGTTCTCATTCATCCAAGAGGTCGACCATTGCCCTTGGAGGTCATGGTTGCCATAGGTGACGAAGAAAGGGATGTCCCAGGAGTCGATCAAGGAATAGAGACGATCGGCGAGTTCCTTCGTTCCGACTAATAAAGAGTCGCCGGTCACGGCGATGAGATCGAGCTTTCCGCCCGCTTTCTCCTTGGCTACCTCGATCGTCGTATTCAGATATTCCGTCGCTTTTTTGACGTCCGTCGTCATGTTCCAATGGATATCCGTCAACTGAAGAATGTTAAAGGAATCGGAATCCTTGGACATCTCGCGGATATAATCGGAAAGCTGGTGATCGCTTGCCCCGTTAGAGCAAGACGAAAGCAACGCCAATAAAAGGGTTGCCGGTAAGAAAAGATGTTTTTTCATGATGGCTATATTCTATAGAGGTTGTTTTCAAATGGCAACGCTTCCGGGAATCTGCTTATAGGGGTTTTTCTTGTCGATCCGATCGTAAAAGAGGATGCCGTCCAAATGGTCGATTTCGTGTTGGAGGACGATGGCGTCGAACCCATAGGCCTTAAAGAGAACCTCCTCTTTCAAGAAGCCGTCATAGGCTTTGACGGTGACTTTGAAATCGCGATAGGAATATCCTGGATGCTCATCATCAACCGAAAGGCAGCCTTCGCCTGAGCGAAGATAGCATTTCTTGATGGAATTCGCGACGATCTTCGGATTCACAAGACCGTGCTTCACGTATTCTTTCCCTTCCATGTCGGCCGGGTAATAGATGACTAGCATCCTTTTGTTCACTCCGACTTGTGGCGCGGCTAATCCGACTCCTTCCCTCACTTTCGGATGGATCTTCCGATATTCGGGATCTTGCGAGGATTTCAGATAATCGAGCATCTGATATAGAAGCGTCTCGTCTTCCTTGCTTAATGGGGTCGTGACCGCGACGCAAGGTTCGCGGAGAGAGGGGTTATTGTCTTTGACGATGTGTAACATATCTTTTCCATTCTAGCACATATTGAAACGATTCATTAGAATGTAGCGTATGAAAAAAGAGCTTATGGACGCTTTAACGGCCCTAAAAGAGGCGATGAGGGAGGATCCCCGTTTCAAAAGGCTAGAGGAAACCGAGAAAGCAGCCGCCTCGTCTAAGGAAGTTCAAAGCCTCCATAAAAAGATGGAAGAGATAGCCAAGGAATATGAGCTCGCTTTATCGACGCACGCGAATAGCGACGAAGCCGTGAAGGCAATCGAAAAGAGGCTATATGTCGCCAAACTCGAATTCGATAGCCATCCATTGGTGAAGGATTATAGCGACGCTTTCACGGTCGTTAAGGATCTGACTCTTAAGATAGACGACTTGCTTTTTGGGCCATATAACCGCAAAACGCTTAGCGTCGGAGGCAAAAATGCTTAAGATCGCCTCTGGCATATACCGCTCGAGGGAGATAGAAGTTCCTTCGAGTGTCACTATTCCAACCAAAAGCATCGTGAGGACGGCAATTGGGAACGCCTTAGGAGATTCTTTGCTTCATGCAAACGTCCTTGATTTATTCGCCGGAAGCGGAGCGCTTGGGATAGAGTGTCTTTCGCGCGGCGCCTCGAGATGCGATTTCGTCGATTCCTCGAATGAGGCCAAAAAAGTCATCGAAGCGAACTTAATTAAGCTAAAAGAAACAAAAGGAAGGGTTTTCTGCGCTGATTTTTCGAAATTTATCGAAGAAACCGATGCCGTTTATGATGTCGTTTTGCTGGACCCGCCATATGCGAGGAAAGAATTCTATAACGAAGCCATCGAATCGCTATTCCTAAAGAGCCGCCTTAACGAGAATGCCATAATCGTTATAGAATACGAGGGAAAGGAGCCTGAATACGATGCGGCTCGTTTCCAGAAAATCAAGCAATATCGATATGGAAGGACATCCGTTTCGATACTTTGGAGGCAAAAATGAAGAAAGCGATATACCCTGGATCCTTCGATCCGATAACCATCGGCCATATCGATGTCTTAAAAAGAGCCGCCGAGATATTCGACGAGGTGACGTTGCTTCTTGCCGTCAACCCTTCCAAGAGCTCTCGTTTTAGCGTTGAGGAGCGGCTTGACATGATGAAAGAGGCTACTCGTGATTTTCCTAACGTCAAAGTGGACTATTATGATGGTTTGACCGTCGAATACGCCAAAAAGGCAGGGGCCAAGCATCTTATACGCGGACTACGCGCCGTAAGTGATTTCGAGTACGAATTTTCCTTAGCCGCCGCTAACGAATACGCCTCTCCTGATATCGATATGGTCTTCTTCATGGCTCGTCACGAAGAAGCCTTCGTCTCATCGAGCGCGATAGTGGAGCTATATCAAGGCGGAGTCGATGTCTCTGCCCTTGTGCCCTCCGTCGTCATGAAGCATTTAGCCGAGAAATACGGAAAGCGTAAGTAATATATAATATAAGGATAAAGAAAAGGGGCGCCTAGGCGTCCCTATTTTCATACGGTTTATCGACTAAGCCCTTTGCAAGAAGTTGTTGTCTGGGTAATCGGCATAGGAATCGAGGTGATTCCACATATTCATCAAGAATTGGGCACGGGCATGGTCGTTATCGCCGGTCAAGCTGAAGATGATCTCGGAGACGCCGGCACGGCCTGCTTCGATGGCCGCATCGGTGAAGTCGCAAAGAATGATGCTCGGTTTTGGGAAATCGGAGCTTAGGGTCGTTTGGGTGCTGCTTGTGTTGCCTAGACCAAAGGCCTCGTATTTGCTTTCGTCGATGCCGGCATTCGTACGATATGGGAGCTCGGCTAAGACTTCGGCGGTGGTGTTAAACAAATCGGAGTGGTTGGAAAGGTATCTTTCGAAAGCGCTCGGATTGTTCTTGGCCTCGAAATCATCGTCGTTGGAGCTCGTCTCATCGGTGTAGATGGCTTTGAAATTGAATGGGAGATTCGTCTTTGCGTCGTGCAAATCCAATTTGTAGTAGGCGCTGTTCCAGTTGTCGCTAAGGAAATGGAAGGCGTCGCTTATGGTATCGCTGTCGCTTGAGGAGCTATTGACGTAAGCGAGGAAGAATTTCTCGCCGTATTCGTTTCTTATCGCCGTCACATCATCGCTCACTTCGGCTTTGGAGGTGACGCTTTGATCGGCCTTGTAGATGGCTTGCGTCAATTTGTCGGCATTGGAGACGTCTTCGTCATAGACTTCTCCTTCTAGGGATATGCGGTAATTGAGTAACCAAGAATCACTCGATGTTTTCGTCCAGCTTTGGATGGCGTTCGTGATGGATGGGATAGAGAAGATAACGGCGAAAATGGCTCCGACGATGAGTAGTGGCTGAACCCAGGCGGTTTCCTTGATCCAACGCCAGATTTTCACGAAGAATGAGCCAATTGTCTTTAATATAAGCATAAGTTCCTCCGACAGAAAGCAGCCTGTTTCTTAGAAACAGTGTTTAAACTATATCATTACGCAATATCTACCGCAATAAATCATTTCACGCAATCGAGACGGTTTTTCTGGATCGAACTCCGAAAATGCTCGAAACGCATTAAGAACGATTGAAGAGCAACGAAAAAAGTCAAAGGCCTTTCCCTGCCGGTAGTTTAACTTTTTGCAAATCCGTCAAGCAAAACACTGCAAATCCATTAAGTAAAAGTTAAATTTGTGTAGATACGCTCTCAATTTCTTTCAACAATTGTTGTTTTATAATCCATTCGCCAATGCTTATAATGTTCGCGCTATGAACTTCAAGAAAAGATTCGAAGAATACAAAGAGAAGAGAACCAATTGGCTCTATGACCATATGTGGGCGAAAAGAGGCATCGAGATTTTCGTCTCTTTCATCCTATGCACCCTTAGCGCATTGATATTCGCCTTCGGATTCAATTGCTTCATGGATCTTGGCTCTTTTGGCTCCACATATAGCACCGAGACGCTCAATTTCCAAAAGATCGCCAGCGGTGGGATGTCTGGCGTATCGCAGGTCGTCGTCTCCTTTTGCGAGGTGATATACGAAGCGATACATGGCAAAGGCACTTCCGCCTCCGTTTTCCCGGAAAGCTTGCTCTATTCGATCCTTTATTTCGCGTTAAATGCCCCGATGTGTCTGCTCGCCTGGTTTGGAATCGGCAAGAGGTTCACGATTTTCACTTTGATTAACGTCGCAGAGACATCTTTATTCATCAAATTGCTTAGCATCGAGGATATCGAGGTGATGCAGCAAATCGCCAAATTCATCACCCAAAACGGCGGCTTGTTATCTAGGGCCTTGGTTGGTGGAGTATGCACGGGGCTAAGTTGCGCGATTTGCTTCAAAATCGACGCTTCGACGGGTGGAATCGATATCATCTCCTATTACATCGCTCTCAAGAAAAGGACGTTGGTCGGGAAATATAGCTTCATCCTAAATTCCATCACGATCGTTTCCTTCACTCTCCTCGCCATCACGAAAGAGGGGTGGAACGAGCCTTCTTATGTCGCTTCGCACGTTGGCGGCGCCCTTTATAGCGTTCTCTATGTTCTTATTTCGAAAATCATCATCGATTCGATTAATATCAGGAACAAGAAAGTCAAAGTCGAAATCGTCTCGAATCGCCGCGATTTGGGCGAATTCTTGATCGAATCGTTGCCGCATGGCGCCACGATGGTCGTAGGCGAGGGCGTCTATACGGGGAAGGAACGCTACATATTCACGATGGTCGTCTCTTCTTATGAGTTGTCGCAGCTAATGAAACTAATAAAGAAAGAAGACGACAGCGCTTTCGTGCAAGTGACTCCTCTTAGCGCCGTCAGCGGACGTTTCTACACAAAACCGATAAGGTAAAGGATGAGAATATGAAAAAAGGGAATTTATGCAAATTGGCTTTGGCCGTCTTTTTGCCAGTCGCCGCCGTCGCCTCCTCTTGGGCGATCATCGATTCATTGGGGACGAAAAGCGCCCTCTATGCCGATGGGGAGAGGTTATATTCGTTAGTTTTGGATAATAACAACTCGCCATTCCATAATGCCGCCGTAAGCGGCGAGGTCTCGATCAAAAATGAGAACGGCACGACCTTCGTCTTCGAAACCGACAAGTGTCTTAAAAGCGGAATCGGATTCGTTTCCATCAAAAAAGGCGGCTATTTCGCCAACAAAACAGAGATAAACGGCCTATCCTCGATCAAGATATCGCTAATCGGATCGGCATCGGTGGAGACGTCCTTTTCTAGCGATGGAACGACATACACCAATATAACCTCCTCCGTCTCGATATCGAGCGCGGATATTCCTTCGGACGCTAAATTCTTCAAAATCTATTGCTCTAGTTCGAATGGAGTTTGCATATCATCGATTTCCATTTCCTATTCTTGCGTCGCTTCCTCTAGCGGCGTGCCTAGTAGCAGCGAGCCAGACAGTAGTGTGCCAGATAGCAGCGATCCTGATAGCGAGCAAAGCGGCAGCTCAGATAGCGAACCGACGGGAGGGGATGGCTATTCCAAGAAAGCCACTGCCTTCACCTCCAAATCCGTCGATTCGTATTACGCTCCAACGCTTGGCGATCAAAAAGTCCTGATCGTTCCGATAAAACTCAAGGGAAGCCCGACTTACACCTGGACGAGCGCCCAGCTTTCTTCGATTGAGAAATACACTTTCGGAGAGGATGAGCCTTTGTCGCTAGTCAATTACTATAAGCGCGCATCGCTAGGGAAAATGAACGTCACGGGCGAAGTCGCGGGGACCGTGAGCAAGATGTATCAAAGCGACAAATACACGGAATCGACTTTCAAAAACGCAACTGATGCGACTTATGAGAAGCTCTTCGATTTGCTACAAAGCGCCATCGAATGGACGAAGAACTCATATGGCCTTAACCTCGATGATTACGATAGCGACGACGATGGCTATATCGACAGCGTCCATTTTATCATAAACGGCAGTGACCAAGACGACTGGGGCAGCAATGCCTTATGGCCCCATATGTCATATACGGATTACGAGCCAGGGACGAAGAGTTTGCCATCCGTCGGCACCTATAGCGTCTCTAATCTCGGCCACCTCGAAAACGATGGCATCACGACGATCCATGAGCAAGGGCATATCTATGGAGTCGAGGACTATTACAACTACGAGTCGCAAACGTCTGAAAATTACACTTATTACGAGGATTTCATCGGCGGCGTCGACATGCAAGACAACAACACCATGGATTGGAACGCCTTCTCGAAGTTCACGGCCGGATGGATTGAGCCATATGTCTTAGATGGCACGAAGAAGACGACGACCGTCACTCTTAGGCCGAGCGCCACAAGCGGCGATGCGTTATTGCTTGCAAGCGATTGGAATGGCAGCGCATACGACGAGTATATCCTTATCGAGCTTTTCACCGATTCCGGGAACAATTCCTATTTCTGGGACGATGTTGACGAGGATTACCCTCTTAACGAAGGAGGGATTAAGGTCTATCACGTCGACGCGAGACTATGGGGGTATAACAATTACAAGACCATAGAGACGGATGGATCTTTGATCGACGATCCTAGGAGCAGCGAATACGCGTATGCGATGCTTGCGGCGTCGAATAGCACCGGGACGGAATATGGGACGCTGATTTCCTCTTTCTCCGATTATCAATTGCTGCATCTTATCCAAAAAGGAGGCAGCAACACTTTCGGGAAGTATGGGAAAAATTATCGCCATACGCTTAGCTACGCCGATTTGTTCCAAACGGGCGACACCTTCGCCATAGGCAGTCATAACGGTTATAAAAACTATGGAACGAACTTCTTTTATAACAAAACGAAGATGAACGACGGCTCGGCCTTCAACTATGGAATCAAATTCGTCAACGTCTCTTCTAGCAGTGCGACGTTAGAGATAACCGATTTCACGAAATAAGCGTGTTTTGACGAAGATTTTGCGATTTTTAGTCTCTTTTCGGCGCATAAAACGCGCTTAATAACGATAATGGGGCGGCGACGAAGGAAAGAATCGCTCCGACTTTGAAACCATCCCCCAAATAGGCATTCGAAGAGGAGATAAAGGTCTTTGCCTCGTCAATAGAGGCGCTTGAAAGGAAGGATGAGACGATTCCTTCTAACGACAAGAGGGATAGCACGCCTCCGGCGATTAGGGAAGAGAAACAAAGGGCGGCCATGGCGATGGCCACGCCTTTTCTTTTCGCGATCGATAAGACGAAGGAAGCGATGGCGAAGACCATTCCGCCGACGTATAGGCCATATGAGACGATCGGATATAAAGATAATGGGACGTTCGTATAGGAAGTCATGCTCGTGACCGCTTTTCCAACGCCAATCGTCGTGACAACGTTCGCCTTAAGCCCGAAGATGAAGGAAAAGGCACTTCCGACTTCGAGAGTGCCGCGATAGCCGCTTGGTATATCGCCCGTTTTGAAAGCGGACAACACCGGCAAAGACAAAGATGAGGCAATTAGCCCGATGGCGATGATGCCGAAGAAGATTGCGCGGAATCCGACATGCTTCTTTTTCATATACTTGTAATCATTGCAAAAAACTTGGCAAATGTGAACGATAAGCGCTCGTTATCTCGCTAAAAAACGATATAAAACGGTTTTTTGCATCATATCGAATAATCATATGGGAAAGGAGGGTAGATCACAAACGACCAGCCTTGCCGCAAGCAATTCTGCGCCGCGAGTTTGATAGTCGGAGCCTTCCCAATGTATAGTGCCATGCCGATTCCTAGCGAAGCGTCGGCGTTGCTTATGAAACCGAAATCGCCAGGTCTTTGGTCCTGGGCATGATGTAATAGATCGTTTCATCTTTGTTGATCGGCTCATCCTTACCCAAATCGAATCTCTTGTGGCAGTGCGGACAATGGAGGATGAGCTTCTCGTTTTTGACTTCCTCTTCTAGGGGATATATGCAGTTGGGGCAAGGCCGATAGTTTTTTCTCATGCCTCCATTTTACTCTTTTATTCATCGGAAGTCGGATGGCTTTGATCGATGGACTTTCGAAAACGACAAAGAAGGCTGGAATAAAGACAGATAGCTTATGCCTTTATCTTTCGCGATGCGATTACATGGGGTGAACGACCATGATACGCTCTTAGGGTTTACTTCATAGACAAGGCGATCCACATTATCACTTCTCGTTTGGGTTAAATCTCGCCATCTCGGATGTGTTCTCTTTTCCGCCTTCTTTGATTTTCAAAACCGGATTGGGCTGAGACATGAGATAAACCATTTCCATGAGCGCGTTATAATCCGCTTCGCTTAAAAGAATTGCGTTGCCGTTTCAAAAAATGAAAGCCAAGAAGGAATCAAACGTAGATAAGCATCTCTACATTCCCTTGAGCCAATCTTTGATTAAGAATGTGAGAAAATGGGGCAAGGTATATACCATGTTTTGAAACGAAATGTTGAAATCGCCAATTTTCACCCCGAAAGCCACGTCTTGATACTTGTCTGAATCGATCAGGGTACGCAACGATTTGGAATGCCCGCCTTTTGATTTAACTTCTATCGGTACAATATTGTTTTTTGTTCTAGCGAAGAAATCCTCTTCGAGCGTGCCATCCGGCCTTTTGTAGAAATAGAGTTGCAGCCCTTCTTTTGCGAAAGCGTCGGCGACTAGATTCTCATATATTGCGCCTTTATACACTCCAAGATTTTTGTTTTCCCTTAAATCTTCTTGAGACTCTTCATCCAAAGAAGCGATTAAAAGGCCGGTATCCGCGAAATATAAGCGATAATTATCAATCAAGGTGTTGCCCTTTAAAGGTAACTCCGGGAAATTCAGCCTTCTTGAGATCAACACTATCCCGGAATCGGCAAGCCATTCTTTGACGCCGTCGAAATCCCTGCCTTTAGCGTTTGGGCGCACTTTGGATATCATGAATTTTGGATTTTCCTTAGAAAGTTGGGCGGGGATCGCGTCATAAACCAATTGTATTTTCGTTTTATCTAAGCCATTGGCGTATTGCTGCATGTCTTTCCTATATCCTTCGACGATTTCCCTTTGTATCGATTGCGTTCCGGAAAAATTTCCATTTTTGATATAGGAAAAAACAACTTCGGGCATTCCGCCCAAAATAACGAAATCATAGAAGAGGCTACGCAAACTCACGTAAAGAGAATCAGGAATGCTTTTTGCGCTTAGCATATAGCCCAATAGTTCTTCCTTGATGGATGGGTCATACCCTTTCGCCATAAGGAATTCTTCAAAATCCAAGCCGTGCATCTGATATTCTTCTTGATAGCCAACGGCGATGGAGGATATTGAAGAATAATTCACTCCTAATAAGGAACCAGAGCATATAACGTCGAAATCTCCATCTTCGCAAAAAGATTTCAACGACGTGCATATATCGGGGAATGATTGAATTTCATCGAAGAATATTAAAGTCTTATGAGGGATGAAGCGCGTGGCTGGATCCATGCTCGATATTTCCTTGATGATGTCTTTGGCCTCATATGATCCGGTAGACAGAATGATGTTCTTATAGATGGGTTTTAATTTGAAATTTATCTCAATGAAGGATTCATACCCTTTTCCAAATTCGCGAATGCATTCGGTTTTTCCTACTTGTCTCGCTCCTGAGATTATAAGAGGTTTGTGTTCTCTCTTTTTCCAATCTTTTAGGAATGCGTCTGCTTTTCTTGGCAGTCTTTTGATGTTCATGAAGATAGTATATTGCAAAATGCCGTAATATCAATACTTCACACCTTTTTAGAGCCAATCCAATAACAAAATCACACCTTTTTAGAGCCAATCGGTTGACTATCCTACACCTTTTTAGAGCCAATTGAGTAAATTATTAGTGGTCATGATGCTCCGCTAACCCAAAAGTAGACACGGGGACAACAAAACTTACTCACCACAAAAACGAAGGGGATGTAGACGGATTCGAACCCGCCTGCATACCGTTTATGATCAATCCACAGAAGGACAAAGAATGCATCGCCCAAGATCCAAATAACTTGAGATTGGCCGTCGGGCGTTCGCGTATGATATCGGCGATGCTCCTCGCTTTTTGAAATTAGTTTTGAATGATGAATTAACTAAGAATAAAAAAGCCATTGAGATCGTTGCCTCAATGACTATGTCTTTCCTTAGTTGAAGGAAGCTTTATTATCAACCCGAACCCATAGAGACGAACGTATATGGATAGGATATTTTTTTCATTGGCGGAGAAGCAGGGATTTGAACCCTGGCTGGGCATACACCCACTATCAGTTTTCGAGACTGACCCCTTCGACCGCTTGGGTACTTCTCCGGAGCGATGGATATACTACCCCTAAAAAATGCCTCTAGCAACTAAAAATATGCGGTATGGCGCGAAACGATTGGGATATGCGGGGATTTTTCGATTTTCATATGTTTATCCCTCGATTGTCTGGCTGTTTTCCTAGAAAACCGCCGAAAGCTTTCCTTATCACGCGTGCGCTAATATGTGCTAAGATTTAGCCTATGCGAACGATGCTGCTTTCTTTTAAAAACGGATTGGTTGCCTTGGATGGCTTTTTCAGCATCGAAAATCTTCCGAATCTGTTAATAACCTTGGCGTTGCTCCTATGCATCGTCTTCGTCGTCGTTTTGATCGTCACTTGGATCGTCTATTCGAAAAACGACGTCAAATACCTAAGGCATATGAATAGCGAGGTCAATAGCGTCCGCATCTACCGCATCGAAGCCGAACGTGCCCAGGTCACTTTCTTCGATTTGGGGAGGCTATCCAAACAAAGGCATTGCACTTTGAATGAGTTCTATAATTCCTTCCCCGGCGGCGAGCCAACGAGGGTCCGGAACTGGATCAACGACATTTTGGCTGAGAAGAAATCGGCCGATTATCTTCAGACCTCCGTTTATTTCCATCAGTCCAAAAGAAGGATGAATGCTTTCTTGCATATCCGCAAAATCGACGCCGCACACGGCATCATCCATCTTGAAAGCTACTTGCTGCCATCAAGAAAAACCAAAGCGTCGATAGGCTCTTGCGTCCGCTTGTCTAGCGAAAGGGAGTTCTCCGAAGCTTTGAGGAGTTTTAGCGGTGGCGCGGGCACAACCTATTGCTTTAGCCTCGTTCAAAAAGCCCCAAAAGGCATCAAGCGGCAAGGCAAATTGACGCAACAGGGCGTCTCTTTCCGCTTCCGCATGGCCCTTGAGCCTTTCGTCAAAGGGAATATGAAGCTCATCCAAGCCAGCGAAAGCGAGTTTCTTATCGCCTCTTTCGAACAAGTCGATTCCACGGAGGCCATATCCTTCGCTTTGATGGCTGCCCACGAGGTGGAAAGGGAACTCGCTCCTTTTAAGAGCAACAAGCACCCAATCGAACTTCGCGTCGGAATCGTGAAAAACAAGGATCTGATGGGGGATGGCGACGCCATCATATCGAGTGCCAGACGCACGGCGATGAACGCTTTCGAGACGACAAGCTCGATCGCCTTCTTCAAGCGCGGAACCGAGGATTATAGCGATAACGAAATCACTCAATACCGAAGCGAGGTTGAGCGAATCATTTATGAGAAGAGGATTCTCTATTCCTTCCGCCCGGTTTATTCAGTCTCGAAAAAGAAGGTCATCGGATATATGGGCAAGGCGACGCCGAAATCGGATTGCGCCTTCGATTCGATCGATGAACTTAAGAATTATGCGATGCGAGCCAAAGACGATAAGAACCTTTTCGCCGCTTTGGCGAAGAACCTAGTCGGGACATTTGTCTCGGAAAGGGAACTAAAGAGCCAAAAGCTTTATTATCCGATAAGGGTCAGGGAAACGCCTTCCGTGCCTTCTTTCTTCAAACGTCTAAAAGGCGCCAAAGACGCCAATATCGTCTTCACTTTGACTAACGACGACATCGCCTCATCCGTCACAAATATTGGCATGGATGCGTTAGTCGAGAGCTTAAACGCCATCAAAGAAAGCGGATACGGCATCGCCTATTCCCTAGGTGGCAAGAACCTCAATATCGAGCCCAATTTGCTCTCTTTGGCCGATGCCTTCTTCGTCGATTTCTCATTGAATGACGACGATTCCGGACTCGATACGGCCATACGAAGCCAACTCCATGCGCTCGTCGAGAAGCTCCTTAAGTACAAAAAACCGATCATTGGCTCTAACCTTTCCAATTGGAATGCCTTAGAATTGGTCGTCGGAAGCGGGATGGAATGCATATCAAGCGATGTCTTCGCCCCGTATTCCCCGGCTTTGACGCCGGTTAACGAGAAGAACGAAAACCGAATATTGATGTTGAAAGGAAATGCATGATATGGAAAACAAGAACAACGCGATCACCTCTAGGGACGTCGATTTCGCCCAATGGTACACAGACGTTTGCAAGAAAGCCAAACTGATGGACTATGGAAGCGTCAAGGGCTTCATCAACTATCTTCCTTATGGGTACGCCATTTGGGAGGAGATTCAAGCGTACCTCGATAAGAAGTTCAAATCGATCGGCACGCAAAACGTCTATTTGCCGACCGTCATCCCTTCTTCTCTGTTTAATCGTGAGAAAGAGCATATCGAAGGATTCGCGCCGGAATGCTTGGTTTGCACGATCGGCGGCGGCCAAGAGCTCGCTGACCCTTTGATCGTCCGCCCGACGAGCGAAGTCCTCTTTAGCGATCTATTCAAGAAAATCGTCTCCTCATACCGCGATTTCCCGATTCTCTTTAACCAATGGTGCAGCGTCGTCCGCTGGGAAAAGACCACGAGGCCCTTCTTACGTGGCTCGGAATTCCTTTGGCAAGAAGGGCATTGCCTTTTCGAAACCGAGGAAGACGCCGAAAACAATGCGAAATGGATTCTCGATAACGCGTATGACGCCTGTGGGAAAGAGCTTCTCGCCATCCCATTCCTAAAGGGCAAAAAGACAGAACACGAGAAATTCGCCGGCGCCGTCAACACCTATTCCATCGAGGCTTTGATGCATGATGGGAAAGCCCTCCAAAGTGGCACTTCCCACTATTTAGGGACGGGATTTGCTGAGGCTTTTGGGATTTCTTATCAAGGAAGAAACAACGCTTTGACGGCTCCGCACCAAACTTCATGGGGCGTTAGCACTAGGCTCCTAGGCGCCATCATCATGGTCCATGGCGATGATAATGGATTGGTCTTGCCGCCATACGTCGCTCCCGTCCAAGCCGTCATCATCCCAGTCCGACAGAAAGAGGCAGGGGTGCTTGAGGCTTCGCAAAAGCTATGTGAGGAACTCAAGGCGAAAGGAATCCGCGTTAAGCTTGACGCTGACGATTCAAGGACGCCGGGATGGAAATTCGCCGAATATGAGATGAAAGGCGTGCCGCTACGCATCGAAATCGGCCCACGCGATTTGGCGAAAGGGGAAGCGACGTTAACGAAACGCGTCAATGGCGAGAAGAAGTCCTTGCCGCTAGATTCCTTGGCTTCTTTGGTTCCTGATTTGCTTAAGGAAATCCACCAGAATATGTATGACAAAGCCTTGGCTTTCCTTAACGACAACATCCATGACGTTAAAGACATCCAAGAGCTTAACGCCGTCTTGGCGAAGGGCGGATATGCCCGCATGGCGTTTTGCGGAAAACCGGAATGCGAGGATGAGATCAAAGCCATCACCAATGGCGGATCGGCCCGTGTCATCTATAAAGAACTTCCGGAAGACGCCGAGCTTCGTTGCCCAGTCTGCGGCGAGAAAGCCAGAGTCATCGCCTATTTCGCGAAAGCGTATTGACGCTCTCGAAAACCATGGGCGCGTTTGCGCCCATTTTTTAATATCTTTCGTGGCTTTAATCCAATCTCTTAGATTATAATCTAATGAGCATGGAACAAAACGGACAATTGGAACTATCCCTCAACATCAGAAAAGACATTAATTATGTCAATTATCAGGCGGAAACGCTTAAGAAAGAGATGACGGAAGGGGAATCGAATTCCTTTTCCTTTTTGCGCTACATCGAAATAAAGAACGCTTCGGAAACGGACGTTAAGGACGTTTGGATCCGTTTCG
Organism: bacterium; assembly: GCA_963616935.1. Classification (GTDB taxonomy): domain Bacteria; phylum Bacillota_I; class Bacilli_A; order RFN20; family CAG-826; genus UBA4951. Next base: position 240,142 of record CAVEMS010000002.1, on the reverse strand, counting down.
CCGTGAATCCCGAGCGTTTTCTCTCAATCGATCCTATCCATATCTCCTTCCTGGAAAAGAAGAAAAGGATGGTCGTTAACCGTTTCGCCATCCATCTAGACATCGAATCCCTATACAAAATAACTGAGAAAACGCTGGCCTCGATAAAAGTGTCCATCGAAAACGATAAGGGCGAGGTTTTGGCGAAAAAGGAAGAAAACATCGCCTTTTTGCCGATTGACGAAAGCGCATCGAACGATAGGATCGATGAGATTCTCGCCTCTTTCGTGACCCCTAACGACCCTTCTGTCATCGACGTTCTCTCCAAGGCGCAGGATATAGCCAAAGAGAAATACGGACGTTCTTCCTTCGAAGGGTATTTGCTCCATGATCCGAATAAGATTCTTGAGGAGATGGATGCCATATACACCGCTTTAAAGGGGATAGGGATCCGTTATTCATTGCCGCCGGCGTCTTTTGAATCGACTTTCCAAAAGATCAGGCTTCCGCGCGACGTGATCGCCAATAAAATCGCGACCTGCATCGATTTCTCGATCCTTTTCGCCAGCGTTCTGGAAGCGGCTGGCATCAAGCCGATTATCTTAATGTATAAAGGGCATTGTAACCTGGCGGCATGGTTAGACGAAACGTGCGCCTTTTACGCTCCGAAGGAAGAGAATTCCCAAACGATTCTTAACAATGCCTCGAAAGGATTCAACAATCTCGTTATCGTCGAGGCCACGCATCTTGCGGAAGGAATGGATATCTCCTTCCATGAATCGACCGATAGAGCCTATCAGGAATTCGAAAAAGGCAAGAATTTCCAATATGCGCTAGACATCTCTTCTTGCCGCCATGATGGCATTTTGCCGATTCCTTCCCCGAAGACCCTTTCCGACGGAAGCGTCTCTTTCGACTTCCCATCGCTAAAAAACGACGATTCGAAGGCTCCGACCGTTGATTTGTCTTCCCGTCGCTTCTTGGATCCTTTGGAAAAAGGAAGGAAGAACCGTTTCGACTACTGGGAAGATAAGTTGCTCGATCTCAATCTTCGGAATCGCTTGATCTCCTATAAGAGCGGGGCTAATGGGATAGAACTCCTTACTTACGATCCAGAGAAGGCCCTTTCCTTTTTGTCGGAGAGAGCGAAGGTGACGTTAGTTCCGTCGCCTTCGGGCATCGATTCCGGCGGAAAAGCCCCGGCAATCCTCTCTTTATCGCCTTCGGCCATAGCGAAAGACGTCGATGGCGCCTATACGCACGATTCGTTATTGGCCGTCAACTTCTCGAATACTAGCGATATGGCCCTTAAGAACCTATCGAGAAAGAGCAACACCGCCCTCGAAGAAAGCGGATGCAACCCGTTGTTTTTGACCATCGGTTTGATACGCTGGTTCGATAACCCTAAGGCTGCGGAAAACGGAACGGGGGCGATGTATGCGCCTATCTTTTTGCTTCCCGTCAAGATGCCACGCCGCAAAAGCGGTTCCTACTATTACCTAGAGTACTCATTCGATGATCTGCAACTCAACAAAACGGCGTTCGAATACTTCAAAGAGGCCTATGACCTTGATCTTTCGCGTCTAAATCCCCTTCCGAAAAAGAGCGATGGGCTAGTGGATCTTCGCCTTATCTATAACGAAATAAGAAACACCATCGCCCCGATGAAGAATTGGGCGTTAATCGAGAAGACGAGCGCTTTATCGCTTTTCTCCTTTTCCCATTACGTCATGTGGAATGACCTAAGGAGTCATCGGAACGAGATGATGAACCATCCGATCGTCGCCTCTTTCGTCTATGGCGAGAAGAAGTGGAATTCGGCGGAGAACCTTGTTTCGCCAGAGGAGATGGATGCGAAGATATCGCCTAGCGATTTCGCCGCTCCCTTGCCTGCCGATTCGTCGCAAATCAAAGCGATAATCGACGCGGAAAAGGGCGAATCGTTCGTATTGGATGGCCCTCCTGGAACTGGCAAAAGCCAAACGATCGCCAATATGATCGTCAATTTCCTTTACCATGGCAAAAAGGTCCTTTTCGTCGCGGAGAAGGAAGTGGCGCTAAACGTCGTAAAAAGGAGGCTCGACGATTTGCACTTAGGGCAATTCGTTTTGGAACTCGCTAACCTTGGCACGCCAAAAAGCGACATCCTTTCGAATTATTCGCGTTTGCTTGAGCTCGGCCAGCTTTCAAACGACGACAATTACGATAAGCAAAGCGAGGACTTGCTCGAAAAGAGAAAGAATCTCAACTCCATCATGTCCTCTATGCATACCGATGCGCCCTATTTCCTTTCGCCATACGACGCGATAGTCTCGTATCTCGATAAGGAGAAATGCGCGACGCCCGATGAGATTCCTTTCTCTTACGTCACCGGTCTCTCGTATCTCGAATATAAGAAAGCCATCGCCTCATTGGATGAGCTTGCCCGCTTGTCGATGGGTTTTGGCGGCTATCATCTTTCTTCCTTCCTCGCCTTCCAGAAAAAGGAATATTCTTTGACCTATCGCGAAAAGGCGAGAAAAGAGGCGGAGGATCTTAAGGCCGTATGCGATAAACTTCGCTTAGCCTCCTATAATGCCCTCTTCAAAGGCGAAATCAAGAAAGAGAGCCGACGGAACGTCGAGGCGTATTTGTCCATAATCGCCACTTTGCAAAGCGGCATCCCAACCTATAAAGAATATTATCTCGATTCCCTTTTCTTAGAGAAAAAGGAGGCGGTGCTCTCCTTGGCGGAAAAGAAGCTCGAGCTCGCCAAAGGCCTTGAGAAATGCTCCCTCTATTTTAACGATAGGGCGTATATCCTTAGCGACGTCGCCTCTTTGCTTAATGAGTTCAAGGATATAAGGAAGCTTTCCTTCTTTAAGAGGTTTGGAGCCAAGAGAACATTCTGGAAGAAATTAAAGCCGTATTTCGTTTCTTCGAAGCGGCCAAAAGACGACATTTTATCGTCTTCATTGGAGGAGCTTAGCTCCGTCAATGTCATAAAGCGGGAAATCGAGGCCTCCGATCCCTACGCGAAAGCGGTCCTTAAACTATTCCCATTCGATTCTTCTTCCTCCTCTAGCGAAACCCTTAACGAGCTTAAGGCCACTTTCGCCATCGCATCGGAACTAAGGAATATGGAATACGATTCCGATCCCGAGAAGTTCGTATCGTATATCTCGGAGATGGGGAATGGAAAACTATTCGGCAAGACGAATGAGACGCTAAAAACCCTATATGACGAATTCCTTTCGATAGCGAAACGCATGAAAGAGGAATTCGAAATAGATATATCCCTATATGGGGACGCTTCGAACTATTTCGGATACGTCGGTTCGAAGATGAATGACGTCATCTCCTCTCTTGGCCGGCTAAGCGATTGGACGAACGTCGTTTTGGCGTATGATGAAGCCGCCAAAATGGTGCCTGAATCCCTTATGCTTTCTTTCCGAAATGGAAAAATCCCCGACAAAAACCTATCGGATTCATATGTTGCCGATGTTTGCTTCGCCTTATTGACGCACGTTCTTTCGGAAAGGGGAATCGGAACCTTGTCGCATGAGAAGACCCTTAGCGAAATCTCCTCCTACCAAGAGGATATCAAAGCCTTCCAAAACGCTTCGATCGTCGAGACGGCGGCGAGAATCACCGCGAAATTCCCAATCGGCGCCTCTTCCTTCGCTTCCTCGACTTCCGCTTATCAGCTATCCAAATTGGCGAAAAACGGCGGCCGCGGATGCTCTCTAAGGCATTTGTTCCACGAATATCGTGATTTGATATCGGTTTTGACTCCGTGCTTTATGATGTCGCCGGCCACTTTGGCGCAATATCTTGATCCAAATGATTATCATTTCGATGCCGTCATATTCGACGAAGCCTCGCAAATACCGACAAGCGAAGCCGTCGGCGCCCTCTTCCGGGCCGATTCATTCGTCATCGCCGGCGACGAAGAGCAGATGCCGCCGTCGAACTATTTCGTCACATCTTTGTCGAATCAGGACGACGGATCCTCCCTTTCCTCGGTCGACGAGGATTTGGAAAGCCTTTTAGACGATGCGATCGTCCTCCGTTTGCCTAGGAAGCGTTTGACTTGGCACTATCGTTCCCGCCACGAATCCTTGATATCTTTCTCGAACAACCGTTTCTACGGCAATTCCCTTTTGACCTTCCCTTCGCCTTCTTCCGAGAAAGGAAGCGTCTCCTTTAGACTCGTGAAAGGCGCTTATGAGAGAGGCAGGGGAATCAATAGGCCAAGCGCCAAAGCGATCGTCGCCGAGATAGTCAAGCGGCTTAAGGACCCCCTTTTGAGGAAGAAATCGATTGGCGTCATCACCTTTAACGAAGCGGAGCAAAACCTCGTTGAGGATATATTAGAAAAAGAACTTGCCGCCAATCCCCGTTTGGATAGCGCCCCAGGAGGGGAGAAAATCTTCGTCAAGAACCTCGAAAACGTCCAAGGTGATGAGCGCGACGTCATTCTCTTCGATATCACGTATGGACCGGATAAGAATGGCGAATTGTCGCTCAATTTCGGGCCTCTTTCGCTAAAGAAAGGGGAAAGAAGACTCAATGTCGCCGTGTCTAGGGCCAGGGAGACGATGATCGTCTTCTCTTCCTTCGATCCTTCCTTAATCCGCGCCGAAAGAGCGAAAAACGAAGGCGCATCGTATCTAAGGGACTTCCTTTATTTCGCCAAGGGCGGATTTGACGCCCTTCCCATCCGTTATGGCAATGAGAATCCTGAGAATCGTCTCAGCGTTGCTTCCTTCTTAGCTTCCGATCTAAGAAAGAATGGATATACGGTTACGGAGAACCTTGGGAACGGCTCCTTCAAAATCGATTTGGCGATAGCCTCGAAAGAGGATCCCGACGATTATGTCCTGGGCGTTCTTTTCGATAGTCCATATATCGCCAAGATGAGTTGCCGCGATAGGCACGTAAACGAACCTTCCGTCTTGAAGCGGCTCTCTTGGAACCTTATTTCCCTATATGGCGTCGAATATCTCGATCACCGCGATGAGGTCCTTAAAGCGGTCGTTAACGCTTATAACGACGCGTTAAGCAAAAAGGAGAATGAAGAAGAAAAAACGGCATCGAATTCGCCTCTTTTCATCAAAAAACCCCGTCAAACCCCAAAGAATTTCCGTCCTTATTCCAAGATGCCGAAGACGAAAAAGGATGGATGCTATGTCGAGACATCCTTCTTACAAGACGTCATCAACACCGAATATCCGATAAGCGCCGCCCTCTTGGATAAGAGGATCTGCGATGCCTATGGCTATGGGAGGATCGGAAGCAATATCAGGAATCAGATTTCCGAATGTTTGATGAGGCTCTCCCCGGGCATCGAGACGTGCGGAAGCAGGACTTTCTACTATCCCCGTTATTACGATGCGATGAATTACCGGTTCTGGAGGAAGAGCGACGAAAACGTGCCAGAAAGAAGGATAGTCGACATCGGGTTCATCGAAATCGGGAACTGCGCCGCCGATATCTTGCTTGAGCAAGGGGCGATGTCGCTAGACGATCTCGCCAAATCCGTCTCCACGGCTTTTGGCTATTCGGTTCTATCTAAGAGCGCAAACGATTACCTTAAGCAAGGCATCCGCTGGAACGATTCAACGCGTTTGGGCATCTATATAGACGATAACGGCATCGTCTCGCTTCGTTAATTCGTCTTCCTTTTCCTTTCTTTTTCTTCCATTCTCACGATGGCGTTCTTTTTGCCGTATATCGCCATAAAGCAGGGGACGACCATCGCTAAAACAGCTGCTAGCCAAGCCAAAGGATCGCCCAAAGAGGCTCCGACGTAACACGATAATGGCGATGCGCTATTGGTGGGATTCATGCCATTAAGGGCCATCGGGAGATAAATACAGATAAGGACCCTGGCGAGAAGCTCCGCGACGCCCGAAAGGAAATTCGGCAAAGGGATTTCCAAGCCTTGAAGCGTGTTTCTAAGGATCAATAGGAAAATGAGGAGGCACGATGGCGGCATCGCCACGAAAATATAGGTGTTCCCGTATGTGATCGAGGCTTCGGTTATTTTCTCGGGGCTAAGGAATATGTATTGATACGCACCGTTTATCGTAAGGAGCAAAGAAGAGATCAAAACGATCAAATAAATCGCCAATCCGATGAATAATGAGGATACGAAGCCTTTTTTAATCCTTTCTAGATTCCTCGCACCAAGGTTTTGGGAATGGAAGTTAAGCATCGCCATGCCTAGGGCGTTCATCGGAACCATGAAGAAATTCAGGATTTTGCAGCCGACTCCATATCCAAGCTCGGCTGGTAGCCCCGTCACAGCGACGCCGGCTGGCGAGATGTCGAAGCGGTTCACGGCCGATTGCATGACGATGATGCCGATCGCCAAAATCGATAGGGCGAAGCCTAATGGCAATCCATTTCTTATTGATGCGGAATTGATCTCGCTATCCCACTTGAAGTCCTCTTTCGTCGGGCGAAGATCTGAGTAGCGCCAATAGGCATATATATAGCAAAAGAAGGCGGCGAGGCCTTGGGCGAATACCGTCGCGGAGGCCGCTCCGGCAACGCCCCAGCCGAAGACCTTGATGAATAAGAGATCCAAGCCGATGTTCAATCCGGTGCTTACTAACAAGAAGCAAAACGGCGTGAAGCTATCGCCTTTCGCCCGCAAAACCGAGACGATGTGGTTATAGAAGATCTGAGTGAGCATGCCGCCGAAGATGATCAAGAGATAGGTGTGCGCACTTTGATAGATCCCATTTCGGATGGGGTCGTCACCGCTTTTGGCGATGCCGATCAAGGAAAGAAGCGGATCGATCGAAAAGATGCCTCCCACGGTCAAAATGACGGTCATTATGCCTAATAGATAGATCTGATTGACGATCGCGCGACGCGTCTTCGCTTTGTCCTTGCTTCCTACGGCCTCTCCTATCACGACGCCGAAGCCGCTCATGGAGCCGCTTGCGAAATTGAGGAGCAAATAGACGATGTTGGTGGCGTTATTGACGGCCGAAACATCGGTCTCGCCGAGCGTTTGGCCGACGATGATGCTATCGACGAGAGTATAGATCTGCTGAAAGAAGAGGCTTAGGATTATCGGAAGCAAGAATCGCAAGATGCCTTTGGCGACGCTTCCGCTAGTCAAGTCCACCGTCTCGAAATAAGCCGCTATTTTCTTTAGTCCCTTGCCCATGACGAACGCATTATATGCTTATATGACCACGCCCTAAAGTGGGACCGCTTTCAGTTCTCGAAATCCTCATACGTCAAAAAGGAATCCATGTTTATGCGCTTATCGATTGCCGAGGAACGATCGAAGAAAGCGATGTCTTCACGTTCTCCAATCGCTTTGAAGGCGAACGAATAGATCTTGCGGGCTATCGCGAAGAACCTCACTTTATCCTTATCGGGATAATAGTCATATCGCGAAAAGATGTCGTAATCGCCGAAATTGGATAGATAATCGGGTATCCTCACCGATACGCCTTTATACGTCAAAATGCCGAAGGAATGCCAGATGTTTGGCGATTTCGCGTATTCCTTCGCATAATCGAAAAAGAAGCTTTCCTCTTTCGCCATGTATTCTTCGAAAGCCTTTTTCTCGTCTGTCTTAATATAGGACTCGCCTTTGACGATTGTTCTTTTTTGTCCGTCGACCGATAGATGCTTGGTGAGCAATTTCTTCATTTCGTCATCGCAAACGACGAGCAATGAATCCTTGGATTCAGGGTGCTGGTAATACCGATTCGACGGGACGATGAAGGAAAAGAGGTTTGGCATGCGCTAAGTCTATCGCTCTTTGGCGGGGTAAGCAAGGAAGCCCACTTGCGTTTCCTTTTCCTTCGATTACCATAATGGCATGGCGAAGCGAAGGAAAATCAAAATCTCTAACACGATATCCGTCCATGATCCTAACACCAATCAAAACGCCTCTTTTTCCGTCGATAGCAAGCCGCTAAGCCAAGAAGAGCTTCAAAAAGAGATGATAGGGGAGGATACGACGCTCCTATATTTTGTTTACCGCGACCAAAAGGGCTTCCATGCGGGATGGGTGTGGAGCGAAGACAAAGAGAAAGTCATTTCCTACTTGTTCGACGCTTTGATAGCGAGATCCCTTCGACTTGAACACGCCGTCAAGACGAGAAAGGAACTTGGTTTCGGAGGAACGCTTGGAAGGATATTATTGAATTTCAAAAAGAAAGGCGACAATTCCGATCCTGCTTTATTGTTCATTCTCGGCGCCATCGCGGCCAGTATTCCGTTAGTGAGCAATAAAGATGGCGACGATCTGAATGCGTTATCGGAAGACCTATCGGAGGTCTTCACAGAATACTATTATTCGGTTATGTGGACGTTCGTGCACGGCAAAGAAGGGGCGATATCCGAACTCAAGGCCCATGGCATATCTCCGAAGGCCAGGGATTTACGGGCATTATTGAAGCGGGACGTAAGCATTTGAGCGCTTCGATTAGAAAAATGGTGCGCGGATAAAAATATTGGTGTATATTACACCTTGCTACGGAGGCGTACCCAAGAGGCCGAAGGGGGCAGGTTGCTAACCTGTTAGACGGGAGTCATCCCGTGCTCGAGTTCGAATCTCGACGCCTCCGCCAAAAGACGAAAACGACCAGCTCGTGCTGGTCTTTTTTCGTTGTTTATGCATGAAGTGGGGGACGAAAGAGAATTTGCCTCCTCTAGGCCGCGTTATCGCAGTTACTGAGGCTTAGGCTGTCGTTAAGCGATTTTCGTCAGGTTCGCATTAGCGACGTTAAGACAATATAAATGCGAATCGCTCACCAATGAGAATGCGCTCTGAAAGGCTTTTGTGATTGCCTTTGCCTTGGGATAAGCCATCGGCCAAAACGTTATACTGCCTAGCTTTTGAGTTTATTTTTCGTTCCTTATTTGCAAATTCGAGTTTCTCAGTTTCGTATAAATTTAAGCATTTCAATGGATTGTTGGTGGCGGCGGAATGCGAAACTAAGGGCAGAAATGTCCCCAAATCTTTATAAAATGGGGTAATTGTAGAGAATATTATTTAAATCAAATTAGATAAAAGAAAACATTTGAAATATAGAAATCCAGAATTTTATGCGATTACGTTGAAAATATAGTCACCAACGATAAAGACAACAATGCTTTCCGTGATTTTGCCCGTCATTTGGATTAAACTCTCAAATAATGAGATATCTATTCTTCGACATTGAGTGCTCCAATTGCTTCGACGGGATTGGGAAGATGTGCGAATTCGGCTATACGTTAACGGACGAGGAATTTAACATCATCGCCAAGCAGGAATTCCCGATGAGCCCAGGCAAAGGGAAAAACAACCGCTTCCACCTAAGAGACCGTTTGAAAGGGCTTGATGACATCGTTTTGGCATACGACGAAAGCTATTACTATGAGCAGCCCGAATTCCCTTATTTCTATGAAAAGATACGAAAGTTATTGTCTGCCGAAGGCACTTTGTGTTTCGGATGGGCTATCTCCAATGACATCCAGTTTCTTTATGGCACTTGCAAGCGATACGGGAAAGAGCCGATATCATTCGATTACATCGATGTCCAAAGAATCGCCGACATGTATTTCAAACTCAAGACCCAAAGCGGCCTCAAAGACGTTTGCGAGCGATTGCATGGCAAATCCAAAATGATGGATATTCAAGAGCATCTTTCGAGCGACGATGCGAAAATGACGATGATGGTTTTACGCGCAATCGCCAAGAAAGAAGGGCTTTCTTCGAAGGAATTGCTTGATAAACTCGAATCCGAAAAACGTAACTCATCGCAAGTCGCCGAACGCTTTGAGGCGAAGATGAAGCGGATGGCGTTAATCGAAAGGAACAATAGAATCTATCGCGATGCGGTGAATGAGGATTCCAATCGTGAGGCCATTACGCAAATAGGGCGCCGTTATAAGCTAAGCGGAGATGCCAAAAACAAGATCGAGGATATGGAAGCGTTCGTGAAAGAAATGCACGCCAAAGGCAGCTTCTTCGTCAAAGAACTCGGCGACGCGGACTTCTTGATACTAGGCGACATCACGAAAAAGGATTCCATAGATGAGCATATAAAAGGAATTTTCCATGGCGAATATGTATCATTGTCCTCGGTAACTGGTGGCGAGCGTTCATGAGAATCATCGAATCTGAAGATACGATATCCGTCGAAGTGGAAGGCACTATGAAAGCGGCCTTGTCTTTCCATATGGAATCCGGCGTCTGTCATATTACAAAGACTTACGTGGATCCCTCTCTTCGTGGGCAAGGGATCGCCTCCAAATTATTGGGGATGATCGTTGAGAAAGCCAAGAAAGAGGGGTTCAAAATCGATCCCATCTGCTCCTATGCCGTCTCCTATTTCGAAAAACACCCGGAACTAAGCGATTTGCTTGCCGCAAAATAGCCTATATAACGAGCTTCTTGGCTAGTTCCCTAAGTCCATCGATATCCAAAAATCCACGCAAATCGGCGATGCTTTTAATTTCTGCGTCCTTCAAAAGGAAGTGCAAAGCGTTTATCAATTTGTCGCCAAGGGTCTCGGATTCCGTATAGTCTTCGTCTTTCGTCTCTTGGCTCATCTCTTCATCAAATAGGACGATGAGCGACCGCCTCATCAAAGCGAGCATCGATTTCTCTATCCAGTAGGAGAAACTCGCATTCGGATAGGTATCTTCATATTTTCTTAGTTTGAGATACATCGGAAGCCCGTCTTCCGGCATATGCCACAAATCGGCGAAGCAATAGTCGAACGGTTTGGCGTGAGAGAGATATTCGAAGGCGTCCCCTTCGATTATTCTTAGCTTCTCCTTGTTAGGGAAGAAGGGGAGCAAGCGCTTCTTAAAAACCTCGATCACGTCTTTGTCGTACTCGACGACTGTGACTTCCTCGACGTTCTTTTTCATCAAAACGTTATAGACGTAATACCCGATTCCAAGCCCTAACGTCAAAACCTTGCCGCGCGCTTCTTCTATCGGTTCCTTCATCGTGTTTATTTCGTGCGGTATGACGCTCATCCAAGTCGCGTCGCCTTTCTTCAAGGCGAGATAGCGAAATTCTTCGTCGAAATAGCCAAATGGTGTCTTTTCTTCGTAAGTTACTGGATCATATGTGATTTCGTCGTATACGAATCCTTCCTTTTTCCGATAGTTTTCGTAGCGTAATGAGATATTGCCTATTTCGCTTATAGACGGAAGGACATTATTCATGTATGGATCGTCTATATAGCCTGAAACGGAAAGCCTTTTGGCCTTTGCTAGCCACTCGTTTTGAGGAACTTCTCCGAATAAGACGGCATTCCAGAAATCGGATTCCTCTATCGTTATATCGAAGGAACGAAGTATCTTCGCCCATTCTTTCTTCTCTTTTTCGGATAAGAAAATCTTCATACGCACATTCTATGTTTTGAGAGATTTCTTCTCAAGGCGTATCATATCGCCATGAACGATTCCAAAGTGATTCTTACAAACCTTTGCATGGTCTATCGGGACGACGGATCATTCTTGGTGCAGCTTAGGAAAAAGAAGGATTGGCCGGGGATAAACTTCCCGGGCGGGCATGTGGAGAAAGATGAATCGGTCCTCGATAGCGTGCGTCGCGAAATGAAGGAAGAGACGGGGCTAGAGGTCTATGATCTAAAGCCCTGCGGATATTTCGAATGGAATATTCCAAGCGAAAACGTCAGGCACCTTTCTCTTTTATTCAAAACGAATAGATTCGAAGGGGAAATATCGTCAAGCGATGAAGGGGAGGTTTTCTGGATTAAAGAAAGCGATCTCGACAAATACCCCCAATCGACTGATTTCGATCTGTTGCTTAGGCAAATGAAGGAATATTAATCGAAGAATTCCTTTCTTTTCTCGATTTCCTTGACGTCTATTTTGCCAATCGGCGTGCGGGGCAGCTTTTCGACGAAGAATATCTTTTCTGGTAGGTGCGAGGCCGTTAACGAAGAGGATATTTTCTCGATTATCGCCTTTTTCGCCTCTTCGTCGCTTACGAAGTGATCGCCCTTCCTTTTGACGACTAATAGCCTTAGCTTCGATCCTTTCCGCTCATCGCTTACGCCATAGCAATAGGCGTCGAAGACCTCTTCCAACGAAAGGGCGGCGTCCTCGGTTTCGCTAGGGCAAATCGTCTCGCCGTTTATCTTGACGATTCTCCTGATCCTTTGGCGGAAGTAATTGAAGCCGTCTTCGTCGCAATAGCCATAATCCTTCGTCAAGAAGTAGCGTTCCCCATCTATATAGGTGAATCCCTCTTCATTTTCCTTCGTCTGGTTTAGGTAAGCATTCATCAAAGAGGGCCCGCCAATCGCTATTTCGCCTGATTCGCCGTTCTTTTTCTCTTTTCTCGTGGCGGTGTCTAGTATCTTGATCTTGACGCCTGGAAGCGCAGTGCCGATGGAGCCCTTTTTGTCATGCCCTTTGGTGCTAACGACGACCACCCCAGCTTCGGTCAAGCCATAGCCTTGGTAGAGCCTCGCTTCGCTGCCATTATTCTTCATGGCCAGGTTCCAACGCTCCAAAAGGCTTTCGGGGACGTTATCGCCTCCGACGAAGGCCGTTATCTGCTTCTTTAGGTGCTCGCCATAAAAGGAATCGCGCGCCAATAACGCGTTATAAAGCGAAGGCACGCCGAGAATCACCGTGCTATCGCCTTTTTTGATGTGCTTAATCGCTTCCTTAGTTCGGAATCGAAGCATAAGAACCGATGCGCCGCCAAAGGATAAAGGGGTATGGACGCCCATCTCAAGACCGAAGACGTGGAATAAGGGGATGGCGGTCAGAATCCTTATCGATTGATATGGACCGCCGATTAACTGATAGCCGTTTTTGCCAACGTGGTTAATGGCCTTATTCGACAAGCGGACGACCTTTGGCTTCCCATCCGTCCCGCCGGTGTTTAGATATACGGCGTCGTCGTTTTCGTTTATATCCTCTTTCGCAAAATCCCCGCAAAACGGCTTTATTTTTGAAAAATAAACGGAATTCGAAGGCTTTTTTGCTTTTCTTTTGAAGATTAATGATTTGATTTTTGAAGAGGATTTGTAGGGGTTTATGACAAATGCTCGAATGTTATCGCCATAATCGGCTTGGACGTCTTTTCCGACGGTCAAAAGAATCCTCGAATTGGCCCCTTCCATCATTTTTACGACTTTGTCGACTGGCGAGAGGGGATGGATGTTATAGGAGATGGCCCCGATTTTGTTTATCGCGTAAAAGACGGAGACGGTTTCGATCGAATTGGGCAATGCCAAAGTGACGACTTCGCCTTTCTTCACCCCGATCGATAGGAGCCTTCTAGCTGCTAGATCGATTAATCTATCGAGTTTTTTGTAGCTGATTCTCTTCCTCTCGAAAATGCTCGCGATGTTATTGGGGAATCTTCTCGCCGTTTCGAAGAATTGGTCGTATAGCGATTTGATCTTCCTCATAATCCTTTGATCTTGGCTCCTAAAGAAAGCGTCATGACGATCATTATGATATAGATCGCGACTTGGTGGGTGACGTAAATCAATAAGGAATGGCGTCCGATGAAAGCGAGCGGCATTCCCCATTTCGTCGGGAAATCGTCCGGCAATATCGACTTTTTGTTCTTATATAGGGTTTTCCCTATCGCGGCTCCGAGCAAAATCACGATCGTGACGTTAAGAGGCGAAAAATAATCGTCGCCATAACGGAATCTGCCAAGCAACAAGCCGATGAGGTTATAGAGGCAATCGCCGAAATCCTTGGCGCTTTTCGGATCGATTTTATCCATATAGCCGTTAGAGTGCGCGCTAAGCACCACGAAAGCGTTCAATACGATTAGTGGCAAGGCAAGAAGCAAGTCATGCCACCATTCTTTGAAGAAAAGATCGAAGCAGGAATAGAGAAGGAGCCCAATCGACATCGAATTCAATATGCCAAACCATATGTGGATGTCGATTAGCCCGGTATATGAGATGGAATCTAGCGCGATGGTGGCAAGGATCGCCAAATAACATAGATCGACGGACCGCGACATGTTCGACTTCGAAAAGGCGCACGAGATGCCGGATAGCAGCATAAAGGCGCCGGAGAAGAAAACCTCAAGGCAATATAAATTGGTGTGGAGGTTATAGCCTGCGATGGCGAAACTCGAGGTTATCCCCCCGGATAAGGCACCGTTTGGCTGGGTGACGGAAAGGAAGATGAATTCGAAGAAAGTCGATCCTCCTTCGATCCATTCGGGCGCTCCCCCTTCGAATTCCATCATCGCCTCATAGCCGTATCCAAAGGTGTAGCAGCCGTGTATCAAGATCATTAAAAAAACGGCAATGCCGCGTATGAAGTCTATTTCGAATATCCTTTTCGACTTCTTTTCTTGGATGCGAAGTGGCAAGGACATCGCCTTGTCGCCGCTCATTTCCTCTTTCTTCCTTTCATGGGCGTTTTAGCGGGCGCAAAGGCCGATATGGATTCCCGCGAGGAGTTGTATTTTCTCCTCATCTTCATTTCCCTTTCGCTTGATGAGGCTAGGTTAAGACGGAGCGCTTTCGCGGAGGCGTTCTCGCCATGCATCCTTACCTTCTCGCCTTTTCCTATGGCCATCATGGCGATGGATTCGCCAGAATAGAACTTTTCATTTGATAGGAAAGGCGTAGCAAGAAGCGAAACGATTATAAGACCCCAAGCGATTTCGCTTAGATAGTGTCGGCCATCGCTAAGCTCGGAAATGCTCGAGAGAAGGATGAAAAGGAAGACGGAAGCGGCGCCTATCGCCTCTTTCATCTTCATTTTCTTTGGCAACGCAAGCGGCAATAGCAACGTCAAGGCGGATATAGAGGAATCTAGCGAGATGCCGCCCCTTAAATAAACGATATCCAAACCCGCTTTCTCTAAATATTCAGGATCGCTCGATTTGAAATTCCACCAATCGAGGAAAAGCTCGCTTCCGTTTTCTTTTTCGAGTAGCCCCTTATACGATGGTCGGATGACGAGGAGATTAGACAAGAAAGAGAATAGGAAGACCATGGCGAAAGACGCCAAAAGGACATACCCAACGCCAGTTGGGCCCTTTTCCCCGTATTTCTCATATAGCCACATGAATAGCATCGTTAGCCCGACGATCAAGACGATGCCGATCGATACGGCCAGATAAATCGAGGAAATCAGGCGGCTTATCGACGTGTATCCGTATAATGCGCCCGCGCCAATCGAGATGACGATCAACGGGACGACGCTTAGAAAGTCTTTGATTTTCGAGGGCTCGTCATTGATCTCTGAGGTGATCATATAGCCAGACATCGCGAAAAGAAGGTAGCCGGGAAGCGCGGCGATTGCCGATACGTAAGGGGCCGCTTTATCGAGTCGGTTATAGGAGGAAGAGGCTATTTCCAGGTCTTTTTGGCTTGCTACGAGCAAAAGTATAAGTGCGACCAAAAAGACGGCCAGCGACGATAGGAGCGGTATTTTTCTAAGAATCTTGGCTTTGCTCATGGTAAAACCATTACATTATATAATCTCGCCGACATAAAACACTTCTTTTCGCTATGCGAATGTTGTTATGCGTGGGTGCGCGGTGCTAAAATTCACCGTATGAAAAAAATGAGCAAAAAAGCAGAAGAAGTCGAAAAACATTTCTTCGATAACGATGCTGAAATACTTAAAAGCGAGAAGTGCACGTGCCTAAGCTGCTTGAAAACATATGACGCCAAAGAGGTTTCCGAATGGGTGAGCTATGGCGAGGAAACGGCGGCTGTATGCCCTAAATGCGGATCGGAGTCGGTCATAGGCGACGCTTCGGGGATAAAGTTCGCCGATATGGATGAGAAACTTAGGATAAAAGAAGAGCTTTTCGGAAAGGGCTTCGGCCCGGCGAAGATCGATGAGGCCAGAAAATTCGTCTGCCACTATAAGAATAAGGAAATCGCCCATACGAAATATAACGAGATGCTTTATCTTGCGAATCTAAGAAATTTAGTGAGGATAAACGATGCCGACGCTTGTTATGCGCTTGGTGAATTCTATGCCTATGGTAGCCCGTATACGAAGCATTCCTACGCCAAAGCGATCGAATATCTCACTAGGCCATGCCTCTCCACGAACCCTTTGGCGCTCGACCAATTGGGTGAGATATATCAAGAGAAAAAGCAATACGCCGACGCATTCGTTTGCTATTCCAAGGCCATGTCCCTCGGATCGATGATGGGATTCCTCCATTATAACGATTGCTTTAACGACGGGATGTTCGTCAAAAAGGATACGATGTTCGCCATGAATTCTTATTTGGGCGCCTTTAGCGACGCCATTGGCAAGTTCGTAAGAAGCGAAGGGCGTTTCACCTCCGTTTTGCCAGAGGTTTGCGTGAGAGTTTTCTCGAGCGTCCCAATGCCTGATTCCTCCGAACAGACGCATATCGATATGCTCCGGACGTTCCTACTAATCGCTTTGTTCTCGCTAGATTCGTTATCGGAAGTCGAGCGCGATGAGCCGGAGACTAAAGGAATGCTGGGTTTCTGCAAGAAAACCTACAAGATGATCTACGGAAAGGAGTGGGACGATAACGTCGTCGAGCCTTTATATGACACGATGACGTTCGTTGATTCGCTCATCAACGCGAATGTTTTGCCGTTCGTTTACCAAGGCTACGCCAAAATCGTTTCCGCGGATTTAGACAAAACGACCGGCACGATGACTTTGACGATCGACTATCCCCATTTGCCGCTTATTCTCGACGTCGAGAACGGCTATTGTGGCTTTGGCCAGAAGAGGATAACCTGGACTTTCGAGAAGGTCGAAAGCCTTGAATTCAAGGCAGGGGCCGAATTCAATTACGTCAACATGGGCCAAGATTTCTCTGGCGCGAGTTTCGTCTATAACGACGGCGTAGGCGAAGAGAAGACGGTCTTAACGTATAAAGAATTCGATATGAGCGACGAAGAGATGGAAGCTTTCGAGAAGAAAAAGAAAGAAGGTATGGCATGAAAAAGGAAAACGCGCTGACGCCGCTAAAGAAATACCGCGTCAAGGTCATTTTGGCTCCGTGCTTAAAGCTCTTTGAGTGCGTGACGGAACTCGCTTCGCCATTCTTAGTGCGTTACATCATCGATTCCGGCATCAAAAACAACGATTGGGACACGACGTGGAAGCTTGGGCTTCTCCTTTTCTCCTTCGCCGTCGTCGGCTTTTTGATCACGATGGTGGCCCAATATCTCGCCGCCAGCGTCGCTTCATCATATTCCTACGATCTAAGGAGATCGTTATTCGACAAATCCGCTTCCCTATCGGAAAAGCAGCTCGATTCCTTTGGGAGGGAGAAAGTTTTGACGCTTATCGGAAGCGATTCCTATGCCATGCAAAGCGGCGTCATGATGTTCATGCGTCTCATCTTCCGCCCGCCTTTCTTGCTCCTTGGCTCAACTATCATAAGCTTCGTCATCGATTGGCGCGCCGGCCTTATCTTCCTTGGCGTCGTCCTTCTTAGCGCCCTCGTGATTGGGCTCGTGATGGTTTTATCGCCAAAAAGGTACGCTTCGATACAAAGCGATCTCGATAAGGTATCGACCATTGGAAACGATTCCTTGAAAGGGGCTCGTCCAATCAGGGCATTCAATAAGCAGGAATTCGAAGAGAAGAAGTTCGAAAAAGTCAACGAATCGTATAAGAAAAACACGATTTCCCTTGCAAAACTCAACTCTTTCATGAATCCTTTGACCTTTTTCCTCGTCAATGCGGGCTTAATCGCCATCGTTTGGATAGGCGGGCTAGATTTAGGCGACGACAGCCTTACGACCGGTAAGATTGTCTCTTTGATATCCTATCTAGTTTCTTCCTTGGCCGCTTTGACGATGTTCTCTAGGCTCATTCTTTCCTTGAATAAGGCGAGCGCCTCGAAAAAGAGAATCGATTCCTTCCTCTCTCTCGAGCCGTCTTTGCAAAACGAAGCTAAGTATTCAAAGAAAGATGGAGGTGAAAGCGACGCCATCATCTCCTTCGAGAATGTGTCTTTCACCTATGGCAAAGAAGGCGACAAGAACGCCATAAGCAATATCACCTTTTCCTTAAGGAAAGGCGAATCGCTTGGGCTTATCGGCGGGACGGGAAGTGGCAAATCCACGGTCATCGGCCTATTGACGAGGCTATATGATCCAAGCGAAGGCGAAATATCCTATCGAGGCTTGCCGCTAAAAGGATATGATTTGGACTCTCTTCGCAAGGAAATATCCTTTGTTTCGCAACGCCCATCTTTGTTCAAAGGCACCATCAGATCGAATATGTTGCTTGGGAAAGAAGACGCAAGCGAGGAAGAGATCGTCAAAGCACTCCAAGACGCTTGCGCATACGAATTCGTTCGTTCTTTCCCCGAATATCTGGATCACCCGGTAAATGAGGGCGGATCGAATCTCAGTGGCGGTCAGAAACAAAGGCTTCTTATAGCTCGAGCCTTCCTTAAAGGCGGGGACATATTGATCCTCGACGACTCCATGAGTGCGCTCGACTATCTAAGCGAGCAAAAAATAAGGAAGGTCCTGAAAGAGAAAAAAGAATTGACAAAGATCATCGTCTCGCAACGCGTCTCTTCATTAAAGGATTGCGATGATATCTTGGTCTTCGATAACGGCCAAGTCGTGGCGGAAGGGGATGACAAGGCGCTACGCGAAACCTCCCCTCTTTATGCCGATTTCGCCTCGTCTTCATTGGAGGAAGGGAAATGATTAAGCGTTTGAAGAAGATAATCCCTTATCTTAAGGGCTCATATCCGAAAATCGTCCTTTCTTTGTTGTTCGCTCTCCTTTCGACAGGCTCTAAGCTCGCCATTCCGTTTTTGGCTGGCAAAGTCGTTAACTTCATCGCCTCATCCGATTATTCGAATATGCATCTATACGTGCTATTGATGACCGTTTTCTTGGTTGTCGGAGCCTTTTTCCGATACCTATTCGATTTCTCGACTTCCTTAATCGGAGCCGACCTCATATATCGCCTTAGGAAAGAGGTGTTCCATTCCTATAATGATGTGTCGATCGCTTCGATCGATAGAAGCGCGAAAGGCGATCGCCTCTTGACCTTGACTAGCGACATCGAGAAGATCCAAAACGGCTTGGTGAGTGGCTTCGCTGCTTTCTATGACGGCGTTATCGCGATTGCCATAACTCTCGTCTTCATGGCTACGATCAACTACATCCTCGCCATATTGGTCGTCGTTTTGACGCCTCTTTCGATGCTCATATCCCGCTTCATATCGCGTTTCAATAGCAAGTATTTCAAATCGCAGGCGAAAGCGACGGCCGAACTTAACGCCTTCTCGCTTGAAGAACTAACCAACAGTGAGGCGATAACTTCCCTTGGCCTAACGAAAAGAAGATCGGATGAGTTCGAAAAGCTAAACAAAGGACTTAGAGAAGACACTTTCAAAGCCAATCTCGGCGCCTCTTTGATTAACCCTTCGACAAGGCTTGTGAATGCTCTAATCAATTCGTCGCTCATTCTTTTAGGCGCCCTCTTCATCATCAAGGACTTCGGGTCGCATCTAGGAATCGTCTTCTTAGTCGGCGATCTCAGCGCTTTCTTGACCTATGCGTCGAATTATATGCAGCCATTCAACGAAATATCCGACGTCATCAGCGAAATCGACTACGCTTTCTCTTCTTTAGACCGTGTTGACGAAGCGCTTCACGAAGCGAAAGACGTCGATGATGGAACCCTTGACGTCATGGGCTCCTTAAGCGATCTATCGGCTGAGAACGTCACTTTCTCTTACGATATGAAGAAAGACGTCATCAAGGACTTCACTTTCGAATTCAAGGATGGCGACCGCATCGCGTTAGTCGGCCCGACGGGGTGCGGCAAAAGCACTCTAATAAACCTGTTGCTCCGCTTCTACGATCCGCAAAAAGGCACTTTCAAAGCCGGCGACAATTCTTTCCTTGATATCAAGAAAGACGGCTTGAGGAAACATATCGGCATGGTCCTCCAAGATACTTGGATCTTTAAAGGCACGGTCTATGAGAACATCGCCTATGCGAAAGAAGGCGCGACGTTAGAGGAAGTCAAGATTGCTGCCCATAAAGCGCAGTGCGATAGGCTTATCGAACGCTTGCCGCAAGGATATGACACCATGATTTCCGATAGCTCGGGCCTATCGATTGGGGAAAAGCAGCTTATCTGCGTCGCCCGCGTTATGCTCCTTTCGCCTGAGATCGTGATTTTGGACGAAGCCACTTCGAATATCGACCTTAGGACGGAGCGATTGCTTAACGAATCCTTCAAAGAACTAATGAAAGGCAGGACTTCGCTTGTCGTCGCCCATCGTCTAAGCACCATCGTTTCAAGCGATGTCATCCTTGTGATGAAAGACGGCGAGATCATCGAAAGCGGTTCCCACGCCGACCTTCTTTCCAAGGGCGGCTTCTATAGCAAGCTTTATGGAGCGCAGTTCCTATGAGGAGACGTCTGATTCCTCTTTTCGCTCTCTCTTTGCCGCTAAGCGCTTGTTCTTTCGTCTACCCGAAGGCCATCACCTTTAGCGAGGCAAAATCCATTCTCTCTTCCGCGATTTCTTCTTTTGAATCAAAGAAGGAGAAAGCCAAAACCTTTGGTGTTGGCTTAAAGAAAAAAGAGATGAGAAAGGAGAGAGAGGAAGAGAAGGGAAAAAACGAAGAGACCTTCTTCATCCGTTATCATCTCCTTGGCGATTCGTCTTTCTCCTTCGACTATTTCGACGAAGAAACATCCGAGAAAGCGACGTTTGTCACGGTGACGAAAAACGATACGTCAATAGAAGTAAATGACGTCTATACAGACGAAAAACGTCAATATGACGAGGAAAAGGACAAGGATTTGCAGCCTTTTTTCGATTTCTCATCCAATTATTACCCATCATTGGCCATGTCGTTCTTGGATACGGCGTCTACGTTGATGAGCGAGATAGGGGAAGAGACGAAGACGAACGATCTCACCCTTTATACCGCTCTTTCGAGTGCCTCGAATCAACTTAGCTTATATTTTGAAGGCAAGGACATAAAATTGCCCGATTTCCTATTTTTCGAAGTGAATGATGATATGAAATGCACTTCTTTCGACATCGCAATAGAAAGTGGCGTTCTTAGCGAAGTGGCGGTGAAATACTCTTATAGCGAGAATGAGTCTATCTCCGTCGAAGGCTCCTTCACTTTGGACTTTGAGATGAAATGAAACGCGATGAAGCCACGGTTTCCTATACGATGTCTAGGATCAAAGGCAAAGACACTGGCATCGAGCTATCGTTAAGGAAAGAGCTATACGCGCTTGGATTTAGATATCGGGCGAATAGCAATAAGGTGTTCGGACATCCGGACATCTCGAGCAAGAAATACAGAATCGCCGTTTTCTGCGATTCCGAGTTTTGGCACGGTTATCGCTTCGAGGAGAATGAGGCGAAGATAAAAAGCAACCGCGATTATTGGATACCGAAGATAAGAAGGAACATCGCCCGCGATAAAGAGGTGAATGAACATCTAGCGAAAGAAGGCTATGCCGTCATCCGCTTCTGGGGCAAGGAAATCGAAAAGGATCCAAAGGGATGCGCGAAGAAGGTTATGGATATCCTTATTGAACGCGGCTATAAGAAGTAGTGCCAAGATAATAAAAAAGACGCCCGTTTCCAGGCGTCGAGATATCGTATTCGATTAGTCGACGACGACTTTTTTCTTGCCCATCGCGATGATTAGGAAGGCAAGGAAGGCAGATACGAAAGCGAAGACGGAAACGCAGATCGGGCCAGCGCCTAAGCCGGTTTCGCCAGTGCTAGCAAGGTCGACGTTATTGGCGGACGCGAAGAAGTTCCAGGTGAGTAGATATAAGACGCCGGTCGCGATGCCAAGAACGATTTCGATCAAAGCGATGAGCTTGTGGTGCTTGTCGCCGAGAACGAAGCCGACGATCGAGGCGATCACAAGTAACGAGAGGGTCGCCATCGCGATGACTAACGGCACGACGATGTTATATCCTTCGCAGATTCCATAGCCATAAATCGAGTTGAAGAGATTTCCGTGGACGCTGCCATGGTAATCGGTGCTGAAGGTCGGGGCGAAGTTGCAGAAGAACGCCACTAAAGCGGCAATCGCCACCAGTGCGTTTAGGATGCGCGGCAATGAACGTGTTTTCTTCATAAATGTCTCTCTTTTCAAAAATATCCCTGTCGAAAGGAAATTAACGACGCTATTTTAACCTTAACGCTACCTTTTGCAAACTCTATAGTTTGCTTTTTCTTCCTCTTTCGTCGATTATGGGGCATAATTCGCATTGATAGAGGAAAAAATGGAAGTTTTCATCGGTTTCGTCGCATTAAGCGTTCTCTTCTTCCTTGGCGGTCTTTCGGGTTGGGTCATCGAACTCTTCTTTCGGAGGATATTCACGCAGAAAAGATGGGTGAACCCCGGCTTTTTGACGGGTCCTATGCTTCCGCTATATGGATTTGGCCTTACCGGTTTCTACGTTTTCGCAAATTTCATCCCCTTTTATACGCTTGGATGGGAGAGGTGGCAAATCGAGCTGCTCATCGTCTTGGTGGCCGGGGTGGCCATGACCTTAATCGAATATATCGCCGGTCTTATCTTCATTAAGGGGCTAAAGACCGCTTTATGGGATTATTCGGATAGGCCAGGGAACATCCAAGGCATAATCTGCCCATTGTTTAGTTTCTTTTGGCTCCTTATCGGCGCCGTTTACGTCTTTTTGGCCAATCCCTTCTTCGTCGCGATTTACGATTTCGCAAGTGAAAACGCATTGATCTTCGGTTTTGTCGTCGGCTTGCTATACGGCGTTCTCTTTGTCGATTTCGGCTGGTCGATAGGATTGTTGACGCGAATCAGGACGGCGGTCAAAGACTCAAAACTCATCGTCTATTGGGAAAATATCAAAGTCTCCTTCCAAGATCACTATAAGAAGATGGAGGGAAAGCACCATTGGATTTTCGCCTTCAAAACGAAGCGGGAAGAGTGGAGCGCGCTAATGAATGAGTATATATTGGCCCTAAAAAATAAAAACGCCTTGCGAATCGAGGAAAAGAAAAACAAGGCGAAATTAAGAAAAGAGAAAAAGAGGGATTAGAGGTTGCTCTTAAGGAATTTGAGCAGTTTGGCGATGGCTTTGCCACGGTGCGAGTATTTGCTTTTCGTCTCCTCATCGCATTCTCCGAAATTGACGTTCCCTTCTAGCGAACGGAATATCGGATCGTAGCCGAAGCCTTTCTCTCCCGTCACCTTGACGAGGATACTCCCAGGGCACTCGCCCTCGAAATAGTAGGTTCTTTTGTCGACGATGAGGGCTAGCACGCAATAAAAAGTGGCGCTTCTATCCCCGGCCCCACGCATAAGGGAAAGGACTTTTTTATCCGCCTCAAGGGGATTGGGATCGAGGCTTTCGAGGAAACGCGCGCTTTTGATGCCTGGGAAGTTTTGGCCCAAAGCCTTTATCTCAATCCCGGAATCATCCGCCAAAACGGGATAGGGGGAGAAGGGCTTAACGGCGTTCGCCTTGATGAAGGCGTTTTCGTGATATGTCTTCCCGTCTTCGTTTATCTCTAGATCCGTGACGAATTCGCGCTCGCTATGGACTTTGATCCCTAATGGCGACAAATAATCGCTAAATTCCTTGAGTTTATGCTGGTTATGAGTGGCAAGGACTATGTCTTTAATCATCTTTTTCTCCCGTTCCGGGGGCTATTGTAGCATTTATGGCTGCTTTCTTGCTTGCTTTATCGAGCCAAATCGTCGGGAAAATCGACAAAACTATGAAAGCGAGCGCCACAAGGAACATGACACTCGATGGCGTTTTGCCGTTTAAGGCGAAATTTGCGTCGTCGTGATATTCCGTCTTCTTGAAGAAAGCGCTCGATATAAGAGGCCCCGTGACCATCGGCAAAAGAACGCAGAAGACCATGCGGATGCCTTGGAAGAGCCCGACTTCCTTTTTGGGAGTCAAGTCGCGCACTATGGCGCCAAGGATCGATGTCGTTATGAGGTAACCGGTGATCAAGAAGGTCCCAAAGACGATGATCCACGCCATCTCTTTTAAGAAAGCGAGCCCAAGAAGCCCGATCACCGAGAAAACGAAGGAGACGTATAGTTGCTTGATGCGGTCGAAACGGTCGAGCAAGAAGATACCGTTAAGGATGGCGATGATGCTGCTAAGAACGAAGATCACGCCGATTGCGAGATAGAAATCCATGCCGATGAGGCCCGCTCCGCCAAAAGACGTTGATAGCTGCATATAGACCATGTAGTAGGGCATGAAGGAATTGACTGCGCTATTGAAGCAAAAGAAGACGAGGAGAGCGATATATAGAAGGGCGTTTTCCTTGATGACGCTTATCTTAAAGCCGTGCACGAGATTCTTTAGATAAGCCCCATCGCGGTTAGGGACGCACTTGTCTTTCGGGATGAGGAAGAGGGAGGCGATGCCGCTAAGCGTCACCAAAGCGCCGCAGATTATGAAATATATGAACCAGCCGCCGGATAAGGCGCTTGCGCCATTCTTATAGACGCCATTAGCAATCTGCTCAGTCAGATATTCGTCAGGCGTCGCGCCTATATGCAAAGGCATTCCAATCGCCATCATCACGACGTTTGCGAATAATGGAAGGATGGAAAGAAAACTCTCGACCTTGCCACGGTTTGAGCCATCCGTCGTATCGGTGACCATGGCATTAAAGCAGGCGTCGCTTGCGGTGCTTCCAAAGAAGGTCATCAAGCAATCGATCACGACCATCCATATGCCGACCATCATTATGGCGTTCTCCACTCCATAGACGGCTTCCATGTTGTCTTTGCTAATGAGTCCGAAAGAGAAAACGGTGATGCCCCAGATGATGAAACCCCAGGATATGAATAGCTTCCTTTTTCCTATCTTGTCGCTTAGAGCGCCCATGAAGAAGGTCGTTATCGTAGCCATCAAAGCGCTTAGTATTGTCATATAGGTGATGGCGTCGCTATTTCCGGTTTGCGAGAACACCCAGAGATTTATGTAGTTATTCTCAATCGCCCAGGCGAGTTGACCGATGAAGCCGACTAAGGCGATACTCGCCCAGAAACGTCCGCCGAGTTTTTTCTTTTCCATGTCCATTCCTCTTTCGTTTATCCTACTACTTATTCGACGTGCGATGCTATTTGAAGAAGGATTTCATTAGCCTTTGATGAAATAGGGAAATAAAAAAGCCCGATAACGAGTATCGGGCTACACGTGGCTTGATTGGAGCAGGTGACGGGAATCGAACCCGCGTATTCAGCTTGGAAGGCTGAAGTTCTACCATTGAACTACACCTGCGCTGGCGGACCATACGAGATTCGAACTCGTGATCTCCTCCGTGACAGGGAGGCATGTTAGACCGCTACACCAATGGTCCGGGTGCGTGAAAGAATATATCACAACTGCCACTCGTGTGGAAGAAAAAACGAAAAAACGTGAAATGGTTATATTTTCGCGAAGCGGAGCACGCTTTCTTCGGGCAGGTATCCGACTCTCATGTCGACGGCTTTCCCATCTTCGAAGAGAATGAGGGTGGGGATGCTTCGGATTCCGAATTTCGAGGCGATTTCCGGGGCTTTATCGACGTCGACTTTGATGATGTCGATCTCCCCGTGCTCGGAGGCTATTTTCTCGAGTATCGGGGCGAGCATTCCGCATGGGCCGCACCAAGTGGCATAGAAATCAACAACGGCCTTCCCTTTGCTCGTGGCCTCCAAGAATTCCTTTTCGTTATCGATGTGTTTTAGCATACGCTATCTCCTTAATGCATAAAGCATAATACGAAAATTCCCCAAATCAAAACGAGATGCACCGGATAATATAGGTATGTGAATATCTTCCACCATTTGGCGTTGTATCCGCGCCTTCCGTTATAGAAGACGATGAATATCGCCGCTAAAGCGGCATAAGACTGCGCTTCCATATAGTAGGGGTCGGGCAGGCCGAATTTTATGAAGGCCCAGAAAAGAAGATTGATGACAACGAGAAGGAGAGCGGATATCGCGTTGGAAAAGCCTTGGAGCTTGCTTTCGGTGGCGATTGTCTCATACATCTCCTTGTCTCCTCCGGTCATCGCTTTGAGGATTAGTTTCGCTAATGGCAAAGCGAAGTAGAAACCGATGGCGATAAGGAAGCCATAGAGGCTATACGAACACCTAAGGAAAGCCGGATAGCCGCTTGACCAAACGGATATGGCGTTGTTACTAGAGGCGTAGATCTCGCTTACGTCCATGGCATAGCATATGACGACGTATCCAAGCGGAAGAATGGCCAAAGGCCTAAGGTATTTGCTTGGGTGCTCGAGAAGATATATGAATAAAGCGGCGACGACCAAATCCAAAAAGGCATTCCCTTCCATCGTCCCAGCCATATTCCCATCGATTAGGAACATGGCGGTTTGGACGGCGATTATCGCTAGACACATTATTCCTAGCCTCAGCACGTAATTGAGGCGGTCATGGGTTTTTCTCATCCCCTCAGCCAACATAAAGGCGAATAACGGGAAGGCGAGCCTGCCGATATATTGGAGGATCATGCCGGTCGTATAAGCGGGGCTATCGACGGCAAAATACCCTCCGCCTATCATCATGTAGCCGATGTGGCTGGTGGTCATCGTCAAAAGGGCGATGATTTTGAGAGCGAATTGGTTTATGAACAATTTCTCTTTCTTCATTCTAAGAGGTTTTACCCTCAACCATAATTATGACGACGCTAACGATGTTGTTTATCGAATGGGCCGTCCAAGAGGTGGCAAGCCCGAATTTTTCATAAGCGAAGGCGAGGCCTAAACCGGCGAAGGCGTAGCCAGGATAGGAAAGCCATTCGTTAAGACTGGCGTAATCCTGGATGTGGATGAGACCGAATAAGAGACTTGCGACGACATAGGCCAAGACGCGGTTGATGCGTTTGGCGAAGCCGAATAGGCCGACCCTATATGTGAGTTCTTCGCATAACGGACCGATGATGCCGGTGATAAGGATCGCGCAAACTGGGCTATAAAGCACCATATCGATGATGGCCGACTGGTTGAGATTGGTGGTGGTCTCGAAGAACTGTTCGCAGATGAAACCCCATAGGAAATCGAAGCCGATGCAGACGGCGGCGACTCCGATTGCGGCCAAATAATTCACGGGCCTCTTAAAGGAAGGGAAAAGCTTCGGTATCTGATTCCAAAGGATGAGCAATAACCCAGCGAAAAGGATTATATAAGATGGGTAATTGGACCAAGCGAGGTACTCGGCTGAGTTTAGATAGGTTTGAAGCTCCGCCTCAAGGGCTTCGCCGACATAGCCCATGGATGACAAAGAGGCCGTCTTTATGGATACAACGACGAACATCACGATGATGCCTATCACTTGAAAGCCGAGCCATCCTAATAGGAAAAGGAAAAGTTCCCTAAGAGGGGAGACGTTGGATATTTTGTCGAAGCTTTTCAAAAAGCGCTCATCGGAATCTCTTTTCGCATGACAATTCGGGCAAGTATCAGCCGTTCCGTCGTATTTGGCGCCGCATATAGAGCAAAGGTTTTTCTTGAAAGGATTATGGAAACAAGGTTCCTTTTTCGTGGGGTTTTCTTTTTTCATGGCAATTATTGTAATTGATAAATGTTTCGATTGCACCGAAAATTGTCGGTATGGAAACGGAAGTGATTTTCCCATTTGAAGAAAGAGAAGAGGAAATCGACGTCTTAGGGTCGCGCTTCATCGCCTCCCTATATCCATTAGATGAGAGGGAAGAGGTCAAAAAATACATCGAGAAGACGAAAGAACGCCATCCGAAAGCGACCCATTATCCGTACGCTTATAGGCTATTGCCGTTTGAAGGGATGAGCGATGAAGGGGAGCCGAAAGGAAGCACTGGCATCCCCTTATTGGAGGCTTTAAGGCAAAAGAAGGCCGATAGGATATTGGTCGTCGTAACGAGATATTTCGGTGGGACGAAACTTGGCTTATCGAGGCTCACGAGAACCTATCGCGACGCTTTATCGCTTGCAGTGACGAAGATGGAGGAGGCGATCTTCGTTCCGACGATGCGCGCTAAAATCAAGACCTCATATCCGATATACGAGAGCCTAAAAAGGGATGCGGATAGATATGGATATCAGGTTTCGAATGCCGTTTTCTCAATATCCGTCGAACTGGATCTCGTCGGAGATGCTAAGATAGTCGTATCCCTTTTGGATAGGTATCAGAAGGAGATTGAGATAATAGCGAAAAGCGAAGAAACAATAAGGAGAAAGAAACATGATCAAAGCCGATGAATATAGAAGCAGGAGGGCGAAATTGCTCTCGCTAATGGACGATGGAAGCGCCCTTTTGGTGTATAGCGGAGTCTCGAAAGTCAAGAGCGCAGACGAGACCTACCCTTTCGAAGTGAACAAGAATTTCTATTACTTGACGGGCATCGAGCAAGAGGACAGCGCCCTTCTTCTTATCAACGCCGAGGGTGAGCAAAAGGAATATCTCTTCATCTCCCCATACGACGAAAGGAAAGAGAAATGGTATGGGAGAAGGATCAAGACGGCGGAGGCGAGCGAGGTTTCCGGCATCCATAACGTTTTGGTGAACACCTCCCTCGAAGCCAAGATCCAGATGTGCCTTAGCCCCGATGAGGCGGAATATGGCGACCTCCATACCCTCTATTTGGATTTAGATCATGAGCTAAAGATCGCCGAGAGCACGACGACTTCCGATATGATGGACACCCTGTCGGCCGCTTATCCAAACGTCTCTATAACGGACGCCTATCCTCTTATCACCACTTTGAGGCTACGCAAAAGCACATCCGAGATCGATCTCTTCCGCGATGCCATCTCCAATACGCGAATCGGCATCTATTCGATATGGAATGAGATGGCGCCAGGAAAGAAGGAATACGAATTGGCCGACACCTTCCTTCATAAGGTGAATGATCTATCTGGCTATCAAGGCTTAAGCTTCTCGACCATCATGGCAACTGGCAAAAACGCCGCGATCCTCCATTATCCGACGCCATTATCGGAGCTAAAGGACGGCGATTTATTGCTTATGGACCTTGGCTCCAGAAGCGGATATTACTGCGCTGACATCTCACGCACCGTGCCAGTCAACGGCAAATTCACCGATTTCCAAAAGACGGTTTACGAGATAGTCTTGGGGGCCAATAAGATGGTGGCCGCGATGGCTAAGCCTGGGGTCACGATAAGCGAACTTCAGGAAGCGACGATCGATTACCTCGCTAGAGGGTGCTTAGAAGCTGGGCTCATAGAGAAAAGGGAAGACATAACGAAATACTATTTCCATAGCGTTTCTCATTTGATTGGCCTCGATACTCACGACCCATATCTCAACGTCGATAGCAGGGAATATAAGGATATTCCTCTTGAACCGGGCATGGTGATTAGCGATGAACCAGGGCTATACATAGCCGAAAAGAATATCGGGGTCAGGATCGAAGACGACTTGCTTATAACGAGGGACGGATGCGAAGTCCTTAGCGCCTCGATCGTCAAAGAAATCCCTGACATCGAGGAACGCCTCGCCGCCAAATAGATATTATAGCCTCTAGCATCTAGGGGCTTTTTTCTTGCCTCTTGATGTTTACTAACCGAAATCTCGGGGCGATAATATCAGCATGCGAAAATACATATTGTCGATTGACCAAGGCACGACCTCGACACGTGCCATCTTGATTTCCAAAACCGGAGAACGCCTTTTCCACGCCCAAAGGGACGTGGCTTGCCTTTATCCCAAGCCAGGCTGGGTTGAGCAAGATCCAGATCAGTTATGGATTAGCGTGGTAGACGTCATCAACGAGCTTCTCATCAAAAGCGGAGCCTCGATGAACGATGTCGCCGCGATAGGAATCACCAATCAGCGCGAAACCACGATCGTTTGGGATAAGAATACCGGCAAGGCAATCGCCAATGCGATCGTTTGGCAATCCAAGCAAACGCAGCATATATGTGATGAATATCTCCCAAAAGAGAAGAAGATAAGCGCGAAGACCGGACTTCGCATCAATCCTTATTTCAGCGCTTCGAAAATCCGCTTCATCCTTGACCATACCAAAGGCGCGAAGAAAAAGATGATGGATGGCGAATTGCTTTTCGGCACCGTCGATAGCTGGTTAATCTACAAGATGACGGAAGGAAGGGTCCATGCGACCGATGTCTCAAACGCTTCAAGAACCCTTCTCTTCAACATCTTCGACATGAAATGGGATGAGGAATTATGCGCTTTATGGGGCATCGACATGAGGATGTTGCCGGAAGTCAAGGAGAACACGGCCGATTATGGCGAAGCCTCCTTCTTTGGCGGGCATGTCCATATCCATGGGGTGGCAGGCGATCAACAAAGCGCCCTTTTCGGCCAATGTTGCTTCCATGAAGGCGAAAGCAAGAACACCTATGGCACTGGTTGCTTCATGCTAATGAATATCGGCAACAAGCCCGTTTTGTCGAAGAAGGGCTTATTGACCACGGTGGCTTGGAAGATAAACAGCGAAGCGACGTACGCTTTAGAAGGATCGGTGTTTATCGGCGGCGCGGTGGTGCAATGGCTACGCGATGAGATGGCGTGGTTCAAGGATTCCTCCCAAAGCGAGGAATACGCCCAAAGGAAGCCCGATACGGCTGGCGTCTATTTCGTCCCGGCTTTCGTTGGGCTTGGTACACCATATTGGGATGACGATGCGCGAGGGGCAATCTTCGGCTTAACGAGAGGCGCCGACAGACATAACATCACGAGGGCCGCCCTATATGGCGTGGCATATCAATCGAAAGACGTCATAGAACTCATGAAAAAAGAGGCCGGGCTTGAATTACCGGTACTCAAAGTAGATGGTGGCGCAAGCGCGAATTCCCTTTTAATGCAATTCCAAAGCGACATCCTTCAGTGTGAGGTTTCCTTGCCAAAATGCATCGAGACCACGGCCTTAGGCGCCGGATATCTCGCGGGGCTTGGTTGCGGATTCTGGAAGAGCGTCGAGGAAATAGAAAAGAACCACAGCTATCAGAAACGATATCTTCCATCAATGGATCCCTTGGAGGCGAAGCGGCTATACAAAGGCTGGCAAGCCGCCGTCAAAGCCACTAGGGCTTTCAAAATAAAATAACCAATAAAACCAGGCTTCTTGAGCGACGTTTCGAATGTTTTCAAAGTGGCTTGGGATTATGGCGGTAAGAATCTTAACATTGTATAATGATTAATATGCCACTCGCTTTCAAAGACAATGAATCCTATGTCGTCATCTGCCCCAAAGAAAGACAGGACGATTTCCTGCGTTTGAAAAGGGAACGACCTTTCTTGAACCTTTCGATATACACGAAAGAGGAAGCCGTCGGACTATTCGGGATGTCCTATGACGCCAGGGCAGTCTCCTATCTCCTAGGCAAAGGGATCAAATATCCTTTGGCCAAGGAACTTTTGGAGGCTTTCTGCGCTCCGAAATTCGATAAAACGACTTCGCCGAAGCTCTTGAAATACAAGAAATACTACGACGAATTGATAACCGCATCGGCTGAAAAGGCGCCTCTTTTGTCGAGGGCTTTCTCACCTGAAAGCTCCTTCAAGGACAAACACATAGTCATTAGTGGATACGGCGATGCTTCAAGGATCAGCGAATACATATCCTCTTGCACCTCGAATATGACGATCGATTTCGATATAGAAGGGGAGAAA
This sequence comes from bacterium, assembly GCA_963616935.1. GTDB lineage: Bacteria > Bacillota_I > Bacilli_A > RFN20 > CAG-826 > UBA4951. Next base: position 208,565 of record CAVEMS010000002.1, on the reverse strand, counting down.
GAGACGCCAAAAACCTATCTAGAATTCCCGGATATCTATGAGGAGCTTCATTACGTATTCAACGAGATAGCCAAGAAAATAGACGAAGGGACGAAACCCGACGATATCTATATAGTCGGCGCGGACGATGAGCATTCGCTATATCTTAAGGACTTCTCGAAATATTACGGTTTCGGGATCGATATGCCTTCCTCGACCAGGCTATACGACCATCCGTCTTTTCATCTCCTTGAAGAGGAAATGCTTCTCGATAGCCCGTTCGATGAGGCGCTTAACAAGACGGAAAGAGAATATCCGTCGATCGATTTCACGCCCTTCCGGAACGAAGTCGCGCCTTTGATAGAGTCATTCGATCAAGTGGAAGAAAAAATCAAAATAATCAGAGAAATCGCAAAAACCATTGTAATTTCCGAACCGAATAGCCGTAACGCCGTTCATTTGGCATCCCATTTCATCGTCCCGAAAGGCGCGAAGGCCTATATCATCAATTTCGCGATGGGCTCCTTCCCTTTGGTGTATAAGGAAAGTGGGTATCTATCCGATTCGGAGAAGAAGGAAATCGGATTAGAAACGGCGAAGGAAGTGACGAGGGACGATATGACGCGCCTAGAGAATCTATTGAAGTCGGGTCAAGTCGAGCTCATAACGTTCAAGAAGATGGCCTTCGGCAAAACCGTCTTCCCTAGCGGCTTGGCGGCGACTTATGGAATCAAGAAAGAGATGCCGTCTTTGAAACCCTATGAATATTCGCACGCCAAAGGGGCCTTTTTGCTATCGATGTTAAAAGACAAAGAGGCTGATTACGACGAATATGACGAGAGGATCGCGGCGTTAGAGAAACGAGTCGATCCGTCTTTTAGGACGTATGGTTATAAAGTAAGCGAGAAGAATATCCCGATTAAAAACGAAGGCTGCGTCTATTTCACGCAAGGGAGCCATGACGATTACGCGTCTTGCCCATTCAAATATCTTTATAACCGACATCTTGATCTCTCCCCATTCGAACCGACTTTCGATATCTCTATCGGGAATATCTTCCATAAGGTCTTGGAATGGCATCACGCCGATCCGTCGATCGATCCTCGAGACCTATACGATAAAGCGGTCAAAGAGGCAGAAGAAAAATACCCGTTTAACGCGAAAGAACGCTTCATCCTCGAATATATCGCGGCCTATAGCAAAAAAGACGTTCTCTTCCACGATGAGCTAAGCGATTCGCTAAAGAAATTCGCATCCGACGAGGAAGCGGAAGGGAAATTCGGCGTCACAATAGACGATAAGACCAAATTATGCGGTCGCTTCGACAAGAGGATATCCTTTTCGACTGGTGACGCTGGATATCTCATGATAATCGACTATAAAACCGGCGCGACGAATTTCGATTACGATCGCTTCCTATCGACCGGCACCGGATCGCAACTGCCGATTTATCTATACGCCGCCTCAAACGATCCAAAATACGAAGACTATAAAGTGGCCGGTTTATTCATCGCGCCGCTCCTTAAGGATGCAAACGAGACGCTCGACAAAGACGGCCCGCTTGATGACTCCGATAGAAATAGAATGAGGCTTGAGGGCGTTTTCATTAACGATCCTTCTTTATGGAACCAGATCGGACTATGGACGGAGAAGAACGCGAGTCTTGCCTTCGAGCATATGACGATAACGAAAGACGGAAACTTTGGAAAAAGAGGCGATAAGAAGTATTTCTTAAGCGAAGAGGAATTCGAAAAACTATGCAATTCCCTCGTGGATCGCCTGAAAAAAGAATCGAATGCCATATTAAACGGCGAATTTGAAATCAATCCGATAAGGATCAAAAGCCAAGTCGATGCATGCGCATTTTGCTCCTTTAGGGACGTTTGCTATCGCTCGGAGAAGGACTTCCCATTACGGAAGGCGAACGGAGAGAAAGTCGAAGAAGATGAGGAGGGCGAGGAAAAAGATGGCTTGGACTAAATTTCAAAAAGCTGCCATAGATTCTAGAAAAGGCAATTACCTCGTCAGCGCCGGGGCAGGAAGCGGCAAGACCGCCGTTTTGACCGAACGCATAAAGCAAATAGTGCTCGATGGCGAAAAGGAGAAGGAAAAGGGGACTCCGAAAGAAGAAAGAGTAGGGGCTTCGGTCAATGAGCTATTGGTCCTCACCTTCACCAATAAAGCGGCCGCCGAGATGAAATCCCGTATCCGCTCATCCTTACTAAAAGCCTATCAAAATGGGGAACTCAAAAACGACGTTTCATCATTGGTTGAGTCAAGCGACATCACGACCTTTGACTCCTATTTCTATAGCCTCGTCAAAAAATACCATTACGAGCTTGGAATCGATGAGGATATGGAGATCGTCGATTCGGCTTTCTTCACTTTGAAGCAAAAGCAGATAATCGATGAGATCTTCTTGTCCCATTATGAGAGGAAAGACGAAAACTTCTTGGCCTTGTTCCCCATCTTTAAATGCATCAAAGACGACAAGAACATCTCCGATATGGTCGAGAACGTATTATCCGTCGCCTCGCAAACGGTTGATCCGATCGCCTTCATGAAGTCATTATCGACGGATTTCCTGACCGACGAATATTTCGAAAAGAGGAAAGCCGAATGGGGCGATTGCTTGGAGAAGGAAATCCGCTTCATAGAGGAGAACGTCGAAAAGAAAATCGAAAGCAAAGAACTCGCGGATTACCTTCTCGCCCATACGTCCTCGGTTAGGGACATCGTGCATAGGGGTTGCTCACAATCAGAGGCTGCTGAGTATCAAAAAACGATGAATAGGGATTATCATTTTCGTACTGAAGATGGCAAAAACCAAAAATACACGATCGTCTCGGAATTCGATTTTAACGCTGGGCAGGAACTCAAAGATAGAATCAAAGAAATACTCGACGTCATCAAGGCGACCGCTCCATTCGAAACGGCGGAAGCAATGCAAAAGAGCTTAAAGCCCCATATGGAGACGATTTCCTCCCTCTCTATCGAGATCTATGAAGCGCTAAATAAATTCAAGAAGGAGTATAACGTCTACGATTTCGCCGATATCGCCGCCATGGCGAGAGAGATCCTCGACGACCCAGAAATCCGTCAGTCGATCGCGAGTTCCTATAAATACGTCATGGTCGATGAATACCAGGACACCTCCGATTTACAAGAGGATTTCCTTCTCAAAGTGACCAACGACAATCTTTTTGCCGTTGGCGACATCAAACAGTCGATTTACCGTTTCAGAAACGCCAATCCGAAGATATTCGGCGATAAATTCGACGCTTATAAAGTGAAAGAAGGAGGGAATCTAATAACCCTCAACTCCAATTTCCGTAGCGCTAGAAACGTAATCGACGACATGAATTCCTTTTTCGGGGAGACGATGTCGCTTGGAATGGGCGGAATCGAATACGACGAAAATCAAAAGATGATATTCGGGAATGTCGATTTGTACGGCCCTTCGACGAAAGCCGAATACGCGACCGAGAAAATCGTCTACGAAAAGAAGAAGCTCGCCGCGGATAATACCGAAGAGGAAGCGAGGCTCGTCGCCTTGGATATCCTTTCGAAAGTCGGAAAATATCAGGTATTCGACGGCGAAACAAGAGAATTAAGGCCGGCCAGATTCGAAGATTTCGTCATCCTTTCGAGAGGCAAGAAGTGCTTCCAAACCTTCGTTAGGGTCTTCTCCGATTACAAAATCCCCCTTTTGACTTCCGATAAGAAGGATCTCTCGGGCGAGGATGTCTCGCTGCTCTTCAAGAGGTTCTTGCGGTTTTCGCTTGTTATCGATGGCGGCAAGAAAGAGGAAGAGGAAATCAAGCACTCATATGCATCGATAATGAGGAGCTATTTGTATCGCAAGAAGGATTCCGAAATCGTTTCGGAGTTGGAAGATGGCTCCTACATGGAAAGCGATTTCTTCGTTTCCTTTAAGAAACTTAACAAAGAGCTTTCCAAATTGCCGCCTTCCCTGGCGGTGGAGAAGCTTCTTTCCGTCTATCCCTTCTTCGACAAGCTTCCGACGATAGGGCACCTTGTCGACAATTACGAGAATATCTCCTTTTTCCGAAAGACCGCGAAGACTTGCGAAAGGCTCCGGATGGACTATAAGCAATTCTGTTCCTTCTTCGTCGATCTCGATAAGAAGAAGATCTCGCCGTCATTAGACGCCCCAGCCGAAAGCAAAGGGGCCGCCCGCATCATGACGATACACGCTTCGAAGGGATTGGAGTTCCCGGTCGTCTATATCGTTTCGAACGATTCCGAATTTAACGGCAAAATCCCGAACATCTCTAAGAATTACGGGATTTTGCTTGATTTCGCCGATTCGTCAGTAGGCGAAAACCCACTCAAAGCCCTTATGAAAAACGAGGAGACGAAGGAAAGCAAAGACGAGGAAGTGAGGATCCTTTACGTCGCTTTCACAAGAGCCAAGCAAAAGCTCATAATCGTTAAGTCCGAAGGCAAGAACGCCGAGTTCTATCCGATGGTATCCTCATATCTTGCGCTTGAGGAAAAAAATAAAAAGGGAATGCCTGTGATTGATTGGTCGCTTAAGACGCTCGATTCCTATGGCGACTTCTATAACGTCTCCGAAACCTTCGCCAAATTCGGTAAGCTTAGCGTTTTATCGCTCGAAGAGGGCGCCTCTAAGGCGGGATCCATTTCGAAACGTGAAGACATAGTCGCTCCGATGTTAAAAACAATCGATTATAAGCCTGAGAAGATCATCAAGGCCCGCGCCTCGAAAAACGAAGCGATGAAGCTAGAGGATTATTCGAAGGTTGCCTATGGCTTAAGGATGCACCGAATCCTCGAATGCGTCTCCTTCGTAAAGAAAGACGTTTCTTTCTTGCTAGAAGGCTACGAAAAACGAAAAATCTCCGCAATTCTCGCCCATCCTCTCTGGAATGACATGGATAATGCCAAGGAATTCCACGAATATTCCTTTTACGATGAGGCACAAGGAATCCATGGCTCGATCGACTTGCTCATCGTGAAAGAGGACGTTTGTCAGATTATCGACTTCAAGAGCCATAAGGTCGACGATCCGGCTTATAGAAAGCAACTTGGGGCATATAAAGCCTATGTCGAGAGGGTTTTCGGGAAGAAGGCCCGCACATATCTTCTTTCGATAGCGGATGCCTCCATCACTGAGATAGAATAGCGATATGGAAAACAAGATGAGCAAAGAGGAATTCGAAAAGCTGCTCGATGCGGTGAATTGCCCAAAGAATATCGATCATGGGTTCATCTATGATTGCTTTTCCGATGCCCTCGAAAGCGCTTCTTCCATTCAAGAAGAAACCTCTCTTCTAAGCAAAATCCCGTTAAATCCCGTGCAATTGGCTCTCTATCTTCTTAACGAACACCTCTTTTTCTTGAAGATCCATGCCGATAAGAAAGAGGAAGAGATAATCAAGGATCCCGGCTATGAGACCCTTTTGCTCTCGTTATCGCTAGATAAATATTACACGAACGAGAGATTGGCCCATAAGAACAAGAACTTCGCCAATCGTTTCACGCCGGAGATAAGCACCATAACCCTTTATATCAATTTCGTCTTGGGGATGCTATCCCGTTATGAGCAAGGGGATCCAAGCAAAACTCTCATCGTCGATATCCTCCGCAAAGGCTTCTCGATGGCGCAGTGCATCGTGATGTTGCTCACAAACGGCTTCGAGACCGAGGCTTTTAGCACTTGGCGAACCCTTCACGAGAACGAATGCATCCTCCAAGTTCTTTTGCGTTATGGCAAACCGGTGATCGATTCCTACTTGAAACACCTTCGCTACGCCATCGCCTTCCGCGGTGGGATCTCTAGCAAAGAAGAGACCGACAAGATCTTCGAAGAGATAAAGGGAGGAATGCGGGAGAACGATCTGAAGAGCAAGGACATGAAACGCTACATCGAATATGGGTGGTTGCTTTCGATAGACGAGGTTAAAAACGGGAAGATCGAGGAATTCAAGCTCAATTTCCGAGACGGCGTCGAGAGAGTGGCGGGGCTACGCCGCTACGCGAAGGCTTATGAGATGTCCAGCGAAATCGCCCATAGTTCCCCGTTATTGATCTATTCCCGCAAGAACTATTTCTATTACGTCACGATAATGAACCTATACGAATCCTTCTTCCGGCTTGAGAAGATCTTCGGAAGCGTTTACCTAAGCTCCGTGACGGAGGAAGAGAAGAAACGGTATGAATCGCTTCGGAAGCTCTATTTCGGCGAGCTTCTTTCTTGCTACGCCTATGAGCAAAAGTGCTTCGCTTCCTTAAATGAGAAGAAAAAGGCGGAAGCGTAGCAACTTCATTTTCAAAACGTTCTGCGATGGATAATTACAGTTGCTTTGATGCGATGATATGCTTTTTTCTAAGTTTTGGATTGATGAGCGGATCTAATCCGTCATCTTCAGAACGCTCTTTATCTTTTCGATTGTCTCTTCGCATCTCTTCCTCGACAGTTTGAACTCGGAACCGATTTGTAACAAATCCATTTCAGTCGGCTTCCTATTCATATTGACGGTCATCTCGTGCTCGGGTTTATTGGGGAGGCTTGTGATGTCGTAAGCGGGCGAGAGTCTATATCCTTTTGATTCCTCATCGTAGAGGAAAGAGAAGTTTTTTCCATGGTCATCCCTGTTCTTATAGAAAACGTTGAAGCACATCCGTTTGAAAGTCTCGTAAAGGACCTTTTCTCTATCGGCGCTTATCCTCCATATGACTTGGAAGAGATGGCCGTAATCGAGATTGGGCAGTCGATGCGTCGTCTCTAGTGACGTGGAAATCGCATCGTCCCTTTTGTCTCTCGTTATGTTGTCGTCCTTATACGTCGGCGTAGCAGCTTCCGCCGATGAATTCCCTCATTAAAGAGTTCGAGGGGACCCAATCGTCGGGGAGATCCGAGAAGTACTTGAGCATCCTTAATAGCCTTCCGGCATCCGGATAATATGGCGAATCGTCGGGTATGGCCACCAAAAGGGGATAGGCGTATTTCTTCATGACGGCGAGTTCGTACGGCAAGAAGCTGTTATAGACGTAATCGCTCCCTTCTTGCGTCGGATAGATCCATTTGAATTCGCCAGCCCTGACTTTCGGCCACATGGAGAAGGTCTCCTCGGCTGGGCTTTTACGGAATTTCTGATCACGGACAATTCTTCTTAGAAGCCTTAAGTCGGTTAGGCTAAGCGGATTATGGTCGTCGAGGTTGATTTGAGCCTGAGGGGAGATGAAGATTTTGAATTTGTCGCTCTTTGGGATGCTATTGGTGAGTTGCTCGTTGAGGGCGTGGATGCCTTCGATGATGATCGGCTGCTCTTTGTCGATTTTCATTTTCCTTCCTGGCACGCGATGGCCTAGTGTGAAATCAAAACGGGGCAATTCGACCTCTTCCCCGGCGATCAAACTAAGTATGTTCTGCTGAAAATATTCGATGTCCAGAGCGTCTAGCGCCTCGAAATCCCTTTCGCCGTCGTCCCCTACCGGAATCTCTTCCTTGGCTTTGTAGTAGTCGTCGATGGAGATGCGGATTGGCTTGATGCCGCGCGAAAGGAGCTCAATTCTTAGACGGTTGGCGAACGTTGTTTTGCCTGAGCTTGATGGCCCGGCGACGCAGATTAGCTTGATGTCTTGGATATCGTCTTCGATTAATTGCCCGAGTTCGCAAAGCTGGCGATTGTGTCTCGCTTCGCAGATGTTGATGAGCTCCGCTCCGCCAGTCGTGGCGAGTTCTTTGTTGATCAAAGCGACCGTGTTAATGCCGACGACCTTCGCCCAATCGTGCGATTCCTTCAAGACGCGGCCGAAAGTCGGGGCGTCTTCGAAATCGGGTATTTCGCCGTCACATTCGCTTCTTGGGTATTGGATTAGGAAACCTGGCGCATATAGGCGGATTTTGTATTTCTTGACGTAGCCGGTGCTCGGCACCAAGCGGCTATACATATAATCCAAATACCCTTCGCAAGAGTAGAGGTGAACCGTTTTCTCTGGGCGGTATTTCAAAATCTCGGTCTTGTCTTCGAACCCTCTTTCCGAATAGATCTTCCTCGCTTCGGCATTAGGGACGACGATTCGCTTCATCGGATAATCGCCTTTGACGATTTCCTCGACTTCGTGGTTTATCTTAAGGAGCATCGCGGTGGTGGCGACAACCCCTTTGTTTAGGATATGGACGGAGATGCAGCGGCTGACGTTATATGCGAAGCGGATCTTGAGGTTTGGATAGGCTTTGGCGAAGGCCATCGCCAAAACGTATCTAAGCGAGGCTTCGTATATCTTCATGGCCTCGTGGTCATCGAAGGAAAGGAACTCGATATCGGCGTCGTAATAGACTTCGTAAGTGAGTTCTCTCACGCGGTTATTGACTTTGGCGCATAGGATGTTCTTCTCTTCTCTCTCTTCCTCACTTAGAAGCGATAACAAGGATGTTTTCTTATCGAATTCCATCTCTTCGCCGTTGATTTTTAGAGTAAAAGACATACAAGGTCCCTCCTTCGCTAAAGCCCATAATTCTACTTGAGAAAAGAAAAGAAAGGCAAGGGGTAAAACGAAGAAAATGAAAGCGCTTTCAAAAAGAAGGGTTAAAACTGTGTGAAAAATGCCGTTGCCATCGAAGGAAATCGATCGTTTTCGCATCGTGAAGAAAATTCTTGGAAAAACCGCTTTCAGATTTTTGACTTTTTCCTAAAAGGAAAGTAGAGTATTTATTCGTATGAGGGAAAAGATGCTCGCATGGTATATGAAACAAGAGGAGAGGGGGAAGACCATCTTTTGGCTTCTTACCGTCTTCGTCTTCGTCTTCCTTTGCCTTTGCCCGTTGTTTTTCTTCTATGACATCAAAGGCTATTCATATCCGGTTGGATGGGTGCTTGGCTCATTAGTCGCCATCTTCGCTTATATCAGCTTCGATTATCAAAGTAAGGCTTTGTCTCCGTCTTCTAATGCCAAATCCCCGTTAATCGCGATTCTTTTCATGGGCCTTCGATTCGTTGGTTACGCCGCTTCGCTTGTCATTTCGGCGATATGCACTTTCAAAAACGATCTTTTCGCCGGTTTTTCCGCTTTCAACTTCTTCACGACGATGGCGGCTTTGGTCGCCATGCCGTTCTTGCTTCTTCTTATCCGGCTTTGCTCCAAAGGCAAAAAGGACAAAGCTCCCGCCAAAGAGGACGATAAACAATGATATTGATATTGGATGCGGCCTCCCAGGAACGGATGGCGTCGATGTTCGAATGGAACGGCGCTGATAGCTTAGACGCTCCGTTATATAGTTCCTTGATCATCATGATCGTTTTGCTTCTTATCGGGGCGATAATCGGGATCAGAGCGACGGTGGCTCTCAAGAAAAAGGAATACCTCGATCGCCCGAAAGGCCTTCTTTTCCTAGCTGAGCTCTATTACGATATGTGCCATAACTTCACCGTTTCCAACATGGGCGAAAGCGGAGAGAAATACACCGGCTATTTTTGGACTTTGTTCTCATATCTTTTCTTGGGTTTCACTTTCTCTTTGCTTGGGCTCCCAAGCGTCATCGATTGGCTTGCCGCCCCATTGTCTTTGGCGATAATCATGTTCGTCTTGATTCAAGCGGTGGCCATCAAATATCAGCATTTCGGCTATTTCCATCGCTATATTGAGCCGATTCCCGTCTTTTTGCCGATCAATTTGGTCACGATGTGGTCGCCGATCATCAGCACCACGATGCGTATGTTCGGCAATTGCTTGGCGGGCTCGGTCATCATCGGTCTCATCCAATGGGCCCTTTCGAACGCCTCGAACGCCATTTTCGGCGCCATCGGCGTAAGTGGTCTTATCGGGGCTGATCCATCCAACTATTGGAACGCTTGGCCGAATTGGACCGGCGTCTTCTTGGCCCCGGTGCCGATCGGTATCCTCAATCTTTACTTCAGTCTCTTCTCTGGATTCGTCCAGACCCTTGTATTCGCAAGCCTCACCGCCCTTTGGGTGGCTCAGGAAAGACCCGAAGAAAAGAAAGAAGAGAAGAAGGAAGATGTCGTTATCACTAACGAGAATCTGGAACCAAATATCATATAGGAGGTAAAAATATGACTGATTTGGGTTTACGTGCCATTGCCGCCGCGATCTGCGTGGCATTTGGTTGTTTGTCGGCTATCGGCGAGGCTCTCATCTGCTCCCGCGCCATCGAAGGGATGGCAAGGAATCCGGAGATGGCCGATAAGCTCCGTTCGAACATGATCGTCGCCGTCGCCCTTGATGAATCGACGGCCATCTACACGTTAATCGTCGCGATCTTGATCATCTTCGTCATGTAAGGAAAATATGGATTCGATCTTTTTGACCTTAGACGGAGCAGCTCCATTCTCGCAAGAGGATTTCTTAAACAAACTCTTCCCAAATTTTTGGAGTTTCCTCATCAATTTCGTAGCGCTCATCGTTCTTTTCGTCGCCCTTTATTTCATTGCGTATAAACCGGTCAAGAAGTATCTCGAGGCTCGGAAAAATCACATTGAGAAGAATATCAAGGACAGCGAAAGCGCCAAAGCGATATACGAGAGGAAAGCTTCCGAAAGCGAGGCTTTGATCGCCAAAGCCAAAGCCGAGGGCGCCTCGATAATCGAGAAATCGCAAGCCGATGCCATCAAAAACGCCGATTTGATAAAGAACGAGGCCAAAGAAGAGGCGTCGAGAATCAAAAAGCAGGCGGACGAAGACATCGAAAGCGCCGTCTCGAAAGCCAAGGCGTCTCTTCACGACGAGATCGTTAACATCGCTTTGGACGCTTCGAAGGAAGTTCTTTCCGATTCGATCGATGAGAATGTCGAAAAGAAGCTGATCGACGGATTTGAGAAGTCGATCAATGAGGGAAAATGATGGGAAAGAGCTCTTTGTCGTACGCAAAAGCGTTGTTTCTCCTCGATAAGGAAAGCCAAAGCGTAGCCATTTCCAAAAAGGAACTCGGCGAACTTAGCGCCTTCCTCTCGAGCGAAGATGGGGAAGAGCTTTCTTCTTTCCTCTCTTCTTTCGCTTTGCCATATGAAAAGAAGCTCAAAGTCCTTTCCGAAAGCGTGCTTTCCTCGCTTTCGTCGAAGAACCTCATATCTTTCTTGAAACTCCTTCTTTCGAAAAGCCTTTTCTCCGAACTCCCTCATATCGAGCGCGATTATCGAACGCTTGCCAACGAGTATCTTGGCATCGACGAAGGCATCGTTTATAGCGTGAAGCCTTTGACGAAAGAGGGAATAGAGAAAATAGAGAAGTCGCTATCGAAGAAACGCGGAAACGCCGTGGAACTCGAAAACAGAATTGACCCTAAGCTCATCGGCGGCGTCAGGGTCTACGTCGGAAATGAACTATACGATCAATCGATAGAAGGGAGAGTCGAATCCCTTCGCGCCAAATTGCTCAAAGGAGGTAGCCTATGAACTTCAACGCATCGGAAATAAGTTCCTTGATCAAAGAACAGATCAAAGGATTCGAAGGAAAAATCGAGAATAGCGAAGTCGGAACCGTCGTCTCGGTGGGGGATGGGATCGCTTCGATCTATGGCCTTACCGGAGCGATGCTCGGTGAGCTCCTTTTGTTCCCTAACGACGTCTATGGCATGGTCATGAACCTCAATATGGATGACGTCGGTGCCGTATTGCTAGAAAGCGATCTTTCAATCAAGGAAGGCGACACCGTCAAAAGGACGGGCCAAGTCGTTCAGGTCCCAGTCGGAGACGCCTTATTGGGACGTGTCGTCTCACCTTTAGGCCTTCCTATCGACGCTTTAGGTCCAATCGAGACGAAGAAAAGACGTCCTATCGAAAGGATAGCGCCTGGCGTTATGACGAGAAAAAGCGTCAATACCCCATTAGAAACCGGCATCAAAGCCATTGACAGCATGATTCCGATCGGACGAGGCCAACGCGAACTCATAATCGGAGACCGCCAAACTGGCAAGACCTCGATCGCCTTGGATACGATCATGAACCAAAAGGGGAAAGGCGTTTATTGCGTCTACGTCGCAATCGGGCAAAAGAATAGCTCGGTCGCCAATATCGTCGCCAAACTCAAGGAAAGAGGTTGCTTCGATTACGTCACGGTCGTCAACGCGAGCGCCTCAGAGCCCGCTCCGCAGCAATATATCGCCCCATTTAGCGGCATGGCCATGGCGGAAGAATGGATGGAAGAGGGGAAAGACGTCCTAATCGTCTTTGATGATCTCTCTAAGCACGCCGTCGCCTACCGCGCCTTATCGCTTCTCCTTCGCCGCGCGCCAGGGAGAGAGGCGTATCCTGGCGATATCTTCTATCTCCATAGCCGTTTGCTCGAGAGGGCTTGCAAACTATCTAAAGAATACGGCGGAGGCTCGATCACCGCTTTGCCGATAGTCGAGACCCAAAGCGGCGACATCAGCGCCTATATCCCAACCAATATCATTTCCATCACCGATGGTCAGATATTCTTGATGGCTGATTCCTTCGCAAGCGGCCAACGTCCCGCCATCGATAGCGGCCTTTCCGTCTCCCGTGTAGGATCAAGCGCACAAATCAAAGCCATGAAACAAGTCTCGAGTTCTTTGAAAATCGAGCTTGCGAATTACCACGAGAATCTTAGCTTCGCTCAATTCGGAAGCGATTTGGATAACGAAACCAAGAAAATACTCACCCATGGCGGCATCGTGATGGAAGCCTTGAAGCAAAAGAACTGGGCGCCTTTGTCGATGTGGGAGGAGATAGTCGATCTCTTCGCCATCAAAGAAAGGTTCCTAGACGACCTCGATAAGAAAGACGTCTTGCCTTTCCTTCACGACCTATACTCCTATATATCGACCTCTCATCATGAACTTCTCTCCTCTTTGCAAGAGAAGGGATCTTTCGATGAGGCAAGTAATAGTGCCTTGAAAGAGGCGATTTCCGATTTCAAAAAAGCGAGGTCATAATGTCCACGTCACTCACGAAAACGAAAAGAAGGATAAATTCCATCGAATCGACGGAAAAGACGACGAAGGCGATGGAACTCATCGCCAACGTCAAGACCAAGCGTTTTCGCGATGCCTATGAAAAAGGCCTTCTCTATTCGAGCGAATTCCGCGATCTGATGGGCTATCTATTCGGCGAATCGCCTGAGTTACTCTCCCATTATGGAAGGGAAAACGAAGGGGATTTACCGACGTTATATTTGGCCATCGGCTCGAATATGGGCCTATGCGGCGCCTATAACAACAATATCTACAAATTGATCGAAAGAACCGTCAAGCCGACGGATTATCTGGCGCCGATTGGGGCGAAGACCGCCAATCACTATCTTCGTAATGCGATGTATCCGAATATCATCCTTGATTTCAAAGATCTTAATTCCTCGCTCGATTTCGATTCGTTCCATAAGAATTGCATCGATCTCAAAACGGCGTTCAATGAGAAGAAATACAAGGACATCGCCATCATTTACACGCATTACGTCAATAGCATCACCTTTATGCCGATGGTCTATCGCCTTCTCCCCGTTCAAATCGGGAAGAAAAATTGGCCTAACGATTCCTTTTGCCCACCCTTAATCGAAGGAGGGGCGAAGGAGATGATCCACGCCATAATGCCGGATTACCTGATATCGACGTTATATAGCCTTCTCCTCGAAAGCGAGCTAAGCGAAAACGCCTCGAGAAGGACGGCGATGGATAACGCCAACGACAACGCCGACGAGTTATTGAAGAAACTCAATATCGAATACAACAAAGCGAGGCAAAACGCCATCACCCAGGAAATCACCGAGGTCGTCGGTGGAGCGAATGCCAGCAAATAGGAGGAAAAGAGATGGAAAAAGAGAGAATGGGAAAAGTCGTCGAAGCGGTAGGACCGGTAATCGACGTCAAATTCTTGGATCGTCATTTGCCTTCGCTTCTGACGGCGCTTAAGGTCATATTGAAAGACGATGAGAAACTCACGATCGAGGTCATGCAACATATCGGCGACGACGTCGTTAGATGCGTTGCGATGGGAGCGACGGAAGGCGTTTCGAGGGGGATGGATGTCATCGACACCGGCTCTCCGATAAGCGTTCCGGTCGGAGAAAAGACGCTTGGACGCATGTTTAATGTTCTCGGTGAGCCAATCGATAACCTCGGTGGCGATTTTAGCGATGTGCCGCATAACCCAATCCACCGCCAGGCGCCATCCTTTTCTGAGCAAAAGGTGAGCAACGACATTTTGGAAACCGGCATCAAAGTCATCGATTTGCTTTGCCCGTACGCGAAAGGCGGTAAAGTCGGGCTCTTTGGCGGAGCTGGGGTTGGCAAAACAGTCCTCATCCAAGAGCTTATCAGCAACATCGCAAGCGAACATAACGGCATTTCCGTCTTCGCGGGCGTCGGAGAAAGAAGCCGCGAAGGAAACGATCTATATTTCGAGATGAAGGAATCTGGCGTTTTGAAGAACACCGCCCTTTGCTTCGGACAGATGAACGAACCGCCAGGAGCCCGTATGAGGGTCGCTTTGACGGGACTAACCATGGCCGAGCATTTCCGCGACAAAGAGCACAAAGACGTCCTTCTTTTCATCGATAACATCTTCCGTTTCACTCAAGCGGGAAGCGAAGTGAGCGCTCTTCTTGGCCGTATGCCTAGCGCCGTCGGATATCAGCCGACGCTCGCTAACGAAATGGGTGCCTTGCAAGAAAGAATCACCTCGACGAAGGATGGCTCAATCACTTCCGTCCAAGCCGTTTACGTTCCAGCCGATGATTTGACCGACCCAGCGCCAGCCACGACTTTCTCGCATTTGGATGCTAGGACGATTTTGGATAGGGGAATAGCCGCTTTAGGACTCTATCCGGCCGTCGATCCTCTCGAATCGAGTTCCAATCTCCTCGATCCCGATGTCATAGGCGAGAGGCATTATGAAGTGGCAAGAGGCGTCCAACGTTTATTGCAACGCTACAAAGAACTTCAGGATATCATCGCGATTCTAGGAATCGATGAGCTTAGCGACGACGATAAGGCCATCGTCGCAAGAGCCCGTCGCGTCCGTAATTTCTTGTCACAACCCTTCCACGTCGCCGAATCCTTTAACGGCTTCCCTGGCGTCTATGTCCCTTTGTCTGAGACGGTCAGAAGCTTCGAGGAGATCCTCACTGGCAAATACGATTCCTTGCCAGAGGCTGCCTTCATGTATTGCGGCGTGATCGAAGACGTCGTCAAGAAAGCCCATGACATGGAGAGCAAATAATGCTGAATCTTCTTGTTTTGACGCCTTTGGGAAAAGCCTATGATGGGAATGTCGACGAAGTCTATGTCGAGACTTCTAAAGGCGTTCTCGGCATTTTGCCCAAACACACCCCATTGCTATCGACTTTAGCCGATAGGGGCGTGATGAAAATCAAAAAGGGGAAAGAGATTTTATATTTTTCCTTGTATCATGGCGCGATCGAGGTGAAGCCGGACCGGACGATCGTGTTGACGGAATCGGCTTTCAAGGCCGATAGCGAAGAAGAGGCGAAAGCGAGGTTTACGAAAAACCGCGATCCTCTTTCCTTCGAAGATAAGTCGGTTGAAATCGGCGAAAAATACATTCGTCACGAAAAATAGTTGGGTTTTGCAGGTTATTTTAGATATTCGTCGAGTTTTTCCTTGGCTTCTTCTCCAGAGTAGAGATTGCCTTGGTATCTTAAGAACTTCTTTTCTCCATTTGCCGAGAAAAGCGTTTCGACCGCTTTAGCTTTGTCTTCCTCGCTAAGGAAAGAGGAATCCAATATATAGAATTCCTTTTGGTTCTTCGCTAGAAATGGCACAACGCATTCCTTATAGAAAGATAAGGATGAGGCATCGTCTCGTTCAAGATAAAAGGACGTCGTGAGGGCTTGCTCACTGGCCATAAATGAATCGATATCGATATAGCGGTAAGCGTTATAGGCACTTGCCCATTCGGAAAGATTGCTTTTGACTTGGTTCTTAAGGCTTTCCTTGTTTTTCTTGGTGCCATAAAGCACTTCGCTTACTTTGTCTTTGCTAACAAGGTACCAACTAGGCGTGCCTTTGCCGAAATTCCCGGTGTCCAAAGAGAAATGCTTTGCGATTTTCTCCGCATCGCTTGGGTCTATTCCCCAAGTCTCGATGCCTAGCTCCGAATTGAGTTCCTTATAGGTTTCGAAAAGGTCTTCGCAAGCGGAGCATCCCTTTTTCCAAAGGAAAAGCGACAATGATTCGTCATTTTCTAATGAAGCGACAGATTTCTCGTAGTCGATAGTCGGTAATAGCGAAGAGTAATCCACGGCATCCGCATTTTGATATGCCTGTCTAAAGACGACGAAATCCTTGCTGATATCGGGCGTTTCTCCGAAAGGGAAAAGCTTCCTCTCACCACAAGAGGATAAAAGCAGCAATGGAAATAGCGGTAAAACGAGAATCTTTTTTCGCACACCTTATTTTCGCACATGTCAGGTGACAAAAGAAGAAGTCCATCTCTAAGACCGCAATCGATATGGGATCGAATCGATAGAATGCGTTTTTCTCTTTTCGGTCGACTTTGTGCCGTTTTCTTTCCGCTTATTCGCGTCTATGATAGACTAAATATATGAACAAACACACGATTTGGCACAGCATCGCGAAGGAAAGAATCAAACCGGAAGCCTTCTTGGCTTGCATCGAGATAAGCGCCGGCTCCAAAAACAAATATGAGCTCGATAAGGAATCTGGATCCCTGATACTCGATAGGATATTAAGCACCTCGACGAGCTATCCCCATAATTACGGTTTCATACCTAAAACTCTTAGTGACGACGGCGATCCGCTAGACGTCCTTGTCATATGCAGTGAGCCGATATTGCCTCTTTCATTGACCTTGGCCTATCCAATCGGCGTCCTTTCGATGATCGATAATGGCAAACGCGACACCAAGATTATCGCCGTGTGCGCACATGATCCCCTCTATTCCTCCTATCGCGACATCAGCGAGCTTCCGCCATACGTCGCAAAGGAAATCGCCCATTTCTTCCGCGTGTATAAGGATTTAGAGGAAGGCGCTTTGACGGAAGTCGGCGAAATGAAGGGCAGAAAAGAGGCGTTGGAGGCCATCGAGCATGATATTGAAGCCTATGAAAGGGCCTTTGAAGAAAAGTAGGAGAATCGCCTCTTATATCGCACTTGGCTTCTCCATCCTTTTTGGTGTCTCGCTTATAACGTTCAGCTCCTTTCCCGGCGATTTGAGCGCTAAACAAAGCGATTTCGTTAGCTATATCCTAAGCGGCATGATTAATTCCGTCGTGGCTCCTTCCTATCGCACGATGGTGGAGCCAACGGGGCTTAATCTTCTTTCCGATAGCAGTTTGCTTGAGAAGAAAGACGGCGTTTCGCAGATGGCCGAAGGGACAACGACGATGCTCGTCTTCGGCGTCGATTCCCCGATTTTAGGCAAAGACGAATACCTTAATCCCTCTTTCGTATGCAATATCCCTGAGGAAGATAAGGGGAAAGTTCAGATATTCCTTAGCGAAAGCGGATCCCGAAAAACCGTTTGGATCGAGTCTCATAGGCTTGGTCATTACGATTTGGAATTCGTCGCAGGAAAAGACAAGAAAGTCGATTATAGCTTCGACGTCATCCCTCTTCCGAAACCAGACGACGCCGCATATAAGGACATTCCGGCGACTTTGGAGGTTGGCGAATCATATCGTTTCGATTTCCAAATGGAGGATCCGAACGTCAAAAGCCATGATAATTTCTATTATCACCGTTATTTCTCGGCTGAAATGACGTCTTTTTCAAGCGACGATTTAAGCGTATGCCGTTTCGATAAGAATGTTCTCTATGCTTTGGAAGAGGGCACCACGAATATCCATATAGGCTCCTTGACCTATCCGATTACGATTGAAGCGAAAGGGGATGCTGACTTAATCGAAGAAGGCTATGAGCTAACGAGATCCGGCTCGTATTTGGCCATCAACGATTGCGATTATTTCTCTCCATCGGATAGCCTTTATTCGGGAGTGAAATTCGTTTCGCCATATGATTCCTATTTCTATATCGTCGATCAAGATGGCAATAAGATTTCGGAAAGCGAATACAATCTCAATGCCAGGGTTTGGCAAACCGACGATAAAACGGCCTATGTGCTTGGCTATCGCGAGGCCAAGGAGCTATTCGTCAAAGCGGAATCGCGTTCTCTCGATTCCTCTGGTAAACCTCGTTCCTCCAAAATAGAGAAGGTCGAATATAGCGAGATACTTCCAATATCGATGGAACTATCGATAAATGGCGAGAAAGCCTCTGAATCGCCGATGAGCGGAATGCAGGGGAAGACCTACTATATCAAAGGCAATTTCCTAGGCGAAGGGAACAATTCCAACGTGACGAATAAAAAACTACAGGTCCTTAATCCCGCCGAGAACGTCTATAGCGTGACCGGCCAAGGCGCGGAGAGCCTTAGCATCACTTTCAAAAAGGAAGGCAATTATCAAATCGAGATCGCAAGCGTGGCCAATGATTCCTTAAGAAAAGTCCTCGATTTCGAGGTCACTTTGCGTCCCGTCGCAGATCCGACCGATTCCGATTTCCTTAGCTTCATCAGGAAACTCGTCGGACATGGGACTTTGTTCGCCCTTTACGCCATATCGACTTTCCTTTTCTTCTATCTATATAGCGATGAGAAGTGGGGGCTATTCGGTTTGATAACCTCTTCCTTCTCCCTCGTTTCCTTAGCTTTCCTAACGGAAGGTATCCAATGCCTCGTGCCAGATAGGAATGGCAATCTTATGGATGTCGGAATCGATTCGCTAGGCGGATTCATCGGCATCGTGATCGTTTATTTGGTTGTTTTGGCCGTCCTTTTGATAAAGAAACTCAAAGACAAAAACAAAAAGACTAAGGACTAATCCGACATCTTGGATGCGTTTTCGAGGAGTTTTTTCGTCTCGTCGCTTATCTTCTCGACGCGCATCACTTTGTATTCTTTGAGAACCGCCTCGCCTGGCGCTTGACCTTTTCGAATATCTTTTCTAAAGGCAACCATTACTTGGCCGTCTTCCTTTTTCGCTTCGTATATGGCGATTTCGGCGGCGGTTTTCTTTAGTTTCTCGCTAGGGGAATCGCTTTTGATGATGACGTGGGGGCCATGCGTTCCAAGGATATGGAACCAAAGGTGGTTTTTTTGCGTCGCAAGCAAGAAGGTCAAGACGTCGTTTTGCCTCGAATTCCTCCCGAAAAGTATTTTGACGCCGTCGAGCGTGACTTGATAAGGCAAGGATGAGGAGCCAAACGGCTCATCATCTTTTTTCTTCTTCCTTTTTCGCTCTCCTAGCATCTTCTCAAGCGCGATTTCGTCGGCGTTTTGGATTTGGTAGAGGGCGGCTTTGGCGTCGGATAGCTCTTTTTCTGCTTTCAAGAGGTTTTCCTTGCCTCTTTCGATTGTCTCCTTGGCTTTCTTCGCCCTTTTGTAGTAATGGGAGGCGTTTTCGGAAAGAGACATCGCCGGATTTAGCTCTATCCTCTCGCCTTCATACACGAAGAATGAGACATTCCTATCGATTTCGCCCATGCATACGTATATGGCGTCGCCCTTTTCGTTGTCTTTTAGGTGTCCTTTCGCCAAATCGATGTCGTTTTGGATCGCTTTGATTTTCCTTTCGGCTCTTTTCGCTTTGTTCTTCAAATCCTTCAAAATCGGTGCAAAACGCGCCTCTTTTCTTTTTTCTAGGAGCCGTTTTTCTTCCTCTTTCGCCATAAGAAGGTAGCTATCGATATCGAATGAGGATTCTTCCTTTTCTTGGGCGTTTCTCTTCTTTGGAGCTTCGTAGATGAGCCCCTTCATAAGCGGTCTTTCGCTTTCGAGCGACGAAGCTCGGTACGCTAAAAGGATCTTTCCGTCGTTATCAAGAACCAATAGATTCGGCTTCGAAGGGAATAGTTCGACGATGAGCGTTCGCTTCTCCTCTTTATAGACTCTGTTTAGTATCGTCGTCTCGAAGACGAGAATCCTGTCTTCGCCCAAGATATCCACCGAATCGACATAAGGATTCGGGAATTCTTTCTTTAGCGATTCAAAGAACGGCGAGGAAGAGGAGGTAAAAGAAGTGCTCTCGTTATCGAAAGAGACGTATGGCGAGCCGTTATCCAAAGAGATTATTAGCCTTTTCGCCCCTTTGCCAGAAAGATGAAAGGCAACCGCCCGCTCAAAAAGCAAGGAAGGGGAGGAAAGGTGCTTGCCTTCGATTTCCTTTTGTAAGAACGGCAGTAGGGATTTCAATTCTTCATAGCTTAAGGCGCGCATAGAAAAAGTATATCGTCAATGCCTGCCAAAATCTCTTTTTTCGTGCGATGCAAAAAGAGAAAGGAAAACGCTTTCAGGGTTTTCATAATAACAAACGTTTCGAAAATGCCGATGAATGGCTTATTTTTCGCTTGTCTAATGAAAAATAATCTTTATAATCAAACTATGCAGATGAAAAAAGGAAAGCTCTTTATCATCTCCGGTCCTTCCGGAGTAGGCAAAGGCTCCATTCGCCAAAAGGTCATGGGAAAGAATGACCTTAATCTCGTTTATAGCGTCTCGATGACGACGCGCGCCATTCGCCCCGGTGAGAAGGATGGCGTCGATTATTATTTCGTCTCCGATCTGGAATTCCAAAAGAACATCGAAAACGGCAATTTCCTCGAATATAACCTTTTCGTTGGGCATAGCTATGGCACGCCGAAAGATAAAGTCGAGGCCCAGCTTTCGAAAGGCAAGAACGTCTTGCTCGAAATCGACGTTAACGGCGCCTCGAAAGTGATGGAAAAACTCGGGAAGGAAGTTGTTTCGATTTTCATTTTGCCCCCTTCCTTGGAAGAACTCGAAAAGAGAATAAGGGGCAGAATGACGGAAAAAGAAAAGGATATCGAAGGCCGCTTAGATAGGGCGAAGCAGGAAATAAAGCTCAAAGGCCATTACGATTATTCCGTTGTGAACGACGATTTGGACAAGGCGTCGGACGAAGTCGCGTCCATCATCGCGAAATCCATTGCCTAACGTTTTTGTGTTATCTTAATAGTGTGAAGATAGTTGAAGTTTTAACCGAGTACGGAACGATGTCCCTCAACCGGACGTTCACGTATCTTTATGATGGCAAGAAAAAGATCGGCGAGCGTTTTCGCGTCCATATATCTTTCGGGCCGCAAAACGTCATCGGCTTCGTCGTCAAGGTCATCGATAGCGAGAAAGACAAAGAGACGATAGAGAAGGAGAAGGGCTTCTCGATGAAGATGCTTCGAGAAGAAGACATCATCGATGAAGAACCGCTTCTGAGCCCCTCGTTGCTATC
Source organism: bacterium (assembly GCA_963616935.1). GTDB lineage: Bacteria > Bacillota_I > Bacilli_A > RFN20 > CAG-826 > UBA4951. Next base: position 187,337 of record CAVEMS010000002.1, on the reverse strand, counting down.
TCTCGCCCAGAAAGTGGCCGATTACTATTTCGCACCGCTTATATCCGTTCTCCAAGCGATGCTTCCGAAGACCCTTTCGCCAAGAAGCAGCGCCATGAAGGGGCCAAAGATCGCCTATGAGAAATGGGTGAGATTGCTAGATCCTTCGGAAGAGGGGCTCACCGATAAGCAAATAGAATTGCTCCGTTTGGTGGCATCTTCTGGTCCGATTCTCAAAAAAGAGGCCGGTTCTGCGTCGATTTTGGGAAAATTGCTCGAGAAAAAGCGCGTTGAAGTCTATTTGGAAGAGAAAAGAAGGCTCGTCGTAAGACCCGAGGAGAGGGAAGAGGCTCATGCGCTCACATATACGCAACAAGCCGCCTTCGATTATTTGCTCGCGAGCGAGAAGACCGTCAACCTGCTTGAAGGCGTGACGGGAAGCGGCAAGACCGAGGTGTATTTGCATCTTGCCGACGATATGCTTAAGAAAGGGAAGAACGTCCTCTTCCTCGTTCCGGAAATCAACTTGACGCCGGCCCTTATGGATTATTGCCTAAGGAGATTCGGCGATTCGGTCGCCATCCTCCATAGCGGATTGACGCCAGGGGAAAGATACGACGAATACCGAAGGATATCGGCTGGGAATGCGAAAGTGGTAGTCGGTGCCAGAAGCGCCGTCTTTGCCCCCTTATCCAATGTCGGCTTGATCATATTGGACGAAGAGCACGTCGAATCGTATAAACAGGACAACTCGCCATATTACCACGCAAGGGAAGTGGCGATAATGCGTGCCAAGATGGAAGGCGCTAAGCTCATTTTGGGTAGCGCCACGCCGAGCTTAGAAACCAGGGCAAGGGCGCTAAAAGGCGTATATGGCTACGTCACGATGACGGAAAGAGTGAACGCTAAGCCTTTGCCGAAAGCCACGATCGTCGATTTGACCGACCGCCATAATATCGGCCGCCAAAGCGAGAAGATATCCTTGCCGCTACTTACGAAGATAAAAGAAAAACTCGATAAAAAGGAGCAGGTTTTGCTGTTGCTCAACCGAAGAGGCTATTGGACTGGGATCGAGTGCCCGAAGTGCGGGCACCTCTTCGTTTGCCCTAGTTGCGGCGGCAATTTGACTTACCACAAGCAAGATAACATGCTCAAATGCCATCATTGCGGCTTTGTCTCACGTTATCCCGAGGCCTGCCCAAAATGCGGGAACACGAGGCTAAGGAGAATCGGATATGGGACGGAAAGGATCGTCAAGGAGATAGAGGATCTTTTCCCGAGCGCGAGAGTGGCCAGGATGGATGGCGACGTTGGCAAGATATCGAGAGAAGTCGAAAAGACGATAAGAGCCTTCAAAGATGGCGAATACGATGTGCTAGTCGGCACTCAGATGATCGCCAAAGGGCATGATTTCCCGCTTCTAACCCTCTCTTCCGTCGTCTTAGCCGACATCGGCTTATCCTTGCCGACCTATCGCGCATCCGAGAGGACCTTTGAATTGATCGCCCAAGCGGTGGGCAGAAGCGGCCGAAGCGATAAAGCGGGCGAGGCCATCATCCAGACGTATAACCCTAGCCACTATGCGATAGTCTATGGGGCTAAGCAGGATTACGCCTCTTTCTACGTCAAAGAGATGCAAGAGAGGAAAATATCGCAATATCCGCCGTATGTGTATCTTTTGCTACTAATCTTCTCCAGCGCCAATGAGGCCAAAGTGGCCAAGGCCAGCCAGGAATTCAAAGACGAGATCGCGGCCAAGAAACTGGAAAACGTGTCCTTGCTTGGCCCGATCGTCCCTTTCTATGCGATGGAAGGCGACAAATACCGAAGGATGCTTTTGGTCAAGTTCAAGAAAAGGGAGATAATCGAGCCGCACATCAAAGAACTTCTTCGCAAATACGGATCCTTCGGCGGCATCACGATTTCCGTCAACGTCGATCCGCTTGATTATTAGGCTCATTTTCGACGTGGCCTTTTGTGTTGCGAGGCTACTACTTTTCCCTTTATACCTGTGGTATACTTTTCTAACAAATAGGAAGAAGGAAAAATGATCACGATATCCATTCTCGGCCTTGACCAATATGTGGTCGGCCATTATTCGAAAGAACATAGCGAAAACCTCGCGAATCTTATGGAAATAAGCGAGGATGACCTCAATTTCTACGCCCCATATTCCGTCATTTTCCATAAGGGAGTCGAGCAAACGAGCTGGCACACCGAAGTGATTGTGAGAGCGCCGGAAAGACTTATGGTGATGGAAGAGAGAATTGCCGATTATTTGCTTAGAACGCTTAACGAAGTGTCTATCAACGTCGAGCTTTCTTTCCAATATTTCGACGAAAGCAAGCATTATGAGATACATAACGACGCCTATCCGCGCTATATCGAAAGCGAGAACGTGATGGAAGTCGAGGCCGATAACGACTCCGATAGCGACGATGAAGAGCCGAATCCCGCCGATCATCCAGAACTCGATATCGATAATCCGAATGAGATCTATTTAGGCAATGTCTTCGCCGGGCATGAGGAAGAACTCGAGCATATCGACGAAGAAAAAGAACACGAATGCCATCATGGGCATTGTTGCTGCGGCCATAAGCACAATTAGCAAAGGAGATTAGCCATGCAAGAACTCGAATTAGCGAAAAGAACGCTCGACGACATCCTAGATAACGGGACGCCCTTTAACGAAGCGCTTAAGAAAATCTTCCAAGCCGACGCCTCTTTGCGTCCTCTCCGTAGTCTCGTGGCGGGTCTTGTCGGATGCGAGCTCCGCCATCACCTCCTTTTCTCAAGCGTCCTTGCCAAAGTGGAAGGGAGCCTTAACGAGAATGAGAAAAGATACGCCGCTTTGGCGTTAGCCGATCTCTATTTCGTCAAGAGAATCGAGAAAGATGCGATGACATCTGGACTAAAGGAAGTGCTAGGGGAAGAGAAGATCGCCTTGCTCGCCGATCTATTCGAGAAAAGCAATCAGCCGGAAACGCTAATACCGCAAGAACTTCCGAAATCGAGCAACAAGTATCTCTCGCTCCGCTATAACACCCCGGAATGGGTCCTAAAGATCTGGGAGCATTTCGGCTTCGGAACGACTTACAAAATTCTTAAGAAGAACAACCGCCCAGGTTCGGAGACGGTGCGCGTCAGAACCTCGAAAATCAGCGTCGAATCGGTCTTGAATAACAACCCCGATTTCGCTCCTTCGCCTGTGGATGGGATGCTTTTCTATGGTGGCAAGACGCCATTACGCAAGATGGAAGCCTACCGCAAAGGCGATATTTTCTCAGAGAGGCTTTTGACGAAATCCATTTTGGACGAATATCGTATTTCCGAACCGATGGAGCTCTTTTGTTATAACGGCAACAAGGATTCGAGCATCTTAAAGGAAATCGTCGAGACCTATGGCGATCGAATCGGGTTGAATCTAGGAGTCCCATCCCTTGACAACTGCACCGATGTCCTTGGGATGATAAAGAGGGACAGACTAAAGAACGTCAACCTCTTCGCCGCCCCGGCCGATTCCTTCGAATCCGCGATATCGAATCCCCAAGATCTCGTGATCGCCGCCCCGGATAGCTCGAATTTCGATTTAGTTCGCGAGGAGCCGGATTTCTTGCTCCATTTCGCGAAAGATGGGATGGACGCTTTGTTAGCGCAAGAGAAGGAAGTGCTTCTAAATTGCTCCAAATACGTTGCCGAAGGCGGAACGCTGATTTATATGGTCTACACGATCTCTAAGAAGGAAGGACATCAAACGGTTGCCACTTTCCTTTCGGACCATCCCGAATTCCAACTCGTCAAGGAAAAGCAATGCTTCCAATATGAAGAGTTCGATACGGCGATGTATTACGCCATCCTTCATAAGGATTCGAACGTCAAGAAAGAAGGCGTCCCGGCGAATCCTCTCCTCGCTTCCGCTAACGATGCGACTCTCGCCTCGATCCAGATGAAATAGGCTTAGGAGCCGTTATGAAGAAGAACCTTTTTGGCTTTACTTTGGATAAACTCACCGAAGAGATGCTTTCGATCGGCGAGAAGAAATACCGCGCCATCCAGCTTTTTTCGTGGATTTACGTCAAGAACGTCTATTCATTCGACGAAATGACCGATATCTCGAAATCCTTCCGCGAGAGATTGAAGGAAGAATATTGTCTCGATATCCCAAGCGTCCATTCGGAGCAAAGGGCGGCTGATGGGACGATCAAATTGCTTTTGACGATGGCCGATGGGGCCAAGGTCGAGACCGTTTTAATGCGTTACGACTATGGAAACGCCATCTGCGTCTCTAGCGAAGTCGGCTGCTCCATGGGCTGCGCTTTCTGCGCCTCGGGGCTACTAAGGAAAGAGAGAGGGCTAAAGACCGAGGAGATGATAGGGCAAGTCGTGGCGATGAACGAATTGCTCCATAAGGAAGGCGAAAGCGTATCCCACGTCGTCGTGATGGGAACGGGCGAGCCCTTCGACAATTACGATAACGTCAGTGATTTCCTCCATATACTCAATGAGCCGAAAGGCCTAGGGATGGGAGCGAGGCATCTAACCGTCTCGACGTGCGGCGTCGTGCCAGGCATCCTCCGTTATGGGAAAGAGGGGATCCAAGTCAATTTGGCGATATCGCTACATGCCTCGAACGACGAAACGAGAAGGATGTTAATGCCAATCGACCACCATTATCCGTTGGATCAGTTAATCGAGGCGGTTAAGACCTACATTTCCGACAGCGGCCGTCGCGTGACCTTCGAATATATCCTAATCAAGGGGGTCAACGACTCGATCGATAACGCGAAAGAGCTCTCGAAACTTCTTAGGGGGATGAATTGCTATGTCAATCTCATTCCTTTGAACCCGGTGAAGGAAAAGCCGTTCGAAAGAAGCGAGCCGAGGGTGACGAAAGCCTTCGCCGAATACCTAAACGGACATGGGATCAATTGCACGATAAGGAAAGAATGGGGCACGGGGATCGACGCCGCTTGCGGGCAACTTCGCGCCAAAGCGATGGGGAGGATAAAATGAGCAAGGTATATCACGGGACATACGCTTACAAGATAGACATCGGCAGGAAAAGGCAGAACAACGAAGACCAAGCCATGGTTTTGATGAACTCATATGGCGAGGCGTTTCTCGTCGTCTGCGATGGAATGGGCGGAGCGAAAAAAGGCGAGCTTGCGTCGAAAATCGCCGTCGACGTATTGACCGAATCCTTCCGCCATAAGCCAAAACACGCCCTCGCCTATGGCAATCGGCTCTGGATAACGAAAGCCGCCAAGGAAGCGAATGCGAAGATAAACCGCTACGCCGATAAGAATAACAAAGTGAAGGGGATGGGGACGACGATGGTCGCCGCGCTCATCTTCGGTTCGAAGATAATGATCGCCAATATCGGCGATTCGAGGTGCTACCTATATAGCCACGACAAAGACAAGATCAAACTCATGACGGAAGACGACACCTATGTCCGCTATCTCGTGAGCACTGGCAAAATCAGCGAGGAAGACGCCCTTTCGCATCCGGATAGGCATGTCCTTATGAACGCTTTGGGAATCTATCCGAGCGTCTCGCTCACCGTCGATATCAAGCCATATCACGGTGAAAGCGTGCTTTTATGCACCGATGGGTTATATAACCAAGTGACGATGGAGGAAATGGGAAATATCCTTTCGACCGACGATCGCGTCGATCAAAAGGTCTCTTCCCTTATCGCCGAAGCCAATCACAATGGCGGGGACGATAACATCGGCATAGCCTTATGGGAGAACATCGCCAATGATTGACATAGGTATGAAGATAGATGACCGTTATCGGGTCACCTCGAGAATCGCCCATGGCGGAATGGCCGACGTCTATGAGGCCTATGACATTTTGATGCACCGCACCGTGGCGCTAAAGATCATGCGCACCGATATGATAAACAAAGTGAATATCGAGCGTTTCGAGAAGGAAGGCATCGCCTCGGCATCGCTAGATAACCCCCTTATCGTCAAAGTCTATGGGCAAGGTAAGGTCGATGGCAGGCCATATATGGTCAACGAATACGTCGAGGGGAGGACTCTCCGTGACAAACTAAACGTCTCGACGGGGCATAATCTAACTCCGCTTGAGGCAATCGATGTCATGCTTCAACTCACGGATGGCGTTTCGTATATCCATGAGCATGGGATACTCCATCGCGATCTGAAGCCGGATAACCTCTTTTATCTTTCCGACGGCTCGATCAAAATCGCCGATTTCGGAATCGCCATGAAAATCGGCGAAAGTGAGGAAAGCGATGGCGTCGCCGGGACGATCTATTATTGCGCCCCCGAGACTTTGGTCGGGCAAAAGCCGAACGTCACAAGCGACATCTATTCGATGGGCGTTATCTTCTTCGAGCTTTTGACGGGCACCGTGCCATTTGAAGGAGAAACGACCGACGACATCGCGATAGCCCAGATCAAAAAGCATTTCCCCGAGCCTTCGAAAATCGTTTCGTCTTTGCCTAAGGTGCTAGATAAAATCGTCGTCAAGGCCTGCCGCAAGAGCCCGGATGAAAGATACCAAAGCTCCAAAGAAATGCATGACGCGATTAAGAAGACGCTTGAGGATGAGGACAAATTAAAGGAAAGGAAATCTCTCTTTTCGAGGATTTTTGGTTTCAAATGAGCGGATTTTTGGGATTCGATACGCCTCTTGTGGCACCTTCCTTGCTATCGGCCGACAAAAGCCGATTGAAGGAAGAGATCGCTTTCGCGCTCGATTGCGGAGCCAAAGTGCTCCATTTTGACGTCATGGACGGGAAGTTCGTGCCTAACGTATCTTTCGGCATCGATTCCCTTACTTCGATTCTCACCTCTTTCCCTGAACTTACGTTAGACTCTCATCTTATGGTCGATGATCCATTGACTCTTGGCCCTCTTTTCGGACGTTTGGGCTCAAAGAACGTGACTTTCCATTATGAGGCGGCGAAAAGCAAAGGCGAGCTTCTCAAAACCATCATCTCCATCCGCGAAAGCGGAGCCAAAGTGGGCTTATCGATAAAGCCCTTGACGCCTGTGAAGGCGATTCTTCCCTATTTGCCATATCTCGATTTGGTCCTTTTGATGTCGGTGGAACCAGGAAAAGGCGGACAAGCCTTTATCGAAAGCTCACTAGACCGAATGAAAGAACTTAGGAAAGCCAAGTTCGAAAACGGTTACCACGATCTCATTTTGGAGGTCGATGGCGGAATAAACGCCGAAACGGGGCCGAAGATGATCGAAGCGGGTGCCGATATGCTCGTGGCCGGAAGCTTTTTGTTCGGACATCACGATTTCAAAGAAAGGATGGAGTCCTTATTAAAATGCTAGCGGCCGCCGTTTCCGCGATAGCGATTCACGCGTTTCTTCTCCTTTCATCATTGCTTTTAGCGAGAAGGAAGATGAAAGCCGAGGCGGACGATGCTTCCCTTCTTCGCTATTTTCCTTCCGAATATCTTGGGACAAGGACGCCTTCAGAGATCGTTTCGACGTGCTTTTTCGTCGTGGCGCACGCTTTGATGGCGGTGCCATCGATTTTGATTCTTCTAACGATCGAACTTATGGGCGATTCTTTACGGTCATACATCGGTTTTTGCATATCCTCTTTCGCCATATCGACGATCCTCGATTTCTTGCTTATCTTGGTGGGTCCGTCGAAAGAGAAGGGGCACTTCATGCTTTTCGTGGCCCTTTCTTTCCTTATGGCCGTCGCCATCATGACGGAAGGGATGACTTTTTTGAATCTTCGTTCGTTTTCGATATCGGAAGAGTGGACCGTCGCTTTCTCGATTGCTCTCTTTGTTTTGTCGGCTTTCCTGGTCTTTTTGCCATTAAATCCGAAATTACGCGATTGGTATAGGCTTGAGGCGACGACAAACAAAGATGGTAGTGTTCATTATAAGAGGCCGAAGATATTCGTTTTGGCCTTTAGCGAATGGCTTCTATATGGGGCGATGTCTCTATCGTTCCTTTTCTCCACGGCTTCTTATCTCTTGATATGTCTAAAATGAGCGATTGATAGTGACGCTTCAAATAAGGGACGTTCTCTTTTTTGAGGTCACTAAAGGATATCCTGCGAAAGTCTGTTCCTTTTATCGCTCCAAGCTGTTTGGATCCAATAAAAATTCTTTTATCCCTATTATGGAGTATCCCTTTTCGGTTATGCGCGGCTTCATGCTTTTGCCGACGACGATAATCTTTTTGAACGAATCGTTCGCTTTGTCTAAAGATTTGGTCTCCTGATTCATTTTCTCCTCACTAGGGATATCGTAGGCCGATTGGATGTAATAACGTTTATTTCCTTGATTCGCCACGAAATCAATTTCGAGTTGGCGCCTTTCTATCGTTCCATCGACGCTTTCTCTAGTATCCACGACTCCGACGTCGACGTTGTATCCGCGATAACGCAACTCGTTATATATGATGTTTTCCATCAAATGAGTTTCTTCTATTTGCCTGAAGTCAAGCCTTGCATTTCGTAGGCCCAGATCCTCGAAATACAATTTATAGGGCGTATTAATATACTTCTTCCCTTTGATATCGTATCTTTTGGCCTTAGACAATATGAAGGCGTCCTGCATATAGTTTATGTAATTGTCGATAGTGGCGGAGCTAAGCGACGATTTTTTTACGCTTTTGAAAGTGTTGGACAATTTCATAGGATTGGTCAATGAGGAAACTCCAGACGCGATAACATCCAAAAGCTCGCTTATGTTTTCGTCGGAATTAAGGCCATGGCGTTCTACGATGTCCTTAATATAGACGTTTTGAACCTGAGTTTTTAGATAACTCATCTTTTGCTCGGAGGTCGCCATTACGGCAATGGTCGGCAATCCGCCATAGATCATATAGTCATCGAAGGCATAATCCGGTCCTTCGGCGTAGCTGGCGTAAAATTCCGAAAAGGATAGTGGCAAAACATGAATTTCGTCGCCGCGGCCTGCGAATTCAGTCAACACGTCGGTCGATAGGAATTTCGAATTGCTGCCGGTCACGTAAACGTCTATGTTTTTCTTACGCAAATACCCGTTCAATACCGTCTCAAAACAATCGAGGTTCTGGACTTCGTCGAGCAAAAGGTAATATATGTTGCCATCGGTGATCTTTGATGAAACATAATTCATGAATTTTTTGGGATCAACCTTCTTTTTCCTTGCTGCGAGTTCTTGTAGCTCTTCGCCTATAAGCAACAAATCATCCGCCGAATCGAAGGCGAACTTAATGATATGGCTCTCGTCCACGCCGTTTTCTTTCAGACTGTTGTAAAAAATCTCGTTCATGAGATAGGATTTGCCACACCGCCTGATTCCGGTTATGACCTTCACAAAACCGTTATGTTTTCTGGCTTGCAGCATTTTCAGGTATTTGTCTCGCTTTATCTCCATATCGTGCCTCACTTAATATTTTTGACACATATGCCATTTTTTTCAAGTCCATTATACAGCCATCATTTGCACATATAAGTATAAATAAAGGTATACACTTAATTTTTTTGGCTTATCTGCCACTTTTTTCAAGTGACAATTTTGATTTCAGCATAATGATGCGTCACAGTCGCGAAAAAAGCGCTCAAGAGAAACCCACAACTCAAAGTTTCGGATAAAAATGGTGTCTGAGCAATGACGTTGATTTTTCAAATTCTGGTTTGTTGCGTCAAACAATTTGGTCTGTGATGCTATTGCTCGGTCACATCTCGGTTTGTAGAAAAAACAGAGAGGTCGGCGCGAAAATAAGGCAAAGTTATTTTGGGAAGAGATGTTTATAAGATTTGGAATTGGTCTTCGGCAGGGCCGAAAGTATGAAAAAAAGAGCCGCTCGGCTCTCTTTTTTCGTGATTAAAAGACTTATTCCGCTTCGGCTTTGTCGGCCTTCTTGGCTTTGACGCTCTTATTCAAAGAACGATAGGCTCTGGCGGACATACGGACCTCGACCATCTTTCCGTTGATGTTGAGTTTGAATTTTTGAAGATTCACATTCCAACGACGACGGGTAGCGCGAACACTGTGGCTACGGTTGTTGCCAGTCAATGGTCCTTTTCCGGAAATGGGGCATACTCTAGACATAATCTTTCACCTCTTGCAATCAGCGGTTAAGAATATATCACCTCTCAATTAAGCTTGCAAATCAATTATTTTGCGCGCTTATACGCGAAAGAATGTGGTATCATCTATGCGAATTGAATCATATGCCCTAGGAGGAGCACCGATGAGCGCTAAATTAGTAGCTATGATCTTAGCTGGAGGGAAGGGCACGCGCCTGAAGGCTTTAACGAAGAAAGCGGCCAAACCTGCCGTCGAATATGGCGGAAAGTATCGAATAATCGACTTCCCGTTAAGTAATTGCGCCAATAGCGGAATCCGCACCGTGAGCGTCTTGACGCAATATGAGTCGAGTGATCTTAATACCTACGTCGGAAATGGCGAGAAATGGGGGCTAAACGGCATCCGCTCGATGGCGAGTATCCTTTCTCCGAAGCAAACCGAGGAAGGGAGCAATTGGTACGCCGGCACAGCCGATGCGATCTATGAGAATCTCGATTGGCTCGCCGCGCAGAACCCGGATTATGTCCTGATACTTTCCGGCGACCATATCTATAGCTGCACCTATAACGAAATGCTCAAAAAGCACATCGAATCGCATGCGGATTGCACGATCAGCGCTTATCCCGTCGATTGGAATGAGGCATCGAGATTCGGGCTCATAATCGCCAACGAGAAAGATGAGATCGTCTCTTTCCAGGAGAAACCGAAGAATCCTCTTTCCAACTTGGCCTCGATGGGCATTTATATCTTCACTTATTCGGTCCTTCGCGATTATCTTCTAAGCGATCACGCGAAAACGGATACCGACCACGATTTCGGCAAGAACATCATCCCGACGATGTTAGCCGATGGCAAGAAGCTCGTCATCCATAAGTACGATGGGTATTGGCGCGACGTCGGAACGGTCTCTTCGCTCCATAAGGCCAATATGGATTTGTTGCTCTCCGGTGGCGAGACGAATCTCTATAGCGTCCAAGGCGAGAATAAGATCCTCTCGGAAGATAAGCATAGCGCTCCTCAATACATCGGTCCGAATGCCAAAATCAAGGATTCGCTGATCAACCAAGGGGCGCAGATCTATGGTGAGGTCGTCCACTCCGTCGTAAGCGGCGAAACGCTTATCGAGGAAGGAGCCATCGTCCATAACTCCGTCATCATGTCGGGCGCTAAGATCTTAAAAGGCGCCAAGGTCTACGATGCGATAGTGGCATCGGACACTTTGGTCGAGGAAAACGAAGTCGTTAAACCTACTGAGGATGAGGAAATCGCCTTGGTAAGCAACAAGAAAGCGGGGTTATCGAAATGAAAGACGTCATCGCCTTATTGGATTGCCACAATTCTCCGGAGCTTGGCGAGCTCACTTCCAGCCGTCCTCTCGCTTCCACGAGTTTCCTAGGGAGATACGCGTTCATGGATTTCGCCATGAGCAATTTCGCCAATAGCGGAATCGAGACTCTCGGCATTCTGTGCAAGAACCATCAGCGTTCCTTGCTTAAGCACATGGGGAACATGTCGAGTTGGGTGAGCAACACCAAACTCGGCCGCACGATCGTCTTCTATAACGAGCGCGGCGTGCTTAACGAAGCCTATAACACCGACATCAATAACATCAAAGAGAATGATTGGATTCTTTATGACAGCAACGCGAAAACAATAGTGATTGCGGCTCCGCATATCCTTATGACCGTCGATTTCGCACCGATAATCGAGGAGCATTTGGCAAGGAAAGAGGCTATAACCGGCCTATATAAGAGCATCGATGATGCCGATAAGACCTTCCTAGGCGGCTCGATCATCGAGACGACGAAAGATGGCTACGTCAAAAACGTCTCCCGAAACGATGGCAAGAAAAAGAAAGCCAACGTCTCTCTCGAAGCCTGGATAATCGATAGGGCCGCTTTGGCGGAGATGATTGCGAGATCGCCTCGTTTCGATGCCTCCTTTGGCATCCGCGAGATGATCATCTCCTTCATCAAGGAGAAACTATATAAAGTTCGTGCCGTCCCATTTAACGGCTTCGTCCGCTCGATCGATTCCTTGGAGCATTACGTCGAATATTCCTTCGAATTGCTTGATTCCAACGTTTCGAAAGAACTATTCCGCGAGAATTGGCCGATCTACACCTTGACGCACGACACGCCGCCCGCCTTATATGGCCCAAGCGCTGAGGTCCGCAATTCCTTCGTCTCCAACGGCTGCGTCGTAAACGGCAAAGTCGAGGATTCGATCATCTGCCGAAACGTGAAGATAGGGGAGGGAAGCGTCATCAAGCGCTCCATCGTCTTATCCAACGTCACGATAGGGGAGGACGCCCATGTGTCCGATCTCATCGTCGATAAGTACGCTTCGATAACCTCAAAGCACACAATCGAGGGCGATCCCAAGAAGATGATCTACATCAAGCAAGGGGGCGTCATATGAAAATCGCCGTTTTCGCCAGCGAATCCAACCCCTTTTGCAAAACCGGAGGCTTGGCGGACGTCGCTTTCTCTTTGTCTAGCGAGCTCGTCAAAAGCGGGCATAAAGTCATCTTTGGTCTCCCATATTACAAAAATCTTCGTTTGGGCGATAGGAAGCCGAAGGAAATCGGCTCCTTTAACGTCAATCTCTCTTGGCGCGTCCAAGAGGCGAGGATCTATTCGTTAGTCGAGAAAGGAATCACCTATTACCTCATCGGCAATGACTATTATTTCGGGCGTGACGCTTTATACGGATACGATGACGATGGCGAAAGGTTCGCTTTCTTTAGCCTTGCGGCCAAAGCTCTTCTTCGCTTCGTCTCCTTTCAAGCCGATATCGTTCATGTCCACGATTGGCAAGCGGCGATGCTTCCTTGCCTCGTGAAAGAGACTTCGGCATACGATCCCTTCTATCGGAAGATGAAGTTCGTTTTGACGATACATAATCCTGCGTTCAAAGGATTTTTGGATCGTTATTACTTGGGCGATTTCTATAACCTCAACGATTACCTTTTCGCTTCTGGCAAGGTCCGTTTCAACGGGATGGTAAGCACCCTCAAAAGCGGAATCGTCTATGCCGATAAAATCACCACCGTCTCGATGACCCATCGCGATGAGTTACTCAATAACGTCGGCGGACATGACCTCAATGGAGTGCTTGAGCTTAGGAGAGACGATTTCGTCGGGATACTTAACGGCATCGATTATGAGGAGTGGAATCCGGCAAGCGACCGCCATATCGCCATGAATTACGATGCGACAAATAGAAACGAAAAGCATGCCGAGAACCGTCATGATCTCTTAAATGACTTCCATCTTACCGACCAAGGAGGGCCGGTGTTTGGAATCGTGAGCCGCTTGTCCTGGCAAAAGGGAATCGACCTCATTCTTGAGAGCTTCGAAAAACTATTGAATGAGAAGGTCAATCTCGTGGTGCTAGGATCTGGCGAATACGATTTGGAGAGAAGGTGCGAGTACCTTCGCGGCCGTTTCCCCGACAAGATGGGGATTTATATCGGATATAACGACTCTTTAGCGCATAAGATTTATGCCGGCGTCGATTATTTCCTGATGCCTAGCCTCTTTGAACCTTGCGGTCTCTCGCAGATGATTAGCCAACGTTATGGCGCCTTGCCGATCGTCCGCTATACCGGCGGGTTACGCGATACGGTCAAAGGATATATCGGAAACGACAAGGAAAAGACTGACGGAATCGGTTTCAATGACTATAATGTTTCCGGCCTTGACTACGCCCTAGGTGTAGCAAAGGACCTATATAGGAATCACGCCGCGCTCAATAGATGCGTCGGTAACGCCATGGCTATCGACCATAGCTGGAAGAAGAGCGCCTCCGAATACGAGAAACTCTTCCTCTCACTTCTGTAGTAAGGAGAGCATTATGCCTTTCGATCATAAGGCCATTGAAAAGAAATGGCGCGAATATTGGGAGAAAAACGACGTTTTCCATTGCGATACGTCTGATTTTTCGAAACCGAAGTACTATGTTTTGGACATGTTCCCATATCCTTCTGGCGAAGGACTTCACGTCGGGCACCCCGAAGGCTATACGGCGACCGATATCGTCGCCCGCATGAAGAGGATGCAGGGCTATAACGTCCTCCATCCGATGGGTTGGGACGCTTTCGGGCTTCCGGCCGAGCAATTCGCCATCAAGATGAACAAACATCCTGAGGAATTCACGAGAAAGAACATCGCCCACTTCAAAGAGCAGATCAAATCCTTGGGATTCTCATACGATTGGAGCAAGGAAATAGCGACTATCGATCCGGGCTATTACAAATGGACCCAATGGATTTTCGCCAAGATGTTCGAACATGACTTGGCCTACGTCGCCGATATCCCAGTCAACTATTGCCCGGAACTTGGGACGGTATTGGCCAATGAAGAGGTGATCGACGGCAAAAGCGAGCGTGGCGGCTATCCCGTCATCCGTATGCCTATGAGGCAATGGATCCTTAAGATTACCGCTTACGCCGATCGTCTCGAAAGCGATCTTGACGGCCTCGATTGGCCTAAGAGCACCCTCGAAATGCAAAAGAACTGGATCGGCAAAAGCACAGGCGTCAACGTCGTTTTCGACTTAGCCGACACGAAAGACAAGTCCTTCACCGTCTACACGACCAGAGTCGACACCCTTTTCGGGTGCACGTATTGCTGCTTGGCGCCAGAGCATCCGCTTCTAAAGGAGATAGTCACCGACGACCATAAGGAAGAGGTGGCTCGTTATATCGAAGAGGCCAAATCCAAGAGCGATCTATTGAGAACGGCACTAGCCAAGGAAAAGACCGGCGTTTTCACCGGCGCTTATGCCATCAATCCGATAAACGGCAAGAAGATACCGGTTTATGTGGCCGATTACGTTTTGGGCGCCTATGGAACGGGTGCCGTCATGGCCGTTCCGGCCCATGATGACCGCGATTTCGAATTCGCCAAGAAACACGATTTGCCGATTATCCGTGTTCTCCTCGGCGGCGACGATTCGAAGGCGTTCACTGAGGATGGAAAGCATATCGCAAGCTCCTATGCCGACGGTTTAGACATCGCCGGGGCCAAGAAAGTCATCACCGAGAAACTAGTCGAGATGAAAAAAGGCGAGCCCGTCACGAATTACAAACTTAGAGATTGGATCTTCTCCCGTCAAAGGTATTGGGGCGAGCCGATTCCAACCGTCCAAACGAAAGATGGGATGGAGCACGTCCTTAAGGAAGAGGATTTGCCTTTGGTTTTGCCGGAATTAGACGATTATGCGCCGACAAGAGATGGCAAACCTCCATTATCGAAAGCGTCCAAAGATTGGCTTAACGTCACTTATGAAGGGCAAGAGGCGACGCGCGAAACGAACACCATGCCTCAATGGGCCGGCTCATCTTGGTACCATATCCGCTACATCGATCCGCATAACGATAAGGCCATCGGGGATAAGAAGTTGCTCGACCATTGGCTTCCGGTCGATTTATATGTCGGCGGGCAAGAGCATGCCGTCTTGCATCTTCTTTACGCTAGATTCTGGCATAAGTTCCTTTATGATATCGGCGTTGTTAGCTCTAAGGAACCCTTCAAACGCCTCTATCATCAAGGCATGATTCTTGGCGCCAATGGCGAAAAGATGTCGAAATCGCGCGGAAACGTCGTCAATCCGGACACCGTCGTCAATGAATCGGGCGCTGATTCGCTCCGTTTGTTCGAGATGTTCGCCGGGCCGTTAAATGAGACGAAGCCATGGTCGACGACGGGCATTGAAGGAGCGAGAAGGTTCCTTGAGAGGGCTTATCGTTTGGTCGATGATCCTTCGTATGTATCGCGTATATCCAACGACAACAGCGGGGAACTCGATTTCTCTTACAATAACCTCGTCAAAAAAGCGACGGAGGATTTCGAAAGCCTTTCATTCAACACGACGATCGCCAAGATGATGGTCTTCGTCAACGATTGCTATAAAGCCAAGTCCTTATATCGCCCATACCTCGAAGGATTCGTTAAAATCCTTTCCTGCGTTTGCCCTTTCATCGGCGAGGAGATGTGGGAGAGACTTGGCCACACAAAGACTATTGCCTATGAAAGCTGGCCGACTTACGATCCGAAGAAGCTCGAAGTCGACATGGTGAATTTGGCCATCAGCGTCAACGGCAAGGTGCGCGAC
This sequence comes from bacterium, assembly GCA_963616935.1. GTDB lineage: Bacteria > Bacillota_I > Bacilli_A > RFN20 > CAG-826 > UBA4951. The sequence goes on along the minus strand of CAVEMS010000002.1, from coordinate 171,205 downwards.
GTCTTATCAATCAGTAAGAGCGCATCCCAAGAAGAGGCGCTAAAAATCGCAAAAACCTCCGCAAAAGTGCTTCCTTTGATTGCCGATAAGGAAATAAAGAAGATCATCTACGTCCCAGGACGCATTTTGAATATCGTCGTCGGTTAGTGTGGCGATAGCCCTTTTATTGGTTTATCATCTATTCGCCCAGGACTTCCTAAGGGAAGCGTGGAGCGGAGACAGACCATATGTTACTTACCATTGACGTTGGGAACACCCTAATCGATTTCGGCTTTTTCGATGAAAATGAATTAAAGGCCGTTTACAAAGCCACGACCAAACCCATTAGAAGCGAGGACGAATACCGAAGCGTCCTCCTTTTGGCGTTAAAGACGGTCGGCATTGACCCGAAGGAAATAGAGGACACGATAATCTCTTGCGTAGTCGCCTCCTTAACGAGGCCATTCGTCCATATCGTGACTTCCTTTTTCGGAAAGAGGCCGCTTGTTTTGGGACCTAGGCTTTCTAGCGGGGTTGAGCTAAAAGTCGATAATCCGAGCGAAGTCGGTAGTGACCTCGTCGCCGATTCCGTCGGAGCGAAGGCGAAATACGGATCGGACATCTTCATCGCCGATTTAGGAACGGCCAGCAAATACATATACATCGATGAGAACGGTTCTTTTTCTGGGCTTGCGATAGCGCCAGGCTTCCGTATCTCGATCGAAGCCCTGGTTAATGGGGCGGCCGCTTTGCCGGAAGTGACGTTATTGCCGCCGAAAAAGGTGATCGGCAAGAACACGCTCGATTGTATGAATAGCGGAATAATCTACGGGACTTCCTATGAGATAATGGGATTTTTGTCCGCTTTCGAGCGTGAGACGGGACGAAAGCTCAAAAGGGTCTTAACGGGCGGGAATGCCTCATACGTTTCCTCGTTATTGCCCGATTTCATTTACGATCCGAATCTTCTCCTCTATGGATTAGAGGGCATCTACAAAAGGAACAAAGGAAAAAGAAAATGAATTACCAAACCGTTTTGATATGGGCGTTCGCCTTGCTTTTCTTTGTCTTATTTCTATTCGAGCTTAGGAAAGAGAATCCAAGCCAAACGACGGTGAGGCAAATAGCCTACGACGCCGTTTTCCTTTCCATAATTCTAATAATGGGGTTCGTGCCGCAGATGGGCTATATCGCCGTGGTCCCTGGTTTATCCTTGACCCTTATGCATCTTCCGGTGCTTCTTGGCGCTTATCTGTTCGGCTGGAAAAGAGGCTTGTTATATGGCTTTTTCTTCGGTTTTACGAGTTGGATGCAGGCCCTTTCCTCTCCGATTGGCTTTAACGCTTTCTTCGTCGTCCCTTGGGTTTCGCTTCTTCCGCGCGTCCTTTTCGGCTTCTTAAGCGGCTTTTTCTTTAAACTATTAAAGAATAATCCTAAAATAAGCCGGAACGTGTGCGTCGTCGGGGCCATCGCCATGGCGCTGACGCTAATCCATACGTTTCTCGTCTTTGGCGCACTATTCATCTTCGATTTCAGAGAGATGACCGCTTTCTTTGCTAGTAAAGAGATAGTGGCCAGCGCCTTAAAGCTCACATTCGGAGGCGTTATATTGCTTGGAGCGATCGGCGAAAGCGTACTTGCCGCCTTACTCACGCCTCTTTTGGGAAAGATCTCGCTCCATTTGGTGGAAAGGAAAAAATAATTGTTATGGCAAATTTCAAGAAATTGGCGAAAGGCTATGAGAAGATAGGGATCTCGGCCTTACAGAAATTCATTCAAATCCCTAGTGTATACGACGCGAATAGCATCGCGCCAGGCGCTCCATACGGGAAAAAAGTCCAGGAAGCGCTCCTATATCTCGAAAAGCTCGGAAAGGATTATGGCTTTGCCACGCGTAATGACGATGGCTACGCAATGGAGCTTTCCATTGGAGAAGAAGGTCCGTTGATTGGAATCTATGGCCATAGCGATGTCGTCCCGGTATCCGGAAGCTGGACCCATAAAGAATGGGGGGGCGAAGTGAAAGACGGAGTCGTCTATGGGCGTGGCGCTTGCGACGACAAAGGCCCGCTTCTAGCCAGTTTATACGCCGTCAAACTCCTCAAAGACAACGGTTTGATCGATGGGTATAGAGTCAAGATTGTCAGCGGTGGCGATGAGGAAAGAGGCAGTTCTTGTTTGCAACACTATTTCGAAAAAGGGAATGGTGAGGAGCCGGTTTTCGGCTTCACCCCAGATGCCAATTGGCCATTAATCTACGCCGAGAAGGGCATCACCCATGCGCACGCTAGAAAAATAGTGAATCTCGACCCCATTATCGCAATGGATGGCGGCACCGTCACCAATGCCGTCTGCGATTCCTTGCTTGTCTCCTTAAAACCGGATGACAAATTCGTCTCCTATCTTAAGGAACTCGGCATTAAGGCGGATATCACGAAGATGCCTTCGGTGATGTTGGTGCGTTTCATTGGCAAAACCGCCCATGGCAGCACACCGGAACTCGGCGAAAACGCCGCTACAATAGCCTTCAAAGCCTTAGGCCATTTCTATAAAAACGAAACTCTTTCGCTTCTTGCTAAAGCGATGGAAGATCCTTTCGGAGCTTCATTTGGCGGTAAGCAGATCTCCAAAGAACTCGGCGTCACGACCTATAACTATGGCGTCATCAAATATGATGGAAAGTCTTTGTCTGTCTCTATTGATTTCCGTTATGGCGAGGAAGCCGATTCGAAAGCCCTGTTAGGCAAGTTCTTCGATATGACGAAGACGCTACCTGTGATCGATGCTGAGATGAAGCCGCTTCTATATGAGAAAAACAGCGATTTGGTCTCCACCCTCATGAAAGCGTACAAGAAAGAAACGCTTGAGCTATTCGCTAAGCCTATCGCCATAGGTGGCGGAACCTATGCCAAAGAAGCCAAGAACACAGTCGCTTTCGGCGCCGAATGGCCAAAACATCCAGGCAACATGCACGGACCAGACGAATATATCTACGTCGAAGATTTCGTCAAAGACATCGCGATATACGCCCGGGCGATTTATATGCTCGGTCAGAAAGCCAAGAAAAAGTGAGAAGCCGTTATAAGAAGTGGGCCAAGCCATATTTGGATAACCACCCCGAATTCGTTCTGACGTCGATAAAAGACGACCCTTCCTTTTTTGTCGGCCCTTTGTATCTGGAAGTCGGGGCGGGGAAAGGCGCTTTTTTATTGCAACTAGCGACTAGATACCCGGATAGAAAGTACTTGGCGTTAGAAAGAGATATATCGATTTGCGGGGTTTTTGCCAAGAAAATCGAAGAAAATGGGCTTTCTAACATCCGTTTGATCCCAGGTGATTTCGATGATTTGTACGATGATCTAAAAGAGCTTGAATTTGCTGGGATTTTCTTAAATTTCAGCGATCCATGGCCAAAGAAAAGGCATGCCAAAAGAAGACTTACGACCTCTGAACGCCTAAAGGAATTCATGTCGCTTCTAAAAAATGACGGATTGCTAAAAATCAAAACCGATAACGACATCCTTTATGAATTCACGCTGGAAGAGGGAGAGAAATCATCTTTGAATCGCATTTATAACGAGCCCGACTATGCGGGCGATGATCCTGAGGATGCGATGAGCGAATACGAAGCCTCGTTTAGGGAAGAGGGCAAACCCATTCATAGAATCATCTATAAGAAGATTTGAGGAGGAGAAAAAATGTATCGCCTGTTCTATAACCATCAAGTTTCCAAAGACGTCCTATTCGTTTTGATTGATCCAACCAAAGAGGTTACCTCGACGAAAAGGATTGAGGAAGTCGTCGCTTTATATCACGATGAGGAAATAGTCGGATATAACATTTTCGATATCTCGAAAACCGTCCGCATCCAATCGAAAGGCATAATCTTTTATCCCGATTCCAGGCTTATCGACGCGATAAATAGCGTCCTTTCTAGAACCGGTTTCCCTCTTTTGCCGTATCCCTCCGAGAGCGGTTACCAAGTCATGAGGATATCCTCAGTCGAGGAGCATCCACTAGATGAGAAGGCCTCAATCGTCTCTTTGATAGGCAAAGACGATAAGAAATACGAGACGGTCGCCAAAGCCAAAAACATCGTGGTTGGCTCGCTATGCGTCGCCGCTTTAAATGGATCGATATTGTCTGATGGCGCCTTATTCGTCTCGAAGACCGAGAAGAATCTTCCGATCGATGTGCTTTTAATGAGCCCGAAGATGCTAAAAATAGGCGAAGAGAAGGATATATTGTTCTCGCCGAGCGAGGAAGATTATGGGGTTGGTGACGATTTCTTCGCCCCGTCTAAGGAGTAAAGGCATGGAAGAATTAGAAATAAAACTCAAAGAAGAAGGGAAGATATCCCGCTTAACGAATAAAACCTTCAAGTTCGACGAAAGGATCGCCGAAGGCTATTTCAGCGCCAATTATTTTTTGAAATCAAGGAAGATAGTCGAGCAATATGCGCCGAATCACATCGTGGAAGAGCAATTCTTCCAACGCGAAGACGATGTTATGGTCTGCGGCTTAGATGAGTCGATCGCCTTGATCCATACTTTCGCTAGGAATCCTGAAAATCTTAAAATACTCGCTTTGAAAGACGGCGATATGGTCTCTAATGGTGAGCCGGTTTTGAAGATAATTGGGAAATACGAGGATTTTGGCTTTTTGGAATCGCTTATCGACGGCATTTTGACGCGAAGGACGGCCGTGGCCACTAACGTCCATAGGGTTGTAGAGGCCTTACGCGGCTCCGATACGTTCTCGATGGCCGATAGGCAAGACGATTATCTTACGCAGAAAGGCGATGGATATGCGACTTATGTCGCCGGAATCAAGAAATTCTCGACTGACGCCCAAGGCGAATGGGTAGGAGTCAAGGGGATGGGGACGATGCCTCACGCTTTGATACAAATATGCGGTGGAGACATCATCAAAGCTTGCGAACTTTATCATAACGCTTTCCCTAATGAAAAAGTCACGGCGCTAATTGACTACCATAACAACGTCGTCGAGGATGCCGTCAAAGTGGCCAAGCATTTCGGGCCCGAAGTGCTTCGAGGCATCAGGGTCGACACATCGAAAGCGCTTATCGACCATTATTTTGACGACAAGGATACCTCCTCATTCGATCCGCACGGCGTTTGCAAAGAACTGATATTCGCTTTGAAAGATGCGCTCACGAAAGAGGGTCTTTCGTGGGTTAAGATAACCGTTTCAAGCGGCTTCAACGCCAAGAAGATAGAGGAATGGACACGTTTGGGGGTGCCTGTTGATTGCTATGGCGTTGGCACTTCGCTAGTCAAGAACACGACTGTCGGATTCACCGGCGATTTGGTTATGCTCGATGGCAAGGCGGAAGCCAAAGAGGGCCGTGGCGACCATCCAAGCGACCGTTTGGAAGAGGTTTCCTATCCGATTTATTGATTCGATTTTGTCATTTACGAAAAAATGTAAATATTTTCATTGAAAAATGAAGGTCTTTTCTTACAATCTAAATATCGGAGGTTCATTCCATGGAAAATTTGAAGGATCGAGTTACCATTTATCAGGTTGCCCAAGCGGCCGGCGTGTCTTTGGCCACCGTTAGCCGCGTCATCAACAAGCAGGAGAATGTCACCGAAGCGACGAGAACCAAGGTCGAGGAGACCATTCGTCGACTTGGCTATAAGCCAAGTGGTTTGGCACAGGCTCTTGCCACCAACAAAACTACCAATATCGGTGTCGTCATCCCGAGCGCCAATTACGTCTATATCTCGAACATGCTTAACGGCATTAGCGACGTCGCCAAGGAAAAAGGCTTCGTCTTGACTCTTTTCACGACTTCGCATTCCCGCGATGAGGCCCTCTCGATGATTGAGAAAGTCATCACCACCCACGTCGACGGAGCCATCATCTTCGACGACGAGCTCGATAGCGAAGACGTCATGAAAATCAATTCCTATAGTGTTCCCACGATCGTCGTGAATAATCGTTTGGTAGGGGATAAGGTCGGATGCGTAACCTTCTCATATGAGGAACTACTCGAAACCACCATCAACAATTATTACACCGATCCGACGAATCCCGAAAAGAAGGACATGACCTTCCTTCACGTCCATGACGGCGGCCGCTTGCTAATGCACTGCGAAAAAGCGTTCATGGATGTCCATAAGAAGCTTGGACGCCCATATCACATCGTCAATTGCGACGATTCCTACACGCGCACCTATTATGATTTCTTGGATTATTTCAAGCGCAACAGAAAAGGCTATTTCATCGCTTACCGCGATTCCATCGCCGCCGCGATTGAAAACGCCGCCACCGATAGCGGCTTAAGCGTCCCCGACGACATCGAAGTTCTTTCGCTAGTCGGAACCAAATACGCGAACATCGTCCGTCCGTCGATTACTTCGATGCAAATCGACATGTCGGAAGTCGGAAAGCGCTCGATGTATATGCTTATCGATCTCATCAACGGGGAGTTGAATGATAAGAGCTACCGTTTCGACGCGCATCTCATTCCAAGAGAGAGCACAATCGAGAAAAAATAGCGAAAATTTGTCTTAAAAGATGGAACTAAACGGGCGAAATGCCCGTTTTTGTTTGCATCAATTCACGATTGTAAAACTTTGGCACTCATGTCTTGACAGTGCCAAAAGTTTAATTATCATTACAAGCGTATCCAATAATGGAGGTAAATCAAAAAATGAAAATCACACCGCTCAATGACTACCTTTTGATCGAAAAGGTTCCAAGCGAAAAAAAGATTGGATCGATCATCCTCACGACTGAGAAAAAACAAGGCAACATCGCCACCGTCGTGGCAATCGGCCCAGGCAAAGTCGAAGAAGGCTCGCTAAAGAAGATCGAAGGCATCGCCATCGGAGACAAAGTCATCTACCGCGAATACGCCGGCACCGACTACGAAGACGGAGACCATAAGTATCTGCTAATCAAAGCAGAGGATATCCTCGCCGTCGTCAACGACTAATAAATAAGGAGAAAAACATCATGGCAAAAGAAATCAAACTTGGCAAAGAAGCCCGCGACGCGATGGTGAAGGGCGTCGACGTCTTGGCGAACACGGTCAAAGTCACCCTTGGCCCGAAAGGCCGTAACGTCGCCCTCGACAAAGGCTATGGAAGCCCAGCCATTTGCGAAGATGGCGTTTCCATCGCCCGTGAAATCGAACTTAAGGACAATTTCGAGAATATGGGCGCCAAACTCGTTTACGAAGTGGCTAATCGCACTAACGAAAAAGCCGGCGATGGCACGACCACAGCGACCGTCTTAGCGCAAGCGATGATACATCGTGGCATCGATGCCGTCGAAAAAGGCGCTAACCCAGTCTTCGTGAGAACCGGCATCGAAAAGGCTGGAAAGGCCGTGAGCGAAGAGCTTTTGAAAATCTCGAAGCCAGTTGAAACCAACGAAGACATCGAAGCCATCGCTTCCGTTTCCTCCCATAGCGAAGAAATCGGGAAACTCATCGCCGAAGCGATGGACAAAGTCGGCAAAAACGGCGTCATCACGGTCGACGATTCGAAGACTTCCGAGGATGAACTTGCCATATCGCAAGGCCTCGAATACGACAAAGGGTTCATTAGCCCATACATGGTAACGGATAACGAGAAGATGGTGGCTGATCTTGAGGATGCCTATATCCTCGTCACCGACATGAAAATCAGCAACATCAACGACATCGTTCCTCTTCTCCAAGGCATCGTTGAATCGCATAAGCCATTATTCATCATCGCCGATGACCTCGATAGCGACGTCACTTCTACGCTTATCGTCAATAAAATCCGCGGAACCCTCACGGTCGTCGCGACCAAAGCCCCGGAATTCGGCGATGCTCAAAAGGCCGCTCTGCAGGATATCGCCATCCTTACGGGAGCCAAGTTCTATAGCAAGGACCTCGGAATGGCCCTCAAGGACGTCACGCTTGATGATCTTGGCCGCGCAAAGAAGATCACCGTCAAGAAAGATAGCACTACCATCGTCGGTGGCGAAGGCTACAAGAAAGACATCAACGACCGCATTGCCGAACTTCAAGCGCAATATAACATTGCAACCAGCGATTACGATAAGAAGAACATTTCCAAGCGCATCGCCAAATTATCGAATGGCGTCGCGGTCTTGAAAGTCGGAGCCTTCACCGAAAGCGAGCTCAAGGACAAGAAACTCCGTATCGAAGATGCTTTGAATGCCACTAAGGCCGCTGTCCAAGAAGGAATCGTCGTCGGTGGCGGTGCCGCTTTGGCGGAAGTCTATCTCGCATTAAAAGGAAAGCTCGTCGACAAGAACCCGGATATCCAAATGGGCATCGATACCGTCATGGAGTCCTTGCTCGCTCCTCTTGGACAAATCGCCAAGAACGCTGGCTTCGATAGCGACGAGATAATCGCCAAACAAAAAGAACAGCCGAAGAACTATGGCTTCAACGCTCTCGAAGGCACTTGGGTCGATATGTTCAAGTCTTCGATCGTCGATCCGACCAAAGTCACCCGTAATGCCGTTTTGAATAGCTCTTCGATCTCCGCGATGTTCGTTACGACGGAAGGCGCCGTAAGCGAAATCAAGGAAAAGAAGGAGAACGATTCGCAAATGGGCGGTGCGATGGGCGGAATGTATTGATAATCCATCCTTTAGTCTATGGGACGTCGGAAACGGCGTCCTTTTTCTTTCCTCGCCATGGGTTCCATCTTCCAAAAAATATTTAAGTTGCTAGAATAGCAAACGGGAGAAAAGAACCTATGGACAACATCTATGAAGACCTCAAATGGAGGGGCCTCATCCAACAATTCAGCAACGAAGAGAAAGTCAAAGAACTATTGAGCACGAAACAGACCATCTATTGCGGATTCGATCCGAGTGCCGCGTCGATGCATTTGGGAAACTATGTGATGATCTCGATTTTGAAACGCCTTCAAAAGGCCGGGCACCGCATCATCGCTTTGGTGGGCGGAGCAACCGGTATGATCGGCGATCCTTCTGGCAAATCGAAGGAAAGAAACCTTCAGACGAAGGAAAAACTTGCCGAAAACACCGCTTCAATCAAGGCACAGCTTGAGCGCTTCATCGATCTTAGCGATCCAGAACGCGGCATCATACTCAATAACTACGATTGGCTCGGAAATATGCAAACGCTCGATTTCTTGCGCGATTATGGCAAATATTTCCCGATTAACTATATGCTTTCAAAGGAAATCGTTTCGTCACGTTTGGAAGCTGGAATATCCTTCACGGAATTCGCTTATCAGATTCTCCAATCCATCGACTTCTATTTGCTAAACAAGAACTATGGTTGTCGCTTGCAAATCGGCGGAAACGATCAATGGGGCAACTTGACGAGTGGTCTCGAACTCATTAGGAAATTAAATGGCGAGTCGGCGGAGGCTGAGGCCATGACCGCTCATTTGATAACGAGAGCCGATGGCAAGAAGTTTGGTAAGAGCGAAGATGGCGCATTGTTCCTTAACCCGTCATTGACCTCGCCTTATAAACTCTATCAATACTTCATCAACACGACGGATGAAGATGCCGTCAAATACCTTAAAGTCTTCACTTTCCTCTCCAAAGAGGACATTGAGAAAATCGAAGCAGAGCATTTGGCCAATCCAGGAAGTCGCATCGCCCAAAAGAAATTGGCTTATGAAGTCACCAAGGACATCCACGGCGTAGCAGGGGCGGAAGAGGCCCTCAAGATGAGCCAAGTCCTTTTCTCTGGCGAAGTTGCCACCTTATCCGCGAACGAAATAGAAGAATTGCTCGGCGGAATGAAAGTCGAATTGGATGCCGCGATGCCATTATTGGATTTACTTACGAAAGTAGGGGCGGCACAAAGCAAAACGCAAGCCAAGACTTTCGTCGTTCAAAACAGCGTCTCTATCAATGGCGTCAAAGCAGACGATCCTTCTAAAATCTATGGCAAGGAAGATGCACTCCACGGCAAATATTTGATTGTCAGGCGCGGTAAGAAGAATTACTTCCTAGGCATAATAAAATAACTGCAAAATACGCTTAAAAATTCTAAATAGCCGCGAATTGCGGCTATTTTTTGATTTTTTCGTATAGCAATAATGAAGCTTGAAGCGGTATTCCGACGAATAAAATGAAGAATATGTTTTGTTCGGCATAGAAGTAGAAAGTCAGGGAAAAGGAGAATAATAAGCCCCATATAAAGGCGCTGAATAATATCATCTCGGCCGGGCCTTTTCCCCAAAAACGCTTGACTAAGAAACCGTCTATTAAACCTATCGCTGGGATGCACCAGATAAAACCTATCCAATAGTTATAGCTGCCGTAAGTGATGACGCCATTAACGAAAACGCATGTTGCAACCAATAAGAAAAACATGCCGGACAAGCAGCAAATAACGATTTTATTGGTATTCTTCGTTTTATCGACTTCAGTCGGGTTTTTCGGTATTTTTATGCCATCATGCAACAAAGCATCGACGGTGACACCATAAAAATCGGCGATCTTAAGCAACACGTCCGCGCTAGGAATGGCCTTGCCCATCTCCCATTTGGACACACTTTTATCGCTGTATCCGATCATCTCGGCAAACTCTTGCTGGGTGAGTTTTCGCTCTTTCCTAAGCGATGTTAGGTTCTTTGACACGATGGCATTTAATTCGTCCATATGGATACTATAAAACGACGATTTTGATATAGCAAATCGCTTTTTTGCGCTTAAAAACATCAAAATCATAAATATCGAGCATTTGTCGGATTAATTCGCCAATATTAATACAATGTATAAAAAGTATAAAAAATCTAACGAGCGGTAATTTTTAATAATCTAGTTTTTAGAACTATATTAATTTAATTGAATAAACTTTAGATTTCATCGAAGAAAATATTATTCTACTAATCGTAGAATTGAGTTCTACTATTCGTTCTGGAACCCTTAGAGAATGTGCCGTTGCTTTTCGTTTTTATAATATCCCAGCCTTAAAAGGAACTTTTAAAGCGAATCTATGCAAAAGAAGAAAGAAAAAACCATAATCCTTAATTCCATCGGCATCGTGCTTACGATTTCCTTGGGAATCGGCATCGGCTTCGTTCTTTCGAATTTCTTTCCGCACGTCGTCAAAGAGATCAATTACAACTCTTGGGATCCCCAATATCTTAAGGCGGACTCCGATGCGTGCTTAGCGAAATTCAACAAGGTCAAGTCGTCCGGCAATCCGTTCGATGGCAAATCGATGCAAGGGTGGGAACTCGCGAATGCCGCGCTTAGGAAATTCGAAAAAGAAGAGAGAAATATGAGCCAGGGAATCGGGGCTGCCTCGGCGAAAGTGGGACCGATGAGCGTCGATCAGCAAATTCGCAGCACGATGTATCGCATCGGCGATTCATATTTCGAGGAATCTTTGTCCAAATCCTTCGCCGTCAATGTTGCTTGGAGAATGTACGAAAACGGGGGCACGACGTTGCGTTATAAAGGTAGTTGCCCATCCGATGTCGAGGTTCCATCTTTCTCTTCCGACGCCGATCCGCTCACGTTTAGCGATTCGGAATATCTCGCTTATGCCGGTCGTAATTTGAACGGTTCATCGACCATATACATTATTTCCGATAAGACTTTGGCCTCGAAGGATCAAGCCGCATTATCCGGGCTTCCGTTTGATGAAATCGTTTTGAATGATGATGGAACCTATACAATCAATATCGAACTCGATGCCAGAAAATCGGTTGTGAATTACGTTAAACAGATGATGGTCACGACCGAGATGAATAGCGCGCCCGTTTTCGATTATGTCCATATGAGCCTTGTCGTCACTTCCGATTGCGAGCTCGTCACCTCGACGTCGACTGAAAAATACTTCGCTTCGACACCGAGTGGCTCTTCCAATATCGAAGGGTCGTTAAAGACCGTTTATTCGACTGGGGGTAATTATGAAATCCCCGATTTAAGCACGCCCATTACCTATAGTCATAACTAAGGAGGATTTTTATGGCAGAGAATGAAGAAGAAAAGAAAAGCAAAAAGAAGGGTTTTATAGCCTTTTTCGGAAAGAAAGGGGTGCGCCTGACCGCTTTATACATAGCTTTGTTCGGCTTAAGCGCCGGCGGCGCCTATTGGTTCACGCCATATCTCAACGGAAGCCTCAATGACGATTACGCTGGCGATAATTCTGATTATGGCACCGAACTATCGAACACCGATCGTTTCATGGCCAAATTGACTGGAATGACCGGAATGAAAGGCGTGATAAACACTTTGTCTGTGTCTTTCCCTGATAATGACGGCAATGACGCCACTAAGAATGTGGTCAGTTTATCTAGCGGTTCTAAGCTGTTGTTCGCGATGCCGGACACTAAAAACATCGGTTTCCATTTAGATACCGTGGCGAGCCTATCCACGACGAATAGCGATATCGCCGATGTTTCGAAACCTATGCTTATAAACTACGACAATAACGACTTATATGTTTCTGTTTTAGGGGCCAAATATAAGTATTTATCGACTGATTATGAGCAAATTCTGGATGATGTAATATCTGTTCTGGGGAAGGATTCGGTGACCATCGGTTCTTCTTTCTATGCTTGGGTCGAAACGCTAATCGCCGGCATGACTGGCAACGCTGGTTCGATGCCTGAGATGTCCGTCTCCTTCACGGAAACCTCATCCACCGAATCCAGTCATTCCTACACATGCACTATAACTTCGGATGGGGTTGATTATCCTATCGATATGACAAGTGACGCGGATTTCAACCTTACTTCCGTAAAAACGTCTTTGTCATTCGGCGACATTGATGTCGATGTCGATATCAGCACCGATATGAATGGTTCCTCGATCAAAGCAATCTCTTCCTTGGCGCCGGAAGACAAGGATTCATATGTTTCGGTCGTCAATATGAACGGCGTTTTCAAGAAAATCGCGGGGCTAGTGAAAAGCAAATCGTTTGATATCGCCTTAGAGGGCTCCTTCTCTTATAAATATGGAAAAGAAGGGGAGAAGAAAGACGATTCAATATTGTTAAGCGGCTTCGCGAACGTCGATTTGGGCAAGGAAGATTATCGGGCCGGAATTGAAGTGAAGGATCCGAATTCGAGCGATTATTCGCAAAAAATCAATTTGGCGTATCTGCCATCCGATGATGCGTCCGAAAAAGAGGCTTATCTGGATTATAACGGTGTTTTCAAAGCCTCAATGGATCAGATCACGATGGATGCGATGATGGGGAGGATTAGCGACGTCGCCGATTCCTCCGATTCGTCATTCGATAAGAGTAAACTGGAAAAACTCTTCTCTTTCGTTCTCGAAAGCGACGTGATGAACGATTTATCGGAAGGACATTATCAGTCGGCGATTGAAGCGATAGATGACTTAAAAACCGAAAACGACAAGATAATCGCTTCCGTTAATCTCAAAGGGCTTGGCTTTGGCGAAAACGCCAAAATCGTTGCGACGATCGATGGCAACGGTCTAGAAGGATCCAATGACATCAAATTGCTTAAGATCGAGATTAAAAACATCGCCTTGAAGGAAACCAATTTCAATGCCGTTATAACTCTCGATGAATACGGAGCCGTTTCCTTCGACAAAACCGGCTATAACCGTTTGGATAAGCTTCCGGACGTCTATGATCAGATGTCTTCGCTTGCCAATGATAAGAAAGCCGCTCTCGATATAGACGCTAGCATTAAGGCCGGCGAGACTAACATCGGCGTATCCGGCTTAGCTCAATTCGACGCCGAAAAGAAACTCGGAACGGCAAAAATCTCAATCGATGAGCCGTCAAAAAAGCATTTGTTGACGACTGACTTCAACGAAACGAACGTTCATATGCAATACCAAGACGCTGAGAAAACCGATGAGAAGGGCACCCTTGCCAAAATATCGATTTCAAGCGTGAAGGAATTAATCGACTATGTCTCGTCTTTGATGAATAACGAAAGGTTCGAAAAACGTTTCCTTTCGCCTATTTCCTCTTCGATAGGAGAAGTCGCTCTATCATCGACCCTTCAATCCATAATCGACGGAAAATATAGCGTCATCGCCTCGACGAAAATCCTCGAAAGCTACACATTCACCGATGAAAGAAGCATCTTCACGATTAACCCTAAGGCACTCGGCCTTGATAAGAGCGTGAGCTTCGCCATCAATTACGCATCGACGCCAAGCGTGGATAAGGAAGGCGAACTTACTTATAAAGTCGATTCCTTGGAACTTCTCGAAACCGAAATAAACGGAGTCAAAGTCGCTTTGAAGATTTCGTTAGGCGAATACGATAATGCGAATGAAAGCGCGCTTACCTATAGCGAAGGCGAATATAACGATTTCTCTTCCGTTGCTTCCTTAGCTAAAGCTGCCATCAACACCGCGACCGACTTCGACACCTATCACGTCAAAGCGGAAGCCGATGTCACCTTATGGACGGCGAATATCATCCATTTGGATATCGATTTCGTTGCCAATTACACGGAAAACGGTTGGGAATATTATGCAAAATTATCAAATATTCCCCTCATTCCGGCCGTGAATAGCCAATATAGCATCTTCGTCGGCTACACGAGAAGCGTTGAGCTCGTCTATAAGAACGGCGCCTTCTATTTGGTTGGCAATAACCCATTCGGACTCCATGGATACGAGACGGATGAAGACCGCGAAAGCGGAACCAAAATCGATTGGAATGAGACGAATTCCGGAACCTATGGGAAAGAATATCTCTCAAACGAAGAGAATCTTCTCAAGTTTGTGCTCGGAGACGTCTTAAATGTTCAACCGTATTACCTCAATATGATTTCCTCATCGGACGGGGAGTCCGTTGCCTCTTTACCGCTTGGAAGCGATATGAAACTTGCTTATGAGAATGTTCTAGAGGATGTTTCGTACGATGCTGACACCAACGATTATTCGATGGATCTCAACATTGGCGCGATGCTCGATGCCGATTACGTTATCAAAGCGTCCCTCGGCGCCAAAGTAAACGATTCAGGATACTTGACGAAGCTCGGCTTAAGCGCCTTCGTCTTCGCCGGCGTCCGCGTCGATTTCTCCTTGAATGCTGAATTAGTGGAGGTCGGGGAAACGCTTAGCGATTCCTTGTCCTCCTCGATTTCTGACGTTATCGCTACCGCCGAAATTGGAGCCACTCACTAAAAAAGACGGGGTTTTGCGATGATTTTTGGAAAAGCGCTTAAAAAACCGTTTAGGAAAGGAGCTTGCTCCCGCTTTTTCATGTCGATATTGATGCTCGGATCGATTTCCTCCGTTTTGACTATCGGAAACGATGGAAACAAACCGAACGAAGAGAGGCCGACAAACGTTTTGCCGCAGGGCGAAGACGCTTTGCGCAAGTTTGAGAACCGTTTAAGCGAAAATAGTGGCTTGGAAGGCAAATTGACCTTTGCCGCTAAATATCCAGACGTTGATAAGAATAGCTATAGCGATCTTTCCGTCTCAAGCGCCAACCTCGCGATATATAAGAAAGACGATTTCCTTTTCCACGTCGACGGTTCCCTTGTCTATAACGATGTCTCTTTGCCTCTCCTCGTTCATCTTTCCTCGGATGATTCGTATTTGAGTTTACTAGGCGCTCGTTACGCTTATCGCACCGATGATTTCGAATCCCTTTTCGATTCGATCGTCTCGATCTTCGGAAAGGATTCGATCAAGATTCCTTCTTCTTTCTATTCTTGGATCGATGAGCTCATAAAGAGCGATAAAAAGGAGGAAAAGGATACCGTTGAAGCCACTTTCTCTTCCGAATCGATCGCCACCGATTCCTATCTTTTCTCTTGGGCTTTCCCAAACGTGATGGAAGGCAAAATCTATTTTGAGACCGATGGACGATATGGGCTTAAGAAGATATATGGAGATGAGCTAAAAATCGATGAATTCTCTTTCTCTTTCTCTTTCGTTGTCTCTGATGACGACGTCGATTATTCGTCCCTTTCCTCATTAAAGCCTTCCGATTCGTCTTCCTATACGCAGATCGTCGACTCGATGGGGCTAGTCAAAAAAGCGGTGAAATTAGCAAAGAGCAAGAAAGCCGGTTTTGCCTTCCAAGCAAACTTGACCAATCAAACGAATTTCTCCAAGGAAAAAGGGAAGGAAATCGAGGAAAAATTCGATTTGTCCGGCTCTTTCAATTTCGACTTGAACGAAAAGAAAATGAATGGCGACATCCTTGCTAGCGGCTATGGAATCGACGATGAGCAGGGGAGCAAATCCCTTTCCTTCGTCTCAAGAGAAGAACGGGAAGACGGTTGGAAGGCCTTCGTCGAATACAATGGCGTCATGAATCTTGCCATGGATTCCGTCACTTTCGATAGCGTTTTGGCGATATTCGAGGACGAGATTTCTTCCTTTGGCTCATCCGATAGCGTTCTTTCTTTCCTAACCGATAGCAAAGTGATCAAAGATATCAGGAACGGCCGTTATGATTCGGCCATATCCGCCATATCCTCGATTCAGACGTCGGACGATAAGATTGTCGCTTCTTTAAGGCTTGCTGATTTCGGTTTTGGAGAGGATTCGGCGTTGACGCTTACGCTCGACGCGAATGACAATGGAGTCACGGAAGCCGTTTTCGAAAATATCGTAGTCAGGACTGCGAATTTCAGCAAATTGGTTATAACCCTCACGGATTATGCCGAAAAGATGTGTGACGAAGCGAGCTATTTCGAACTCGACGGGCTTCCGACCTTCGCTTCGCAAATGAAGAGCATATTCCAAAAGAAGAGAGTTAATCTCTCTTTCAATGCCAGCGTTCTCGATAGTAATGGGCTTGGATATCCCGAAATCAGCGGCAACGTTTATTTCGATCTGAACGAAGGAATGAAGAAGGGCTCTGGCGATGTGACCCTCAAGCACAAGGTTGAGGACGGCACGACAAAGAACAATCACGTCTTGGTCGATGTCACGGGACTAGAAGATACCGATGTCACCCGTTTCCATTATAACGACGGCGATTCGAACAATGAGGGGATGCGCGGGCAAATGAGCATCAAAGACCTCAATTCGATCATTGCTTTAGCGGTTGGCTTATATAACGACAACGATCCGCGCTTCGCCAAATTCTTCGACCCCATCAGAATGGCTTTGATGTCTAACGTGGTAGGGGCTTTGACGGCCAATCGATACGGCCCATTCATCGCGACGAGCGTCATGAAGAGCGCTTCGCTTTCGGCCGATAAATGCGTATTCACGATGGATTCCGCTTCCTTTGGGCTAGAGGAAGGGGGTAGCTTCGACATCGTTTTGAATTTCGTCGGCTCGGAGCTTGCTTCGCTTGAGATAAAGGGCCTCAAATACAAAGACGACACGATAAACGCCGTCATAACTCTCATCGGGACGTCGTTCGATGATTCGAAACTAAGCGTCGTCACCGATTTCGCCGATGGCAACTATTTCCAATTCGACGGTGTCGACAAGCTTCTCGAGGCGGCGCTAAACGAATCGAAGAGGGAAACCTACCGCCTCTATAGCGATTCCGTGAAGGTCAGTTTGAACATCTTTAGCATCAGCATGGATCTCAAACTCGATTTCCATATCTATGTCAAAGGAGAGGTCGTCAAGGTCTATGGCGTGGTCTCCAATATCAGCGTTTATATCGTTTCGAGGAACTACAATCTCTTCTATAGCGACAACAAACGAACATCTACCTTATATTATGACAATATCGATGTCGATAAGACCAATGAGACGGGAGAAGAAACGGCGTTGGCGGATCAAAAAGGATATCTCTATATCTCCTCGTACAATTCTTATAAATATTTTGGCAGCAACAAAACCGCTACCGACGACGTTGTCAAATATAGCACCGACCAATTAAGCGGATCGAAAACCATCGCCCATATGGTTCTATACGATATATTGGGTTTGGATCTTGAAAGCTATCTCGACAATCTCACGAATACCAAGGAAACCTCTAAGGCCTATGAGAACCTTTTGACGCAATATGAATACGTCGCCAATAATAGCAACCATCCGACGTGGAAAGTTGGGATAAATCTAGGCGCCTTGGCGAATAATTCCATTTTGAAGGATCTCTCGATCGAA
Source organism: bacterium (assembly GCA_963616935.1). Classification (GTDB taxonomy): domain Bacteria; phylum Bacillota_I; class Bacilli_A; order RFN20; family CAG-826; genus UBA4951. The sequence goes on along the minus strand of CAVEMS010000002.1, from coordinate 153,226 downwards.
CTAAATGGCGGCGATTATGGCAGCGTTTCCGAAGGATATCTAAGTTCTTTGACCATCCCAGAGCAGCAAATTCTCTCAACCGGATCGCTAATCAAATTCACCGCAACGGCGAAAGGAACGATCAACAATTCCGCCCCAGGCGGCAACTATTGGTCTGATGTTTCCTCGGCTTGGAATTCTTTCATGAACACGAATAGAAGCAAAGCTTGCACGAGCTATTCTTGATTTTTCTACTAACTTTCTACGAAAGGTTGGATAATCTAGATATGAAAAACAAGAAAATCATTTGGATAGCGATAGCCTCTTGCTTGTTGCTATCTGGTTGCGACGATGGGGAAAAGACTTCCGATGTTTCATCGGATTCGTCGAAGGATTCTGTGCTAGCGGATGTCAATTACCGTTATCTTAGAGCCGATCTTATTTCCCTTCGTGATTACGACACAATTGGCATGACCTCGGCAAAACCGACCTATGGCTTTTCATATAAAGACGCGACTATCTCGACTGGATTATTTGGTGACAAAGACCCTTATTTCATAGATGTCGCCACCAAAGCCAGCTCCTTGAAAATCGTTCCGGAAAGCGAGGTTTCCTATTTCTCCTCCCTCAAGAGCGATTCCTTCAAAGAACTAAAAGCCGAAAATCATGTGCAAAAAGCGGCGGTGACGGCAGAGAATGTGCCTGCCTCGAGTTTGGCGCTAGATGGCAAGGAATTCGAGATTGATAGTTATCTTAAAGACGGCGTTTTTTATATGAAGCCGAATGATGCCGGCTATCGATTGATCAAGTATGGTATTGCTTTAGGGATGTTCAAACACGGAAATGGGTCATCGCCTAAGGCGTTTCCGAAAAATGGTGCGAAAATAACCCTTTCGGATAGCGAAATCAAGGAAATCGACGATAGTGGCTTGCTTCCCGTTTCCGATACTCTGTCGACTTTCTTTCCCGCGCTTCTAAGCAATATCGTCAATAGCGAGATAGAAATCGATAGCACTTATGAGAGATACGCAGGCAAACCAAGATACACCTTTGCCGTAACGATCGAAGACATCGCTGGAACGCTGCTCGAAGACATCGATTTATTGGATTCCTTTTTTGGCGAGATTGCCGAAAAAGGCGGTGCGGATGAGCAAAAAATCGTCGATTCGCTCAAAGGAAACGTGAAGCCTTTTTTGAATACCATCGACGATAGCCAGATCGACGTATCCGTCGTTTACGATCAGATGAAGATATCGTCCTTTTCCTATGACGTGAATATTTCCTTCAATGAAAGCAAAATGATGGATTATATCCTTTCGATGGATGACGTAGAGGAGGGGAGCGTCGCCATACCTCTTTCGATAGGGGTCAAGAAAGACGTCGCTATGGATTTCTCCGAAAACCATGACATTTCCTTTCCGGATTTCTCTTCCTACGAAGAGATTGATTTCTCGAATAATTGAATTCTATATATGAAAAAAATCCCACTTTTGCGTGGGATTTTTGAATATTTCGCCGTTTTGCGATTAGAGCAAGCGGTTGTAGTATTCGATGATTTGAGCTTCGTTGATGTCTTTGGAGAGCTCGTTACGTTCTGGCAAACGCTCGAATTTGCCGATGTACTTCTCGGCATCGACGCTGACATACGCTGGGATGTTTGGCTTGCCGTCGAGGGATTCCTTAACGACTTTGAGAGGGCTCGTTTCCTTCAAACCGATTTGGTCGCCGACTTTGCAGATGTAGCTCGCGATGTCGACTTTTTTGCCATTGACGGTGATGTGGCCGTGGTTGACGAGTTGACGGGCACCAGCACGGGTGCGGGCGAAGCCGATGCGGTAGACGATGTTGTCTAAGCGACTCTCAAGCAAACGGAAGAAAGCAAGTCCGGTGACGGTCTTTTCCTTCTTGGCGATGAGGAAGAGACGACGGAATTGACGCTCATTGACACCATAGAGTTCCTTGAGCTTTTGCTTTTCGAGAAGCTGGGCGCCGTATTCGCTTGGCTTTCTCTTGCGATCTTGGCCGTGTTGGCCTGGGCCGTATTCTCTCTTTTTGAGTTCGTCGCCGGTTTCGAGAATACTAAATTTGAGGTGGCGTGATTTCTTCCACTTCGATCCGGTAAATTTTGACATATTTCATGTCTCCTTTCTTTGCGTAAACAAAGATTAGAGGGCTTCTCCCACTTCCCGGGTGTCTTCATTTCGCCTCACTAGCGTGAGATTACTTACTTTTTTCGAAGACGTCAGACGGAAGCATAGAAGGCCTGCTAGCCTTTACGCATGGATAACTATAGTTATCGCTATGCTCTTCGTCAACAAAATTCTTCTTTTAGCCGTTATTCGGCGGCTTTTTCCATCATTTTCGGCTCCGATTTCAGGATTGCTGAGATCAAGGAAATGAGTGATTCGGGGTTTACCTCTTCAATCTTGATGTCTTTCATGATGGCGAAGCGGTAAAAGGCTATGACGGCGCTTGCGGCGATATAGATGCTAGCATCGTCGCTTTCTTCGAAGAGCCTTGATAGCTGCTTCATGATGTTTTTCCGCCATTCGTTCACGAACCGCCAATCGGAATTTTTATAGAGTATCGTTGTTAGCAGATCCTGGTTTTTATAGAGATATTTGAGCGATAATTCGGCCGCTTTATGATAATCGTCATCGCCTTTTTTATAGGCCAACCAGACTTTCACGGCGCTTTCGTTATAGGCTTCGATGAAATCGTCTTCGATTGAGTTGAGCATATCCCTGACGCTTGCGAAATGGTAATAGAAGGCGCTTCTTTTAACGCCTGCGCTTTTGCATAGTTTCGACACATTTATTTTGCTTAGGGGATGCTTTTTGAATTCTTTCAAAAACGCTTTTTCTAAGCATTCTTTAGCATTTTTCGGTCTTTTTGCTCCGCTCATGGCCTATATTTTACTCGTCTTGACAAAATTGGAAGAGACTTTTTGTTTTCTCTCCATAGAGGGAGAGAAGGTGATAAGATAGAGAAAGCGGAGGTTTTTTATGTCTAATTTGCTCGTTAGCTCACTTATAGGTATCCCTGGCATCGTTGCCATATGCGTTTCGTCGGCGGCGTTTGTCGCTGCTGTTTTTGCATTTTTGTATTTCTTCGTTTTCGCTAATCTAAGGATCAAACGAGCTGCCGATGAGCAGATTTCGATTTTCGAAAGGGACCACGCTTCATTATTCGGGGAGATAAACAAATTCATCAAAAGACTTGAGGCCATTTCCTCCTTCAATCTCGTCTATAACGACGAATATGCGAAGTGGAAGAAGAAGTATAACGATATACGAGACGTAGACGACGCTTCCGCTCAAGCGGCCGTGAATAGCCTCCGTGATTTGATCAACGAAAAGCATTTCAAGGAACTCAAGGAATATTTCCAGATCGCCAAGAGCACGATCGCCGAATACCATTCGAAAGTCACCGAGCTCGACGATTCGCTTCAGGCGCTTTTCAAGGTTGAGGAAGACACGAAAGCCTCCTTCCAAAAAGCCAAAGAGAAATACCGCGAGATGAAGCAATTCTATTATTCTGAGAAAGACGAGCTTTCGCTTGTGGTTGAGAGTTTTGAAAAGCTCTTCAAAAAAATCGATTCTTTGTTCGATGAATGCGATAATTCGATCGAGAGGGCGAGTTATTCCGACGTTTCGGAAACCGTATCGACCAAAATCGATCCGATAGTCGAAGAATGCGTCAAAGCGCTCCGTATCCTCCCGAAAATCTGCGTCACGATATCGAATGTCATCCCAGACAAAATCAGTTCTCTTAGAAACCGTTATGAGGAGATGGCCGAGGAAGGATATCCTTTGAATCACATCATCGCCAAAAACGACATCGCCGGATACGAGGAACGCCTATCGCGTTTGGCCGATTCCGTCAAAGCCCTTTCCCTAAACGGCATCGAGCCGTACTTGGATGAAATGATTCTTAAGATCGAAGGAAATTTGGCCGATTTCGAGAAAGAGAAGAAGAACAGAGCCATCTTCGAGAAGGAATGCAATGAGGTTTACGAGAAGCAAAGCACAATCGAGAATCGCTTCTACAAAATGAACCACGATCTTCCTAAGGTCCGTGAAATTTACCTTATCACAGGCGATGACGATGCCGCTATGGAAGAGATAAAGAATGCGATTGGAGAGGCAAGCAACGCCAAGCGTTCGTTGGATAATTGCCTGCATAGTGGGATCAAGCAACCTTATTCGATACTTCTAGAGAGGCTATCTTCGCTCAAAGAAGCCAGCGATAAAGCGGATTCGATGATTGTTTCCTTCGATAGACATCTGACTTCTTTGAAGGACGAGGCAAATGGCGCGGAAAACGCCCTCAGAAAATACGATTCGCTATTCGTCGAGGCGGAGAACGACATCCGCTCGCTAAATGTCGCCAAAGTCGATTCTAAACTGAGCAGCGAATTGGAAGAACTCTATAAATGCGTCGATTCGCTATATAAGACGCTTAGAACGAGGCCGATAAACGTCAATGAGGTGAAAAGACTCCATGAGCGGCTTATCGAAAATGGCGATAGATTCCTTTCTGACGTCGATAACGCAAAAAAAGGCGTCGCCAAAGCCGAGAAGAACATTGTTTTCGCCAATCGTTATCGCTCTAACGACAAAGCGATCGACAATGCCCTTTCCCAAAGCGAGAGCCTTTTTGCCGAAGGCGAATTCTCCAATTCCTCGAATATGAGTGAATCGGTTCTTAGGCAAATCGACGCGAATTCCGGTATAAACGAATGATATATCTTGATCACGCCGCCTCAAGCCCAATCAATGAGAAGTCGCTTTCGACGCTAAACGATTGCCTTCTTCGTTTTGCTAATCCCTCTAGCAACCACGCTTTAGGCAGGGCGTTAATGCGCGAAATCGACGAAGCGAGAATTAAGGTTCTGAAATCCTTTCGCCTTTCCTCTAACGATTACCGCGTGATTTTCACTTCGAGCGCCACCGAGAGCAACAATCTCACAATCAAAGGCATCGCCAAGCATTATTCGAATAGAGGAAGACGTTTGATCGTCTCTTCTTTGGAACATCCTAGCGTCAGCAAGCCTTTTGAGGCTTTAAGAAAAGAAGGCTATGACGTCGTTTATTTAAAAAGCAAGGGCGACGGGACGGTTGACTTGAATGATTTACAAGAGAAAATCGACGGCAATACGACTTTGGTCTCCGTTATCGGCACCAATAACGAGCTAGGCTCGATTAACGACATTGAGGCGATTTCGAAGATCGTCCATCGCTTTCCGAAGGCCTATCTTCACGTCGACGCCACCCAAACGATCGGCAAAACGGATTTGAAATACGGCAATATCGATCTCTTTTCCTTTAGCGCCCATAAATTCGGCGGCCCGAAAGGGATAGGGGGACTCGTTTGCAAGAAATCCATCGCTTTCGAGCCGCAGCTCGATGGCGGAGAACAGGAATATGGATATCGTAGCAGCACCTTGAATTACCCATCCATCATGGCGATGAGCGTTGCCTTGAATGAGGCGATGGCAAAGCAAAAGAAAAACTTATCGAAGGTTACGTCTTTAAATGAGAAATTGCGGCTAGAATTATCCAAAAATCCGGAAATCTCCATCAATTCCCCATTAAATGCTTCGCCGTATATCCTTAATTTCTCTCTAAAAAGCAAGAAGGCCAGCGTTGTCGTCGAAGCGCTTAGCCAAGAAGGGATATACGTCTCTTCCGTCTCGGCTTGCAGTTCCAAAGGAGAGCCCATTTCCAATATTCTTTTGGCAATCGGGAAAGAGGAAGGAGACGCCAGAAACTCGATACGCGTTTCCTTTGGCGCCGATTCGACCATAGAAGAGGTCGATGGATTCGTCGAAGCGCTTAATTCCATATTAGAAAGGACAATCAGAAGATGAACGACGCTTATTTCTTAGTGCATTATGGTGAACTCGGGACGAAAGGGGCCAATCGTCGCCTTTTCGTCAAGGAACTCGCCAAGAACATCCGTTACGCCATCCGCGAATTCCCTGGCGCTGAGCTCACTTATGACCATGACCACGCCTATGTCAAAATCAACGACGAGGATGCTTCCTCCATTTTGGCCAAGCTCCTCGATGTGAGTGGAATCCAGCGCATTTCCTTAGTCAAAAAATGCGAAAAAGATATCGATAAGATATTCGAAGCCGCCTTAAGTTTGGTGAAAGAGGAAGAGGGGAAGACCTTCAAAGTGGCCACCAAGAGAGCGGACAAGACCTATCCTCTCGATTCGATGGAGCTTTCGAAGAAAATCGGTGGCTATATCCTTAAGAACAGCGATCTGACCGTCGACGTTCATAACCCCGACATATTGCTTCATGTCGAACTCCGATACGACGCTTGTTACCTATATGCCCATTCTTATCTCGGGGCTGGCGGATATCCCCTTGGGATGAACGGCAAGGTCATGATGATGCTTAGCGGCGGGATCGATTCGCCAGTCGCAAGTTACTTGCTTCTTAGGCGCGGCGTAAGAATCGATTGCATTCATTTCGCCGCCCCTCCTTATACTAGCGATGCCGTCATCGATAAGCTTAAGGACATCTTGAAGACCCTTTCCAACTACCAAAGGGAGATCAAGCTCCACATCGTGCCATTTACGAAACTACAGCTTGCCATCTACCAAAATTGCGACGAATCCTATTGCATCACCATAATGAGGCGGATGATGTATCGCTTGGCGACGAGATTAGCGAAGGATCGTCATTGCATCGGCATTGCCAATGGCGAATCGATAGGACAAGTGGCCTCGCAAACCCTCGATTCGATGATTGCCATTAACGACGTGACTTCCTTCCCCGTCGTTCGCCCGTTGGCTTGCATGGATAAGCTTCAGATTATCGACATAGCCAAAAAGATCGGAACGTATGAAGTCTCGATTCGGCCATTCGAAGATTGCTGCACGATCTTTAAACCCAAACGCCCAAGCACCAAGCCAAGGATCCAAGAGTGCGAATATTACGAGAAGAAATTCGACTACGAAACCTTGATTGAAGAAGCCATAAGAGACACCAAAGGCTGCTTCATCAAAGCCGGAGAAGAAGTGGTATTCCCGAATAAATAGAAGCCAAATATGAAAAAATCACCGCAAATCGCGGTGATTTTGTTTTTTGGTTATCTCGATTAGAGAGCCTTTTTGGCGGTCTCGGCGAGCGCTTTGAAGGCAGTCGGGTCGTTGATGGCCATTTCGCTAAGCATTTTGCGGTTAAGGCCATGTCCGGTTTTATCGAGGATTCCGGCTTTGGTGAGGCCGTTCATGAACTTGCTATAGTTCAAGCCATATGGACGGACGGCGATGTTGATACGCTTGATCCAAAGTTTGCGGTAGTCGTTTTTGACATCGCGACGGGATTGATAGGCGTAGTTATAGCCATGAAGGACTTGTTCCTTGGCAGTCTTGAAGAGAAGATGCTTGGAACCGAAATAGCCCTTGGCTAATTTGAGGATTTTCTTGCGACGAGCATGCGTCTTGACGCTATTCTTTACTCTCATTGTTCTTCTCCTTATTTCTTTCCAAGAATTCCTTCAACCCTCTTTTGGTCGATTGGGTTGAGGTAGTAGTCACCGGCAAGGTGTTTCCTTTGCTTGCGGGTTTTGCGTGGAGCCAAGTGTCCCATGCCAGAGTGGTGGACTTTGACTTTTCCGCTCGCGGTGAAGCGGACGCGTTTGCTGAGCGTTTTGCTCGTTTTCATTTTCGGCATCGTTGTTCCTCCTATTTCTTTTTGGGCGCCAGGATTGAGTTATACCATTTACCTTCCCAATACGGCGCTTTATCGACGTTCGCTATGTCTTCGAGGGCTGATACGAAACGGGTCATCACCTCTTCGCCGACTTCCTTGTGGGAGAGTTGCCTTCCACGGAAGACGACGCACACCTGAACCTTGTTCCCTTCTTCGAGGAACTCACGCGCCTTGCGGGCCTTCGTTTCCAAATCGTGCTGTCCGATTTGCGGAGTGAGTTGGATTTGCTTTAGCTCCGTGACGTGTTGGTTCTTGCGCGAGATCTTTTGCTGCTTTTGCTGCTCGTAGCGAAGCTTCCCGTAATTTAGGATCTTGCAGACGGGCGGATGGGCGTTTGGGGCTACACAATAGAGATCGAGGTCATAGCTGGCGGCCAGTTGATTGGCGGCGCCGCTCGACATTTTCCCTAATTGCTCGCCATTAGGACCGATGACGAGGACTTCCGGATAGCGGACGTGCTCATTGATGGGGTCGAAGCGCTTTTCTGGGCGGCGACGATCACGCGGATTGATGTAAGCGATGGTTGTTTCCTCCTTGAAGAATAAAATAGCGTGGCCAATTCGCCACGCGCATACCTAGTAAGATGATCCTACTGTAGCCTAAGCCGACCCTCATTGAAGGTCCGGCGAGTTCATGGCGAACTGCTTTCTACTTTATCGACACGTAAATTATCCACGCCGAAAAGCGACATGCAAGAGAAAAACGAACGTTTTCCGAAAAAAGTCAATATATTTGTCCGTTTGGCGGCCATATGCTATATTTCGTAGGTCTAGACCTATGGAATACAAGATCAGAAAAACGGCTGAAGGCGATTTACCAAAACTCGCCATGATTATGAAGGAAAGCTTCAAACTTCCGCCATGGAATGAGAGCTGGGAGAGTGAGCGTTGCTTAGAGAGGCTAAGCGATATTTTTCATATGCCTTCTTCGGTCGCTTTCACGCTCGTCGACGAAAAAGATGTGCCGTTAGGAGCTTTGCTTGGCTTCCTCTTGCCTCGTCCCGAAGGGAAAGAAGCGACATTGTTGGAATGCTTCGTCGATCCTTCTTATATGGGGAAAGGCTTAGGATCTACGCTAATGCAGGGCGCTATGCTCGCTTTGGAAGAGAGTGGGGTAAGAAACACGATGTTCTATACCTCTGGCACGCTTGACTCCTTCTATTCGAAATTCGGTTTCAAACGTAGCCAAAATTGTTATCTAATGACGAAGGAAAAGTGATTTTTCGGTTTATTTTCGCCATTTTCCATCATTTTCGGTCGAATATTTGCATTTTTTTGCTCTTTTCGCTATAAATATTAGGAAGAAAAACACCAATCGTTGTCTGAAAGGAGCGTTATGTCCCTGCGTTATGCTGTTTACGACACACCGGCCGGAGATGTGACCGTCATCTCGGAAGATAAAGCCTTGACTAGGCTTATTTTCGGCGTCTACGATCCCCCGAATGCCGTGAATGAGGAGAATACCTGCCTATACGATGCCATCATGGAGATCAATCAGTATTTCTTTGGGCAAAGGCATTCTTTCACCTTAAAGCTCAATCCAGAGACGACGCCTTTCACGAAGAAGGTCTATGAATACGTCTCCACGATCCCTTATGGCTCAACGAAAAGCTATGAGGAAGTGGCTGCCGCCATCGGCGAGCCGAAAGCGGCCCGCGCCGTCGGGAACGCTCTAAACCGCAATCCTCTCCCTCTTTTTATCCCATGCCATCGCGTCATCGGCAAAGACGGGGATTTGGTAGGCTACGTCGGTGGGCTCGAACTCAAGAAGAAACTTCTCGAACTCGAAGCCAAAAACGTTGACCGCCATTTCTCTTCTTCCTCTCCGACCGTCCGTTTCCCACGCGACATCTAAGAAAGTATTTTAAAAGGCCATGGAGTTCGCGCTTCATGGCCTTTTTCTTTTTAATAACGGAGTTTCTTATCGATCGAATTATGGATTATCTTCTTGAATTCGTCGAAGGAAACGGTGATTTGCTTGTCGCTGCCGAAGACGCGGTAAGTGACTTCGTTGTTTTCCGATTCCTTCTCGCCGACGACCAAGGTGAACGGTATCTTCTTGATCTGTCCGTTACGAAGCCTATATCCTAGCTTCTCATCGCCATCGTCGACGACGCTTCGGACGTTTTCCGACAAGAGGATGTCGTTGATCTTATGGGCGTATTCGGAATGCGCTTTGGAGTTGACGGGGAGAATGTTGACCTGAGTCGGGGAAAGCCACGTTGGGAAAGCGCCGCCATAATTCTCGGTGATGATGCCGATGAAACGCTCGACGGAGCCGAAGACGACGCGGTGAAGCATGACCGGCTCTTTCTTTTGCCCGTCTTGGTCGACATAGGTGCAGCCGAAGCGGTGTGGCAAGTTGACGTCTAGTTGGATGGTGCCGCATTGCCAGGTCCTGCCCATCGAATCCTTGAGCTTGAAGTCGAGCTTAGGACCGTAGAACGCGCCGTCGCCAGGATTGATTTCGTAGGTGTGTCCGCTATCTTGGCAGGCTTTCGCGAGGGCTTTTTCGCTGATGTCCCAGAAACTCTTCTCACCGATATAGTCGTCGGGCCTCGTGCTAAGGACGATGTGATAACTTAGTCCGAAGACCTCATAGACTTCGTCAAATAAGGCCATGATGCGTTTGACTTCGTCTTCTATCTGATCGGTGCGGAGCAATATATGGGCATCGTCTTGCGTGAAAGCGCGCACCCTGAACAAACCGTTAAGGGCGCCGCTTGCCTCATGGCGATGGACGTGGCCTAATTCGGCATAACGCAAAGGAAGTTCCTTATAGCTATGGATGGCGTTCTTATAAACCAAGATGGCGCCAGGGCAATTCATCGGCTTGATCGCGAAATCCTTTTCGTCGATCTTGGTCGTGTACATGTTTTCCTTATAGTGGTCCCAATGCCCGCTCGTCTCCCATAATTCCCTTGAAAGCATCGTCGGGGTCTCGATTTCGAGATACCCATATTGGCGATGGATGTTATGCCAATAGTCCAAAAGGCTATTTTTTAAGACCATGCCGTTTGGTAAGAAGAAGGGGAAACCAGGGCCGTAGTCGCTAATGAAGAATAGTTCGAGGTCGCGCCCGAGTTTGCGGTGGTCGTTGGCCTTACGCTTCTCTAGGATATCCAAATGTTCCTTAAGGGCTTCCTCGCTCCACCAAGAGGTGCCGTATATCCTCGTCAATTGCTTATTCTTGCTATCGCCTCTCCAATAGGCGCCGGCGACGCTTAGAAGCTTGAAGTGCTTGATATAGGAGGTGCTAGGAAGATGCGGTCCGCGGCAGAAGTCGACGTAATCTCCCTGCGTATATATAGATAAGGATTCGTTTTCGTGCTCGTTGATGAGCTCTTGCTTGTATTCGTTATCGGCGAATACTTTTCTCGCCTCGCCGGCGTCGATATCTTTACGAATGAATGGCGAATTCTCCTTCGCGCATTTCTTCATCTCTTCCTCGATTTTCGGGAAGTCGTTTTCGGTGATCGGGGGATTGCTTCCCAAATCGACGTCGTAATAGAATCCTTCCTCAATCGCTGGCCCGAATCCGAATTTGATGCCGGGGTATAGATGAGTCAAAGCCTCGGCCATAAGGTGCGAGGTGCTGTGATTTAGGATCTCGAAAGCCTCATCGCTTCCGATTTCGATCCATTCGATGGTTCCCTCGTCCTTTAGTTCTTCTCTTAAATCGGCCGCTTTGCCGTTGATTTTGACGGCAATGACTTCTTTCTTCTTCTCTGGCGAGATGACTTTGAGCGCGGCGAATCCGCTTGCGCCGTCTTCGAGCTCGAATTCCTTCCCTTCGCAAATGACTTTCATACGATTTCCTTTCTGGGCAAAAAATAAAACGCCCTCATTACAAGGACGCTTCCGCGCGGTACCACCTCAATTCGCCAAAAGATTGACGCTCTTTCCCCTCTTAACGCGATGGGGCGACGCCAAACTTATTTCGCTTGGTGCTCGGGAGTGGTACCCAAATGGCTATAGCCGTCTAGGCGTGTCTCCTTCAACGCACCTCAATTCTAGAAAGCGATAAACGTAAGTCAAGAGAAATTAATCGACGTCGTGGATGCCAGGGACATTCACGATTCGCATGAAGTTGGTTTTGCCAGCTCCCGTCGGAGTGCCGCCGGCAATGATGATGGGAGAGCCTTCCTCGACTCCGAGATCTCTTGCCATTTTAAGCGCCAACGCCTCCATTTCCTCGATGAAATCAGGCATGGAAGTATGAATCAAATGGGAATATACGCCCCAATACCAAGCGCTTTCCAAACAGGCTTTTCGGCTGTTGGTTATCGAGATTATCGGGCAAGATGGACGGGCTTTCGACATTCTTTTCGAACTATTTCCCGTTTGACTGAAGTTGACGATTAGTTTTGCCCCTATTAGTAAAGCGGTGTTCGCGATGCTATTGGCGATGGCGTCGTTAATCGTCCTCTCCGAAGAGTCGAATGCTTCCTTTGAAAGGTTTTCATAGGGGAGTTCGCTTTCCATGGCTTTGGCGATGTTCTTTTGCATCCTTACGGATTCGCTTGGATACTTGCCAGACGCGCTTTCGCCGCTAAGCATCACGCAGTCGGAGCTTTCGTCGATCGCGGTCGCGACGTCGCTTACTTCGGCGCGCGTCGGCCTTGGGTGCGTCGTCATGCTATCGAGCATTTGAGTGGCGGTTATGACGGGTTTGCCGTATTTGCGGCATAGTTTGATGATCCTTCGCTGAACCAATGGGACGGTTTCGGGAGGTATCTCATCTCCCAAGTCGCCTCTGGCCACCATCACGCCGTCTGACACTTTGATGATATCCTCGATCTTCTTGACGCCTTCGGGGTTTTCGATTTTTGAGAAGACTGGGATATTTGGCTTTCCGTATTTCTTTAAAACATTTTTTAGTTCGAGGACGTCTTCCGGCCTCCTCACGAACGAGGCGAATATGGCGTCGACGTCGTGCTCGGCTCCGAACTTAAGGTCTTTTTCGTCTTGCTCGCTGATAAAGGGCATCGAAAGATCGGCGTTAGGGACGTTCATCCCTTTTTGATCCTTGATCGGGTGATCGTTTTCGGCGGTCACGACAAGCTCTCTATTCTCTTCGTCTTTCTCTTTGACTCGGAGGATGAGGTTACCATCGTCGACCAAAATAGGATCTCCGACTTCGACGTCATCGTATAGTCCGGAGTAGCTTGAGCTGAATTTCGAGGAGTTTCCTAGAAGCGGCTTCATCGCGATGCGGAGCGTTTGCCCCTTCTTTACCGAAACGCAGCCATTTTCCATGTATCCGGTTCTGATTTCCGGCCCCTTGGTGTCGAGGCAAACTGGGATGTAAATCCCGTTTTTCTCGAAGGAACGGACTATTTCGATTTTCTTAAGCTGCTCTTCGTGAGTGCCATGCGAAAAATTGATGCGCATGACGTTCATTCCTTCGTCGTATAGCTTTTCGATCATCTCAGAGCTATCGCTGGCGGGCCCGATTGTGCAGACGATCTTCGTTTTCTTGTCGATATGGAGTTTCATTTTCGTGGGGATTATTTGAGGATATCGATATAGCGGAGCAAGGAGATGTGTTTATCGCGAGGAAGTTTCAAAGCCTCGTAGATGTCGTAGCTTACGATCTCGTTATTGACCATGCCGACGCAGATGCCGCCTTTTCCTTCGAGCAAGCAATCGACGGCATAGGCGCCCATTCTGGCCGCTAAGACTCTATCGAAAGCGCTCGGGGCGCCGCCTCTTTGGATGTAACCGAGTATCGAGGCGCGGGTGTCGAAACCCGTTTCCGCTTGAACTTTCTTGGCGAATTCGAAAAGATTCGGGAATAGCTTTTCGCTGACGAGGACGATTGCCCTCTTGTCTTCGCTTTCCTCGCGGATTTTGCGCAAGGTGGCGAATATCTCCTCTTCGGGGATTGGGTGATCGGGGGTGACGACCATCTCAGCGCCGGTGGCGATACCGCTAAAGAGGGCCAAATCGCCGCAGTGGTTGCCCATGACCTCGATTATCGAGCAGCGGGAGTGGCTTTCGGTGGTGTCGCGGATTTTGTCGACGCATTCGATGATGGTGTTTAAACAAGTATCGAAGCCGATCGTATAATCGGTCGACGCGATGTCGTTATCGATGGTTCCGGGCAGACCAACGCAGTTGATGCCCATTTCGGTCAATCTCTTAGCGCCCATATAGGAGCCGTCCCCGCCGATTACGACGAGAGCTTCTATACCGCGCCTCTTAAGATTCTCGACTCCGATTTTGCGGACGTTTTCCTCTTTGAATTCCGGCAGACGCGCGGTCTTCAAAATCGTTCCGCCGAGATTCACTATATCGCTTACGGAGCTGCGGTTCAGTTTCTCGATTTTATCCTCGACTAAGCCGCGATAGCCGTCATAGACGCCATATACTTCGAGCCCATGCGATATGCCAGCCCTAACTACGGCGCGGATAGCGCAGTTCATTCCTGGGGAATCGCCCCCTGATGTCAATATTCCGATGCGTTTGATCATTTTCTAGCCTCTTTTTTGCCGCAGGTATTATAAACCATCGGCACTATTAAGAAATAGTGAGATTGTTTTCTTGCCGTTTTTGCCATTTTGATTATGACTCTTTTCCCTCTTTCGCCCCTTTTGGTGATAAGATAGCAATATATGGCCTTCGAAACTTGGAACGACGATTTTCTTAAGAACTCCGACTTGGTGAGCCCAAGCGATTTTTTTGAGGCACATAAGAAGAGCCTCGTATCCGACGTCGATGTCGATATCCTCTTCGATTTCTATGCCCCGATAATCTCCGCCAAAAGCGTTCTCCTCTATCTTCTCCTCCTTCGTTTGTCGGATAAGGGGAGCCGTCGTTTTTCTGATTTCTTCCTCCATTACCAGATAAAGCAAGTGGAATTTGCCAATTGGCTCCCTCCGCTAGAGGCCATAGGGTTAATCAAGTCCTATAGCAAGAGCGAAGGCGATCACAAAAACTATTCCTACCATATCTATTCGCCGAAAACGCCAAATGAGTTCTTCGCGAATGAATTATTGCACGCCTTATTGGTGCGCTTCGTCGACACGAAGGATAGAGACGCTTTGAAAGCCAAGTACTCCGTTTCCCAAGACGAAGAGGAGAAGGGGATGAAAGAGATATCGGTCGATTTCTCCTCTTATTTCCAACTCGACACCTCCTCTCTCCCTCGGATGGAAATAGACGCCGACGGCGTCCTTTCGAAGGGAAGCGCCTCTTTCAAATTGACTTTCGACCGGAACGCTTTCTTTAAAGCCCTTTCCAAAGAGCTTCCGGATGCGAACGTCAAAAGCTTCACCAAGGAAGAGATCATCCGGTTGGCGAGGATATCCACGTTATATAACCTCGATGAAAGCGCATTGGCCTCTTTGGCCGCCATTTCATATAACCCCAATGCGGCGTTAGGTAGGCGCATCGATTTCGATAAGCTCCGTAGCGACGCCATCGGATACGCCGATAAGCATTGTTATTCCAAAAAAGGCCCGGAAAAGGCCGGCGAAAGCTTGGCAAAGGGAAGCAGTGGCCTAGCCAAGATGATGAGAAGGATGGATAACTTGTCCTCCGTCGAATTTCTCAAAGGCATCCAAGGCGGGCATAAGCCGGCCAAGAGCGATTTGATCTTGGTCGATAGGCTCATAAACGACATCGGCCTTCCCGAAAGCGTGGTCAACGCCCTTCTTTTCTATGTGCTGACGACCAATGACAATATCCTAAGCGCCAATTACACCGAGAAACTTGGCGCTACCTTGGTTAGAAAAGGCATCAATAACGCCGTCGACGCCTGGAATTACTTGAATTCCCAAAGGAAGACGCGAACGACAAGCGAAGCAAAGATGACTAACGAGAAGGTGACGAAGGAAGAAAAGCCTTCGACGCAAAGCAAAGAAAACGCTGATGATGACGATTTCGAAAGCGTACTAAACTCATTATAGCGAGGTCAATATGAGCGAATTTCAAAAAATCACTGCAATAACTCCTTCATTTTCCTCAAAGACGAACGCTTTGTTGGATGAGATTATGGCGGACACGCCACTAATCAACGAGCTTCACGCTTTAGGCATCTCCGATCAAGAAATACCGCATTATGTGACGCTTCTTATTTCTTATCTCGATTCCAAGAAGGTCTGCGACTCTTGCAAAGGCTTATCCGATTGCCAAAGCGATTCTCCATATATGTCCCGCTCTTTGTCGATGTCTTCAAACGGACGCCTCTCCTCTTGTTTGGGCCCATGCAAATTCAGGATGGCCGAGATGACGAAGGACATGAATTTCCTTTATCGCGACTTCGATCCGGAATGGAATTCCCTTAGTTTGGCCACGATCAAGGTTGAACGGGCAAAGGAATTAAGAACCGCGATGACCAAGTGCGCGAAGAAGGACGCCACGAAGAAGTGGTGCTATGTCAAAGGCGAAAGTGGAAGTGGCAAATCCTATTACCTCGCCGCCTTCGCTAATCTCTTCGCTTCAAAGGGGAAGACAGTCGCCTTCATCGACGCCAATAAGCGTTTCGATGAGCTTAAGAACTACGCCATAAAAGACAAATCGAAATTCGAAAAGACGATGAAAACGCTCTTCGAAGTCGACTATCTCTTCATAGATGGCTTAGGAAGCGAATATCGAAGCGATTACGTCCGCGATCAGATCATCATGCCGATTTTGTCGTATCGCTCGAAGAATTCGCTATGCACTTTCTTCTCGAGCGAGTTCTCGATTTCGGAGATAGGCGCCCTATATTCCAAAAGCCGCGCCGATGAGATCATCTCCAAACGCCTTGTGTCACTACTCAAAAAGAACGTGGAAAAAGAAGTCGAGATGGAGCAAGGTATCGACTCCTATTTCTAATCCAAGAATTTGCAATCGTCTATCTTCTTTAACGTCTCTTCGATCGGAGAGTCGTCGGTTTCGATGATAAGGGACGCTTTAAGCTTGGCTTTCTCGAGTGGAAAAGAGGAATTCAAGGACAGCGACTTTTCGGGATCCTTGCCTCTTTCGATTATCCTTTTTCTTTGAATGTCCTTTTTCGCGTAGACTAAGACTATCGCGTCGCATAGCCTTTCCAATGGGCTATCGATAAGGAGAGGGACATCCAAAACGATTTTCTTATCCTTCGATTTCGCGATTTCCTTTTCGATTTCCGAGTAGACCATCGGATGGACCAAATCGTCGAGTTTTTTCTTGCTTTCTAGGCTAGAGGAAACAAAATCGAGGAGCTTTTTGCGGTCGATTTCGTCATTTTTGATGATTTCGTTTCCAAAGATGGCAATTAATTTCCTTTGGAAGGATTTCTTCGAATATAGCGAGGCGACTATCGCGTCTGCGTCGAGTCTTCGATAGCCTTTGCTTTCGAGATATTTCGAGACGGTCGATTTGCCTGAGGCGATAGGGCCGGTGACTCCGACGACATACGGCTCTTCGAAAGAAGGCTCGCAATGGGGGCAATACGTCGTCCCTCTCCCTCCGACTCTGATTTTCTTTAGTCGCAAGCCGCATATCGGGCAAGGCTTCCCTTCGTGGCCATACGCCCATAGGGAAAGTTGCATTTTGCCACTCTTCCCTTCGCTTGGGTGATAGCTTCTTACTGTGCTTCCGCCTTCCGAAATCGCCAAAGAGAGGATATTCCTCGCGTTTTCTAGGATTCTATTGGTTTCCTCTAATGTTATCGAGGAGGCCTTTCTTAAAGGGTTGATGCCGGAATGGATGAGTATTTCGTCGGCGTAGATGTTCCCGATTCCGGAGATTAGCGATTGGTCGAGAAGCGCTTCCTTTATCGCGGCGTTCTTTTTCTTCTTTAACCCGTTTAGAAGTTCTTCTTCGGTGATGTCGAAAGGCTCCTTGCCGAGTTTATTAAGCGGTTCTTTGGCGAAAAGCTCTTCTTTCCTTAGCAAACAAAGGATCCCGAATTTCCTCACGTCGTTATAGAAAAGGGTTTCGTCACTAGAAAGATGAAAGGCGACGAGGTCATGCTTTCTCGCCTTTCCTTCGCCCTTCTCCAAACGATATTTCCCTTCCATCCTTAAGTGCGATATCATCGCCAAATCGTCGTCGAAAAGGAAAACGAGGAATTTGCCATACCGTTTTATCTCGATAAACTCTCGCCCTTCTAACGAAGAAGCGAAAGAGGAGAGTTCGCTCTTAATGATTTTCGAGTAGAAAACGTCGACACGGTCGATTCTTTTGCCGACCAATAACGGTTCGAGCGTTCTTCTTACCGTCTCTACTTCCGGGAGTTCTGGCATCTTATTCCTTCGCCTCGTACCACGAATGGCCTTCGCTTACCTCAACCGATAATTTGACGGGGAGCTTTACCGCCTCGACCATCATCCTCTCGATTTTCGGGATAAGCGTCTCGCATTCGGATTTGTCCATCTTGAAGATGAGCTCGTCATGGATTTGCAAGACCATCTTGCTCTTGTATCCACCCTTTTCCAAGAAGGAATCGATCTCGACCATCGCTTTCTTGATGAGATCGGCTGCGCTTCCTTGGACGGGGGCGTTCAAAGCCGCTCTTTTCGCCGCCTCCCGCTTAGCGTAATTGGGGTCGTTTATATCCCTAAGATATCTTCTTCTCCCAAACATCGTCGTGACGTATCCTTGCGTTTGGACGTCTTTGACGAGTTTTTGGAGATATGCCGACACGTCGGGATAGGCGGAATAGAAGTTCTTGATGATGTTTCCGGCCTCTTCGATCGAGGTGCCGATTTGATCCGCTAGCCCATAGGCCCCAGAACCGTATATTATGGCGAAGTTGACCGCTTTCGCCTTGCGCCTCATTAGCGGCGTCACCTCATTCGTTCCGAAAATCGATTTGGCCGTTTCGCTATGGACGTCGCGATTTTCGTTAAAAACGTCGATGTAGGCCTTTGATCCCGATAATGCGGCCAAAATCCTTAGTTCTATCTGGTGATAGTCCATCGAGACCATGACGGCGTCTTCTTCATCGTAATAGAATGCCTCGCGGATTTTCTTCCCTTCCTCGTCTCTCGCGCTGATGTTTTGGAGGTTAGGGGAGGAGCTCGATAGCCTTCCGGTCGAGGTTTGGGCTTGGTTGAAGTAGGAGTGGATCTTTCCATCCCCTTTTATATGTGGGGTCAGCCCATCGATGTAGGTGCTTATAAGTTTTGCGTATTTACGGTATTCCAAGATCTCCCTGATCACTGGATGTTTGCCATAAAGTTCTTTCAAAACGTCGACGCCCGTCGCGCCATGGTGGTGGTTAGGAAGCCCCAGTTCTTCGAAAAGAAGCTCGGATATCTGCTTAGGCGAGTTGATGTTTAGCGAATGCCCGACATTGCGATAGACGGCCTCCTCGGCTTCTTTTCTCTTCTTTTCGAAGGTAGCGCCATAGGCCATTAGTTTTTCCTTATGGAGAGGGAATCCCTCAATCTCCATTTTGGCTAATACCTTGGAAAGAGGCACCTCGATCTCGCTATAAAGGCGGAAGGCGTCCACGCTTTTGAGGCGGTTACCCGCCTCTTTCGCTAGCGATAAGGCGAAGTACGCCATCTTTGACGTCCTTTCGGCATCGCCTTCGGATAGCAAAGACAGGCTTTCTTCTCCTAGATCCACTCCGAATGAGCGGTAAATGGCGTTCGGGTCGCTAGAGACACCGCTATCGAGGAGATAGGCGGCGAGAAGCAAATCGTCTTCGATTCCCTCTATCATTAGCCCCATATCGTGAAGCGCATAGATCGTCGCCTTGCCGTCATAAACGGCTTTCTTGATGTCCTTATTTGAAAGAATTCCCTGCAAAACCCCGTCGTTTTTGAAATCCGTATAGGTTTCGTAATAGCTTTTGCCGCCATTTGCTATTGCGATGCCTAGCGGAAGGGTCTCATGGTATTCCGAGAAATCCATGTCGAGCGCCACCCCGATCTTTTCGTCTATTTTGATGCCATCAAAAGAGGAGATGATTGTCGGCACTATCTCCGTTTCCTCGCTTTTCTTGGCTAATTTCGAAGGAATTCTGGCGAGCAATTGGTTGAGATCGAGCTTCTTCGCGAAGTCGCTAAGGACCTTGATGTCGTAGCCTTGGTAAAGCAAATCGTCTAGCGAGAAGGGGAGAGAGGCGTTGATGTCGATCGTCGCGAGCTTATAGCATTCGCGCCCAAGCGCCTCGTTTTCGCGTAGCGCCTCGCCTAGCTTTCCCTTAATCGATGGGGCCGCTTCGAATATCTTATCGAGGCTCCCGTATTCCTGAATCAGCTTGACGGCCGTTTTCTCTCCGACGCCCGGTATGCCCTTAAGGTTATCGCTCGCATCGCCCCTAAGCCCCTTGTAATCGATTATCTGTAGCGGGGAGAAGCCGTATTTCTCCCTCATATTCGACTCATTCACGACGTCGACGTTGCTTAAGCCGGTCTTAAGGAGGTTGATGCTTATGTTCTTGTCGATTAACTGAAGGTAGTCTTTGTCGCTTGTGTAGACCTCGACCGTTATCCCTTCTTTCGAGGCCTTCTTAGCAACGGAACCGCATAGATCGTCGGCTTCTAGTCCGTGTTCCTCATAACAAAGAACGCCGATCGAGCGACAGAATTCGCGCGACAAGGGGAATTGTTTCTTAAGCTCCTCGGGACAAGGCTTCCGATTGGCCTTATAGTCGGCGTATTCCTGCTTTCGGAAGGTGTTCCCGTCGGCATCGAACCCGACGAATATGCCATCTTCCTCGTCCATTTTGGAAAGGATTTTGACAAGCATATTCGAAAAGGCGAAGACGGCGTTTGTGGGGGTGCCGTCCTTTGCCCGCATTATCGATGGGTTAGGACCGTATGAGGTCGCGTAATAGGCGCGGAAAAGCAATGAGTTTCCGTCGATCACGTATAGATGCTTCATATATTACCTCCGATATTCTCGGCTTTCGAGACGATGTAAGAGCCTTCTTTCCGGTTGTCCTTCCTCACCCATAGATACAAAAGGGCATCGGTTTTCAGGAGAGGGAAATAGGCGTTATAGGCCTCGCTAAAGAGGACCATGCTCATCTCGCTTATCTCGTCATAGACTTCAAGGAAAGCCATTCTCCCGCCGTTTCTCGTTGAGATCGCCCGCATCGACTTGACGATGCCATAGGTCAATATCTCGCCGTTTTTGGAAGGGACCTCGGCTAAGGGGATGGCGCCTTTCTCCGCAATCTCTTTCTTATAGAAGGAAAGAGGCGAGCCGCTGATCATTAGCCCTAAAGAGTCGTATTCGGCGGAAAGGTTCATTCTCTCGTCGTCATCGATTACGTTCATCACCGGCTTTTCGAAACTGATGTCTAGTAGCACGCTGTCTTCATCCGTATAGACCATATCGGCGTAGGCGAGGGCGCTTTTTGTGGTAGCACGCAAGGTGTTTCTCGAAGGGTAAAGGGAATCGAAGGAGCCGCTATCGATAAGGCGCATCAGGATCGATTCGCTGACGGATGCCTTTTTCATTCTGGCGGCGAAGTCGAAGAAGTCGGCGAATGGGCCGTTTTGCCTTCTTTCATCGAGAACCCTGGAAGCGAAAGCGCCGGGCAAACCTTTTATGGACGATAAGGGGAAACGGAGCTTATTCTCATCCAAAACGAAGGTTTCCTCGCTTTTATTGACGTCGGGCAAAGCAAGAGAAAGGCCTCTTTTCTTTATCTCGCTTAGGGTGTTTTTGAATTTGGCGTCGTTAGGGGAGAGGGCGCCAAGGATCGAGCAATAGAATTCCATTGGATAATGGGCTTTAAGGTAAGCCATCCGGCAAGTCAAGACGGCGTAAGAGACCGCATGCGACTTATTGAATCCGTAATTCGCAAAACGCTCGATCAAGGAATATAAGGCGTTGGCCATCCTCTCGCTATGCCCGTTTTTGAGACAGCCGTTGATGAAGTTGTTCTTTAACGCCAATAGCTTATCGGCGTTCTTTTTGGAGATGGCGCGCCTAAAAAGATCGGCCTCGCCATAGCTAAAACCGGCGCTGGCCCTCGCGATCTGCATTATCTGTTCCTGATATACGATGATGCCATAGGTGTCTTTAAGAATCGGCTCAAGTTCAGGGGAGAGATAGGTGACTTTCTCCAATTCTTTCTTCCTTTTGGCATAGGAAGGTATCGATTCCATCGGCCCTGGCCTAAATAGCGCCAATAAAGCGGCCACATCCTTAAAAGAGGTCGGTCCGACTTGCCTGATGGCCCTTTTCATCCCTGGGCTTTCGAGCTGGAATAATCCCATCGTCTCGCCGTTTCTTATTAGGGAAATCGCCTCTTCGTCTTCGTATGGGAGCGAATATGGGTCGATATCTAATCCCTTGAAGCGTTTTATGAGATATAGGCAGCGTTCGATGGTGCTAAGGTTCGTTAGGCCTAGTAGGTCCATCTTGAGGAAGCCTTGCTCCTCGAGATAATCCTTTTCGAGGCAACAGACGTATCCGACCTCGCTAGAGACGGTGACCGGAGCCGCTTCATTAAGAGGGGCGTCGTTAAGGACGATGCCGGCGGCGTGAAGCCCCGCTTGGCGTGGTAGCCCCTCGATTTTCGAGGCCAAAGAGACGTATTTCAGGAAATAGGCGTCGCTATCGATGAGATCGCGGAATTTCTTCGACGTCCGATAGTCGTCCCTAAGGCTCAAGCGGTCGTTCATGATGGTGCCGATGACGAGCTCTATTTCGCTTTGCTTATATTTATAGACGCGTCCGATGTCGCGAAGGGCTTCTTTGGCGCCGATCACTTGGGTGGTGAGGACGTGTCCCGTCCTCTCTTTGCCGTACTTGTTTTGAAGATAGGCTATGACCTTTTCCCTTGTCGTATCGGCGAAATCGACGTCGATATCCGGCATCGACTGCCTCTCGGGATTTAGGAATCGCTCGAACAATAAATCGTATTTGATTGGGTCGGCATCGACGATCCCCAAAACGAAAGAGACGAGAGAACCGGCCGACGATCCTCTTCCTGGCCCGACTAATACTCCATGCGTTTTGGCGTAGGAAACGTAATCGGAAACGATGAGGAAATAGTCGGCATAGCCCATCTCATCGATTATTTTGAGTTCGTATTCCAACCGTTCTAAGTAGGTTTTGTCGTTTTCGAATCCTTTTTTCGCCAGCCCTTCGAAAGCGAGTTTCCTTAGATATTCCTCGCTTGATAGGCCTAGAGGATTCGGGAAACGGAGCAACCCTCCTCTTTTTTGAACGAAGGAGAAGGAAATCTGATTTGTTAGCCTCTCCGTTTCTTTAATTTCTTCCTCGAGGTAATAAGCGTTAATCTCCTCGGGTGAGAGGAGGTATTCGCTTCCGTTTTTCTTATCGTGCTCCAAAGTCTTCTTTTCTAGGATGGCCGTCACGATGTCGAGCACTATGGCGTCTTCTTTCTTCGGATAGGCTATTTTCGGGAAGGCCAAAAGGGGATAGGAATGCTCATTGGCGAACGAGCGGATTCTCTCCAATTCCTCTTTTCTAAGCGCATAAGGTAGCCCAAGCCATAACAAATCGATCCCTTTGAGGGTGATATGAAGCTTGCTTAATGTTTCCGTGTCGAAATCGCCGCTAGGGAGATAGACTTTCGCTAATCCGACCTGGTTATTCCGAAGCAACGATAACGATTTCGTGCCATCGCTTACGGACTTCTCGAGCCTCAAGAGATTCCGATACCCCTCTTCGTTAAGGACGAATAAGGAGAAATTCCCCTCTTCAAGAGGATAATCCATGCCGAAGATGGGGGTGATCCCGGCATTCATTGCGGCGTGATAAAAGGGCGCGCATCCGGATAAGGAGCCGTTATCGCATAGGCCGATCGACGAATAGCCCATTTTCTTCGCTAGTGAAGGAAGCTTTCCGACGGGGATCGCGCTTTGAAGGTAACTAAATCCGCTATAAACGTGAAGAGGGATGAAGGACATAAGTCAATTATCGCTCAAAACGTTCTTCTTATAAAGAACGCCGTGAAAATGTTTTTGGGCAAATATGAATTGCCCTTCATCGGAATTTCCCCAATGATAAATAGATAATTCTACTTAAATTGTATCATTGCAATGATATAATATTTACTGATAAGGAGACCCATTGAATGCAATTCACCCTATACCACGGATCCAAAAACATCATCGAAAAACCACGATATCACTTAGGAAACGCGCATAACGACTATGGCTTTGGATTCTATTGTACAGAGAGTCTGGAACTTGCCAAAGAATGGGCTTCCGACAACGACGAGAGGAATGGTTTCGCGAATGAATACTCTCTATGCGTTGACGGCTTGCGCATTTTGGATTTGACGGATGAACGCTATTCAATATTGAATTGGATGGCAGTGCTTTTGAAATATAGAACCTTTGACCTCAATAGCGAAATATCGCTTCAGGCGAAGAAATACTTGCTTAAGAACTTCTATATCGATGTTAGCGAATACGATGTCATAATCGGATATAGGGCCGATGATTCTTATTTCGCTTTCGCAAGGGATTTCATAAACAACACGATATCGGTCAGGCAATTGAGTCATGCAATGGAACTTGGCGAACTAGGAAAGCAGATCGTCGTCGTAAGCGAGCTTGCGTTCTCCAGATTAACATTCAAAGGATTTGAGATGGCGGACAGGGCGTTATATTTCGCCAAAAGGAAGGCAAGAGGCGAGAAAGCAAGGATGGAATATTTCAAAAAGACGCGCAAATCCGCGCCGCTTTCGAAGGACTTATTCGTAATCGACATAATGAGAAAGGGGTTAAAAAATGGCGATTCAATCATATGACCGCTCGTATTTGCCATATGTGGCCGAGAATTTAGGCACAATGCTTGAGCGCATTGATTCGAACGGAATGGATCCGTCCGCTTTTTGGCGTATGTTCGTCGATTCCGATCTTGCTAAGCACATTGAAAAAGGGCATCCAAAATACCTCACTTGCTCCTCGCTTGATTATCTTGGCGAACTCGTTCCGGATAAAAGGACGCTTTCGAAAGGAACGGCAAAAAAAGGCGTATGGTATTGGTCTGGATGGGCGTTAGCGCAGCTTCAATATGAGAAAGGGCTCTCTTTCCATAGGATAAACGAATGCTTGCCGATTGAAGAGGTGCGAAAGCTATATCCGACCATGCATGAGGCGGATATAACGAGATTTTATCGGGTCGCTGAGATGTATTTCAAAAGAAAACGGACCACGAACCTTAAGAGAATAAGGGAAGCGATGGGGCTTTCGCAAAGCGAGTTATCCAAAAGGGCAGATGTGTCGCTACGCTCGATACAAATGTACGAGCAAAACAAAAACGACATAAACAAAGCGCAGGCTATAACCCTTCATAGGCTAACGTTGGTTTTGGGTTGCAACATCGAGGATTTGTTAGAAAATTAGAGAGAAAATCGGCTTAGGAAAGAGGAAAACAATATGAAAAAAATCATTTCTTGGAACGTTAACGGGCTTAGGGCCATCCTCAAGAAAGGCTTCGAGGATACTTTCTTTTCCTTCGATGCCGATATCTTCTTCATCGGTGAGAGCAAATTCACGGAAGAAGATGGCAAGGAATATCCCTTCAAGCCGAGCGGGTATCATCTATACCAAAGCACCTCGAAAGTCAAAAAAGGCTATAGTGGGGTCGCTCTTTTCTCAAAGGAAGAGCCTCTTTCGGTCCGATATGGCCTAGATGATGGCGCTTATAGCGAGGAAGGCCGAGTCATCCTCGCCGAATACCCTTCCTTCTATTTCCTTGGCGTCTATGTCCCAAACAGCGGGGAAGAACTCAAACGGTTGTCCTTCCGTTTGGAATACGAAGAGAGGCTTTTGAAATTCATCGACGGGCTTAATTCCAACAAACCCGTCATCTATGCCGGCGATCTTAACGTCGCTCATAATGAGATCGATCTTAAGAATCCCCAATCGAATCGCCATAATGCCGGCTTCACAGACGAAGAAAGAGCCGCATTCACGAGACTTCTTGGCCATGGCTACATCGATTCATACCGCTATCTATATCCAACGAAAATCGAATATTCCTGGTGGAGCTACCGCTTCCACGCCAGAGAAAAGAACGCCGGATGGAGAATCGATTATTTCGTGTTGTCTCCTTCCTTAACTTCTAAACTCATCGACTCGAAAATCCATACGGAAACGCTCGGAAGCGACCATGCGCCGATCGAACTTGATATCGATTTATAAGAAAATCAGTCTTTCTTTTCGACGATTTCGTTTTTGAAATGCACGTCAAGAAGGTATCCGATCAAGAAGCCTAGAATGACTATTGGAGCCAAATTAGTATAGGCGCTAAGCAAACTAAGCAACGCGATCTGACCTTTTGCGGCGCCCGTTTGGACTAACGAGATGACGTCGGATATGAAGGTGATGCCATCTATCGCGACGAGTATCGTCATCGAGAGTATTAGCATCATCTTCCTGACGAAGAGATGTTTTCGGGGAAGCAATAAAGCGATCACCCCGTTAACGAAAAGGAAGGAGAAGCAAGTAACGGCGGCGATGCCCCATGACGAAAGGGAGGCCGAGCTATCGCTAAGCGCCGGCATGATGCTTCGGAATAGCCCGTTTAGCGTTAATAACGCCAATAGCAATCCGGTGATCAAAAAGGAATGGATGGCTCTCTTCTTGAGGCCGTTATATAGCCCAAAGACGCTGATAAGAAGCCCGATGAAGCTCGTGACGGACGTCAATATCGACTCGTTCCTCAAGGAATCGTTCGTGGAGATGAAGATCAAGACGATATATGAACCTAACAAAGTCGCGAAAAAGCCGCTGCTTATGAGGTAAGACATGACGCCTAGTTTGTTGTTTGAGTCGTAAAGGGGTTTTTCCATCGCCTAGAGTCTATACTCTAATATTCAAAAGTCACGAAAATAATTGCTTTTTTCGCTTCTCCCATAGACCGAAAAAAGATGTGCGGTTATTGCTTAAAGAAAGGAGAGAGTCGATAATATGGGCATGATAAAAGAAAACCCATTAAATATCAGCCCCAAAGGCTCCTTCGACGATTTGGTGCGCTCGCTTAGAGACGAGCTAGGATTCTCCTCGATCTCGCACGAAGAGGAGAAGCGAAAGATTGCTTTGGAACTAGCAAGCCTCGCCAAAAATGGCGACCGTATCGGCATTGGAAGCGGTAGCACTTCCTTTTTGGCTACCATCGCCTTGGCCCATCGCGCTTCTGTGCTTGGGCTAAAGCTACAAGTCGTCACGACGAGCTACGAGATAACCCATTTGGCCATTTCCTTAGGCCTATCGATCTCCGAGCTTGGCGAAGGGAAGCTCGATTGGTGCTATGACGGCGCCGACGAAGTCGATTCTAAAAATAGGCTCATCAAAGGAAGAGGCGGCGCGATGCTTCGCGAGAAGATCGTTCTTTCGAGCTCCAAAAAAGCCTACATATTGGTCGATCAATCGAAGAAAGTGGCGCGCTTAGGCGAGCGTTTTCCAGTCCCGGTCGAAACTTTGCCCGAAGCCGTCTATCCCGTCAAAAAAGAACTTGAGGCACTTGGCGCATATCGAGTCGATATCCGTAAAGCGGGCTCCTCAAAAGACGGCCCCGTTCTCACCGAGCATGGCAACTATATCCTGGACGCTTGGTTCAATGATATCCCAGACGACATGGAAAAAAGGATAAAGTCGATAGTCGGCGTCCTCGATTCAGGTCTCTTTATCGGTTACCCCCAAATCGAGATATTGGGTTTGTGATCCCTCGAATTTTCCTTTCGATGATTTCTTAGACGTAAAAAGGCGGTTCAAGCCGCCTTTTTGCTTATTCGTCTATGTCTCTATTTGATCAATCCATCCGCGATCTGCACGCCTTTTGGCAAATCGATCTCGGTATGGATCTTGCCGTCGATTAGTTCGTGCGACACATGAATCGGGCCGTATGGCGTCGCGATGACGCCGCTTGCTTTCCTTAAGCCCGATAGATGCGGCGTGACGCTTATCGTCTTATAACCCGGTTCGAGAGAGGCGACGCCGAGAACGTAATCGAAGAAGAAGGAGATGAATCCGCTTGACCAGCCATGGCATAAACTATGGCGAAGGCCCTTATAGCAGAATTTCCCATAGTCGGCGTGGATGTTTTTCTTGTTTTCCCTTGGCAATTCCGTGATGGGATCTGGATCGTCCTTAAGCCACCCCATATCGAAATCCTCAAAGAAGGAGGTGGCGCCCATCTTTAGCATCGCGCCATAGTATTCCTTTATTGTTTTTAGGGCGAACTCGCCTTCGTCTAGTTTTGCGAGCGCTTTGACGATGATCGCGCTCATAAAGCAGGTCATACCCATCGCGCCGTCCTTTTTAAGCGCCTCTCTTGCCTTCTTCTCGTCTATCTTGCCAGATAATACGCCAAGCGCCGTCACTTGCTTGAAGGACGATTCGTCATAGTGATAAGAGGAAAGGCGGCTTATCATCGCCTCGATTTTGCTTACGTCCTTGCTAAAACCGCTTAAGACGTCTTTCGCTTTCGCTAGCATTATAAGAAGCAAGTATCTCCAGCCGATTTCGCTGTCTTTCGTTTGGTTGGAAGGCCAATCGATGAAGTAGTTGAAATCGCCGTTTGTTGGCACGATGCCGTCCTTTGGCGATATCATCCCATTCTCTTTTATTATCGAATCGAAGGAAGCGATGACGTCATCGATGTCCTTATCTTTCGAAAGGAAGTATTCCTCGTCCCCCGATAAAGCGTAGTATTCGCATAAACAAAGCAACCACCACGCCGAATAGGATGGTAGCCCGTTGGCCCACCTCTTATCGAAGGAGCCGAAGGAATCGAAGACGTTCTTGAATTGCTTTAAATCTCCATATAAGGGGAATAGTCCGATTAATTCCGGGTAGAAATCACCGATCCAGACAATCCGGTCGCGTTTTATGGCATCCCAGATCTCTTCGTCCCTAGTGCATAGCGATAAGGTTCTCGCCGCCACTTCGAATATCTTGTTTATCTCTTCGTCGTTGCACTTGAAATCCCCGATTCTTTTTAGCCCATTTGGCGTCTCCTCGGCGTATATAGAGATGATTTGAACCGTTCCTTCAAGCGAATCGATGCGCACGAAGCGGAAACCGGTCTCGGTGGTGGAGAAGTCGCTTAGTTTGAGTGAGGGATAGACGGCATCCCTCAAGGAATGGTCGTTACAAGCACCTTTCTCTCCGAGTTCAGCGCAGGTTTCGGCAACCGATTCGCCAGTCCGAAAGCGGACTTTGGCGTCACCATTCCAGCTATAGACGACGTGCACGCGCCCACAGATTTCCTTCCCAAAATCCAATATCACGTAACCGTCGCGGTTTATTTTCATGACCGGCGCATCGAATATATGGCTTTTCTTCTTCGCGTTTATCTCTAACGCCCTAATGTCGTCTACGTTCTTACTATCGATGATTTTGACGAAATGTATCTTATCCATCGTTATTCCTCACGAAAGTTAATTATACATAAATGCAAAGGGATTTGACGATGGCGGCGATGTATTCTCCCAAAATTCGATATGCGTCCCGATTGGGTTCATCTAGTAGCTACAGGGAAAGAGTGTTTTCACCCCATTAGTCACGAAAAATCATATAATCTAGCCATGTTAATCGCGCTCACCCTAATCGCTAGCCTTCTCCTTTTGCTTCTAGTGGCCATATCCGTCATCGGCATCATCGGATATAACCGTATATATAAAAGGACGAAGAAGCCCTATTGCGTGCTCGATGTCCCTGACGACAAATTCCTATTCCCCCTAGAGGTCAAGGAGAGATACAAGGAATATATCGCCATCCCGTGCGTTGAGTTACATATAACCAACGAAAGAAAGAAGGTTCTATACGGGGAACTTAGGAGGAACGAGAAGCAAAAGAACGCTAAGAGGCCGATTCTCATTCTCTTTAGCCATGGGCATCTTAGCTCTGGCGCCAACGACATCGCTTTATTCGATTATTTCACGCTCAAGCGATATGACGTGCTCGCCATCGATCACGAAAGTAGTGGCAAAAGCGAAGGCCGCCATTCCGGATTCGGGGTATATGAGGCGGAAAACATCGAACTATGGGTCAAGAAGATAAACGAGATATACGGCCATAACGTCGACATCTATCTCCATGGGGTGTCTATGGGCTCTTTCTCCGTCCTTTTGACATCCGATAGAAGAATGGAGAACGTCAAAGGGATAATCGGCGATTGCGGATACACCTCGACTTATGGAATAGTTAGGCATCTATGCAAATCCCGCTTCGTCGCCTTTTCCGTGTGCCTATTCAATTCGTTGGTTCTAAGAAGGAACGTCTTCAAATATAAGACGGAGAAATCCTTGGCGAAATCCCTTTATCCGGTCCTTCTCTTCCACGGCGAGGAGGATAAACTTGTGCCATTCCATATGAGCGAGATAAACGATGCCGCTTGTTCATCGAAACATAGATTCGTCGGTGTTTCGAAGGCCAAACACGCGATGAGCTATCTTACTGATCCTAAGAGATACGAAAAGGAATTCGACGATTTTATCGAATCGACGAGATGAATGGGCTCTGCGCCGATTTTTGGACATTTTCTTCTTTTTGTATGAAACGTTTATAACGGCGCATCGTCAATTTCTCTTTATCCGTTTGACTGAAAGCGCCAATTCCTTCGCCTCTCCCACTGATATTGTAATACGCCGAAATCGTGCTATTATACGCTTATGAAAGAGAGGTTTTTTTTGATGTCAAAAAGAAAAAACTTACTGCTGGCATCGATGACGTTATGTCTCATGCCGCTTGCGGCATGTTCGGGCAATCGTGTCGATAATGGCAATGGCGGTGATGCCATTGGGCATGCCCACGTCGCGGCCACAAGTTACAAATACGATGAGAACGGCCACTATCACTCATGCGATAAGTGCGATGAGAATGTGAGATTCAACTATGCGCTCCACGAATATGAGGAAAAAGATGGAGTCAGAACGTGCAAAGTGTGCGGCTATTCCTACACTTTACCGATCGTTGAGTACGATAGATTGGCCAAGATTTTCGTCTCCGGCATAAAGAATTACGTCTCCTACGATGGCGATTTGTCCTGCAAAATGGTGTATACGATAAACAAATATGAGAACGAACTTCCGAAAAGGCTCTCGACACGTGAATGCGACCTCACATACGGTGCAACCAATAACCTATATTGCTTGCAGGAGACGGATACCAAAGCTGTCTATGACTATAAAAACGAGACCTATTCGAGTTCCGAAAGTCTCCTTTCCTATGTTTCTGGCGATGATGCTAACGGTTATAAATATTTCCAAAAAAATAGCGACACCGACAAAACGGTTTGCGAAGCAGATAATGGCGTGGCGCGTCTAGAGCTTAGCGATTTCTTCAGCGATTCCGAGCTCTTCGACTTCCCTGAGGCCATGGTAAATGCAACTAATTTCGACGACTTGAAGGATGATTTTGGTTTCATTGTTGACATTGAGAACGCTGAGCTTATTCCGAGTATCGCCCTCTCTGACGATGGGACCGTCACTTACGCGATAGAAATCGCATTCGCAGAAGTTTACGACAATGAGATTGAGTCGTACTCATTCTATCTTGCGTTAAGCGTCAAGGACGATTTCGTCTCGGCGTTGAATTTCTATTGGGAACGCCATCAGCTTAATCCAAGCGGGCATGATGAAATCGAATACGAGACGACAAATATCACTTTCCAAAAAGAATTCGATCAGGCTCTTTATGAGTCAAATAAACCGGATGAAAGCGAATATGAGGCATCCAGCCAAGCGTATTCGTTCTCCATTCCTGTGTTTTTAGGCGAATACGAATTGTCCACCATCTACACTACTATTGGCGAAAAACACGATTGGTCAAGCGATTACTATCATACATACGCCGATCTTTATATCGACAAGGATTGCACGATTCCTTATACCGATCAGGTTCTAGACACGAGCTATAGCGCGCTATACGTCAAGCCGCTCGAACCGGCATCCGATCAGGCTCTCGTATGGGAGCTCCTCGATCGAGAATGCCTGCTCATGGATTTTAATTTCTTAAAACGAAAAAAACTTGTTCTGAGTGTGAACTCATACTCCGCTCCTTGCGCCTATAGTCCGAATTTCACTTATCACGGAAATACCAAATACTGTGGAACGAAACTCACTTTGGATGGAAAGGAAATCGTCGGCCAATTCACGCTAGAAGCGGGCAAGATCTATTTCCTATACTGGTCAGAGACCACGTTCATATATTGATGGTGGAGGTATAACGATGAAGAACAAGAAGATACTGTTGGTCCCTTTCTTCGCCTTAAGCGCGGCGTCTCTTAGCTCTTGCCTGTTGATGGCGAAGGAAAGGAAGCAAAGCGTCGACCCATCGACGCACGTTCACCATGCCTCCGAAGAATATAAGTACGATGCCTATGGTCATTATCACATCTGCGATTGTGGCCTTGAGGAGCCGCGTTATGACTACGAGGCGCACGATTTTGAGACGAAGGACGGATACCCGACTTGCAAAGTCTGCGGATACGTCGATAACGCCAAAGACGTCAACTACAAGGAAGTCCAAACGGCGCTTAATGAATTTCTCGCCTATGAAGGAAACCTCTCTTTCGTCACTGAGACAAAAATCTTGTCTTACAAGTCTGGCACGATAATAACTAGCGACGTGATAACCCAAAAAGCGACGTTAGATCGCGAGAATGGCCGTTACTATAGCAAGTCCGTTGAAGATTCTATGGACAGAGAGGGGACAGAGACCACCAGCAACGCATATATCATTTCGACTAATGATAATGCGGATGGCGAATATCGATATTATGAGATAGACGATTCCTCGAAAACCCAATACCTTTCCGACGAAGGCTACGCTTCATATCTTTTCGATAATCTATTCACGAACATCGATGATATGGATACAAGCTTTTCCCAATACGCAAAGTGGATCGTGAATAACGACAAAATGGACGATTTCCTCGCTGCCTTCCCATCGTTAATAAGCCAAGTTGGCCTATCTTCTTGCGACGTTTATGAGGTTGATGGCTTAACGGCTTTCGAAATCGCCTTCGGCTGCGATGATAATTCGTACGAAGCCATAGAACACATGGACTTCAAAGCGATCTTTTATGCGAAAGACGGTCTTTTGTCCGGCTTCGAAGTCAGGGACATCTATTCTTACAAATACCCGATTGGCGCATACGAAGTCGTCGACTATTGCTATAAAGTCACTTTCGCCCGCGAGCTCGATAGCGAGGTATCCGCCGAGTGTCTTAGCCAAATCGATGGAAGCGTCGATTCTGGGCTAGGCGCTGAGGTGTCGGTCGATATCTACTACATGGATTATCTATGGGAAAATCCCATAAACACGAAAATCGGCTCGCAGATTACTTGGGAATATGGCGACGTCGTGACCCTATACACCGATGAAGAGCGCACGATTCCTTATGTCGATCAGCCAATCGGCTCCGACACTAGGATCCTCTACGCCAAAGTTAACGAAAAGATGCCCGACACGTCCTCGAATAGCGCTGCAGTCGTCAACGTTGAGGACATAACGATAATCGATACGAATAGGGCGACGGAAACGCATCGCAAAATCTTTAAGGGAATAACCGTGCACGATACTTCCACCTCCCCCAGCGTTTTCTTGCCTTGGACGTCTGGCGAAGATGAGAGGTGCGAGAAGATATCGCAAGCCATCTATGTCAATGGCGAACCTCGCGAGTTGCCTTCGATCGACACGCAATACTTAAATATCGAGGCTGGCAAAATCTATCTCGTCATCAATTGCTACTCCTCATTCACCTGGGTTCAGGATTAAGGAAAACGAAAAACGGATGTCTGTCGAAAAAGGCATCCGTTTTTTTATCGCTTATCCGTTGATTGCCGAAATGAAGGAGGAGATCTCGCTTTCACTCATGCCGCCTTCGCTTAGATAGCGTTTGGCGTCTTCTATATAATTCGCTTTCTTTAACGTCTCGACGTCGCTCGTCTTATGTAATTCCTCGAGGAAGGAATCGAAATAAAGGGAAACGACGGCGTTATATTTCTCAGGCGTCTTCTCTAACGTTATCCGATAGTAATTCTTGTAGGTCGTCATGTAGTCGTCTCGCATCTCATCGTAGCTAGCGCCCGCCAAAGCCTCTAATAACGTGCAGACGAATCCGGTTCTGTCTTTTCCTTCCATGCAGTGGATGTAGTAAGGGCCTTCGGTGCTTGATATATGCTTGAAGCCCTTGACCACGCTTTGCTTATAGGAGAGAGAAGAGTAGGAAGAGCCCATCGATAATAACGAGATTTTCTCGTTCAAATATAAGGACTTGGTATAATTCGAAGAGAAATCGGGGATCGAGAAATAGGTTTGCATATCGCTTTCGCTATCGGCAAGATCCATTATGGATTTAATGCCGTTCTTTTCTAGCAATGCGTCCACGGTTTTGGCACGGTTACGGCTATTGTCGACGGGGCTTGCCCCGCGGTAGAAGAGATTCTCTTTGAGCGTTCCGCCCTTCAATGCGCGGAAATTCGCGAATTCCTCGTCGCTATTATATTTGTCTCTCTCGAACGAATAGCTTTGTCCCAAGGCCTCTTGGGTAGCCAGATATTTCTTCGCTTCTTTTAGGGTTATGGTGACGGTGTATTCTTCCGACAAATTGGCTGTCTCCCAGATTCCGACGTTATTTAAGGTTATTCGGATGTTGCTATCGCCAGGATAGGCGACGATGACCGGGTCGCCGTTTTTGACGTAATAGCCGTTGAAATAGGGGACGTCGCTTAAGGAATAGCCGTTGCTAAAGATGACGTCGCAACTATCTCCAAGCGAGAATCCGGAGTCGTTAAATGATGAGACAGGGGCGTTTACTATCGCCGCGCCGAACTTCTCATCCATGCTTATCGGGGCGTCTTTTAACTCCGTTTTGTCGATTGTCCCGCAAGAAGCGAGGATCGAGATGAGTGAGAGAGAAGATAACGCGCCTATGAATGCTTTCCTTAGCATATGTTCTCCTTTTTGAGCCGTCTATCCATCATTGCTATTTCGATGGGCTTTGGCTTATTTTTTTACATGCAACAATCGTTCTGTATCGTTGCAGTAACAATTTAGTGCTATTTGTAATCTTTGTCAATATCAAAAGATACAAAATAATATTATTGTAAAATAGATAGTTGGAAAATGTTGCAAAAATGCCGATCTTCATGACAGAAAATGCGGAAAAAATGGCGAAAGCTCGTATATTTCTTTAATTTTTATTAAAAATTAGTAGAATACGTTTATGCGACGAAAGGCGAATGCATGGATCAAGTAAGAATCATCGAAATTAAGCAAAACATCTTCAAATCCAACGAAGATGAAGCAAACAAGCTACGTAAAGAACTAAAAGAGAAAAAGACGTTGCTTATCAATCTTATGTCCTCGCCGGGAAGCGGGAAGACCACGACCCTCATGGCGACGCTTGCGAAACTCAAGGACAAATACAAAATCGCCGTGATGGAAGCCGACATCGATAGCGAAATCGATGCGAAGACCATCTCAGGTCTAGGCAACGTCGAAGCCATCCAACTCCATACCGGCGGCATGTGCCATCTGACCGCCGATATGACAAGGCAAGGCATCGAATCTCTCTCAACTAAGGATCTCGATCTCATCATCATCGAAAACGTCGGCAATCTCGTTTGCCCAGCTGAGTTCGATACCGGCTCCCACGTTAACGTCAATATCCTAAGCGTGCCAGAAGGGGATGACAAACCGCTTAAATACCCTCTCATGTATCAAGTGTGCTCCCTCTTCCTAATAAACAAGATGGATGTCGCGCCTTACTTCGACTTCTCGCTCGATAGAGCTAAGAAGAACATCCTATATCGGAACAAAGACGCCAAGATAATCCCGATATCGGCCAAGAAGGACGAGGGGATCGATGAATTCGCCTCGTGGATCGATAACGAAATAAAGAAAATCAAGGAATAGCAAAGGAGATAACCATGCCAGAAATGAGTAAAGCCGTCGTTCCTCCACATATGAGCGACAAGGAACCTAATGAGAAAATATTGAAATTAGGTAAAAAAATCACCGATGTTGCCGCACATAAGCTCGGCAAAGTGAAAGTAGAGGACCCAGAATATTGGGGCCTTGCGGAAATCGTCACCGATGAGATGGCCGATGTCGCCCTCACGATGAAACTCCGCCATCACTATACCTTCGAAGAACTTTGCAAAAAGAACAAGGAGAAAGCCAAGGACAAAGAGAAATTCCAAAAGCTCTTGGACGAGATGGCCTATATTGGCTTGCTCGAATACGACTATGGCTATCATTATGACCATAATGGAAGAACCGCTCCGCTAGGCGAAAGGAGATACACTCTTCCTTTGTTCGTCCCTGGCAGCGCCGAGCTCTTCAACATGGAAGAGAGATTCATAACCAAAGACGGCAAGGAGATGGACAATCCCCGTTTGAAGGATCATCCTACCGTCGCCTCTTTCTTCGAGAGGATGACCTATATCCCGTTAAAGGGCATCACCCAGCTCGTCCCTCCTGGCGGAGCGGGCGTCGGAATGCACGTCATCCCAGTCGAAAAGGCCATATCGATGGAGAATAAGTCCGTCGATTTGGAACATCTTTCCTACTGGCTAAAGAAATACGAAGGCCATATCGGCGTTGGGCAATGCTCTTGCCGCGCTTCGAGAGCCGCTCTTGGAGAAGGATGCGCCGACGATCAATACAACTGGTGCATCGGCGTTGGCGATTTCGCCGACTATTGCCGTGAGACCGGCAAAGGCCATGACATCACTTACGAAGAGGCGATGAGGATACTCAAGGTCGCCGAGGATAACGGCTTCGTCCACCAAATCACCAATATCGATGGCGAAAACAAGATATTCGGCATCTGCAATTGCAACGTCAACATCTGTAACGCCTTGAGAACGTCGCAATTATTCAACACCCCCAATATGTCGCGTAGCGCCTATACGGCCCATGTCGACGTTAGCAAATGCGTCGCTTGCGGCAAGTGCGTCGAATATTGCCCAGCCGGCGCCGTCAAA
Organism: bacterium; assembly: GCA_963616935.1. Classification (GTDB taxonomy): domain Bacteria; phylum Bacillota_I; class Bacilli_A; order RFN20; family CAG-826; genus UBA4951. Next base: position 116,655 of record CAVEMS010000002.1, on the reverse strand, counting down.
CTCGGACAGAAGCTTTGTAAGAAAGACGGCTCTAACGTCGTCTATCCGAAGCATGAGCTCCCAGATAACATGAGCTGGGGAGAAGACAAATACGATGAGAATTACCGCGATAACAACCGTATAAACTGCTATGACACGGGCACTGCGCCTTGCAAGACCGCCTGTCCCGCTCACGTTGCCGTCCAAGGCTATCTTAAACTCGCCTCGCAAGGCAAATACAAGGAAGCCCTCGCCCTCATTAAGAAAGACAATCCTCTCCCGGCGATTTGTGGCCGAATCTGCAACAAACGCTGCGAGGACGCCTGCACGAGGGGCGATATCGATCGCGCCGTCTCTATCGACGCCGTCAAGAAGTTCATCGCCGAGCAGGATCTTAAGGCGGAGACCCGCTATATCCCAGAAGTGGTGATCGCGAGCAATAGGCTTGATGAATGGAAAGACAAGATCGCGATCATCGGCGCCGGCCCAGCCGGTTTGTCATGCGCTTATTATCTTGCCACCAAGGGCTATAAGCCGACGATATTCGAGAAGAATCCTAAGTGCGGCGGAATGCTAATGTACGGCATCCCTTCCTATAAACTCGAGAAAGACGTCATCGAAGCGGAAATCGAGGTCATTAAGGAACTTGGCGTCACGATCAAAACCGGCGTCGAAGTCGGAAAAGATATAACGCTAGACGACCTAAGGAAAGAAGGGTACGCCGCTTTCTATATCGCCATCGGTTGCCAAGGGGCGAGGCTCCCTGGAATCGATGGGCAAGACGCGAAAGGCGTCACCACGGCCGTTGAATTCCTTCATGGCGCCACCGATAACCACGATCAGAAGATCGATGGGGAAGTGGTGGTCGTAGGTGGTGGAAACGTCGCTGTCGACGCGGCCAGAACCGCCATCCGTTTCGGCGCATCGAAAGTGTCGATGTTCTCGCTTGAGGATAGAGCGACGATGCCCGCTAGCAAAGAGGAGATCTCCGAAACCCTCGAAGAAGGAATCGAAATCAATAACTCCTGGGGACCGAAAGAAGTCAAGAAAGACGATAACGGCAATGTCGTTTCCGTCGTCTTCAAGAAATGCCTATCCACGAAAGACGAGAATGGAAGGTTTAGTCCCAAATACGACGAGAACGAGACAATCGAAGTCAAGGCCGATAAGGTCATCTTCGCCATCGGGCAAGCGATCGTTTGGGGCGATTTGCTAAAAGGCAGCAAAGTCGAATATCATGGAGCCTATCCGGTTGCCGATCCTTTGACCTACCAAACCGCCGAAAACGACATCTTCGTCGGAGGCGACGTCTATACTGGCCCACGTTTCGCGATCGACGCGATCGAACAAGGCAAGTGCGCAGCCGAATCGCTTCACCGTTATGTCCATGTCGGTGCCTCACTAACAATCGGGCGTAATCGTCGCGACTTCAAGATGCTCGATAAAAACGATATCTCCATCAAGGAATACGACACTATCGGTAGACAAGAGGCGGGCTTCGATCCTTCGATCGATTCGCATCATTCCTTTAAGGATGCCCATATGACGCTAACCGAGGAGCAAGTCAAGATCGAGACCAAGAGATGCCTTTCTTGCGGCGCATCGATCGTCGATCCCAATAAGTGCATCGGATGCGGTATTTGCACGACCAAGTGCATGTTCGACGCCATCTCCTTGAAGCGCGACCATCCAGAGGCCACCAAGATGATTAAGGCCGAGGATAAGTTCAAATTGATTTTGCCGTACGCCATCAAGCGCGGCGTCAAGATAAAATTCGGCAAGCACACGGCCGAGGAGAAAGCCTCCGAAAAGAAGCATAAGGAATATAAGAAAGCCCAAAAGAAGGCGAAGAAAGCCGCCAAAGGCAAGTAACCATGCATGAATTAGGCATCATCTTCCATATCATCGACGAGCTAAAGGAAATCGCCAAAGAGAACGACGTCAAGCACGTCAATAGTGTCACTCTCGAAGTGGGCGAGGTCTCGACTTTGATTCCCTCTTATCTTGAGGATTGCTGGAAGTGGGCCGTCCATAAGGAAGAGGAGCCGCTAAAAGACACGATTCTAAAGATCGACGTCGTTAAAGCGGTCACCTATTGCGAGGATTGCGGAAAGACCTACGAAACGGTCAAATACGCGAAGATCTGTCCTCATTGCCATAGTGAGCACACCTATCTCATAAAGGGCGATGAGAAAAACATCAAGGAGATCGAGGTCGTCTAGCTCATGCGCTAGAGGCAATTGAGGCATCGATATGGCAATATTAGACCCGGACTTCGATATGCCGCTATACGGATGGGGCGACCATCCCACTTCGAGACCCAAAAACACCAATATCTGTGTTAATCTATTACAACCACATAAGGAGAGAGGTATGGATCAGTACGACTACAAGACGATAAACATCCCAAAGGGATCGGAAAACAAATTCCATCGCGTTTTCCAGACTTTCGGCTATCGCCCGATAACGATGCAGGAAATCAATTTCCAACGCTCGATGGACGGCAAGATCGAGGGCACGACGGATATGGCTCATTTCTATTATCCGCAAGAGGCCGATGAGGCTTTCTTAGGGCTCGCCCTCCATCATAACGACGAGCCGGTCGATAACTACGTCCGTATGACCTATGGCCGTAATCGCTTCGCAAACGACTTCCAGAAGTGGCGTCAGGCCGAGCATATCTATAATCGTATGACCTATGACAACTATTTGCTATATTGCAAAGCCTTGAAAGCCAAGAAGAAGCGCCATTTGCCGGTTTTGATCACGATTCTCTTCTTGCTCCTTTTGATTGGCGGGGCCGCTTGCCTAGGGGTTGGCATATGGAACCACGGATATGAGGTGAAACTCGCCGATGTCCTTAGCGGTGGCGTCTTCGGCATGCTCTATTGGTTTGGTATGGCAGCCGCTGCCTTATCGATCGTGCTATTTATTCTCTTCGGCGTTCCTCGCCATGCGATAGAATCCGCGAAATACGGCCGTTATGGCGATGCGATGCTAAAGATCGAAGAGCTTAAAGCGGATTTCCGCAATTCCTTTAGACATAGCAACGACATCCCTTCCTTCGATATGGATAAGCTTAGCGGCATCGAAGCGGACAATAAGATCTCTCCGATTCCGGCTGGCAAATAAGTCCTTATATCTTTTATCTCTTGAAGCGGTCCCTTGGGCCGCTTTTTTGATTTTGCTAACTACAATGGGGATAACGAGGGCAGAACGAAAAAAGGATCTACTAGCCGCTCTTTTCGACATAACGAAACGTAGGCGTCTTTCTTTTCGAAATTTGGCTTTTAGTCACGTCGTTGAACGGAATGCGTTTTTTAATCGTATGTTCGTGCACCTAGCAAAAGTATAATGTAGTAATCATGGGAAAGAGAAAGACTGTCATGCCGATATCGACGAAGGTGCTTCTAACTAACGTCAAGACCATCTTCGAAGGGCTTGGCTATATCGCTAAAGCGGACGAAATCGATCGTGATTCTTTCTATAAGGCGGCGTTCGATAGGCTTAACCATATCGCCGATTTCGACGACGCTATCGAGGCCATTAAGAATTTCAGATATGCGGCCACGAATTTCCTAGAGATCGAGAAGATAATCAAAGGTAGTGCCGAGTATTGGAATAAAAAGGCTACCAATACTAAAAACGACTTCAAACTTCTTAGTGACAAGGAAGCCGAACGGATGTTTAGCCTGACTAACGCGGTTGATGGCTCTATGTGTTTAAGTGGCCAGATCTTCAAACATCCTGCGTTCGGCCCTGATAAGAACGTTTATTACAAGATGAGGGATGAGGGAGGATATTGCTTTCGCATCATCAAAGACGAGGATCCGTTCTATTACCTTCGTTTTTCTAAGGGAAAGAATCTTGCGTTATGGCTATTAAACGAGAAGAAGGAGAAGATAGCCAAGATCTCTATGGGTGTCGATTTCGAACTCATAATCGAAGGCAATAAGACCGGTTATTTCGTTAGGACCAATACCGAGAGATGCATATTCAATATCTATAAGGACGATAAGAAGGGATTGTCCGACAAAGAACTTGACGATTATCGCGAAATCTCAGCATCCGTCATATGGGATATGGTTGAGGTCGGTGGCGGGGATTACCTATCGTTCGCCCATATGAACGTCATTCAAAACACGGATGACATAGATTTGTTCTATATGTTTGCTGCCGCTTGCATGATGCTATTCAAAGCAATGATGGATCGTTATTCGAAGGAAAGAAGGGGAGAAAATCTCGGATCTTTGTTTTGGTTCGCGCCTCTTTTGGGTAAAGGCAAAAGCCGATAAAGCCGTTTTTTGATGGCTGTCATTTGCTGCCGGATTCTACATTGCATTTGTTTCGTGACCTTTTTTTCGCGCTTAAAGGCCGATGATTTATCATCGCCTACAACGTTCTTTAAAAGAGAAATTCCGAAAGTGGTTAAAGCGAGAAGTTAAGTATAAAATTTACATTTTTCTATTAATAGTTTCCAAAACGGAATATAAAATCTAAAATTTAATTACGAATTAATGTATAGAGGTGATTTTTATGCCTATGAGCGAAAAAAGAAAAAATGCTAGAAATTTTTGATGAAAATGATGAAGAAATGGAAGATCTCATATCTTCTGAAGAGGCTTACGAAGTCCCTGGGGAACTAAAACTCTGTCCAGGTAAATTAGCGCACTATTACGCATTGTTGCTTTATCATGGGATGAGCGAATCCGATGCATTAAAGGAAGTGCAAACAAAGTCTTATGATGAAATTAATAAATTGACTCATGTTGTTTTTTCATAACAGCAACAAGCGAGGGAATCGAAAAGTTCTTATTTAAAAACGGAATGAGAATGACGGATTTAAAAGAAATTGTTCGTGGCGATGGCGATTTCGTTGAATACGGGTCCGGATATCTAAAAACCGTAGGTAGGTAGGTATATTAATGAGTCATTCAATGAGAACGAAATGTATTTGTTTGAGCAGTATATGAACATTGCGGAATATATGAATAACAAAAGGATTCAAGAAAACGTTCCCGACGATTTTTACGATAACCCGACGGATGAACATAAAATCTTAAGAGAGCTCCCATTTGAATTGATGGGCCTTAAAGAAGCGGGAAATTATTTTGCATTTATGATTCCGCTTATTTATAAATTTGGACTGCCAATGATTGGTTCTGTCGGAATTTCTGAGGTTTTTAGTAAAGAAGGCTGTCATGAAGGCCATTTTTATCCATTGATATACACAGAAACCTTTTATTCGGTTGGGGTCCTAAATTTTATGAAAAAAATAATATAAGAAATAAGGATGATTTAAGGAGCTATCTTAAAAATATCGGTACGAGATTTGACCCATTGAATCCGGAAAACGCCCCAGAAGGCAAAAGGGAATTGGCAGAAAAGAGATTGCAACGAATGACGGATGACAAAGCGATCGACAAAATTACGAATTGTTTGCTTAAAAGAAACCAATATATAGAAGAAATCTTTGAAGAATTCGAAGATATGCAATAAAAGGAAAAACATTAATAATCGTATTAGAGCTTTTTGTGAAAAAGGTTTATTAAGTCTATTAAAATAAGACCGAAACAAAAACCATAGAAGGAAACAAAAAACTCTTTTTGTGGCTTTTATTTTCGAAAATTAAGATTCATTTTTTTCGCAAATTGCAAAAGTAATTTCCGCTTTCGAAAGGCGGGCTCAATTCGGCTTAGCAAATTTCGCTTTCGCCAGGTTTTCGCGCCAAGCCAAATTGCGTTTTTGGCCCGCGCGGTAGTTTTTTGACTTTTCTAGGCGATCGGCGCGAGCTGAAAAGAAACGGTTTGGGAGCAGCGTTGTCTTAAATAACTCGAAAACTTTTTGCAAAAACTATCGTCTGCAAGCTAAATCAAATAGATGCTATGAACCGCATAGAAAATATTGCCTATCCTCATTGCATTTTTGTTTATCTTCGCCATTCTTTTGACCATTCTCTCTAGATGGTGCATATTGATGGACGAACAGGAAAGAACGTTATATGGATAACTACGCTATAGAGAACAAATCGATGAACGACAGACTGTCTAATGCGAAATGGATATGGTCCAAGGAATCATTCGACGATCAATATATCGTCATAAAAGGTTCTTTCGTGCTCGATTGCGACTCCGATGTCACATTAGATATATCCGCCGACACGAACTACATGTTCTTTTTGAATGATGAGCTGTCCTCCTTCTCGCAAAGCCCGTCGTATCCTAAGCATCCAATCGTTGATTCGGTGTCTCTTAAGGCGAAGCGTGGCACCAACACCTTCAAAATCTACGCTTATCACTTAGGCAGCGATGGCTTTAGCAGTTACTTCGCCCAGAAGGCGTCGATCATATTCGTTATCTCGAAAGGCGATGAGATCTTATATGTGTCTAGTGAGGACTCCTTGGTAGCCGAATCGAATAGATATCTATCGGGACTTAAGGAAAGAATAACGCCGCAACTGGGATACAGACTAAGCATCGATCTAACGAAAGATGAGAATGATTTAAAGTATGTTAATGCGGTCATAGTCGATAGGAACGACGCATCGCCTGAGCTAAGGAGAAATAAGAAATGCGAGCTCCTTTCGCCATTATCTCCTAAGCCTATCCATATCGGTAAAGGAAGATACCGCTACGACTTAGGGAAGGAAACGGTCGGATATTTGGCGCTCGATATCGAATCCGAGAAAGAAAGAAAGATCAAGATAACCTACGCTGAACACTTAAATGATAATGAATTGGTGTATTTGATCGAAAACAGGAACTTCTCAATCGACGTCAAACTAAAAAAAGGAAGAAACAGATTCTTCGAAGGGTTTCTTAGGCTTGGATGCCGTTATATTGAGGTGATAGGAGACGATGATTTCGATATCGAACCGTCGATTTCCTTATATCCGTGCGTCTATCCGTTCGATAAGAGGGAATGGGCGTTTGTCGATGATTCAGTTAAGGAGATATACGACATGGCCGTTTATACCCTCGAATGCTGCTATCATGAGCATTACGAGGATTGCCCATGGCGTGAGCAATGCCTATACGCGTTGGATAGTCTTAATCAAATTGATGCCGGCTTTCTCGCTTTTAAGAACCTTGAGCAGATCAGAAGTTCTCTGAGGCTATTCGCCGTGGACGATAGAGAAGATGGACTCCTTCCTATATGCGCTCCTAGCAATGTCTCGCTTACGATACCTAGCTTCTCTCTTTTCTATATCTTGGCCGTTAAGAGCTATTACGACGCTTCAGGCGATAAATCCTTCCTTTATGAGGCGCTTCCAAGGATAGAAAAGATAGTATCCGCTTTCAAAGACAATATGGAAAACGGTTTGGCGATGACCTTCGAAGGCGAAGGCAAATGGAATTTCTACGAATGGATGGACGGACTCGCGGATGGATTGATGGAAAAAAGAAAAAAAGAGAGCGACATCGTCATCAATTCCTTATTCGTCATTGCGTTAGAAGCTTATGATTATCTATCTAATAAGGTAGGAATATCATCCGATAACGCCTGTTTAATTAATGATATACGCATTAAATCTCATGATCATTTCTTCGATTGGGATAAAGGTTTATATCATATGAGCGATTTGAATCCATCGTGCAATGTCTTAGGTAATTCCTTGGCCATCCTTAGCGGCATCGCTCCCAAAAGCCTGGAACTCGATATATCGAAGAAGATAATGGATCCAGTGAAATATGGCCTCGTGCCGACGAGCTTAAGCATGAGAAGGTTTTTATACGATGCCATTCTTAAGGCGGATAATCCATCCGCGAGGGAATATATCCTTAGCGATATAAATGAAATCATGGACGCCCAAAAGAAAGAGGGGGCGACTTGTTTCATGGAGACGATGGATGGTTGGAGAGCCTTCGAAAACGCCGGAAGCCTTTGCCATGGCTGGGGAACCGTCGTCATCTGTTATTTACATAAGTTCGGACTTATATATAGCGAAGAGGAATAGTTAGGACAAAAAGGAATCTGGATCGATTTCTATCGCTTGGATATCTTCCTTTTCTTTTTGATGCGCATTATTTTCGGATTCGCATATGGATAACATGACGTCGAGGACATCGACGTTCTTAAATGGCTCTTTTTGATTCTTTCCCTTTGTGTCATACATAACGTTATAGACATTGGAAGCGTTTAGAACGGAGGCCGTTTTCGAATATAGCGAGGCGCATTTCTTGTCGCCAGACGTCTTATATATCTCATAATGCCCATCGCGCAAGGCGACGCAATCGACTTTCTCATGAGTTTTTGAATCGAATATGTACTCTAGCGATGCACCATTTTTGAATAGCGAATCGGCAATCAAAAGATCGATCAGACGACCGTTATGAGGATTGATGTCATTAACCTTCAAAGCGGACATTTCTAGGCCGATATCAGGGAGATAGGCCTTAAAGGAGTTTGCTTCGGCATTCGTGGCTGGAACAAAAGGGTTCGCACGAGTGGATAAACAAACGTATCCGTTATTTCTTATCCAATTGAAAGATGAGATATATGAATCCTTCCTTGACGAAGGAGATATGAAAGAGAACTTATAATCGTATGAATCGCTAGAGAGATATGGAGGAATCGATTCGAAGGCTTTTTTGGCGTTTCGGATCGCGTTTATATCTTTGGCGTCGGATGACATCAAAGAAGCGGCGCATAGCGAAAGGAACGATTCGTTGAATTCGGCGTAGGCTTCGTCTCTCGCTTTCAGAGCTTTGTTTAGGTTTCCGGAAGATAAATAGACGTCCACGCACTTAGGAATGCCGCCGATAAGTGAATAGACATCCAATAATGAATATAGTTTTGAAGTCAACTCATTCTCTTCGTTGATACTTTCAAACGCCCGATTCTTGTATTTTTCCAAATCGTCTTTCTTTAGGCCGCATGAGTAAAGAAATTCTAAAAAGTTAAGGGGTTTGATCATGAATACGTCTAAATTAGAGGAGTTTTGGAAACCATCAAGTATTACATCGCTAACAAAAATGTAGCGAAAATCAGCATTATTTTGATTTAGTAAAGTTTTCAATAAACCGATGTTTTTCTCGATGTGCAGAATTAAGACGTTTTTCTTCGAATTTTTATCGCCTTTTCTTTGGCTGTTTTCGCTTAAATAGGAAGTCAGTTTATCGATATGCGAATAATTGTTTAAGTCGCATTTATAACATCCGAATTTACCTTCTGAAAGGAGTGATTCAATCAAAAATTTTTTGTCAATGAAAGGCAGGCCTTCAATCAATATATTGTTGCTTTCCTCGAGCGATTTGATTAACGATTTCTCGATTGTCCGGACTATTCGCATATAAATATAACCTCTTTTTCTTTAATATAATATATTCTAAATAATATAATTACAACATAAATAGATTAACAATTTTGTTATGGTTCACCAAAAAAGAATGAAATATATAAGTAAGCATTTGCATAAATAAGTTCGTTATTATGCATTATAAATTAATTAAACATTATTAAATGTAAAAGTAATAATTATATTAAAAATAATATTAGTATGTTTTTATTATTCATCATCTCATTGTTTGAAAGCTTTTTGTGATGCGTCTCGACTGTGGCATCAAGAAAACAAAAAACTTCGCATTGTGATCTTACATAAAAAAATCATCAATCGAAAAAGGTGCGGTGCGTGTGGTTCGCCTATTCTAATCCTTCATTCTTTGCGAGAAAAACCACAAACAAAGCTAAGCTAACTTCAATCTGTTCGAGAATGGCGACCCGTGCAATTTATCCAAATATATGGGTATGTTTCAGAATATAAGATGTCGAAAATGACGAAGACGAAATTCATTGTGTTATTTGTCGCTTTTATTAATCTTCCGAAAGATTATTTGATTTTCCGAAAGATTAATTTTCGTTGAAAGAAATGATGCAAAAAACATTTTGATTAGCGAAGCCATGGGGGTACGAATCTTGAATTGTCTTCAAATATGCCACATCGCAATGAAAAGCAGATGATTCTTACATATCTCGAATTGCATTTGAAGGCGTTGAACGTGAAGAACTTCTTGAACTCATTGAGCTACATACCGTCTTCAAGAATAAAGGCAACCTGAAATAAAGAAACACTGTACAACGCATAAGCATCATAAACGGCTCGTATGAATGGTCGTTTTTGATTGCCGATGTTTGTATCGCCACCGGATTCAAACGCATCTAATTATCGATATAAATGCATCAGCGCGCCATGAAAAAAGCAATCTCCATCGGCGGTTACTGGATTAATCCATCCGATTGCCAATGAGATTGCTTGATTGCTATCGATTTACGATTAGCAGAATAAATCGTCGAGATCTTTGATAAATGCCGGGAGCTCCGATAGATCCTTTATCTTGGCGCCTGAAGCCTGTTTATGGCCGCCTCCTCCCCATTTATTGGCGATGCCGCTGATATCGGCTTTTTTGGAACGGATGCTTATCCTCCAGCACCAATCCTTGGGATTAGGGTCTTCGGTTATCGAGCACCAAGCGTTGATGCCTTCGATATTCGAGAAGAGATTGACGTTTTCCTTCCCTCTTTCGGAGGTGATGGAAAGCTCTTTTTGGACGTTCTCATCCAAGCAATAGTAGGCCACCCCATGCGGAGAGACCTCGAAATGATTGAGAACGTATGCCGTGACTTTCAGATCGTCTAATTTCTTCTCATACATCGATAGGTATATCGAATTGATGGATATGCCGGTGGCGATTAAGGCTTCGGCTATCGCAAAGGTATGGGAAGAGACGCTGCTATAGAGGAAGCGTCCGCTGTCGCCGACGATGCCGATATAGAAGTATTTGGCCGCTTCTTTCGAAAGGGAGGTTCCCTTCCAGTTTAGCAAAACCGAACAAACGAGTTCGGCCGCGCTTGCGCTATTTAAATCGACGATCGGGGCAGGGGAGATCTCACTCTTAGATGGGTGATGGTCTATTTTGGCTACGTAGGCCGCTCTCTTATAACGCGGATCGGCGATTCTCTCATCGTCTCCGACGTCGACGACGATAGCCAAGAATGGCGTATCGAACCAAGAGTCGTTAAGCCTTTCGGTCTCCGGAAAGATCCTAGGGGTGAAAGTGACGTGGTTATCCCCGACGTAATGGATTTCCTTATTTGGGAAGTTCTCCTTTAGGAAGGTGTATAGGCCCATTTGCGAGCCCATGGCGTCGAAATCCGGTTTGATGTGCCTGAAAATGCAGATGCGGTCGTATTTCTTTACTGCCTTATAGAAAGCGGAGTATTCTTTTTTCCTCGCTTTCGCGTATTGCTTTATCTCGTTAGAGAGCTTCATTAGAGATTCCCTTCCAAGGCTTTAAGGCAGTCCTTGGCGATCATTAGTTCCTCATCGGTTGGGATGACGGCCATTTGGATCTTGCTATTAGGGGTGCTAATAAGCCCTTCAATACCGCAAAGTTCCTCGTTTTTCTTCTCATCCATCTCTAGATGCAACGCTTCCTTGATGTCTTGATAGACGGCGGTACGGTAATCGCTCGCGTTTTCGCCAATGCCGCCAGAGAAGACGATGAGGTCGCATCCGCCAAGACGGACAAAGTAGCTACCGATATAGTCGGCGACTCTTCTCGCCCATAGCTTGATGGCGACTTGCGCTCTCTTATTTCCTTTTTTCGCTTCGTCAAGAACGTCGCGGGTGTCATTGGAGACGCCGCTTACGCCTAGGAAGCCGCTCTTCTTGTTTAGGATGTCATAGACTTCGTCGGCGCTTAGGTTAAGGGAAGTGCAGAGATAATTGAAGACCGATGGATCGATGTCGCCGGATCTTGTTCCCATCATGACTCCGCCTAGTGGCGTAAGCCCCATCGAGGTCGCGATGGCTTTCTCATTATGGATCGCGCTAAGGGAGGCGCCGCTTCCAAGATGGCAGGTGATTATCCTTCTGTCTTCTTTGTCCTTTAGGAAATCTTCATGTGCCTTGATAGCCAAATAATTGTGCGATGTGCCATGCGCCCCGTAGCGGCGGATGTCGTATTTCTCCGTGTATTCGTATGGGATCGGGAAGAGTTTGTCTTCGTCATCGATGTCGCAGAAATAGGCGGTGTCGAAGACGGCGAGCGCCAAAGCGTCCGGCAACGCCTTCTTAAAGGCGTGGTATCCCATCAAATGAGCCGGCGCATGAAGCGGATCCAAAGGAATGAGCTTGGCCACTTTCTCCTCGGTATCACCGTCGAAAATTGCGCTTTTATTGAAGTATTTGCCACCTTGCACGACGCGGTGTCCGACCGCTTTTATCTCATTCCAATCCTTGACGATTCCATATTTCGTCAAAGCGTTCAAGATGAGCTCGACGCCGACGGAATGGTCCATGATCGGGAGGTAGTCGTCGTGCTTGTCGCTTCCGAATTTGATGCGGAAATGGGCGTCCTCATGACCGATTCTCTCAACGAGTCCGGAACAGATGACCTTCTCTTCCGGCATTTCGAAAAGCTTATACTTGATAGAACTGCTTCCGGCGTTGACCGCCATAACTTTGAACATAGATGATTCTCCTTGCTAATCGTCAAGATTTTAACGCTTTAGGGCGCCTCATCAAAGAGACATATTCACGCATCGCCTATTTCGCATAATAGCGTTGCAAGGAACTGTGCGGCTTTTCGGGGATGGTTAGGCCAATCACTCCTTTTTCGACGAGCGGGGCGATTATCTTCGACATCACGTGGTTTTTGCTTAACCCGATATAACTAGCTATTTCATCCCGGCTTTTCGGCTCGTGGCAAAAAGAGGAAATCTTCTCGGTCAGAGAAGAACTGCCTTTAGGGAATTCTTTGCGGATTATGATTTTGAATTCGTCGCCCTTTGATATGAATGTGGGGGATGGCATTCCCATTTTCGCCAATTCTTTCTTTATGGTCGGAATGCCGGAGTAGCGGTTTTCCGTCACTTTGAGCGTTTCCAAGACGTTGGCTAAGATGACGTTCCTGGTTTCTGGCCTCGTGCTTCCGAGGTTATCGACGGGGATGCCGCCGTATAGCGACCCTGGATTTGAGATTTCGATTCTGTCTGCATAGATTTCGATGCGGTTTGCCTTGCCTTCGGAATAACGGCTGTAATCGCGGTGAACCAGGGAATTGAGTATTGCCTCACGTATAGCGAGCAACGGATATTCGTATTGGTCGCTTCGCCTGCCGTTATGGTCAATCACGGTGCTAACTTTGATGTTTCGGATGACGAACTCCATGGCCTCCTCGAGCATCTCGTCGATCGGGCCGGTGATTCGCTTGTTGTCCAAGAATCTTTTGCCGTTATCGGTAGCGTCGCCGATTTCCTTCCCCGGGACAACGACTGCGGTTATGGAGAACTGAGGGAAGTACGCCTGCGGATATTTCGAAAAGATCATCGCCATCGCGAGCGTCGGCTTCCCGTCTTTTCTTAAGCCCATAAGCTCGGCGATTTCCTCATCGCTTACGTTTCTCGAAAGGTTTTCCCTCTCTAGTTTCGCGGCTTTGAGATAGCGTGAGTATTTGTCTTCGTCGAATAGTTTCAGATCGGCCTCATCGATGGCTCTGGCATCGTCTCTTATTCTTTTCTTATACGCCTCGAATGAATAAATTTCCGATTCGGTCATTCTTTCGTCGCTGTCGCCGATTCTGATATACGATCCCTGATGCTTGCCAAGCCCTTTATAGAAGCAGGGCCTCTCCTGGTAGTCGAGACTTGGTATCTCCATTGATACGACGGTTTTCCCATCGATTTCCGCGATGGTGAATAACGCCCTCACCGGAGGCTCCATTTGCTTAGCTTGCGCGGTCATCTTTTTGATGAGGTCGTTCGCGTCATAAACGCCGCACGTGCGAAAGCCGTTCCTTTCGTCGACGCCAAAGACTATCGTTCCTCCATCATTTTGGTTCGAGAAAGAGGAAAGGGTGCCGTAAAGCCTTTCCGGACAGCCTTTTGATGCACTTTTGCATTCAATGTCGTTCGATTCGCTTTTCACGGCTTTGATGTTTTTGATCAATTCTACTAATTCTTCCTTTTGCATGGCTCTTCCTCCCTATCCACTATCATTTTCTCATTAATTTCAACGATACGCAAAGAGTTTCAATGATGGAATTGTTAGTTTCAACGATTATTTTTGTATTTGAACGATAAAAAGATAGTTTCAACGATTATTTTAGAGTTTCAACGATGAACAATGCTTTCTTTCATGAAGGCTTTGGTTGTCTTATAATCTAAACAGCGTTTCAAGGAGAGTTTATGGCATTTGGCTTACTATATGACTACCTAATGGGCCAATCGATTGAGGCTTTCGATTATTTCGGGGCCCATTTCGTCACAATGGATAGCCCATATCTCCGCGATAAATATGGCAAGCCCACTAAAGTGAGCGGCGTCGTCTTTAGGCTATATGCCCCAATGGCGAGCGACGTCTCTGTGATTGGCGATTGGAATGGCTGGGATGTCTCAGCGGACAAGATGAGAAAAGTCGATGAATGCGGCGTTTTCGAAACGTTCATACCGGGGCTACACAATTACGAATGCTACAAATTCCACTTCAAGAACGCGAATGGCGAATACGTCGACAAGGCCGATCCCTTCGCTTTCTTTAGCGAGCTTCGCCCTCTTACATGCTCGCGGCTATTCGACATCAATGGCTTCGCTTGGCATGACGACGCCCATATGAAGGCGCGCGACCGTTCCTTCGATAAGCCCCTTTCCATCTACGAGATGCATTTGGGCTCCTGGCGGAAGAAGGGTTCCCGCTTCCCTTCCTACGAAGAAGTCGCGGATGAGCTTATACCTTATTTAAAGGAGATGGGCTATACGCATGTGGAGATCATGCCGATAACCCAATACCCATTCGACGGCTCTTGGGGATACCAGGCCACCGGCTTCTATAGCGTGGACTCGAGATATGGCAATCCCTATCAGCTAATGAGCTTAATCGATAGGCTCCATCAAGCGGATATCGGCGTCATCTTGGATTTCGCTCCGATTCATTTCGCGAACGATTCCTTCGCCTTGAGGCTATTCGACGGGACACCATTATACGAATACGCCGATTCGGCCCATACTTTCTCGCCTTGGGGCTCTTGCTATTTCGACTTGGGCAAGGATCCGGTCAGAAGCTTCCTAATGAGCGCCGTGAACTACTTCCTTTCCTATTTCCATATCGACGGCGTCCGACTTGACGCGGTCGCTAATCTCATCTATTGGGATGGCAATAAAGACAAGGGTGAAAACGGCGGCGCCATCGAATTCGTCAAGCGCCTTAACGCCAAGATGCATCTCTTCCATCCTAGCGTCATGATGATAGCCGAGGATAGCACCGATTACGACAAAGTGACGAAGGATACTAAGGATGGCGGCTTGGGATTCGACTATAAATGGGACCTTGGCTGGATGAATGACACCTTGTCTTATTATTCCAAGGATCCGATATATAAGAAGTGGGAGCATAACAAACTCACTTTCTCCATGGCCTATTTCTATAGCGAGAATTTCTTGCTCCCTCTCTCGCATGATGAGGTGGTGCATGGCAAAGGCACCTTGATAAACAAGATGCATGGCGATTATGAGACGAAGTTCGCGTTGTTGCGTAACCTATTCGTCTACCAGTTCGGCCATCCTGGCAAGAAACTCAATTTCATGGGCAACGAGATAGCCTCCTTCGACGAGTGGAACGAGAATATGTCTTTGCCTTGGAATCTCTTGGCCTTCCCAAAACACGATTCGATGAAGAGGATGGTGAGGGATCTTAACCTCATCTACCGAAGCGAAAGGGCGATGCACGAAAGGGAATACGATCCGAAGGCGTTTGTCTGGACGATGGTCGATAACAATCTCGATAGTGTCTTCGCTTTCGAAAGATGCGTCGGCGATAGCGATTTGCTATTCGTCTTCAACATGACCCCGAATTATTACGAATCCTATGACATCGGAGTCTATCACGATGGCGAATGGACGGAGCTATTTAATAGCGACAAAGACGTCTATGGTGGCCGTAACCAATATTGCGGAGGCGTTCGCATCGCCGAAAAAGGCGCCCCCGAAGGACGTCCGTTCCATTTGACGTTAAAAATCGGGAGCTACTCCGCTTTCATAATGAAAAGAAGGGCCGGCGGCAAAAAGAAGAAATAAGCCCTTCGAATTTTCGGAAACCGCTAACAAACGATTAAAAAGAACGAATATAAGTTATAAGATAATAGGCGTGCTTTTCGAATAGCAAGACAAGGAGACATATATGTTCGCCAATAAGATGGATTTCAAACAGGAATTCGAGCGCCGTCTAAGCGAGAAATACGGACGGAGCGTCGAGGATAGCCATATCACCGAGAAATACGATATCCTTGGCGAGATGGTCCGCGATTACGCCGGATATTATTGGCGCAATTGCCGCGAAGACATCTATAAGACCGGGAAGAAGCAGTGCATCTATTTCTCGATGGAATTCCTAATCGGCAAGCTCCTTCGAAGCAATATGCAAAACCTTGGCATCTATAAGATTGCCAAAGACGGATTGGCGGATTTCGGAATCGATATAGAGGAGCTAGAGAAAATCGAGCCAGATGCCGGGCTAGGCAATGGCGGCTTAGGAAGGCTTGCCGCCTGTTTCCTCGATAGCGCGGCTTCTTTAGGCCTCCCATTCCATGGCAACACCATCCGTTACGAATATGGCTTCTTCCGCCAGAAATTCGTCAAAGGGCAACAAACCGAGCTTCCGGATCAATGGCTTTCGAACGGCTTCGTTTTCGAGGTGAGGAAACCGAAGCACGCGGTGGAAGTGCAATTCGGCGGCAACGCCGAGACGTATATCAAGCCCAATGGCGAATATGCTCTAAGGACCGTCAACGCGACTTCCGTCCGCGCCGTCCCTTATGACGTCAGCGTCCCCGGCTACCGCAATGGCGTGGCGAACACCTTGCGCCTATGGAGCGCCGAGCCAAGCGAAAGCAACCTCCCGAAGAACACATCCTTCAACGATTATCTGTCGACCCTCAAGGAACTTTCCTTCGGCCTCTATCCGGACGATAGCACAGAGCATGGCAAGATACTAAGGCTTAGGCAACAGTATTTCTTGGTGAGCGCTGGGCTACAAAGCACGATGAGAGGGGAGATGAGGCGCTTCAAAACCCTTAACCGCCTTAGCGATCACTATGTCTTCCAGCTTAACGACACCCATCCGATTTTGGCGATACCCGAGACCATGCGTCTTCTTATGGACGAATACGGCTGGGGATGGGATGAGGCTTGGAAGATGGTAGGAGAGCTATTCGCCTACACTAACCACACCGTGATGCCCGAAGCCCTCGAAAGATGGCCGGTCAACTACGTCCAATTAATGCTTCCCCGCGTCTATATGATAATCGAGGAGATCAATCGCCGTTTTAACGCCTATCTATCGGAGAAAGGCGTAAGCGACAACAAACGCTACGCGATGCAGATCATCAAAGACGGGCAGATACATATGGCCAATCTCGCGATTTATGCCTCATTTAGCGTCAACGGGGTGGCCAAAATCCATTCGGAGATCCTAAAAACATCGACGTTCAGGAATTTCTATGAGCTATTCCCGTATAAATTCAACAACAAAACCAATGGCGTCTCCCATCGCCGTTGGCTTATGTATAGCAATCCCGAGCTAGCCTCTTTAATCACCAAGAAAATCGGCGATGGCTGGCTCACCGATATGAGCGAGATAAAGAAATTCGCCGCTTATGACGAGGATCCGGCCGTTCAAAAGGCCTATTTGGCGATCAAGCGCAATAACAAGGTGAAGTTCGCTTCCTTCGTCAAAGAAAACTACGGCATCGAGATCGATCCGGATGCCATCTTCGATTCCCAAATCAAGAGGCTCCACGCCTATAAGAGACAGCTTTTGAACATCTTCCATATCATGGCCTTATATCAAAAACTCAAGGCCGATCCCGCTTCCTTCCATATGAAGAAGCGCGTCTATATATTCGGCGCCAAAGCGGCTCCAAGCTATCTCTATGCGAAAAGGATAATCGAGCTTATTTTGGCTGTGGCTAACGTCGTGAATAACGATCCGGATGCCGCGCCGTATATGAAGATCGTCTTCGTCGAGAACTATGGCGTTTCGCTTAGCGAGATGATTATCCCCGCCACCGACATAAGCGAGCAAATTAGCACCGCCGGGAAAGAGGCGAGCGGCACTAGCAACATGAAACTCATGATGAATGGGGCCATAACGCTTGGCACGATGGATGGCGCGAATATCGAGATCGTCGATTTCGCCGGCAAGGAAAACGCCATCATCTTCGGAATGAACAAAGAGGAAGTGGAGGCCGAATACGCGAAAGGCTCCTATAACCCCTGGGATATCTATAACTCGAATCCTGAGATCAAAGGGATCATCGATTCCCTCTTTAGCGGACCTTGGGCCTATAAGGACCATTTCCGCATCATATTCGACGAGATCATGAACCGTGGCGACCAATATTTCATTTTGAAGGATTACGAATCCTATGCGAAGGCTTGCCAAGAGTCCGAGGAGTTCTATCTCGACGCCCACCGCTACGCCAAGGCCGCCATCGATAACATCGCCGGTTCGGGTTTCTTCTCTAGCGACCGCACGATCAAGGATTATAACGACGATGTCTGGCATTTGTCGCCATATGAGGTAGAACAAGATGACTGAGTATTCTTTTAAAGGGCTTTATGAGCTCCAGAAGGGGTTAGACGCCGATATCGCCTCTAAGCATCCTGGCGTCACCTATGAGACGACCTTCGAAAAGAGGTTACTCGCCCTTTTCGTCGAATTAGGCGAATTCGCAAACGAAACTCGTTGCTTTAAGTTTTGGTCGTTAAAGGGCCCTTCGCCCAAAGAAAGGATACTCGACGAGTACGCCGATGCCCTTCATTTCATCTTGTCCTTAGGGCTAGCGATAGGGGTAAGCGAATATAGGCATACGCTAAAGAAAACGGGCATGACCCTAAGCCAAGGCATCCTCAAGGTCTACGAAAAGGTCCTTTCCTTCGACGAAAGCCGCGACGCCTCGCATTATGAAGCCGCCTTCGCGAGCTTCCTAGATCTCTTGCCTTTGATGGGCTATGACTACTCGGATATGGAAGCCGCCTATAAGGCAAAGCTTGCCGTCAATTACCAAAGGCAGGAGCAAAAATACTGAAATCGGGTATATTTAGATAGATGAAAGATTGCCTCTATTTCTTCATATCGAACGCCCCATTCTCGAAGAAGGGCTTTTCGGAATCCTTATCTTCCTTCGATATGCCTTTTAGGATAACCTACGACTCCGAAACGAGGGGATATATCGAGGCTCCCTCGAAATTCGGCATCCTTTTGGCTCCATCTTTCTTCACGATCCACGACGATTTAGGCGTGACGATAACCCTCTTGGAGGCGCCAAAACGCTCGCCTCTTTCGGAGAAGCTCCTCGTCGAAGCCCTCTCCTATTTTCCCAATCAAGTCGTTTGCCTCACCGATTTGCTACTAAAGGAATTCAGCTTTGGCAATTTCACCTCGATCCCTTTGCTTAAGAACGAATTCAAGGATATCCCGCATGAGCTAATGCTCACGGCCGGGGCGTATCTTCGTTCAAACATGAACGCCTCTTTGACGGCGGAATTGCTATACATACATAGGAACACATTCAATTACCGTTTGAACGCTTTCGTTGAGCAAACGGGACTCGATATCCGGGAATACCATAACGCCTTATTGCTCGAATTCTATTTCCAGCTTTGCTCGCAAAATTAACTTCCTATAAACTTGTTTATGTGATTTGTGCACTTTGCACAAGACAACCACTTTCGGATACGATAGACTAATCGCAACACCAAAGGAGAACATAATGGCCTTATTCAAGAAAAAGAAAGCCGAAGAGAACAAACTCGGCCTTCACGTCGTCACTCGCGACGAGATAAAAGCGAGACAAGAAGAAATCGCTGCTTTAGAAGGGGATGGGGAGCCGAAGGACTTGGCTTACGTCTCTTTGCGCCACGTCGACAAAGTCTATGACAATGGCGTCCAAGCCGTCTTCGATTTCACCCTTGACATCAAAAAACAGGAATTCATCGTCTTCGTCGGTCCTTCCGGATGCGGAAAGTCGACCACTTTGCGTATGATCGCCGGTTTGGAAGACATCACGAATGGCTCCCTATATATCGACGGCGAATACGCCAACGACAAATCGCCGAAAGACCGCGACATCGCCATGGTCTTCCAGAGCTATGCCTTGTATCCGCATATGACGGTTTATAACAACATGGCCTTCGGACTTAAGATCAGACACCTTCCGAAGCAAGAGATCGACGAGCGCGTCCACGCCGCCGCCAAGATTCTTCAAATCGAGCAATTCCTCGATCGTAAGCCAAAAGCCTTATCCGGTGGCCAGCGTCAGCGTGTCGCCCTCGGCCGCGCCATCGTCCGTAACGCCAAGGTCTTCTTGATGGATGAGCCGTTATCGAACCTCGATGCCAAGCTCCGCGTCCAAATGAGAAGCGAGATCATCAAACTCCACGAATCTCTTGGCGCGACGACGATCTACGTCACCCACGACCAGACCGAGGCTATGACCATGGCTTCGAGAATCGTCGTCATGAAACTCGGTTATATCCAGCAAATCGGCACCCCGATCGAAATCTATAACCATCCGGCCAACCTCTTCGTCGCTTCCTTTATCGGCAGCCCAGCCATGAATTTGCTCAAAGCCAATTACGACAATGGCGTCCTCAAGTTCTCAAACGGCTACGAAATCAAGCTCAGCGCCGATGCCAAGAAAGCCCATGAGGACTTCTATTTGAACCGCAAGGCCGAACTTACCGCCGAACTCGATAAAGCCACCTCTTCTTGGAATGAGAAGAAAGCCGCAAGCGACGCCGATCCAAAGCGTGCCGCCAAGATTGCCTCGCTCGAAGAGAGCCTTGAAGCCCTTAAGGCCCAAACGCCGGAAGAAGGCAAGGAAGAGGCCCATACCAACCGTATCGCCGACGTTTCCGCCAAGATTGCCGCGCTTAAGGATCCCGATGCCGAGCTCACCAAGAAAATCGCCGCCATCAAGAATTCGCTCGATGAGATCAACGCCGCCATCGAAAGCGGTGTCCACGAAGTCATCTATGGCATCCGCCCAGAAGACATCCACGAAGGCGACGCCACCCACGCCGCCAAGTATAAGAGCGACCCATTCGACATCACCGTCACCGTCGCCGAGCTTCTTGGCCACGAATATTACGTCCATACCGATCTCTGTGGCACCGACGTCATCGCCAAGATTCCTCTTACCCATCCGATCAAGAGCGGCGATCAGATGAAAGTCCTCTTCGACTTCCCGAAGGCTCATATCTTCGATCCGAAGACCGAAAAGAGAATCTATTAATCCTGATTTCAATAAAAGGGAGGCTTCGGCCTCCTTTTTCGTTATGCCATGTATTCTGTATATCCGATTTTCAAAAAACTTTGCGCTCTAGAAACTTGGTAAGGCAATCTCCCGATATCGGGCGATAAGAAAGCGCTTTACTTAGTATCCGGTGAGCATTTTTGTTGAATGATGCAATTATTTAAATAATATATGCGCGTTCGGAGGGGAAGAAATGAAGAAACAAAACAAAAAAATGTGCGCATTGTTCTTGACCGCGTGCTCGTCTCTCCTCGTCCTAGGGACGGTGATGGCGGTCAAAGCCAACGAGAATCCTGTCGCTTTGACGGCTGATGCCTCTTTGGTTTATAAGCATTATGCGGCGGTGGACCCGACCAAAACGAAAGGCGGCATCCGCGAATATTGGGTGAGTTGCAAAGATAGTTCGCATTATTTTAGCGCTCCGACGGATGGAAAAATCGAAGAGGGGACGAATCCGCTAACCGGCGTTGAGAAAGACGACGACCGATACATGTTGTCATTCGACGAATTGGACGTTTTGTTAGGAGATACCAAGGGACATGATCCCTATGACGATCAGTGCGCTGCCTTCAAGTACTATACCGAGATTTACACCGATAGCGCTTCTAGCGCCTATGGCGAAGGGAAAGTATATAAGGCGATGATCGCGTATATGTACACTTTCACGTCGGCGCTTGACTTCTCTAGTGGCGAATGGAGCTCGAAAGTTGGCCATACGCCAAGCGAATCCTATGAATATTCGAACGCCGTCTTGACCGAAAAGGGATATTCTTTCACGATGAAGGCGAATTCTTCGCTTACTGACGCCGAGTACCTCACCTTCACCTCATTCAACAAATACGAGGTCAATGGGCAGGGCGTGATGTATGTCAAAGCGCCTTACGCCACAAACATAAGAATCGCCACGAACCTTGGCAATTCCTCGATGGACGTTAGCCTATCGGAGGGCTGGAATCTCGTCATATTCGATGCGAGCGCTTGGAAGGCCTTCAAGAACGATGGCGGAATCGGCTTCTATTTCGATAGTGGAATCGCGGCGAATGAAGGGGAGTGGGCTTTTAGCGGAGTCTATGGAACTTCTGATATTTACTCGGTCAATAAGGCCTTCGATGCCTTGCCATCTAGCGAGGAACTCGTTCCTTTCTATCGCGATGCGGCCCTAGATGCCGTCGCTTCCTATAATTCGCTCGATGCGATGTGGCAAGAATTCATCGATGAGAAAGACGATGTGAGCGCGTTAAGCTCTAAAGCGAATTCCTTCGATGACGTCTTGGTCGCTAGCGTTTCGGGAAAATACAAAAACGGTGAAACGGAACTCGGTTCTTACGCTTTGGAAACAAACGTCGACGGGCTAAATAACGCGATGTCCTTCTCGCTAAGCGACGACGTCGATTCGCTTATCGTCGACGTCGATTTGTCTAGCGCTGGCACCAGCGAATGGGATCCGCCATCGTCCGATGCCAACAAAAAAGGCGTTTTCTACACCAAAAACCTCTCTTCTTCGAGCGTTAAGCTTTCCTTAGGCGGCGTAAGGGTGGTCGAAGGAACTTCGCAAAGCGATTTGGGCAATGGTTGGATTGCCCACGAAATATCGAATGAGGATATGCGAAATATCGCTAATAACGCTGGTTCTGGAACCTCGCTTAGCTTTGAATTCGGATCGGCAACCGCCGGCGCATGCTACATTTCTAACATCTTCGCTTTTTAGTGCGTTCCTTTAAACCGAAATCCCATGACGGCACCTGCTTCCTAGGTCACCACCATGGGATTTTTATGTTCGAAGGAATAGGCAAATCCGATGTCTTAGTCGCGTTCTTCGTTTAAGAGGAAATCGATGACGCCGACGTGCTCTATTCCGTTTTGGTCGGTATAGGGCGTATAGAGATCGCCCTCAATTATGATTTTCCTATATGAATCGTCGATTTTTAGAAAAGAATTCGATTCCTGCTTCAGTTTCTCGTCGTCATAAATCCTATAAGCCGATTGAATGTAGATTTTCTTATTTCCTTTGCTGGCTATGAAATCTATTTCGAATTGCCTTCGCGATCTCGAGCCGTCTTGCGCGGTTTCTATCACCGGGACGACTCCGACATTGACGGCGTATCCGCGCCTCTTTAAGTCTCTATATATGACTGATTCCATCAAACGACCGCGATCGCTTTGCTTGAAGTTAAGAAGCGCATTCCTTAACCCACAGTCGGCGAAATAGTATTTTTTGCTGCTTCCGATGATTTTGTTGCCTTTGACGTCGAAGCGTTCTACCTCACTTATCAAGAATGAGTCCTTGAGGACATCGATATATTTCTCAATTGTTTGGCGACTGAAGCTTTTATCGACTTTTTCTTTGAAAAGCTCTGATATTCTCTTTACCGAGATGAGCGAGCCTTCATTTGAGGAAAGCACCATTGCCAGCTCTTTTATGGGCCTATTTTCTTTGATGCTTCCATGTTCCACGATATCTTTGAAATAAGTGAGCTCGAAAAGATTCGTTAGATATTCGATTTTGTCGTCATAATTGCCATAGGGTATGGCTCCAGGCATCCCGCCGAAAGTCAAATATTCTTCGAATGCAAGCCTGGCGTCTTTCGAAGGAAACGCCTCTTTATACTCCGAAAAGGAGAAGGGGGATAGATCGATCTGCCATCCTCTTCCTCGGAAATCCGTGAGGATATCGGAAGAAAGGAGGTGCGAATTGCTACCGGTGACATAGACATCAACGTTTTTGTATTCTGACAGAAGCCCGTTGAGAATTTGATAGAAATTTATTTGTGGAACATGACCGTCGGACGTTTTGTATCCGTTGAATGCGGGATTATCAATGCTTTCACATAGCTGTATTTCGTCGACGAATAGGTAAAACTGATCTTCTTTGTTGAGCTTGTCTATGATGTAGTCCCGAAGGAGGATTGGATTGGTGAGTTCGAAATTGGAGGAAGAGGAAAGATCGATTTTGATTATCCTCTCCTTGGAAACGCCGGTTGACAGAAGGTAGTCTTTGAATAATGGGTCTAATAAATATGACTTTCCGCAGCGCCTTATCCCGGTTATCACCTTAATCATCCCATTATGCATGCTGCGGATTAATTTTTTGAGATAAAAGTCTCTCTTTATTTCCATAGCGATCAATCCTTTCGCACATAAATTGTAACTTAAAAATGCAAAAAATCAAAATTTTATAGAAAAAAGTTTCAAAAAGTGTGCGAAAACACATTTTTTGCAATTTTTTGATTGAAGCGTTCAAAAAAAGCCAGCACACAAATCGATGCTGGCATGATTGCAATAAGCGAGGGAATCAGTCTTCGTTTTTCTTGGCGCGATACGGTTTTTTATCGCCGTATCTCTTCGATCCGAATTTCTTCTCTCCGAATTTCTTATCGCCGAATTTCTTCGGACCGTATCTTCTTTCGGAATGGCCTTTGTCGAAGCTTCTTCTTTCGCCGTCCTTTCGATAGGAGCGACGCTCACCGTCTTTATGGTACCCGTCTTTCGAGAAAGGCTTTCTCTCGCCGTATTTTTTGAATGGCTTTCTTTCGTATCCTTCGTCGTTTCTTCTTTCGCCGTACGGTTTTTTGCCGAAGGAGTCACGCTTTTTGAAACCGTCCTTACGATATCCGTCTTTCTTATATCCGTCGTTTCTCGTAAACGGTCTTCTTTCGTCATGATGAGCAAATTCGCGACGCGTATCGTCTCTATGGAAGCTTCTTCTCTCCCCGTCTTTTCTATATGAGCGGTGTTCGCCATCGCGGTGGAAGCTTCTCTCCCCGTCTTTATGGAAGGAACGCTCGCCATCCTTTTTGTAGGAGCGGCGTGGGCGAGATGAATATTCGCCATCGTCCTTATGGAAGGAACGCTTCCTATCGAACGAACGTGGCTTTCTCTCGTATTTCTTATGCTCGGATTCGTTTTCGGAATTCTCGGCCTTTTTCGCTTCTTTTTCTGCTTTACGGAGCTCTTCGGCCTCTTTCCTCGCTTTGACTTTCTCGATATTGGCTTGCTTTCTCTTTTCGTACTCTTCTTCCGTCTCGCCAAGCAAGAAATCGAGGTTATCTTCGCTTGAATAGACGCGGATGCCGGCGGCGATCAAACGTCTGGCCGTGATTCCTAGCCCTTCGACCTTGTTCCCTTTGAAGGAGCCGTCATAGACGTAACGCGATCCGCAACTCGGGGAGCCGTCTTTCAATATGGCGATGCCGATGCCGAAGAAACGGCAGGCTTGGTAGGCTTTTTCGGCGCCTTTGGCGAAGGAAGAGCTGACGTCTTTGCCTTCGCTATTCTTGACTGAGCCGTCTTTTTGGATTTCGCTAGGGGAGCGAGGGCATCCGAGCCCTCCTTCCATCTCAGGGCAAAAGGGCACCAACTCGTATTTTTTCTTGAGTTTCTCGATGAAGGGGAGGTAATTATCTCCGCCATCGTATTTCGTCTTGTCGCCTAATAAGCAGGCGGAAATCAAAATCTTATCCATACATGGCGGATTATACGCATAAACGCTTTCTTTTAAAAGAAAATAACGCTTCAAAACGGAAAAATCTCCTGCGTGCGCATATAAACAATGATTGAAGTAAACCATAAATGGTATATATTCCACGTATGCGGGACTTTGCGAAAACGCTAAAAATGATGCTTAAAGGGAATAGGCCGATTTATTTCCTTTCCTATCTTTTTCAGTTTTTCATGGTCTTTTGCATGGTTTTCACGAGTTTTTTGACCTCCGTCTTAGTCGATGCCTTCGGCGGAGTGGCGGCACTAGAGAAAGCGAGCTCCTTAGAGAAAGCGGTGGCAAGCCTTATAGCGAATGGGCAAGGCTTCGAATATCTGGTCAATAACAAAATGACGATTGGCTATTGGGTTATGGGCGCAGCTTTCGTAACGGCGTTTATAAGCTTCGTCCGCATGTGGCTAAGGGCGAAAGCCTCCTCAGCCATAAACAAAACGACGCAAAACGCCCTCTTCGATCATTTGGAGGCTCTTCCTTATCCCTATTTCAAAGCGGCCAAGTCTGGCGATCTGATTCAAACCTGCACAAGAGACGTCGACGTCTGCCGACAATTCCTGATTCGGAACACATCGGAAGTCCTTTACGCTTTATGGATGACCGTCTTTTGCGTCGTCGTCTTGTTCCAGACTTCCTGGTCCTTGGCTTTGGTTAGCTTATTCCTATTGCCGTTTTTGTTCGTCTACGCCTTCTATTTCATCAAAAAGGTGAGGAGGGCATACCGCGCGGCCGACGACGCCGAAGCCGGCATCATCGATAGGCTTAACGACAATCTTAGCGGAGTCCGGGTGATCAAGGCCTTCAACGCCGAAAAGAGAGAAATAGGGGAATTCGAGAAGAACCTTGGAGCCTATGAGAAAGTATCCCGTTACGACCGCTTCTTGGAATCCTTTTTCTATTCCTCGAGCGACATTTTGATCTTTCTAAGCCGATCGCTTAGTTTGGTCTATGCCATATATCTATGCTTCAAAGGCGAGATATCCGCCGGATCGGTGGCCATTAGCTACACATTCGTGAATATGATGGTTTGGCCGATGCGTGGAGCGGCCCAAACGATTTCGGCGATGGGACAAACCCTAGCCTCTAGCGATAGGATCCAAGCGTTATTGAACGCTCCGCACGAGGATTTGGACGATGGCTACGACGGCCCGATAGAAGGCGACATCGAATTCAAAGACGTGGGTTTCGCCTATCCCGACGATCCCGATATGGAAGTCCTTCATAACGTGTCGTTCCATCTATCGAAAGGCAAGACGTATGCGATTATGGGCAAGACAGGATCTGGCAAATCGACGATATACGCTTTGCTATCGAGACTATATGAGCCGACATCGGGCGAAATATATCTCGATGGAAGGCCTTTGAAGTCCTTCTCGAAAAGGAATTTGCGAAAGAACATCGCAAGCGTCCTTCAAGATCCCTTCCTTTTTTCGCGCTCGGTGGCCGATAACATCGCCATATCTCATCCGAAATCGGAAAACGCGCTCATTAGGCAAGTGGCCAAAATAGCCGATGTCGACGAGGCGATTAACGAATTCGACAAAGGCTATGACACGCCAGTCGGAGAAAAGGGCGTCACGCTCTCCGGTGGTCAAAAGCAAAGGGTCGCCATCGCGCGTGCTCTTCTTGTCAATGCCCCAATACTCTTTTTGGACGACAGCCTAAGCGCCGTCGACGCCGAGACGGACCTCACGATCAGAAGCCGCCTCGCCGAAGATAAGAGGGGATCGAGCAAAATCATCGTTACCCACCGCATAAGCACGGCGAAGGATTCCGATTACATCTATTTCTTTAGCGAAGGCAGATTGGTTGAAGAAGGCACGCACGAGGAGCTTCTTTCTAAGCGCGGGCTCTATTACGAGATAAATTCGATCCAAAGCATTTTGCCGGAAAACGAAAGGGAAGGAGGGGAGTAGATGCCGCAGTCAGGTTTCCAAGAAGAACGCCTTCCGACTAAGCTCAATTTTTCGGTATGGTTCAAAATCTCGCGATATGCGCTTAGATATTGGCCGCTCGTGTTGGTCTCCGTCCTATGCACCCTTTTGGCGACCTTCTACGATTCGAGCTTCGTCCCCGTCATGAATAGCGCCGCAATAGAGGTAAGCGAAAAGATAGGCCAAGGGCTTGTGACGACGCCAAATATCTTTGAACTCCCGATGGATATCACCTTCATCTTCGGCATCGAACTTCATACGAATTTCGCGATTTATGTGGTTCTTCTTTCCGTTTTCATAGTCGTGAGAAGCTTCGCCATCTTCGGGAGTTTCTACGCCCTTAATCTTGTTTCGATGCATATCGTCATTGATTTGAGGCGGGACACCTTCAAGAAGATACAGGAACTTAGCTTCTCCTATTTCGACCGCAATTCGAGCGGTTGGCTGATCGCCAGGATGCAAGGCGACACCTCTTCCATATCCGATACCTTGGCGTGGAGCTTCAATTCCGTCCTATGGTCCCTTTTCCAGATAGTATTGTCTCTTTTCACGATGTTCTCGATCAATTGGAAGCTTTCCTTGATATTGCTCGCCTCTTTGCCGCTAGTCGCCGTCATCGCCCCGATTTTCCAGCGCCTCATCTTGAAAGCGCACCGCATCGCGAGAAACGCCTCATCCATCTTCACCGGATATCTCTCGGAAACGATAGAAGGGGCCAAGACCATCAAATCGCTCGCCCTCGAGAAGGCAAGACTAAAAGAAGCCAGGGAGATAACCGAAGATCTTAGGGTGAAACGTTACAAAGCCCATGCGATGAACGCCTTCCTTAGCCCGATTCTTTCTTTGATCTCTGGCGTCATGGTAAGCGTCATCGTCTTCTATGGGGCCTCGAAAATCGGGGAAAGCGGCGTAGAAGCGGCCATCTCCGCGGCGACGATCGTCCTATTCATCTCCTTCGTTAGCGAAATCTACGATCCCTTGCAGAGCCTAGCCGAGACGATGACCGATTTCATGTCCTCGCAAGCGGGAGCAGAGAAGGTTATGCAGCTTCTCGAGGCGAAGCCAGAGATTGTCGATTCACCAGAGGTCATCGAGAAATACGGCACCTTATTCGAGCCGAAGACGGAAAATTACGAACCATTCGAAGGAAAAATAGATTTCGAGAAGGTCTCTTTCTCCTATTCTCACTCCACGCAAGAGGTGATTCACGAGATGGATCTCTCGATAGAGAAAGGCACAAGCGTCGCAATCGTCGGCGAGACGGGGAGTGGCAAGACCACGATGGTCAATCTTTTGTGCCGTTTCTACGAGCCCACTTCCGGTGCCATAAAAGTCGATGGAATCGAATATCGTAACCGCTCCCTCGGTTGGCTTAGATCCCATATCGGATACGTGCAACAAAGCCCCTTCGTCTTCAAAGGAAATTACTATGAGAACATCGCTTATGGAAAACCCGGCGCCACTTTGGAAGAGGTTAAAGAGGCCGCTAAAACGGTCGGCATCGACGCTTTCATCGAAGAGCAGCCAAACGGCTACTATTCCGAGCTTAATCTAGGCGGCGATAGCCTCTCACAAGGCCAAAAGCAGCTTATCGCCTTCGCTAGGGCGCTTCTTCGCGATCCCGCTCTCTTGATTCTCGACGAGGCGACCTCGTCCATCGACACCTTGACGGAGGCCACTCTCCAAAAAGCCGTGAACGCCTTGCTAAAAGGCCGCACCTCAATAATCATCGGCCACCGCCTATCGACCGTGACTGGCGCCGACCGTATCCTTTATCTCGACCACGGGAAGATATTAGAGGATGGTAACCATAAGTCGCTAATGGAGAAAAAAGGCCATTATTACGAGCTATATATGTCGCAATTCCGCGAGCTCGACATCGATTCGCAACTTGAGGCGGCTTCGCTCGATGCCGATAAATAGATGGCTAAGAATCGAAAAGAAGTGGAAAAAAGAGAGCTTAGGAGCGTTTTTGTGGCGGGAGTCCGTTACGAATATCTTTTGATATACACCTCAAAAAGGAGGGGAAGCGCCTCGCTAAGCCTAAAGAAAGACGGCTCTTTCGAGATGAGAGCCTCGTTCCGCTATCGGGAGAACGAGCTCGATTCATTCGTCGTCAAATCGATTCCGAAACTTCTTAAAAAGAAAGAGAAGAAAGAGATAAATCAGCCTATTGGCGATGGATATATTTACCTTTTCGGCGAGAAGAAACCGTCTGGCATATATGATTCGTTAGATGAGAATGGGAAAAGAGATTACCTAAAGGGACTACTAAGCGATTACATTTCCTCGCGAATCGGGTATTGGATGGAAGAAATGGGAAACAAAAAGCCGATAAGCTTTAAAGTCAAGGAACTAAAAAGCGCCTATGGCATCTATCATCCGAGAAAAAGAGAGATAAGCTTCGCCTTGACGCTTGTGCATTATAGGCCTAGGGCCATCGACAGCGTGATAGCCCATGAGCTGACCCATGATTTCATAAGTAATCATGGACGGCGTTTTTATGCTAAACTTTTAGCGGCTTTCCCAGATTATCTGGAATGCCGAAAGGAATTGATCCATCGCGACTATGAGGGAAAGAATCGTCTCAAGAAACAATCCTAAGGTGCTTAACGCCCTGGCGAAAAGCAAAGGCAAAAGCGATTTTTTCCTCGTCGAAGGATATCATCTCGTCGAGATGGCTCTCGAAGCGAAGATGGCCGCGGAGATTTATTCGGTCGACCGTTATTATCCCGATGCGAAAATCCCCCAATACGCCGTTTCGATGCCGGTCATCGAGAAAATGGCGAGTTCGAAGTCGCCAGAAGGAATCGTCGCCCTATGCAAGAAAAGAACCGATATCTCCTTCGATATCGATAGCGACCTCATCTATCTAGACGATATTCAGGATCCAGGAAACGTCGGCACCTTATTAAGGAGTGCCTTATCTTTCGGCTATCATAACGTATACCTTTCGAAAAGAACCGCCTATGCCTATTCGCATAAGGTCCTTATGGCTTCGCAAGGGGCGATTTTCAAATTGAACGTCATGGTTTCCGATAACGATGATGTCCTCGACGACGTCAAGCGCTTGCGGGAATCCGGGTATCTGTTGGCTAGCACGGATCTTAAGAATGCCACTTCGTTAAGGGAAGTCGAGAAAATCGACAGGAAATTCGCCTTGATATTAGGCAACGAAGGCAAGGGCGTCGATCCTAGGATAAACGAAATCTCCGATATCAGAATCAGAATCGAGATGGACGGAATCGATTCCCTAAACGTCGGCGTGGCCGGCGGCATCCTAATGTATGAGCTATTCGGGAGGAAAGAGAGATGAAGAAAGAAAAAATCGCGTTATTGGCTTTCGGAGCGCTGACGTTATTGGCTGGATGCGGCACTAATCCCGATTCCATCTCTTCCTCGTGCGATTCGACAGACGCCGACGTCAAGAAAGCGGTGGATAACGTCAATTTGGCCCTAAGCGACCTCGAAGGATCCCTATCGAACTACCTTTCGAGAAAGAACCAGGGGCTTTCGCTGTCGAACAAAGACGAGGATACGCCGCTGATTTCGCTTTCTTTCGCTAGCGATTCCTCTTTTAGCGCCGGTGGCTCTTCTTCTAGTGAGATAGAGGGCAAAAAACACTATACGTTAGATGCCTATTGCGACGATCTTTCCTTTAAAGCCCTTTCGCTAGATAAGAAAGACGAATGCAAGATGGAATTTGGCTCTAACGATATCTATCTCGAACTAAAGGGCGAGGAAGACGGCTTGGATCTCCCGTTTAGGCAAGGATTGAAAGGCTATTTGGCGACGATCGATAAAGAAACGGGGCTATACTTAGACGCTTCGAAGGCGGCCCTTACTCGCGCTTTCCTTTCTAGCGTCTATCCCGAAAAGGAATTCAATGAGCGTTCTTATATCGATCTTACCGACGTTTTCGAAAAAGGCGATTTCGCCTTTCCCCTCAATTCGAAGATGCCAGCCCTTGCGACTTCCCTACGCAAAAACGTCCAAGAGGCGATAGGGGAAGGAGAGGCGCATTTCTATTGCTATGATGGCGATCCGAGCACCTATCTATCATATCGATATGACGATTTGCCTTCCTTAAAAGAGAAAGCCAATGATTTCATCGATATTCTTTTCGATAGCGAAGAGAGCGCCGATAAGAAAGAAGAGGCCAAGGAATTCGTTTCCAAGATCAAATCCGTTTCGGCGGATATAACCTACGCGTTTAACGAAGAGGAACCGCTTTACGTGGGTGTCGTTTCCTCTCTTTCGGTGGACTTAGGCGAAGGCGATAGCGGCTTGTCTTCAATCGATATATCGGCGATAGGGGACTTTCTAGACGAAGAGGAATGCTCTTTTGAGTTTCCCTCTAACCTTTCCGATCGCTCGATTTGGCTATCCTAGTGCTATCTTTTCATAGAAAAGAGCGTAATATAATCTCGTTCGTTGAAGAGAAGAGTAACCGATCCTCCTCTTTATACTGGGAAAGGGCGAATAGAGAAACCGCCCCAAAGAGCGATCGGCGAATTCACCTTGGAGAGCGGGGGAGAGATCCCCTCCGTTGCGGGTTATAGCTAATTAGTGCGTGAGAAGTTCACGAATGGGGATGGCACCGCGGTTATTCGCTCTCCATGCCCTTTTTATTATTTAGGAGGCATTATGGAACCGAAAGACGAAGTAGCAGAGGTCACTGCGCTTGCGCTTAGCGAAATCGAAACGATTAGCGATGAGAGCGCATTAAACGCCTATTACGCCAAATACTTGGCGAAGAAAGGCAAAATCAGCCTGCTTATGGGGCATATGAAAGAAATCGAGCCGAGTGAGCGCGGAGCCTTTGGCAAACTCATTAACGACGCCAAAGCGAAGGTCGAAGCGGCCTATAACGCGAAAGCCAAGGCGATCGCCGAGGAAACCCTTAAGAAAAAACTCGAGAGCGAGAAAATCGATTTGACCTTGCCCTCTAGATCGCTAAAAACGGGCGCCACCAATCCATATTGGATAATCGTCGACGAGATGACCGATATCTTCGCTTCGATGGGCTTTAAAGTGGTGGAAGGAAGGGATGTCGAAAGCGATCACTACAATTTCGAGCTCCTTAACGTCCCTAAGGATCACCCGGCGCGCGATATGCAAGACACCTTCTATATCAGCGATTCGTTGCTTCTTAGGACCCAGACCTCGGCTGCCCAAGCCCATGCGATGCTTGATAACGAGAAGAAAGAGCCGCTTAGGATAATTTGCCCAGGCAAGTGCTATAGAAGAGACGACGACGACATGACCCATAGCCATCAATTCGGGCAAATCGAAGGGCTTCTTATCGATAAGGGAATATCAATCGCCGATTTGAAGGGAACGCTTGAGCTATTCGTCAAGAAGATGTTCGGCGAAAAGAGGGAAATCCGCCTTAGAAGCTCTTATTTCCCCTTCACCGAGCCAAGCGTCGAAGTCGACGTAAGCTGCGCCAAATGCGGTGGAAAAGGCTGCTCGATGTGCAAAGGCACCGGCTGGATCGAAATCCTTGGCGCTGGCGAAGTCCATCCTAACGTCCTAAGGATGTGCGGGTACGATCCTGACGTCTATAGCGGTTTCGCTTTCGGTGTTGGAATCGAGCGTGTCGCCTTGCTTAGATACGGCATCGACGATATCAGAAGGATCTATTCGAATGACATCCGCTTCTTGGAGTCCTTCCACGAGAAATAGAGGAGAGAGAAAATGAAAGCATCACTAAAATGGCTCGGCAAATACTTGGATTTGTCGAAATATACCCCCGAAGAGATCGCCTCGAAACTCACTTTCGCCGGAATCGAGGTCGATTCGATCAATAGATTGGCCAAAGGGACCAATCTTGTGATCGGCGAAATACTTTCTTGCGAGAATCACCCAGATAGCGACCACCTTCATATCCTTTCCGTCAATGAAGGCAAGGAATATGGAGTGCACCAAATCGTCTGCGGAGCGCCTAACGCCAGAAAAGGGCTTAAGGTGATAGTCGCAAGGGAAGGCGCCGTTTTACCTGAAGTTACAATCGTCAAAAGCCAGATTCGCGGCATCGATAGCGATGGCATGTGCTGCTCCTTGCTTGAACTTGGCGTCGATAAGAAATTTCTTAGCGAGAAGCAAGTCTCCGGAATCGAGGAGCTTCCTAGCGATGCGCCAGTCGGCGAAACCGACGTCCTTGGCTATCTTGGCCTCGACGACGTCGTTTTGGAGCTTGAGTTGCTCGCCAATCGCGGCGATTTGCTAAGCGTTTGGAACATCGCCCGCGAACTTAGCGCCATCCTCGATGCGCCATATAAACTCGAGGAATTCAAGGCCGTTCCCGTCAAAGAATCTTCCTTCCATCTAGGAAGCCAAACGGAGAAGTGCAAGATATTTCATGGCGCATTGCTAAAAGGGATAAAGATCAAGGAATCCCCGAAATACATCAAAGAAGCGCTCCTTAGCTCTGGCATCAGGCCGATCAATAACGTCGTCGACATCGGCAATTATGTGATGCTTCTGACTGGCGAGCCCGTCAATATGTACGATTATTCGTCGATCAAAAACGAAGAACTCGTCGTCAAAGATGACTATGAGGGTGAATTCGTGACGCTCGACGAAAAGCGATTCGAGCTTAAGAAGGGCGATTTGGTCGTTTGCGATGCCAACGCTCCTTTGTGCTTGGCCGGTATTATGACCTCCAAAGAGGCATCGATCACCGAAAACACCAAAGATGTTTTGGTCGAATGCGCTTTATTCGACGGCGCCTCGATTAGAAGGACGTCTTCGCGACTTGGATTATCCAGCGATAGCAGCTCCCGTTTCGTTAAGGGAGTCTCGCCTGAAATCCAAAAGACCGCTCTTACGGCCATCGTCTCGTTGCTAGAAGAAGAGGCGGAGCCAGCAGAAATCTATTCCATTTCGCCTTACGACGAATACGAACATAAGGACACCGTCATCGAAACTGACGTCGGCTATATCAATAAGCGTTTGGGAACTTCCTTCGATAAAGGCGCGATCCTCGATGTCCTTCGTCGCGACCACGTTGAGATAAAGGACCTCGAAGGCGATAAGTTCGTCGCGAAAGTCCCTTCTTTCCGCATGGATCTAAAAGCCAAGGAGGATCTCTCGGAGGAGACGATCCGCTTGCTTGGATACCAAAACATCGTCTCGACGCTACCGACGTTGCCTTTAAATGGGGCTGGCGGCCTTAACGAGAAGCAAAAAGCCGTCAGAAGCATCCGCCATTTCCTTCGCGACAACGGCTTATACGAGACGATTACCTATAGCTTAAGAAGCGAGACGGACGTGCTTTCCTTCGAAGAGCTCGGCAAATACGAGCATTATTCGATAAAGAACCCACTGACTGAAGAAAGGAAATGTCTAAGGACGTCATTGCTTTCGTCATTGCTTGACGTCGCTATCTATAACTCGTCGCGCCAAGAGAAGGATTTCGGCATTTTCGAGGTAAGCGACGTCGATGCCCTTTCTTACCAAGGCAAGAGGCTTGCCATCGTTTTGTCGGGCGAGGAGAAGATAAGCGGCGAACTATCTAAGCGCCCATACGATTTCTATAGCGCCAAAGGCTATGTGGACGCCATCCTCTCATTGCTCAAACTATCGCCGAACCGTTTCCGTCACGACACGAATCTCGGGGAGGAATTCCACCCTTATCGCGCCGAGCGTTTGCTCCTTGGCAAGAAAGCGGTGGCTGTCTATGGCGAACTCCATCCGACCTACAAAGACAAAATCGGACTTTCCAAGGCTCCTATAGCCGTCGTCGAACTCGATCTCGATGAGATATTGGCCCTTAAGAGCTCGCCCGATAAGGCAAGCATCCCATCCCGTTTCCCAAGCGTCACTAGGGACATTGCCTTCCTTTGCGATGAATCGATCTCTTACGAAAACATCAAATCCGCCATCTCGAAGCTCGATAAGAGAATCGAGAAAGTCGCGATTTTCGACCTCTATCAAGGCGATAAGATCGAGGCTGGGAAGAAATCGATCGCCCTCCATATAACCATGAGGAAGGAAGAAGGAACTCTCTTAGAAGCCGAGACGAAAGAGATGATGGATAAAGCAATCAACGCATTACGGAGCCAATTCTTGGCTGAGGTACGCTCATGACGAAAATCAACAAAAGCGCAATTCACGAGGGAAAGGAAGAACGGTATTCGCTCGATACCATCTTCGACGGATACGCTTTCCCATATCCCATCCACAAAGCGAAATCCTGCCACTATGAGGCGAAGGTCTATAAGGTCAAAGACATGATCCTCGTCGACATGGCGATAGATGCAACGCTAGAAGTGGAGGACACAAGCGATTGCACGCCTTTCGACCTCGCTCTTTCTTTCGAAGAGAATTCGACTGCCATAATGGAGGAGGAAGACGGAGAAAGCGAAGGCTGCATTTTCCCTGGGAATAGCTTCGATTTAGATGACCTAGCGCGACTTCTTATCATCTCCAGAATCCCGATCGTCTTGCATAAAGAAGGCTGATTGCGGCATTTTTCATAGAGATGGCCATGCTCTTGGCGGCATGGCTTTTTCTTTTGTTTCGCAAAGAACGAAAACACGAAAAACGGCTATTGGAATTTTTGAAAAAAACTTCTTTTTCCTTATTGCCTAAGCGCGAGACGGATGATAGATTATTATCAAAGGTGGGAAAAAGTGGGAAAGTATTTCGGAACCTACATAAGAAACCTAGATTCGAAGAACCGGCTTTTGCTTCCTTCCAAATTAATGGGGGAAATGCCGTCTCGTCTCTATCTCCTTCGAGGATTCGAAGGGGCAGTGTCTTTATATTCCGAGGACTCCTTCCAGAAATTCTTAGCCAAACTGGAATCGCTATCGTACTTCGATAGCAACGCCAGAAGCTTCACCCGCCTTGCCGCATCCAGCGTCGTCCCTCTCGATGTCGATGGCCATGATCGCATCACTTTGCCAACGGAAATCAAAAACCGTTATGGCATTGAGCAAGAAGTGGTCATCATCGGCGCTTTAGACCATATCGAGGTATTCAACAAGAAGACCTATGAAGAATATCTCGCCAAGGAAGAAGCGCGGTTCGAGGAGATCGCCGATGTCTTGTCTAAAACGGGAGATAAGGAATGAGCGCCCATTATAGCGTTCTCTTGTCCGAAACGATCGAGATGCTCTCCATCAAGGAAGATGGGGTGTATGTCGACCTCACACTCGGAAGGGGAGGAACGTCGGGCGCCATCCTTAAAAGAGCCCCCAAAGGACATCTATATTGCTTCGATTTGGATCAAGAGGCGATAGAAGAGTCGAAGGAAAGACTCTCAGCGATTGGGGATAACTTCACCATCATTCATTCGAACTTCGCCGACTTCGCTTCCAAACTCAAGGAAATCGGAGTCGAAAAGGTGGATGGGATAACGGCCGATTTGGGCGTCAGCTCTCCGCAATTCGACGAAGGCGAGAGAGGATTTAGCTACAAAAAAGACGCCGTTCTCGATATGAGGATGGATCAAAGTCAGCCCAAAAGCGCGAAAACCATCGTCAACACCTACTCATTCGAAGAATTAGCGAACATCTTCCGCCTCTATGGCGAGGATAGGGATGCTGGCCGAGTCGCTTCCTTAATCGTCAAGGAAAGGGCGAAAAAGCCGATTGAAACAACTGGCGAATTGGTCGAGATTATCAAAAAAGCCAAACCGATGAAGTCGTTGTCAAAAAAAGGACATCCGGCTAAGCAGATCTTCCAAGCGCTAAGAATCGAAACGAACGGCGAGCTCGATAATCTGAAGAAGTTGCTCGACGATTTCCCTGGCGTCTTAAAGAAAGGCGGCAGGATCGCGATCATCACCTTCCATAGCTTAGAAGATAGGCTCGTGAAGAATTCGTTCCATTCGCTTACGAGAGTGGAAGGGACAAGAAACGGCCCGAATCTATTGCCTAGCGAGATCGAAGAGGCGCCCTTCATCGACTTAACGAAGAAAGCCGTCTTGCCAAGCGAGGCGGAATTAGCGGAGAACAACCGTTCACATAGCGCGAAGCTTCGCGCGATAGAAAAGAAATAGGAGGAAAGAGAAATGAAGAATAAATTAGAGAAAACCGGACATGGCAGAGCCTATTACCGAGCCAGGGGTTTCTTCGGGATCTTCCTTTTCGGCATTTTCTTTCTCTCTTTGGCGGCCATTCCAGTCGGCATAACCTATACGATTGCCGAAGCTAAGGCTCAAGAGGAAGCAAGCAATAAAAAAGAAGAGAAGAAGGAGGATAGATCGAGCGGATTCAACCAAGGCGAACTCACTTACGTAACACATAACACAATGGCTATTTAAAACTTAGCCTCTCTTTCATGGCCCTCATTCGAGGGCTTTTTTTGTATCGGAAATAGCGATTAAAACTAGTAAATAGTAGTTAATTAGTAGATTGTTTATAGACATATCAAAAACTACTAATTTTCTAATAATGTCTACTTGCTATCGCAAGTATTATGCTATATCATTCTTTCAAAGGCCAAACCATGATTAATAACGTTGCAGTATTAGAAATAACCTCCTCGCATGCCAAGTTCGGCGTCGGTTCCGTGGTCAATGGCAAACCGTGCCTTCTTTACTATGAGGAAAAAGAGCTTCCCGCCTTATCGGCGTCTTGCGGAAGGATAGTCGACAAGGCGCTTGTTGCCAAAACGATTTCCTCGTTTGCGAAACTTAGCGATGAGGGGCTCCGCTTAAAAATCGACACGGACGATATTTCTTTGGTCGTTCCTCCGGCTGGACTTACCGTCTATCAAAAAGACGGAACGACGATGCTAATCAATTCTACTGTCGACAAAATCGACATGAATAACGTTATGTCGCTTGTTCAGAAACAAGTGATTCCGAGTAATTTGGCGGTGGTGGACATCGTCCCAGATTGCTTCATAGTCGACGGCGCGAAATCGTATTCGAATCCGCCGCTTGGCGAAAGCGGATCTTCTTTGATGATCCAAGCGAAGATACACGCGATTTCGAAAGGTTATTTCGAGGAATATAGGCAAAGCGCTGAAGAGGCGGGATATCGCGTCAAGAGAAGCGAGGTTTCCTCTTATTGCGCATCGCAGCTTATCGCTTCCGAAAAACGCTATCCGAATAATTATTTCTTGCTCGACATCGGCGAAGATATGACGAGCGTCAGTTTCGTCGGCGATACCAGCTTATTTTCCACTTATCTGATACCGACGGGGTCGAAAAAACTAACCGAATCGCTTTCCGAGAAACTCGGCATCATGCCTAGCGAAGCGGAGGAAATCAAACGCAAATACGGCTATAGCGCCCGCGAAAGGCTCTATAAGGCTCCATTGGTCGCCTCAGGCGTCAAATTCGACTCAAAGAGCGTGAATCAAGCGAAGGTCAATGAAGCGATTGACGCTTTCTTCGCTTCTTACACGAAAGACGTTAAGAGCGCAATCACCACGATGGTGGATAAGTATATAAGCGGTGCGGATGCCGATACTAAGGCTTTCCCGGTCATTCTGATTGGTGGCGGAAGCAAGTTAAATGGCTTGGTCACGCTGCTAAAGAAATACATGCCGGACCTAGAGTTCATCAAATACGTCCCAAGCGTTATGGGAGCGAGAGATCCATCAGCCGTGAACGTTTTGGGCTTGATTTTGATTGCTGGCGAATATCGCGGCAATTTGGAAGACGGCTACCATGGGATAGGCGTTTTAAGCAGGGAAAAGGAGACAGCAAATGGATAACACGAATTTCAGCAACGAAGATTTAGATAATTTTGAGCCCGTCGCCAAAATCGTCGTCATAGGCGTTGGCGGTGCTGGCAATAACGCAGTCAACCGCATGATCGACGACAATATCCAAAACGTCGAATTCTACGTTTGTAATACCGATAGGCAGGCTTTGGCGACGAGCAAAGCCACCAATCGCATCGCCCTAGGCGGAGAAATGACGAAAGGTTTAGGCGCAGGCGGCGATCCAGCCGTCGGAAAAGAAGCGGCTGAAGCCAATATCGACGAAATCAAGAAAATAGTCGAGGGAGCCGACATGGTTTTCATCGCCGCCGGCATGGGAAAAGGCACGGGAACTGGTGCCGCTCCGGTAATTGCCAGAGTCGCCAAAGAATGCGGCTGCCTCACCGTGGCCATCGTCACTAGGCCTTTCCGTTTCGAAGGCCAAAAGAGAATCGAAAACAGCGTCCAAGGGCTAAATGCCCTCCGCGAAGTCGTCGATAGCATCATCGTCGTAAGCAACGATAAACTCTTGATGACCAAGGGTGATCTTCCTATCGACGCCGCCTTTAAGGAAAGCGACAGAATCCTCGCCCAGAGCGTGCGCACCGTCGTCGACATCATTTTGATCCCAGCACAGATAAACCTCGATTTTGCCGATGTTAAGAGCACTTTGAAGAATAGCGGCGTGGCCTTGATCGGCTATGGCGTGGGAAAAGGCGAGCACTGCGCGGAAGAGGCGACGGCCGCTGCGCTCGATTCGCCGTTACTAGAAGCCTCAGTCAAAGGGGCTAGACGCGCCATTTGCTTTGCCACATGCGGTCCTAATGTCACGTTATATGAGGCTCAGCGCTGCGTCGCCATGGTTAGCGAGCAAAGCGGCAACACCGTCGATATCAAGTTCGGCGCCGCCATCAATCCGAATCCCAATTTGGATGGTTGTTTGGTGCTATCCGTCATCGCTGCGGACTTTGAGGAAGAGGTAGACTTCGAAAACATCCCAGAGGTCAAGATGCCGACGTCCAATCGTGAAATAGCCACCAACCGCTTGCAAAAGGAAGAAATCGATTCGAAAGCGGAAGAGGAAGAAAGCAATGGCATGGTGTCCAGCTTGCTACCTGACTTCCTAAAAGACGGAAGCGACGAATAGGAAAAAAAGCAAGGCCCCGCTTGATAACGGGGTCTTTTTTATGCCTTGATATCGGCAGATGTTAGCGAGCGCGATTTTCTCTTTTCGTCGAAAAATCTCTTAAGTAAGAACGCTAGGAAGTGAGGGAAAGTCAGTATTCCGTTGGAGCAGCCGATATTTGCATCGGCGAACTTGATGCCGTGCGAAACATTGATTTTGTCGTTTGCGATGACGGTCGACAAAGAAACGGCACGCCCATTTTTGGATTTGACTTCTAACGGCACTATCTCATCCATGAAGCGAACGATGAAGTCGAGTTCGACGGTCGAGTCTTGGCTTCGATAAAAATACAGGTCATAGCCTTGTTTTTTGAGCTCGGCGGCTATTATCGATTCATAAACGGCCCCGTTATAAATCGAGAAATTCATGTTGTTTCTTAAATCCATTTGGGATTCATCGTCTAGCGCCGCCACGAGTAGTGCGGTGTCGGAATAATACATGCGGAAATTATCGATTTCCTCGTTGCCTTTTAGTGGCAAGGAAAGCTGACAATTGTTCGCAATCAAGACGGATCCGGAATCGCGAAGCCATTCGCTGACGCCGTAATATTCATTGAACCTTGCGCCATGTCCCAATTTGGAAAGCTGGAATTTGTGATTTTCCTTCGCAAGTTGCGTAGGAATCGATTTGAACATTCGCTGCGCCTTGGCGATGTCGATTCCGCTTAAATATTTGGAGATGTCGTCAACGTAGTCGCCATGCAATTGTTTTTGCATCTTAAGAACATTGCTATAGTTCCGATTGTTGGAAAAGAAATTCGAAACTATCTTAGGGTATCCGCCTAAAACGATAAAATCCCTATAGAGCTCGCGCATTTTTTCGTAATAGAGATTTTCAAGCGGTTTTGCATCGGACATGCACTTAAGGAGATAAGCCGTCAATTCGTCGTCGTATCCGCATGCCCATAGGAATTCTTCGAAGTCGAGTTGATACATGACGAATTCGTCGCGATAGCCAACGGAGACGCTTGAAATGGCGGTGGTGTTGACGCCGAGTGCCAAGCCGGCGCAGATGACATCGTATTTTCCGTCTAACTTGAAGAATTTCAACGAAGTGGTGGCGTTCGTGCATTCCTGTATTTCGTCGAAGAAAATCAGCGTTTTGTGCGGTTCGAAGACGAAATTCGGATTCAGGAAGGATAGACGTTTGACTATCTGTTCCACGTCGAAAGTCGAGAAGGCTTGCTTGTATTCCGGATGCTCGACGAAATTTATTTCGATGAATCGGGAGTATTTCTTGCCGAATTCTCTAATCGATGTCGTTTTTCCTATTTGTCTTGCGCCATACACGATCAAAGGATTGCGGTCGTCGCTTTTTTCCACGAATCTAAGTAACGGTCGATTTTTCTTTTTAACACATCAAAGCCCCACGATTAAAAATATTGCATTTTTTGCGGCGTTTTTTAATGTTGATTACATTTTTTTGTTATGTTTTTTGCTGTTTCTTCACACTTTTTTGTTGTGTTTTTTGGTTGTTCAACACACTTTTTTGTTGTTTGTTCAGTGCAAAAACCAATCGATTTTGTTATTTAATTCGTTCGGTGTTCCTTTAAGCGAGGATGCTTCAGGGTAAGCGAGATGATAAGAATCAAACTCATTTATTCCCCACATCATCGCTATTCCTTTTAGCCAAGTGGATGCGAAATCCGGATTCTTTTCGCTTAAAGGATAGCCGGATGCATAGAGAAAGAGCAGCTTTTTAGCCTTAAGAAGCCCTTCGGCATGATCTCCTCGATCGATGAAGGTGAGGCCGTCGATCATCGACATCTCGACGAAGCATTTTAGTAGGGCGGGCACGCTCAAATCGTAGAATGGGGCGGCCACCAATAGCAAATCGGCCTCGCGTAGTTTCTTGGCGAAATCGAAAATCGGATCGCTATAATCGCCTCTTTTGATAAGATCGCTTCTCTTTTTTAAGGAGGCGGAATCGAGGGGGCGTATGGCGTTCGCGCATTCGTCGAGTTTTAGCGTATCCAAAGAATCGCCATATCCTTTCTCTTTTATTTTCTCTAAAGTCATCGAAAGGATTTTTCGCGTCATCGAATTGGCGCTTATCGAGGAATCTATCACCAATATTTTCATTCTCTCTCCTTTGTTACTTCACTTCGAAGGCGATTTCTTTTTCTTCGTCTCTGATATGGATTAACACCTTACCGACGCCGCTTTCTTTCTTGCTTCTTACGTAAAAGGAGGAGGCGCCGCCCGAAAGAGGGAAGGAACTTGGCCCGACTATTTCGATGGGACCCGACGTTTCAAGCGACACGATCTCATCCATATAA
This sequence comes from bacterium, assembly GCA_963616935.1. Lineage (GTDB taxonomy): Bacteria > Bacillota_I > Bacilli_A > RFN20 > CAG-826 > UBA4951. The sequence continues at coordinate 73,808 of CAVEMS010000002.1, read as the reverse complement.
GGGAGCCTATTGCCATAGTCATCGGTCATTTCGATGGAAATCATCGCCATATCGTAGGTTTCGTCGTTATGCAAAACGTCGCTAGAAGCGTTAACGTTGATGTTGACGCCGTTATTCACGCCGAAGCCTTTCGTTATCATTTCTTTTCCGTTTATATAACCTTTTAAAAGATACTTTTTCGGTTCCTTCCCCCAAGTCGTCACGTATTTGTAATATAGATCGGTGACGTCGGCGAGAGAAAGCCGTTTCGAAAGGAAAATGCCAAGATACGTCAGATATTCTTTGAGTCCGACATGCGCGACTCCCTTAGAAGCGATGGCATTAAGAAGCTTGACGCATTGCTTTGAAAGCCTTTTTCCGAAGCCTTCTTCATGAAAGGAAGCGCCGATCCAATCGTCGATTATGAAAGGCGCATGCGGCAAGGAGGGGAAATCTTTTTTGTCTGGATAGAAATCGGCGATGAATTCGCCATTGGAGTAGAGGGAGAGACGGTCGCAATTGGATAAGACGGTGACCGGTTTCATAAGGGATTCGGCGTTATCGCCCGTTATATTGCTCCCGACGACGTGGATGAAAGGCGTTTTGGAGGTTTGCGACAAATAGGCGTAAGAGGCATCTTTTGGCATTCTGTTGATATCGAAGACGCCGTGGTAGCAAACGTGATCGCCGCTTCCGAATTCCTTATGGGTGTTGTAGTCGAAAGCGCACCAGCCGATGGCTCCGGCTATTTTGTCGTATGAATACATGTCGTTAAGGACGCGAAGGTGTCGCAAAACGTGCTCGTTTCTCTTTTCGATTGGGTCGAAGGACTTAGTCGGGAACATATGCCCGCCGAATTCGCTTACGAGATATGGATGGCCCTTCGCTCCCTTCACGGTTTTAGGATTATCGAGGCCATGGTATATATCCCCGCCCGAGAAGTCGTTATAAGCGTATATATCTTCGAGCAATTCGCTATTTTTGAAGTTCCTCACCCCGAGAATCTGGCGATACGGATCCTCTTTCTTTGCTATTTCCCTCGCCTTTGCGTATAACTCATGGTCGTCGACGCTTTCATCGATCCTCGTTCCATAGGCGATTAGGCAAGGGTGGTTTCTCTCTTTTCGGACCATCCTCTCGATCATCGATTCGAAATTCCTTCGCCAGGTTTCTTCCTTGCCGATATGTTGCCACCCTGGCACCTCGTCGATTACGAGTAGCCCGATTTCGTCGCAATGCGCTAAGAAATCCTCGCTTTGGGGGTAGTGTGAGGTCCTAACAAGATTGATTCCGGCTTTGGTTTTTAGGATATCCGCATCGAGCTTTTGCAAAGAGGAAGTGCCACTCGCTCCGATATAAGGGAAGTTTTGATGTCGATTTAGTCCCAAGAGCTTGATCTTTTTGCCGTTTAGATAGAATCCGTCTTCCTTCCACACGGCGTCGCGAAAGCCGAAAAAGGTTTCCTTCTCGTCTTTTTCGGTATATGCAATAAGGCGATATAGCTTTGGATTATCGATGTCCCACGGGGTGATGCCTTCGATTTTGGCTTCATTTCCATCGAAAGAGGCGATGGTCTTCTCTCCGTCCATCACTCGATACGAAACCCTATCGGCGGGATTGGATAGGGTGGTTTTGACTCGTATTCTCCCATCGGCTTTGGCGGATACGAAAACATCTTCGATATAGTCTTTGTTCATATATTCCAAGGACAACGGGCGATAGATCCCGGCGAAGGTGAGGTAATCGACGACGAAGCCGAAAGGCGGAATATTCGGATCTTCTCTGGAATCGACGACGATCAAAAGGCGGTTTTCGCCATCCTTTATCGCTTCGCTTAAATCGAAGACGGTGGGGAAATAACTCGTTATCTTTTCGCCTAAATCGATGCCATTAAGATAGACGCGCGACTTGATCATCGCGCCCTCCATCCTTAAGAGAACCTTTTCATTAGAATGTGCATTTTTATCGAAAACGAATGTTTTTTCGTAAGAGAATAGGCCTTGGTAGTCGGTTTCTGAGAAATAGTGCTTCGGCATTAATCTTGCGTAATGCGGAAGATCGACTTTTTTCGTATCTTTCGGCAAGCCATTAATCGCATAGGCCTCCTCGAAACCGTCGACGAATGACCAGTCGTAATTGAAGAAAGGCTCTTTTTTGCTCATGCTAATACCCCAAAATAATCGTTTTGTATTTATAATGATAGCACTATGAGCATCAAAGTTTTCGGGGATAAATTCCTCTTGACGGGTCGCGACAGTTCTTATTTGCTAGGCATCAATCGGGAGAAGCATCTCGTCTTGCTCCATTACGGGAGCTTGCTAAAAGACGAAAGGGAGTTCCCTTCTTTCTCATCGCGTCCGATTAACCCAATGGGAACTTCGCTATATCGAAATAACGATCCTTTGGCGATGCCAGAGAAGGAGAACTCCGAATTCATCCTCCCTTTTAGTGGCGTTCTTTCTAAGCCGTCCTTGGAAATATACCGCGAAAACGAAGGCTCTTCCTATGATTTCGTTTACCAAGGCTACGAGATAAAGGAAGCGAGTAGATTCGACGAAAGCCTCCCTTTTCCGCATGGCGCCGGCGAAGAGCTGGTTATCGAATTGACTGAGAAGAGGATAAATGTCTCTATCTATCTTCATTATCTCATGTATGCGGAAAACGATATGTTGTGCCGCTATATGGAAATCAGAAACGACGACGCGAAAGAACTTATCGTATGTCGTGCCGCTTCCTCTTCCCTTTCCCTCCAAAACGATGATTATTTCCTAAGCAGTTTCCATGGGGCGTGGGCCAATGAACTACATGAGGAAAGAAGGAAATTGTCGTTAGGGACAACCCTTTTATATAGCGACAGCGGTTCTTCCTCGAATCGCATCGCCCCTTTCTTTTCGCTTTATAAGGACGAAGAGAAAGGCTCTTCTTATGGCTTTTCTCTCCTTTACAGCGGTTCCTTCGAAACGACGATCGATCTCGATATCTCTGGAAAGATCAGAATCAACCAAGGCATATCGGGGCTTATGTTCGAGAAGCGCTTGGCAAGCGGGGAGAGTTTCGTTACCCCTCTAGCGATGATGAGTTTCTCGGATAAAGGAAGAAGAGGACTTAGTCAAAACTTCGCTTCTTTCACGAAAGAGTGTTTGCTTCCGCCATATCATGCCACCAAGAGCCGGCCCATCGCCTATAACAGCTGGGAATCCGTCGGTTTCAAATTCAATGAGCATTCCCTTCATTCGCTCATCGATAAAGCGGCCAAACTCGGCATGGAGCTATTCGTTCTCGACGATGGCTGGTTCGGAAAAAGAAACGATGACGCCTCGAGTTTGGGCGATTGGTCAGTCAATAAGAAAAAGATGCCGCATGGGCTAGAAGGTCTCCTCTCCTATGCCAAAAAGAAAGGGATGTCATTTGGGATATGGATGGAGCCTGAGATGGTCTCTTTCGATAGCGAGCTCTATAAAGCGCATCCCGATTGGGTGCTAAAAGATACGGCTGGCGAATCGTTAGTAGGGCGAAACCAATATCTTTTGGACCTAAGGAAGAAGGAAGTCCAGGATTACGTGATTGATAACGTCTCGAACATCCTTTCGATACCTGGCGTCTCTTATCTTAAATGGGACTATAACCGCCCATTTGGCGATATCCCCCTCACTAATGGAACATGCCATTACGACTATATGCGTGGCTTATATCGGGTGTTAGGGGAGATAAGGAAGAGATTCCCGGAAACCTTGATGGAGAATTGCGCTTCGGGAGGAAACCGCTTCGACCATGGCATGATGACCTATTTCGATCAGAGTTGGCTAAGCGATTGCACAGATTCGTTCGAAAGGATTCGAATCCAAAGAGGCGCTTCCTATTTCTTCCCTCCCGTCGTCTTTTCCAACCACGTTTCCTCGAAGACGAATAACCAAACGATGCGGCTTACATCGTTAGAGAATAAGTTCGACGTCGCTTCCTTTGGCGTTTTGGGCTATGAGCTAAACCTCGATGATCTTTCTTCGCTAGAGGAAAAGACGATAAAGAGGCAGATTTCCTTTTACAAAGAGCACCGCGATCTTTTCGAGTTCGGCTCCTTTTATCGCCTTTCTCGGTTAGACGAGGATAGGTTCGAGCGGTGGGAGATAGTGAACAAAGACAAGGCGATAATCGCGAATTTCGACGGAATCATCGATCTAAACGGCGCTACAAGAAGACTATCCGGAATCGGTTTCGATGACGACTCTCTATACGAGGTCAAGTCTCGCGAATGCACGCATTCTCTCCTAAAGTTCGGCCCTCTTGTGAATTACGTTTCGCCCGTGCACTTAAAGGAAGAAGGGGCGGTGATAAACGCTTTGGCGAAGAAGAAAGGGATCGAAGGAGAAAAGTTTGAGAGAACGGTTTCCGGAAAGATCCTTAATGGCACCGGTTTGCCTCTTCCTGAACTATGGAAGGGAACGGGGATGAACGAAGGCACTTGCGTCCTAGGCGATTTTGGCACGAGGATGTATCTGATTAAGCCTCTTTCGGACCCTTCTGACGAGTAATCGCCGATTTCCGAGCAAAAGGACTTGCCAAAGTGATTTTCGGTGCTATCATTACTACGCTTGCCGCGGGGTAGAGCAATGGTAGCTCGTCAGGCCCATAACCTGAAGGCTGGTGGTTCAAGTCCACTCCCCGCAACCAAAAGAGCGCTTCAGCACTGATATAAATCGGTGCTGTTTTTGTTATTTAATCCCTTTTTATAGAGCTAGTTTTGTTTTTAAATGCAATCTTTTCCCAAAATTCATCTTCCCATTCGTATTTGCTAAAGTGCTTGCCGAATAATAAAAAGTGTAAGAACGGCACATAATACGTCATTAGCATAACAACGGTGGTGGAGGCGTAGCATAGAAGCGTTAAACCGATCACCACTAATAAGGTAATTATCCAAGAATCATAAAATAATCCGGCAAACGCTTTTAGGACGATTAAATGCACGAAATACATCTCTAATGTGTATTTCCCACTGATGGCGATAACATCCGTCAATTTCTTTGCCAATTTAAATAATTCGATTATTCCTAGGTATACGCCGACACAGAGAATTATAGCCAAATAGTTATAGCCGATATCGTCGAAGAAACGCACTCCCATAAAGCTTCTTTTGAAGTAGCAAAGGACGACTAAGCCGGCAAAGCAAAGGATAGAAACGATATATGAAATAATCGGTTTATTGATTTTGAAATAATAATCGCCGATCAAATAACCGACAAAGAACGTCGGAGCGAACAATATAAAGTAGTTATAGCCGACGAAATGATCGCTAGTGATTGTGTTGTTGTTTCTAAGAATAATCAAAATAGTTATTCCGATAGCGAACACGATAAACACAAATAACTTTTTTAGCTTTGGATATAATTTGCCGATCAATAGCCCGATATCCAAAGCCAAAGTAACAAACAAAAGTATCCAACATACCCATAAACCGCTGACTGGATATTCCATCAATTCTTCAAATGCTTTAGATACATTCTCCCATTGATTGTATATCCCGATTCTAAGAAGAATAAAAAACAGGAAAGGCCAAAAATACATCAAGGTCCTTTTGAAAATATCTACGATAAATTCAACAAAGGATAATTCCTTTTTGTATGAATAACTGATGCCGGATAGATAAAAAAAGATTGGCACGCAAAGAAGATAGATGATTTGAACGCCCCAATGATCATCTGAAACAAAATGTGGGATGGTGCGTTGCAGGACATGGATTAAAACCACCAAAAAAATCGCCAATCCCTTCAAGGCGTCCAGCATGATGTTCCTTTTGTTATCTATCAGCAATTTCATGTTTCTTACTACCTTATATTTTACATTATCCTGTCAATAACGAATCGATCTAGGCGTTCAATAAAACAAAATCATTGCCAATATTCGGTAAATGATTGTTTTCTTTTCAAACTTTCTATGAACCCGTATATAACTAAACCATAGGCGAAGGAAGGCTTCGAGCTCGGTTTTTGCCAGTCGTCTCGTTCATGACGGCAAATTGATAAAACCGCATTCTTAGACAATCAATTCGTATTGCTTTGCAATCCGATATCATCATCTTATATTTATCAATCGTTGATATAGAACCATGGAAACTTTCATAACCATTCTGCTGCTTGTCGGCGGAGCGCTTGCGATGTCGCTGCAAAATGCGTTCAAACGCGGATTTACAAAATCATGTCCGATGTTTTTCGCTTTTACTTCGACCTTTTTTGCTCTCGTGGTTTTTGTTGCGATTTCTGGCTTTAAGTTTTCTTTTGACGTCGGTCTCTTGAAATATGGAGCATTAATGGGTTTAGCGTACGCGGTCTGCATGGTCACGCTGACATACGCGCTTAAAATCGGCCATCTGTCTTTATCGGGGCTCATTATTTCCGCATCGCTTATTATGCCGACCTTCTATGGGATAATATTTTTGCATAATCCCATTTCCGTATGCTTTGTGATAGGGCTAGTCGTGCTAGCGGTTGCGCTCGTTTTGGTGAATCTTGGCGGAAGGAAATGCGCTCATGACGAAAAATCGAAAGATGAAGCGCTCGAAACGAATGATAATGCCGCTAAGAAAAGCACCGTCAAATGGGTAATTTTCATTGCCGTCGCCGCGATAACCAATGGGCTTACTTCCATAATTCAAACCGCTCAGCAAACGACCTATGGCGGCGAAAAAAAGAACGAATTCATGATAATTTCATTGGCTATTGCCTGCGTTGGCATATTGGTCGTCTCTTTGATCACGGAACATAGACAAATAAAAGACGGAATGAAGCAATCTTTGATGTTTGGCGCCGGATCGGGCACGATGAACGCATTGCTAAACCTTTCCGCGATGTATTCGGTATCGAGAGCGCCAGCAGCCGTGGTTTTTCCCGTTATATCTGGGGCAGGGCTTGTCTTCACTTTCCTAACGGCGTTTATCCTGTTTAAGGAGAGATTTTCGAAGATCCAATATATCGGCTACGCACTTGGCCTGATTTCCGTGATTCTATTGAATCTATAATAGCCGCGCCAAAAGCAGGGGAGAATGGCTGCCTAACACGTCTTTTGCATCCGAAACACGGAGTCAGCCGCTTCTAAAATAACGAATGGCGTCACGGTCATTATCAGTAAGATCGGATCCTCGAAATCGTTCGAGCTTTTCTAATCGATTGTAATCGATAGGGCGGTGCCGGCCTATGAATAATGCGCTTTCTCTTTTCGCTCTATTAATATAGAATGTAGGGGCTTTAAGCGATTATGATCGTTACGCCTGCTACAGGGCGTATCGATGAACCATTAGCCAATTCACATGGAGAATCTATGCTTGTAACTGTTATCTGCGACGTCCTTGGGAAGCCCAATAACGGCACGACAATCGCCGCCATGCATCTTATCCAAGCGCTTGATAAGGCCGGCGACGAAGTGCGGATAGTGTGCCCCGACGAAGATAAGAAAGACGTCGATCATTTTTATGTTTTGCCGAAATGGAAATTCGGCATTTTTCAGCCGATCGTCGACCATAACGGGGTCTGCTTGGCGAAAGCCGTCGAAAGCACTTTGAAGGAATCGCTAGAAGGAGTCGACGCCGTCCATATCATGATGCCTTTTCCAGCTGGGCTAAAGACCGTAAAGCTCTGTAAGGAGCTAGGTATCCCAGTGAGCGCCGGTTTTCACGTTCAAGCGGAAAACGTCACCGCCCATTTCTTCGACCTCATCCATAGCAAACGCGTCAACCGCGGCGTATATAAATGGATGTGGAAGCATTTCTATCAATACGTCGACTGCATCCATTATCCGACCGCTTTCATAGAGGGGGTATTCGAGGACGCGATCGGCAAAAAGACGCCTGGCGTCGTTATCTCTAACGGCGTTTCGAGCGACTTTAGAAAACTTGACGTCAAGCGCCCTCCGGAACTCGAAGGAAAATTCGTCATCGTGATGACTGGCCGCTATAGCAAAGAGAAGAATCAGAAGCTGCTTATAAAAGCCATCTCGATGAGTAAGCACAAGGAAGACATAAAACTCATATTGGCGGGCAGTGGCCCCCGTATCGAGGAACTCAAGAAAGCGGCCGCCAAATACAAAGTCGACCCGTTGTTCAAGTTTTACACTCATCCAGAGCTCGTCGAAGCCCTTTCGATGTCCGATCTATACGTCCATGCCTCCAGAGTTGAGATTGAAGCGATATCTTGCCTTGAGGCCATCGCCTGCGGCTTGACCCCATTAATCAACAACTCGCCTCTAAGCGCCACCAAAACATTCGCTTTAAGCGAGAAGAACCTCTTTAAGGAGGATAACGCCAAGGATCTCGCCAAGATGATCGACTACTGGTATGAGCATCCAGAGGAAAGAAAGGCCAATCAAGAGGCTTATAAGACATACGTCGGACAATTCGATTTCGACGATTGCATGGCCAAGATGGTCGAGATGGTTCATACGAACGCCGTGAAAAAGAGAGATCGATGAAAAAGAAAAAGACCATTTATTATAAGGATTTGCTTAACGACGACTTCGCTGGAACCAAAAGCTTCAAATACAAGCCGCTTCCGAAGAATTTCAAGTTCTACCACAAGTCGCCGATATATTGGTTTTTCAGCGGCTTTGTCTACTATATCATCGCCATTCCTCTCTTTTGGATCGTCGGCCATTTGATATATGGCTTTAGGATTAGGGGAAAAAGGAAATTCCGGAAAACCCATATGGGGAAGAAAGGCTTTTTCGTCTATGGTAACCACACCACGATCGGCGATGGCTTCTTCGTCCCCGTTTGGCTTATCCCGCCTAGACGCACTTTCGTTTTGTGCTCGAATGAATCGGTCAGCAACAAGTTCCTTCGGCCGATAGAGACGATGGTCGGCGCTTTGCCTCTCCCTAGCTATCCTGAGCAAACGAAACCTTTTTTGGAGGCGGTTGAGAAGCATATACAGCATGGAAACGCCATCCTTATCTTCCCCGAAGCCCATATTTGGCCGTATTACACCCGTATCCGCCCATTCCCTGAGCAATCATTCACTTATCCTGCCTCCTTAGGAAGGCCCGTCGTCGCCACTTGCGTCACCTATGAAAAACGGAAGATCCTCCGCTTCCTTCCCCCTCGCGCCGTGATGCATGTCTCTGGCGTCTTCGAGCCGGATATGAGCAAACCGCTAGGAGAAAGGACGAAGCTTCTAAGGGAAGCCGTCTATACCTACATGGTTGAGGTGAGCTCATCGCTGGATAATTACGAATATATTCGATATTTGCCTGCTCCAAAGGACTCGGAAGCCTAGACGGCATCTATCTTTTCCGTTTCTTTGATAATTTTCTAAGCGTTTCGTTTGCGCTCCGTCTTTTTTATCCAATATAATGGGGTCACAAAGGAGAGCAACATGGAACTAAAAGGATCTAAGACCGAGAAGAATCTGATGACCGCATTCGCGGGGGAAAGCCAAGCGAGGAACAAGTACACCTTCTTCGCCTCGAAAGCGAAGAAAGAAGGCTATGAGCAAATAGCCGCCATCTTCCTAGAAACGGCCGATAACGAGAAAGAGCACGCGAAGCTATGGTTCAAGTACCTTCATGGCGGGGAGGTCCCTTCGACCGCCGATAATCTATTGGCCGCGGCGGAAGGGGAGAACTACGAATGGACCGATATGTATAAGGAATTCGAGGAAACGGCGAGAGAGGAAGGCTTCATCGAAATCGCCAACAAATTCAAAATGGTCGGTGCGATCGAGAAAGAGCATGAGGAACGTTACAAGAAATTGCTCGATAACGTCAAAGAAGGCGTGGTCTTCGTTTCAAAAGATGTCGCCGTCTGGAAGTGCCGTAATTGCGGGCATATCGTGATCGGGAAATTCGCTCCGAAAGTTTGTCCCGTTTGCGCTCACCCTCAATCCTATTTCGAGCTAAGCGTCAAGAACTATTGATAGAGAAGCTTAGGGCCCGTCGGAAGATGGGCTTTTTTGTTTACTTGGCCTAATATAGAAGCGAAATGGTGGTGGCGATAGTGGAAAAAACGTCTGAAAAGTCGATATCCAGTGACTAAAACCATTTTTCTCTTGCAATCGAAATGGCGTTTAAAGATAATATCAAAGCACGGCGGATGGACCATTGGTGTAGCGGTCCAACATGCCTCCCTGTCACGGAGGAGATCACGAGTTCGAATCTCGTATGGTCCGCCATGCGGCCCGGTAGCTCAGTTGGTAGAGCAAAGGACTGAAAATCCTTGTGTCGGGGGTTCGATTCCCCCCTGGGCCACCATTTCTCGGATTTAACGGATAATGCGAAATTATCCGTTTTATTTTTGCCTATTTTGCCGAATAAGGACGTCTTGAAAAAACGTTATTTATGTTCTTGTCACATGGCGGGTGGTATCTCATTTCTGCAAAGAGGGGCGTCGCTTTTTTCTTATTGTCGATGTTACGACGATACAAAGCAAAACGCCTCGAAATCGATTGAGAATGCTTGCGGCGCGTTAAGAAAGATTGAACTTTTCAAAAATATTATGATAATGAGCGATATGAGAAAAAACGACGGCTATCTGACTTGGTATCAAGGACTTCGTCTTTGGTTCAGAGACAATTGGTATCATTTTCTTATCGCGTTTTTGATGTGCGCGGCGATTCTCATCGTCGATTGCGCTCTATATGGCTGGACCGCCTTAATCAACTATGCGAACGGCCTCTTCATCGGCGGGGCGGCGAGCATTCTTATTGGGTTATTGTTTGTGGTGACCCTCTTTGGCGGCACCGATATCTTCACCTTCTATTTGCTAAGGGAAAGAACCGCTAGCGGGAAAGAGGATTTGTACCAATACTCCAAAAGAAAGAAAACGCAAAGGATGAAAAACCCTTATTCTTTCGTTCCTTATATAATTATAGGAGCGTTTGCGATTATAGCCGCTGTTATAATAATAGTGACACTTTAACTCATATTTTCATAAATCGTAAATATCGCATAGAGAATTATTAAAAACATTTTTAATTTAATGCTTGACATTATTTCATGCAGTGAAAAAATGCACTTGTCTTAGAAATCATTTGCATTCTAAGTCAATGGAGGAATCCATTCAAGAAAGGGAGGTCTTTATGAAAAAGACTGCATTATTGGTTCTTGCTGGTAGTATCTTCGCATTGACCGCTTGCGGCGACAACAACGCCGGTTCAGGCACGTCAGGCTCTGGCAAGACGCCGGACACGTCATCGACGGTTCCGGTAGAAGCGAAGAAGGCGAACGGCACTTACACATACGTCTATGAAGACAGCGATGAACGCGCCAACATCTTAGGAAAGCTCGAGAAGTACGCGGTTGACAACTACTTAACGGGTTTGACTCTTTATCAAGACGGCGGTTACGTCATGTATGACAAAGCCGTTAAGAAAGGGACTCAAAACTACATCGTCGGATATGGGTTCGGAATCCTCGGCGAAGGTGAAATCACTTCTCCGATGGCTACGGAAACGAACGATGATTGGAAGTATTATTATCACACTTACCAGTCATCAGACGACGCCACGATCGCCTATATGAACTCGCAAGGGTCGACTGTTGGCGATAACCAAGCTTACGTCGCCGCCTCTTATTACGAGACGAAGATGAATGAGTTTGGCGATGGCTATGAATGGACTGAATGCCTCGCCACAGAGCGTCCGCAAGCCGTCAATATGAATCCGACGACAAAGCGCGCTTCGACTTATAGGTTCCATGTCAAGACTGGAAGCGATCTGAAGTACAACACTCTTTCGACGAAATATTCGAAGTACAACAACCGAGAAGTTACGCTCGAAGATTACATCACCCCATATAAGATCTACTATACACATTCTTATAACCTTCATAGATCTTCCGAAAATCTTTCCGGTGCCGGTTCAATCAAGGGGTCGGCCGATTACTATGCCGCTTCTACGAGCGGATTCGATCAAACCGCTTGGGACAACATCGGAATCAAGTCCGGCACTGATAGCGAAGGCGATTATCTCGAGTTCACATTCAATCAGGAGTGCACCTCATTCTATGCGATGTATTACCTCTCAAGCTCGATGTTCGCTCCGGTCCCGGCGGAATTCATCACTGAGATAGGTGGTGGCGATTTCGCGACTGGCGTTGCCCAATGGGGCTGCTTCTCGTCCGACAAATCCCTAACTCCTGGCGATAACTGGCTATCGACTGGTCCATACACCATCGAAAAATGGGAGTCCGGACAGCAGATCGTCTTCAAGAAAAACCCGAATTACGACGACGATGATGGAAAGAGATATAAAATCCCTGGCATCCACACCAATATTCTTCCGGCCGCTGCGAAGGATATGCATGCCGCTTTCAATGAATTCTTGGCTGGGAAAATCCACGCTTCTGGCATCCCATCAGATATGCTAGATGAATATAAGTCTGATGAGCGCACGACCAAGACAAACGGTGGCTCGACGTTCAAACTTAACCTTAATACCTGCACTCAGGAATACTGGCACGATGTGTTCGGCACCGATGGGAAAGACGACGCTTGGGAATGCGAGCCGGCGATGTCGAATAAAAACTTCGTTGCCGGCCTTAACTATGCTATCAACCGTAAGGAAATCGCCGATAAGGCTGGCGCGAACCCGTCTGGCGACTACCTTGGAGATGCTTATTTGTCAGATCCGGAAAACGGCGTGACTTATAACTCCACCGAAGCCCATAAAAATGCGGTGGCAGCTTCAAGGGAAGGCACTGATGAATACGGTTATTCCTATTCGCTCGCCCAAGCTTCATTCAAGAGGGCGTCCGAAGAGTTAATTGCCGCCGGAACGTATAGTAGTGGCGATACGATTCACGTCGAGATCTCTTGGATGATGGCCTATCAAGAGAAAGAAGAGCACGCTTGGGTCAAAGATTATTGGGAAAAAGCGTTTAATTCTTGCGGAGGCGGATTGCAGCTCGAAATCGACTTCTGGGCCGGCACAAGCTCCTATCTGGAAGTCTATGACAGGATGCAAAACGGCCAATTCGACATTGGATTCGGCTCGATCACCGGAAATTCCTACGATCCTCTTAACTTCTTGGAAGTCCTTAAGTCCGACAACTCCACCGGCTACACGCTTAACTGGGGTTGCGATACCAATGAATGCGATGGAACGATTGTTTACGATAACAAAATATGGTCGTTCGACGCCCTTTGGACCGCGGCCGATCAAGGCGCTTATGTAGTCGATGGTCAAAACTCACCTCTTTATTCGTTCGGCCCAGTCGGTCAAGCTGTCGCAAACGATGATGGCTCTTGGAGTTTCACTATCCCATGCGAGTTAGTCGATGTCGAGAATGCTAAAGTCGAATTCGACTACGCTCTTGTCTATGGCTATGTCGATGGCGACGAAGACCCATTAAGCGAATACAAAGAAATCGCTATCGACCCCGCCGATATCTCCTTCGCTGAGGATGGGACTTCGGTCACAGTCCGCGTTTCCAGCGAGATTCTGACGGTTTTCGCCGATTATATCGCTGAAAATGGCTATATCGGAGTCGACTGGTATGGAACCTCTACGTTCTTCGGTGTAACTGGTTCTGCATCATACCTTACGTCTACTTACGTCCTTGCTCCTGCCGCTGAAACGGCAGAACAGGCCTAGTTTAATCGAACTAAGCAAACAGGATTAGCGGCCTAAAAACCGCTAATCCTTTGCTGTAATTTTATCGGGCGCACGCCCATAATACGTGTATGGAAGGAAAAATCTAAAAAATCATGCAGCTGACTTTCTAGATTTCTCCTATTCGAATAGAAAGGGGGAAGCCATATGGTAAAGTACGTTATCAAACGTCTGATTCTGGCGCTCTTCACGGTATTTATCATCCTGTCTTTGACGTTTATTTTGATGAAATTGCTGCCATTCCAGCTTGTCACAGGCAAGCCGTCTGCCATTTATGCCTATTGCAATCATCAGGTCAGTTTAGGCTATGCCGTCGTTTTCCAAGAACCGCATGCGGAGTATGGGAATCTTGTCTACTCTTACACCGAGACGGCGGTTTCGGGGAAGCCGATCACCTATTATTTCTATCAAACGCCGATAATGACTCAATATTTTAGCTGGCTACGAAACATCTTCACCAAATGGGATTGGGGTCAGTCGACGTTATTAGAACCGGGAGTCGACGTCATGGTCATCATCATGGAGCGCTTGCCCCAATCGATGATTTGCAACATTCTTTCGTCCATTTGGGCCGTGCCTTTAGGAATCACTCTCGGCGTCATAGCTGCGTTAAACAAAAACAAGCCGATCGACAATGTCATCTCCACGCTCGTCATGGTCTTTATCTCCGTCCCTAGCTTTGTTTTGATCACGTTTGTCATTTACACTTTCGGTTATACGCTCAATTGGCTGCCATCCCAATTCGCCAAAACGTCGGACACGACCGCAATGAAGATCGCAAGTTACGTGATCCCGGTCTTTTGCTTGTCTTTTGGCTCCATTTGCGGCTATTGCCGTTTCACTAGAGCCGAGCTCACCGAGGTCATGGAAAGCGAATATCTGCTTTTGGCCAGGACCAAAGGCTTGACCAAGAGGCAATCGATCATCCGCCATGCCTTAAGAAATGCGATGGTTCCTATCATCCCGTCGATTCTCGCTGAATTCATCGGGATCCTAGGAGGATCGATGATCCTCGAATCGCTATATGGCATTCACGGCATCGGAAGCCTATTCATCGACTCCTTAGGCGGAGAGAAGGACTATAACGTTCTCTTTGTCGACATGGCCTTATTCACGACGATTTCGCTTTTGGCCGGAGTCGTCCTTGATTTGTCATATGGATTTATCGATCCACGCATCAGAATGGGGGAGGCTAAGTAGTTATGAACATCTACGATAAGAACAAAAATTACAATTTGGCCTCCGATTCATTCGAAATGGTCGAAAAAGAAAAGACGATTCACGATAAGAAGTTCGAAACGAAAGCCACGACCTTCGCGAAAGACGCTTTAAAGCGCTTCGCGAAGAATAAGTCCTCCGTCGTCGGCGCCGCCATAATCGCCATCTTGCTTTTGGCCAGCTTCATCGTTCCGGCCGTCTCGCCATATCCGACTTCGGGATCCTACATCTCGCAATCGCTTCTTCCTCCGAAATTATTCAAAACAGGGACCGGATTCTGGGATGGCACGAAAAAATTCACCGGAATCACGTATGATGGGTCTACCGACTCGCCATCCGGATTCAATAAGGATGCCGTCCTTGAGCAAAAGGTGACCGATGTTCAATATATCGATCTGGCGAATGAACTCGCCACGGGCGGATACCTCGTTTTGACGAGCAAAAGCGTAATCACCGCATCGGACGATCCCACGACGACCAATACTTTCTTATTTCAGAACTATAAAGCGTTCGAGATGAAGTCTTCGAATACCTACACTTTCAATATGGAACTAGGTGATGAGGCGAATTTGTTCGATGGTTCTTTGACAAAGTACAAGATCGAACTCGTTCACGGCCCTTCGACCACGATCACTTTAAAGGATTGGTCCGAAGATTATTCGACGATTTCAATCGATATGTCTTCTCTTCTTGAGGAGAATGGGGCCAATACCGACGCCAAGCAGTGCTATATCAAGGTTATCGCGCAGTCGAAAACGACGCCTAATGCCTATATCTCCATCAAGAACGCCATCCTTTCCTCGTCCGATGAAGAGGAGAACGCGAAACTTCTTTCCGTCTCGATGACCGACGCCAACAAGAATGCGTTGGTCGTCGCCGATAGCACGGGTCGTTATCCTGACAATTACTGGAGAAGCAATGGCGTTCGTAACGTCCATAACGCCGAGATAAGGAAAGTCGATTTCGTATACGACTATTACTATGCCGCGCTAGGCGATAAGGATATGGATGTGTCTGGCATCGATATGCAGGGCTATATCGATAACGGCTGGTGCGACTACGATTTTGCGACCGGTCCGGAATCTTTCGTCAAAAAGAGCGATAAATGCCCGGTCAATAGCGTATCCAAACAAGTCTATAACACCAAACTTGACGCCTACACGATCACCGCGAACGTAACATATTATAAATATTTAGGTTATGACGAGATGCCTAGCTACATCTTCGGAACCGACGCCAACGGTCTCGATTCGTTCACGAAGTCGATGAACGCTTTGAAAACGTCCCTATTGATCTCCACGATCGCCTCGGCCATTTGTTTGGCCGTTGGGCTATTATGGGGTTCGATATCGGGTTATTTCGGCGGCACGGTCGACTTAATCATGGAGCGTGTGACCGATATCATTTCCGGTATCCCATGGATTGTTTTGATGACTCTCGTCATCTTGCATTTAGGCCAAAATATCGTCACATTCGCCTTGGCTCTATGCTTAACCGGTTGGATCGGGCCTGCCGCCACGACGCGCACGCAGTTCTATCGTTTCAAGAGACGCGAATACGTTCTCGCGTCCAGAACCCTCGGCGCCAGCGATTGGAGACTTATCTTCAAGCACATTCTCCCTAATGGACTAGGAACGATTGTCACAAGCTGCGTCCTTATGATTCCAAGCGGCATCTTCTCGGAAGCCTCCGTCTCCTATTTGGGGTTAGGGCTTAAGGGAGTCGACGCGTTCGGTGTCATTTTGTCCTCCAATCAGCAATACTTGCAAACCCGGCCGATGCTTATCTTGTTCCCGGCTATCGTCATCTCGTTGCTCATGATTTCCTTTAACCTATTCGGAAACGGCCTACGAGATGCACTAAATCCGTCATTGAAAGGAAATGAGTAATTATGGCAAACGAAAAAATACTTGAGGTCAATGACCTTACCATCTCCTTCAAAACGGACCATGGCCTAGTCAAGGCCGTTAGGGGAGTTTCCTTCGATTTATATAAAGGCGAGACCCTTTGCATCGTCGGTGAGTCGGGCTCAGGCAAATCCGTCACCAATAAGGCGATTATGGGTATCCTTTCCGCTAACGCGATCGTCGAAAAAGGCTCGATCATGTATCATGGCGAGAACTTGCTCGAAGTCGCTGAGGAAGAGTTCCATAAAATCAGAGGCCATAAAATCGGGATGATCTTCCAAGATCCTCTTTCTTCCCTCGACCCAATCGTCCGTATCGGAAAGCAGATCACCGAAGCCACTCTAATCAACTCCAATAAGTTAAAGAGAATGTACGATGACTTGATTTCCGATGACCTAATTGCCTATGAGAACACCATCGCAGCGGGTGAAGCCAAGGCTCAGCGCGTTTTAAACGAGGCGCAAGAAGCCGGCTATAAGCTCGTTAAGGAGGCGAAGGATTCGGGCGAAAGAGGAATGTCCGTCAAAGCCGCCGAGGCCGAGTCTAAAGCGATCCTCAAAACCGCGAAAAAAGAAGCCGATCTCATTAGGCGCGAAACCAAGCAAAAGGCCGCTCCTTTGCGTGAAAAATTCAAGCAAACGAAGAAGGAAGCGAAAGTTAAGGTCGCCGAATATAAAGCCTCCATCATTGCAAAATATCGTCAGGAAGTTGAAAGCGCGAAAGCCGCCCATGCCCCAGGATCGCTAGAACTCAAAGCCGCTTTAAATGAGGCTAAGCTCAATAAGATCAACGCTTTGAAGATCACGAGAGCCGAGGCTAAGAAGCGCGCTCTCGATATCATGAGAGAGGTCGGCATCCCCGAACCCGAGAAGAGATATAAGCAATATCCTTTCGAATTCTCTGGAGGCATGAGGCAACGTATCGTCATCGCCATAGCCTTGACGGAAACGCCGGAGATTTTGATATGCGACGAGCCGACGACTGCCCTCGATGTCACGATCCAAGGCCAGATTCTCGAACTCATCAAGAAGCTCAAGAAAGACCACGATATGTCGGTCATCTTCATCACTCACGACCTAGGCGTTGTAGCCAATATGGCCGACCGAGTCGCCGTGATGTACGCCGGCAAGATCGTCGAATATGGCAAGGTAAACGAGGTCTTCTTCGATCCGAAGCATCCTTACACCTGGGCCTTGCTTTCTTCGATTCCCGACGTCGATTCGAAGGAAAGACTCGATGCCATCCCAGGAACGCCGCCGAATATGATCTATCCTCCGAAAGGCGATGCCTTCGCAGAACGTTCCAAATACGCAATGAAAGTCGATTATGAGGTCGAACCTCCTTATTTCGAGGTTTCGCCGACTCACTATGCCGCGACGTGGCTATTGCATCCGGATGCCCCGAAAGTGGAGATGCCGAAAATCGTCACCGAACGCATCAAAAACAACCTCGAAGCCTATAAGAATCTGACGGGTCATGACGCCGAGATCCGCACTCCCTACGAGAAAGGAGAAAGCCAGAATGATTGATGAGGAAATATTGAATACCGCCCAAGCCTTAAGCGAAGGCGGAGAGCCCTTAAACGACGATCATGAGGATGCTATGGGTGCGCCCACTATCAACGCCGCCGCCCGCGAGCTTGAAGTGAAATACAAGATCAATCCGCATCTAAAGAGGAAAAAGGAACTAATCGATTCCGATATCCTTCTTTCGGTCAGGCACCTAAAGCAGTTCTTCACTTTCGGAAGCAAATTTCATCATACGAAGCTAAAAGCCGTCTCCAACGTCTCTTTCGATGTCCATGAAGGCGAATGTTTCGGCATCGTCGGCGAGTCGGGGTGTGGCAAAACCACGACCGGCCGCTCGATCATCAAGCTTTATGACATCACCTCCGGATCCATTTACTATAGAGGCTACCGAATCTCCGCCGGATCAAGATGGAATAAGAAAGAGATAAAGTGGTCTCGAATTCGTTTAAAGGAAAAAATCAAGGATTTACGTGCCAAAGAGGCGGAGGAAATCGCCGCGTTAGATAAGGATGCGCCGAATTTTGCGGAGTTATCTAACGAAATTAATGCCAGATATGACGCTGAGATCGGAAGCGCGACCGCGCAAGTCGATGAGATAGTCCGGGTCCAGAAAGACAAAATCCGCCAGATCAATTTCGATAACAGACACGCTCCGAAAAAACTAATCTCCGAGATTCAGATGATCTTCCAAGACCCTGTCGATTCGCTTGATCCTCGTATGACGGTCGAAGACATCATCCAGGAAGGCCTTAGGATCCAAGGCTTCCATAATAAGGTGGAAAACCACAAGAAAGTTGTTGAGATGCTTGAGAAGGTCGGGCTTGTCGAAGAGCACGCCTCCCGTTATCCGCACGAATTCTCAGGCGGCCAAAGGCAGCGTATTGGCATTGCGCGCGCCTTGGTTATGAATCCGAAGCTTCTTATCTGCGATGAGCCTATTTCCGCCCTCGACGTCTCTATTCGCGCGCAGGTCATCAATCTTTTGAATGATTTGAAGGATGAAATGGGGCTCACGATGATCTTCATCGCCCATGACCTATCCGTCGTCAAATACTTCTGCGATAGAATCGCCGTTATGTATTTTGGAAAGATCGTTGAACTCGCCACTTCGGATGAGTTGTTCAAATATCCTTTGCATCCATATACGAAATCGCTTCTATCCGCCATTCCTAAGCCTAATCCATTGACCGAGAAGGAGCGTGTTAGAATCGTCTATAAGCCAAATGAAGTTCATGATTACTCCTCGGATAAGCCGAACTTAAGGGAAGTTTATCCAGGGCACTTCGTTTACTGCAACGAAAAGGAATTCCTTGAGTATCAGCAATTTGTGAAAGATAACCCAATCAAGTAACACCGAGCCATCCGAAGTGAAGCGTTCCCCGAACATTGGACGAATTAGTTCAATGAGATGAGGACGCTTTTTTTCGTGAAATAGAGCGATGAACGGTTCGAAAATTGGACGAGACGAGAAGAGGCGTTTTCAACTTGCGCTCGGTAGATTTCGATTAAGTAAGAACGCAAGAGCGAATGCGTGATCGTGCCAATGCTATGCTTGCGCTTGAAAAGGACTCGGTTGGGGGGGGATAATGTAACATATCCATATTCATAAGAAATGGACAAACAACAGTTAGGAGAACACATGAATAAGAAAAACTGCTTGAAATTCGGCATGGCTTTCTTGTTGCTTGCGCCCGGAATGCTTTTGGCGTCCTGCGGCGAGAAGCATGACTACAGCCAAGAATGGAGCCATGACGAGACGTCGCATTGGCACGCTTGCCAGACTGAGGGTCACACTGATACCTCAGACGCCGCTGAGCACACGTTCGGGGAGTGGACCGAAAAGACCCCAGCCGGTGTTCATACCGACAAAGTCGAATCGAGATCTTGCACCGTCTGCGGCTACGAAACCGAGCGCACGGTGGAGAATACCGGATATCACTCGTATTCCAACGACTGGAAATATGATGCCAATAATCACTGGCGCGAATGCACTGTTGAAGGGTGCGACGCCAAAAAGGATTCGGCGGCTCACACGCTTAAAACGGTGAAAGAGGTGCCAGCTACTTGCGTTGCGACCGGCGTCGCCGAGCATAAAGTCTGCGACGATTGCGGAGCTGTGATCGATTTGAATGGCGATTTAGTCACCGACTTAAGTACATTGACCATTTCCATTGATGCCGCAAAGCACAATTTCAGCGAATGGATCGAGGAAGTCGCTGCCGACTGCGGCACCGAAACCAATGGCACCAAGGGTCATTATGATTGCTTGGATTGCCACAAGCATTTCGATGCCAGCAAAAACGAGATGGACGATTTGACGATTGCGTGGTCGCATGATCTTTATAAATGTTATGCAGGCAGTGTTTACCACCGACTCCGTTGCAAAGTCTGTGAAAAATATATTGATGGCACCGATGAGAAACACACCGAGGTTCTTAAGCATAATGATACCCAGCACTGGTACGAATGCGACGAGTGTAATAGTATTCTTGACAGAGCAGAGCACACCTATGGCGATCCTGAAACCGTTACTGAAGCCGGTTATGGCACTGCCGGATCACAAAAACAAACTTGCACCGTCTGCGGATATGAAAAGATAACCGCCTTACCGGCGTTATCCGCTAAGGATAGAACCATTGCTTATAATGGTCCTACGAGCAAAACGTATGACGGCAAGATGATAGACATCAAAACCTCTAATATCGCTGTGACCACAACATCGACCGAGACTGCGGAAACGGATATCAAGAGCGGTTATGGATGCGCCTTTTATTGCGATGCTGAATGCAAAACCCCGTTTACGGCCGGAGTGGCACCAAAAGACGTTGGCACTTACTATTGCATGATAGTCTATGCCGACACCGCGGAATGGAAGCGTGCCACGAAGATCGTTGAATATACCATCAATCCGATCGTTGTGACGACATTCACAAAGGAAACCGCTTACTTTGATGCTAGTAACGTTAGCGAGGACGGCATCCTTACTCTCGCCGAATGCACTTCCGTAGAAGGACAAACGGTAAAGGCCACCGTCGAATTGACCGATTACAAAACCAAAGGGCAAAACATCTATAGCTTCTCTTACGATAAGATTCAATTGACTGACGGCGATGGTTCAACGGATACGAGCTATCTAAAGAACTATACGGTCATGGACGGCACTCCTACCGGAAGTGGCGTCAAATCGGTCTATATCTATAACGAATCAACCGAAACCTTCTCCATCAAATCCGTCGAATCGAATACCAAAGATACTTCTACTGGCAAGCAAATAAGCACCATCGAAGTCAAGATCAACATCGAAAGCGGAAAATCTGTTTTTCTTACCGTTGGCGACAAATACACCATGGGCACCGCTTACTATTTCACCGTCACGGGCTATGACATTGGCGGATCGGTTTATACGGAGACTGGCGAGACGCATTTGGTATATTCATCCTATTCCAATACGATTGTGACCTTCACTGTCGTTGGCGGATTCACCGATTCGTTCCTTCTCGACAAAACGCTCACCAAACACGTCCATACTTATGGAATTAATGGCGCTTGTGCTTGCGGGGATAGCATCGCCCATACGTTCGAATATGAAGAAAAGAACGTGGATACCCAGTTACCGGTCGTTGATGATAAAGCCTATTTTAACTTCGAATATTGCGAAGGGTCGTCGTTTACATATTTCTATGTGAAAGTGGTGGAAGTTCTCGCAAGCATCGATTGTTATCGTGGAAGCAACAAAGTGTGTTCTTTGAATAAAACTGGACGGCTAATCGAACTTGACAATGAACGATTCTACTATGTGTGGAAGTTACCAACTGATGTGACCATGCAAGGGAATGAGCAATATTGCTTTGTGATGAATTTCAATACGGACTCCGGCATTGAAGAAACCTCCATGAGACTCGCCGCCCCATTCCATGAATATGGCGATGATAATGAGTGCGATAATCCAGAGTGCGGCTGGGTAAAGGAATAATCCGTCTGCGTAGCGTTTCGCTCTAACGAAAAATAATTCTCGAAATTAGGCTAGGGAGTCAAAATCCCTGGCCTTTTAATATGTGACCGAGCAAGCTATTTTGCCGATATCGATCGCCGTTTGAGAGAATTGATTTTGACAAATCGAAAACGTTTTCCTTAACGCTTCTTTCGAGAAGTATAGGGTCAGCACCAATGCGTTATTTTCCCGATGCTTTCGTCGTAATGATGCGACGACAAGGTTTTGTCGATAGCGATTTCGAAACCATGATAGACGGAATAGGATTGCTCATCTTCGCCTTCATAGTAGTCTTCGCAAAGCGTAAGCCCATCTTTATCGCCGCTGATATCGTATGCACGGGAGAGCCCTTTAGCGAAACGGAGCCCGAAAATCAGGCTGTAATTCCTTATATATGAGGTATCGTCTTTCAAAACGAAGTTCCCTTGTCCATCGTTATAGACGTTATAGAAAATGAAGGCGTGGCCGTCTATTTGTAGTTCTTCCTCTTTCTCATTCGGGACATTAGGCAAGGAAAAAGCGTCGAATGTATGCGTGCCACCGTCGACTTGAAGCGAAGTGGAGCCGCTTTCATGCGAAGAAACGTCATCGATTTCGTTTCCTTGGGTGCAAGAGAATAGTAGAAACGAAGGAAGCAAAAGAAGAACGTTTTTTCTATGCATATGACGATTATAACAAAGTCACGATTGTCGTTAAATCCATTAGTGAGTTATCGCATAGCTTCGCTCGTATATCGTTTATCTATCCTCGTCTCCCTTCGTGTGAGAAGCGATGACTGACACCCTTAAACGCACTGACGATAGCCTAATGATTAAAAAGGTCATTTCCAGCCATTTTTGTTCATGGAGACCATATGACATTCGATAAAAACTAGAAGGCTTTAATCTAACTAACGACATTTTCCGGCAATCGGAAAATTTTGTCATCAATATGCAAAGGACCGTTTCGATGTGTATTGTCTGGATTTTGAAACGTTTCGAGGAAAATAACGATTGAACTTTCAAGTTTCGTTTTTAGAATGTGAGAGTCTTAATTGCGGTAACGGATGTACCGCAAAAAAGGAGAGAAACCATGAAGAAAACGGGCTTGTTGACTATATTCTCTGCAATATTCATCTTGTCGGCGTGCAATTCTGGACTCGGATTATCGCCTGCGGTTGATTCCTCGGAGCAACCTCCTTTGTCTAATGTTCCTTCTTCTAATGGTGGTGTCTCTAGCTCCACGGCTTATGGCTCCGAAGAGGGGGAGGATAGCGATAACGAAGATGCGACCGTCGATTTTTCCTTACCCGTCGCTAGCGAGAACGCCGAGTACGATTCGACCCAGGATATATCGATCGATCTAACAAACAAATCGATCACGAATAACAACGGTTTCGTCGTCTTCGAAGAGGACGCCCTATACATCATGGCTGGCGGATCTTATTCGATGTCTGGGACGTTCGTTGGCCGCATCGTTATTTCTTCTAGCGATACGGAAGTCGAGATAAGCCTCAATGGCGTCGATATTTCTTCCGATTCCTATTGCCCATTCCTAGGCTATGGCTTATCAAAACTATCGATAAGCGCCAAGAAGGGGAGCGAGAACAAGATAACCGATTCGAGAACAGTTGAAGGCTCATTTAACGCCGCCATCTATTGCGATTCCGATCTCGATATCAAAGGGAAGGGTAAATTGATCATCGTTTCCTCTCTCAATAACGGCATCCACACAAAGGACGATTTGGAAATCAAGAACCTCTCTTTGGAAGTGACGGCCGTCAATAACGCGATCAAAGGCAATGATTCCTTGACGATTGAGAATGCGACGATAAAAGCGATATCGACTTCTGGCGACGCTTTAAAGACCAAAAACAGCGATGTCTCCAAAAAAGGCAATCAACGAGGAACCATCTCGATTAGCGGCGGCTCTTTGGATCTATATGCGGCGACCGATGGGATCGATGCGGCATATGACGTCATAATCGCAAACGATCCCGTGATCAATATCCATACGGATAGCTTTTCGGAGTATTCGAACTATGTCTCGGACGTGAGCAACTCGACTTTCTATCTAAGGATAAACGGGGAGGCCTCAAACGTCGTTCTAACCGTATATTTGGAGGATGGGAGTTCGAAGACGCTTAGCCAAAAATCTTCGAATAGCGATAGGGGAAGGACGTATCTTTCTTATGACATGCCTTCCGATGCCGCAAGCTTCAAAGTCGCGTTAACGCTTAATGGAATCTCTTACGAAACCGATGTCATGAGCGTCAACAAAAACTACGATTGTCTTTCGATCATCGTTCGAAACGGGAGGATAACGACGAATTATTCGACCTATTCGGTTAGTCCTGGCCCTGGAGGGAGTGGCGGTGGCCCAAGCGAAGGGAATCAAAACAAATCCGACTATTCCTCGAAAGGCATTAAAGCGGATAATGAAATCAATATCTCTGGCGGCGATATCGTCATAGAATCGCATGACGACGCTATACACGCGAATGGGGACGTCGCCTTGGAAAACGGCTCGAATGGGCTTGGTAACGTCGCTATCTCTGGCGGGAATCTCTCATTAAAGAGCGATGACGACGGCGTTCACGCCGACTATAAGCTCGATATCACCGGAGGGACCGTGAAAGTGCTCTCTTCATATGAAGGATTAGAAGGCAATATAGTCACAATCGATGGCGGACTTAGCGAGATCAAATCATCCGATGATGGCATCAATGCCACAGAGAATAGCGATACGCCATATATCCATTTCAAGTCCGGGACGGTTTATCTAAATGCCGATGGAGATGGAATCGATAGCAACGGCTATATCGATATGAGTGGCGGGAACGTCATCGCGCTTGGGCCATCGAACGGCGGTAATGGCGTCCTCGATTTTGATCGATCCTTCACGATGAGCGGTGGCAATCTCTTGGCCATAGGAGCCTCGGGCATGAATCAAAAACCCTCTTTGGCGTCTGGCGTCGGCGGTTCTAGCGTTAGTCGTGTCGACGTTTCGAATAAATACGTCACTCTAAACGTCGATTCCAAGATCGTGCTAGAACTATACGCCTCGAAAACGAACATGAATTACATCGTCTATGCAGGATATGGCTCTTCCGTCACTTATAATAGTTCGTCCACCTCATCATTCGATGGCGGAGCTTATGCGGTGGCCACCGATATATAGTTACTCTCTTATTTATCTTCGTTAATGCCGCCAATAAGGCCGTTAGCGAAGTTCTCTATGGTTTTGGCGATGGTTTTGGGGCTTTCTTTTTTGCCGTTTCTTAACCATTGATAGACTATTTCCTTGGCCCCGCCGAAAATGAAACTGTAGAGTTTCTCCGCTTTTTCGACGAGATCTATAGGCAAGCCTTCGAAATAGAGCTTCTCCGTTTCCTCGAATACGCGGTCAAGGAAAGAGCCGTGTTCGTTGGCGGATAGTATCATCAAGGCCACTTTCTCATTCTTATCGATGAATTCGAATAGTCCGGGCGGGATGATTTTGATTTTGCCGGGTTTTTTGCTTTGCCTAGCGCTATCGAGGACGAAGGAGCATAAATTGTCTTCGATCGAACGAAAGGCGCTTTGCACGCTGTCGAAATGCTTATAGAAGGTCGTGCGGTTGATGCCAGCTTTGGCGGATAGTTCCGTAACGCCTATCTTGTTTAGGGGTATTCCCTCATTAAGAAGCGACAAAAGGCTATCTTCTATTAGCCGTCTCGTGACTTTTATCCTTAAATCAACGTTCGTGTCATTCATCGGCAAGATTATAGTGATGAAAAAGAGGTGACACAAGTATTGAAAATCGACAAGTGTCGCCTTATCATATGCGCGCTTATGGAAAAGAAAGAAACAAGAGAAGCGGTCGTCAAAGCCGATAAGATTACCCGTTCCTTCGTGACGGGAGGGACGGAAGTGAGAGCCTTAAAGGGTGTTTCTTTCAATATATACCCAGGTGACTTCACCTTGATTCTTGGGCCTAGTGGAAGCGGCAAGACGACGTTATTGAATATCTTAGGCGGGATGGACGCTCCAACTAGCGGCTCCCTAATCGTCAAAGGCAAACATATCGAAGAACTTAGCAAGCATCAAAGATGCGATTATCGAAGGTACGGCGTCGGCTTCGTCTTCCAATTTTATAATTTGATGCCTAATCTTACTGCACTAGAGAATGTCGAATTGGCGAGTGAACTCTCGAAAAACGCCTTATCCCCGATAGAATCGCTTAAGAAAGTTGGCTTAGGCGAGCGAATGAAGAGTTTCCCTGGGCAACTATCCGGAGGCGAGCAACAGCGTGTTTCGATAGCTAGAGCCTTAGCTAAAAACGCCGATTTGCTTCTTTGCGACGAGCCGACCGGCGCCCTCGACTATAAGACTGGCAAGGCAATCCTTAAGCTTCTTTTCGACACGGCGCATAAGGAGGGGAAGACCGTCATCGTCGTCACCCATAATAGCGCGATCGCCCCGATGGCCGATTGCGTAATCCATATCCGAAGCGGCAACATCCAATCGATAAAGAGGAACGCCGATCCGACCCCGATAAAGGACATTGAGTGGTAAGATGCGAAAGACCTTCGTTTCCTCGATGCGCGGATTCCTAAAGAATTGGACGAAGCTACTCGCCATGAGCTTGATAGTGGCCCTTGGCTTCGCCTTCATTTTTGGCGTTTCGATAACGCCAGGGAAGGTCGAAGATACCGTTAATGCCTCCCTAAGGGAACGATATATATCCGATTTCGACGTCAAATCGACCTCTTTCGAAGGCTTCGATGAGAAAACCATCGATTCGTTAACGAGCGTTGAGGGGACGAAAGCGGAGAAAGCGATGTCGCTCGATGCGAGTTCCTTGTCTTCCTCAATGAGCTTTTATGAGGTTTTGGACGAATATGGCCCCAAGGCCATCGTCGATATGGGGATCAAGAACATCGATGATGAAGAAAACGCGAAGAAGCTCATCGCCGTTTTTAAAGCCTTTTTCCCCGATGAAGACGATTTTTTGACTTTGTCTCCTTCCCTTATGAGCGAAGGCAATGACAGAGTGATCGCGTTCGATGGGAAGAAAAGCGAGGAAATAAACGTCTATACGTTGGTGGAAGGAAGCTTCCCATCGTCAAAAGACGAAATATTGATCGATTCGCTATACCATAAAGAGACCGAGGCGGTGGGTAAGGAAATCTCCCTATTCGGAAAGACCTACAAAGTCGTTGGAAGCGCTCTTAATCCGTTATGCTACGCAAGAAAGGGCGAGCAGGACGTCATAACATACGATGAGCTCGATTCGATCTATTATTCCTATTATCCGATAACGGAGACTCCTTCATTGGATGAGCTAGTGAAGGAGAGGCTATCGGATTATTTGGCGAACAAGACGAGCTTTTCTAGCGAGATAAACGAACTATTGCTCAAAGCCCTTTCGAATATCGCCTTTTCCTTGCCCTCTTGTACCGACGTCTATATTCGATATGAGGAATCTTCCTCCTATAACGTTTTCTCCGATGCCTACGCCGATTTCGCGATCGCGAAATCTGAAGAATTAACGAATCTAGCGAAAGGGGCGGCCATAATCGGCCTTTCGAGCAATTATTCCTGCGTCCTCATGTCGATGTCATGCCGAAAGATAATGTCGATATGCTATATCATTCCGGTCTTCTTTTTGGGGGTGTCGGCGTTGATTGTCTCGATATCGATGAGCCGAATGATAGAGGAGGAAAGATCGGAATCCGCGTGCTTATCCTCCTTAGGGTATCACGATAGGAAAATAGCGATAAAGTATCTTCTTTTCGCTTTGCTATCGACGTTTTTGGGCATAGGCTTAGGACTATTGGTCGGATATTATCTCGTTTTCCCGATCATTTACGAGGCTTTCAACTATCCATACGTTTTGCCTAGCGCTCATATCGCCTCTTCTATTAATCCATGGCTCACATTGATTAGCATGGCGGCGATGGTGGCGATAATAATAGGGATCGTCATAGCGCAGCTTAGCGATACCCTTCATCCCTTGCCCGCGGAGCTTATGCAGCCTAAAAGCCCTGGTAGCGGAGAGACCTTAAAAATAGAGAAATTCCGTTTTTGGAAGAAGATACCGTTCCGTTTCAAAAGTTCGATCAGAAATCTCGCGCGTTTCAAAAAAAGGCTATGGATGACGGCGATATCGGTAGGGGGAAGCACGGCCATCGTTTTCCTCGGCTTTGCTTTGCTTGATGTCGTAAGCGCGCTCGCCGAAAGCGGCCAAGGCGGAGCGGTGGCGAATTCGATAGTCCCGGTCTCATATTTCCTAATCGCCTTCGCGATTCTCCTATCGGCCCTTGTTTTATATAACCTGACCGATATGTCGATAACGGAGAGGAGTCGCGAGATAGCCACGCTTGAAGTGCTTGGATATCATGATGGCGAGACGGTTTTGTATCTATACCGCGAAATAGGCGTCATGGCGTTTTTGGGGATAGTGCTCGGAGTGCCTCTAGGCATAGGGATAATGAGGGTCGTTGTCTATTATCTCGAATTCGGTTCATTGGCGGACATCAGATGGTATACGTATTTGCTTCCGATAATCATAATCGCCTTCTTTGCCGTGGCCATCGATTTCTTGTTACTGCCGAAAATCAAGAAAATCGATATGGTAACATCGCTCAAATCGGTCGATTGAGACTTTTTGACGGAGTAACCAAAGGAGTTCATTCTTTATTTATTCGTCATGAAGTGTATAATTCAACGCGATGGGGCTTTAGCTCAGCTGGGAGAGCGCGTGCTTTGCAAGCATGAGGTCGTCGGTTCGAACCCGATAAGCTCCACCATTTTTAATATCAAACCACCGGAGTTGATTGAGATATATCTCTATAATGGTACGTTCGGCATAAGGTTAGATGCGAGAGACGTCCTCAAACGGTAACCGTATATCAGGCGGATTCGAAAGGATCCGCCTTTTTCATTAGGCCAATCGGAAATTCAAAAAAGTAAAATTAGAAACATCCGATATGTATGAAAAGGTTCCATACTGTCCTCGAATCGTTCTATCGGCATCAATATCGTTCAATACTAGTGAACAGTTTTACAAGAAACAGAAAAATTGTTCAGTGAGGATGGCCTAAGGTTTATTTTTATTCGTAGCGAAGCAATATGTGCTCCATATCGCGAATTGTTATACAATGTAAACAACAGGAGGATAAAGAATGTCAAAGACAATCACTTTGAAAGACGATCATTACCGCATCATTGGCTATGTTGAGGTGAAGGATAACGGGGATAAGGTACTGAAAGACGATCATTACCGCATCAAGGGATATTACGACGCCCGTTCTAACGTCACGAAAGACGATCATTACCGCATCGTCGCCCATTGCGATATGCTCACATCGCTACTATAAACCACGCAAAAAAGAAAACGCCTATCATTCAAATCGCTGATAGGCGTTTTTTCATGAGTTGGTTAGCTATTCGCCTTGAAGTCGTCGGTGCTGAAGCTTTTGCTCCAAGTAAAATAGCCAGAACTGTAACGCACTACGGTTGACGTCCCTTTATACGATTGGACGGCTTTGTATTCGCCGTTATCGTTCTTTTTGTAGACGGTTTTGTAAACCGGCTCGATTGTGGAGTTGTAACTTTTGCTCGACAAATCTACGTAGGTCACATATAGCTCATAGGAGCCGTCGGAATTGAATTTGATGATATAGCTGCAATCATCTTTGACATTTAGCACCTTCTTAAGATTCTCGGAGATGCCGGAATTCGCATCCATGTTTCCGACCTCATCGTCATTGTAGAAGAGAATACCACCGGTGTTTTTTCTTTCCTCGATGGCGTCTGCCAAAGCCTGGCCTTGGACGCTATTAGGATCATCGAGGCCGTTAAGTGCGTCGGTGAAATCCTCAGAGTATTGATAGGTGTCTTCATCAAGAACGTTGGAATCGATCCAGAAGTTAAAGCCCTTGATGTTGATGGTGACGGCGTTGACGGTTTCGTTGCCGCCAGAGAATTCCCAAGAAGCGTATCCGACGGAAAAAGCGGCGCTCACGGCGATTAGGGATAGAAGAGATAAGAAGATTGTTTTAATTCTCATTGCCTTGTCCCTCTAATTCTTTTAGCCTCGTTTTCACGATCTTCTTGTATTTGGATAAGAAGACATCGGAAATGATGTAGACTCCAGTGACGCTTATTAAGGAGTAGAGGCCGAATCCCGATTGCGCAAACAAAATAAATAGACCGATATTGTCTACTTTATTTCCGGTATATCGCAATATGACCTGCTCCCTTTTGACGTAATTGTCCCTGCCAGCCGTATTGTCGCCTCGGAAGGTCAATAGGCCAGATGGGCTATATCCGATCAAGCGGTGGGTGATTATCTTCCCATTTTCGAGCTTATAGCCATAGACTTTGTAGAGTTCCAAAGGTTCGTCTTCGGAAATGTTATCGAAAGTCAATAAAGCTCCAACCGCGAAGTGCTGATCGGAAGCGTCCTCAGGCAGAGTGAGCTTATATTCATCGCTCCAAAAGCCGTCCATCGAATCGGAGGCTATCACCAATTTAGTTTGGTTGTTGAAAGAGAATTGCTCGCCTGAGGCTTTGAACGATATTCCTACCCCAGCCATCGCCACGACTCCGGCCATGATTATGGCGGAGAAGGCGATGGTCAGGATATTGATTATCTTCGACGATTTCTTTTTGCCGTCCTTATATTCTTTGAGGATCTCAGCGTCTTTTTTGCCTTGGGAAACTAGTTCTTTTTCGGTTTTTAGAAGTGAGATGAAAGAAATTAAGGCTAGGCCGAATATGAGACAGGTCAATAGAGCGACTACCACAATGGTTATGGTAGTCATCTATCTATTTACCTCTCACTATTAGGCGTGGGTGCACTCTTCGACGGTGGCGGTGAAGGTGAAGTTCACTTTAGCGCTTCCGATGGCGGTCACCATGGCATCATAGTCTTTTTCGTTTCTAGGATACTTGGCATCGACGTAAGAAACGGTAGGAAGATTGAATACGAATTCGATTTTGTCTTCGCCCTTGTATTCTTTTGTGATAGCGGCGTCTAAATCGCCAAAGGTGACGTAGGTGCTCAAAGCGCCGTATTCAGCCGTCATCGTGACTTTGACGTGTTCTTTGACAGCTTTGTTGCCAGCATAATCAGCAACTTCTGAGCCGGTGTATTCGAGCTCGACTGTGCTGACGTCAGAAGTGTTGTTGTCGGTGGCGACCTTTTGCCAGCCGATGAAATCTTGGTCCAAGGTAAGGACGAATGTTTGGTCAGCGGCTAAGCTGAGGGTTCCGGTTTCATCCGCTTTGGTGGTGATGTTGACATTACCTTGAGCCGTAGCTTCTGCATCCTTGGAGAAAGTCCAAGCGGCGTAGCCCGTGCCAACTAAGGCGATCGCGGATAATCCGGCGATCAAGGTGATTTTGTTAGATGTTCTCATTTTCTTGTCTCCTTTTCATGATTCATCTTTCTCAGCGCTCTTGCATAATCGTGCATTTTTAGAGCCTTTGGCTATGCCACTCGGCGTAGCCGATACAAAGTAATCTTATTTTATTCGATTGTCAATAATTTTCGTTACATTTTTTGTTGGTCATCGGAAAAGACAAGGAATAATCGGATAAATAAATAGACGATTTTTTAAGTCGTTTCGAGTCTATTGCGAATCCATCGAAAACGATAGGCGAAAAGCGCCGTTCTTTCTGGCGCACGAAAACACCTTAACGAAAGAGAAATAGTCCTTGAAACCGAGAAAGCGAAAAACAGTGAAAAAAGTGGGCCAATACCCGTCTTCTATGCGTTTGGGTTTGATTTAATTATGGTGCATGCACCCGCAGGGCGTGCGGATGAAATCGAGCAATGAATCAATGTATTCCTTGTTCGCGGAATAATACTCACCGTTTTTGGTGATGAACCCCCGTTCCAATAGCAAAGCGATGTCGTCATCCAACTCCTCTTTGTCCTTTCCGGTTATTTGGGAAAGCTCGTCGTAGCTCATCTTATCCATCTTGACGTATAGGAATTTGACCATCTTCACGCGCATCGAATCGCTTAAGACGCTAAATCCGGCCGCAGCCTCGTCTTTATGCATAGTTTTTTTCCTCCGGGGATAGATTAACCAAAATGCGCATTTCTTTCAAATTATTCGCTTCGACATTGGTTTCATGCCCTCGGAAAAGCCGTGGTTGCGGAAAGCGCGATAAAAATAAGGCCATCTAAGGTGCTGGCGATATCTATGGATTGCCTACATATAGTAAGCGGACACTAACTTCGTGCCCGCGATGGGTTGTATTCGCTAACCGTGGTTTTATAATAAAACCGAAATCACTATGATTTTGAGTCCTTTCCGATATCGGCGATAACGCCACGGACCCAATAAAATGGCGTTTATGCCAAGAATCGAGGAAGCTTATGAAGATAAGACCATTATATGTATTGGCTTGTTTAGGGCTTTTGGCCGCTTTGCCATCTTGCTCCGTCGAAGGAAGAAGGGGCGAGCGAGGATCCGATGGCTCTAATGGCCTCAATGGCCATGATGGAAGCGATGGGAAAGACGGAAGCGATGGGAAGGATGGCAAGGATGGCGAAGACGGAACCAAAATCTATACCGGAAACACCGCGCCAAGCGATGATTTGGGCGTAACGGGCGATTTATATCTCAACACCGAGACGGGCGATTTGTGGCAAAAAGGCACCTCTTCTTGGTCGATTGTCTCGAATCTAAAGGGTAGTGATGGCGCAAACGGCCAAAATGGCAGTGACGGCGAAAAAGGAGATAAAGGCGACAAAGGGGATAAAGGCGACAAGGGGAACACCGGAAGCGCCGGCGCGAAAGGCGATCCTGGCGTCTCCATAACTAGTACCTACATCAACGAACAAGGCCACCTTATCTGCGTCATGAGCGATGGGACGGAAAAAGACGCCGGATTCCTTAAGAGCGTGGAAACCCATACGGTCAATTTCCATTTGGGCGACAAAATAGTTAAGACTACGACGGTCCTAGATGGATCAAAGATCACAATACCTGAGGATGACGATACGGTCGGATACATCGTCAACGCCTGGTATACGAAAGAAGGAAGAGCGAACGTCAATTGGTCTTTTAGCGGTAGCGTCGTCACAAGCGATTTGGATATTTACGCCGATTATGAGAACGATCCCACGGAAACGGTGAATTTCTTGGATGATACTCGTTTCACATATGGGCTATACCCTCAAACGCATGTGTCCGACAGTTCGACGATAGAGGCCCTCAATGCCTTAACGAAGACGGAATCGAATGGCTGGTATCTATTAGGCGACACCTATTACATGAAATCGACCTCATTCCTATACAGTTCATCGAATACTTATACCTATTCGGATGGCGCCGATGCCACATTAGAAGAGAAGCCGTGGTTTAAGTGTGAGCCAATCGTTTGGGACGTTCTCAAAAAAGATGGGAATTTATATACCGTCATAAGCGAAACGATCTTAGATTGCAAAGAATACGATTATAACGGGGGCAGCATTTATTCGTCCCATTGGATGTATTCGACGATAAGGAGATGGCTTAACGATGATTTCCTGAAATCGGCTTTTGCTGATTCTGGGAAACGCATAAGGACGACGGAAATCGATAATAGTGCGGCCACGACAGAAGAAACCACGGAAAACCCGTTTGCGACGGCGAACACATCCGACAAAGTCTTCTTCCTAAGCTACCAGGATTATCTCGATACCGACTACGGTTTTTCTGACGATCCGATGGGGAAGGACAGCGCGAAGCTAAGGAAGGCGAATGATTGGTCGTTCTCCCTTGGCTGCTGTGGTAGCTCTGATGCCATCGATTACCATTCATATTGGACCCGTTCGCCTTCGGCTAAGGACACGAAGTGTAACTATCTGGTTCACGAAGTCGATTCGCTTGGCACAATGGCCGTCACTTCCAATGTGAGCAAAATAAGCGGTGTGTGCCCATCGATGGTCGTGAAGATAATTTGACGATCATAACGACGTTTAGCGGTCCAGCAAGGGGGCCGCTTTTTTGTCGGTGTTCACTGGTCCATTCGTCATATATGTTATAAATATGTTATAATCGGCGAATGAACATCAAATCCTACGAATTCTCCTCGCGTGGCAAGGAGATCCTCTCGAAAAACAAGAAAGCGGAGGATTGGCCGGTCGTCTATCTGATAAACAATGACAAGAAGATGTATATCGGGGAAACGCAAAACGCGCTCATTCGTTTCGAGCAGCATCTTAAAAACCCAGAGAAGAAGGGCCTAACCGACATAAACGTCATATATGACGACGAATTCAACAAATCGGCGATTCTCGATATCGAACAATCTCTTATCCAATTATGTGGTGCGGATGGCAAATACGAATTGCTTAATTGCAATGGTGGCCAATCAAGCAAGCACAATTACTATCAGAGGAAGAAATACCTCGATAAAATCGATGATATTTGGAGACAGCTCAAGAAAAAGAAGATTGTCCTAAACGACTTGGAAGACATAAGGAATTCCGATCTCTTCAAATATTCTCCTTATAACACCCTGACTGCCGAGCAAAGCATGGCTTCTAACGCCATAATAGAGGACATAATCAAGAAACTTAGCGAAGATAGAGATGGCACTGCCATAATCAATGGCGGGGCCGGAACGGGCAAGACGATCGTCTTGATCAATCTCATGTATAAGCTTGTGGGCGCCACGAAATTCGACGTCGACGATTCGTCGGACGATCCCGATCGGAGCGAATACCTTCGACTCATGATGCTTATTAGGAATTATCTAAAGGGGCATGACGGAGGGCTTAAAAAGCTCAAAATCGGCTACATATGCCCGATGACTTCGCTAAGGAAAACGATGAAGAAGGTCTTTAGACTCACAGGAAATGGGCTAAAGAGCAAGATGGTGATAGGTCCTTTCGACATCCTCAAAAGCGAGGATAAATTCGACGTCCTCTTAGTCGATGAGGCGCATCGCTTGGCAAGACGAAAGAACATCTCCTTCATGGGGACTTTCGATCGAAACGCAAGGAGTATTGGATTAAATCCGATGACGGCCACAGAACTCGATATGATCGTCGCCAAATCTCGTTACCGTGTTTTGGTATACGACAAGAATCAATCGATCAAGGAATCGGATTTGACGGAGAAGCAATTCTTCGATGGGATATCTAAATCTTCGGTCTTGGAGAAAAAACTATCCACCCAGATGAGGTGTCTTGGCGGCGAGGAATACACCGATTATCTCGATAGGATCTTCGAGGTCACGCAAAAAGAGAAGGAAGAAATCGAGAATTATGACTTTAGGATTTTCGATGACGCCGCGAAGATGATCGATATAATCAGGGGTTTAGACAAAAAATACGGATTGTGCCGGAATGCGGCCGGTTATTCCTGGGAATGGAAGAGTAAACCCTATATCAAGAATGGATACGATTACATCATGAAGAACGGTTTGGCCGATATTGATATGGACGGCCACGCTTACGTTTGGAACATGACGAATAAGGAGTTCATCTTATCGGAAAACGCCGTGAACGAAATCGGTTGCATCCACACTCTCCAAGGCTATGACCTAAATTACGTCGGAGTGATCTTTGGGCGGGAGATAGATTACGATCCGATAAAAAGGAAAATCGTGATCGACAGAAAGAAATTCTTCGACAAAAACGTCAAAAACGGGGCGGATGATGAAACGCTTAAGCGATACATAATAAACTCATATAAGGTCATGATGACGCGTGGCATCAAAGGCTGCTATGTTTATGCGTATAATCAGAATTTGAGAGAATATTTGGGGAGGTATATCGAGAAATGGAAAGATTAGAGGAACTAATGAAAAGGATCGACGAGTTCAATAAAGCTAGGGATTGGGACCAGTTCCATTCGCCTTCCAACCTCGCCAAATCCATCTCGATTGAGGCTGGAGAACTTCTCGAATGCTTCCAATGGAACGACCAATATGATCTAGCCGCCGTCAAGGAAGAACTCGCCGATGTGATGAATTATTGTCTTCAGATGGCGATGAGGCTAAAAGTTGATCCGATCGAGATAATGAACGAGAAAATGGATAAGACCGAGAAGAAATATCCCATCTCCAAGGCGAGGGGCGTTTCGACGAAGTACGATAAGCTTAAGTGATGGCGTCCATTATATGAAAAAAACCGACGGGTGACCGCCGGTTTTTCGACTAAACCATCGATTAGGAATTATAAGAGTCCGGAGTAAGCAATTTTCCTTCGGCGTTAATGAAGGTGAAGACGACGGAATTGTTTAATGCGCCGCCATAATAGTAGGAATTGGCTCCAACCGATATTTTCCAGGCGTTATCGCTGCTCACATAGTATTTATAGTGTTTGTTGGCGTCTTCTTCTTCCGTAAGCGTCCAGCCTTCTTCGACGAGTAGCGCCTTATAGCTTTCGATATAAGCGTCGCGCTGGGCGGAGGTTTCGAATTCGTTCGTTTCGAAGTAGCAATAGTCGGCATAAGTATTATCGGCTGTGTTCTTCTTGCGATATACCTCGTGTTCTTTATAACCGGTGTTAGTTGGATAGAGGAACGGTATGATTTCGTCGACTCCCCATTCCTTTAGCGAAGCGGCGAGAACGGCTGGATAACTCGTCGGCTCGGTAGGAAGGACGATGTTGTCCCAATCGTAGGAGACGGAAGAGGTTCCGAAGTTGGAATATTTGCCGTCGAACGAAGCGGGCGCTTCGGTGGTGTCGATGCTGCTTGTCAATTTGGTTGACATCGAGTCGAAATAGCCGTCTTTTAAGGTGACGGTGACGTCACTAGTGGCGGTGTAGTAATAGATGAACCTTGGCAAATACCAGCAATAGGCGTAGAAAGAACGGGTTTTATCGCCACGCGAAACGTATTCGCCATCTTTGCTTCCTTGCCCCAATATCTCGACTGCGAAATCGAAGGAAGGGTAGCGGTTGACGCTTGAGAAATCGGCTGTGAAATCTTTCACCTTCGTCAAAACGCCGGTGGCATCGTCATATTCGTAAGTGAAATAGCCGGTATCGGATTTATGGATGCCAGTATGCTTGATGGTGCCGTCGGCCTGGACGATTTTCTCATCGATCGTGTCTTCGGTGAAGATATGGGTGTAGGTCATCGTGCCATCGGTATCGGTGAAGCTATATGAAGCGGTGTAGTTCTTAGCCTCGGCCGTTTTTTTGCGGGCCGCTTCGATCGTATCGTGATAGCTCTCGTGCTCATACGGTTTCAAATGGTTGACTTTCGCCGTTCCGATTTCCGAGACTTTGCCACTGATCGTCGTGCCTCCCATTTCGTCTTCGCCAAGCGCCGAAGCGGGATCGGTGAAGATCTGGAAGCCGATGTCGTCGCCATCGACCGTGATGACGAAATCATCGGGGAAGTTGTTGCGGAGAGTGAAGGATCTGGTGATATAGAAAGCCGAATAGATGCCTTCGCCGACGTAGTGATAGGTTTTGCCGCCGTCGAAGGTCTCGAAGTCGGTTGCGCTGACATTGGGCGCTTGGTCACTTTCGGAATCGTATTTGAAGGGGTTTTCGTATGCGCTATTGATCCAATCGTATTCTTCGCCCTCTTCGTCGTATTGGGTTTGTTTGACGACGATGTTATCGGAACTGATGTACTCGGTCGCCAAACGGGTGCCATTTCGCACGAAAAGACGGGAATAGTCGCTCTTGCCGGTCTCTATGTTATACGAATTCATCTGATAGGCATCGGTGTTGTGGTAGGGATAGGAGTCGCTATCTTCGTTTTCTTCGTAGATCGTCGTGATGTTATAGGAATCGAAGAGGGTCGGATTGAGTTTTTCATCGTAGTCGTAACGGCTTTCGGTGAGGTTCACCTTCATCGCGCCGGTGAGCTTGTTGAAGGTTTCCTCAGGAAGCGCCGTTCCCGAAGTTACGGTTATGGTCTTCGTCAAAACCTTGTCCTCTTGCCCTTCGATATATGCCGATATCGTGGCGGTGCCGACCTTATAAGCGTGTAACATGGCTTGGTTAAGGCGGTTTTCGTCGGTGGTGCAGCTGATGATATCCTTATTGTCGCTAGAGAAAGTCACGGTTCCGATGACGCCATCGTTAAGGACGGCATAGATGGAACGCATTTGATTGAGATATAGATCGCCGAACATCACGAGTTTGAAATCGGCGTCGCCAGTCACTATGTCGCTGCTATCCGGGTTGGGATCGACGTAGGGATGAGTGCTGGAATCTTCATTTCCAGTGTTGCCGCCATTGCCTTGGCCGCCTTCGCCGCAAGAGGCGAGCAAACAGGAAGCGGCTATGACGAGCAACAGTCTTTTCTTATTTTTGAACATCGTTATTCTCCTTGAAATTCAACGTAGCATATTTAATCGCTATGCCCGTATTTTTCAATTAAAAATTCGCTTTTTCGGACATATTTGCCTCGCTTGTCCATTTCTTTTGCTTCGAATGGAGGCCAAGTCGGTTTGAAAAAAAGAGTGCTTAGGCTATACTGAAAGCGTGAAAAAAGTGATTTTTGCGCCTCTATCACTAATGCTTCTCTTTCCGCTTGTTTCTTGCAAATCGGCAATAGACGGTGGCAAAGTGGTTTTTAGTGCGTCTTCCTTATCCGGCATACCCTTCGAAAGCGAGCGTAAAGTCACAATAAAGGGCCATGAATTCGTCTACTATAACGTCTATCGAAGCGAAAACGATGAATTCGTGCTGAAAGACAGCACTTTCTATATTAGAAACCACGATATCGTTTTCGGGCTTTCTTTCGCTAATGAATTGGCGTGTTGCTACGACATATCGAAAGGAACCGAAGACCCTAAGCCGATTGAGCCTTTCGCCTCTGGTTCATACTCCATCGAGAACTACGGATTCGAGATATCCATCAATAAGCTCGTGTCGATGCAGTATAACGACATTAATATCGGAAAAATCACACATTGGTGCTAAAGCGAGGGTAAAACTTCCTGTTTCGCTAACTAAAAAACACGATAAAAACGTAGAAGAACTAAATTAAGGCTTAGATAGAAACGCAGATTGGATTACAATATGCACGTTCTTTTTAAGGAGAGATTATGAGTAAGATTGCCATATCAGTAGAAACAGCTGCCGATTTTAGCCCCGAGCTAATAAAGGAATTCGATATCAAAGTGATACCGTTTACCATCGTGCTCGGCGACAAAGAAGTGAAAGACGGCGACGCCAAAAGCGAAGACCTTTTCGCCTACGTCGAGAAAAGCGGAAAATTGCCACGCACTTCCGCCGTCAACGCCAGCGAATTCTCCTCTTTCTTCGGAGAATTGCTAAAAAGCTACGACGAAATCGTGCATATCTCGCTTTCGAGCGGGATAAGCAGCGCTTGCCAAAACGCGGTGGTCGCAAGCGAAGAGTTCAATGGCAAAGTGCATGTCATCGATAGCCGCGTTCTATCGACCGGGATCGCATTGCTAGCCATCTATGCCGCAAGGCTTCGTGACGCTGGATATGACGCAAACGAGATAACGGAGAAAGTCAAGGAGAGGATACCGTCTGACCAAACCTCTTTCGGACTCGAAAACGTCGAATATCTCTATAAAGGAGGGCGTTGCAGCGCCTTGGCGCGTCTCGGCGTCAACCTTCTTAAGATAAAGCCGCAGATCATCATGGATCCGAAAGAAGGCAAGATGAGAAGCGCTAAGAAATTCCGCGGAAATACCGAGAAATGGGTTCTCGATTATGTCGAGGCCACTCTCGAAGAGAACAACAATCCGGACTTAGAGCGCATCTTCATCACCTATAGCTCGATGGAAAAGGAAGTCTTGGATAAGGTCGAAAGCCGCTTAAAGGAAAGGGGCTTCCGGAACGTTTCTCTCACGATGGCTGGGGCGACCATCAGCACCCATTGCGGCCCCCATTGCCTTGGAATCCTTTATCTAAATGACGGCGAGCATCCGATTGCCGATAAAAAATAGCGATTTTTCTACTTTTCATCGTTGCAAAAGGGACAATTCATCCGTATCATAATCGTGCGATGATCCTCGAGCAGGCTCGCAACATACTCGTAACGACTGAGTGGCGCTAATGGGCCACTCTTTCTATTATTAGGAGGTGTCATGGACGAGATAACGAAAGTGAAGGAGGCCCTTAGCGGACCCCTCGAAAAAGCCGGATATTCGCTTTACGACGTGAAACTCATCCGAAGGAAGGATGGCTTGACGTTAGAAGTGACGGTCGACCGCGACGATCCGA
The DNA here is from genome assembly GCA_963616935.1 of bacterium. Classification (GTDB taxonomy): domain Bacteria; phylum Bacillota_I; class Bacilli_A; order RFN20; family CAG-826; genus UBA4951. Next base: position 33,454 of record CAVEMS010000002.1, on the reverse strand, counting down.
TATCGCTAGATGATATCGTCAAAGTCAGCGATCTCATCAACCCCATTCTCGATAAGGAAGATCCGATAAAAGGACCTTACACGCTCGACGTCTCTAGCCTTGGGAGCGAAAAGCCCATAGCCTTAGACAAATTAGAGCGGCATGTCGGGAAGTACGTTCATCTTCATTTGTCTCATCCCTATGAAGGCGCTAACGACCTCGAGGGAGACCTATTGTCCGCCAACGAGGAGAAAGTCGAGTTGGGGATCAGAATCAAAAGCCGCAAAAAGACCATAGAAATCGCGCGCGGCACCATCGACAGAGCGCGTTTGGCCATCAAATTCTAGGAAATAGTGGAGTAAAAACATGGATCCAATTCAATTCAAAGCGGCAATCGACATGATCGCCGAAAGCAAAGGCATCAGTCACGAAGCCGTTGTCTATGCCTTAAAAGACGCCATCGAACACGCCTACATCAAATATTTGGGTGGCGGAGACGATGCGATGGTCGAGGCCTCGATAGACGAGGAAAATGGCTTCATCACCTTGGCGCAAAAGAAATACGTCAAGGAAGAAGTCGAGGACGATTATCTCGAAATCTCCTTAGAAGACGCCAAGGAAGACGCCAAGGAAACGATCGAGCATCTCGAGGAATCTTATGAAGAGGCCGATCCGAGGAAAGAGAAAGACAAACGCCGTGAGATCAAAAACCTCATTAGCCTCGTCAAAGCGGAAGAAGGGGAAATCGCCATCGGCGGCCTCTATTCGCTATATTGCCCAATCAACGAATTATCGAAATTGACCGCGCTTAGCGTCAAGAGCCTTTTGAAAGTCAAAATCGCCGAGGCTGAGCGTACCGCTTTATACGACATCTACAAAGATCATATCGGCGAGATGGTCTCTGGCGTCGTCGAGAAAGCCGATGACAGAAGCGCCTTCATCGATATCGGACGTACGACCGTCGAACTCACGCGCCGCGAGATGATCGGAGACGAATATTTCCGTGTCGGCGAGACCGTCAAGGTGTATCTCCAAGAGGTCCGTCAAGTCGGCGAGCACGCCCCAAAAGTGGCCAAAGGTCCGCAAATCATGATCACCCGTGCCAGCGAAGGCTTCTTGAAGCGCCTTTTCGAAGAGGAAATTCACGAAGTCTATGACGGCACCGTCATCATTAAAGGAGTCGCTCGTGAAGCCGGCGTGAGAAGCAAAGTCGCAGTTACCAGCATGAACGATGACGTCGATCCGACCGGCGCTTGCATCGGGCCAGGCGGCTCACGTATCCAAAAAGTCGTCTCCCAACTTGGCAATGGCAAGGAAAAAGAGAAAATCGATATCATCGCTTGGAGCGAAAACCCCGCTTTATTCATCGCCGAATCTCTTAGGCCAGCCCACGTCTTAGGCGTTAAGATCGTCGATTTGGAAGCTTTGCCGCGTCCAACCGCCATCGCCGTCGTCAAAGACGATGATTTCTCGCTTGCCATCGGCAAAAAAGGCGCCAACGCCCGTTTGGCCGATAAACTCACCGGATTCCATATCGATATCAAAGAAGAAAGCGAAGCCACTTCCGAAAACATCATTTACACGCCATATGACGAATTAGTCAAAGAAGTCGAAGAGGCCAAGAAAGCCAAAGAACATGAGGCTTTCGCCAAGAAGAGCAGAGAAGAAGGAGCCAAGAAGTCCATGGAAAGCGTGGACGTTCTTCAAGAGACCGTCGTCCCAGAGATGTCGGCCGAAGAGGAAGAGGAGTTCGAAGAAGTCAGCAAAGACGTCGCTTCTAACGTCGTTGCCTCTGAGCCAAAAGCCGTGGAGACTCCCGTCGTCGAAGAGCCAGCGCCTGCTCCAAAACCAGTCGAAAAGCCGGTCGAAGTCAAGACGACCGTCACTTTGGACGCCCTTGAGAAAGACCTCGAAGAAAGCTCCAAGAAGAAAGACGCTCAGCCAAAAGGCAAATGGACCAAGAGCAAACGTCCGCATCAAATCAGCGAAAACGAGGTTTCCCGCGTCGCTCCGGCCGAAATGCCGAAAGAAGCCATGCCCGTCTATAGCGAAGAAGAACTCGCCCAAATCGCCAAAGAGGAAGAAGAAAACGCCCAAAGTGAATACGACGAGATGGATTTCGACGAATACGACGACGATAGCTATTACGACGACAAATAAGAGGACGATAGATGAAGAGCGCCGAATCGATTTTGGGTTTCATTGGGATACTATACCGTGCCAAGAAATTGGAGATCGGTTCGTCCCTTTGGCATCAAATGCCGAAGGTTAGGCTCTTCCTTAAAGCGTCCGACGCCGATAGCGGAGAAGCCCTCCGCTACGAAAAGAAGATAAAGAACGCCCATCTCCCTTATCTCGAATTACCATTTTCGAAAGAGGAGTTAGGCGAAGCGCTAGGAAAAAGCGAAGTGACTTTCGTCGGGATAACCGATAAGAAGAGCGCTCTAGCCTTCATAGCGAAGATCAATGGATAGGAGGAAAAAGCATGAAGAAACAACGTTATTTCTCTAAGAAAAACGCCCAACAGCAACAAGAAAGGAACCGCAAGGCCAATTTCGACAGCCGCCCACAAGGAGGCCATAAGAAAGAGGAATTCGCCAAGGTAAACGGCGGCGTCTTCATTTATTCTAAGCCTCTTAGCGTCCTCGAACTATCCAAAGCCATCAATGTGCCAGTCAATTCGATCATCAAATTCCTCTTCATGCAAGGGAAGATGGTCACCATCAACCAAATGTTAGACGACGAAGCCATCGGAACGATCTGCCTTGAATTCAATTACGACTTCAAGAAAGAGAAGATCGTCGATGCCGAGCACTTCGAAGAGCTCGAAATCGAAGACGATCCCAATGACCTTCGCGAAAGAGCGCCTATCGTCACCGTCATGGGGCACGTCGACCATGGCAAAACCTCGATAATCGACGCCATAAGGAAAACGAATGTCGCGGCTGGGGAAGCGGGTGGAATATCGCAAGCCATCGGTGCCTATCAAAAGGAATACCATGGCAAAAAGATAACTATCATCGACACTCCAGGGCACGAGGCTTTCACGGCTATGCGCGCTAGGGGAGCCGATGTCACCGACATCGTCGTTTTGGTTGTCGCCGCCGATGACGGCGTGATGCCTCAGACGATTGAAGCCATCAACCACGCGAAGGCGGCTAATTGCAAAATGATAGTTGCCATCAACAAAATGGATAAGCCGGGCGCCAATCCGCGTCGTGTCAAAGAAGAACTTATGGCCCACGAAATCATCGCTGAGGATTATGGCGGAGATGTCTTGATGGTCCCAGTAAGCGCCAAAACCGGCGAAGGGTTAGACGATTTGCTCGACGCCATCGAAACGACGGCTGAGATAATGGAATTAAAGGCCAACCCGAATCGTTATGCGATCGGAACGGTCTTGGAAGCCAATCTCGATAAGGGAGAGGGGCCTAAAGCGACGTTACTCGTCCAAAATGGAACCTTAAATCACAGCGATTACGTCGTCGTTGGCGATATATACGGCAAAATCAGAAGGATGACCGACGAGAATTCGAAGCAAGTCGGAAGCGCGGGCCCAGCGACCCCTGTTAGCGTCACCGGTCTATCCAGCGTCCCAAGCGCTGGCGACCGCTTCATGGCCTTCCCGTCCGAGAAAGAAGCCAAGGAAATCGCCTCGAAACGCGCTTTGGAAACGCAAAACAAAGAGCGTTCCAGAAGTGCTGCGTTGTCTCTCGAAGACCTCAATAACTTAGTAAACGCCGGCAAAATCAAGGACATCAACGTCTTGATTAAAGCCGACACCGACGGCTCGGCAAAGGCTTTAAGAAGCTCGCTTGAGAAACTTTCCAACGATCAAGTGAAGGTCAAAGTCCTCCAAGCCAACGCTGGCGCGATTAACGACGGCGATTTGCTTTTGGCCGAAGCCTCCAATGCCATCATCTACGCTTATAACGTCCGTCCAAGCGCCCAAATCCAACAGAAAGCGGACGAGAGAAAGATCGAAATCCGCCCACATCGCATCATCTACGAGATAATCGAGGAGATGGAAAACGCGATGAAAGGTCTCTATACGGTCGAAAAGGTCGAAGAAGTCACCGGTCAAGCGGAAGTTCGCCATATCTATAAGATCACCCATGTTGGAACGGTCGCGGGAAGCTATGTCACAAGCGGCTCCCTATTGGCCAACGAAAAGATCCGCGTCCTTCGCGATGGCGTTATCGTCTATGAAGGCGAACTCGCTGGACTAAAGAGGTTCAAAGACGACGTCAAGGAAGTCAAGCAAGGCTATGAATGCGGACTTTCGATCAAGAATTATAATGACGTCAAGGAAGGGGATATCATCGAGGGTTATAACCTCGTGGAGAAGAAATAATGGCCAATCGCACCCTTAGAATCAAATCTTTGATTGCCAGGAATCTGATGGATATTTTGACTTTCGAGCTCAAGAACAAATCCCTTGGCTTGCCTAGCGTCAACGAAGTCGAGATCAATTCGGATAATAGCCTAGCCAAGGTCTATGTCTCTTTCTTAGGCGCACCCCATCCCAAGAAGAACCTTGAGGAGCTTAATCGCTGCAAAGGCTATATCCGTTCATCCTTAGCCAAAAAAATGGACGTTTACAAAGTCCCGGATTTGCTCTTCGTATACGATGACAGATTCGAAGAGGCCGAACGACTCGACGCCATCTTGAAAAAAGAGGGCGAGGATATCGAAAAGGCCAAGAAAAAGCGCGATTAATCGATTATTTGAAAGACAAATAGCGTCTAAAGTAGACGCTTTTTCTTTCGCTTTGCTCCATATCGAGCGCTTTGGAGAGGCGGCTATTTCCTTTGATGAAGACTTTCAAAGGATTGACATTCTTCACTTCCCTTCTCAGAAGTTCTTTAACGGCAATTTCCATAATCGAGAGAGGACCGACGAAGCCGAAAAGGGTTATTTGATGCTTATGATCCCGAGTGAGGGAGAATTCGCCGGCTCTCTTATGCTTCGAATAAACCAGATAATTCTCCTCGTTTTGTTTTCGCTTACGGGTGGCCGCTTTAGTGAGGCGGAGATCGTCGGCGGAGATTATCGGCCTGATGGCGACGCTAGGATCTTCCATAGCTTCCCATTCATAATCTTTCCAATATAAGCAAAAAGGTTCGTGATTATATAGGGACAAGCGGAAATTCTCGTCGCTTTCGGGGTATTTTTCAATAATCGATGCAAAGAGCTTTTTCATCTCCTCGCGATCGGTCTTTTTATTGGCGGGGCAACAGGTATCGGTGACTGGCATCTCTTCTTGCCTAGCTAAGGAAATTATGTCTTTTTCTTTAGCGTAAATAAGAGGCCTAATGAAGACGATGTCCGCTCTTTCTAGATGCATTTTCGGTTCGAAAGTGGCGATTCTTCCGCCATGGATCATGTTCATTAATAACGTCTCGACGGCGTCGTCGCTATGATGGGCGAAGGCGACTTTGTTGCAATGATGTTCTTTTGCGAAGCGGTTGATGCCGGCTTTCTTCATTCTTGAGCATATTGAGCATGGGAGATGCTTTCCCTCTTTGGCGTTGGCTTTAAGGATATCGTAAACGAAAGAGGAGTCTTCAATATGTAGCGGCGTGCCGTTTTTCTCGCAGAATTCTTTCAAAGGCTCGAGTTTATCGCGATTCCATTCGAATCCGAGATCAAGGAAAACGGGCACCACATCATAGTTTTTCTTGGAGAATAGCTTATATAAGGAAAGAAGTCTAACGAGACAAAGGGAATCTTTGCCTCCGCTAAGGCCGACGGCGATTCGGTCGCCGTTATCGATAAGCGAATAATCGTTATCGGCTTTTCTGATCGATGAGAGCAATGTTCTAAGCGGATCCATCGCGAGAATTATAAACTCTCGGAGCCTCTCTATTAAGAATTACTTTGGAGATTGCGAAAAAGAAGACGTCTATTAAGGAAAAGAGAAAGAGAGATTATAATATCGAAATATGGATGGAATTATTCTTATCGACAAAGAAGAGGGGATGACCTCGAGGCAAATCGATAACGCGATAGGGAAACGCTTCGGCACTAGAAAAGTCGGGCACTTAGGAACACTTGACCCGTTCGCGACGGGGTTATTAATCGTCGCGATAAATAAAGGCACGAAGTTTTTGAATTACCTTAAGGATGACGATAAGACGTATGTCGCGACGCTTAAATTAGGGGAAAGGACAACAACCGGAGACAAGGATGGAGAAACCCTTGAAAAAGAAACGCCTAGAGAATATTCCGAAAAGGAAGTCGAGGATGTCCTCTCTAGTTTCCTAGGCGAATCGTGGCAACTGCCACCAATGACAAGCGCCATCAAAATAAATGGAAAGCCTCTCTATAAGCTCGCCCATCAAGGCAAGGAAGTCGAAAGAAAGGAACGGAAAATAATCGTCCATCGGATCTCCTTAAAGTCCCTTCTTTCCGATACACTCACCTTCGAGGTGAACGTAAGTAGGGGGACTTATATACGCGTTTTGGCCGAAGATATTGCAAAAAGATTAGGTACCATCGGACATTTAACCTCATTAAGAAGGACAACGATTTCGGGGATAAATCTTTCTAACGCCAAGAAAATCGGAGAAATAATGGAAAAGGACGTTCTCGATCCGACCTCTTTCGTCGATATGCCAAAAATCGCCATCTCGGAAAAAGCAATGCAAGACGCGATGAATGGCAAACCGCTCAAATTCGAATCGATCGATTGCGAAAACGTCTTGCTCACCTTCGAAGGGAAGACGATTGCCGTCTACAAAAAAGAAGAGAATGGAATCTACCGCTCGGAAAGAGGGCTATTTTGATGGAAAGATTGGATTTTAATATTACGAATGTCCCTAACGCAAACGGGTGCTCGTTGCTTCTTGGCGACTTCGACGGATTGCATCTTGGCCATCAAAAGCTCTTCGAAAGCGCAAGCAAAGAGAAAACGGCGGTGTTGGTTTTTGATCCCTCTTTCCCAAAAGAAAAGGAGAATGGCGGCACCGTTTTGGCTTCATTAGACGACAAGATCCGCCTATTCGCCAGGTATGGCGCCGATATAGCCTATGTCCTAAAAACCGATTCCTCGTTTTTCGCGATGTCATCCGATGATTTCGTCAAAAAGATATTGCTCCCGATGCATCCTTCCGAATTAGTCGTCGGGGAGGACTATACATTCGGAAGGGAGAGACAAGGGAAAGCGATAGATCTTAAGAAAGATTTCGATACGAAAATAGTGCCGATTCTAAGGGATATGGACGGAACGAAAATCGGCACAAGGGAAATAAAAAAACTTATCGCGAATGGCGAAATAGAAAAAGCCAATAGCTACTTGGGGAGACGTTACGAAATAGTCGGAAAGGTGAGGAAGGGTTATCAAAATGGCCGCAAGATCGGCTTTCCAACGGCGAATCTATCGCTAAATGCGAAATATCAGTTACCCAAAGACGGAGTATATTCGGCGATTTCCTTCCTTCGAGGGATGCCATACCGAAGCATCGTTAACGTCGGGAAGGCGCCTACGATCGGAAAACTAAGCGAATCCATCGTCGAAATATATCTGGATGGGTATAGCGGAGAATGCTATGACGAAACCATCTATTTGGATTTTTCGTATAGAATAAGGGATGAGAAGCGCTTCTCCTCATTAGAAGAGCTAAAGAGGCAGCTTCAATCCGACCTATCGCAAATGAGGAGCAAATTATGAAAGCGTTCATCTACGCAATGGAGAAAGAGGCGAATCCGTTAAGGGAAAAGACCGCGTTACTTAAAACGATAAAGCACGGCGCGGCCACCTATGAGCTTAGGAAAGGCGAAAACGAACAATTCGTTTTGGTAGTTTCCGGGATCGGCAAAACCTTAAGTGCCATGGCGCTAAGCGCCTTGCCTATTCTTTTTAGAGATGCGAAAAGCGTCATAAATCTCGGAGTGAGCGGTTCGTTAGATATCGAAAAACTCCCGCCGTTCTCTTTCTTTTTCCCGACTTCCTTCGTCAATCACGATATCGATACGACCCCTCTTGGCGATCTGCGCGGGCTATTCTTCGGAACCGATAAGGTCTATTTCGAAGCGGATAAGAGCCTCCATTCCTTCTTGGTTTCGAAAATAGAAGATGAGAAGCATGTTTCTATGGGCGTCGCGGTAGCCGGCGATAGTTTCATAGCGAGCAAAGAACAAAGCGATTTCTTGAAAAAAGAATGGAATGCGCTAACTTGCGACATGGAAAGCGGCTCGCTTGCGGCCGGATCGTATGAGCTCAAGCTTCCATTCGCTGCCGTCCGCATCATCAGCGATTCCTCTAGCGATGCCGGCGAATACGAAAAAAACGTACGTTTGGCCAGCGAAAAACTCGCATCGTACGCTTATAAATTGGTTTAAGGGATTATTTGCCCGATAACGCTTCCTTGGCTGCCTTTTGATGGGCGTCGTATTTCTTGCGCTCGGCGGTGTTAAGTATCCTTTTCCTCATCCTGATGGCGTGAGGGGTGATTTCGACGAGCTCATCTGGGTTGATATAGTCTAAGCAGGCTTCCAAAGACATCTTGCGCGGCGCTTTCAAAACGATGGTTAGTTCCCTGGTGCTACTACGGACGTTCGTCATCGGCTTTGCTTGTGTGCAATTGACGGCCAAATCGACCGGATAACGGTGTTCTCCGACGATCATCCCTTCGTAGCATACGTCGCCCGGGGTGATGAACATCGTTCCGTGTTCCTCGACTTTTTGCAAAGCGTACGAGGTGGCTTCTCCTTTATCGGTCGAAACCAAAACGCCGATATTCCTTTCGCCGAGGTCATGCGCATAGACTGGACGATATTCTTTGAAGGTGTGGTTGATGATGCCATAGCCCTTGGTCATCGTAAGGAAGTTACTGACGAAGCCGATGAGGCCGCGCGATGGGATGACGTAATTGAGCCTCGTGACCGAGCCATTATCGTTCATATCGCCGAGTTTCGCGCCACGGTCGCCCAAACTCGTCATCATATCGCCGACGAATTCGTTAGGGACGTCGATTTGGAGATCTTCGTATGGCTCGCACTTGACGCCGTCTATTATCTTTTGGATTACTTGCGGTTTGGAGACCTCAAGCTCATAGCCTTCGCGACGCATATTCTCGATCAAAACGCCTAAATGGAGCTCGCCGCGTCCGGAGACGATCCAGCTTTCTTTGTTTGGGATGCGGGCATAACGTAGCGAGACGTCTCTTTGCGTCTCTTGGAAAAGCCTTTCCTCGATCACGCGGGCCGTGACCTTTTTGCCATCCTGTCCGCGCATCGGTGAGCTATTGGTGCCAAATTCCATCTGTAGCGTCGGCTCATCGACTCGTAAAGCCGGCAAGGCTTCGAGGGAAGAAGGGGCGCAAAGGGTGTCGCTTACGCCGATATCGGCCAAGCCGGCGATGCCGCAGATATCCGGAGCGCTGACGCTTCCGACTTCGTTGCGGTTCATGCCGAAGAAAGTGTATAGCTTCATGACCTTGAAATTGGCGGTGGAGCCGTCTTTTCTAACGTCCGTGATGGTATCTCCCACGGAAATCGTCCCACGACGCACCGTACCAATTCCGATTCTCCCGACGAAATCGTTATAATCGAGTAAAGCGGTTTGCATTTGGAAAGGGGCCGACACATCGCATTTCGGGGCCGGTATATTTTCAAGGATCATATCGAACAATGGGTCCATGCCTGGCTTTTGGGTGCTTGGATCAGGCGATAAGGAGCTCGTTCCGTTAAGCGCGCTTACGTAGCAAACTGGGAAATCGAGAAGATCCTCAGGGGCGCCAAGCTCGATGAATAGATCAAGGACCTCATCGACCGCGCGCCTTGGATCGGCGTTAGGACGATCGACTTTGTTGACGACGACGATCGGTTTTATGTGGTTTTCGAGGGCGTTTTTCAAGACGAAGCGCGTTTGCGGCATCGTCCCTTCGTAAGCGTCAACAAGAAGCAAACAGCCATCGACCATATGCATAATTCGCTCGACTTCGCCTCCGAAATCGGCGTGCCCTGGAGTGTCGACGATGTTGATTTTGCTGTCTTTATAGTGAATGGCGGTGGTCTTGGCCAAAATCGTTATGCCTCTTTCGTGCTCGATAGGATTGCTATCAAGCATGCGATCGGTCACGGCTTCGTTCTCGCGGAAGGTGTGCGAGCAAGTGAAAAGCGAATTGACGAGGGTCGTTTTCCCATGGTCGACGTGAGCGATGATAGCGATATTGCGAATGTCCATAAAGAAAAACCTCCTGCCAAACGGCACGGCGAAATTTTAGGCGCGTGCGCCCATAAGCGCAACGAAAATCATCTGAAAGCGGATACTTTCGCCATGAAATTCGGCAAAAAGTAGCATTTTCTTCTTGCAAGAAGGGGTTTGCGCCTATATAGTCTTCGTTGCGGCATGTCATTGTCTCGCCCTTTCTCCAGGACCTGACTTTGATATCGCTAAGAGCTAAATAAAGGAGAAAAAAGAATGCTCAACAAAGAAGAAAAGAACGTCATCGTTCAAAAGTACGGCAAAAACGCCAAAGACACCGGTTGCACCGAGGTCCAAGTCGCCATCTTGACGAAGAGAATCAGCGATTTGACCGCTCATTTGAAAGCCAACCACGGCGACGCGGTTGCCAAGCGTTCCCTTATGGAACTCGTCGGCAAGAGGCACGCTTTACTTGCCTACTTGGCCAAGAACGACCACGCAGCTTACGAGAAACTCATCGCTTCCTTATCTTTGAGGAAATAAGCTTAGTTCGAATCGAAGGCTCCCATCTGGGAGCTTTTTTCTTTTCTTCCTATAACAACATCGCAAGTTTCATGCTAAGATTATCGGCGTTATAAAAAAGGAAAAAGAGAAAATGAGCAAACAAACATTCGAACTCGATTTTGAGGGCAGATCTCTCAAAGTCGAAACCGGCGAAATCGCCAAACAAGCCGACGGAGCGGTCTTAGTCCGTTTCGGCGACACCGTCGTTTTGAACACCGCCTGCTGCGCCGATGAGCCAAAAGGAGGGGATTTCTTCCCTCTTACCGTCAACTACATCGAAAAGCAATACGCGGCTGGCAAAATCCCACAGAGCTTCCTTCGCCGCGAAGGCCGCCCAGACGATCACCAAACCCTTTCCGCGCGTTTGATCGATCGCCCAATCCGTCCTTTATTCGCCGAAGGCTTCAGAAATGAGGTCCAAATCGTTAGCACCGTCATGAGCTGCGACAAAAACAACAGCCCAGAGATGGCCGCGATGTTTGGCGCTTCCTTGGCTTTGTGCATCAGCGACATCCCATTCGATGGGCCAGTCGCCGGAGTCATCGTCGGCCGAGTCGATGGCAAGATGATCATCGATCCAACCGAAGAAGAGAAAGCCAAGAGCGACATCAATCTCACCGTTGCTGGAACTAAAGAAGCCATCATGATGGTCGAAGCCGGCGCAGCTGAAGTGCCAGAAGAAGAAATGCTCGATGCCATCATGTTCGGACATGAGGCCATCAAGAAGCTATGCGCTTTCGAAGAGGAGATCATCAAAGCGGCCGGCAAGGCAAAACGCGAAATCACCCTCTTCACGCCAGATGAGTCGATGAAGCAACACATCAACGACGAGATCGGCGCCGATTTGGAAAAGGCCGTCCGCATCTTCGACAAACTCGAAAGACAAGACGCCGTCGATGCTTTGAAGAAGAAAGTTCTCGACGAATACGATGCCATCAAAGACGAAGACGAAAAGACGCATAACGAGAAGATGATGATGGTCGAAGGCATCCTCGAAGCGATGGTCGCCCATGTCGTCCGCACCTTGATAATCGAAGAGAAGATTCGTCCAGACGGACGTAAAGTCGATGAAATCCGTCCTCTCGACGCTCAAATCGACTTATTGCCAAGGGCCCATGGCTCAGCCATGTTCACCCGCGGTCAAACCCAAGTCATCTCGACCACGACTCTTGGCCCTCTAAGCGATGCCCAAATAATCGACGGCATCACCTGCGAAGGCGAAAAGCGCTTCATGCACCAATATAACTTCCCGCCATATTCCGTCGGTGAAATCGGAAGAATGGGCACGCCAGGGCGTCGTGAAATCGGCCATGGTGCATTAGGCGAGCGCGCTCTTTCTTACGTTATCCCTGATGTCAATACCTTCCCATACACAATTCGTTGTGTTGCCGACGTCGTCGAAAGCAACGGTTCGAGCTCTCAAGCTTCAATCTGCGCCAGTTGCATGTCGCTAATGGCGGCCGGCGTCCCAATTAAGAACGTCGTCAGCGGCATCGCCATGGGCTTAATCACCAACGACCCATCGAGAAGCCCGGACAAAGAAAGCAATCATTACACCATCCTCACCGATATCCAAGGTCTTGAAGACCACTTCGGCGACATGGATTTCAAATGCGCCGGAACGAAGCTTGGCATCACCGCCCTTCAAATGGATATCAAGATCCACGGCGTCACCCGCGAAGTCCTTAGCGAAGCCCTCGCTCAAGCCAAGAAAGCCAGAGCCGAGATCCGCGACGTTATGGAAGCCGCTATCCCAACTCCACGCGAGGAAGTGAGCGAATACGCTCCGAAGATGGTCACTTTCTCCATCGATCCAGACAAGATCCGCGAAGTTATTGGAACGGGCGGCAAAGTCATCAATGACATCATCGCTACCTGCGATAACGTCAAGATCGACGTCGAAGACGATGGCCGAGTCACGATCTATCACACGAGCAAAGCGATGATAGAGAAGGCGAAAGCGAGAATCGACGACATCGTCCGCGAAGCCAAAATAGGGGAGATCTTCGAAGGAAGAGTCACTCGCGTCGAGAATTACGGCGCCTTCGTGAACCTCTTCGGCGACACCGACGGCCTTTGCCACGTTTCGCGCTTGGCTTGGAAATACGTCGACGATGCGAGTAACGTCATCAAAGTCGGCGATACCCTCAAAGTCGTCGTCATCGGGCTTGAGGAAGGCAAGATCAAGCTTTCACACCGCGAATTCGAGGAGAAGCCGGCCGATTACGTCGAGGCGCCAGAACGCCCAGCCAACCGCGGCTCATCCTTCCATGGCCAACGCCATGGCGGATCGCGATATGGCGATAACGGCCATTCGCATGGCGGAAAAGGCGGCAATCGTCACTAATCCTTATAAGCAATGAGCCCAGGGAACTGGGCTCTTTTTTTGAAACGAACTTGAAACGCCATAGGCGTTGAAATAAGATTTAACTATCGAAAATGATTCATCGGAAAACAAAGTTATTTCATTGAATAAATCTATCTTTTCGGTGATTTCGGAGGTCAGGCAATATGTATGATGCAATCGTCATAGGAGCCGGTGTCGTAGGCTCTTTCATAGCGAGGAATCTATCCCGCTACAAAATGAATGTCTTGGTCCTGGAAAAGGATTTGGATGTCGCCGACGAGACGACGATGGCCAATAGCGCCATTTCCCATAGCGGCTATGATCCATTGCCTGGCACCTTTAAAGCGAAGATGAACGTCCTCGGCAATAAAATGATGCCAGGGATCTGCCAAGAACTTGATGTGCCATATGAAAAATGCGGGACTTTGACGATCGCATTTAGCGAGAAGGAAATCGAAAGCCTAAAAGAGCTTGAAAATAGAGCCAAGCAAAACGGCGTAATGGCAAGAATCATCGACCAAAACGAGCTTTTTAAGATGGAGCCGAATGTGAATAAGGAAGCTAAAGCGGCTTTGCTTTGCCCTGAAGGAGGTATCGTAAATCCTTTTTTGCTCGCCATCCACGCATTAGAGAACGCCGTCGATAACGGAGTCACGCTCCATCTTGGGGAGGAAGTAATCTCGCTATCCAAAGAGAAAGAGTTCTGGAAAGTAAGAACGAAAAAAGGCGAATATGAAGCGAAAGTCGTGATTAACGCCGCAGGCGTCCATTCGGACGACGTGGCGAAGATGGCGGGCGAAATCGATTGGGCGATAAAGCCTAGAAAAGGCGAATACTACGTTTTGAATCACTACGCCAAAGGACTCGTCAATCACGTTCTTTTCTCTCTTCCTTCCGAAAAAGGCAAAGGGGTGCTAGTCACCATGACGACGAGCGGTAATTATCTAGTCGGCCCAAGTAGCGAAGAAACGCCGGACAAAGAGGATCTCTCGACCGACACGCCGACTTTGGCCTTGGTCAAGGAACAGGCGATGCGCTTAGTGCCTTCCATCCCATTCGGCCAAAGCATCCGCGTTTATAGCGGCCTAAGAGCGACGCCGTCTACGCATGATTTCATATTAGGCCCATCTAACGGCGATCCTTCGTTCATCAACGCCTCAGGGATCGAATCGCCTGGGTTAGTGAGTTCTCCGGCAATAGGGGAATACTTAGTCGAGGAATACGTCGCGAAATACCTGAAACCGGAGAAAAACGACGAATATACGCCGTGCATCAAGCCATATAGCCACCCCAAGGAAATGCCAGAAGAGGAAAGAGACGCATTCATCAAGAGAAATCCGGAATATGGCCATATCATCTGCGATTGCGAGCAAGTGTCGCTAGGTGAAATAAAAGAGGCGATGTCCCGTAGCGTTCCTTGCCTAACGGTCAAAGCGATGAAAAAAAGGACGCGCGCCGGCTTTGGGAAGTGCCAAGGCGGTTTCTGTATGGCCAAAGTTCTCGCCTTATTGGCGAAGAAGGAAGGCGACGACCTCTCGAAAGTGGACTATGGCAAGGAAAATTCCCCCATTGTCCTTACGAAAGCGAAGAAGGGGGAGAAAAGATGAAAGAAGTCGAACTAGTGGTAGTCGGCGGCGGTTCCGCCGGTTTGGCTGGCGCCGTAAGCGCCTTCGATAACGGCGTAAAAGATATATTGATCATCGAAAGGAATGAATCGCTCGGAGGAATCCTAAACCAATGCATACATAACGGCTTCGGACTTGGCGAGTTCAAAGAGGAACTAACCGGGCCGGAATTCGCCTATCGTTTTGAGAAGGAAACGAAAAAGCGCGGGATCGAATGTCTTTGTAACACCTACGTAACCGATATAACAAGCGACAAAGTCGTCTCATATTCTAACGAAAGCGGCTTCCATAAAGTCAAAGCGAAAGCCATCCTTTTCGCCGCAGGATGCTATGAAAGAAGCGCTGGGGCGATCGCGTTGCCGGGCGATAGGCCAAGCGGCATCATGAATGCCGGGGTGGCGCAACTTCTCTTAAATCGCCAAGGGTATCTCCCAGGTAAAAAGATATTCATATTGGGCAGTGGCGACATCGGTCTCATCATGGCCAGACGCTTGACGCTAGAAGGCGCCAAAGTGCTAGGCGTCGCCGAACTTTGCCCTTATAGCAATGGACTAAACCGAAACGTCGTCCAGTGCCTCGAAGATTTCGGGATACCGCTATACCTTTCGCATACCGTGACGAGAGCAATCGGCAAAAATAGGTTAGAAGCCATCGAATTGTCACGGGTCGATCAAAACAAACGCCCGATCAAAGGGAGCGAAAGGATAATCGAATGCGACACTTTGATCCTTAGCATCGGCTTAGTCCCGAATAACACCCTATTAGACAACATCGGGGCGATGAAAGGAGCCTCAAGAGGCGCGGCGGTCGACGAAAACTACATGACCTCGATTGAGGGCATCTATAGCGCTGGCAACGTTCTCCATGTGCATGATTTGGCGGATAACGTCGTAATGGAAGCTAGAAAAGCGGGGGCGGCCATCGCTAGTTATATCAAAGACGGCCTTAGCCAAAGCGGCTCAAAACCTATCTCCGTCAAAGCGGGTCCAGGCATCGGTTATGTCGTCCCTAGCTATTTGCACTTAGGCCAAACTGAACGGAAAATCGATTTCAAGTTCCGCGTCCGTGAACCTTTAAAGAACGTCTACGTCGTCTATAAACAAGGCGAAAAGGAAATCAAGAAGATCTATAAGCCATACATCATCCCCAGCGAAATGGAGACGATGACGTTATCTTCTTCGCTTTTTGACGGGGAAAATGGCGAAATAACGGTTTATATCGAAAAGAAAGGGGAATAACATGGCAAGGGAATTAATATGCATATGCTGCCCGCGCGGCTGCCATCTCCATGTCGATGATGATTTGACCGTGACTGGCAATTTCTGCCCGCGCGGAGCCAAATACGGCGCGCAAGAAGTGAGCAATCCCATGAGGACGCTCACCTCGACTGTGAAAGTGGAGGGAGCATCTATGCCTCTTTGCCCCGTCAAAACGAAAGATCCAATTCCGAAGGGAAAAATCGAAGAGGCGATGGAAGAAATAAATTCGGTGACAGTAATAGCTCCGATAGAAATCGGCCAAACGATAATCGAGGACATCGCCAAAACGGGCGTTCCTTTGGTTTCGACGGCAGAGATAAAGAGAGAAGAAAAATGAAGATATTGATAGCTAGCGATATACACGGGCGGAAAGACGCCTGCCTATCTCTCGTAAAGCGAATAGAGAGCGAAAAGCCGGATGAGATATGGCTTCTTGGCGACATCATGTATAATGGCCCGCGAAACGGCGTCCCAAGCGATTATGAGCCGATGGAAGTCTCGAAGATGCTGCTTCCCTATATGCCTAAAACGTCGATCGTATGCGGCAATTGCGATAGTCGCGTCGATATGATGCTGCTTGGCAAGGAAATGCCGTTATATATCCGGAAAAACGCCTTCAATAGGGAGTTCGTTTTGCTTCATGGCGATATTTATGACGGTTTGGAAATCAAGGCGATGGACATCGTCGTCTACGGTCACACCCATGTGTATTCCTTTGGTGTCAAGAATAGTGACCATTACGAGATCAATCCGGGTTCTATCGGCTTTCCAAAAAACGGCAATCCCAGGACTTATATGACCCTTGAAGATGGCTCGCTTGAATTAAAGGAACTATCAACAGGGGAAACGCTCGAAAGCGATCTTCTCCCATAAGGGAGGAAAACGCTTCCAAAGCGTTTAAAATATCCGACGTCCGTTTTATAATGTTTGAAATTAGGAGTTTATATGAACGAGAGAATCCGTGTATTTGCCCTCGGCGGGCTTGATGAGATAGGAAAAAGCTGTTACGTCGTCGAAATCGACGGCGATATATTCGTGGTTGGATGCGGTGTCAAAAGGCCGGACAAAACCCAGCCGGGCGTCGATTACGTCATCCCAGATTTCTCATATCTGAAAGATCATAAAAACAAGGTGCGCGCTTACTTGTTGCCCCACGGGCACGATGATGAGATAGGCGCTTTGGCATATCTATATAGCTTCGCGCCGGCTCCGATATACGGCAGTTCCGTGACCCTCGCGATGTTCAAAAACTTCTGCCATCACGTCAACATCGACTGTTCTTCCTTCGATTTTCATGTCGTGATGCCTAGTAGCACTTTCAAGGTCGCTTCTAGAAAGATCACCTTCTTCCAAACCTCGCATAACACCGCTTTATCAAGCGGCATCGCGATTTCCTCATCCTATGGCAATCTCGTTTTCCCTGGCGACTACGTCATCGAGAACAACGCCTATAAGAATTATCTCCACGATATGAACGCTTTATCGAAGTTAGGGGAGGAGGAGACGCTTTGTTTGTTCATGGAAAGCGTCTACGCCAAGCGAAGCGGCTACACCGCCCCGCACTATAAGCTCACCCCGTTGATCGAGAACAAATTCAAAGACGCGATGGGGAGAATCTTCATCGCTTTATTGACCCCGAACTTCTATAACATCGACGAGGTGATATCGCTAGCGGTGGCGACGCGTAAGAAAATCATCCCTTATGACAAGGAGACGAGCGACACCATAAGCGAAATGCAACGTTCTGGGCAATTAATGATCCCGCGCGACAACTTCGCCCCAAGCGACGATATCAATAGATTCCGCGATCAAGACATCATCGTCTTATTGCTCGGTTATCCCGACAAAATCTATAGGAAAATCGCCCTTTTGGCCGCCAATCAAGTCGAAGGCGGCCGTCCGGTCAGGCTAAAGGAAAGCGACACTTTCTTCTTAGCTGCCCCAAGCGATGACAATACGGAACTCGAGGCGACGGACGCCCTCGATGAGCTTTATCGCAGCGGCTGTTCCGTCATAAACGTCCCAAAGAAGGAATTCCTTTTGATGCATGCTAGCGAAGAGGACATCAAGATGATGATCTCCGTCTTGCATCCGAAGTACTACGTCCCAATCAAGGGATTCTACAAAGATCTGTTGGCGAACGCCCAAGTCGCCATGAGCATGAAAGGCAAGCTCAATCACACGAACATCTTCTTGCTCGATAATGGCTTAAGCGTCTTATTCGATGAGACGGGTGGCCATATCCTTAACGAATCCATCTCGCATGGCGATATCCTAATCGACGGATCGGGCGTCGGCGACGTCGGCGACCTCGTCTTGCAAGATCGCCAAAAATTATCCGAAGGCGTCGTGATTTTGGCTTGCTCGATCGACAAGAGAACCCATCAGATAATCGCCGGTCCGGACGTTCAGATGAGAGGACTTCTCATTATGAAAGATGCCGAAGCGGTGCTTCGCGAGATAACGAAGGTCTTCACGGCGACTTTGGAAGACGCCGCCTTAAAGGGCAATGGCTTCAACCTCTCGCAAGTCAGGCAAAGCGCCTATGAGAAATGCGCCTATGCGATCAGGCGCCAAACCGGCAAGGAACCGATGGTCTTGCCGCTTATCCTCGAAATCTAAATCGTTGAAAGGCATATATGGAAGATAAGTCGTTTCCGAAGAAATACATTTCACAAGCCCTTGGCGGCACCCTAATACTATTTAGCGCGTTATTGCTTCTTTCGCCTTATGGCGTCTTTAACGCCCTGGGATATGGGTTCATTTGGCTACTTGGCTACGTGGGCTTCTATTTCCTTTTGCCATACGCTTTAGCGGTTGGGTTTTACCTATTATTCAAAGGCAAAGCGCCGAAATTCTCTTGGCGTTTTCACTTAGCCGCCATCCTTTCTTTCCTCGCTATCGGCTTTTTGTTCGGGCTCCTTTCGTACCTGAATCTTGATAGCGATTTGAATGCCCTTTTCCCGTCTTTCTCATCCGTTTATTCTCATAGCGAGGTGGCTTATTCCATCAAATATTCGGGTGGAGTCGCATTCACTTCACTCGCCGGTGCCTTAACAAGCGTATCGCTGGCCTTGCCGATCGTTATCCTAATCGTCCTTTTCTTAGCGCCCGTCGCTTTATCGCTTTTCCCGTTCCTTGTTCCGTTGTTCCGTAAGAAGACGCTCGACAAAGAACGGAAAAAGAAGATTTCCGATAGCGAAAAGGCCATTCAAAGCGATTTCTATTCGCCTAAGCGCGAGGAAAAAGAAGAGCTGCCATATGGCGAAAACAACGCATCTTACTATTCGAACCCGCTTCCATCGAGAATGACGAAAAACGCCGAGACTCGCTTCGATTCCCCAATCGTGCCCAAAGAAATGGAAACTCCGAATTCATATTACCGCCCAACGCAAGACGAGAAGATGATTAGCGGCCTAGTGGAAGCCCATTTCGAATTCGGCGGCAAGAAAACGCAGCAAAAGCCTGAGATTCAGCGAGAAGAGACTTACGTAAGACCGACCGTCATTCAAACCACGATAAGCGAAACGAAAGAAACGGTTGCGACACCTCGCGAAAATGTCGTCGATGCACCAAAAAATACTGTGACAAACGAAGAAAACAACGTTTTGGAAACCTATAGAAACAGCGATAAGCCAATCAGCGAGATAAACGCCGAGGTCGAAACGTCAAAGACGGAGAAGCCGATGGAAGAAAACATTTTCTTTGCGCCTAAATCAAGCGAAGAGAAAGAAGAAGCGCCGACCGAGCCTATCGCGACACAAAAAGAGGAAGAAAAGACGGAAATCCAAAAAGAAAACGTCTATGAGGAGATGGAAAAAGTGGCAGAGGAACTCAAGGTAAGCGAAGAGACGAAGAAAGAAGACACGCAAGCGAAAGAGGATTCGTTTGAGGGAACTTGGACGGCGCCGCCAGCCAAGCCAACGAAAGAGCAACAACTCGATAGCATCGGAATGCCTCATAAAAAAGAGCTCAAATCCTATCAAATGCCGCCGCTCGATCTCCTTAAGGACTATCCGCCTAGCCCCGATGCGGAGCAAGAGAAGCTTAATTGCGAACGCCGCAAAGAACTAATAGACGAGGTCTTTAGCAACTTCGGAGTCGGCGCCCACGTTGAGGATTTCACCATCGGCCCAAGCGTCACGCGTTATAACATACGAACTGACTCCAATGTCTCCGTCGGATCGCTAAACAAATACATCAAAGACATCGCCGTGAGGCTTAACGGCATCGGCATCCGTTTCGAGGAGATAGTAAGGGGAAGAAGCACCTCAGGCTTAGAGGTGCCTAACGAAAAAACCGAGACCGTAAGCTTAAAAAGAATGGTCGACGCTTTGCCGAAGAAACCAAACAGCGGACTCTACGTTCCTTTTGGCGTTAACATCGACAATGCCCCGATTTTCGCCAATTTGGCCGATTTCCCACATCTATTGACCGCCGGCACCACGGGTTCAGGAAAATCCGTCTTCTTAACCGGCCTCATCATGTCCATCATCATGCGTAACCGTCCAGAAGACGTCAAACTCGTCTTAGTGGACCCCAAGCGCGTCGAGATGGCCAAGTACCATGATCTCCCACACCTCCTTTGTCCGATCATCAAAGAGCCGAGCCAAGCGAAGGTTTGCTTGGATAAACTAATCGTTGAAATGGAGCGCCGCTACAAAGCGTTTGAAATTGCCGGAGTCAAGGACATCGGCGAATGGAACAACGAATTCTCGCCTGAAAGCGATTATGCGAAAATGCCGTATATCGTAGTGTTCATCGACGAATACGCCGACTTAAGCGACACTTGCAAGAATATTGGCGATGCCGTCGTCCGTATCGCCCAAAAAGCCCGTGCCGCCGGCATACACTTGGTCATCGCCACCCAAAGGCCAAGTGTCTCCGTAATCACTGGCACCATCAAGGCCAATATCGGCGTCCGTGTGGCTTTAAGCATGTCTAGCGCCATCGATAGCCAAACCATCATCGGCCAAGGCGGGGCGGAAGAGCTAGTCGGGCATGGCGACATGCTCGTCGATTGCTCTTTGATCTCGCGTATGGGTTTCACGCGTTGCCAAGGATGCTACTGCAATGGCCACGAAATCAACGCCGTTTGCGACTATATCAGAGGTCAGATGGAACCTGATTACAATAGCGATTTCATGGATTTGGTCGACCACGAGGCTGAGGCGAAAGCGGCGGAAGAGGCGATCGTTCCTTTGTCCCGCGCCGAAGTCAAGGCAAAATCCGACGACGAATTCTATGAGATGGTGAAAGAAGCGGTAATGCAGCTTGAATACACCTCGATTTCCAAAATACAGCGGCAATTCACGGTCGGATTCCCGCGTGCTGGCAAGATTTTCAACCGTCTCCAAAAAGATGGCATAGTCGCAGCTGCTCCAGATACTCAAAGTTCAAGCAAAGGATGCCGAGTCCTCGTCCATATGGATCCAAACAAAACTTCCGACATCAAATTGGCCGGCGATAACGAATAGCGTAAGTAAATGAATAAACCGTCCTTAATCGCAAATCTAATAGACGAAAAGACGATAGAGGTCCTTTCCTTCGAACGTTTTGAAGAGGGCTTCAAAGTCGATTCCTTGCTTAAGGACCATAATGAATCCATCGCGGCATCGGAAAAAGAGAAAGGCTCAAAAAGAAGGACGTATTTATTAAACGAACCTCTCTCGCTAGGGCACAGCTATTTCCTAAAAACGAATTCGGGAATGTTGCCTTTAAACGTCTCGGGAGCGACCGCCTTCCCAGGTTTCGACGAAAAATATTCGCCGCTTAACGAAGAATTGGGCGCTATCTATTCGAAAGATAAAACGAAGTTCTCTTTATTCGCCCCTCTCGCATCGATGGTGGCGATCAAAATCGAAAAAGACGGCAAAATGTCGTTATTTCCTCTTACTAGAAGCGATGATGGCGTATGGAAAACGGAATTAGAGGGCGATTACGAATCGGCCGTTTACACGTATTTGGTCACCAATAACGAAGTAACCGTCGAAACCGTCGACCCATATGCGAAGGGATCGCTAGCCAACTCCTCAAGAAGCGTCGTCATCGACCTATCGAAATTCGATTCTCCCTCGTCAAAAAAGGATTTGGCATCGTTAAAGCGCAAAACCGACGCCATAATCTATGAAGGCTCGGTGCGAGACCTCACCAGCGATAAGAATAGCGATATTAAGAACAAAGGTCGTTTCTTAGGACTAACGGAAAAAGGAAGGAAGACCGTCAAGGGCCATCCAGCAGGGCTTGATTACCTAAAGTGGTTAGGAATAACGCATCTGCAACTTCTCCCGATCTTCGATTTTGCGACGATCGACGAACTTAACCCATCCAAATCCTACAATTGGGGGTATGACCCATCGCAATATTTCCTTCCGGAAGGAAGTTACGCGAGCGATCCAAACGACGCATATCTAAGGATAAAAGAGGCCAAGGCGATGATCGATGCTCTCCATCAAGAGGGGATACGGGTCGTCATGGACGTTGTCTTTAACCATGTTTACGAGTGGAGTTCGTCGTCCTTTGAGAAAACGACCCCGAATTATTATTTCCGAAAGAAGGAAAACGGAGAATTAAGCAACGCTTCCTGGTGCGGAAACGACTTGGATACCGCGCGCCCGATGGTAAGGAAGCTCATCGTCGAGGCGGCGAAATTCTGGATCGATTTCTATAGGATCGACGGTTTCCGTTTCGATTTGATGGGTTTGCTCGATGTCGACACGATCAAGGAAATAGGGGAATACGCTTCGAAAAAAGATCCTTCTTTCATCATCTATGGCGAAGGATGGAACATGATGGCGGAAAGTGAAGGACGCTACGCCTCCATCCCGAATCACGCCTATTTGCCGAACGTCTCCTTCTTCAACGATTTCTTCCGCGAGGCGAACAAACGTTACATCGCCGGCGATTTGAAGGGGCAATACGACTATAAGTTCTCATTTTTAGGATCTTCGGTGCCATTTCACGAGAAAAAAGCGATGTTTTTAGACGCTTCGCAATCGATAAACTACATCGAATGCCACGATAACAAGACCTTCTTTGACTATCTTCGTTACGAAAGAGACATGAAAGACGACGACGAGCTTTTTCTTAGATGCAAGATGGGAATCGCCTCCGTCATATTTAGCCATGGCATCCCCTTTATCCATATGGGACAGGAAATAGCCCAAAGCAAAAAGGGGGAGGACAATACCTATAACAAAGGCGATATATATAACGCATTATCGTATAAAACGCTGGATGAGAGATGGCCGATGGCCCATTACCTCAAGGATTGCATAACGCTTAGGAAATCGTTACAATGTATGTACAGCCAAGATCCGTCGTCGTTAGAGAAAACGACTTCGATCGAGGATCTAGAAAAGGGACTAAGGATTAAGAACGACATTTTCGAACCCTCTTCCCATTATTATGAGGTCAACGTCTTTTCGAACCCCTCATCGGCCTCCTACGTCTACACGCTCGATTCCGATCAAAGCCTTCTTCTGATGTCGGGGGAGGCCCTCCCCAAAGGAATCAAAGGGCAGAGCCTTCTTATTCCGAAAAGCTCTATCCTCATAAGCGCCCTCGAAAAAAGCCATTGATCGAGTCATTCGGATTCAATCCCAATAAGCCCCATAGATCGAAAGAGAGGTTTTCATTATGATCAGCGAAGTGGCTTTGTCAGGAAGGTTAGGCGAAAAGATCTCGCCTTCGATGCGCTATGTCGAGATCGACCGCGTGATCGACACGCCGACGGGAGGAAAATACGAAGTGGACAAAATCCCCGTCAAATCCTATGGCGGCAAGGAATCGCATTTCATGCTCGCGCCTTTGGGAGCGCTAATAGTCCTGAAAGGTAGGCTAGAGACCAAGGAAGG
This sequence comes from bacterium, assembly GCA_963616935.1. Classification (GTDB taxonomy): domain Bacteria; phylum Bacillota_I; class Bacilli_A; order RFN20; family CAG-826; genus UBA4951. Next base: position 9,674 of record CAVEMS010000002.1, on the reverse strand, counting down.
AGTGGGGCTATATGTCATCAGCGAGCTCCATGAGATATTCTCAAGCGCCCATAAGCAGTCATAAGCCTAAAATCTTTCGCTTATTTCGGTATCGCACTATAATGTTCGCATGAAATTGTCATTTAAGTATCCGCGCGTGGTGATGAAGTTCGGCCCAAGGCTATTGTGGACTTTCCCAAAGATCGCCCATAATGCGAAAAAAACGGACGAAAAGAGCTTAAAAAGCCGTTACGACCTTTTAAGATCGTTGACCCTCTATCTCGATAGGGATATGAGGCTAGATGTTTATATGGAAGGCTATGAAATGCTCGATGCGCTCGAAAACAGCGGCGAATCCTTATACATCGTCTCGAATCACATAAGCGATTACGATCCGATCATGACGTTAAGGTTTTTCAAACGCCCTCTTTCCTTCGTCGCGAAAGAAGAGACGAAGAATTACCCATTCGTCGGAAAGGCGATCGCCTCGATAGATGGCCTCTTTTTGCCTAGAAAAGACCTTCGTGCTTCGTTAAGCCTAATGAAGGAATTGGAAAAGAGGCTTATGGAAAAGACGTCGAACTACGCGATTTATCCAGAGGGAACGAGAAACAAAGATCCGATGAACACTCCAGTCGCTCCCTTTCACCCAGGTTCCTTCAAAAGCGCAATGCGGGCCAACGCCATCATCGTTCCGATGGCGATTTACGGCACTTTCCGCGTTTTAGACGCCGGCACGAATGGCAAAAGAATACCGATTGAAGCGGCCTTCTTATCTCCTATCTACCCTAAGGATTACGAAGGGAAGACGACGGAAGAGGTGGCTAATATGGTGCACGACGAAATCGACGCCAAAGTCAATGAATTCAAAAAGCTGGACGAGGAGTTCTACGCCAAAAAATTAAATAAAATCCCCTTAAGCAAGGGGAAGATACGTTAATCGATGTTGCGTCTTAAGCCTTTGGGGTAGTGGTTTTTGGCTGTGCCTTGGACCACTTTCACATAGCCGAGGTTCTGATTGTCGTAGGTAACGATATAGAAGCCGTCTTTTTTGTCGCATGGGAAGGTGTTGCCGGAGATATACGCTTTACACTCCTCATAAGTGAGGTCGAAGCCATATTCGGGGCCTAGGAAGTGGGAAAGATGATGATCTGGGATATAGATCTCGCGGATTTCGAATAGTTTCACGCCATAGCGAAGGATATTGAGATGCGACACGTCGAAATGCATCGATAGGCTATAGAATTTCGAGCGCATTATCTCATTGCTTCTTTCGCTTAAGCCATAGTCACTAAGGAATTGCTTGTAACGCGTGTTGGCGACCACGGTTTTGGGGGTTGGAACCAAAACACCGGGCTTTTTGATAAGGGCGATGAATTGCCCTTCGCCCTCGAAGTGGTTCGGGTGGAGCCTAACGGCGCTAGGAAGTTCTTTTAGATGATAGAAGGAAGGATCATCAGGAAGAGAGACGAATTCGATTTCCGGATGTTTGCCTTTGAAGGAAAGAAGAACGCCCTCGTCTTCCTCGAAAGAGAAAGAGCAGGTGCTATAGGCGATAGTTCCGCCTTCCTTAAGCATCGAATAGGCGAGTTCGAGGAGCTCGCTTTGACGTTTAGCGCAGGATTTCACCTTCTCATATCGCCAGTCTTTGGCGGCTTTCTCGTTTTTTCTTATCATCGCGCTGCCGCTACAAGGCGCATCAAGGATGATTTTGTCGAAGGTATTCGCGAAATGGATGTGGCTGAAAACGAAGTCGTTGCTCGCGACGATCATATTGCCGCGCCCCATTCTTTCGACGTTTTGCGACATCGCTTTCGCCCGAGGGTAGCTGATGTCGTTGGCGATGATTAGGCCTTCGTCTTCCATTGCCAAAGAAGCGCCGATAGATTTTCCGCCCGGTGCCCCACAGATATCGAGGATGACTTCGCCCGGCTTAGGATCTAGGAAATAATTCACCATCATGGCGCTTGGGTCTTCGATCGAATAGACGCCGTCGTCGTATAAGAGGTTCTTGCCGAATTCATATTCGTCTTTGTCGTATAAGTAGGCGTGTTTGACGAATGGGTGCTTACGAACATTAGGGAAGCGCGAGAGGAATTCCTCGTCGGACATCTTCTTGGTGTTTAGTAGCAGAGCATGCGTCACTTCCTCTTTCTCTAGCGAAGCGAGCAAGCCATTCACCTCTTCGAGAGGCAGATACTTAAGCAAAGATTCCTTCAAATCCATAGCACGTATTATAGTGAAAAAAGGGACGAAAGACAAAACATAGAGATGGAAGAGACAAGATACCGCTTTCTTTTGCTATCAAAGAAAAGGACGAAGCATTTATAATAGACGGAGGTAAAAACGATGAGAATGTTAGATTTAATCGAAAAGAAGAAGTCGGGTGAGGCACTAAGCAAAGAAGAGATCGATTTCTTCGTGAAGGGCGTGACAGACGGCACAGCGCCAGACTATCAAGTCTCCGCTTTATTAATGGCCATACGCTTCGTCGGAATGAATGAAGAAGAGACATCGCTATTAACGGATGCGATGCTCCATAGCGGCGAAACCCTAGATCTAACGATGATTCCGGGAATCAAAGTCGATAAGCATAGCACTGGCGGAGTCGGGGACAAGACCTCGCTTGCCCTTGGCCCTCTTGTAGTGGCGTGCGGCGCCAAATTAGCGAAGATGTCGGGCCGCGGCTTAGGTCATACCGGGGGAACCCTAGACAAGATGGAAAGCGTGCCCGGGACGAGCGTTTCCCTTAGCGATAGCGCCTTCATCAAACAAGTTAACGACATTGGAATAGCGATAAACGGCCAAACGCTCCAAATCGATCCGGCCGACAAAAAACTATATGCGTTAAGGGACGTGACCGGCACCGTCGATTCGATTCCTTTGATCGCCTCTAGCATCATGAGCAAAAAACTCGCCTCGGGAAGCGATGCCATACTTTTGGACGTCAAATTCGGGAGCGGAGCTTTTATGAAAGACATCGAAATGGCCAGGAAATTAGCCGCTTCGATGGTCAAAATAGGAAAATCACTAGGACGAGACACGAGAGCGATTTTAACGGACATGGATGAGCCGCTAGGCTTAGCGGTCGGTAATAGCCTCGAAGTGATTGAAGCAATCAATACTCTAAAAGGGCGTGGGCCAAGGGATTTCGTGGAACTAGTCACTAATGCCGGCGCGATAATGCTAACCCAAGCGAAAATCGCCTCTTCGATAGAGGAAGGAAAAACGAAGATCGAAAAAGCGATAGAAGATGGCTCCGGATTCAAAAAGCTACTGGCTCTTTTTGAAGCGCAAGGCGGCGACATATCATATTTGCTCGACACTTCGAAATTCCCAGTTTCCAAGCACGTTTTCGACGTATGCTCCGACAAAGACGGGTATATCGAACGCATCGATTCGCTCACGATCGGAGAAGGGGCGATGCATCTAGGAGCAGGACGGGAGAAGCTCGGTGACGTTATCGACATGTCCGCCGGTATCATCCTAAAAAAGAAAGTCGGAGACCATGTCTCCAAAGGCGAACCGCTATTCGAAGTGCATACCAACAAAGACCAATATGAGGAAACGGTCGACGCGCTTAAAGAGGCGTTCGAGATTTCCTCGAAAAAGAAGGAAATCCTTCCGATGGTGAGGGATTACATCTATTGATATGAGGGTTCTTTTGCAACGCGTTCATAGTGCCCACGTCGATATCGACGGCAAAAGGGTGGCGGAAATAGGGAAAGGCTACCTTCTTTTAGTCGGCTTTGGAAACGACGATCAAGTCGAAACGATTGCCAAAATGGCGAAAAAAGTCGTCCAATCCCGTTTATTCGAGGACGAAAACGGCAAAACTAATCTTTCGTTGGCGCAAATCGAAGGCGAGATACTTTCCGTCAGCCAATTCACCCTTTACGCGAATATGAAGGAAGGGAACCGACCTTCTTTCGTCGATGCGATGGCGCCAGAAAAGGCCAAAGGATTCTACGCCATATGGAACGAAAAACTGCGCGAATATGGGATCAAAGTGCATGAAGGCGTCTTCGGAGCCGATATGAAAGTCACCCTCCTTAACGACGGCCCATTCACGATAATCTTCGATAGCGACGAACTATTCAAAAGGAGCGAAAGATGAAAGAGAAAGTGCTTCTTGGCTTATCGGGTGGCGTTGATAGCGCAATCGCGGCCTATCTTCTTTTGCAAGACGGCTATGACGTCACCGGCTGTTTTATGCGTAACTGGGATGCTCAGCTAAATAACGACTATCTAGGAAATCCGACCGTCAATAACGATCAATGCCCGCAAGAAAAGGACTATCAAGACGCCAAGAAAGTGGCGGAGAAACTCGGGATAAAGCTAATCAGAATCGATTACATAAAAGAATATTGGGACAACGTCTTCAGCTACTTCCTCGACGAATATAAGGAAGGAAGGACGCCCAATCCCGACGTTCTATGTAACCGCGAGATCAAGTTCGGGCCGTTTTTGAAATACGCGAAAGAAAACGGCTATGACCATATCGCCATGGGGCACTACGCCAAAAAGATCGAAATCGACGGGAAATCGTATCTATCGAAACCGGCCGATTTATCTAAAGATCAGACTTATTTCCTTTGCGCTTTAAGCGAAGAGCAAATCGCCGCTTCCCTTTTCCCAATGGCGAGCATCACGAAAAAAGACGCCAGGGAATTAGCTAAGAAACTCGGATTAGAGGAAGTGAGCGATAAACATGGATCGACCGGCGTTTGTTTCATCGGCGAAAGGCGCTTCCGCGAATTCTTGATGAACTATTTCCCAGCGCACGAAGGCGAGATAGTGGACGTTAATTCCGGGCGCGTGATCGGCAAGCATAGCGGAGTCCTATATTACACGCTTGGTCAACGCCATGGCCTTGGGATAGGCGGCGTGAAAGGCGAAAAAGACGGCGCCTGGTTCGTTTGCAAGAAAGACCCGAAGAAGAACGTTCTATACGTCGCTAATGGCGACGAAGACAAGCATCTTCTTAGCGACAAATGCCTTCTTTCGTCGCTAAATTGGCTTGGAGAGAAGGGCATCGCCTCCAAAAACATCATGGTCAAATTCCGTTATCGGCAACCCGATAACCCGGCGACCATCCATTTCGAAGACAACGGGTGCTATCTTACCTACGATCCTCCCGTCAAAGCGGTGACCCCGGGTCAATGGGCGGTCTTTTATGACGAAAACGGCGTGTTATTAGGCGGAGCGATAATAGGCGAGGTCTATAGGAACGAAGAAAGAGTGGATATCTGATGGCGAAAAAGAAAAAGGCAAAAAGCAAGAATGCAAGAAAAAGAGGCAAGAAGAGCATCGCCATCTCCATATCTGGGGCTCTAATTTTTACCGTTTCCTTGTGCGTGGCGTTAGTCTTCACGCTAAAAGACCGAGGAAACGACGCCTCTTCGACGTCCTCAAGCGCCTCGCCCATAGGACCGACGGAATTCGACGAAATTTCCTTCCATTTCATTGAAGAAGACCTCCAAAACAGCGGCGATGTGATCTATGTGAAAGCGGGGGATAACGACATCCTAATCGATGGCGGCGCTAAAAAGAGCGTGGCCGCGACGGCGAAAAAATACATCGACGATTACGTGACGGACGGCAAATTCGAATACGTCTTCGTCACTCATGCGCATGAAGATCATCTCTCGGGGCTAGTCGGAAAATCGCTGGCTAATGGCTCAAGGGATGGGCTTCTATATACCTACAAAGTCGATAATATCGTTGATTTCTCGTATTTCATGAGTAGTAAAGCGACGATCGAAAACGACTATGCGCACACGCTTAGCGATGATGAGACGAAGAAAAGCACGGAAATCTATCGTGATTACCTGGCGGCCAGAAAGAAATTGGTCGATAGCGGTTCCACCCACCATATCGCTAAGGAACTTACGAGCAAAGGGAACAATTGGACGTTATCCTTAGGGAAAGGACTTTCCGTCACATTGCTTTACCAATTCTATTACGACCATACGCGTAGCGAGACGAAAAGTCTCGATAGTAGCTATGCCGTATCCGGCTTCAGCGACCAAAACGATTGCTCCTTGGCCTTGCTATTTAGGCAAGGCGAAAAGCAATTCCTCTTCACCGGAGACTCGGAGGAATACGCCGAAAGATCGATAGCGGAATCGAATCCGGAGCTCGAACAAGTCGAGCTTTTTAAGGCCGGGCACCATGGCTCGCCGACCGCGAACACCGATAAACTCCTTTCGCTAATAAAGCCGAAAGCGGTCGTCGCCTCTTGCGTGGCCGGAAACTGCGAATTTAACCAAACGAGCAAAGAGACGACCTTCCCTGGCCAAGCCACGATCGATAGGATTTCCGTCTATACCGATCGTTTTTACGTCACGACCGAGGGAAGCTACACCGACAAAAGCTATCACACGCCCCTAAATGGGAACGTCGTCTTCAAGTACGATAGCGGGGGCAATGAGACCGTGACTTGCTCCGCTTCCGATAGCCTTCTTAAAGACACGCCTTGGTTTTTGAATAACCGCACGATGCCAGAAGCCTGGTCGAAAGAAACAGAAATGGCTCGTATTTGGATCAAGAAAGAAGAAAACGTTCTAGAATAACCGCAATCGATGCGCTAAAAAGTTGTTTAGCGTGAAGATGGTGGTAGAATACCACCGGAGAATAAGTCCATCAGAGGGAGGGCCGCATAATGGGAAGGCCTATGGACACGCCACCTCCATCCGTTGGGAGTAATTTCCCCGCGCTTCGCGTTAAGAAGACAAATGAGAGCACCAAGGTGAAGAAGGATGGTACCGCGCGCCAGCGTTCCTTCGCTAGGTGTTTTATTTTTTTGGGAGAGAAACATGAAAAAACTCACAGGCGAAGAGATCCGCCGCACTTGGATTAGGTTCTTCGAAGGCAAAGGCCACAAATGGATGCCGGGCGTTAGCCTTGTTCCAGAGGGCGATAAATCCCTTTTGTGGGTCAACGCCGGCGTCACTGGACTCAAAAAATATTTCGATGGCAGCGAAATTCCGCCATCGAGAAGGATCGTCAACATTCAGAAATCGATCAGAACCAACGACATCGAGAACGTCGGGCATACGGCACGACATCACACCTTCTTCGAGATGTTAGGCAATTTCTCAATCGGCGATTATTTCCGTAATGAGGTAATCCCTTGGGCCTATGAGATACTAACGAGCGAAAAAGACGGTTTCGGGCTCGACCCGAATAAGCTTTACGTCACGTATAATCCCTCCGACAAAGCCTCGTTCGAACTATGGAAGAAGCAAGGGATAGACGAAAGCCATTTGATCGCCCTAGAAGGCAATTATTGGCAGATAGGCGAAGGGCCATGCGGACCGAATACCGAGGTATTCTATGACCGCGGCGAGAAATATGACCCCAATCACCTTGGGAAGAAACTGCTAGAAGACGACATCGAGAATGACCGCTATATCGAGCTCTGGGGAATTGTTTTCTCGCAATATAACGCCGAAAACGGCGTCGATAGGAAGGATTACAAAGAGCTTCCGAGCAAAAACATCGATACCGGAGCGGGCTTAGAAAGAATCGCCTGCATCCTTCAAAACACGGAAACCAACTTCGAAACCGATTTATTTAGGCCGATCATTTCCGAAGCCGAAAAAATGTCCGGCAAAAAATATGAAGGCGAGAACCTATTGCCTTTCCGCGTCATCGCCGACCACGCCCGTTGCCTCACTTTCGCTTTAAGCGATGGCGCCTATTTCTCGAACGAAGGTCGTGGATACGTCCTTAGAAGGATCGTCCGCCGAGCGATGAGATATGGTCAAAAACTCGGATTGAACGAGCCTTTCATGCATAAGCTCGTGCCGACGGTCGTGGCCAAATACCGCGATTTCTATCCTGAGCTCGTCAAGAAAGAGGCTTTCGTCGCCTCTTTGATTGAAGAAGAGGAGAAGAGATTCGTCAAAACCCTTTCAAGCGGCGAGGCGCTTCTATATAAGATGCTCGAAGGAAAGAAGGAATTAAGCGGCGAAGAGGCCTTCAAACTCTATGACACCTATGGCTTCCCGCTTGATCTAACGAAGGAAATAGCCGCCGAAAACGGCGTGAGCGTCGATACCGAGACTTTCGAAAAGATGATGGAAGAACAGCGTGAGCGCGCAAGAAACGCCCGCGGCGAGATCGAAAGCTTCCATAAACAATCGAAGGATTTAATGGAGTATAAAGCCGAAAGCAAATTCCTTTATGACGCCTACGAATCCAAAGCCAAGGTAATAGGGCTCTTCAAAGACGGCGTCAAGGTCGATTCAATCGACGAAGAGGGCGACGTAATACTTGCTGAAACTCCTTTCTACGCCGAAATGGGCGGGCAGGTAAGCGATACCGGCAAGCTCGAAAACGAAGGCATGTCGGCCAAAGTGGTCTCGGTGATGGTCGCGCCAAACAAGCAGCATTTGCATCACATCGTGATTGAACACGGCGTGATAAAAGAAAACGACGTCTTGACGGCAAATATCGACTCCAATAAACGAAAGCTCATCGAACGCAATCACAGCGCAACGCATCTTCTTCATAGCGCTTTATCGAACGTTTTGGGCAAACACGTAGATCAAAAGGGAAGCTACGTCGATGATTCCTATCTTCGTTTCGACTATGACGCGAACAAGAAGATGAGCGCCTATGAAAAAAATGAGATCGAAAAAGAAGTTAATGCCAAAATCAGCGAAGGAATCGAAGAAAAGACGCTGGTGCTCCCTTACTCGGAAGCAAGCAAACTCGGGGCGGAAATGGAGTTCAGCGAAAAGTACGGCGACACCGTCCGAGTAGTGACCTTTGGCAAGTATAGCAAGGAATTCTGCGGTGGCACGCACGTCAAAAACACCGCCGAAATCGGCTGTTTCGTCATCGTGTCGGACGAGGCTATAAGTGCCGGGGTAAGAAGAGTCGTCGCCAAAACGAGCCTTGGCGCCCTCTCATACCTTAAGGACAAAGAAAAACTGCTTTCTAATATCGAAGCGCGCTTCTCATGCGACGATTCGTCTTTCCCGAATAAGATCGATTCGCTCGTCAATAGCGAAAAGGAAGCCAAGAAGGAAGTGGCCGCGCTTAAAGACAAAATCGCATCCTTGGATATGAAATCGCTTGCAAGCGGAGCGAAGAACGTCGGCGGAATCAATTTCGTCGCCCTCTCGAAAGAAGGAGCCTCACGCTCTGAGTTGCTCTCGCTCGCCGATCGCTTCAAAAGCGTTTCCCCAGACTATGTGATCCTTCTCGTCGGAGGAAAGGGCGATGCTCGTCCAGTCACGGCGATGGTTGGCGGCAAAGCACTCGAAAAAGCCGATGCCTCTAAGATCGTCAAAGAACTAAGCGAGAGGCTAGGAGGTGGCGGTGGCGGCAAAGCGCAAATGGCCTCTGGCATGCTAAAAAGCGTCGACGGATTCGAGAAATACCGCCAAGAATTGGAAGCGAAGTTGGCTTAGCAAGGAGAGAAAAATGATAGACATCCAAGACAATACCGTTTTGATAACGAAGGAAGACGGGACGGAAGAAAGCTGGAAGCTTTACTTCTATTACGAAAATGAGGAAAAGGGGAAGACCTTCTATTTCCTATATAAGGAAGAGGATGAGGACTCTTTGATCGTCATGTCTTCGAAAGACGGGAAAACGCTCGAAATGGTGAGCGATGAGGAAATGAAGGAAGCGGAAGAGGTCCTAGAGGCCTATGAAAGCGATCCGAAAATCGGGGAACT
>CAVEMS010000001.1:0-274006 GCA_963616935.1 bacterium | reverse complement strand
TGGAGATGAGTGAGGACGAGAGGACGGCGATGGGATTCGAAATATGATTTAAAAAAGGGCTTCTGAGATGACTTTTACACAAAATTCTTGCAACTCTCGAAAAAGTATTTTGATATGCGAAATCCAATGAATACGCAAGCGAAAAAGGAGACAGAGACGCAAGAAAACGGCAAAGAGGATTTTCTCGTAAATTTAGGCCTATCCCCAAAAACGAAAAAAATCAATTTTGGGGAATTATTCTTGGCGAATGATGTGCATAAAAAATTCATTCGATGATTACTACGTTTTTCTATACTTTAGTATTTTAGGGAATTCAATTCTCTATTTTACTAAAATAGTGAAAGAAATTAGAAGGCGTCATTAGATTCCTGCAATCGGCAAAACATACACGCCTTCACCTAACGAGTAGATGATGTCGGTGTTGCATATAATTGCTTTCTCCCCTAATCGATATTGAGTTTTTTCTAATTGTTTAAACCCTTTAACGGTAGACAGATTGAACGTTATGCCACTCTTGCATTCGACTCGGTGAAGCTTGCCACCTTGAATAATCACCAAATCAATTTCGTTTTGATTGCTGTCTCTATAATAGTAAAAACGCGGTTCGACGCCGTTATTGATATAACTCTTTCGCAATTCATTGATGATATATGTTTCTATAAATCTCCCAGAATATATGCTTGAATGCAATATCTCGCCCGATGTGATTCCGGCTAAATAGCATGCCAAGCCGGTGTCATTGAAGTAAACCTTTGGCCTTTTGACCATTCTCTTTGCGATGGAAAGCTCGTTATAAGGTTCTAAAAGATAAATAATGTCGCCGGCAATCAATACGGATATCCATGACATGATCGTTTTCTTATCAACGCCAACGACTTTTGCGATATTATCGTAAACGATTTCCTCGCCGGTAAGGGAAGCAATTAGGCTTAAGAAATGCCTAAATGGGACCTTTTCCCTGATGTTAATGATTTCAGAAACGTCGCGCTCGACGTAAGATTCAACATAATCCGAATAGAATTTTTGAATCTCTAAACTCGAATTGCTATAAAGCTCAGGATAAAAGCCTTTAACTATGTCGTCAAATAAATCCAATGGTTTCAGCGGATTTTCATTAGCCTTCTTTTGGATGTTCTCATAATCAAAGTCGAATATCGCATCCTCTCTATCAAGGATCTCGTTTCTAGATAGTGGCAGCACATGAATTATCGATACCCTTCCGGCCATCGATTGACTTATCCCTTTCATCAGTTTGTACATCTGAGAACCGGTAAGTATATACATGCCATAATTGTGCTCATTTGATAGCTTTTCTTTGTTAACCACATCTTCAATGGCATCAAACAACTCGGGGGCATATTGGATTTCGTCGATGATGAGTGGCCAAGGGTGGATAGATAAAAACATGATCGGATCATTCTTTGCCAATTCCCTTTCCTTGTAAGAGTCCAAGGAGACGTAGTTGAAATTATATTTCTTTTGGAAGAGCACGGCTAAAGAGGTCTTCCCTACTTGTCTCGCTCCAGTGATCAAAGTGACAGGCCTATTCTTAATTGATTTTTCGATTTCTTTATAAATGGTCCTACTTATCATCTTATGCCCCGATAATTGCTAGTTAATATTATATTTTAGTATTTTAGTGAGTTCAATTCCCTTTTTTACTAAGTTGATGTATGACTGATAGTTATCAATTGATATGAAACGTTTGGATAGCTTCAAGCATATAACCTCACTCACGTCACGGAACAGTTTCTCGAGTTTTCAAGTTAGACTTCGTTCGGAGTTCGCAGTTTCAACGATGTCTCCGGTATTTCGTTATACCTTTTCGCCCATTCGACCCAATCCGCTAAGGAGGATTGTTGAATAGATTTTGGGCGAACACCGTATTTAATTCATTCGAAATTGAAAAACGACATAGGACTCAAATACCCATAGGAATCAACCTGCCTGATAAAAAACATAAATTGGCAATGAAGTACAAAGTCGTCATCAGCAAGGACGAAAAGAGCGAATATCAGGTAACCTCGACGCTCGAGAAGATCGATCCAAAAATCAAAGGAGTCGATATCTCGGTTTCCATCGTCTTCGGCCATAGCATCGAAAGCCTCATCGAATCCAATATCGCCCCTTTCGATTTCGTGAAAGAAGGGAAACTCGTCGTGGATGAGTCAACCAACAAAATGTCCTATGGAAGCGATGCGATAGTCGTGAACATCAGCGCTCTTTCCCTTAAAGAGCTTTGGAAGAAAGAAGGCGATAGAGGATTGCTTGCGATGAACCTCCGCTACTACATCAAAAACAAGAACATCGATAACAAGATAACCAATTCCATCTTGGACGATTACGAGAAGTTCTGGTATCTCAATAACGGCATCATCATCGTTTGCGATTCTTTTGAGTTTTCGGGTGATGAACTGAAGATGAGGAATTTTTCCATCGTTAACGGATAACGATCCTGCTTTTGTTCATTATTAATTTCCTTCTTCGTTAGAACCGTATTCAAAAAGCTATCATCTTTGACAATAGACTGAGGAATGATGTGGTCAATATCGTAGTCTCTCAAATCATTGAGGTCCATCGGCTCCCCGCTATAAACATCACGGCCGAATTGTGCAAAGTAATAAAATACTTTCTTTGCTCTCAAATCGCCGTCTTCCCTGTCTTCTAGCTTCGCTTTGAGCCCCTGAAGTTCCGCCTTGGTCAGTACGGCATTCTCCTCTTTCACTAAAGCCTCAGCGGACTTATACAGGTTTTGAAGGTTCTTTTTGCGAGAAGAGGTTCTACGACTGGAGGAAATCGGCCGACGACGCCTCGGATCTCCGCTCATCGTCGAGATCGGGCGCGAGGCTCGGCGACGCGGACGTCAAGAAGCTCGACTCCTATTCGCGGCAGCTGATCGACACCGGCTCGGTGCACCACGTCTACGCGTCGAACCCGGAGATAAGGGAGATGTGCTGCGAGAGGACCTTCAGAAGGCTGATCTGCTCAGGGAGGCTCACCTGCAAGCCGCACCAATTGAGGAGATATGCGAGGTTCAAGCGCAAGCTGCCGAGGCCGCCGAGGAGCGAGATGCCCGCGAAGGATCCGGCGAAGCTGCTCGGCAGGCTCTACTCCGATTTCCTCAAATACAAGGAGGGGCACCCGAAGGCCATGGTCGCCGAATTCGACTCGGTCGTCGGCAAGAGGGAGGACAAGAAAGCCATACTCACGATTACCTTCCCCAGGTTCGGCCTTCAGCTGGGATTGCTGATCGCGAAGGGCAGCCCGGAATCGGCGGTCAAGGCGATAAAAGGCGTCATGGAGGCCGTCTTCAAGGCAGGCTACGCCGACGCCTTCGAGGCATGCCTCTCCGACAACGGCTCCGAATTCGCCGCCTTCTACGACATAGAGTCGGCGGCCCCGGCCGGGAAGGTCCGCGCCTTCTTCGCCAGGCCGATGAGGTCCAGCGACAAACCCGACTGCGAGCGGAACCACGAAATAGTCAGATACCCCATCACGAAGGGGAAATCCCTGGACAACCTCACCCAAAAGGACGTCAGCGACGCATTCGACAACGTCAATTCGCTGGTTAGGGAGGGCAAAGGCGTTCCTGGATGCCCTTGGCCTCAAAAAAATCGACAGAAGGAAGGTCAAATTGACCCCGGTCATCTGACCTTCCTTCATCGGCGAGCCGGCCCGGATACGACCAAATCGGGGCTTTCGCGATAACTTAGTCACAGGACTCGCGGATGCCCTTTCGGCTCGCCCCGATTCTCTCATTTCCGCCAAAAAAGGTCAAAATATGACTAGGTTATCGCGAAACGGCGTCAAAAAAACGGAAGCGTCTCCCTAAACGCAGTCATTTTTTATACATTACCTTGTCAGGTGACCAACGAAAAACTGCACCTGGATTAATTGGCAGTTGATACGGGACATTCAAGTACTTCGAGCATCGGATTTCGCCGCATTGTCAATCGTCCGCATATTGGATCGTCCAATAATAGAGGGCGTCTTCGTTGGAGCGAACCGTCGCGATTGCCTTCACGGTCTATCTTCGTTTTATTTCGATTGTCAGATTGCCGTTTACGTCGATGTCGCTCCTTGAATAGCCGTTCATCTCCTCATCCCCTTCTTCGTCCCATGGCACATAGATTCTATCGACGACTTCTTTATTCGCGTTGAGGTAGGCGATGTCGACGATGTCATTAAAGAACTCTAGCCTTTGGTAGACTGAATTCGAGGGCTCCCCATCACGATTTTTCTCGATATCGCCTTTTTTGGCTAACTTTATGTACGCCTTCTCGCAGGACTTGGACCTCTCGATCATCGAGGTGCCCACTCTAAGAACGTCTTTGGAAGTTATCCCATCGAGCTCCATCATAACGACATCCTTAAGCGAGATATCGAAAACCTCGCTGTTCTTAGTCCCCAATTCAATATAGGCCACTCCCTCTGGCGGGGCGTCCATATCCATATCGCTGACTTCAAGATCCCACACAATATCACTCATATTTTTCCTCCTTTTTTTGTATCAAATTAGATGTTTTTTTTAGAAATCCACGCTTCCAAAGTCGGTATCCCCTGCCTTTCGACAAGGGATCCGATGTAGCGAAATCAATCAAAGAACGATGATGTTCTTCCTATTGAACTCGCTTATGGGGTCTGTCCCATTATAGTGAGCGAGGATATATTCCCTCATCTCCTCAGGGCTCTTGTCGAGGCACTCGCTTAGAGCCTTCGACAAAGAGACCATATTGTCGTATAGCTCCTTATCGCTTAAGGGGCACTTCCCCATGACGAGCTCGGCCTCGGCTCTCTCGGAGATTATCATCCCCGTATGGAAACCCTTGATATGATTCCTCTTGAAATAGAGGTCGCTATAGCACCACATCGAGATGGTCTTCTTTTCGCGAAGAAGGGAAGCGAAGCTATCATCAATCATGAAGTAGCCGCCATTAGGAGATGGCCTCCTCTCGTGGACGGCGCATGGATAGGCTAGCCCAGCCCCGGTACCGTGCCCTAATATGATGATGGTTTCGTAAATCTTGATGAGACTAGCGAGGTCGCTTTTGCTGATGTTCGGGTCCCGACAGATATCGAAAGCGGGGACGCGGTTTTCGTAAACGTATTTGAGCATCTCCGTGCTCGTATCGTATGGATGGATGACCAATGTGTCACTCATGATATATCTCCTTTCAATTTCAGATAGATCGCCCATAGGTTTGCTTCTCCCCCATCGAAGGGAGCCCTATGGGCGCGGTTTTATAGGCTATCCTTGCCTATGGGCTTTTAGGCTCTGCCCTAAGAGCGGCTTGCGCTTTGCTTAGACGTGGAAGGTTAACAACTCTCATAAATCAATGCTCGGGCAATTTGCGATATCTCGCGTCGTTCCCTAGACCTTTAGGCAGTATTTTTCTCCCTAGGCCATCCATTGTTCACATAAGCTCCTCGCGGAGGGTCAGATAACCGTTGCAGGCGTAATCTGGCGTAATCTAACTACCCGCTATATTCAAGCCGTTTCCGTAACCCCTACTGCCCGCTTTCGGTTAGCGGGCCCGTCTAAATGGCTATATGGGTGTCAAAGCGTAAGCCCTTCGCCGCTAGCCAAGCGGCATATATCCCTCTAGCAATCGATGTCGCTAGTGAGATTCAAACGGTCAATGGCCACCTGTAGCGCCGTGCGCTCCTCCCGTAATGCAGCCAAATCCTCCTTGGCCTTCGTCACGTCGTAACAGCACTTCTCGTAACTGGAGAAATCATAGTTGGAGACTTTACGGACCTGGTGACGGGAGGCAAGGGTGGCGAGAATATCAATCTCGCTGCGGAGTTGCCCAAGACGGAGCAAGCCCTCGCTCACCGTGAGGTCGAAGCCCGGGACCTTCGTGGCGAGGTTGAAGACGGAGAGGGCGCGGTGAATCGCCTTTTCTCTCTCGCGAAGCCCCTTAATGGCCTCGCGGTTCCCCTCATAGGAGTAAGTGGAGATCTGGGGCTCAGATTCCAAGTTACGCACTACCTCCGTCGAATCCTGGAGGTCCGCCTTATGGAGCTCGGCGATTCTCTCCTTGATATGTTTGAGCTCCTTCATAAGCATGGTTGGTGATTTTTTCATGGTTTTTCTTTCCTTTCTTCGCCTATTTATGGCGATATTCTTTTGTTTGGAGATGCCTAGATCTCTCAATCAGGCATCTCGCTCAAACCGTCAACACTCTTCGTCGTCGTAATCCTCTTCCTCGAAATCTATGGCATGGCCTCCCATCTCGAAGCGCTCCGGCTCCCCGCTATCGCTATCGGGCTCATCGTCCGGTTCGGAATACTCGCACGGGACGATGTTATAGCCTGAGCGGATACGTTGAACGTCGCTATTAAGCAACGTCCCCTTCTTAACGAGCTCATCCCTTATCGCGAAGAGGAAATCCTTATTCTTGATAAGGATGTCGCGACAAACGAAGAGATAACGCTCTAGCTCGCTACTAAGCGCGTTCTCGACCCTTGACTTATAGCCATCCGATAGCTGACCCGTAGAGGTTGCGCCGGGATGCAAGAGAGAGACGCCGTTAGTTCCGCTATCGGTCAATCCGTCGCGGATTAGCCTCGCCGCGGTGTCAAGGTCCTGAAGGCAACCGCTAGCCACCCTGCCCTTGTCGTAAAGTTCGCAAGCGGCTTTGCCAGCCAAGAAGATGAGGACTTGCTGAGGGCGGCGCGTAAGTGGAAGGCAACGCTTGGTGAAGCCGTCGAACGTTCGCACGGAGACAAGTCCGACGGAGCCTTTCTTAATGACTTCCGAGACGACGGCGTGACCGGCTTCATGAAGCGAGGTCATAAGCCTTTGACTCAGGCCCTTCTCCTCCCATTCGTCGCCATAGGTATTGAGGAGATAGGCGTCGACCATATCCTCCGTCTCGACGCACTTCTTGCGCTTATAGGCGGCGAGAATTGCGCTTTCATTGACGATTTTGGCGAGGTCGGCGCAGGATGAGTAACTAATCATCTTGGTGATGTCGTCGTAATTGGCGTTCGAGTCGACTTTCCTCTTACGGAGGTAGTACTCGACGATTTTGGCGGCATCTTTTCGCCCTGGGGCGCCGATAAGGAGCTTCCTATCGAAACGGCCGTTGCGTATCAAGGAATCGGGAAGCTTCGTGATGTTATTGGCGGTCGCGATAACCAGCACGTTCTTGCCCTTAATCGAATCGATTCCCGATTGGATGGCGACGAAGGGAGCGGCGTCGACGTTTCGGCTTTGGGTGTCGCTGAATTTGTCGATGTCGTCGAAGAAGACGATGGCCTTCTCCTCTTTGGCGGCGTTTGCGAACGCCTCCTTGATGTCGTCAAGCACCTTGGTTGGGTTAACGCATCTGACGGTAAAGGTCTTAACGCCCGCCTCCTCGATGAAGGAAGTCGCGAATAGCGTCTTCCCCATCCCAGGCTTCCCATAGAGCAATACCCCATGTGGAAGCTTAGCGCCCATCTCCTTATAGAGGTCGCCGTTCTTGAACATATCAAGGACTTGGTTGAGCCTTTCCTTGACCTTCTTATAACCGATTATTTTGTCGAATGATGCCATGATTTTGTTCCTCCTTTTGGCTACACGATTAGTCTAACGGTTAGCGCGATTCGGCGTGGGTAATCGGGTTACACAAAAGAGGAAATTCGAAAAAAACATCGTTTCGCCATAACGAAAAGAAACAGTATCGCCGATATATATATTTATTAGTTATATGGAGGTGAATCCGGACTATTCGGAGAAGATGTCGTGTTCAACGTCCACGAATTCTCTTCCCTCCCTTATCGCTTTCTTCACCTTGCGGTCCTTTTCGCCAAAGGTGAGTTTTTGATTACTGTTGAGACGAAGGAGTTCGTTCAAAGAATCCTCTTTCAAGGAAAGGATGATGCCAAGTTTCAGACATTCGTCGCGCGTGAAGGTCGCATTGACCCTCTTGTTATAGAAGGTTTTGCGGCTTATGTGAAGAGAGTCGTAGAGGCACTCGAGCGTGACCCTCTCATCTTTCTTCCTCATATCATCGATGAAGTTATATAGGTAAACGGAGCTAGTTGCGTCATCATACGCATCTTCATCAGCCATAGGGGCGTCATCGCCTAAAAGCTTTTCGGAAATAACCGAAAAGTCTTCTTCGCAGTTGTCGTCGACGGTGCTAATCACCGTTTCGAACGTTCTATATATCGAAACGGAGTCCGTTTCGCCTAACGGGATCACAATGGATTTATCCCCGTTATCCTCTTTCTTCACGAGGATTAGGGCAGGCAAGGAAGAGATACCGAAACGTTTTTGCAAAACATTTAACGCCCGATTCACCTTAAAAGGGTCGATTCTATCTCGGCAACGTATCTCTCTCCGTTCTTGAACGTTTCTCCACCGCTCCGCCATCCCTTTCTCAAAAAAGGTGAGGATAGTCACTTTGGAGGAAGATAGATTATGGAGCTTTCCGCCATAATCGGCGATGAAAGAAGCGCTATCTTCGTCGCATAAATCATAAAGGAAGAAAATGAAATACTGGGTTTTGAAGTCGTAACAACCTTCGGCGAATAGCGAGGTGACGTCCTTTGTTTTGGAGGTCTCCTCTGGCTTAATCGCGCAAACGAAACCATAAGAATAGGGAGGGAATTCGGAACCGTGTGACCGTTTCGGCCGCGTTTTCTCTTTGCTAAATTCGATGAACGTAAGATCGTACATATTTTGCCCCTCCTGATAATATGACGGCTTTGAAGCGACGAGTCGCCTAGTACCTATTTTTGTAGCTTCATTATTATGTAAGGAGGAAAGAAGACAATTTCAATTCTTGACATTTTTCCAATACGTCGAAAAGATTTGAAAATCCGACGAATGCTAAGCACACTCAGCGATGAACAGATCGGTTTTTTCGGCGGTTTAAGGGGCTAAAAAAGCCATTTCATTCGCCAATTTTTGATTCGAGACGCCTACGAAACATCGACCAACGGCAAGAACATCAGACGAAGGCTTCGCCACTAATCCTTCAAGGCGCATATAGGCGTGACCAAGACCCCATCGTCCCGTTTATACGCAGCGTTTAGCAATCCGCAAATGACGATAAGGTTCTTGGCGCCCTTCCCGCCATTTTCTACAATCGTGCGATTTATCCTTTTCAGATTCGATGCGGCCTGATCTATTTGATTGGCGCCCAATTTGATTTCGACGCCGCACCACGAGCCGTCGTCGAGTTCAATGGCAGCGTCTATTTCGTTGCCTTTGTAATCCTGATAATGGAATAGCTTCGCGCCGAAGGATTGAACGTAAACGGAAAGATCGCGTTCGACAAGCGCTTCGAACATGAAACCGAATGTGTTCAGATCCTGTAAGAGTTTGTTTGGAGTCAAATTTAGCAAAGCGCATGCCATAGCCGGATCGAAGAAATGCCTTTTTTCGCTTTGTTTGACCCGTAAGGACGAGCGAATCGACGGTGAAAACGGCTCCTGGCCATTCAATATGAACAAACGCTTTAACATATCCAAATATCGAGTTACCGTGTTCCTGCTTATCGTTTCCTTTTCGCTTTCGCCTATATCCTTTAAAAGAGTCGAATCGGAAACGGTCGTCGCTTCATTCCTTGCCAACGTTTTTAGCAGCAGCTCGACTTTATGCTGATTGTAGTCGATTCCGTCATCGAGCTTCTTAAGGTCGTTATGTATCAAGGCGTCTAAATACGCCTTAGGCATCAAATCGGCTTTGTCCCTAGCGACGCCGACATTCTGCGGCCAGCCTCCTCGCACAATGAAATAGGCAAGATCCTCGAGCCCCTTTTCTTCGACCATCTGAGACTCCAACTCACCATGGCATAGTTTTTCTAAACTCACTTGACCCGTCGAGTCACCAGACTCATATAAGGACATCGTGTTCATTTTGAGCCTGACGATTCTCCCAGCGCCACTATGGAGCACGCCCTTTGTCTTCGGTGTCGAAGAACCCGTTAGGATAAATTGTCCTTTCTCCCCTCTTTTGTCGACTTCATAACGGACGGCATCCCAAATCGAGGGCACTTCTTGCCATTCGTCAATCATTAACGGCGTCTTCCCTTGCAGCGTCAAAGCGGGTTGCATCGCCGCTAACGTCCTATTCGAGAAATTGTTTTTGGGATCGCCGACCATGAATTCGGCATTCGAATGGAAAGAGGAGGTCCAGGTTTTTCCGCACCATTTCGGTCCCTCGATGCAAACGGCGCCAGCGACGGATAAATATTTGTCTATAACGGTGTCAATTATTCTTTTTTTGTATTTTTCCCTATCAATCGCCATAAACATCGCTCCTTTTCGAAACAATTTTACTTAAATCAATGTCTTAATTCAAGCAAAGTGAGCAACTTTCACTGTTTTGACTGAGCAATTTTTCGACTTTAAACTGAGCAATTTTCACTATTTTGACTGAGCAATTTTCACTATTTTCGTCGGCATTCGTCTCAAAATAACAGGCAACATTTCAAAGATGGTAGAATGTGCCATATATGAAAAATAAGAAGAATCTAATATTTCTCATCATCGGCTTATGCTCGATCGTTATCTCCACCATCCTTATCTTCATCTGCTCTTTCGATACGCTTGGTGGCAAAAACGTCTATTTCAAATCCTCCTATAAGGATAGTGAAGTCACGTTAAATGGTACCTATTACGAGAAGAAGGACGCCAAACACGCCGCCCTTATTTGCCCTGGCTACTCTTGCGATAGGGCCAAGTGGAGGCCGATGGCCGACGTTTTCTTAGCTAATGGCATATCCGTCATGACATTCGACTATTCGGGCCAAGGGAATTCCTTCGGCCGAATCGGCTTCGATAACGCCAAAACGGATGAGATACCAAGAGAAATAGACGACGCGCTCAAATATTTGCATGACATATCCTCGATCGATTACGAAAACATCATCTTAATGGGTCACTCGATGGGAGGGAGAGCAATCCTCCGCTTGATGTACGACTATAACATCGAAGGGGCGGAGACGACCTTAACCAAGAAGAACGTCAAGAACATCATCCTTTTCTCACCCGAGGTCAATTACAAGCATTCCGCGCAAGCGTCTTTGTTCGCCTCGACAGACGATGAAAACGACTATCCTTGGAAAGATTACTCGTCAAAGGCCATAAAGGGAGTCGACGTATATCTCTTCGGCAGCACCGCAGACGATGTCGTCTCGGATTATGATATCCTTAGGATCTCCGAAAGGCTCACAGGCAAAAAAGCCCCCGAAAAGGGAGCCACGTATTTCGAAGAAACTAGCGAATACGGCTCGAAGGTGACGATCGGAATAGCCGATGGCGTCCTCCACTCCTACCAAATGTATTCGCCGACCTTCGCCCAATATCTTTCTAACTCCATCGAAAGCATTACCGGAATAGCTTCCTCCTATAAGACTTATGTCATGTCCTTCGTCTATATCGGCTGGGGATTCGCGCTAATCGGCGTATCGTTCGTCTTGTTCTCGCTAACGAAAACGCCCTCTTTATCCAAGGAAGGAGAGATAAAGATGGATGACGTGCCCGTTATCCATAACGCCAAGTCCTTCTTGCTTAGAAAGCTCCTTTTATGGTTGCCAGGCTTACTAATAGGAATATTGATATGCTCTTTATGCGTCGTCTTGCCTTTCGGCTCGCCAATCATGAATATCCCCTATATGTGCTGCATCGCCGGTTATGGGCTAACGATGCTCTTCTTCTATCGGAAGGGGAAATTCAAAGGGACGGAAGGAAAACTCCCTAAGCCATCCTTCAAGATCCATTCCTCAAAGAAAAGCGTCCTCGAATGCGTCTTCGTGTCACTAGGCATCATCGCTTTCGTCTGGTTCGTCCTCAAGATGACGATGTATAACCTTCTTCCCTATAACATCAGGCTATTCTGGCTCATCTTCTCAAGTGTTTTGATGGCGATTGGATATTACATCTCCGGCATCGAAAACGAGATGCTAAAGAAATCGAATGCCAAATGGCACGTCATTCTTCTATATAACCTCGTCGAATACGTCGCATTATTCCTATTCGTCCTCTTCTACTTGGCAATCGGCTCCTATTCCGGGTTCATAGGGCAAATGCAGAATATGCTCCTTATGTACGTCTTGACGATACCATTAGGCAAATACGTGACCAAAAAGTTCGAGAACCGCCTATACGGAGCGTTGGTATCCTCCTTCTTGTTCCAGGCTTTGATGATCACCTCAGCGGCGATCATCGCCATGTTCTAGACACAACAAAATTCGTCGATTCGCTTGGAAAATTGCAAAAATCCAAAATTATTCGCTTGATTTTTTGCACATTTTTAAAATTATTCGCTTGGAAAATTGCAAAAAATATATTCTTTGATATACAATAATGCCGACGATTAGCCAGTTTTGGAGGACTTTTATGCTTAAAAGAAAAATCGAGAGCGAATTAGCAAGATGGAAAAAAGAGCAAAAAAACTCCGAAAGCAAGAAAGCGTTAATCATAAGAGGCTTAAGGCAAGTCGGAAAAACCTACATCGTTGAGCATTTTGCGAAAGAGAATTACCGCTCATTCATCAATCTGAACTTCAAGGCCAATAAATCTCTAAAGGCCGCGTTCGAGGGCGATTTGGACGTTGACACCATACTTCTTAACCTATCGGCGATGACTAACGCGAAAGCGATACCAGGCGAAACCCTGATCTTCATGGACGAGATACAGGAGTGCTCGTCCGCTAGATCTTCCCTAAAATCGTTTTGCCTAGATGGGCGTTACGACGTAATCGCCTCGGGATCGTTATTAGGGCTAAACGGCTATAATCGGCATCTATCCTCCGGCCCTTCCGTCGGATACGAATCCTTCTTGGATATGCACGGCCTCGACTTCGAAGAATTCCTCTGGGCCAAGGGAGTCGAGGAAGACGTCATAAAAATGGTCAAAGAATGCTTCGAGGCCAAGAGGCCGATTCCAAAAGCCATACACATCTTTTTGCTGCGCTGCTTCAAGGAATATCTAATCGTCGGCGGAATGCCCGATGCCGTTAACGCATTCATCAAAGACAACAGCTTTTCCAGTTCCGAAGCGGTCCTAAAATCGCTTTTGTCTTCTTATAGAGACGATTTTGGAAGGTATCTCGACAAGAACGAAAATGAGCGGATAGACGTCCCCTTGAAGGCGAAGTTGAATCAAATAATGGATTCCATTCCAAGCCAACTCGCAAAAGAAACGAAGAAATTCACCTATTCCTCGTTAGAGGGTAAGGCGAGGAAAAGCACCCATGAGGAAGCCATAAGATGGCTCATCGACTATGGGTTGGCGTTGCCGTGCCATAATCTAACGAACCTTGAGCTCCCTTTATCGGCTTATAAGGATCCCGACAATTTCAAATTATATATTTCAGACACCGGCTTATTGATGGCGATGATGGAAAAAGGAAGCGCAAACGACGTGCTTAACGATAATCTCGGGATCTACAAAGGCGCTCTTTTCGAGGAGCTCGTCGCAAGCGCCTTCCATAAACTCGGAAGGCCTTTGTACTATTACCGAAAGCCAAGCGGCTTAGAAATAGACTTCATCATGCGTTACGAAGGGAAAGTAACTTTGGTGGAAGTGAAGTCGAAAGGCGGAAAAACCAAATCGGCCACTACGATACTAAACGACAAAACGCATTATGACGTGTCTTCGCTTATCAAACTCACGTCGCAAAACATCGGAATAGAGAAAGGAACGCTAACTCTTCCCTATTACCTAGTCTTCCTTCTCGGCGACGAATAAAAGTTCTGATTTTGTAGCAAAAAGCATTCAAATCGGAAGCGAAATCGCAAAATCCCCGCAGAAAATGGCTATATTACCATCTCTTCAATCTCTTTGAGACTCTTATCGATAGGATTATAAATCACCGTTTTCACTTCATACTTCCCGAAATGAAGTGAGATCCTCGCTTCGCCAATGGCAAGATTCGCCTCTTTCTCATCCATATCGTTATTGAACAAGCGAATCGCGTAGGAATCCTCTTTCTCCCTTTGCTTAAACGCCACTAGCTCTATCTCGTCGTTATCGAGTTCGAAACGAATGTCATTTTCCTCAATATGGTAATCGGTCGGGAAGATGTTCAAGGCAAACGGCTTCATCAAGAATAGCTTCGCTTCATTCGGCAAAGATGCCCGCTTATAGACCCCGATTCTATAGTGATAATCGCGTTGTCCTTGATCCAAGTGGTCGTAATAACGGTTAGGATGCACTAGTGGCCTGTCCTCACCCATAGGATGCGCGCAATAGCAGGAATGCCTAAGCAATGATAGGTATATCGTCCCATCTTTATAACTCGAGCCATAGGTGCTCTTGTTTAATATCCCGAAGACCTTATCGCCGCCATAATCTATTCCCTGGAAGCGTTGGCTCGCGCTTTCTTGACCATCCATATGGAGCGTCTCTTGCCCATAGATCTGCTCTCCGAAGTATTCTCCCTCTTTTGCTAATGGCAAAGCGAGTTTAAACATCTTGCCTGCCCCTATCGAATAGATTGAGGCGAGGACGTCGACCGTTCTCTCTTCTTTATTGATGGTGTAGGTTATCCTCGCGCGGTCTTCTCCTTCCTTAAAGAAGGATTCGACGCGAAGCATAATCGGACCATCTTCGACGATTTCGATTGGGCTAAGCCCTTTGAACGGGCCTTCCTTCTCGCTTTCCTTTAGTAAAGGCAATGGATGGCCGTTATTCCCTAGATGCTTTAGATCTTCCTTCCCCATCGCCCATGGATCATCGTGATCGTCATAGACATAAGGCGCGAACAAACCGCCTTTTGCGTATTCGACCCCATCGACCTTATAGGATTCAAGCAAGCCATTTTTCTTGGAAATGCGGATATAGAAGCCTTTCGATTCATAGACGATATCGTCTTGAACACTTGGGAAGATCTTGGCGTTCTTGCCTTGCTTTATCGTCACATATGCGTCGAATCTATTAATCGCCATCGGAGCAAGAGACGCCACGAAAGCGACCCTAAGACGCCAAACGGAATTGATCATCGATCTCTCGGCTATGCATTGGCAAGGGACGATATTCCCATCAATGTCTTTTATCGTGATTTCGGCATAGTCGGTTAAGCCAAGATTATGACCCGGAAGCGTCCACTCCCCTTCCACGATCGTGCGCTCCTTCCTTGAGGAAGAAGAGAAAACGAAGAGAGGATAAGCCCCTTCTTTGGCTTTTTCGAAGTTCTTGGCGAGAGAGAAGAACGCTTTCGCTTTCGCTTTTTCGTATTCCCTCATCGCTCTATCGAGCAAGCGGATGCCATATTCCATATTGTCCTTCATGGCATCGCCAGGAAGGATGTCATGAAATTCGCTAAAGAGAAAATCCTCCGTCGCTTCCTTTAATTTCTTCTTTGGGTATGGCATTTTCGTCCTTAAGGCGGCCATAGAGCAGATCTTCTCCGTTTCGAAGAGGAGCTTCTCCGCTTCGATATGCTTGGCCTTGAAGTCGCTTGAGGAGACGTAGCAGCCCGGCATCGATGGGATAAGCGACTCTTTGCATACGTATGTCGGCTCGATGTCATCGAAGAATTCCGTGAGCGTCGCATGCTTATATTCGATATCCTCGCTTTCCCGAATCAAATCGGCTAGGTCGGTAAGGTCTTTTCTCGAAGGTCCGCCACCATGGTTCCCGACTCCCCACATCATAAGGGCCTTATCGTGCTTGTCGTTCTTCCCAGCCCATATCTCGGCGCATTCCCTAGCCTTCCCCATTGGGGTGTTATAACGGAAGCAACGGGCCGCTTTAATGCGAGAGCCATCGTACCCTTCCCAAATGAACTGCTCATCGACCCAATCCTTCTCGAATTCGAATGGGCGCATGAAAACATAGGCGTTTTGCCCACACTTTTTTAATATTTGGACAAGGCCTCTGCTATGTCCGAAGGGATCGAAGTTCGTGGCGACGTTAGGGAAATGGCCAAATTTGTCGAGGAAATATTCCTTACCGTATTGGAGTTGCCTTACTATCGATTCGCCAGAGGGAAGCAAACAGTCGGGTTGTAAGTACCAGCCACCGCTGATATGCCATTTATCATTCTTAACGGCCTCTTTGATGCCTTCGAATAATCCAGGATCATATTCCTCGACCCACTCATATAGATTCGCTTCGCCATGGTTAAATGGATAATCGAAATCCTTCATCAGATTTAAAGCGCTCGCGAAGGTGCTTAAAGCAGAGCTAGCCCCCTCCTCGAATTCCCAGTGCCACATCGGATCGATATGGGCAGCGGCCACCAAATAGACTTTCTTCATTTTCGTTTCCCCCATTCCATTTTACCGCAAGGCCAAAGGACTATTTTTCGCTTTTTCCTTCTTTATTCTCTTCTTTCCTTAGCCCTTTCCTATATAAGGATGGATAGAACTCGGCATTTAGATAGAGATCGAACTTCGATATCGCAAACCCGGAAAACGTCAAAACATAAACCGGCGTCAAGAAAGCAAGTAGGCAAAGGATAACGTCATAAGCCACTAGGGGCAATGGCAAAAAGCCAAGCAAATGATGGATAAGAGGAAGCAAAGAGAAGAGAAACATCCAGCCAAAATGCTTCAAGGCAAGCTTCCCGCCATTCGAGAAATAACCATTGGCCTTCATCGAATAGAAGGGAAGTTGGGCCAAGCCAAACAGAAAAAGGGGATAAATGAGGAAAGAGAAGACGCCAAGGGCGAGGAAATAGAAGGCGCCGCCGAACTCAAAGGAGCCAGAAATGGAGCTTAAATAAACCATCAAGATCTCGAAAGAGCCATATACGATTCCGAAAAGAAGGTGGAGAGGCTTGATTCCGCTAAAGAAATCCTTCCAAAAGAGGACCCCTTCCCCTAAATAAAGCCGGCGATAGACGGAAGAAAGGCCACCAAAGGAGAGGAAAGGAAGGAGAAGGCAAAGCGACTTAACGGTCTCCATGGCCAAAGAAAAAGATAACGCGTCGCTTTCCATACCCATAAGCAAACGGTATTGAGAATAGAAGGAAACGCTTAAATAAGGCGCGAATAGGAGCAAAAAGAAGAAGGATAAGAGGAGCAAAAGCTTCCATTCGTCATGAAGGATCCCGAAAAACTGCTTCTTCCTATTAGGCGAAAGATCGGCGTTCGTGAAATCCCTCTTCGCCGTTTTGATGCCCTTATGGTTAAAGAACATGGAATAACTCCTTTGCGATAGTTAGGGAAAGGCCGCTTTGACCAGTCTCCGATAAACCGCCCAAATGGACGGAATCCTTCCTAAAGAAGCAATAGTAGACGCCATTAGGAAGAGAGAAATAATCGTTTTCCGTTAGATTCGCCTTCAATCCATAAGATATTCCGTCGACTTTGTATGTATTGCTTGCCTCCAAAGAATTCAAAGAGACGAATTCGGACATATCCTTCTTATCCAAATATTCCTCGCTTAGTAGCAACAAATCGCTATTCGCGGCCCAAGAGGAATAATAGGTTTGATAGCCACTAGCCGATGGACCATAGGAATAGGCGTTTATTTTCTTTAACGCCGGATCGATCTCTTTGATTCGCCTCTCCATCGCATCCGTTTTGACGCTTCCATAGGCGAAATCCATGAATAACGAAAAGGTCTCCCTGGAGCTTGGTTTCGTCTTGAACTCGATCCCTAAGCACAAGGCCACGGAAAGAACTGCGGAGATGGCAAGCAAGACTCCCCAATAACGGGCGAATAGTTTCTTAAGCCCGAAATCAGTCATCTTGGACCTCCGCTAGGTATTGCGAAACGATTTTGAAATAGTATATCTTCCCTTTCTCCATCTTTAGCGAGCCCATTTTATCCGAAGGAACATAAACCATCTTCCTTTCGCCTAACTCCTCCTCCAAAATGACCTCATATACCTCAAAGCCATTCGATAAGGTGATAGGGTGTTCCTTCATCGAAACGAAGGCGCCATAAAACCTCTCCCCTTCGGACTCCATTATCTGCCTATATAGGTAAAGGCCGTCTAGCACATGCTTTCGCTTCAAAAAGAAAAGGAAAGATAAAACAGAGGGAACGATGACGAGAAACGAGCCTAACGGCATCCAAATGGCCTTACTTTCGTAAGTGGCCAATAGGATCGACATAGCGAAACATCCGATGGCCAAAAATAAGAAAATCCCCGACAAAAGTCCGCTCCTTTTCGTTTTCTTGATATATAGCGACGCCTCTTTTTCCGTGTATAGCGAGATCTTCATTTCACTTCTATCCCCTTTGAATCCAAATAGGATGTGAACTCATTCTTATCTCCGCTAAAAGAGATTCCGCCATTCTCCACCGAGACGAAATGATCGCCGATTAGATAGGCCTCACGCAAGGAATGGGTGACATAAAGAACGCTCACGGATTCCTCTTTGAAGATCCTCTTTGCGTCCATTAGCATCGGGTAGCGGCTCATCTCATCGACATTCGCAAAAGGCTCATCGAGAAGATATAACTCACTTTTCTTGATGAGGGCTTTGGCTAAGGAGGCCCGTTGGCATTGCCCTAACGAAACCTGCCCTGGACGGCGTGATAAGCATTCCTCGATCCCTAGCGACTTAGCGGCCTCATACACCCTTCTTCGTATCTCCTCGCCGCTAGAGAAGGTGCCCTTCAAAGGGAAGGCTATGTTTTGGAACAAGGTGAGAGGGGATACAAGGCGATATCCTGATTGACATAGGAGAAGTTGCGGTTCTTCGTCGATACGCGCCTTAAATCCACTTCGTCTATCGCTATCTTCCCATCGTATGGGATTAACCCCAAGATGGCTCTAAGTAACGTCTTGCCCGATCCCGACTCCCCGACGATGACGTTTATCTTGTTCGTCGATAAAGACAAAGAGAGGCCATGTATGACCTCTTTCCTTTTGTCTTTCTTCCCCAATGAGACCTTTAAGGAATCGATGATGAGCTTACCCATACTAATTGTCGTTAAGAAGCGCGGCCGAGACGAAATAGCGGTACCAATTCGCGCATATGGCGTTTGGATCGTCGATTGTCTTCCCTCTTACCGTCTTAGGAAGGTGTTTCTCCTCAAGTTCGTCTATCTTGTCGATCTTCTTGTCCTTATAAAGCGTCAGCACGTCGATGACGTAGCGGATCCTTTCCTTTAGGCCGCCTAGCCTATTGAGCTGCTTTTCGTAGCCGAACGCTTTATTCTCGATATGCCATTGCCTTTCGTAGGCGAGCACGAATTCGTTCAAGGATGATAAGGCCTTCTTGGCGGTTTCAATATGCGGCGTCAAATCGCCTTTTGCCTCATACGCTTCCCTTATTTTCTTTCCTAATGAGCATAGATAACGGTCGGTATCCGCCAAATGGTATAAGGAATCGAAGACATAGCCGAAGTCCTTATTGTCGCGATATGGCTCAAGTTTCTTCATCGCCTCAACATAAAGCGATTCGTATTTCTCTAGCCCGCACTCCATCATCGGGTCTTGCAAAAGGTCGGAATATAGATGGATGAAGGATAGATTGTTCCTCTTTTCCATGTAGTCCTGATTAGGCTCTAACGTCGAGAGATCGTCGATATTCATATAGTCGTCGAAGCTCATTCCCGTCACACTAAGGAATATCTTTTTCGTTTCTTCGTTAAGCTCCTTGCCATTCGCGATTAGCCCGGCATAGAAGAGACATGGAAGGACGCTAAATTGGCTAGCATCCCCTGCCCCATCGCCCCAGCCGGTAACGAGGTAGTCGTCCAAATCGAATTTCTTGGTCGCCTCGACTTGTTCTTCGATTTCGGACATCGAATAGGAGTTTATCGGCGAGAAGCCGACCCATTTCATCGCGCCTCCGCAAGAGGCGATCGCATTTGGCGATAGCTTCTTATATAGGGATAATCTCCCTTCCATCGCCTCTTTCCCTATTTTGTCGTATCCCCAGACAATCGGAATGATGTTATCCGGAATCGAGCAAGCGTAATTGTCTTTGTCCTCGCGATAGGCGTTCTCAAGCATATCGCCCCATATATAGCAGGTATATCCGTATTTCTTCGCGATATCGGACACTCTCTTTAGGTGTTTTGCCATGATCGGGGATTTCTTCTCGTATCCGAATCTATCGATATAGCGGCCTCTTCCCAAATGGAAGGCCTCGTCCATGCCGATATGGATTTTTTTGGATGAGAAGCATTCGGAGACGTTTTTGAACATCTTTTCGATTAGGTCATACACCTTCTCATCACCCACCAAAAGAACGTCATCGATATCGAAAAGATCGGCGAAGATGTCATTGGCCTGCAGTTTCCCTAGATGCGCCAAAGTCTGGATGCAAGGACGAAGTTCCATGCCTTTGCTCTTGCAATAGGCATCGAGTTCCTTTATCTCCTCATGGGTATATCGGCCTCTCATATAGCCAAAATACGGTTCTTCCTTTATCTCGTAGGTATCCTCAGTGTAAAGCATTATGTAGGAATATCCGAAAGAAGAGATGTAGTCGACAAGCCTTTTCAAGGTGCCGATCTTCGCGACCGCCCCACGGGAGCAATCGAGCATATAGCCAAGCTCTTTTATCGTTTTTCGCATTTTAGATACCTCCAAGATATGAAAGCGGCGAGGAGACTTTCATCCCCTCGCCTAAAAGTCATTCGTTATTTATTTGGCGTTTTTCTTCTTTTTTGCGAATTAAGAAGATTCCGCCGACGGTGATAACGGCCGCCGCAAAGCATAGAAGCGTGGCGTAGATGGCCGACTTCTCATTATCGGAGGTATTACCGAAAACGAAGGATGAGATCGGCTTCGCGGTGATGTTATAGGAAGCGTCGAGAACATCGCCATTGGCCGCTCCATCGGTTATTTTGGTCATGCCGACGACGACTCCTAAGGAAGAAGAAGGAGCGATGACTTCGCTTTCGGCCATCGCCAAAGCGACTTCCTCGCCCGTCAAAATCTCGACCCTTCCTTCTATGAAGCGGATGATGTAACCAAAATTCGACCAGAAGCTGCTATTCGATATCCAAATGCCGAATTTCGTTTGCTTTTCGCCATTCCATTTCCCAGACGCCACTTTCGGGGTATTGAGGACGAAACGGAAAGCATGATTGGGTTCGTTTGGTATGTTACCCAAGCCTTGATAGGCATTATGAAGTTCCGTGAAACTCGCTTCCGTTACCCCTGCCACTTCCAATAAGTCGTGGATTTGCACATTTTTGTCTTCGCTGGCGGCTTTCTTTTTCGTCGCTATTTTGACAATATCCCCATCATTGAGTTTGGTGATCAAATATAGCCTTGTGCCATCGGATATGAAGGAAAGGTTTTCATCCGGAATGCCATTTATTTCGATATGGTCGTATTCGACTGTCATATCATCCGGTTCCGGCTTCTCCTTCAACGGGAAGAAGCAAAGAGAGCGGTTATAAATCGCTTGTCCCCCGCAATCGCCGATCGGTTCATCCAAAAGTTCGTAGTCTTCGGCATCCAAAGTCGCGGAAACCGTCTCCTCATCGACTACGACGTTAACTCCACTCTTATAGTGCAAAGTGAAGTCGGAGCCGTATGTAAAAGTCGCTAGGAAGGAAAGAGTCACGCTAGCGCCATCGAAGTAGCAACCATAGCAGCCATCCATCCCATTCGTGTCGTCGTATTTGCCAAAGCCCATGTTCTGATATTTGTAGACGTTGTCGCGGATGATGGCCTCGGCTTGGGAAGTTTCGCTCGATTTGTAGAAAAGAAGGGAATAGAAGACGTTGGTTCTCGAAGCGGCGAGAGTTCTCGAAGACACCCATTCGTCTCTTGTGACATCGGAATTGGCGGGATAGGAACCTTCGAGTATGGTTTTGAAATCTTTTTTCTCATCCAAATCGTAAGAGATATCGGCATCGCTTTTGCTCGAAGCGAATAGACCGGCCTTACCAAGATCGTCGCCAGAGAAGGAAAATTCATCGAATATATAGGAAAAACGGGCAGTTTCATCCGCGTTCTTCGTTTTGCCAAACGAGATATAAAAGGCTTCGCCATTGCTTTCGATGCGATAATGTTTCCCTTTGACAATGGCGATTGAGGAATACTCGCTTTCGGCGAAGACGGGAGTCGAAGAGGCCTTGCCATGACTAGTCAAAGCCAAAACGGAAGAAACAAGCGCCAACGTTTTTAGCAATTTCCACCGCATAGGTATCTTCATTTCTTGGGTACGCTTTTTATATTTATAAAAGCGCTTTCATAGACATATATTAAACCCACTTTAATAAATGCGCAAGGCTTTAGAAAAAAATAGGGACAATTCGTTTTTTTATCGTTTCGTAAACGACCGAAAGAAGTGAGAATCTTGCCAATATTCGACTCCCAAGGTAGGATGGTATCAATATAATCGGCGTCGAGGCGCCATCTTAATGCGATCGGCGTATCCATATATCACCCAAAATGCCAAAGGAAAGAGACATCACTAACCGCAACAGCCTACGAATCGAGAACCAAGAGTCCATCATTTCGTTGTTTCGCCAATATGATGGTCTATCGATCGCGGATATCTCCGATAGACTTGGACTTTCCTTCCCTGCCGTCAGCAATATCGTAGGCGAACTCCTTGCGCATAAAGTCCTTTCCGTCGTCAAAGAAAAGAATGAAAAAAGCAAAAAAGGCCGCAAATCGACCATATTTTCCCTTAACACCGATATTGGCGTGACGGCCGTAATCGATTTATCATCGGCCTCTTTATCGGTCGCTTTGTTCGATTTGAAAGATAATTTGCTATTCCAGGAAAGCATCGAGGGAATCGACTTCATTGAGAAAAAGCACTTCGAGCAGTTGGCCCATATCCTTTCATCGTTGCTTGCTAAAAAAGAAACAGGCGGAAAGAGGCTATTAGGCATCGTTATCGCTAGCCCCGGCATGATTAACTCCCACTCCGGAGACTATGCCATGGCCTACCGAATAAAGGACTATGCCAATTTCAATCCGCAGAACTATTTCGCGAATCTTTTCAGCGTTCCGACGAAACTCTATAACGACGTGCGAGTAGGCGCGATCGCCGAAAAATTATTCGGTTCCATTCCTTCCGACATGCATAACTTTCTATATATGCATATCGGCACAAACACCGGCCTCGCGCTATTCCTCGACGATAAGCTATACACCGGCACCAACGGCTATAGCGGAGAGATCTCCATCTATAATCCAATAGACGAAATAAGCGAAAATTGCCGCCATAACAAGCTCTATTCGCTAAGCAGACTCTATTCGAGGACAAAAGAACTGAAAGGCCTCGACGAAAATAGCGAGCTCGATTTGAAGAAACTCTTGGCTTGGAAAGAAAATCGGGATCCCGACGTCTTATTCGCCATCGACGAAAGCGCGAAATATAATGCATTAGCGATAATAGGCTATGCCGATTTACTCGATCTCGAAGGCGTGATACTCGAAGGCCCGATAGTCGCTTTGGGAGAAGAATACAGAAATCTTTTGCTCAAATACATAAACCTCTACGACGCACACGAGGTGAGAATCCGCTTGCTCTTCTCGAACCTGACGCAAAATAACAACCTCATGGGATCGGCATATCTCGCCAACAGCCAATATTTCGCCAAGACGATAAAGGAAATCACGAAAAAGCGTTTGTCGCACGGCAAAGACGGCATTTCAGACGTCTGAAAATATCCGAAGTTCGATGTTAAAATACAAAAAACCCTGCAAATCGCAGGGTTTTTGGTTTTAGATAGAAATTATTTTTGGACCGGCTCGGAAGTGACTTCCGTCGCTTCGACGGGCTTCTCTTCCTCTTTCGGGGAATCGCTATCGGCGATGATCTTAAGGCGTTGGGCACGACGCTCGGCGCGTTCGTTGTCGACGTCGCTTTTCTTGGCGAAGAAGTTCAAGAAGATGACGGCGATGATGGCCGCTCCGATCAAGAGAACCGCGCCAAATAGGCGATAGCTCATATGCATCGCATCGGTGAAAACCGCTTCGCCAGTCCAATTGTCGCTGCTCTTCTTCGGCAAATATGCGCTGATGAAGCCCAAAACGACGAAAGTCAAACCGGCTAACCCGATTATCGAATCGATGACGATCCAAAAGATCTCCGCTTTAGAGATTTTGGATTTCTTCTTGACGACCTCTTCCATTTTGCTCACCTTTTGAAATTAATTAGGCTTTAGCCTCGCCTTCAGGGGCTTTGTCTCCGCCGCCGATTTTATTTCCGTTTTTCTTGGCGGATTCGACGAGTTCGTTGATGAATGGGACATAGGCATCGCGGAATTGAGGCTCGACCTCACGAACGAAGCCGCCGATGGCGTCTTGCGTTTCGCGGATGGCTTCACCGAAGCCTTTGCCCATCGGAAGATCGCGTTTGCCAGTCATATATTCGACGAGTGTGAAGACCTTGTCTTGGACGTACATATAGCGTTCATCGGTGATGTTGCTATTGCCACGGACGGCAGAAAGCAAACGGATGACTTCGTTGATGTCATTTCCGATGAATTTGCTAGCGGCGCTTTCTTCGCCTTTGGCTTCGCGGCGGGCTTGGTTATAGTCGCCGAAAAGCTTGATAAGATGGTTGGTCATCGTGAGATAGGCAACCGCTCTATAAAGTCTTTCCTCAAGTTTGTCGACATTTTCGGCGACCTCGATATTGACATTGTTCTTATGAGCATCGGCGACGATTCCCTTAACCATCGCTTCGATGTTCTCGTGGATTGGGACGACACCTTTGAAAATGGCGATATGCTGAGCGTGATCGACGCGTAAGCCATCTTCCGCCGCTTTCAAAATGGTGCTGTGCTCACCATAGACTTGATCATAGAAGTCACGGATGAGTTTCTCTAACTTTTGGCCGTTTTCACCGCTGTTGTCGATGATTGACTTAAGCGGGGTCGGTTGCTCTAATTCGACCAAAACGCTTCTCTTCTTCTCGTTGAAAGCGTTCATGTCGTAATTCTCTCTCGTCAAGGTGTACTCGAGAGTGTCTCTGATGGCTACCTTATAGTGTTCAAGGGTGGCCAACACTTCAGAAATCTGATTCATTTGGATTCTCCTTCTTCTTCCTTCGTGCTTGGAGGGACGTTCTCCTCCGATGGGTAGACATAATCTTCAAGCTCGTAGAATCTTTCAATGAGGTGCGAAGCGTGTTTTTGCACGCTTTCGGGGGAATGCTTCATGCAGAAGCTTTCTTTGGGGAAGGCATCGAACATGGAAATATCGTTGCCGCTATCCCCCACAACTATGACATTATCGTGATTATAGTGGTTGTAATCAAGATAAAAGAGCAATCCATCCTTCTTTGTCGCGCCTTTGGGCGTGACCTCGACGACTTGTGAGGACCAGGCCACGGAATATTCCGGATAGTCCTCGGCCAATTTCAATGAAGCCTTCTCGGCGATAGGTGCCTTTTTCTTAGATGCGCCGAACATGAACATGACCTTATAGACCTCGCCTTTTTCTAATTCCTCGAAGTAAATGCGGTCGCTGCAAACGAATAGCTCACGATAATTGAATTGGAAGAGCATATAGCATTTATATCCAAGGACGGTGAGTCTCGTAAGATCGCTTCTTTTTATGATCATTCCACGGTGTTTCGTGAAAAGGATGGCCATCGTGATAGGATGAGTCTTATAGACGTCGTCAATCATGCTTTTGACGCTTTGAGCATCAAAGGTCGAATCTTTTATCAAAACGCCGTTCGAGACGATGCAAGAGCCGTTGCAAGCAACGAAATCGAATTGCCTTCCAAGTTTTTTGGCAAGTTTCTCGCACGAAAAGCGCGAACGACCGCTCACAAGCAATAGACGGCCGCCGTCATCAACGAAACGATCGATGAAAAGGCGACTCTTCTTTTCGACCATTTTCACGGTTTTCTTTGGATAGAAGAGCGTTCCGTCTAGATCTGTGGCAATGATCTTGTCCATAAATGTGTGATGTATTCTACTTCTTTTTTTCGTGACTATCAAAAGTTTCTCGCCTAGGCGGTTCGAATCTTATCGCTTGCCGCCTTCTGCTTTCTAAGTGCCTTTTCAAAAGCCGAGGCTGGGACGTCATCGATGCCATAGGCCCCCAAGAACTCGAACCCCTTTTGGTTATTGACGAAAAAGACCATATCCAAATAGGAATAGAGATCGAGCAGATTCGAATAAAATGATTCGTATTCCTCGCGAAATCCGTCCGCCTCCCACTTAACGCCGTCGATAAGGCCTTTAATCCGATTTCTCTCTGCACAAAGCAACCTAGCGGCAAAGAGGGTATACGCGATGATTCTATAGCCCTTGTTCTTGGCTCTGACCACAAGCGACACATCCTTTTCGTCAGCCAATGAAGAAAGCGCGCAAAAGGACGAACCGCTGATCACCCCTTGGTAGAGCGGCAGAACCGGGAAAGCCTGCAAAAAGGAATTTCGGTAGCATTTCTCGAATCGTTCCTTGCCACTGCCTTTTGGACCCAAAACGAGCACCAAAGTCGGGTTATCGCTTTTTTGCATAATCGACCTCCAAGACCTCAAATGAGCTGTTCATGAATTCCTTGGCGCCGCATGCGTATTCGTGAACCAAATATTGGTCTTCAATATAGCAGACGGGTAGGCCGTTTTTGAAACACTCCGAACGGGCCTTCTCTAGTGGGTATTCAGAGGATTCCTTGACCAATGAATAAAGGTACTTTTTGAATTTCGTTGACGAAGATGAACCGAGGTATTTCGACACCAATTTTCCATCCTTCCTCCAGGACAAATAAAAATATTCATGCCCTTTGATTATCTTTTTCGAAAGTGTTTTTCTCACGTTGAGATTCTAATATTAAATTATTGGTTAGTAAACAAATATTTTTTGTTGGTTAACTTATATATGAGCAAATAATGTTTTTTCTCCGATGAAATATAGAGAAAAATGTATTTTCTCATCACTCGATTTTTTTAAATGACCTATAGTAAAAACGCATGCACTAACATCGTGGAAAAAGGCGTATGAATAGACCTTATAGCGAAGGAAGATAAATCCAAAGCACGATGTGTCTTCTATCTAAAACGCCACACCAGAATCGCCGGAAAAACTAAAAAGGAGATTTTATTATTGACGAATGTATATAACCGTTGATTATCCTCCGTTTTTCCTAATATCAGGTATCAAAAAAGACCGCTTTGCAGCGGCCTAGTTTTGTAGTTTTTAGAGACGATTAATCCTTGAGTTTGTTCTCGACTTGAATGACTCCGTATCCGCCATCCAAACGCTTATAAGCAACGGATATCTCATTGTCTTCGGAATCAAGATAAACGAAGAAGGAATGTCCTAAAGCGTCCATTCTCGTGATCGCCGAATCAATCGTCATCGGCTCTAGATAAATCGACTTAGTTCTAACGACCGTATCATTGGCTTCTTCCTCGGCTTCTTCTTTGAGGTTCTCGAAAGCGATGGATCTAGAAAGACCGAGATTACCGTCTTTTTGACGGTTCATCCTCGTCTTTAAGCGTCTCATTTGATCCTCGAGCTTGTCGATGGCAAAATCGACGGCCGCATACAGATCGTTGTTCCTTACTTCCGTGCGGAGATCCATCTCCTTGCAGAAGATCGTGATTTCGACTTTCGCTCCAACTTTATAGGAGTTGCAGACGGCCCGGCAAAGCACGTCGTCGTTGATCACGAAATACTTGTCCATGCGCGCAAGCTTCTTTTCAATGGCCGCGCGAATAGAATCGGTGATTTCGATGTTCTTGCCGATTATTTGGTATTTCATACCTATGTACCTCCAGGGATTTTACCCTACACCTACATTTTAAAACACTTTGAAAAAACAACAATAAAAGCAAAAAATATCAAAGAAACAATCGAAATATTAATTTAATTGTTAAGATTAGATCTTAAAGAATTCCTTTAGCGCCTCGACCTTATCGAGCTTCTCCCAAGGCAAATCAAGATCAGGCCTTCCGAAAACGCCATAATTGCATGTATCTGCGTATTTGAAAGAAGGATGACGAAGATTGAAATTGGAGATGATTGCGCCAGGTCTCGCGTCGAAGAAGGTCCTTATGGCTTCTCTTATCTTCTCTTCGCTTACTTTTTCAGTCCCGAAAGCATTCGCCGATACGCTTAAAGGCTCCGGAACTCCGATCGCATAGGACAATTGGACTTCCAATCTATCGCAAGCGCCGGAAGCGACGATGTTTTTGGCGATGTATCTCGCATAATAAGATGCGCTACGATCGACTTTCGACGGGTCTTTCCCACTAAAGGCTCCGCCTCCATGGCGGGAGCTACCGCCATAAGTGTCGACGATAAGCTTTCTACCAGTCAATCCGGTATCGCCTAAAGGACCTCCGATCGCGAAACGACCAGTGGGGTTAATCAAATATTTGAAGTCAATGTTAAGCCCAAAAGAGGCGGCCGTCGGCACCATGATGGAATCGTGCACATATTTTTTGAAGGAATCCAAATCGACCTTCTCATCGTGCTGGCAAGACATCAGTATGGTGTCTATTTTCGGGTTTTTGGGATCGGTATAGTCGATGGTCACTTGGCTTTTCATATCAGGGCGGGAGCCTTTGAAGTCGCCGCTTTTTCTTAGTGACGAGGCCAAACGGACCAATTTATGGGCGATTGAGATGGCTAAAGGCATATATCCCTTCGATTCATTCGAGGCATAGCCGAACATAATGCCCTGATCGCCGGCGCCCATCTTAAGAATATCCTCTCTTTCGACTCCGCGGTTGATGTCCGGGGATTGCGTTTTGACGCGGACGTCTATTTGGCAGGAATCGCATCCTATGCCTATTTCCGGCGATGTATAGCCTATTTTCCTAAGCACGTCTCTGGCGATTTTTTCGTATGGCGCAGCATAAACGGACGTCACTTCGCCGCCGATTAAAACATATTCTTCGGTAGCGAATACCTCAATCGCGGTATGCGCTTTCTCGTCATGGAGCAAAATGTCATCCAAAATGGAATCCGCGATTTGATCGCAGACCTTATCGGGATGCCCTTCGGATACGCTTTCACTGGTGAATAGAATCTTTTCTTTCATGTTACCTCTCTTCACAAAAAGAACTCCCACTAAGTGGAAGCCTCTAGCGTTCCTATCTTCATCGCTCTGGAAGTGGGATCCAGCTGGGGCGAGCACTTACCTTTATGTTCATTAAGGAGTTGCTAGCGTCTCATTGCCCTAGGAGACGCTTCTTGATGAAGAACTTTTTGCGAGAGATATTCTATAGCTTTATCGGCAAATTGGAAGAGTAAAAGAAAAACT
This sequence comes from bacterium, assembly GCA_963616935.1. Lineage (GTDB taxonomy): Bacteria > Bacillota_I > Bacilli_A > RFN20 > CAG-826 > UBA4951. The sequence goes on along the minus strand of CAVEMS010000001.1, from coordinate 244,947 downwards.
GCCCATTGGGCAGTGATTCATTTCGGATTTTGGTGGCTATTCCGGCTTTATGTCGCCGTCTTTGATGGCTTTCAAGGCCTTCGCAAGCTCATTTGGGCAAGAAGTCGCGCCATCTTTCGAGCCAGGGCAACGGATGCCGTCAAGCTTGGAGATGACTTCGTCGATGTCTCGGCCTTCGACCAAGCGGTTGACGCCTTGCGTATTGCCGGGGCACCCGCGTACCGTCATCACTTTCTTGATGATGTTTTCATCAATTGTGATGACGATTTCCCGAGAGCAGACGTTTTGTGGTTTATAACGGTAATTCTTTTCCATTATTTCACGATGCTTCCGTAAATAGCGCCAGACGCCCAAGCGGCGTTGGATTCGTCGGTATCGATATGCATAGCCAAGCTATAATTCGGCGAAACGCGGACGACCGTATCCCCGAAAATCGTCTCGCGGCCCGTTCCAGAGATCAAAACGCGGACGATTTCGCCGTTTTTGACTCCAAAGGCATCGGCATCGGCAGGCGTCATATGAATATGTCTTTTGGCGATGATGCAGCCTTCGGCCAAATCAACGGAATGGCCATTGACCGGGTTCACTAGTTTAACGGCAGCGCTTCCTTTGACGTCACCAGACTCGCGGATTGGGGCGTTCACCTTCAAACTCCTGGCATCGGTGCCGCTGATTTCGACTTGGTTTTCCTTACGGACGGGTCCGAGAATCGAAACACCTTTGATGCAGGACTCCTTGCCGGTTTTCGGATTGATCGGTCCATAGATATCAAGCTTCGTATCAGAAGCGAATTGCCCAGGCTGGGAAAGCATCTTCTTGACGCCAAGCTCAGCGTGTTTCCCTTCTTTGACTTCCTCTTCGGAAAGCATCAAATAGTCGAGGGTCTCTTGCGTTACGTGGATATGGCGCGCACTCGTCTCGACGATGAATTTCAATTCAGACATTTTTATCTCCTTGCTATATTCGCACGGATTATTATAGGCTTCTATTTCCCAATAGGGGAAAAATGTCGTTTTCGAAACGAAAACATTTCTCTTTTTCATAAGCGATGGGATAGACTAGCCGTAGCAAAAGGAGGCCGGCCATGGAAGAAGAAGAGAAAAACGAGAAAACGGAAGACGAAAAGAACGGAATGGAAGAGCCTCTTCCTAGCGAAATAGACACTCCGCACGACGAAATAACGTCGGAAGACGTCACCTCCAACAAATTCAACAGCGAAGTCTTAAAGGATTTGATTAATTCGCACGACAAAAAGGCGATGCGTGAGATTTTCGATAACGTCCCCGACGCCGATATCGCCTTGGCGGCCGAAGATCTCGAGCCAAAGGAGCTCATCACTTTCTTCCGCGATAACTCGAGCTCAAATACGGCGCCTCTTTTCGACGATCTTTCGCAAGAAAAGCAAGAACAGCTCGTCAAAGCGATGACCAACAAGGAACTCGTTTCGATTATCAATAGCCAGTCCGCCGACGATATCGCCGACACCGTCGGAGATATGCCCGCCAACCTCGCTAGGAAAGTCCTAAGCGCAGCCGATAAGGATATGCGGGAAGACGTCAATAGACTCCTTAAGTACTCAGATGGAACGGCTGGCGCCATCATGACGACCGAATATTTGGAATTCAAAGAGCATCAGACGGTCGCAAATACCATCAAAATGATTAGAAAGATAGGTAAAGACGCCGAAACCGTCTACACCTTATTCATCAGGAATGACAAAAGGAAATTTGTCGGAACCGTCGACTTAGACGATTTGATCTTCGCCAAAGAAGATGAGCTCCTAAGCGACATCATGAACCATGACGCGCCTTATTGCCACGTCAACACCGACCAAGAGGAAATCGGTAACATGTTCCGAAAATACGACATCAACGCGATGGCCGTCCTTAACGAAGACGATTGCTTGACGGGCATCGTCACAGTCGACGACGCGGTTGATGTCATCGTCGAAGAGACAGGGGAAGACTTGGCCCGCATGACCAACATGGAACCGATGGAAAAGCCATATCTATCCATGGGCATTTGGGAAAACGCCAGGAAATGCTTCCCTTGGATCATCGCATTATTGATTCTTGGGACCTTCACGACGATGGTTTTGAACCGCTTGGAACTACAAAACATCTTCGTCCATCTGCCGATTCTCATTTCCTTCGTCCCGACTTTGATGGACACCGGCGGAAACGCTGGAGGGCAGACGACCGGCATGATGATTAGATCGCTCGCCACCAAGGAATTCTCTCCAAAGGAGACTTTCAAGGTTCTTTGGAAGGAATTCAGAAGCTCGTTATTGGTCGGCTTATTCGTGGCGGTATTCGCCTTCGTATGGATCGTCATCGAAGAATACACCGGAATCGTGAGCCTAGGCGTGGTCGGAGATCCCGATGGAGCAAACTACGACTTCACCGGCTATAACGTCTGGAATGGCGGCATGGCCTTTAATGGCCCGCTCGCCGGAGAATTCGCGGTTCATGCGCTCACTTTCTCAGCGCTAGTAGCCATCACGATGTTCGCAGCCATCACCGTCTCAAAAATCATAGGCAGTCTTCTATGCATGGGTGCAGCCGCCATCAAAAAAGATCCTGCTTTATTGGCCCAGCCTCTTTTGACCACCGTAATGGATGTCACGACGTTATTGATATATTTTGCGATGGCGTGCCTATTTTTCCCGCATTTCGCCGTCTAATGGTGTCTTTCTTTAAGAAAACGGCAAGCTCTTAGTTCGTTTCAAAAAATGTTGATACCTTCTTTGCCTATGCGTATAATACACGTTGCCGCGGGAATGGCGGAAATGGTAGACGCGTACGTTTGAGGGGCGTATGGGGCAACCCATGCCAGTTCGATTCTGGTTTCCCGCACCAAATGAAAATCGGCGAGCGAAAGCTCGCTTTTTTCGTATCTCCTGGGTATTTCCTCGCTCTTTGTGATAAACTCTAGCGCATGGCCCTCTTCGAATGCGTGGACATAGAATTCAATTACAGCGACAAAGAGCTCTATCGCAAAGCGTCGATGAAGATAAATCCCGGCGAGCACGCAGTTTTGGTTGGCGCAAACGGAACTGGTAAAACGACATTGCTCAATATCTTAGTCGGAGACATTTTGCCAGATAAAGGCAAAGTGATCTGGACTAACGGCGTCACCTTTTCCTATCTCGATCAGCAACTCAAAATCGATAAGGACATGTCCTTAAGCGAATACCTCTATGGCGTCTATAAAGACCTCTACGACAAAGAGAAAGCCATGCAAAAACTATACGAAGAATCCGCGAATGACTTCGAAAATTTCGAAAAATACATTGCAAAAGCCGAACGGATTCAAATGGAACTCGATCAGAAAGGCTTCTACGCGCTTGAGGAGAAAGTCGGGCGCTTGACCGATGGGATAGGCCTAGACAAAGAACATATGGAAATGCCGTTACACGCCCTTAGCTCAGGACAGCGTGAGAAGGCATACTTAGTCAAAATGCTCCTCGAAAACAAGAATGTCCTGATAATGGACGAGCCGACGAACTTTTTGGATGCCACACAAGTCGAGTGGCTGGCTAACTACCTAAGCAAATACGAGAATGCGTTTTTGGTCGTGAGCCACGATCAAGCGTTCCTAAAAAAGATCGCCGACGTCGTCTTTGTTTTGGAAAACGGCACGATAACCCGTTACAAAGGCGACTATGAACATTATGAAGCGCAGCATGCGCTCGATAAGGAACAATACGAGAAGAATTACGAAGCTCAGCAACGTTACATCAAGAAAGAAGAGCAATTCATCGCCGCCCATATCGTGAGAGCCACAAGCGCTAAAGCGGCCAAAAGTCACCGCGCAAGACTGTCCCATCTCGAAAGGATGGATGCGCCGATGAAGGGCGAGGGAAAAATCAATTTCTCCTTCCCCTATACGCATCCGGTCGGGCAAAAGCCATTAGAGATAGAAGAACTCGTCATCGGGTATAAAAGACCTCTTTTATCGCCGATAAGCTTCGTTTTGAAAGAAGGGGAAAAGATTGCAATATTAGGTCAAAACGGTGTTGGAAAGACGACTTTTTTAAAAACGATTTTAGGCGATATCCCTGCAATATCCGGCTCTTTTTCCTGGTTAGACGGAATAAAAGTCAACTATTATAGCCAAGACGAGAAAATCGATTTGTCGCTATCGCCGTTCAAATTCCTTTCGTCGATATACCCCGAGAAAACGAACACTGAGATAAGGACGGCTTTAGGGTCGACAGGCGTCAAAAAGGAACTCGCAATGCGACCGATGAACGAGCTTTCGGGTGGCGAAGTCACCAAATCAAGGTTCGCTTTGATGTCCTTAAGGAAAAGCAATTTCTTAGTCCTCGACGAGCCGACCAACCATCTCGATCAAAAAGCCAAGGACTCTTTGTTCCAAGCCATCGAAAAATACCCCGGATGCGTCATCATCGTCAGCCACGAAAAGGATTTCTACGATGGCTTAGTCGATTACGAACTCTATTTCTAATTCAAACGCGTTCTTCTTCGGAAGCCGAACAAATAGAAGATCGGGCGATATAGCCACATTTTCCGCCAATACTCATATCCGATTATTTCGGAATTATAGACGGCGACGATTTTGCGGTAATTGCTATCGATATCTAAGAGCGTACTCAAAAACCTTTTGACGTCAGGGTCGTCCTTGAGGCTTTCGCTTTGGCTAACCAATAAGGTCAGTCTTTTCTGAAGATCGGAGATAGTGAGGAGAATCGGCTTGATCTCGTTTTCCCTAAGGGCATCGATCCTAAGCCAGCACATTTTGGCGCAAGAGGCCTTCGTAGCGGAATCCATCACAACGTTCTTGGCGTCCAAATCGGAATACAAGGAGGATAGGACATCTTTCTTTTCCTTTAGAAGCACGCTGAAAGCGGTCAACCTGTGATTGAGCTTCCCTTGGAAGGAAAGAAGACTCACGAAGACATAAACGAAAAATGCCAAATACGCCACAAAGGCGATGGCTAGCACTAACAAGAAGATCTCTAACGGTCCCATTTCGCCAATAATTCTAATGCGAACGAAGAAAAAAGAGAAAACAAACATCTCGTTCACGCTCAAAGATGATTAAATACGCCGCTTTTTGGCATTTTTGCTTTATTTCCTAAGTTGTTTTATACTTAATGGCCGTAAGAACGGCGACAAAACCATGAAAAAACCAATTTTAGCAATTCTCTACGATTTCGACAGCACCCTCGCCACTAGCGACATGCAGAATTTCTCCTTTATCCCCTCCTTAGGGATGTCGCCGGAAGAATTCTGGGCGAAGACGAGCGAATTCTCCGCGAAAACCGGCATGGAACGCACTTTATCGTATCTATACGTCATGATGAAGTCCTGCGAAGAGAAGGGCATCAAAATGACCAACGAATACCTTAAGGAGATGGGAAGGGAAATCCGTTTCTTCCCTGGCGTATTGGATTGGTTTTCGAGAATCAACGAATACGGGAAAAAACACGAAGTCAAAGTTGAGCACTATCTAGTGAGTTCCGGTAACCGCGAGATCGTCGCCGGATGCCCGATATACAAAGAATTCAAAATGGTATATGGCTGCGAATTTTATTTCGATCCCGTCACGAAGTTGCCTCTATGGCCGAAATTAGTCATTAATTTCACCCAAAAAACGCAATATTTCTATCGCATTTCCAAAGGCGTTTACGATGCCACAGACGACGTTGGGGTTAATGAGAAACGCCCAGAGAGAAGAGTCCCCTATAACAACATCGTCTATATAGGCGATGGAATGACGGACATCCCATCGATGGTCGTCGTCAAAAACAGTGGCGGCAAATCGATAGCGGTCTATCCGAAGGGCAACAGAGAAAAAGTCCAAGAATTATATGATGACGGGCGCGTCAATTACACCGCCAGAGCCGATTACCGCGAAGGATCGGAGCTCGAGAAGATAATGCAGCTCATCGTTCAAGGCGTCGCCATCAACGAATCCCTCTCACAAAGGGAAAATGGCAAATAACATTTTCTGTTTTCGTTTAATCATCTTCTTTTAATCAAGCGCCGCTTTTCGTTATAGAATATCAAAAGAAAGGAGAAGCATATGAACGTCGCGATTCTCCTTTTGGCCGGAAGCGGCTCTAGAGCCGATGCCAATCTTCCCAAACAATATGCCGTATCGGATAGAGGCTTGCCACTATTCATCGAAACATTCATAAAGATCAAATCGACGAATCTTTTCGATCGCTTCGTGTTCGCGATAAGGGAAAAAGACGAAAGGAAAGTCGAGGAACTAATAAAGAAACACGTCGACGAACAATTCGAATATGATTTAGTCGTAGGAGGGAATAGCAGAGAGGAAAGTGTCTATAATTCCCTGTTAAAAATCGAAAAATCCATCGCAAAAACCTCGTCGATTGTTTTGATTCATGACGCCGATAGGCCTTATATAACGAAAGAGCTCATCGAAAGCGTCATGGAAGCGGCATCTAAACACGGATCGGCGATACCAGTCATCAAGAACGTTGATTCCTTAATCTTCGAAAATGAGAACGGCGTCGCTTATTTGAAGCGAGAAAACGTCTATAGGGTTCAGACCCCGCAAGCATTCGTCGGTGACAAATTGCTCACCGCCTTCCATAACATCGAACGTTCGTCGTTAAAGGATTTCACCGATGACGGTTCGATATTCGAAATGACTTTCAAGGGCTCATTATATATAATGAAGGGCGATACAAAGAACGTCAAAATCACATCTAAAGAAGATTTATCGGATTGGATTCATAACGATGAAGGAAATTAAGGTCGGAGACATATTGGAAGGGACGGTCGTGCGCGTATACCCAAGTTACGCGATCATGCTTTTTGACGAAGGAAAAACCGGCTTGCTCCATATCAGCGAAATATCAAATTCATACATAAGAAACTTCACCTCTTTCGTAAAAGTCGGAAACATTTATAAGGTGAAAGTCGTGGAACTAAGCGAAGAAGGAGCGTCTTTGCGCGTCTCGTTAAAGAAAATGAGCGTTCAAGAAAAGAAAGAATCGCTCCATAGAAAAAGAATCGATCCCAGTCGCATATCCTTTGAGGAGCTCGCGAAAAAGCTTCCCGAATGGATAGAGAGTGAGAATCGAGGAAAGGAAATGAATCATGATAATCAAGACTAATACCGAGCATTTGGTACATCCAATCGATTGGAACGAATACAAGAACAAAGTCGCCGAAATCGACAAAGCGATAAAAGAAAAAAGCGGAGCCGGAAACGATTTCCTAGGCTGGGTCGACCACCCCGTCGATTACGATAAGGAAGAATTGGAGCTCATCAAAAAAAGCGCCAAATACGTCCGCGATAACTTCGACGTTTTGGTCGTTTGCGGTATCGGAGGCAGCTATCTAGGCGCCAGAGCGGCGATTGAAGCAATAAACGGCACTCTTAATAACCACAAACCGGAAATCATCTATATGGGTCAGACATTCGATCCGACCTACGTAAAAAACGTCCTCGATTATCTTAAGGACAAGAAATTCGCCATCAACGTCATTTCCAAAAGCGGCACCACCACCGAAACGAGCGTCGCTTTCAGGCTGTTAAAGGAAATGATCGAAAGGCGCGATGGCGTCGATATGGCAAGAAAAGCGATCTTCGCCACCACTGACGCTTCCAAAGGCGCTTTGTTGACGTTATCAAAGAAAGAGGGCTATGTCCGTTTCGTCTTGCCTGACGACATCGGCGGCCGTTATAGTGTCCAAACCGCAGTCGGGCTCTTCCCGATCGCCTGCGCCGGCATCGATCCGGAGGAGATTCTCAAAGGAAGCGCCAAAGCCAGGGAAGACACGTCTAATCCAAACCTTCTCGAAAACGAGGCCTATAAATACGCCGTCCTCCGCCATGAAATGTGGAAGAAGCATAAAAAATCGGTCGAGATGTTCGTGACGTACGTTCCTTCGTTCGTCCAGCTCGGCGAATGGTTCAAACAGCTATTCGGCGAAAGCGAAGGAAAGGAAGGCAAATCCCTTCTCCCCGATAGCGTGACTTTCACCACCGACCTTCATTCCTTAGGCCAATTCGTCCAAGAAGGAAGCCCGATATTCTTCGAAACGACTCTACGCATGATGAATCACCGCGATTCCGTGAAAGTGCCGCACGACGACGAAAACCTCGACGGTCTTAACTACCTCGAAGGAAAAGATCTGGGGTACATCCAAGATAAGGCCATGGAAGGAACGCTTTCCGCCCATAGTGAAGTCGCCAAAGTCGATAACATCGTTCTGGAATGCGAAGGAATGAATCCGTTTAACCTCGGCTATCTCTTCTATTTCTTCGAAAGAGCGTGTGCGATGAGCGCCTATCTTAATGAGGTGAACCCATTCAACCAACCCGGCGTCGAAGTCTATAAGAAGAACATGTTCCATCTTCTTGGAAAACCTGGGTTCTAAAGCGAAATCGATATACATGTCTCATTACGGCAACGACTGCGTTGCCGTTTTTCTTTTCGGTTGGCATCGATTCCAGAGGTGCAAAAATGAGCGTCAAATCGAATTACTTCAAAATGAGCAAAAGCGACTCATTCAGCATGACTAAATCCGAAAAGAAGGTTTACGAATTGATTGGGGAGGCGACGTTATTTTCCGATTTCGGTATATCGAACAAGGAAATAATGAATGAAAGCGGCGTCTCTAAGCGTACCTTGATGTACGCCCTGAAAAAAATAGGTGCCAAGCGCCTTCTTATCAACACGAATATAGGAAAGAAGACCTATCATAAATTTGCTTCGCCGTCGGAAATAAAAGAAAAGATGTGATTCACATCACATCCAATGAACATTTTTTTGGTGCCCGGGACCGGACTCGAACCGGTATGGGTTATTCGCCCGAAGGATTTTAAGTCCTTTGCGTCTACCATTTCGCCACCCGGGCCCAATAGAATGGTCCCCCGTGACGGGCTTGAACCGTCGACCCCTTGATTAAAAGTCAAGTGCTCTACCACTGAGCTAACGGAGGATGCTGGCTGGGGTGACTGGGATCGGACCAGTGCATGACAGAGTCAAAGTCTGTTGCCTTACCGCTTGGCTACACCCCAATCGACGTGGTGGGCGAAGATGGATTTGAACCACCGAACCCGAAGGAGCTGATTTACAGTCAGCCGCGTTTGGCCACTTCGCTATTCGCCCACAGTTTTATCGAACACGCTAAGGTGGTGGATGCTACAGGTTTCGAACCTGTGACCCCCGCCTTGTAAGGGCGATGCTCTCCCGCTGAGCTAAGCATCCGCTAGAGATGACGCCTAAACGTGCGCCAATAAATATACCATCCACCTTATAAGTCGTCAAATTGTTTTTGCACGTTTTGAAAAATACGAAAACTGCGTTGTTTTGCCGTTCATTTTCGTTTTGTTCAACTGATTTCGAAAAGTCAAAAGAAAACCCCTTATCGAACGCAATCGAAAGGGGTTTTGCATAGTTTTTTCGTTTTTTATTCGCCTTGTTTCGAATAGTTAGGCGCTTCAACGGTGATATTGACGTCGTGCGGATGGCTCTCACGAAGACCGGCATTCGTGATCCTCACGAAATGCGCATTCGACCTTAAAGCGGCCAAATCGATGGCACCACAATAGCCCATGCCGCTCCTTATGCCGCCGCAAAGCTGATAAATCGTATCGCTTAGAGGTCCTTTGAAGGCGACTCTTCCTTCGATGCCTTCCGGAACTAGTTTGCGAGGGCTCGTGTCCGCTTTTTGGAAATAACGATCGGCACTCCCTCTCTTCATCGCCGCCAAGCTTCCCATTCCGACATAGGACTTGAAGCGACGGCCTTGATAGATGATTTCTTCGCCTGGAGACTCGACGGTACCGGCTAGCAAAGATCCGAGCATAACGCTATCAGCGCCAATAGCCAAGGCTTTGACGATGTCGCCGCTATACTTGATGCCGCCATCGGCGATCACGCAGACCCCTTTATCGCGGCAATAGGAACTCACCTCGTCGACAGCCGAGGCTTGAGGCATTCCGACGCCGCTCACGACGCGGGTCGTGCATATCGAGCCAGGGCCGATTCCGACTTTGACGCAAGAGGCGCCAGCTTCGATCAAATCCTTTGCTGCCTCTTTCGTTACGATGTTTCCGGCGATCAAAGGCAAAGACGGATAAGCGGCATGAATTTCTCTCACCGTGCGCAAGATATTCGCGCTATGGCCGTGGGCGCTATCGATCGTCAAGACGTCGACATCGGCTTCATATAAGGCTTTGACGCGTTCCATGGTATTGGCTCCGACGCCGACGGCGGCGCCGCAAAGCAAACGGCCTTTCGAATCCTTCGCTGCTTGAGGATAATCCTTTTTCTTATCGATGTCTTTGGAGGTTATCAAGCCGACAAGAACGCCGTTATCATCGACGATTGGAAGCTTCTCAATACGGTTTTTCCAAAGTATTTCCTGCGCTTCGTCGAGAGTGATGCCTTCTTTCCCGGTCACCAAATGGTCTTTGGTCATGATGTTTTTAACTGGCGTATCGTCGGCTTTGAGATAACGGATATCCCTATTGGTCAAGATGCCGATGAGCTTCATATTGTCATCGACCACCGGAAGACCAGAAATCGAATAATGATGCAAAAGGGCTTCCGCTTCGGCCAAGGTTTGCTCCGGACGAAGGGTGATTGGATCGATAACCATGCCGGATTCATTTCTCTTGACGAGCTCGACATTTTTCTTCTGCTCTTCGATTGACATGTTCTTATGAATCATGCCAATGCCACCTTCTCTGGCGAGGGCGATGGCCATCGGCGCTTCAGTAACCGTATCCATGGCTGCGCTGACGATAGGAATATTTAGTTGGATAGTAGGCGTTAAATAAGTTTTTAGCGACACTTCGCTTGGCAAAGCGCTTGAGCGCTGCGGAATCAAAAGGATATCGTCATACGTCAATCCGACCTGAATGTTGTCCAATTTCATTTTTTATCCTCCATTAAGAAAAAACGGCGTTAATCGCCGTTCTTTTTGAAATCCTCATTAGATGCATACGCGGCATAAACAGCCGAGAGAGGGTTATTGGCCACGATGCGGTCGATGCATTCCGCAAGCATGCTGGCCAAATGCACGACGCGAACGGATTTGAGCTTTGCGAAGCGCTCAGAGAGAGGAATCGAATCGGTGACGATGATTTCCTTGAATGGTCCGTTGGAGAGCAAGTCGTAGCATGGATCGCTGAAGACGGCGTGCGTCGCAGCGATTTTCACATTCTTTGCACCGGCCGCGAGAAGCGCGTTCGCCCCGATTACCGCGCTCTTACCGGTGTCGATCATATCATCGACCATGACGCATTCTTTCCCTTTGACCTCGCCTATGATGTTCATGGCTTCCGGTTCGAGTTTCGAATTGCGGCGTTTATCGATGATCGCCAATGGAGCGTCCATTTGCTCGGCCAATAAACGGGCACGAGTAACGCCGCCGTGGTCAGGTGAGACGACGACGACGTTCGATAAGTCTTCGCAACCGGCGATCAAAGCCTTTCCTAAGAGAGGCACGGCCGTCAAATCGTCGACCAAACAAGAGAAGAAACCTTGTATCTGCGCGGCGTGCAAATTGACGGTCACGACGCGGTCAACCCCTGCCGTCGTAAGCAAATGGGCCACTAAAGCGGCCGTGATCGGCTGCCTTGGCTTGGCCTTCCTATCTTGCCTGGCATATCCGAAATAAGGGATTATCAAATTGATTTCGCGAGCGCTGCTCCTGCGAAGAGCGTCGACGAAAATCAAAGTCTCCATGAGATTGTCGTTAACTGGAGGGCAAGTCGATTGGATGATGAAGACATCCTTTCCACGAACCGTTTCTATCGGTTCGACGATGATTTCACCGGACGGGAAATGCTTGATGCTCCTTTGTCCCAAACTGACATGAAGCTTCTCGGCGATTGAAGCGGCGAGGTCTTGGTTGGCGGATAACGAGAATAAGATCGCATTGTCTAGCATTGTGCTACTTTCCTCCATTGATCTTTGAGGCGAGCCTCTATATCACTTTATTATGCTACTCATCTTTCGCCATACCCATAACAAAAATTAATTTCGCTTGAGATAGCGCTTTCTTTCCAAAAGTCGATGCAAATAATCTATAGTAGGATATTCATTTGATTCGCTAACGAAAAACCAGGAGAAAACAAATGTTAGAACTCGTCATGTCCCACGAAGAGATCGTGGAAGCCACCACCCGCATCGGCCACGCTTTAAGCGAAAGGCTAAAAGACGATCAAAAACTCCCCATCTTCGTATGTGTCATGAAAGGCGCAGCCAATTTCATGATCGATTTGATCGAGCACCTATCGATCGACATCTTGGTCGACTATATCCAAGTGTCGAGCTATGAAGGCGACAAGAGTACTGGCAAAGTGACTTTGAAGCAAGACATCTCAACGAATATAGAGGGACGAAGCCTCGTCATCGTTGAGGACGTCATCGACACCGGCTTATCCATGAAATATCTGGTTGAGCATTTCAAAGAAAAATACAACCCAAAGCAAGTCATCGTGACGACGTTATTAGATAAAGCTTGCGCAAGGAAAGTGCCAGTCCAAATCGATTACGTTGGAAAAACGCTCAACGAAAACAAATTCGTCGTCGGATACGGCCTCGATTATCGCGAATTACACCGTAACGATCCTTATGTCTATGTGCCAACCCCAGAAGAGGTTAAACACATGGACGAATTGGTCGACCGTTAAATCACAGAAATTAAAAGCAAAGCGATCGGTTGATAATCCCAGCCGGATCGCTTTTTTTGTGCGCATTTAAGCATCGGCAAAAACTTTTTTACTCCAAAACACTCCAATGAAAAACTCCAAAACACTCCAATGAAAAACTCCAAAACACTCCAATATAATTTGAAAAACATGGAGAAACGCTTTAAAATGATGCCATGAAAACAAACAAGACAAAAGAATATCGAAACCGTATCATTGAAACAAAATTACAAGAACAATTGGACGCTTTCGGAGCTGTGCTTTTGCGTGGTCCGAAATGGTGTGGGAAAACAACAACAGCCGAACATTTTTCTCATTCCGCGATCTATCTGGATGATGTCAGCAACGAGGAACAATTCAATCTGATATCGAAAAACGACCCCAATTACTTTCTAGAAGGAGAAAATCCCCGCCTTATTGACGAATGGCAAACCTACCCCGCCGTTTGGGATGCCGCAAGGAGATACATTGACCGCAATCCGCAAAAAAGCTCATTATTCATCTTTACCGGTTCTTTTTCTCCGAAGGAAGGAAAAACGAAGCATACAGGTTCAATGAGAATATCGACGCTCGATATGGAAACCATGTCTCTTTCGGAGTCAGGAGAATCAAGCAATCAAATCTCCTTCATCGATCTTTTTGACACTTCCACAAAAATAAACGGGATATCCAAACTAAACAGAGACGGAATCACCAATGTCATCGTCAGAGGAGGATGGCCTGTTGCCGTCATTCGCAAAAACAAAGATAACTCAATCTATGGAAAACAAGCTTTGGACTCGTTGTGTTCAACCGAATTCAATGAAGCCGTTGGGATGAACATTAACCCTTTAGCGGTGAGAGCGCTAATAAAATCCTTGGCCAGGAACATATCGACGCCCGTGTCCAACAAAACGATACTGAGTGACATAAGAGACAGCGGGCACCCGATTTCCGATTCCACTTTCTATATCTATATGGGCGCGCTGAGCAGATTGTTCGTTATCCGCGAAGTGCCAGCCTGGAATCCGAACATAAGAAGTTCAACGTCAATACGCTCATTGCCAAAGAAAGTCTTTTATGAAACGTCTTTGGCGTGTGCCGCATTGAACCTCGGAAACGAATCCTTGGCAAAAGATTTTAAAACAAGAGGCGTTCTTTTCGAATCGTTGTGTGGAAGGGATCTTTCGGTCTATGCGAGCAAATACGGCGGAACATTGAACTATTACCGTGACCGTTTCGGTTTGGAATGCGATTACGTCGTTTTCCTTCCGGACGGAAGATATGGCCTATTCGAGTGCAAATGCGGAAGCGGATTCATCGAAGAAGGAGCAAAGCATTTGAATAAATTAGAAGAGAACATCAAAAACTATATTGCGGACAATCCTAACACCATCATGCAAGCGCCGAGTTGCAAAGTCGTTTTGACCGACACGGAATTCGCAATAAAAAGAGAAGACAACGTCATCGTTCTTCCGCTTGCTTGTTTAAAAGATTAAAAAAACATAACAGGCCATATACGTTGAAAATATTCAAAAAGGCTCTTTCGCCATCGCTGGCGGCAGAGCCCTTATCCGATAGTTTTATGTAAGAATCGTCTTTATTTCATGGTGCCGAATATTCTGTCTCCGGCATCGCCTAGTCCTGGGCAGATATAGGCATTGGCATTGAGTTCCCTATCAAGCGCACCGATATACAAAGGAACGTCGGGGTTTGCTTTGACGAAGGCTTCAACGCCTTCTGGAGCGGCAATTATGCAAATGAAGGACAGTTTCTTTGCACCATGGCTCTTAAGCATTTTGACGGCGTCAATCGCACTGCCGCCCGTAGCGAGCATCGGATCGAGGACATAGACGTCCATGTTCTCAAGACCGCTAGGGAGCTTGCAATAGTATTCATGCGGCTCATGGGTGACTTCGTCGCGGTATAAGCCGATATGACCAACATGCGCGGTCGGCACTAACGCAGTAAGCCCATCAACCATGCCCATGCCGGCGCGAAGAATCGGAACGAAGCAAAGTTTGCTTCCTTCCACCATCGGTTCGACGCTGTCTTCGATCGGCGTATGGACCAATGTCGGAACGGTTGCTAGATGACGGAGGGCCTCATATCCCTCCATCATGGCGATTTCCTTGACGAATTGACGGAAATCGCCAGTCGGGGTTTCCTTCATCCTAAGATGAGAGATTTTGTGTTTGATAAGAGGGTGAGAGAGGAGGGTGACATTCGAATAATCTTTGATTTCCATTTTTTATTCTTCCTTATTTTCGATAGCAGGTTTCGGATCGCGGAGCATCGTGTTCATGAGAATTCCAAGAATCATGCTGACGGCGGTTGAGGTGATGCTTACGTTCGTGTCGCCAACAATGAAGCTGATGACGAGGCCACCGATTCCAGAAACCAAGATGACTGAAGCGACGAAGATGTTCTTCGTTTTCGACATATCGATTTGCTCGTTGATTAGCATCTTGACACCGCTTGCGGCGATGAAGCCGTATAAGAGAAGCGAGACGCCACCAGTGACGCAAGTCGGAATCGTTTCAACAATGCACATTATAGGCGAAAGGAAGCCAAGGAGTATGCTCATAATGCAAGCGAGGATGATGACTTTGACGCTGGCGATCTTGGTTACGCCAACGACGGCGACGTTCTCGCCATAAGTCGTGTTGGCGGCGCCGCAAAGGATACCGCTTACGGCCGTGGCGATGCCATCGCCCGCAAGAGTCCTCGATAATCCAGGCTCGGTGAGTAAATCGCGCCCGATGATGCCGGATAGGTTCTTATGATCTCCGATATGCTCGCAAACGGTGACTAAGGAAACCGGAATAAAGAGAAGGGCGATGCTTCCGATTTGGGCTGGGGTTATGGCAACTGCCGATTGGTAGTTCTCAGGCATGAAGACGAAGCTTGGCAAATCGATGAAACTACGAACGCTGACGTTCGAGAAATTGTTGACGATTGGCGAGAAGTCGATGATATGGAAGTAATCGTTTCCAGCCCCATAATAACCGATCGCGGTGAATAAGGCGGCGGTAACGTAACCGGCCAACATGCCGATAACGAATGGGATGAGGCTTAAGGTCTTTTTGCCGTAATGTGCGCAAATGGCGGTGACGGCCATGCCGACAAGCCCTGAGAAAATGGCGACTAAATTGTATGATCCGTTATCGACGCTTCCGCTGGCGGAGACCAAATTGTTGATGGCGCTCACGCTTAAGCCAAGACCAATAACCATGATAACCGGTCCGATGACGACGGTTGGAAGAAGTTTGTTAAGCCAATTGACGCCAGCGAAGCGGATAATGACGGCAATGATGACATAGACCAATCCGACCATGGCCATGCCGATTGGAAGGGCCCATAGATTCCCGAAATATCCAACAACGGTCGCGCCTTCCGTTGCTTGGACGAGCCCATCGGCCGATTGCATCATCGGGATGGCGCCAAGCGCCAACGCGCCGCACATCGGCGAGATATAAGCGAAGCTCGAAGCCAAGAAGACCGGGCTCTTCATCTTGGTTAAGATTATATAAATTAAGGTTCCAACGCCGGCGGCCACTAAGGTCGGGGCGATCATCGTCTGCGCTAAGCTCTCCCCGTTGAAATTAAGATAAGGGACGCTTGCACCGGCATTCGCGAAGCCCTTTCCGACGGTTGCAGACGAGAAAACGAGAAGTGGGACGGTGATACACGCGACAAACATCGCGAGCACGTGCTGAATAGCCAAGATGATCCACTGGGAGATCTTCTTCGGGCTCTCATCAACATCGAGAATGAGTTTCTTTGCTTGGTCCATGCCTAAGCCCTCCTTTTTTGTGCCACCCCCATTAGAAAAAAAGGCTTAGTCACCTAAGCCCTTAAAACTTTCAAATGAGATGGAATGGGAAGAAACAAGCCCCGAAAAAGAAAAACTCTCCCTACGTTTTCTTAATCGCAGAGAGTTCATTTCCCGGAGTTTCATTTTTTCTTTCCGGGAGAAAACTTTAGCAAGAGGAAAGGAAACGCGCAACAACTTTTTTCGCCTTTCCAAGGAACGGAAAAAGATATTATGATGCCCTTTCTTTAGAAAGAATTCGTCTCTCCCCTCGAAAAAGTTTTTAAGAGTCGGAAGGCAAGATAATAATGTCATAAAATGACATAATTCAAAGTTAACGAAAGAGGATCAAAATGAAGATGGGATCGGGACTATTTTTTCGCTCTTGCTAACATTACATTCTAACATATAAGCGCCAATATTAAAGAAGGCTATCGCTCTTTTTATCGTTAAACCGCTTTCATGTGCAAATAAGCTAAGAAAGAAAATATATTTATCACGTCGATAGGTCGTATATGCCAGAGATATGGTCCGGCAGTCTCTACGTCTGATCCATGAAGTCAGACACTACGAGCCCAAGAAAGAAAGGAAAAAGACGAAAACAAAATCGAACGCCATCCTTTTTGCGTTTTTCGCCTTTATCCTTCGCCAGTCTCCCCTCATGTATGTCTAACGACAAGCTGTTCGTCTAAACATTTATAGGAGGAAAGACTATGGCTGAAACCACAAATACTGTGGAAACCGCAGACGAGAGCAACGCGCCTAAGGGCTGGTCGCCTAAGACTGGCTTCGGCAAGTGGCTCGACCGCTTTTTCGCAATCAGCGAAAGAGGCTCATCGATCGCTAGAGAACTAATCGGCGGTCTCGTGACGTTCTTGGCGATGTTCTACATCCTTAACGTCAATTCCGGCATTCTCTCCGGTTGGTTCGGAGGATTCATCAAAGCGGGTGAACACGCTGGCCAAGTATGGATCTATGGCGACGTTTATCTGACCGGCGCCGAAGCTTACGCCGGCATCTTCATCGCCACCGCCCTATCGGCTGGTATCACCACCATCGTCATGGGCCTATTCGGCAAATTGCCGGTCGGCTTGGCATCTGGCATGGGCATCAACTCCATGATCGCCGTCTATTTGGCTGGCACTTGGGGATTCAATTATGCTCAAATGATGTGTCTTGTCTTCATTGATGGCATCCTCTTCTTGATAATCTCTTGCACCCCACTTCGCGGAATCATCGTCCGTTCGATTCCAAAGAGTTTGAAAATCGCCATTTCAGCCGGCATCGGTTTCTTCATCGCTTATTTAGGGCTTAAGACATCCGGCATCATCTCGGTTTCCAGCGATGGCGTTACGATGGGATACCTAAACGATCCGCAAACCCTTTTGACTCTCATCGGTGTAATCGTTGTCTTCGTTTTATCAGCATTATCGAAAAAGAACAAAGTAACTGAATGGATTTCTCGTTTCTCCGTCATCATCGTCATGGTTCTCTTCGGAATCATCGAGGCGTCGTTAGGAGAAGCTGGCGTCAAGGACGTCTATGGTGCCCCAATAACCGTTAAATTCATTCTTGAATCAAACGGCAACTGGAGCAATTTCGGAACCTTGCTTGGTTCTTGCTTCCACGGATTCGATATCTTGGCCAACGCTCAAGGATACGCCTTGATATTCGTTCTCTTATTCATCGACTTCTTTGATACAACCGGCACTTTGGTTGGTGTCGAAGTCGGAGCTGGAATGGTCGACAAAGACGGCAACATCACCGTCTCCGACCGCAACGCCATGATCACCGATGCCGGCGGCACGGTGCTTGGATCAATCTTCGGAACCACCACCGTCACTTCCTTCGTCGAGAGCACCTCTGGCGTTGCTGCTGGCGCTCGCACTGGCTTAGCGGCCGTCGCCACTGGCCTTCTCTTCTGCATTTCCGTCTTCGCCTATCCTGGCTTAGGCATGTTCTCCGGCAAAGTTCCGAATATCGCTTTGATCTACGTCGGCGTTTGCATGTTCACTAACCTCAAGGAGCTCGATTGGCACGATTGGGTGGCCACCATCTCTGGTTTCGCCACCATCATCGCGATGATCTGCATGGCTTCGATTAGCGATGGCATCGCCTTCGGCTTCATCATCTATTCGCTTTGCACCCTTGTTTCCGGCCGCTTCAGCAAGAAAGACATCCCAGTCGCCATCCTTGCCGTCGCCTTCTGCGCCCTCTATATCACGGAGTTCGCAACCGGCATCAAAGGAAGCGTAACGGCTTAAAGAATCGCTTATTTAGCCCCAGGCGTTGCTTGGGGCTTTTATTTTACCTTCGCCACCCTCACGACTTATTTGCTAGAATTATTCGACTAAGGAGAGTCTATGGAAAAAGAAATGATCGTCGTCCTCGATTTCGGAGGGCAATATAACGAGCTTATCGCGAGGCGCGTTCGCGATCTATCCGTTTATAGTGAGGTATGGCCATACACCACACCATTAGAAAAACTAAAAAATCCCCTTATAAAAGGCATCATTTTCACCGGCGGCCCCCGAAGCGTCTATGAAAGCGATGCCCCAAGCGTCAAAAAGGAAATATTCTCCCTCGGCAAGCCGATTTTGGGCATATGCTACGGCGCTCAAGAAATGGCATATAAACTAGGAGGCGAAGTCACGCCTTGCGACAAGAAGGAATTCGGATCCACCGAAATCCATAACCTCGTCGAATCGCGCATACTAGAAGGAATCCCTTCTTCCCACACCGTCTTCATGTCCCACGGCGATCATGTTGAGAGGCTGCCCGAAGGATTTGCCAGAATCGCCTCGAGCGAAACGACGGAAAACGCCGCGTTTGAGAATGAAGAAAAGAAACTATACGCCGTCCAATTCCATCCCGAAGTCGCCCATAGCGTCTATGGTCAAAAGATATTGGCCAATTTCGTCTATGGCGTTTGTGCTTGCTCAAAATCCTGGAAAATGGAAGACTTCATCGCCGAAAGCGTCGCCTTAATCCGCGAAAAAGTCAAAGACAACTACGTTTTGTGCGCCTTATCAGGCGGCGTCGATAGCGCAGTTACGGCCGCGCTTCTTGACAAAGCCATCGGAGAACGGCTTATCTGCGTTTTCGTCGATCATGGCTTACTTAGAAAAAACGAAGCCAAAGAAGTAAAAGAGGTATTCGGCGACAAGAACCGTTTTTCTTTGGATTTTAGAGCCGTCGACGCCGGGGAATTGTTCTTAGGCAATCTAAAAGGGGTGATTGAGCCAGAGGAAAAACGCAAAATCATCGGCAAAACCTTCATCGATGTGTTCGAAAAAGAAGAAAAGAAAATCACCAAGCCTTGTTTTTTGGCGCAAGGCACCATCTATCCCGACCGCATCGAATCGGGTTTAGGAATATCGGCGAAAATCAAATCGCATCATAACGTCGGAGGGCTTCCGAAGAATATCGATTTCTTAGGTTTGGTAGAGCCTTTGGACCATCTGTTCAAAGATGAAGTGAGAAAATTGGGCTTAGCGTTGGGGCTACCAGAATCATTGGTTTATAGGCAACCATTCCCAGGGCCAGGGCTTGGAATCAGAATAATAGGCGAGGTCACGAAAGAGAAAGTTCGTATCGTCCAAGAAGCCGACGCCATCTATCGCGAGGAAATGGCAAAGAGCGGCTTCGACAAGAAAACCTCACAATACTTCGCCGCCTTATCGAATATGAAAAGCGTTGGGGTGAAAGGCGATTATCGAAGCTACGAATACGCGATTGTCCTTCGCGCCGTCTCAACCGACGATTTCATGACCGCTTCGCCAATGGATTTCCCCTACTCCTTCTTAGCGCATGTAAGCGATAGGATCGTCAACGAAGTGGCGGGCGTCAATCGCGTCCTCTACGATTTCACAAGCAAACCGCCGGCAACGATAGAATTGGAATAACCATAACCCAAAACTCCCCTTCAAAAGGCTTCTCTTTTTAGGTTGATTCAAAATGGGCAGAAAGTCTTTTAATCTGGGATTTTGATCGCGATGGAAGGCCTGATTCCCTTATAATCGCCGATCGGGGCGGATAAGAGACTCCCGGATTCGGTGATGGAGAGAGCTTTATCGGTGCTTCCGCTTAAAGGCGTCGACGACCAGTAATTCCCTTTGCCGCCGCTATTCGTATAAACACCTAGCGCCCTAGCGTAATCGCTTGTGACGGCCGCTCCGTGCCCTGATATCGATTCACCGAATCTATATTCGTATTGCGCCAAAGCGAACACTTTGTCGCTACAAGCTTGATGGCCGGACGAGGACCCAGTCTCGGAATTGGTGTTAGTCGGAGTCACATTGACCTCATAATCCAGCAAGAAATCGCTATTGAGCCTGAAAGCGGTGTTTTTAAAACTACCCGTGAACTTAGAACGGAGAGAAGAACTATAGTAATCGTTTGTCGTTCCGCTCGAATATGCTCCACTATCCAAAATCAAATCGGAATAAAGCACATGCGTCCCATCGCTAAGTGTCCGTAACACCCTCCATTTGATGGGCTCAAATTTGAACCAGTCTCCGGAATCCTTGCTGATTGTGGAGCCATCGCTATAGGTGTATGTCGTCGCGTCGTTATATGGCGCCGCCGTGACCCTCGCATAATAATCGCCGTTATATTCGACGAGCGTCATCATGTGGCTTTCTTTCTCCAAGGCGTTTATCGTCTCCGCGTCAGACACATAGCTTTGCGGATATAGGCCATAAGTGATGTATTCTTTGTTTTCATCGAAAGTGGGCCTCATCGCAAATTTGACGATTTTATCGTATTCCTCTTGGGTCACGAACTTCGCCGTCAAAGTCAGATCGTCGTTAGGCATCGTGAAAGTGTATTTGCTTTCGTATGTGAGAAGCTCATCGCCCTTATACCAGCCATAGAAGACATTTCCGGCAGTCGGCGAAGCCGTCACCGTTATCTCCTCGTTATAACGGGTGACTCCTTTATTAATGCTGCCACTTCCTTTGCTTGTATCATTACTAGCTAACGTCAAAACATGCGAAAGTCCTTCCCATTTGACGTTCAAAGTCAAATCCATGGCTTTCTCATAAATTCCAGAAAGAGGATAAGATGCCCCATCGCCATCAAGCAAAGAGAAAGTGTATCCGTCTTTCGTATAAGCGGAGCTAAAATCGTAAGCGTCTTTATATTTAAGCGTGTAGAACTTGTCCCCAAATCCGAATTTATCCTCTTTTATGGTGATGGTATAGGAATTCTTCGCGAATACGGCGTATAAATCGATATCCGAGGTAACGGTGTAGACGCTATAAAGCCAACGGTATCCGCCATCTTCGTTAACGTTCCATGACGTTATGGTGTAACCGGGGAAATCGCTATCGGCGGGCCTTGATATTTTTCCGCCATTCGGCACATCAATCGACTTCGCCGTTACGCCATCGACGATGAAATTGACCTTATACGTCGTCGTGTCCTTGATTTGTCCAGCATCATAGACGTCGCCATTGCTAAGCGTGATCTTAAGATGTCCATCACCATCGATTTCGGTCTTGACGACGTATGCCCCCGTCTCCCCTTTGATGTTGCCTTTCTTTTCCCATCCCCCGCTATCCTTGACGTAATAATCGTAATTCGATAGGTCGATATAAGAATCGCCGTCGGAGCCTAAATTTGAAGAAGGCAAGCCTTGTCCGGTCAAAACGGAATTACCGTCGGCTCCTTTTTCGCCATCACGGCCATTTAATCCAGGTGCTCCGTCCTCGCCTTTGTCTCCTTTTGCCGCGCCATTCCCGCACGAAAAAAGCGATGTAACGATTGCCAATCCTGAAAGAACGTAAATAGTAGCCTTTTTCATAGTGATATACCTCTTTGACGAAAACATTTTATCATGAAACAACACGATATTTGAAATCATAGAATCAACGAAAATTCTTTTCTTTTCGTCTCTTCTATTCGGTAATGCGTTAAAAGAAAGAAACGGCAACTTAAAGGCTTTCTCTTAAGCGCACAAAAGCCTACAATATAGCCACCGAACTAGGAGGTTTGGAATAAATGTTAGTCAATGCTGCAAGGATGTTGAAAATCGCGCATGAGAACCATTACGCGGTCGGCCAATTCAACATCAATAACCTAGAATGGACGAAAGCCATTCTTTTGAAGGCCCAAGAACTCAAATCGCCAGTCATTTTGGGCGTCAGCGAAGGCGCCGCGAAATACATGGGCGGCTTCAAAGTCGTCGCCGCGATGGTTCGCGCGATGGACGAATCGCTCGGAATAACCGTTCCAGTTGTCCTTCATCTCGACCATGGCACCTACGAAGGAGCGAAAGCCTGCATCGCCGCCGGTTTCACTTCCATCATGTTCGACGGCTCCCATTTCCCGCTCGAAGAAAATATCGCCAAAACCAAAGAACTCGTCGCTTTAGCGCATGACAAAGGTCTCTCAATCGAGGCAGAAGTCGGCGCGATCGGCGGAACGGAAGACGGCGTCACCGCCGATGGCGAAGTCGCCGATCCAGAAGAATGCAAGAAAATCGTCTCGCTCGGCGTCGATTTCCTCGCTGCCGGCATCGGAAATATCCACGGCATCTATCCGGAAGGATGGAATGGGCTTCACTTCGACGCACTCGAGAACATCTCGAAAGCGACCGGTGGCATCCCACTCGTCCTCCATGGCGGAACCGGCATCCCAGACGACCAAATCAAGCACGCCATTCACGATGGTATGAGCAAGATCAACGTCAATACCGATTGCCAGCTCGTCTTCGCCCAAGCGACGATCGACTATTGCGCAGCCGGCAAAGCCAATCCTACCGCCGATAACGGTTCGAAAGGATACGATCCGCGCAAGCTCCTTAAGCCAGGCTTCTTGGCCATCCAAGCCAAAGTCCAAGAGAAGATGGAACTCTTTGGTTCCGTCGGCAAAGCGGACGTTCAATAAGACGCTATCACAAAAGGCCCAGGCTTCAGCTTGGGTCTTTTCATTTTGCTAAATTTGACTAATCGCAACCGCTATGTTAGATTGATAATGAAGCCACGGCTTCAAAAGAACGCTTTAACTTCTACACCTTTCATAACTGGGGCTACATGAGAAGGTGATGGCTAGTCGCTAAGGCGTTCTTTTTTGTTCTACCATTTTATAAAACAATCGAAGAATCAGCCGAAATCCCTAACCTTGTCATATCGACATCGAAACGCCGAAATTCATACGGTTTCTTCTATAGCCTTTTTCGGCAGAAAAGCGGCGAGTCAAAGCGATGAATCTATTTGGCTTCCTCATCTCTCCGCCAGCGGAAATTTCCATTCACTCCCGTGACGTCGGTGTAATAGACGAACGCATGAGGATATTTCTTCAATATTTTCAAGAATTCGGGCACTTGGCGCGTGTTCACAATCGAAGTGACGATATACGATTCTTCGTCGGTGAACATACCCTTTCCGCGAACGACCGTAGCACCGTGTTTCAAGTTGTAGATGATGTCGTTTTTGAGGGCCTCGGGTTCCTTTGTGACAATCTCGAATTTCACGGCGTTTCGGCTGTCTTTCAACACGAAAGCCACCATTTTTTCAAAGACGAACATCTGCACGACGGAAAGCAAAATGGAGATAATATCGTGATAAACGAAATATGAGCAGGCGATGATGATGTAGCAGATGGCAGTGATGATTTTTTCGACCGGCAAAGCGCGCACTTTTTCTTTCACGACGCTGGCGATGACGTCGATTCCGCCGCTAGATGCCCCTATCCGTAGCATTATCCCAGTTCTCGCCCCAAGCAAAACGCCAGAAGCCATGGCAACAACGACCCTATCCGTCTCAGCGACGAATTGATAGAAGTCAACCGCGGATAAGAGATATATGAATCCAGAAGACAATAACGAGAAAAGAACTGTGTAGATTACATATCTTTTGCTAAGAAAGAAGAAGGCGATGATAAGAAGAGGCGCGTTAAGCAAAATCGAAAGAAGGCCTGCGTTCCAGCCTGTCACTTCTTGGATCATCGTGGCGATGCCATCGACGCCGCTTGGGGCGAAATTGTTCTTATAAACGAACACATGAAAAGCTAACGCCGATAGCGCTTGCAACAATCGTCAACAATACGTTTATCGCCTCATCAATCGCTTTCTTTCTTTTCTCTTGCTTATCTATATTCATAACGTTGCAACTTTATAGCACAAAAGAAAGAGAAACGAAACAACGGCAAAATTCATCGACAGCTTTAGCGCTATATCGTGAAAAGAAGTTTGGATTCACCAGGAAAAGAATTTCTAAAAATACAAAAACAAGCGTTGTTTACGATATTTTTCGTACAATTAAAGATGAAGCATAGATCGATTAGAAATAGAAAACAAAACGGCTTCCGCTACCTAAAAATATTTCAAAAACGCTTTTGAAACGGTGTTATTTTTAATATCTTTAAGGATAAAAAACGCTTCCGTCATGCGAAAACGAAATCTTTATGTTAAAAGGTGGCCGCGCTTGGCGGCCACCTATGAATCTTCGTTAGTCGACGTTATAAGAAGACAGAACCTTCTTGAGCGGCGAGATCGTCTTCTTTAGGACCCCTTCGTCGAAAGGCACTTTCAATCCGTCTTTCTTAACGAGCTCGCAGAATGGGTATTTGCCGCCCATCTTGCAAAGTTTCAAATATTTCTTCCACGCCTTTTCGTGGTCTTTGCGGTCGAGATTGAAGAACTCGAAGGCCAAAACCTGTGCCAAGGTGTAGTCGATATAATAGAAAGGACTTGTGAAGATATGAGCCTGAACGAGCCAGCGATGCCCGCTATACATATATGGGCAATCTTTCTCCGCCTCGACTTTCCATGGAGTGTATTTGATTTCGAGCTCATGCCATTTGGCGTCTCTTTCGCTTGGCGTGGCATTCGGATTCTCATATACCCAGTGTTGGAATTCGTCGACCGTGACGCCATAAGGCAAGAAGGAGATCGAATCGGCCAAATGGACGTAACGGTATCTTTCCGGGCGATCGAAGAAGAGATCCATATAAGGCTCAGCGAAGAATTCCATCGACATCGAATCGATTTCGCAGCTTTCCATAGTCGGCATGCGGTACTCTGGAATCTTGATCGAACGGGCCATATAAGCTTGGAAGCTATGGCCGAATTCATGGGTCAAAACATCGACGTCGCCGCTTGTGCCATTGAAGTTTGAGAAGATTATCGGGCACTTATGGACGGGGAAATAGGTCATGTATCCGCCACTTTGCTTGCCTGGTTTAGCTTCTAGGAACATGAGATTGTGCTCATCCATGAAGCGGAAGAAATAGGAGGTGTCCGGGGACAATGCATCATACATTTTCTTGGCCGCTTCGACCTTATCGGCCGTGCTTCCTTTTGGAAGGGGATTACCATCCAAGAAATGGACTCCCAAATCAGTGATATGCGGTTTTTTGATGCCTAATCTCTTAAGTTGCTCTTTGACGATTTTAGCGACCAATGGCGTCACGACATCGTGGATCTGCTCGCGATATGAGGCGACCATTTCCGGGGTGTAGTCAAAACGGTTCATCCTGATATAGCCGAGTTCGACGTAGTTTTTATAGCCAAGTTTCTTGGCCATTTGATCGCGGACTTTGACGAGTTCGTCATATATTCCTTCAAGCTCGTCTTTCCTCGTTTCGAGATAGCCATAGTAGGCTTTGCCGGCCTCTTCCCTCGTCGCTCTGTCTTTATCGGTGAGGAACTTGCCCATTTGAGGGAGGTTATACGTCTCGCCTCTAAAAGGCACTTTGATCGAAGCGATGGTGGCGTCGTACTTCATTTGAAGTTCGTTTTCCTTTTGGGCTTCGGCTACCACTCGCTCATCGAATCCTTTAAGCGAATACTCATACATCGTGAAAAGGAAACTCCCGAGTTTCTCCTCCAATTCCTTGCGGAAAGGAGAGGAAACGAATAGTTTCGTGAATTCCTGCGATTCAAGATTGATAAGAGGAAGCATCTCATTGATCTTATTCATCGCTTTCTCGTATTTCGGGTTGGTCGTTTCTAAGCTGAACAAAACCTGTATATGCGTGATATCGTCGATGATTTTGTCGTTCAGCTTGCTCATCTTCCTATAAGCGGAAAGCGCCTCGGACGCATTTTTGGCGTTCTTAAGTTCCTCGACGATCTCGCCGAGTTTCTTCTTGACGGTCGGTAAAGAAGGCACACGGAATGGCCATTCTTCGAATTTCGCTAATTCTTTTGCCATATTATTTCTCCTTTTTTATTTTTCTATACATGACGACATTTCTCTCCTTAACTTCCTTTTTCGCCAAAACCGGAAGCGAAACGGCCCTGGCTTTCTCGCTTAACCTCAGGAAATAGCAATCGTTATCGGCATCGTAGTCGCGTTTTAAGTAGCCGTGCCTCATTAGGACGCACAACGCGATTTTGATGGATTTCGGTTTTTTGCTCCTAAGATATCCGTAAGCGGAGCTTCCCCTAAGTTCCGTAGGAACCTCGGGCAAGGCGAGCAAAAGGGATATCAAACCATCATCAGTCATTTGGTAACCCCTGCCCCAAGCGTCGGAGATCGCAGCCAATAGAGTCATGTATTTCCTAGATAAATTCTCATTTTTGGCCACGTTTTGAATTATAAGATAAAAGAAAGAAAAATAAACATTTAATATTTTGGGTGGATAGATTCGCAAAACTCGATTTCTCAATCATATTCCTTGAAAGAAAGGCGTCGACTACCTAGAATATTCCGCGTTATGGAAGACATCGAAAAGCAGATCGACATCGTCTTGGACAAGATTCGCCCATTCCTCCAAAGGGAAGGCGGAGACGTAGAGCTTATAGGCTTCAAAGACGGCGTCGTCTATATAAAGATGGTCGGCGCATGCGAAGGATGCGCTTACGTGGACCAAGACATATCGACCGGAGTCGAGGTCATTTTGATGGAAGAGGTCCCAGGCGTCATACGTTGCGACGCTTCGATGAACGTCCCAGAAGACGTGATGAACGCCTATATAAACAGAAAAATAGAAGAAAACAAATCAGCTGAAGGCAAATAATCAAAGAAGATTGTTCTTCGGATCGTTAAGCAAGATATACCCGTCGTGGTTATAGACGTCTTCTCTGTTATAGACGTATTTTTCCCCATTCGGTTTGGTCATTATACCGCCCGCTTCGGAAACGATTAGGTCTCCGCTTGCGACGTCCCACTCTTTGGTGCCGCCGCTAAAACGATAGAACATATGGGCCTCCCCTTCCGCTATGGCGAGGAATTTAGTCGCCGCGCCAAGGACGCGAACGGCGGATATTTCGTTCTTATGCTTCTCGATAAGCTCTTTTTCCTTCTCGACGGAAAAACTTCTGGAAAGCAAGCAAACGTATTTTGGGCCGATCTGATTGCTGACATGGAGGCGGACCGGCTTTTCCCCTCTTTTCTCCATATAAGCGCCTTCGCCCTTGACGGCGTAGTCCATTTTGTTTTGCATCGGCACATTGATGACGCCGACCACGATTTCCTTTTTGTATGCCAAAGCGATATTCGTCGTGAATTCGTCGTTCTTGCTCACGAATTCCTTGGTGCCATCGACTGGATCGACGATGAAAACAAAATCGTTGTCGAGTCTTTCCTTCGTGTCCTTACTCTCTTCCGTCAAGAAAGAGTGCGATGGGAAAAGCGAATGAAGGTATTCACGGATTATCTTATCGGCATGCTTGTCGGCGATGGTCACTGGCGAATCGTCTGATTTTATCTCCACATCGAATTTCGTGTGATAGACGCGAAGAATCTCTTTTTCGGCAAGCAACGCCGCCTCTTTCATCGCCTTAAGTTCTTTTTCCCACATAAATATCTCCTAAACGCTATGCGTAAATGATACCCCTTTGGGCTTCAATAGTCATTGAGACCATAAAAAAAGAAGCCATAACGGCTTCTTGATTTCGCATCGATCGATTATTTGAACCAGAATGGATAATCAAATAAAAGAATGCAAACGATATCGAGGATCCATCCAACCGTGCCAGCGGCGATGATCCAAAGAATGGCGAGGATCAATTGAATAGCGCTGCCGTTTTTGATGGATTTGGCGATACGCCAAATGGCCCATGTGATATCGAGAACCCAAAGGCAAAGAACGATCTTAAGCCATTTCGGATTCTTTTCCATCCACTTGCAATAACCCATGTTTTTTTCTCCTTCCAAAAACAATTATACACACTTGAAAAATATTCTTGATATAGCCAATTTAACAATTTTCGCAAATATCGAAAATGTCGTGCATCAAACGAAAACGCACCGGCGAATTAGTTGACGCCCAAGGAAGAGAGGGTTTCTTCCGGAGCCTTCTCGTCACCTTCCTCATCGAGTGGCACTCCTTCTTCGTCATCCAGCGGTTTGCCCTCGATTTCGGCGTTGTAATCGTCGGTTTCCTTCTTGGTTTCCTGATCGTCATCGGCTGTGTTGACGTCCGAATAGACCTCGCTCATGTCGATATGGACTTTGTCATAGGTGTGACGGGAGCGGAGATCCCAGGTGTTATCCATCAAAACGACGAATTTGCCGTCCAACGTCAACTGGGTGTAGAAATTGCCGATCCTATCGTTTTTCTCATCGTCGTTCATGGCAAGCTTTGTGGCGACCTCGTCATAAAGCTCCTTAAAGGTGAGCGATTTCGAAGAAGCGCCGACGACTTCATAGGCGACTTCCAACATGCTTTTCTCGTTGTTCATTTTTTCTTCCTTCCTTTTTTACATCCGTTCTGGTGCGGATACGCCGATTAACGCTAAAGCGGTTTTCAAGACTATTTGGCACGCTTTAATGAGGGAGAGGCGGTTCCCGGTCTTTTCCAGATCCGCACGATCTATGATCTTGGTGGACGCATAGTATTCGTGAATGAGCTGGGCCAAGCGATCGATATAGCCGACGGCCTTATGAGGGGCTCTGGCTTTCGCCGCGTTCTCTATCATACTAGGAAAATCGGTGAGTTGTTTCAAGATATCGTCTTCTTTGCCGTCTTTGAAGGCATTTGCGGTATAAATCAACGGGATATCGGCCCCAAGCGATAGCAAAGAAGAGCATCTCGCATAAGCGTATTGCGCATAATAGACGGGATTCTCTTTGCTCTTGCTCGTCGCTAGATTCATATCGAAATCAAGATGCGTGTCGCTTGAACGCGCCGAGAAGAAATAACGCACGGCATCCTTACCGACTTCCGCCACAAGCTCACGATGGGTTATCGACTTTCCAGTCCTCTTGCTCATCTTGACCTCTTGCCCATCCTTATAGACGCGAACCATCTGATAGATCTCGGCTTGAAGGGTCTCAGGCTTATATCCCTTCATCATGAGAGCACTTTTCATTCTGGCCACATAGCCATGGTGATCGGCTCCAAGCAAATCGACCAATAAGTCATAGCCGCGCGACATCTTCTCATAGTGATAGCAGATATCGGGCATGAAATAGGTGAATAAGCCATCTTTTTTGATGATCGGCCTATCTTTGTCATCCAAGAAAGCGCTGGTCTTCAGATACGTCGCGCCATCTTGCACGTAAACATACCCAGCATTCTTTAGTTCTTCGATCGTTTTCTCTAACGAACCGTTCTTGCGAATGTCTGATTCATAGCTGAATTTATCGAAATTGACGCCGAAATCAGCCATGTCTTTCTTTATTTTCCCAAGTTCATGATCGATTCCGAAACGGATGAAGAAATCGTGGCTTTCGGCATTATCGACGAGATATTTATCGCCATGGAGTTCTTTTATCTCCTTGGCTATGTCGATCAAATCGACGCCATGATAATCGTCATCGCCCAATACAAGGGGCTCTCCGAACAGTTCGTGGTACCTAGCGCGTAAGGAGCGACCCAAATGCTCGACTTGGTTTCCGCAGTCGTTGACGTAATATTCACGAGTCACATCATAACCGGCCTTTTGGTAAAGGTTTGCCACCGCATCTCCTAACGCTGCACCTCTCGTATGTCCCAAATGAAGATCACCGGTTGGGTTTGCGCTTACGTATTCGACGTTTATCCTATAGTTCTTTTTCTCGCCATCGCCATAGGAAGACCCTTCTTTGAGAATCAAAGGGATGATGGCCGACAAGGCCTCTTTCTTCATGAAGAAATTGACGAATCCAGGGCCGGCTATCTCAATTTTCTCAATCGACGGATCGTCGATGGAGGATATCACGCTTTGAGCGAAGGAAAGTGGGTTCGAATTGAATTTCTTCGCGAATTTCATCGCGAAATTGCTGGCATAATCGCCGTGCGATACGTCTTTCGAACGATCGATCCTTATTTCCGAAGCGGAAATGTCATATCCGCTTTTCTGGGCCGCTTTCGATATTATTTCGGCCAACGCCACTTCATGATTCATTCTTTATCCTCCCTTTTTACGAGTACGACCGCCACCGCTCTCATCGCTTCTTTCTTTCCGACGGCATCGAAGCCTTCGTTGGTCATCGCCTTGATGGAAACCGATGAGACGCCAACATCCATAATCCTTGAGATATTTTCGCGCATTTTTTGGATATAGGTCGATAAATGCGGCTCTTCGGCGCTTACGGAGACATCGATATTAGCCACCGTATAGCCTTTCTCCTTGACCAAGCGATAGCACTCTCTAAGTATTATTTCGCTGTCTATGCCGTATGTTTTCGGATCGCCAGGCGGAAAGAGTTTCCCAATATCTCCTAGTGCTAGACTTCCTAGAAGGGCATCGCTAAGCGCATGGAAGAGTATGTCGGCATCGCTATGTCCGTCGAGGCCTTTTTCATAAGGGATCACGATGCCTCCGATAACAAGGCGGCGTCCGCTTTTAAGGGCATGTATGTCTTCGCCGTATCCGATCCTTATATCCATTATTTGCTCACGTTGAACCTAAAGAAGACGATGTCGCCGTCTTTCATCGCGTATTCTTTGCCTTCGCTTCTCACTTTGCCGGCTTCTTTGACCGCCACTTCGACTTTTTGGCCGATTGGAGCGTCTCCTTCCGCCATCGGGAAGGATTTGCTGATCTCATAGAAATCAGAGAAAGAATAGACCTCCGCTTTGATGAAGCCTTTTTCGAAATCGCTATGTATAACACCGGCACATGCTGGAGCCAACATTCCATTATGGAACGTCCAAGCGCGGCACTCATCGCTTCCGCAAGTTAAGAACGTCGAGAGATTGAGGAGCTTATAAGAGGCTTTGACGAGTTTATCGAGGCCCGATTCGCTTTGGCCCATCGACATAAGGAAATCCTTTTTGTCTTGCTCGCTTTCTAGTTGCGATATCTCATACTCTATTTGACAGGACAAGGGTATACAGACGGCATTTTCGCTTTCGGCCAAAGCCTTAACGTTTTGATAGTGGCGGCAATTGTCTAAGTCGGCGTAATCGTCGGCGGCGACGTTGGCGACATAAAGAATCGGCTTCAAGGAAAGCAAAAAGAAATTCTTCTTGGCGTATGAGAGCTGTTCTTGGCTTAGTCCTTTTACGGAACGAGCAGGCTTTCCTTCGGCCAAAACTTCCTTCAAGGCGGTAAGAATCGGCATTTCGTATATAGCTTCTTTGTCGCGCGCTATCCTGGCTTTGACTTCCTGCTTGCCGATTCTGGCACTCACCGAATCCAAATCGGCCATCGATAGTTCAAGGTTTATGACATCGATGTCATTGAGGGGATCGACCGGATCGTCGTTATAGCGAAGCACGGCTCCGCTTTCGAAGCAGCGCACCACCTCCACTATCGCATCGCATTCGCGGATGGCGGCCAGGAACTGGTTCCCAAGTCCTTCGCCTTTCGAGGCGCCTTTAACAAGGCCGGCGATATCGTAGAACTCGAATGTGGCGTTGATTTTCTTCTTCGGAGCGAAATATTTGGTCAGGTAATCGAGCCTTTCATCGGGAACGGTCACCACGCCGGTATTAGGGTTGATGGTGGCGAATGGATAGTTCTCCGCCAAAACATGGGAATTTGTTATCGCGTTGAAAAGCGTCGATTTGCCGACGTTTGGTAATCCCACTATTCCTGCTTTTAATGCCATAATGATCTTTCTTTTCTTTTTTCGTTAGAGATTATATCTCTAGAATGCGTCGTTTCAAACTAGAAGGACAAAAAAACCTCCGCGTAAGGCAGAGGTTCAGTCTAGTTCAACTAATTAAGCAACTTTTTTGACGTTCTTAGCACGTGGACCACGTTCAGATTCTTCGACTTCGAACTCGACGTTTTCGCCAGGTTCAGCAGTCTTGAAGCTATCCATGATCAAAGCGCTGTAATGGAAAAAGTAGTCTTTGTTGTCTTCAGCGTGAATGAAGCCATAGCCTTTTTCCTTGTTGAACATTTTGACTGTTCCCTTCATATGCTCCTTACCTTCCTAGTTCTTTCTTAACGAAACAACCGATGAGTAATATATCACGCTTTTAAAAGAGGTATAAACAAAAATTAGCGATAATCGCAAAATTCATCCATTTTCCCTCCTTGCCAAATCGTTTTTCCTTAAAGATGCCTTGATAAAAATCGAAGCGAAGAGAAGCGAGAGCAGGTAAGCGATGAAGACGATGAAATGCGGCAATAAGTCAATTTGAAATGACGAGGCAGCGCCAAAAGACGAGCAAATTGCCTCATCGAAGAGAATCTCCACCACGAATAGCGAGAAAAAAGACACCGCAAGACCGATCGTCAAAAGGAGCGAGACGCCGGAAATATACCCATCCGCTATATCGGCTTTCCCGATCCCAAGCAAATAGAAATAACGGCTTTCGCTTTTGTTTTCCGTAACGTAGAGGGTCGATAGCGAAAGAAGCAATATGAAACCGGCAATGACGCAAGAGATCGAGGCGAATGAGAGGATCGCCGAAATGTATCCCATGACCTGGGACACGCTTTCGGAAATCGCGCTTGATGGGTCGGCGAATGAATAGTTCGGGTATTTGGCCTCCAAAACGGAGACGATTTTCGAAGGCTCGGCGTCTTCCTCTATCCGAAAAAGACACTCCCTGGCCTCCAAAGAAAATGCGCTCATCCCGAGCCTTATTTTGAAGAAATCCACGAGCCAATATGAGCCTCCAACCATAACATCAAAATCCAATGAAGACACTCCAACGACTTTAAGCGTGGCGAAACGGTAATTTCTATAAACATTATCTTGATCGGCGTTAGCCTCATAGACGCCTCCAACTGCCACCTCTTTCGGTTTACCTAACCTATCATAAAGGGAGCTAGACAAGACGATTTCATCGACGCTTTTCGGAGCAGAGCCGGAGATTACGGATGAGAAATCGCTAGAGAAAGTCAAACCCGAAGTTCTCGGCCTCAAATAGCTCCCAAGCGCCATGGACGAAGGAATATCGGGGAAAGAGGCCATCATTTTTTGCGGCACCTTCGATAGCGCATCAGCGTATTGCATCATCTCATCGATGTCATTGCCAAGCAAAAAAGGCTCTTTGAAACCATAGGAAAGAGCGGACGCGAAAGCGCGATACGCCCCTTCCCCCAGGAACGAAAACGAAGAAATCTCCTTCAAAGAGGCAATAGAAGAGACATCGCTTTCCTTTATCCCGAAACGGTTGACTGAGAAAAGGAAATATCTGATATCCTTTCTTCCTATCTCTCCTTCGTTATGACTTTGGTCGTAGCGATATGCGTCTTTGTCGAAGACGTATTTCCTTAAGGCTTCTTCGCGTGAGAATTCGAGAAAAGCCTCCTCATCCTTGATTCCACTTAAGCCGTAAGCCTTATGCAAAGTCCATGGGGTCTTGAAGGAAGAGCCGTCGCTTGAGGGCAAAAGCATCATTTCCTCGAAAACCTTTTCGTTCCAAAGCCGATCGAAATGAAAGATCGTAGGGACACGAAATTCCATGATGCCTTTGATGAAAAAGCTTTGTTTGTCCGAATATCCCCAATCGGCGTTTTCCGTGGCCAAATCAAGCGATAAGCGCTTTTTCGTCAAAAACGTCCCAAGCGCATCGTAATTCCGTTCCGTCTGGAAGGCTTTCGCCAAATCGTGCATGGCATTTTGCGGAAGACCCAAAACTATGTCGTCGATTTCAAGTGTTGCTGGGTGCGAAGGGAAGATGGCGCCGCCGCCATAATCGTCCAAACACAGAAAATCGTTCACGCTTCTGGCGCTCATGGAAGAAAAGGAATAGCGGCGTGCGCCGTATTTGACGTACATCTCATTAGTCGTTTTGAAAATCTGCTCGAATGAGGATAAATACGATGCGCAAAGGAAGAGCCCATCGTCTTTTTTTGCGGCAATGGACAAAACATCTTTCTTCGGCGCCGAGAGAACATTAGATAATGATACGCTCTTATCGTTTTTTAGCGACATCACCACCGTCCCCTCCCCCGTCAAAGACGTCAAAGACGATTCTATCTTCTCGGAAACGTCTCTTTTTAGAAATGCGCTTAGCCCAAGCGTCGTAAGGGAAAAGGACATCAAGAAAATAGATAGCGACGTTCTAAGGCGTTTGGCTTTAAGCAAATTCAGCGCATGCTTGATCCAAAAGCGAAGCGAAATCGCGGCTTTTCCATTTTTGATCTGAATCCCTTTCTTTGGTTTTTCGTCAAAAGATATGTGGTTTTTGCAGGTTATTTTTCGATTTTCAATGCGATAGACGGCGTTTGCGATGGGCTTAAACGCCCGTTCGTCGTGCGTGCTTACGATAACTAGCCTGGTCTTCGATTCCCTTTCTAATAACGAAACGATCTTCGAAGCGCTCTCCTTATCTAACGCCCCAGTTGGCTCATCGCATAACAAAATGGCAGGGTCATGGATGATGGATCTTACGAAGGCCAGCCTTTGCTTCTCCCCGCCCGATAACATATAGGCAAGCGTTTTCCTTTTTGCGAATAGTCCGACGTCCTTTAGAAGAACCTTGGCTTTGATTTTCTTCTCTTTTTCGGATAGCCCTTTCTCACTTTCAAGCGGCAAAATGGCGTTAGAGAGAACGTTTTCATGGGGCAACAAATCAAATTCTTGCCTCAAAAAACCGATGTTCTTATAACGGAAAACACCTCTTTCGTGATCGCTATATTTCTTGTATTCCCGGCCGTAGCAAGACACATCGCCCTCATAATCGACGTCGATTCCGGAAAGGATATCCAACAATGTGCTCTTCCCGATTCCGCTTTCGCCTAGAAGCAAGCAAAGGCCATGGCTAGGGAAAACGAAAGACGCATCTTCGAAGATAGTTTGCGGGCCAAACGCCTTTCTTATCTTTTCGCCCTTTATCGCAATCATTCGTCCTTAAGCTCCTTCGCCAACGATTTCTTCGAGAGAACATATAGAGGAATCCGCCCGGCAAATAGTAAAAGCAAGACGAGCAAGACCGAGAACAGAAACGGAAGGAAAAAGGGAATCCCCATGAAACTCGAATATGGAACGATCAATAAATCGGCCAAGCCGAACTTCATTTCCAAGCAAAGCGAAAAGAGTATGGAAAGCGGGCTTGAAATAGCGAAGGCAAGAAGCGTGGCGAGTAAGGAATCGATGGCCAATACATCTTCGAAATAGCGGTAACGCCAATCGTTTGGCATCCCTAAGGCATCAAGCATCGCTAAAAACTTCCTCTGTTCGACAAAAGACGATCTGGTTATCGCCCCCAAAGCGAAAAACGCCAAAACGATCTCGACGACTAAGAAAGGAATGAGGACGATTTCCAAAGCTTTCCACAAAGACGAAAAGCCTTCCTGAGACGACCATAACACATTGCTTAACTCGTATTTCGATTCAATTTCCTTAGAAAATTTTTTGATTCCTTTTGCATCGCTTTCGGAAAAGAAGACGTTATAAGAAAAAGCGCTTATGTCGTTATCGGAAGCGGAATTTCTCACCGCTTCGTAGACACTAGCATCACCGACGACGGTTTCTTTCATTTTGGCCTCGAAAGCGGGGAAACTATAAAAAACGCGAGGGAGAGACAAGAAGGCGAAGTCTTTGACGATTCCGAGGACCTCGAACTCGAAGGAGAGAGACACAGTCTCGATTTTCCCTTCGCTTTCGAAGGAAGACTCATAACTCGTTTCGATATAGGCGCCCAAAGGATCGGTGAGTTTGGCAGCCATCGCTTCGTTAATAAGAATATAGTCTAGCGAAGAGCCGCTCGGACATTCGCCTTCGAGTAAAAATGAGCGTGTCCTATCCTTTAACGATATATCCCAAATCGGGCAAAAAGATACGCTTTCATGCAAATATCCGTTTTGCCTATATGGCAAGGAAGTGGGGAAAAAATATGAGTAATCGTTTTCGATGTGGGCACTATCGAATTTTTCGAACAATTCCTTCGCCTCTTCCTCTTCGGGTCTAGTAGATCGCGTCAAAAATACCGATGCCCCCTCGATTTCGACCTTGTTTTTTGCGGTTATCTTGGAGGATAGATATAGAAGCGATCTATCTTCTCCGTCGCTTAGGAATCGCGTTCCCCCTTCGATTAAGCCGAAGAAAAGGAGGATGGAAGAAAACATAAGCAAACCCATGGAGAAAGAGATGGCGCTCCTTTTGATTTCCTTTTTGAATTTCCTTTTGTATAGCATCGATAACAATGCGAAAGGACGAGGCCTGTTTTTCCTTCTTTTGTCAGATACGCTTTTATCTTTCCTAAGCTTTCCTTCGCTAAGTTCGATTACGCCGTTCGCCAAAAGGAAAACCGCATCGGCGTGTTTTTTCGCCGCCTTTTCGTCATGGCTCACGATCAACACCAAATGATCCGCGGCGTATTCCTTCAAAATTCCCATGACGTATTCGGCGTTCTTCTTATCTAGCGCCCCAGTCGGCTCATCGCAAAAGAGAACCGGCGGATTCTTCGCTAGCGAGCGAAGCAAGGAGACCCTCGCTTTCTCTCCACCGCTCAAAGACGAAGCCTTCTTGTCGCATAAAGGGGCAAGCGACATCCTTTCGAAGGAAAGTTTCGCCGTTTCAATGGCTTCTTCTTTGCTTATCCCGGCGATAAGCAAGGGAATAACGACGTTCTCAAGGGCCGTCAGATCACCGTCCAGATGATGGTGCTGAAACAAAAATCCGATGTTATCCCTTCGATATTCGCCGCCTCTCTTTTGGTTGTATTTGAGGATATCCTCGCCTTTATAGAAAACCTGACCGGAATCCGCTTTCTCCATCGAGGCGAGGATATGCAAAAACGTGCTTTTCCCAGCTCCGCTTTCGCCCTCAATCACATAAAGCCCATTGGAAGGGAAATCCAAAGTGACCCCATCGAAAAGCGCACGAATCCGCTCGCCTTCTTTGATGGATTTCCTAAGATTCCTGATTTCGAATGCCGCCACACTTATATATAGGGGCGTTTAACGAAAAACGAACCGCGAAAAGAGGCTTTTTTCACTTGCCTTATTCCGAAGACTATTCTTCTTTTTCCGGCGTCACGGATATTTTTTCGACGGCACCGTTTTTGTCGACCGCCAAAACCTTTATCGAATACCCTTTGTAATCGATCTCATCGCCGACTTTGGCGAATTTGTCATCCAATAATTCGATTATGTATCCGCCGATCGTCACGTATTCGGTGTCGGTGTCGTCGAAATCGATGCCCAAGGAATTGCAAAAATCCTCAAGCGTTATTGATCCGTCCATTATGAAACTGCCATCTTTTTTCTTTAGACACGTCGTCTCCGGATCGTCTTTTTCGTCCCATATCTCACCGACGATCTCTTCGAGAATGTCTTCCATCGTGATGACGCCTTCCACTCCCCCATACTCGTCCATTACGATGGCGAAATGCTTTTTGCTTTTCTTAAACACTTTGAGGATATCGTTCGCCTCAGCGCTTCTTGGGAATCGCAAAGGCTCTTCGAGAAGATCATTAAGCTTTGGCGTGGCGCCACTCATCTTCGCTAGCATCAAGTTCCTCGTTTTTATGAACCCTATGACGTTATCGATCGTATCTTTGTAGACGGGCACGCGGCTATAGTGATAGACCTGCGGATTGTTCATGATCTCCTCGATATCATCGTCTATATCGAGAGCGAAAACATCCACCCTTGGGGTCATGATTTCATAAGCTTCGGTGCGGGTGTAACGGATCGTTTCGTGAAGGAGCTCGGCCTTATCTTCGTCTACCACGCCTTGCTCTTCGATGTCATCGACCATTTCATGGAGATCGTCCTCGTTTATTGCGAGATCCGAAACATTCGAAAGAATAGGCTTAGACAAAAGGGCGCCAAAACCGCTCACAACGAAGGTAATAGGAGTCAACAGAATCGATAGAACCTTCAAGGGCAGAGAATATAGAGTGGCCAATTTCAGGTTATATATTTTGCCAAAGCTCTTGGCGATGATCTCCCCAAAGGTGATTTTGATGACCAAGCATATCATCGATGCGACAAAGCCCCATAATTCGGCATAAGTCGAATCGCCGTTAAACACCTCTAAGCAAATGGCGACGCCAAGCAAAGTGCTCACGGCATCTAAGCCGGCATTGACGGTGTCATTAAGAAGCAAAATCGTCGATATCGTCTTCGGATAGTTATCGGATAGATTCTTGGCGGTCTTCAAAGCCTTGCTATTCGGTTTCTTCTCAAGAGCGTCTTTCAATCTGACGGCGCTTACGGAACCATAGGCCATGTCGCCGCTTGAAAAAAGGAAAGAGAAGGCCAAAAGGAGAACGAGGGAAACGCTATATCCGATGATCAATGCGATATTCATCTCGCTTCCCCTTTCTTTCTTTTGAAGAACCTTTCCTCATGCGATTCGTCGATATCGTCGACGAGTTCTTCCAATATGTCTTCCATCGAGACGATGCCAACGACTTCCCCTTTCTCCATCACGATTCCAAGATGCACCGAGGCTTCATTAAGCATTTCGAAAGCGTCGTTCAAAGTCGTGTCTATGTCGATTCTGATCGGCTCTTCCATGATCGAGCGGAAATCCAAATGAGGGTCCTTCGCATATTCCTCGAAATAGGTTTTCGTGATCAAGACACCGACGATGTTGCTTTTCGTCTCTTCGTAAATCGGTATGCGCGAATATGGGTTTTCCATGATCGCCTTGTTTATCTCGCCAATCGAAAGGTTTTCTCCATTTAAGGCGAAAGTGTCCTCGAGTTTCGTGAAAACGCCTCTCACCTTGACTTGGTCGAAGGAAAATACGTTATCGATGATCTCCGTCTCGTCTTTTTCGAAAAGGGGATCCGCTTCCTTTGGATCGGATTCATCCTCGTCTTCCTCAAGCACCGCTTGCTTGGTGCTTTCGATGAGCTCTTCTTTCGACAAGAGGTTTTGATCGTTCGTTTTGGTGATCTTATGGGCAAAGAAAAGAATGCCACGGAATATCAAGATTATCGGAAATAGCGGTATAGAGACAACGAAAACCGGATAAGCGAGGATGACAGCCATGCGATTGGGAAGGGATTTGCTAAGGATTTTTGGAAGAGTGTCGCTTATGACATAGACCAAAGCGGCCATAACGACAGTGGCTATGACGGCTTCGAAGCCACTCGATAGCCCCCACCCTTTGTTGAGTTCGTAAAAAAGCATCGCGCTCAAATATGACATGATGGTCTGAACGATGTTATTGCCGACCAAAATCGAAACCAAGGTGTTGTCGAAATTCCCTGCGAGTTTGCATATTAACTTGGCGGTGAGGCTCCCTTTGTCCGCCAAAGTCTGAAAATGATAACGGTTGCAATTCGAAAAAGCGTTCTCACCAGCGCTAAATAAAGCGCTCACGAGGAGCAAAACGGCTATCAAAACCCAACAGGCCCAGCTCGGCATCCCCCAAATTGTGGGGCTATCTTGCGTTATCGTTGCATCTAGTAGAATCAAACACGAGTCAGGGTCCACGTCAAAATCTCTCCTTTATAGTCAAGGGGTATTGTAGCAAATGCGCCCCCTTTAATCCACAATCGACATATTCATGACGCAAAACATCTAATCGATCGGCCCTTCGTGATGGGAAATTATCTTGCGGATGGAGTGATTGAAATGATCGCGATCCATCATGATGACATTCCCGCATCCTAAGCACTTTATCTTTATATCGGCGCCGACTCGGACGATTTGAAAGCGTTTGGAATGAGAGGCGCAAGGATGGCTTTTCTTCATCTCGACCTCATCGAATAAGGAATAACTTAGAATTTCCATGGCTCTTTCTCCATCAAAACGGCATTCGGCGTGGCTGGTAATCCTGGCATCCTTAGCACGCTTCCGGAAAGAGGTATCACGAATTCGGCTCCGACGGCGATTTCGAAATCCCTGATATGGAACGGCTCGCCTAGTGGGGCTCCGACTTTCTTCGCGTCATCGCTTAAAGACATCGGCGTCTTGGCCATGCAGACATAGAATTTGTCGTATCCGCTCTTCTCGATGAATTCCATTTTCTTTAGCGCCTCGTCGCTATAGACGACTTCGCTTGAACGATATATCTCTTTGGCGATTCTTTCGATCTTTTCTTTTAATGGCATCTCTTTTCTATATAGCGGCTTATAAGACGATGGCTTCTCGCAGGCTTCCACGACTTTCTTTGCCAAGGCGATGGCGCCTTCTCCGCCTTTCGTCACTCCTTCGCTTAGTGCGAAAGAAGCGCCGATTTCGTTTAATTTCTCGCTCAACGCGGCGATTTCCTTTTCCGTATCCGAAACGAATCTATTTATCGCCACCACCGTATTGACGCCGAATTTCATGAGGTTTTCGTAGTGGATTTTTAGATTTTCGAAGCCGTTTAGCATAGCTTCGACATTCTCTTCCGATAGTTTCTCGAAAGGCACTCCGCCATGAAGTTTAAGAGCTTTGATAGAGGCTACCAAGACAATGGCATCCGGAGAGAAATCGCCTTCCATGGAAACGATGTCGAGAAACTTCTCGGCTCCGAGATCGCTTCCAAATCCGGCTTCCGTGATGACATATGGGGCGATATGAAGGGCCGCATCGGTGGCGATGACGCTATTTGCGCCATGGGCGATGTTTGCGAACGGACCGCCATGGATGAGGACGGGATTCCCTTCGCTATTACGCACCAAATTCGGTTTGAACGCATTCTTCATTAGTCTCATCACCGCATGCGTGATATTCAAATCCTTAACGGTGACGGGCTTATCGTCGAAAGTGTATGCGACGACGATTCTTTCTAATCTCTTCAAGAAATCATCTTCCGAAGAGGCTAAGCACAAAATGGCCATTAGTTCGCTGGCAACGCTGATATTGAATCCGTCTTCGCGAGGGACTCCTCCACTTTTGCCGCCAAGTCCGACCTCAATGTGTCTAAGGCTTCTGTCGTTCATATCGATTGCCCGTTTCCACAAAATCTTTTTGGGATCGATATTCAGGGGATTCCCGAAATATAGGCTATTATCGATGCAAGACGAAATCAGGTTATTCGAGGACGTTATGGCATGGATATCGCCGGTGAAATGGAGGTTTATCTCCTCTTCGGGGAGCAAACTGGCCTTCAATGCGCCAGTTGCGCCTCCCTTCAAACCGAAGACGGGGCCAAGTGCCGGCTCTCTTAAGCAAAGAAGCGCCTTTTTGCCGATTTTATAAAACCCTTCCTCAAGGCCGATGGCCGTCGTGGTCTTCCCTTCTCCCGCTTTCGTCGGGGTAAGCGCCGTCACCAAAATGAGTTTGCCTTTCGTTTTGCTAGAAGGCACCTTCGACAAATCGATTTTCGCGATTTCCTTCCCGTATGGCTCCAAAGCCGCTTCCGGTATGCCTATTTCCTTAGCCACTTTCTCAATCAAAAGTTCCATATTTTCTCTCCGACTTATATATTAGGATATTCCATTTAAGACTACTTTAGTAGTTTCTTGATGGCCATCATGGCCAAAGAAAGACCAGCGGAGGAAGGAACCATCATCGCCGAACTTGGCTTGCTCCCCCTAACGATAGGAAGTTCTTTCGAAGCCACCACTTCGACTTCCTTTAACGGTATCTCCCTTTCTCTAAGCATCTTGCGTAGCTTCTTGGCCAAAGGATCGCCGCTCGTTTTGTCTAATCTAGTCTGATAGACGGCGGATGGATCGATTCTATTCCCCATACCAAGTGATACGATCAATGGGATATTCTTTTCCCTCGCTTTGGAAATTAAGGCGACTTTTGCAAGGATATCGTCGACGGCGTCTATCCATATAGCGGCGTCCGAAAAAATTTCCGAATCCAAAGACGAAGCGTCAATTTTCATATCAAGCGTCGTAACATTCGAATCAGGTCTAATGGATTTGGCCCTATCGAAGGCGGCATCGCTTTTTTTCCTTCCGATGTCGTTATAAGAAAATAGTATCTGCCTATTGAGATTGCTCTCCTCGACCGTATCGAAATCAACGCCAATTAACGGCGATACGCCAGTGCGAAGAAGCGCTTCGAAGCAGGTTCCGCCGACGCCTCCTAAGCCGAAGACGACGACTTTCTTGCCCATAAGCCGATTCAAGCCGTCTTCGCCAAATAACGGAAGGGTCCTCTCATCTATTTTCGAGATCATCGATTATCTCCTTGAGATCTGTGACGATTTTCGCATCGAATTGATGACGGAAAAACGTCTCTTGTCTCTTCACGTAATGCTTGGTGTCGAGGATTATTGCTTCCTTAGTCTCTTCCAAAGTCGCTTTCTTATCGCGATAGGCGAAGAATTCCTTCACACCGATCGCTTGGTATGCGCCTTTGATTTCCGTCACGTTAGAGATTTTCGGAAGCACCTCATTCACGATTCCGTCGCTAAACATCTTTTCGGTTCTTTTTTCTATATTCCGAAAAAGATCTTCCCTATTCGGCGAAAGGCGATAGAAGGCGGTTTCGAATATCGGGGAATGGTTTTGTTTGGAGAGCAAGGATGTTTTGCTTTCCCCTGCCGCCAAACAAATCTCTATCGACCTAAGCACCCGACGGCGGTTTTGATATGGTATTTTCTTCGCTTCGGTTGGGTCCAATTTCTCTAATTCCGAATGCAGCTCCGTGTCGCTCATATCCGAATAAGGCGACATATCGACACCCGTTGTATCAAGCGCCAAATCATAATCGTAGAGAGCACTCCTTATATAAAGCCCGCTGCCACCGACGACAATCGGCGTTTTGCCCCGTGAAATGACCTCGGATATAGCCTCTCTTGCATCTTTTTGGTATTGATGCGTATCGTAGGTGATGTTTGAAGGAAGAAAGCCGAAAA
The DNA here is from genome assembly GCA_963616935.1 of bacterium. Taxonomy (GTDB): domain Bacteria; phylum Bacillota_I; class Bacilli_A; order RFN20; family CAG-826; genus UBA4951. The sequence continues at coordinate 201,492 of CAVEMS010000001.1, read as the reverse complement.
GGTGATGAGGCACGCCCTCCATCTCCTCTTCACTAGGCCTAGCTGTGGAGATTCGAAAATCCCTATAGACCTGAAAAGCGTCGCCATTAATGATTTCGCCATCAATCTTTTTGGCCAAACTGACGGCCAATTTGCTCTTTCCAGAGGCAGTCGGCCCAATCAGTGCGACGATCATTTCAAAACCTCGGCTATGGAGGAAAGCTCTTCGGACACATCGTCTTTAAGCGCATCGTAATTGGCCAAAGACGGATATCCCTCTATCTCAATCCTTAAAGCGTCGAATCTCTTTTTGATTCCGTCGTATTTTTCTTTCTCGCCGATTGAAAGGGCGAGCTCTTTCTTCGTTTTGGCGTATTCCTCGCCAAGGCTCTTAAGCTTTGTGTCTTTGGATATCGCGTCACCGAGTTCTTCGAATCTTTTCAATAAGGGATCGACACTCATCATGTACGCCGCATCCTTGGCTTTCGCCAAAAGAGGATCCTCCGCCAATTCGCCATGGAGCGAATACGTCTTCGAGGCGAGAATCTTCACTTTGACGAGGCATCCGGTCAGATAAGCAGGCCCATCGAAATGGATCAGTTTTCCATTATCCGAGTAGCCGCTTAGCTTATTGGGGTCTTTTTTACTTGGGCCACTAACCAACACAGAGACGGTTTTCCCTAACATCTCATCGCTTGAAGCGGCCGTAAGCTCATCCGTCAAAGCCTTTAGCCTAGCGAAACGCTCCTTGGTTACCTCAGCCGGGACTTGCTTCATTTTGGCAGCCGGCGTTCCGATGCGCGGCGAATAAATGAAAGTGTACGCGCTCGAATAGCCGACTTCCTTCATAAGGCTTAGGGTATCGGAGAACTCCTCTTCCGTCTCGCCTGGAAAGCCGACGATGATGTCGGTCGTCAAGGCGATATCAGGGATCTTTTTCTTGATGCGTTTCACCAAATCGAGATATTCCTCTCTCGTGTATCTCCTGCCCATGCGCCGTAAGCAAGAGGAGGAACCGCTTTGGACGGGGAGATGGAGCCAATGGTCTATATTCGGGTATTTGGCCATCACATCGATCATTTCATCGGTGAATTGGCTAGGATATGAGGTAAGGAATTTGATATGCGGTATCCCAAGAAGAGCGACCTCTTCCAATAAAGAAGCGAAATTCGTGCCGTCTTTGAGATCCAAGCCATAGCTATTGACGTTTTGACCTAGCAAGGTGATTTGCTTATAGCCGCTTTCGAGGAGTTCTTTGCACTCTTTGATGACGTCTTCCTTTTTGCGGCTTCTCTCGCGACCCCTTGTATATGGGACGATGCAATAGGTGCAGAATTTATCGCAGCCATAAGAGATATTCACATAGGCTTCGAACGAGGAAAGGCGTAAAGAGGGCATTTGCTCAACGACTTCGCTAGAAAAAGAGGAAGAAGAGACGACCGATCTCTTTTGGGAGATCGATTCGCTTAGCAAAAGAGGAAGCTTGCTCACTTCATGCGTCCCGATTATCAAAGAGATGAAAGGATACGTTTTCAAAAGGGATTCGCCGACGCCTTCTTCGCCCATGACACAACCGGCAAGCACTAGCATGAAAGAAGGATTTCGTTCTTTATTCGCCTTAAAAGTGCCGATTTCGCCATAGATCTTCTCTTCGGCGTTTTCTCTAACGGCACAAGTGTTTATAATCGCAAGATCCGCTTCGCGCGGCTCATTCGTGCGTTCGAAGCCGGCTTTCGAGAGGTATCCGGCCATCGTTTCCTCATCGCGGTAATTGGCTTGGCAGCCGTAAGTTCTGATGTAGAATTTCTTCCCTTTGGCGAAAGAAACGAGATTCAAAGGAATCTTGCCATCGTCAAAGGTCCTCGAAACCGGAGGGCGTTTTGCGGCCGTTTCGCTTTTTGGCGTATCAATTATCAAGGCTTTCTTCATAATTTCCCTCCACGATGAAGTTTAAAGGTTTTAAGGAAAGGACGCGATAAGAAACTTCGTCCACTTCGATTATCAATGCGTTCACCATCATTCTGGCGTCTTTGTTTAAGGAAAACGGCCTACGATCGCCCATGACGACTTTGGCGATGACGCTTTCTTTGCTAAAGCCGATGACGCCATCTGGGTCTCCCGTCATCCCGACGTCGGTCATGAAGGCGCTGCCTTTTTCCAAAATCCTCGCATCCGCCGTTTGAACGTGCGTATGGGTTCCGACGAATAGCGTCGCCTTCCCATCGAAGAAGTGCGCGAACGTTATCTTCTCGCTCGTGGCTTCGGCATGGTAATCGACGATATGGATGCACGGTTTAGAATCAAGCAGCAACTCGGCAAAGCTCGTGTATGGAGAGGCCACTTCCTCTTTCATAAATCCGGTTCCCAAGATATTAGTGACTCGAATCGGGATATCGCCACACATAAAGACCTTCGATCCAACGCCCTTTGAGAAGGAGACGAGATTAAGCGGTCTTATGAGCCGATCAGCGCGATCGATATAATCTTCAATCTCGACCTTATCGGCCCAATGGTTCCCAAGCGTCAAAGCGTCACATCCAAAACCTATCAAATCGTGATAATTCTTTTTCGTTAGGCCTCTGCCGTGCGATGCATTCTCTGCGTTGGCAATCACGAAATCGATGCCATATTCAGCTTTTAACCTGTTTAAGGAAAGATGGACCGCGTTGCGGCCCACCCTTCCGACAATATCCCCATAAAAGAGGATTTTCATTATTTGGCTGTCTCCGTGGCTCGATATTCGCGGATGACGGAAACTTTGATTTGACCAGGATAGGTCATCGTCGTCTCTATCTGCTCGCGAAGCTGTTGTGCCATCTTGATGGCATCGGCGTCGCTTACCTTCTCAGGAATCACCATCACGCGGATCTCGCGGCCCGCTTGCATGGCGTAGGCCTGTTGGACGCCGTCATACGCTTTGGCGATTTCCTCAAGCTTGGTTATGCGCTTCGTGTAATTCTCCAAAGATTCGCTACGAGCCCCTGGGCGTGCGGCGCTTAGAGTGTCAGCGGCCATCACCAAGTGCGCAATGACGCTCTTCGCGGGAACGTCGCCATGGTGCGATTCGATGGAATTGACGACGACTTCCGGCTCATTGTATTTGCGGGCCAATTCGGCGCCGAGTTGGACGTGGCTGCCCTCTTGCTCGAAATCGACGGCTTTGCCGATATCATGAAGGAGACCGGCGCGACGGGCCAGGTTCTGATCGAGCCCAAGCTCGGCGGCCATCGTTCCCGTCAAATAAGCGGCTTCGATGGAATGCTGCAAAACGTTTTGACCATAAGAAGTGCGATATTTCAAACGTCCTAAAACGCTAAGCAATTCGCGATTGATATGGGCAAGTCCCAAACGATTCGCGGCTTCGATGCCGGCACGAGTGCAATCGGCTTGAACATCGTTCTTGAATTTGTTGGCCATCTCTTCTATGCGCCCAGGTTGGATGCGACCATCTTTCACGAGAGCGTCCAAGGTGCGCTTGGCGACTTCCCTGCGGATAGGATCGAAGCAAGAGATGGTAATGACTTCTGGCGTGTCGTCGATGACCAAATCAACGCCCAAAGTGGATTCCAAAACACGGATATTCCTTCCTTCGCGGCCGATGATGCGACCCTTTAATTCATCCGTCGGGAGGGAGATGACGGCGACGGAACGTTCCGTCGTGACTTCTTGCGCGTATTTGTCGCAAGCCAAGGAAAGGAGATCTTTCGCTTTCGCTTCGGCGGTTTCCTCCGCTTCGTCTTCGGCATTCTTGATATAAGCGGCGATCTCGCTGGACATTTTGTTTTCCACTCGAGCCATGATCTCGTCATGCGCTTCCTTCACGGACATGCCGCTAACTTTTTCGAGCTCGGAGATGATTCCATCGATTTTGTCGCTGAGTTCTTGGCTCTTTTTCTCGTTTTCCTCGATTTTCTTATCGAGCAAATCGTTTTTCGCATCGAGGGCGTTTTCCTTTTTGATCAAAGCGTTGTCCCTTTGATCGATGGCGTCTTCCCTGGCGTCGAGTTTGTTTTGCTGAAGTTGAACTTCTTGCTTCATGATGCGGATTTCGTTTTGCGCTTGCTGTTTCATTTCGAAAGCCGTTTGTTTGGCGTCTAACTCGGCGCTTTTGGTCAGACGATCGGCTTTGATTTCGGCGTCATGGATGATTTGTTTAGCGGCTTTTTCGCTGGTTTTCATTTTCATTCCACCGACAAGACGGAGGAAAAGGTAGACTAAAGCGCCGCCGACAACCATAGCGATAACAGCGGCAATCAATACCCAATACCAATCTAACATGTTTTTATTACTCCTTATTCAAAAAGAACTTTCCCAACTGAAGAGATATATTATGAGCGGATTTATAACGAAGGAATTCGATATATAGCCCAGATTTTACCAAACTGATGGGACGAAGTACCTTTTGGTACGATGCTATTCTAAACCCAGGCGACAAATATGGCTATAGATTAGTTTTCGGCCAATCGGCATATCGGGCACGAAAGTAGCATCAATCGGCGTTAAAGCCTTCAATTTTAAAGCGATCTCTCATTTAGGCGGCTACGAATTGCTTTTGCTATGATGGTTCATGACCAAGGCGACGATAAGCCAAAAAGCCAAACCCAGAAATATGGTCAGCAAAGATATATAAATGTCAGTCGGAATTTCAATGGAAAGGAACCCTTCGCCCTTTATCAACGAATGAAAGCAATCTATCAACCACATGACGGTCGCGCTTCCATAGGCGATAAGCAACACTTCAAGGTGAAGCTTTCTGACTTTTCTAAACAAAAAATAGAATAGGGCGGTTATCAAAGTCGCCGCCAAAGTCGTAAGAAAATACATTTTGCTTATTTATTTTCGAGAACGGCCTTCTTGTTGCGTTTGCGTCTAAAAGCGCTGACGGCAAATACGGCGACAATCCAAACCAACACGATCGCCAATAGCATTGGGACGCCGACCGTGCCCATTTCCACGAACATCTCCTGCGTCGCTTCCTTAGAAGAGAGGGCGGTAAGGAAAGGCGGAATAACGGTCACTTCGCCATGAATCAAGTGTTCGCCCGCCAAAAGGAGAGAGCCTCCGTATAGCGAAAGTTCGAGATATTTAAGTCTGTTAGACCATTTTTCAGGCTTGGCGATGATGTTTTCGCCATCAATCAATACTTTTTTATTTTCTTTCTTGGCTACGATGTGCCTCGCAACAGTAACGCCGCACGCTGCGGCCAAGGTGACAGTGAAACAAGCCATGATTAACCTCTCTAAAAAACGCGATTATATTCTTCTATCTCAAGCAAAAAGTCAATGGAAACTGCGTTAACGGCTATTCATTTCGACGATATCCTTCCTCATCGACATATTCCTCGTGCCCCTTGAGTCTTTCGTCTTTATCGCCATAAAAGGTGTAATCGCATTTATCGCCGTTAGAACAGGTGTTTTTTCTCACCAATTTGACATGCAAGCACTCCATGGCGCGATAATCGATGTTGCATAAAGCGGGCATAACCTCGTTAAGCCCATGCTTTTTGGCGAACTCGGCAACCGGGCAAGAGTGAAATTCATAATGAGTCGGCTCTTTCTTGTCGTATGGATCGATTCGCATATCGTAATCGCCCCATTTATCGCATCTGCTTTTCGCTTTGGCAAATGCCATATACATCGGTTTTTTCCAACAATGTTTGTTGTAATTAACGAATCTGAGTTTTTTAAATGACGGCAAAAAGATGTTTTCGAGCATCTCCCCGATCTCCTTTGTGGTCACAACGCCATGCGCGACAACGTAATAAGTCATAAGAGCGATGTTGTCATAAGTCCCGCCTATCCCGTTATGGAAATTCTTTTTGCCACCCAAATCCTTTCTCCAATCGGAAAGGAACTCGACGTATTTCTTTTGGAAGGCTTCGAAAACGCCTTCTCTTTCCTCTGACGGATAGTGCAAAGCGATGCTCTTTTTCACTTCTTTTTCGCATTTCTTCGAATAGAGTACATGACAAGAGAAATCGATATTGAGTTCTTTTTCCTTCATCTCTTACCGCCTTTTGATAAATTGGTGTGCGATTTGCAATGTTTTTTGAAAAATGGCGCCAATTTTATTTGGCGCCATATTCATTAATCTTCGGAAGAGGAGCCTTCCGCTTTCATCGCCTCGCGGATTTTCTTTTCGAGTTCATCCGCGATTTCTTTATTCTCTTTAAGGTAAGTCTTCACTGCTTCGCGACCGTTTCCGATCTTTTCGCCGTTTAACTCATACCAATTCCCGCTTTTATTCATGAGGGAATGGGCGACGGCCAAATCGACTATCTCGCCTTCCCTCGAAATGCCTTGGCCATAGATCATATCGACGCTGCAATTGCGGAACGGAGGGGCGACTTTGTTTTTGACGACTTTCACTTTGACGGTGTTGCCGACGATGTCCGCTCCCTGTTTAATCGCTTCTTGGCGGCGCAAGTCTATGCGTATCGAAGCGTAGAACTTTAGAGCCCTTCCACCAGTTGTGACTTCAGGATTTCCGTACATCACGCCGACTTTTTCACGAAGTTGGTTGATGAAGATGACCAAGCAATTCGTGCGTGAGAGAATACCGGCCAATTTACGCATGGCCTTCGACATGAGCCTAGCTTGCAACCCAACTTGATTATCACCCATAACGCCATCTAGTTCCTGTTGCGGGACTAACGCCGCGACGGAATCGACGATGATGATGTCGATGGCTCCGCTATTGGCGAGCATTTCGACGATCTCGAGAGCTTGCTCCCCGCTATCCGGTTGCGAGAGTATGAGCTCATCGATGTTGACGCCAAGCTTCTCGGCATATTCGGGATCAATCGCGTGTTCGGCATCGACATAAGCCGCACGGCCGCCTTTCTTCTGCGCTTCGCTTACAGCCTCTAGCGCAAGCGTTGTCTTTCCTGAACTTTCAGGGCCATAGATCTCAACGATTCTTCCTTTCGGATAGCCGCCGACGCCCAGAATCTGGTCGATAAGCAAGCTTCCAGAGGGAATCACATCAACATCGACATGCGGCTTCTCCCCCATTTTCATGACGGCGCCTTTGCCATACGCCTTCTCGATTTCGCGAATCGCCTTAGCTAGCGCCTCGTCTTTCTCGTTCGTTTCTTCTTCTATTTTTTTAGCCATTTGATTTAGCCTCCACTTTTCTATAGGTATGCTTTTCGAAAAACGTTCCGCTTTTTTCGCTATTCGTCGAAAATGGCGATCAGTTGATCGAGGACCATGTCGACGCAGGCTTCGCGGATTTCGTTCCTCATCAAAGTGAAATCCTGTTGGATCTGCATTCTTCCCCAAGGGGTAGCTATCGCCATATTGACGCGTCCGACTGGAGCTATGCCAGGTTCCGAAGAAGGACCGGCATTCCCAGTGAAGGAAACACACACATCGACCCCGAGTTTCTTCCTACCGCCTTTGGCCATCTCATTCGCCACTTCTTGCGAGACGACGCCATAATCCTTTATCGTCTTCTCATTGACTCCCGCCAAAGCGACTTTTTCCTCGCTCCAATAGGTCACTAGCGATCCTTTGAAGACTTTACTAGCGCCTGGAACGCTTGTGATGGCGCTAGCGAAAAGACCGCCCGTAAGTGATTCCACCGACCCAAGCGTCAGTCCTTTGGCGTTTAGCGCGTCGATCACCCTTCTCGCTTTCTCATTCTCGTTCATCTTATTTCTCCTCTTTTAGCACATCCTTATTGGAAACGACATAAATAATGCCGGATAAAACGGACATAAGGGTTGCAAGATAGACGAATATCGTCGCGATGCGATAGCTATTATCCCACCCCATATCGAAATAGCTGAACGGCCAGCCGTTCAAGAAAACCATCGGAATGGCGACCATTTGCAAAACCGTTTTCGCCTTCCCGAAAATATTGGCGGCCAAAACGCGGCCTTTGCTAGAAGCGACGAAGCGAAGGGCATCAACTATCAGGTCGCGCATAATCATAAGGATTACGCAAAACATCGGGATCGTAAGCCCTTCTTCCCCAAAATGAGGAAGCATGAGATAGAGCAAAGAGGCGTTGACCAAAAGCTTATCGGCGATGGGATCCAAGAATTTGCCAAGATCGGTGACCTGGTTCCATTTTCTGGCTAAGTAGCCATCGAGGAAATCGGTCAAGGAAGCGACAACGAAAACGATGCAAGCGATCAGATATACCAAATTGACGGGACCGTATGTCGGGATTTCGAGATCCGGTATGAAATCCAAAACGATAAGCCCCAAGAAAAGAATGGCGACAAGCGCAATTCTCGAACAGGTGATTTTTGTTGGGATATTCATTTTCATAATAACGATCAGATGGAGTTTCCGGCCCGATAAGCCATGTTCTGTCTAGGGCGAACATTCATCTCAGGTTTCCCTGGGGGAGTCTCCTTGAATTCGGATTCTCTCCTTCCCCTACCAAATTTGGGTTTCTCGCTTGTGGGGTTTACCGCGTTTCACCTTGTTGTCGCCAACAAGCTCGTCTCTGTGGCACCTTAGGGAGAATCGTCTGCAAGAGACTCCTCTCACGCCGTCACGCACTCCAACGTGCCTAGGCTTATTGATTGGCCTAGCGCAATCACTACATCCATCTCAGGATGTGCGAGCATGGACTTTCCTCTGGATAACCAGCGGTCGCCTGGGCCGGAATCAGACACTCCTTTTTCTCAGGGTTTTGGGATCATAGCCTTCGTCATGCAAGAATGTCTCGTATCTGTTGATGAGCTGAAGATACTTCATGTTCTCGGCATTGGGGGCATCCCCAGGCTTGATCGAATCGAGCTTCTCTCGCATGACTGAGTTATCACGCTCAAGTTGCCTTAGTCGCTCGCGGTCGCCAGAAGAAGCATCCATAAGCTTCTTTAGTTCTTCGAGCTCTCTTCTATACCCTTCGATTTGCGCGTCTTTCGAGGAGATTATGCTTTCGAAAGCGTCATAATCGGAAATGACTTTGTCCAAGAAAGAATCGACCTGATCAGGGTTATATCCCTTCACATCCTTCTCGAACTTTTCCTTGTAAATGGCATCGATTGAAAGCTGAACCTTCTTTTCCATAGCGCCCTTAAATTATATTTAAGAGCGAAGGACTATACAAGAATCGACTTTGGCTGTTTCTAAGCGAATGAGCGTCTTATCCATCTAGTGCAAAAGGGAATTGTAGAATAGAATATTTAGGAAGATGAAAATCGTCAGAAAAGCCATAAAAAACGCCCATTGCCTCGTATTCATGGATTTAGAAGCCACAGCTTTCAGTCACGAATTGATAGAAATAGGCGCTTACCGCGTCTTGCTCGATGATGCCGGCAAGCCGATCAAGGTCGGCCAGCCTTTCCGTCGTTTCGTCAAAGCGAGAAACCCGATCGGCAGAATCGTCGTGAACCTGACTGGGATAACGGAAGAGAAACTCAAAAAAGAGGGAATACCTTTCAAAGAAGCAATCGAAGAATTCAGACAATACGTCGGAGGATATTGGAAAAGCGCCCGTTTCGTGACCTTCGGTTCGCATGACGTCGTGATAATGCATTCGAGCGCCGCCATGAATAAAGAGGCTGACCCTGAGATGACGGAGCACATCATCGACCTCCATTTCGACTTCCAATCGTTCTTATCGCAATATGTCCAAGACCAAAACGGCAACCCCTATTCGCTCCATAATTACCTAAATATCTTCGAGATACCGTTCGAAGGGCGTGAGCACGACGCTTTATCGGACGCCTATAACCTCTATCGCCTCTATAACGAGATCTTCAAAAGGACCGATATCCTAAGCAAGCAATACGAATTGGCACTTGCCCATAACAAAAGGCTCCCAGCCCCTTTGAAAGAGGCGTTCAAGGCGCTTTCGGATGGCAAAGATCTGACAGTCGAAAAATGGGAGAGTTCAATAAAGGAGACGTTCAAATGAACATCCATTACCCTCCCGGAGTGAAACCGAAAGCCAAAGTAACGGAACGCAAAAAGAAGAAAGAGAGCCCACTAAAGGGAAGGCATATCCTTAGCGCGGCCAACCGCGGACAATCTTTCGAAGACGATTTGAATGAGACGAATCAGATATATAGGGATAAGGATTTGGCCATCATCTATAAGAGGCCAACGCCGATAAACATCGTCAAAGTCGACTATTCGAAAGGAGCCGTCATCACGAAAGCCTATTTCGAGGCGCAAAGCACGACCGACTATAATGGCATATATCGCGGCAAATACCTCGATTTCGAAGCCAAAAGCACCCATTCCAAAACAGCCTTACCATTAGGCAACATAGCCAAACAGCAGGTCGAGCACCTCGAATCGGTGATAAGGCATGGCGGCATAGCGTTTTTCTTAATTGAGCTCATCCTTTTCTCCGAAGTCTATCTGCTGCCCGCCGAATATGTCTGCGCTTTCTACCACGAAAAGCCAAGGAAGTCGATTCCTTTCGATGAAATAAAAAAGCACGGCTATCCGGTGAAAGAAGGATTCAAGCCGCGCATCGATTATCTTCCGGTCGTCGATAAGGTTTTCTTTTGAAGGCGGCAATATTTCTTAAGTGGGCACGTTTCGCACACAGGCTTTTTGGCGTGGCACATCCCCCTTCCGAAAGCGATAAGGGAGTGATGGAGGAAAATCCATTCGTTTTCGGGGAAACTCTTTTCCAAAATACGCTCGATTTGCAATGGTTTTTCGTTTTTTCTCGCATATCCCAAGCGTTTTGCGATGCGCGATATATGAGTATCGACGGGAAGAGAGGGAATCATGGCCCTTTCCAAAAGGAAAACGCCGGCGGTCTTCTCTCCGACGCCAGGGAGCTTTGTCAATAAATCCCGCTCATAGGGAATCTTCCCATCATATTTTTCATTCAAAACGACAGACAGCTCTTTGACGTGTTTGGCCTTCGAGCGGTATAACCCGATTCTCTTGATCTTCATTTCGATTTCGGATAGATCCGCTTGAGCCATAAGAAAAGGCGTGGGATAGGCCTCAAAAAGAGATGGCGTAACCAAATTGACAGACGAATCGGTCGATTGGGCGCTCAGGACGATGGCAAGCAAGCACTCGAAATCGTTATGAAAGTTCAATGCGCATTTAGCGTTTGGATATTGGGCATGAAGAAAAGAGAGGATATCTCTTTCTTTTTCCTTCATTTATCACCCCAGATTTTTTTGGTTATAGCAATCGTCTCCTCGATGTCTTTGTCCCAATTGTCATTGATGGCGCTAGCGCCTTCCTTAAGGAGATCGTCTTCCTTCCTCCTCGCCTTAAGGGTCTTTTCAATGGCCCTTATGGTCTTTTTGCCAGTCTTTATGGTATCCAACAAGGCATTTTTGATCTCATCTACCGAATATGAGGAATGGAGCCATTCGGAAAGCGAATCCTTCTCTAATGGGGAAAGCGTTCGCGATAGTTTGTCTTCGAAAAAGGAGATGATCTCCGACAGGGAATTCGCCGCCTCATCCCCCAAAGTCATTGAGCGCTGTCTTTCTATCATCTCGCCAAAGAGGCTATAGCATTTCTCGCTTAGAGGGGCCAATGATGTCTCCATCTTTCCTTTCATCACATATAGCAATAAACCTTTTTTTAGTAGCGAATCCATGATCGAATTGATCTCATTCGGCGATTTCCCCATCTTGAGGGAAAGCATATCGGCGTTGATGAATGCGTTGCCCTGATTCAAAAGGTGGTCGATCATCAAAATGACAATGGCTTCTTCGTCTGTGACCCCGAGTTTCTTATACGTCTCAAGCATGACATAAGAAAAAGGAACGACGTTTTGATATGGATTTTTCATTTTCTTCCCCTCCATCCTTTCTTTTTTTCCTCTTCGAGTTTTCCTTTCGATATCTCGTTCAATAAGGGATAGAGGGCATCTATCGCCTTTTGCGTTCCCTCTTCGATCGCAAAGCCTAGTAACGAGGCGAAACGTTCCGCCCTGGCGATTCTAAGGGGATCTTCCTTTATCCGCGAATAAGGATCGCCGATAAAGCGTATCACTTTGTCATCGAGATCCTTTAAGCCGTTATGGAAATCGAGAATTTCGTAATCCTTATTTAAATATAGGGCGTTTATCGTGAAATCGCGCCTATCGGAATCGATTTTCGGGTCTTTGACGAAAGCAATATTCGAAGGATGACGATGGTCCAAATAATCGCCTTCCTTACGGAGAGTCGCAACATCGCATAACTTCCCGTCGATCCTCACTTTGAGCGTGCCGTATCGCGCGAAAGAGTCGTTTGCGTCTTTTAAAAACAAAAGGCTTTCCGATGGCAAGGCATCAGTTACGAAATCGAAATCGTCAAAAGGCCTATTGAGGCAATAGTCGCGCGTCGCCCCGCCGACCATATACAAGGAAAAGCCGTTCTTTTCGTAAATCTCTTTGAGCGTCTCGAAAATCGGTAAACGTTTCATCGGCTTATCTTAGCACGAAGGCCGACAAAGCGCCTTAATAAAGAAAAAGCTCCGCCGAAGCGGAGCCCATTTTCTAGCTATCGAGAACTAGTTGAGTTTCTCTTTGAGTCCTTTGGAAACTTTGAAGGAAACAGAAGTGCTGGCTGGGATGTTGATCTTCTCTTGAGTGGAAGGATTGGTGCCTTCGCGGGCAGCGCGATGCTTCTTCTCGAAGATGCCAAAACCGGAGATTTTCACGGCATCACCCTTGACGAGGGCGGCGGTGATAACTTCGACAACGGCGTCAACGGCGGCTTCGGCGTCTCTCTTTGGGAGTTCGGCCTTTTCGGCAACGGCTTCGATTAATTCAGCTTTATTCATTTGAGTTTCTCCTCCTATAGCTAAATCGATATCAATAAATTAGCATCTATTTTAAAGGTTGACAAGATTATATTTTGTAAAAAAGATGCGATGGCAACGAAGAAAAAGCGCTAATGTTCACGAAAAATTTTATTATTTTAATCAAAAACATAGATTTCATCGATGTTTTATGAGCAAAATAATCGTAAAGTTTCGATTGTATGAAGGCTACTTTCTAAGACGATAAATAATATGAATCGGGGTTCCGTCGAAGTCGAAAGAAGCCCTCAAACGGTTCTCAAGATACCTCGTATATGAGAAATGAGCAGTCTCTGGATTGTTGCAAAAGAAGACAAAGGTCGGAGGATTGACGGACACCTGGTTCGAAAAAATTATCTTAAGGCGCCCATGATTGAAATTTGGGGCCGGGTTCATCGCCTGGGCATCGCGGATTATTTCATTTAGTAACGGGGTTGGGACCCTTCTTAAGCTCGCTTCGTGGACCGCCAAAACCTTAGGAAGCACTTGCTCTACTCCACTTCCGCTAGCGGCACTTATATAAAGGATCGGAGCGTAGTCCAGGAATTTGAATTGATCGCGGATGTTCTTCGTGAATTCTTCTTTGTTTAAGCCTTTTTCTTTGGCGATATCCCACTTGTTGACGATGACGATTATCGGCTTATGCTCATCGACGGCATAACCGACGACATGCTTGTCTTGCTCGGAAATCGGCATCGATGCATCAAGCAAGAAGAGGACGATTTGGCTACGCTCAATCGATGCCAAAGCGCGCATCGCCGCATACTTATCTATCGCCTCGTATATCTTTCCCCTTTTGAGAAGTCCAGCCGTGTCGATTAAGACGAAATTTTGATTATTCCATGCAAAAGCCGTGTCGATTGCGTCCCTTGTGGTTCCAGAAATCGGTGAAACCAAAGTCCTTTCCTTTCCCAACAGTTTATTGGATAAGGAACTTTTACCAACATTCGGACGACCGATCAAGGAGAAGGTTATGGCATCCCCATACGTCGGAATCTCCTTTTCCGGAAGCGTATGGATTATGGCGTCGAGAAGATCGCCGATGCCAATGCCATGAGCTCCGCTCACGATATATGGATCGCCTAGACCCAAAGAATAGAACTCCACCGCATTCGCCGATTCTTCGACGTTATCTATTTTGTTGACGACGAGGTATATCGGCTTCTTTTTGCCATATAGCATCTTGGCGATATATCGATCATCGCCCGTAAGGCCCTTCTTCCCATCGACGACAAAAAGAATCAAATCGCTTTCTTCAAGGGCCAAATCGACTTGGGCCCTGATAAGATCCTGAAAGGGAACTTCCTTGGCTTGGATGCCACCGGTGTCAATCACCGTGAAAGTCTTGGTGAGCCATGTGCATTTGCCATATATCCTATCCCTGGTGACGCCAGGCGTCGGTTCGACGATCGATTTTCTTTCGCCGACGAAACGATTGAAAAGGGTGCTTTTGCCCGAAGAAGGCGAGCCGACCAAGCTGACCGTTCCCAAAGACATTAAGCTTTCTCCTTCCCAGTTTTCTCTTTGATGATTCTAAGGATTTCGGACACGACTTGGTCGATATCCATATCAGAAGTATCTAAAAGAATGCTATCAGCAGCTGGCTTCAAGGGAGCGAAATCGCGGTGAGAATCGATGTAATCGCGTTGTTTGACGTTCTCTTCGACCTCTTCCAAAGTCGTCGGTATCCCTTTGGAGAGGTTCTCCTCATATCGTCTGATGGCACGCGTTTTAACGGACGCGATTTGGAAGATTTTGACGTCGGCGGAAGGCAATACATAAGTTCCGATATCGCGACCGTCCATTATCACCGATTGCTTTTCGGCCATTTGCCTTTGGAGTTCGACGAGCTTAAGGCGAACCGGCTTCATCGCGGCGATATAGCTCACATTACCAGACACCAAAGGTTCCCTTATCTTCTCGGTGACGTCCTCATCGTTGCAATAGACTTTGCCATCGGGCGCGAGTTCGATACGGATATTCGGGATAAGGGTCGAGGATTGGGCCTCATTCTTAGGATCTAGTCCCTCTTTTATCACGGCATACGTGAAAGCGCGATACATCGCACCCGTATCGACGTACGTCATCCCCAAAGTCTTGGCCACCCTTTTGGCGACGGTGCTTTTGCCAGCCGCGGCCGGGCCGTCGATTGCGACGGCGATTATCTTTTCTTCGTTCTTGCCCATAATTCTATTTCCTTACCCATAATAGCCAAAGGAGAATCATCCCAACGATTGCTAAGCATAGCAAAATTAGCTTCATTATGAAAACATTTCTCTTATGAGAAAGATAAACTCCGTACGGCGTGAGCCTCTTTTTCGGAAGGGAGTTCATCGTGACGGCGCTTGAGACGTTGCCTTTCTCTAGGATGGCGGCCGCTTCCTCTTCGGAAGAAGATACGAAGAAAGGCTTCTTCTTGAATTTGCTTTCCGGCGTGTTCTTTATCTTCTCGCGGTACTTGGCCCACTTCTCCATTCTCGTTTTCATACGTCTAATATTCTAATCGCAAGAGAGGCTTCTAAAAAGCGAAAGAAAACGAAGCGGGCGAAAAAACCAATAAACCGAAATCGATCTCTATTTGAAAAAATCCCTTTTGTTGAAGCCGGCGAACAAAAATCTTCTAAAAGCCCTGCCGTTAGTTAGCCAAACGACATCATAGCCATTCTTCTTGTTCTTAATCATCCTCGGGACCACGTAATCGACAATCGTCTCTGGGTAATCGCCTAGGATGTTATAGACCTTCTTCGTCTTGTCGCTAAGCTCCACCTTCGTCTTGTCTCCGTTTGCGTGCGTTATGAAATTCGTGATCATGATACCAGGCGTCAAAAGGCAGACTTTCACGGCCCCATTCGTCAAATCGTTTGATTCCTTCGTCAAAGATTTGGTGAAATAAGTGACTGCCCTTTTGGCCGTTCCGTACATTGTTAGTCCCGTCATCATGGCGTCGTTTGAGCCATAGCCCTCGACGTTATAGATTTGGCCATAACCTTGTTCTTTCATTCCCTTGAAGGCGATTTTCGAACCGTATATCGCGCCTTTCAAATCGACGTTCAAAATAAAATCGATTTCTTTGTCGGAAAACTCATAAACGCCTTTATTTGGCGAGTTGACGCCGGCATTATTGATCCATATGTCGACGTTTCCGAACGCTTCCTTCGCCTTATTCCAAAGCGACTCCACCTCTTCGTGCTTGGTAACATCGCACAAAGTCGAGATGACTTTGGCCTCTATAGGGCCGACCTTCGAAAGGGAATCGACGGCTTTTTCGAGATTCTCTTGGTTCACGTCGGAAAGAACGACGTTATAACCGCTCTCCTTGAATTTCTTGGCTAAGCAATAACCGAATCCCCTAGCCGAACCAGTGACGACGACTGTTTTCATAAAGATGCCTCTTTTCGCGAACATTATACAAAGATAATCGCGAAAATGGGCCTAGAAACGCCTTCTATGGGAGCGTTCTTTATCGGCAAATCGATAAAATTTTATCGTATTGTCTCCTTTGATTTATAATCAAAGAGATTTTGAAAGGAAAAACAATATGGACGAATCGTTAAAACCACTGTTCACCCCTTGGAAAATCGGCAATTGCGAAATCAAAAACCGCATTGTCATGACCTCAATGGGTGGCACCTCGCTCTTCGGATGGATGGAAATCAACCATTTCGATGAGGAAGCCGCGAAATTCTTGCTCGAAAGAGCCAAAAACGAAGTCGGGCTCATTCTCCCTGGCATTCAGCCGGTCTATAACCCGATGCTCGGGCAATGGCTCTACAAAAAGAAAGGGATGTATAAGAAGCTTAAGACCTTCATGGAAATCATCCATTCCCATGGCGCCAAGATGTTCATACAGCTGACGGCCGGATTCGGAAGGTCTTTCACCATCTCCCCGACGATGGAAAAACTCTACACCAACCGTTTCTTGCGCGCTTTGTCGAAACCGGTAATGAATTTCGACAAAATCTGCGCTTCTTCAAGCGCTTCGCCAAACCGCTGGAGCGATAAGGTGCCATCGCGCGAAATGACGATCAAGGAGATCAAGCGTTTCGTCGAAGCCTTCGCCAAAACCTCAAAGTTATTGAAAGACGCCGGAGTCGACGGCGTCGAGATCCACGCCGTGCACGAAGGTTATCTTCTCGACCAATTCACTTTGAAATACGTGAATAAGAGAACGGATGAGTACGGCGGAAGCTTCGAAAACCGTTATCGTTTCCCAGTCGAAATCGTCAAAGCGATAAAAGAAAGATGCGGCGAAGATTTCCCGGTATCCTTGCGTTATTCGGTGGTTTCGAAGACCAAAGGATTCAATTCCGGCGCTTTGCCAGGAGAAGATTACGTCGAAGCCGGAAGGGATTTCGAAGAGAGCAAGAAAGCGGCCAAATATTTAGAAGAGGCCGGCTATGACATGCTCAATTGCGATAATGGCACCTATGACGCTTGGTATTGGGCCCATCCTCCTATATATATGGAAGAGAACTGCAACCTCAAAGACGTCGAAGCCCTTAAGCCATATGTTTCCGTACCTCTTGTCGCCGCAGGAAGGCTTGACCCAGTCGTCGCCGCCAAAGCGATAGAAGAAGGGAAAATCGACGCCGCCGGATTCGCAAGGCCTTTCTTAGCCGATCCAGCCTATGCGAAAAAACTAATGGATGGGGAAGAGAAAGAAATCCGTCCTTGCATCTGTTGCCATAATGGCTGCTTCAATATGTGCCACTACAAAGGGACGAGCAACGACCAAAGCCTAAGCGATTCCCTCCATATGGCCCGTTGCGCCGTCAACGCCGAGACGATGCAAACGAACCTCCATCACATCGTGAAAACGAAGAATCCCAAGAAAGTCGCCATCATCGGCGGAGGCATCGGAGGAATGGAAACGGCGCGTGTTCTCGCTCTCCGTGGGCATCATCCGGAAATCTACGAAAAGAGCGATCATCTAGGCGGCGTATTCGTGCCCGCTTCTCGTGCTTCATTCAAAGGGAAACTACGCGATTTGCTCGCTTGGTATATCCTCCAGATGGAAGAGCTCAATATCCCCGTTCACCTAAATAGCGAGGTGACGGATATCGATTCGATCGAAGCCGATCACGTCGTTATCGCCACCGGCTCAAAACCGCGTTTAGTCAAGGTCAAAGGCGCCGAAAAAGCCATCGAAGCCTGTGATTTCCTTAATGGAAAGGAAGTCGGAAACGTCGTCGCAGTGATTGGCGGCGGCTTAACCGGATGCGAAATCGCCTATGAGCTATCGCTAGACGGAAAGAAGCCAATCATCGTCGAAATGAAGGACGACTTGGTCAAGCAATCCGGCATCTGCATGGCCAATAGCCAATATCTCCGCGATTACTTCGCTCTCCACCAAACGCCGGTTTATCTCGAATCGGCGTTAGAAGAGATAACGGATGACGGTATCCTCATCAAGAAGAAAGACGGAAGCGAAGAGAAGATCCTTTGCGATTCCGTCGTCACGTCGATCGGCTATATCCCTTCCCCACTCGTCAAAAAAGGCAAAAACGTCTCTTTGGTTGGCGATTGTATGGGAATTGGAAACCTTCGCTCCGTGATTTGGCGCGCATATGAAGTAGCCATGAAAATATAGGAAAAAGGAAAATGTACGAACCAAAAATGAAATTAACCACCGAGGAAAAAGACATCCTCGAAGGGAAAAAAGGCGCGACATACGCCAAAATGATGGAAGTCTTAGTGAGATATGGTGACGCTTTCGGGGCCGATTGCCTTAAGCCGCTCACATATAAGAAAGGGCATTTCGTCACCAGCTTCGGCCTATCAATGCTCAAACCCGTCTATCCTTTGATGAACGATCTCATCGAAGCGGGTTGCAAAGTCGAAGAGGGATTCACGATGGATCCCCGCCCATTGGACTACAAAAACGTCAAAGCGAACCCACTTGAGAAGCTCGTTTTCTCTTGCTTCATGTATAGCAAGCAAAAAGATTATGAGGAGCAACTTAGGAAAATAGGTTTGCAAGACAAAGACGGATTCACCTGCACTTGCTACCTTAAAGAAGTCGGGAACACCCCGAAAGAAGGCGACATCATCGCTTGGAGCGAATCGAGCGCCGTCGTCTTCGCAAACTCCGTCCTGGGAGCGCGTTGCAACCGTAACTCCGGCATCTTAGACACCTTCGCGGCGATTTTGGAAAGAACGCCGAATTTCGGCTTCATAACAGACGAAGGAAGAAAAGCCTCATGGAAAGTCGTCGTCAAAACCTCGAAAAAGCCGGAAGCGCAGATCCTAGGGTCCGCGATTGGTATGAAAGTCATGGCCGACGTGCCTTACGTCGAAGGGCTCGACAAGTATCTCGAAGAGCTTCCTAGCGAGGACACGATCGCCTATTTGAAAGACTTCGGAGCCGCCACGGCGAGCAATGGCGCAGTCGGTCTCTACCATATCGACGGCATCACGCCAGAAGCCAAGAAACTTGGCAAATCCCTTATCAAAGAGGACGCAAAAGAATATGTGATAGACGATGCCGAACTCGAAAGGGTCTACTCATCCTATCCGATGATGTGGAAGAAATCCGATATGAAGCCGCATAAATGCTTTATCGGCTGCCCACATCTCACGCTTAAGCAACTTGAGGACTGGACCGATAAGATCCTCGAAGAGCTAAAGAAGAGCGGCCGTAGCAAATTGGCCGTCGAGACGATTCTCACATCGTCTCCGGCCGTCCTTAAGGAATTCGCGAAGGAAGAGAGATACGAAAAGCTTCTATCAACCGGCGCGAAACTTAGCTACATCTGCCCTCTTATGTACGCCGATAACCCCTTATGCTCGAACAAACCTCTTATGACGAACTCCAACAAATTCCGCACCTATACGAAAGCCCGTTACTTCAAAGACGAAGACGTCTTATCCATCATCACCGGGCAAAAGGAGGTCAAATAAAATGAAAGAATTCCATGGACGCGTCTTGGCCGAAGGGGCCTTCAAAGGCGAGGCCGTCGTCACCCACGAAGGCTTTAACACCTTGGCCTCTTGCCAAACTAGCGCATTACTCGCCACGAGCAAAAAGATAATCGTGAGCGACCAAAACAACAAAGAGCTCTATAAAAAGAACATCACCGGCAAAATCCTTTGCTTGCCAGAAACCATCGGCTCAACGACGGGCGGCATGGTCATCCAAACCGTCGCCGTGAGGGGCTTAGCTCCGAAAGCCTGGCTTTTCTCCCACCACATCGATCCCTTAGCGGCAAGCGGAATAATCCTTAGCAACGTCTGGAACGATTGCGGGCTTATCGCCATCGACGAGCTCGGAGACGAATTCCTCGAAACCGTCAAAACGGGCGGCCAAGTCGAAATAAAGAAAGACGGAACCGTCATCGTCTATTGATCGCTTCAGAATAAACGACCGATTCGTCGGTCGTTTTTCTTTTTCTTCATGCCTTCTCTTAAAATCTTTGCTTTCTTAAAATATTTTTCACGGATAGGCTACAATCAACCAAGTTAGCGATGACTAACAAAACAATCGATTAACACTAACGTTCCTTAAAGATTGAAAGGAAAATGTTTTCGTTCTAAAATACGCATGTTTCATCGGAGGAAGAAAAATGAAAAAGGTTAAAGTCGTCGCCGATGCTTGCATCGGATGCGGTCTCTGCGTCGGAAGCGCTCCAGAAGTGTTCGCCTTCACGGATGACGGCAAAAGCGAAGTCGTCGGAGAAGTCGCCGACGAAGGCGCGATCAACGATGTGATCGCCTCTTGCCCAGTCGCCGCTATCGAGTGGGAAGACTAATAACGAAATGAAAAAGGCCGCTCTAAAGCGGTCTTTTTTGTTTGCTTATTTATCCCATCTAAGGGGCTTATGGAGAATCCGATAAATCAAGAAAGTCAAAACCAAAACGCAGGCGTCTTTGAAGAGATTGAATGGGAGGACGCAACATAGGCCATACGACCACTGGAGATCATTGACCGAGGAATTCGCCATTTGGCACAAAGAAAGCAATTGGCTTTCGTCGTATCCCATAACGGCGATATAAAAAGGAAGCATAACGTAAATATTGAGCAACAGGGCAACAATATTTTGGATAACCAAAGAAATGCCGAAACCGGAAAACACGCCGACAAAATTCCTTTTTTTCTTATATATGAAAGTCGCGCTTAGGACGAAAGATGCGCTTAAGAGGAAATCGGTGAGCTCCCCAACTCCCAAAGTGCTGCTCATCGGGAGTTTTATCAAAGTCTTGATCAAAATGACGAGAAGCGCTGTGAGCGGACCATACGCATAACCGGCGATGAAAGCCGGTATCTCATCGAAATGAAGGGACAAAAAGGAAGGGAAGAAAGGCAAGGAGAGATTAAAGACCGGAACGACGTAAAGAACGGTCGATATCGCCCCGAATACCGCCGCCCTGGCGATTAACCTAGAATAATTGAACGAACGTTTTCCTCTCTCCTTGAAATAAGAGAAGAAGAAAACGACGAGAAGAACGACGAACGATGCCAAAGACAGGTATCTTCTGATTCTCTCTTCCATAAAAAATCCTCCCGTCTTCAGGAGGCGAAAGAAACAAGAGCCTCTTTCATCCGGACTATACCGTTGGCATCGGAATCACACCGATTCGACGAATTCGTTTGCGGGCTATACCGCCAGTCGACGTATTTCGCGTCACCCTGAAGCGTCTTTATTATATGAAGGAAGGCGAAAAAGGCAATCAATATTCCTAGCACCCCCTTTTGAGGGACTCGAAGTATTCTTTCGCGTCGTCCGCATCAAAGAATTCGAGGGTGATCTTATTGCCGTCTATCTTTGCCTTCGAGAAGGTTTTCTCATGTTTTCCAGCCATCGCCCTGACAATCCTTTCCGTCTCCCTCACGGAGAGTTTTTCTTCGTGAATCCGTTTGGATAAAGAAATGATATCCTCTTGGCTAAGCGAAAGCATGGCTCTGGCATGGCCAAAGCTTAACTCGCCTAGCGATACCTCTTTGATGATAGGGTCCGGAAGAGAAAGAAGACGCATGGTGTTAGTGACCTGGCTTCTCGATTCATGCGATATTTCAGCCAGGGTTTGCTGAGAATATTTGAATTTTTGCGTCAAAGCGTTATAGATATACGCCATTTCCAATATATTCGATTCCTTTTGATCGCGCGTATCCGCCAAAAGAATCAATAGCATCTCCTCATCTCCCATATTCGAGACGATTACCGGAATCGAGGAAAGGCCGGCCGTCTTGGCGCCAAAATACCTTTTTCTCCCCAATATCAATTCATAATGCGATCCCTTCTCTCGGACTAGCAAAGGACTAAACACGCCTTTTTCTCCGATCGATTTCCCTAAGGATTCAAGTCTGCTTTTCGGAAAATGGACGCGCTTTACGTAAGAGTTGTCGTCAATTAATGACAATGGCATGTTTTTGCTGGCGAAGGATTGATACTCCTTCTCCATCTCGGCAATGACGTCGAACTTCGAAAAACGGGATACGAGCTCAGACAAAGAAGCGACGTTTTTCCTCTTAGTTGCCATTCTTGATTATTTCCTTGGCTAATGACATATAGGCTAAGGAGCCGATCGAAGAAGGACGGAAAGAAAGAACGGACAAACCATGCATCGAAGCTTCGGGTATCGATATATTTCTAGGTATCACCGAATCGAAAGTGTTCTCTTTGAATAGGCCTCGGACTTGCCTTGCGATTTCTGTGTCCAAGGAATTTCTCGAATCATACATCGTAAGCAAAAAGCCTTCGATCTTTAACCCCGGATTGAAGTCGTTTTGGATTTTGTTAATCGAAGAAAGGATGGCCGCTACACCTTCCATAGCGAAGAATTCGCACTGGACGGGGATGATTATCGAGTTTGAGGAAGCCATCGCGTTTATGTTCAATAGCCCCAAAGACGGAGGGCAGTCTATTATCGTGAAATCGTATTCGGCTTTTAAATCCGACAAAGCGTTCTTAAGCAAGCAAAAGGGATTCACTATCCCTTTGTTTTGGATGGCGATATCGAGATTTGCAAGTTTGAGATTGCTAGGCAAGATGTCGAGATTTGCCTCTTTCGTCTTTTTGATCGCCAAATCGATGGATATGTCTCCCAAAAGAACGTCATAGACGGTATGAGGCAAAGACAAAACGTCGAGGCCAAGGCCTCTGGATGCGTTGCCTTGCGAATCGAGGTCGATAAGCAACACCGAAAAGCCATTCTTCGCTAAAGCGCTTGAGAGGTTTATCGCGGTCGTGGTTTTCCCTACCCCGCCCTTTTGGTTTGCGATGGCGATTACTTTGTTCATGGAAGATTATGGTAACACCTATGGAAGCGTCGCTCAAAGAGGCTTCTTAAGTATGTCGGCATATAGACGAGGAAATTTATTTGGCGTTTTCTGAACTTTTTTGAGTATTATGAGCGTTCTTTTCCCCATCCCTTCAGGAAGTTCGTATTCCTCGATTTTCTCTAGTTCGAAGCCGAGTTTCTTGATGGCGTCTTTGCTTTCCGAAAGCTCATCTTTCCCATGATCCCCCTTCAAAGCGAGAAGTCTTCCGCCCAAACGGATCGATTGGGAGACGAGTTCGAGGAGAATCGGCAAAGCGGCGACCGCTCTAGCGGTGACGACGTCGTATCTTTCTTTCTTCGCTAAGCTCTCCCCTCTAGCGCAAACGACTTCGACGTTATGGAGCATAAGCTCATCTTTGACGGTCGATAAAAAGAGACATTTTTTCTTAGTGGCATCTAGCAAAGTTAATTTGGCCGATGGGGTCGATATAGCGAAAGGGATGCCGGGAAAACCGGCGCCGGAGCCAAAATCCAACACTTCCTTCCCCTCGACGTTTAAATATTTCAAAGGAATCAAGGAATCGTAAAAATGCTTGATGACGAATTCGTTCTCATCCGTAATCGAAGTAAGATTGAATTGCTTGTTGCTTTCCAAAACGAGCTCCCGATATCTTTTTAGGGAAGCGATTTTTTCCTCATCCAAATCCAAGAATCCATTAACGGACAAAGCAAGTTCTTCGAAGTTCATAGCATTCCCCTTTTCTTCAAATTCAGCAAAAGTATCGCAATGTCAGTAGGATTGACGCCGAAGATCCTTGAGGCCTGACCAATCGAGGAAGGACGGATCAATGAGAGTTTTTCTCTAGCCTCAAGTCGAAGACCATCCATGTTTTTGTAGTCGAAATCGTCGGGCAATAGCAACGCCTCTTTTTTCTTTTCCTCAGCGGCGTCTTTGCTCGCCAAAGCGATATACCCTTCGTATTTTATGACCGTCTCAAGCGTGAGTTCATCTTGTTCACTTAATCCAAAAGAAGCGAGATCTGGCAGGTATTTTTCGATTTTTTCGTATTCGACGAAAGGTCTTTTCAATAATTCTAGGGCCTTATGCCCCATTTCGACATCGCTATAGCCCAAAGACGATAGATATTCTCCGATTCCGCTTCTTGGCGAAATGTTCGTCTTCGATAGATATTCCTTCGCCTTCTCGATCCTTTCCTTTCTGGATAAGAAGCTTTGATATCTTTCCTCGCTCGCTAAGCCTATCTCATGGCTTTTCGGAGTCAAACGGAAATCGGCGTTATCGTGCCGTAACAAAAGTCGGTACTCCGCACGCGAGGAAAGAAGGCGATACGGTTCCTCAGCGCCTTTGGAGACCAAGTCATCAATCATGACTCCGATATAGGCTTCATCCCGCCTTAAGGTGAAAGGCGAGGCGCCATCGATATACCTTGATGCATTGATGCCTGCCACTAGCCCTAAAGCGGCCGCCTCTTCGTAGCCGCTTGTGCCGCATATTTGCCCAGCCACATATAATCCTTTGTATTTTTTGACCCTCATCGTCTCGTCAAATTGAAAGGAAGACAACGTATCGTATTCTATTTGATACGCATCTTTGAGAAGTTCGGCATTCTCTAGCCCTGGCAAAGTGTGAACGAGTTTGACTTGCATCTCATGATCGAAGCCAGTGCTAAAGCCTTGAAGATAAATGGAATCCCCGTTTTCTGTTTCCGGTTCCAAAAAGAGCTGGTGCCTCTCCTTGTCTTGGAAGCGAAGGATCTTCGATTCGATGGATGGACAATAACGCGGACCGTTAGCGGTAATCAAACCATTTGTGACGGCACTATCGGAAAGGTTCTCGAGGATGATTTTCTTCGTTTCGTCGCTTGTGTAGATCAAATAGCAAGGGAGCTGTTTTTCCAAAGGAGTGAATTCCTTCGTCAAAAACGAGAAGGCAAGCTCACCATCCATCCCCTCCTCCAATTTGGCTTTTGAAAAATCGATGGTCTCTTTTTTGATGCGGGGCGGAGTGCCCGTCTTCAATCGGAATAACGAAATCCCCATCTTCTTTAGCGATTCGCTTAGACCATGGGACGCCTCTTCGCCATCCGGACCGCCTAAGAATGACTCATGTCCTTTTATGATCGAGCTTTCCATATAGGTGCCGGTCGTCAAAATGACGGCTTTCGATCTTATCTCTTCCCCATTGAAGAGCCTAACGCCATAGACTTCCTCGTCGTTATAAAGCAAGCCAACGACCATCGCTTCCTTGACGGTTATCCTTTTCTCTTTTTTTATCTCATCCTGGACGTGCTTGGGATATCCTTTTTTGTCGACCTGCGCGCGAAGGCACTGGACGCCCGGGCCTTTTCTGGTATTCAAAAATTTGATTTGCAAGGGATGATAATCCGCGAAAAGACCCATCATGCCGCCTAATGCGTCTATCTCTCTCACGACTATCCCTTTAGCGCTTCCGCCGATATGGGGATTGCACGGGGTGTTGGCTATCATCTTCTCGTTTAGGGTTATCAAAAGAACGTTCTTTTTGAGGTGCGCCAACGCAAATGCGCTTTCGACGCCGGCGTGGCCTCCTCCCACCACTATCGCATCAAAATCGAAAAAACCCTGCATTTCTTTATCCAATCGAGTCTGACATATCGAGTTTTATCAAGCGATTTAGCTCAATCGCGTATTCCATCGGAAGTTCTCTCGAGAAAGGCTCGATGAATCCCATGATGATGGAATTGGTCGCCTCTTCCTCGCTAAGACCGCGCGACATCAAGTAGAAGAGCTGCTCCTCATTGATCTTGGAGACCGTCGCCTCGTGCTCGATAAAACTCGAAGCGTTTCTAATCTCGTTTTTCGGATAGGTATCGCTTTTGGATTTCGCATCGACTATCAACGTATCGCATTCGACGTGCGCATGGGCGTTTTCGGCGCTCGGCATGACGCGAACGGTTCCTCTATAGTTAGCGACGCCGCCGTTTTTGCATATCGATTTGGAGATGATGTTTGAGGAGGTGTTCTTCCCGATGTGGATCATCCTGGCGCCATTATCCTGGAATTGGTTCTTGCCGCCGACGGCGATCGAAATGACCGATCCTCTGGCGCCATCGCCTTTCAATATGCAAGCCGGGTATTTCATATTCCTCATCGATCCGATGTTCCCGTCAACCCATTCCATTAAGCCATTTTCTTCCACCAATGCGCGTTGAGTGACTAGATTAACGATGTTATTCGACCAATTCTGAACGGTCGTATAACGGCATCTGGCGTCTTTGAGCACTATTATCTCAACGACGGCGGCATGAAGGGATTCCTTACTATAAATCGGAGCCGTGCATCCCTCGACGTAATTTATCGATGAACCCTCATCGCAAATGATGAGCGACCTCTCGAATTGTCCGCTCTTTTCGTTGTTGATACGGAAATACGATTGAAGAGGCTTCTCGAGATGCACGCCTTTCGGGACGTAAATAAAGGAGCCACCGCTCCAAACGGCGCCATTAAGGGCGGCGAATTTGTTGTCCATATAGGGAACGACGGTCCCAAAGTATTTTTTGAAGATTTCCGGGAACAGCTTTAAGCCCATATCGGTCGATAGGAAGATGACTCCTTTTTCCTCGACTTCTTGGAGCATATTGTGATAAACGACTTCCGATTCGTATTGGGTAGTGACGCCGGAAAGGAATTTCTGCTCGGCCTCGGGAATGCCGAGTTTCGCAAACGTTTCTTTTACGGCGTGGGGCACCTCATCCCAATTTTGAGACTCGTTCTCGGCCACTTTCGTGTAATAGGTGTAGCTCGAAAAATCGAGGAAATTCAAATCCGGTCCATACGTAGGAAGCGGCATCTTCTCAAACGAACGGAGCGCTTTCAAACGATATTCAAGCATCCAGTCCGGCTCCCCTTTGATCCTCGATATCTCGCGGACGACCTCTTCGTTGAGTCCTTTGCCGGTGCTATAGATGCTCTTTTGCTTGGTTTTGAAATCGTATTCGTATTCCTTGTCCAAAAAGGAGACGTCTTTGTTGTCAGTGCTCATGCTTCTTCTCCTCGAGCAAAAGCTCCTTCATGGCGTCCCAGCCCATGGTTGCGCAATGTATGCGGGCCGCTTGCTTGCCGGTGTTCATGAAAACGATCGCCTCATCCAAAACCGAATCGTCGTAGGGCTTTTCGGAGATCATGTTCAGATATTGTTCGATCAGATATAGGCCTTCTTTCTCGTCCATCCCGATCAAACGGTCGCAAAGAATATCGGTGGAAGCGCTAGATATAGTGCAAGCCACCCCTTCCCATTTGGCATCGGCCACTTTGCCGTCTTGATACTTCAAATAGACATCGAACGAATCGATGCAATTCACGCTGTCGGTATGAACATAAACATATGAGGAAAGGTCTTCCGGCTTGCCTTTGTGGCGTGGCGAAGAATAATGATCCATGATGATTTCACGCATGATTTGCGGGGTTATTTCAAAAGTAGGCATCTAAAAACTCCTTCCCATGTTTGACGGCATCCGCCAAAGCATCGATATCTTCTTTAGTGGTATAAAAATAGAAACTGGCGCGAACGGTGGCCGGGGTTCCTAAGAAATCCGTCAATATCTTCGCGCAGTGCTGACCGCTTCGGCAAGCGATGCCACGGCTGTTTAAGAACGTCGCGGCGTCTTGGGCGAAGACGTCCTTTATGTTAAAAGTCACGATTCCGCCTTCAGCATCAGGATTGTAAATAATCGCATTGTCGGTTTTCGTTAATTCTTCAACCGCGTATTTTTTAAGCATCCTTTCATGCTCATGAATCTCGTCCATTCCGATTTTCGAAAGATAATCGATGGCGGCGCCGAGCCCGAATATCCCCTCGATATTCTGCGTTCCGGCCTCGAAGCGTAACGGAGGCTCTAGGAAACCAACTTGGCCGCACATGTCGAATCTGGCGTTCATGCCGCCTCCCGTCATAAACGGATCCATCATCTTAAGCAAATTGTATTTGCCATAGAGGCAACCAATGCCGGTTGGGCCGCACATCTTATGTCCGCTAAAGGCCATGAAATCACAATCGAGTTCCTTCATATTAAGCGGCATATGGGGGACCGTCTGAGCTCCATCCAAAACAAACAAAGCGCCGTATCGATGGCAAATCTCAGCGATTTCCTTGACTGGCGCGACATAGGCCAAAACATTGGTCACCATCGCAGCAGCGACGATTTTCGTCTTCTTCGTTATCGTCTTTTCGAGATTCTCAGCGGTTAACCTTCCTTTTTCGTCGAGCGGAATATAACGGATGACCGCTTTCGTCATCTCGGCCACTTTGAACCATGGCAAAACATTGGAAGCGTGCTCAGCTTCCGTAAGAAGGATCTCATCCCCTTCTTTCAGAAATTTGAGGCCATATCCGAAAGCGATTAGGTTTAACGACATCGTCGTTCCGGAGGTGAAGACTATTTCCCTAGAATCGGCGTTGATGAACTTCCCGACTTTCTCTCGAACTTCCTCGATCTTTTTATCGACGTAATAGCATAGATCATAATCTCCGCGATGGGAGTTTGCGTTCAAAGAGGTGTAATAGGAAGAAACGGCCGCTAGAACCTGATCGGGCTTGAAGGTAGTCGATGCGTTGTCAAGCCAAATTAAAGGCTTGCCTTGCATTTTTATCCCGTTTCTATACATCGGGAAATCTTTTCTTATCTCATAGGGATCCAACATCGTCAAACCCCCTTTCGATGGCATCATTTATCATATTTTTCGTCTTTTCGTCTTCAAAGAACCCCTCAATCGGTTTGAGGTACCCCAATGCGATAAGTCTTTTGGCCAACGGCAAGGAAAGACCACGCGATTCCAAATAGAAAAGATGCTGTTCATTAAGCCTTCCGACGACCGCGGCATGAGAAGCTTCAACGTCGTTATCGTCGATCTTCAAAGCAGGTGAAGCCAAACCATCGGACTTGGGGTCGAAAACAATGATCTTAGCTTCTTGCTTAGTGGATGACCCAGAGGCCCCTTTGACTATCTCTGAAAGGCCAGAAAATTTCAAAAAACTCTCTTCCCTAGCAATGCCGTAATTAGATACCAAAGCAGTCGTTCCCTTGGCTTTATGGGAGACGTCGATCTGATAATCTTTCTTCTCTTTTTTCGAGCTAAGCGAAGCGGTATGCCACTCGCAAGACGCGCCTTCGCCAAGCAGATTTATCGTCGCTGAAATCAAGGTGTTGGAATCGGCAAAATCTGCAAAAGCCCCTACAAATCGGCCACCTTTTTTCACATCAACGATTATTTTCGAGTTTATTTCCTTCGAAAATGAAGCGATATCGAGCGAGAAAAAATCGCCTTCCTCGATGACCAAATTCAAGGTTTCTGGAAGATTGTCGATATATTCTTTTTCGCGCTTATTTTCCATCTCGAGTCGTCACCTTCGTCGCACAAGACCCAATCGAAACGCCGGCGAATTCCCTGGAATCCTTCTCTAGCGAGATGCCGTGTTCCTTCTTAAGCCAGGCATATCCCTCTTTATCGATCCTTTCGATGATTTCGGGGCCGCCTTCCAAAACGATCCGCCCATTGACCAAAACGGCCGCTTTAGTGGGGTTGATCATGTGATACAAACGGGCATAGTGGCTTATAACCAAGAAACCGGTCCCGCGTTCTCTTTCCTTTTCGATGGCTTCGGCGACGACGTTCATCGCATCCACGTCGAGGCCGCTGTCGATTTCGTCGAGCATCGCCACTCTTGGAGCGAGCAACCTCATCTGGAGGATTTCATTCCGTTTCTTCTCACCGCCGCTAAAACCCTCATTGAGATTGCGTTTGCTCATCTCGAAAGGGATTCCAAGCTCGTTATATGCTTTTTCTAACGTCCGATAGAACTCAAAAACGCTTAAAGGCTTTTCCTTTCTGGCGTTGATGGCCGCTTTATAGAAATCGGCGCTGTTTAAGCCAGGGATCTCCGCTGGATATTGCATGGCCAAAAAGAGCCCCGCTTTCGATCTTTCGTCGACGCTCATAGACAAAACGTCTTTGCCGTCGAAAGTTATCTTTCCTTCGGTCACCGTGAAATTGGGATTCCCCATGATGGCGGCCAATAACGTCGACTTGCCATGGCCATTCGGGCCTAGCAAGGCAAGCATCTCGCCTTCGTTGATGGTGAGATTGACGCCTTTGAGTATCGGCGTTCCTTTGGCTTCGACGTGCAGGTTTTCAATGATTAAAGCGGACATAAAACTCTCCAAAGCGCATTAATTCTAGTCTAGAGGTCACTTCTTATCAATCAAGATGATAAGGGAAATGACGCCAATCTCTTTTCCATTCGTCTTTGACGAAAGTGAAAAAAACCTCCATGATTGCTTTGGTTCTCGCCAAGAATGTTGCGTTAGTCAAAATTTCTTTCTTGCACCCATTCTCTATAGAGAATAGACTAATGAGGCATTGTTAGTGCAAGGAGGAACGAGTCCACACTTATGAAGAAAGTGAAAAAATGTGCTCTCGGGCTTGTAGCGATTGCCGCTTCCCTCGCCGCCTTATCCGCTTGCGATAGGGTGACGGAAAGCGATACTGGGGTCATCATGACCTTCACAGACGCCGCTGGCGTTCGCACCAGTTACACCGCCCAGGATTTGCTAAGCAACTACCAAAGTGCAGGTAGCTCTCTTAGCTCCCAGTTCGACAAGATCTTCGAGGTTCTTGTCAGACATTATTACGCCGTATACGAAAACACCCATGCCGGTGATGGCGGCGCCAAGATGAAGAGTTTGCGTGCCACCGCCTCGTCTGATGTCTTAAGCATCAAATCGACCGCGGAAAGCAACGCCAATAGCAATGGCACCACCTACGACGAGGAGCTTGAAAAGCTTTTCGACAGCGAAAGCGTTGATAACGTCGACGAACTCTTCGAAAAGAAACTCTATGAAGCCGAAAAGAAAGACTTCAATGAGCAAATGACGCAAAACTTCGGAACCGGAAACAATAATATCAACGGCTACGAAGCCATGAGAGACGGGAAATACGTCGAAAATGGCGAAACGAAGCAATCCTTCCCCGAAAGCGAAGACTGGGGAAGAGGCAACGAAGGCTGGTTAAAGAGCCAGATGCCGTATCACATCCGCCACATCTTGGTCAAATTGGCCAGTGCGTCCGATAAGTCCTACACACAAGACAAGATCGGAGACAACACTGGAGTCGGCGAATACGGCGAAGCGACCAAAGTCGCAAACGTCGTCATGGAACTCGCCGGAGCGAAAATCGGTACCGACGGCAAACTCACAATCGACGAAACGCGCCGTGAATTCGGAAAAATCGCTCTCGATTACAGCGACGATTCATCGAATACCTCCTATGGCGAATACGGAATAATGAACAAACACACCGTCGGAAGCGATAGCGCGCTCGTTCATGAATTCCAACTTGGCACCTACGCATTCGAAACCTTATATAGCAAACGCGAAAGCAGCAAAGCCGACGCCTATCGTTTGACGCCAGGTTTGAAGCAAGACGCGACCGATGCGACCGACGCCAGCGTCGACGATAACCAAGTCATCACGACCGCAAGCGGAGAAAAGGACGTCAACAGCTTCTTCAAAGACGAAGGCATCGGTCAGATTCCGATGGGTGCTGCGCTCGCTCTCAAGGACACCGCTAAAACGACATTAGACGACAACAACGTCCCAGTTTGGAGTGACTCGCAAGAGACTTTCTATCCTCGTAATGTCGTCTACAACAAATATTTCAACAAGCACAACGTCTGCGTGATCACGCCTAACGTCATCCCGACCAACGCCACGCCTGCCAAAGGCTATGCCAGCGCAGTCCCAGCCACTTCTAGCGATTTCCGCTACACCTGGCTTGATGACGCTTCGCAAGAGGCTTCCAAAAAGGCTTTGACCGACTTAAACGGCCTCTATAACGTCGCTGGCGGATATATCGACAACGTTACGGGAACGGATACTGAGAAATCCCTTTCCACCGGCGTCTATAGCTCACAACTTG
Organism: bacterium; assembly: GCA_963616935.1. GTDB lineage: Bacteria > Bacillota_I > Bacilli_A > RFN20 > CAG-826 > UBA4951. The sequence continues at coordinate 169,588 of CAVEMS010000001.1, read as the reverse complement.
GCACTTTGCCAGGCTTCAGCATCGACACCACCGACATCGTCGAGAACATTAACCCGACAGAAACGGACAAGAACGCCCATAACGTCTTGACCGACACCGAAGGCAACGTCGTCTTGGCGGTCCGCGCTGGATCTGGAAGCAGCTACCAAGGCATCCACTTCATCACCGTCGCCAGAAGCGCTTTGAGCGAATATGGCTACAAGTACGATGAAACCAGCAACAAATACGTCGATTACACCAAAGACGAAGTCATGAATTCCGATGGAACGTATAAGGTCAATAGCGCTTCCTTAAGCGACTACTACACCGATTATGTTCCTTCCTCGCTCTCAGACGACAAGAATTCGAAATATCCTTCCTATGTCGTCGGCGAGGGAAAAGTTGACATGACGACCTACGTCAACTACAACAAAAACACCCAAAGCGAATTCGCCGATCGCCGTAGCAAGATCGAAAGCGCAATCACAAGTTGGTTGAGCGATCTCAACACCTATGAGTTCCAACGCTTATTCGAAAACGGTTCCATCACCTTCGCCGACAAGAATCTCGAAAGCAATGTGAAGAACTACAGCAAAACGAAACGCGATGCCACGCAAAACGACCTTTGGGAAACCTGGAAGAACAATTGGAAAGAATATGCCGAACAGATCTCTGCCCAAGACGAGGCCAGAGATTATGAGGCCGGAACGATCAAAGGCACTCTCTTAACCGAGTTATGCGCCGTTGCTTATGGCAATGCCAATAGCACTACTTCCGCCTATAGTTCCTTATTCGATGTTGGAGGTGCTTGCTACTATGCAAAGAAATAAGATTAAAAACATCCTTGTGTTGGCTCTTTCTACCAGCGCAATGCTTTTGGCGGGATGTGACAAAGTCGAAGCCAAGCTTCCGACGAACAATTCGATCCTTAACATCACCGATTCGAATGGGTCTGCCGTCGATGTCTATAACAACACCGAGAAAGAGATCTACGACGCGCTCATCTCAAGCGGCGACACGAATAGCGAGAAGGTTCTTAACAACGTCCTCTACATCTATTCTCAAAGCATCTATGGCGCCTTCTTTGGCGAAGACGGCCTTAGAGCGGCCGCCACTTCTAAAGAGGATGCGAAGATCGACGCCTTCGTCGAAAAGTATTCCGCCTATCAAGTTGAGAAAAAGAACGAAGACGGATCGGTATCAATCGATTTAGAGAAATCGCGCGTACGCGTGAAAACCTTATATAAAGAGTTCCTCTATCGTATCAACGAATCCTTCTATGGCTACGTCAAAGATAGTTCTTATCAAGACAGGAACCAATTCTTTGAGGAGAAATTCTACAAGGCTCAAGTCAAGAACTACTATAAGCTTGGCGATAATTACAGCAAAGAAGGTGCGTTGATCGACGGATCGAAGCGCTTAGATGAAGACGATATAGCTCAACAAGAAGCGTTGCTTGGCGAATATTTCGCTGACATCTTCGCGACTTACGAGAACTACATCGAAATCAACCTCTTGCCAGATATCTATCGCAAGGAGCTCACCGCCCAATATTTGATGGACGAGAACTATTCGAGCACCATCAGAAACGTGGCGGCCAGAAAAGTCGATTACATCACTCTCCCAGCCGACTCGAACAACAACGTCTATCGTTTGATCGAAGCCTACGACACCAAAGTCATCAAAGAAGGTTTAGACAACCAATACCCATTAACTTTCCTTGATAGACTCTATAAAGGCGTCGAGGAATTCTCCGGCGAAGAAGCCACTATGGCGAACAGCATTTACGATTCGGCGAACTGGACCAAGTTATCGATAACCGTCGGCAGCGACACCGTAGACTACTACAAAGAGTCGCAATTCGGTGATATCTGTGAGAAATACAAAGTCATCGCCGACGCTTCCAACCGTTACGATCCGAACTTCGAAACGCAATGGAACAGCTTCACTTCCAGCGGCACCTATGCCAAGGAAACGGGTTTCATGATCCAAAGCCGCGAGCTCTTCGCGAAAAACAACACCACCAATGGCTGGTTCACGCCGGGCGGATTAAGTTCTTTGCCAGAAAGCTTGCGTAACCGTATCTTCAAAACCCAAGTCGCCAACCAAATCGTTTCCAAGATCTCGACGTACAAAAACGCCTACGTCGAGAAGCCAAACGACAATGGCAACTACTACCTCATCCCAAAAGATCCTCTAAGCAGCGATCCTCACAAATACATCGTCAAAGACGGTTCCAACTACACCATCGTCCAAGTCAAGGAAGCGGCCAAGAGCAGCGCCTTCGACATCGACAACAAAGACGATTATTATGGCGATGAAAAAGCCTATCGCGTCGCTAGAAAGATAGCTTATAGCCTCGCTTCAAGCGACACCTGGGTTAAAGCGGCCAAGAACTATTACGTCGAGAAGATGGCCATCATCTATCATGACGAATACGTTCTAGACTACTTCAAAACGACCTTCCCCGATCTCTTCGATTAAGGATGTCCTCCTAAGGCCAACCGAAAGGTTGGCTTTTTCTTTTGCTACAACCAAGCGAAAAGGACTAGACTATATTCGAAAAGAGGAAAGAGACATGAAAGACGTTTTTTGCAAAATCATCGATGGCGAGATACCTGGCACAAAAGTCTACGAAGACGATGAGGTGTTGGCGATTTTAGATATCTCGCAAACAACCAAAGGACACACTTTGGTGATGCCAAAGAAGCATTATCCAGATTTCCTAAGCACGCCAAGAGAAACGATGCACAAGGTCATCGATGTCGCTCAAAGGATCGGCCAAGCCGAAATAGCCGTTTTGGGTGCCAAAGGCGTCAATATCCTGACCAATGTCGGCGAATGCGCCGGACAAAGCGTCCCCCATTTTCACGTTCATGTGATTCCGCGTTACATCGGCGGTGAAGGCGGCTTCCAAATCACGATGAAAGCGCAAAACACCGAAAACATGAATCTTCCGATGCTAGCGGATTCAATCAAAAAAGAGTTGGATAAATAAACTATTTCTTCTTATAGCGCGGCGAATATAAGCAAGTGTCGTTGAGGGCAAACACTTTCGGCGACATTTCCCCTGGCGCAACATTTTCAAGCGTCTTATCTATCAAAGCCATTTTGGCGTCGAAATCGTCGATCATCGACAAAGCATACGCTTCAAGGGTCATAGGATAGACCGGTGAGCCATATTCCGGGCAGCCATGATGCGAGAGGACCATATGCTCCAAGAGCATCGGAATCTCGCTCTCCTCATCATTTTCATTCATCATTCCGAGTTCTTTGGCGGCCATCCTTATTTCCGCTTGCATAATCGAAATGTGTCCGAGCAATTTTCCTTCAATCGTATAAGTCGTGGCAACCGGGCCGCTCATCTCAATCGTTTTCCCAATATCATGAAGCAAGGTTCCGGCAATCAAGATATCGCGGTCGAGGTTCGGGTATAGCTCACACATCGCATTCGCGGCATCGGCCATCGAAATGCTATGGAAAAGCAAGCCATGCAAGAAATTGTGGTGATTCCTTGTGGCGGCCGGATAATCGACGTATCTCTTACGGAATTTGTCGATAAGATACTTGGTTATCTTGAGAATATCGGGGTTTTGAATCGAGGAAACGTATTCATCGAGCTTCTTCGATAACGATTCGATAGACACCGGCGCTTCGGGAACGAAACGTGAGACATCCATATAGGCACGATCGACCTTCTCCGCAGAGATGATCTTCATTTGAAGGGCGCCATTATAGGAAAGGACTTCGCCTTGGATCGAAACGATGTTACCAGGCGTGAATATCGAATAATCCTCTTCATAGACATCCCATTTTTTGGCGGCGATTTCACCAGTCTTATCTTGCAAGGTTATGTTCAGGTAATTCTTTCCTCTCGTGTTCACGCACTTATTGCAAGTCGAAACGAGATATTGCGAGAAAACCTGATTGCCGTCCATCAAATCCTTAATTAGATCCATCTTCATATTCCTCCATTGCTTTTTCTATCACCGCATTCGTATATCCTTTTTTTCTTAGCGCCATCCTCATTCTGATGTAGAGATCCCGTCCATTATACTTCCTTTTGTATAATCGATGGTATTTCAAGACGTCCTTGGCGATCATTTCTTTCTCTTCCTTGAGTTTTATCACCCTTAGTTTCGGGAGAGCGGACTCAATCTCAGAAATCGAAAAACCCCTGCGAATCAAGGCCATTTTCGTTTTTTGTTTCTTGGCTTCCAAAGGCAAAGATGCGTATTTTTTCTCATATATTGGGATAAGGGAGAGAGCATTGACGCGCGTTAGCCCATCAGTTTTTAGCGTATCTATTATCTTCTGATCGACGTGTTTCAAAACGGATAATTCATTCTTTATCCTTTCCTCGCCGTAGCCTCTTTTGAGCTTCTCCTCAAAATATTCTTTGGCGTATTCGGAATCGTCGATGAATCCTTCTTTGATCAGTTTATCAAATGCCTTAAGATAGTTTTTCTCGTCTTTCTTATATAGTTTCCCTTTGATCTCATAAGAGGAATAGGCGCCTTTCGCAGCCAGACGCTTCCCATATTGATATAAGGAATCGAGTTCGCTTTCTCTTATGAGCGAATAATATTCCCTTCCTTCTATCTCCTTCCCTTGATATAGGTAGTGACTTGTATAAACATCCTTGGAAACAATGATGGCGCCGTCACGAAAAGAAAGTTTTATCTTTCCATTCTTCAAAGGTTCTATTTTTTCGATCTTCTTACCAGTTTTTACGTATGGCACGTCGATACACCTCCATGATGCTTTGATAGAATCTTTCCAAGCTATATGGCCCTAAGCCCTCCTCCGCTTTCTTGATCACGGATAACCTCTTTTCCGGAGATAAATCCATGATCATCTGCACTTTCGAAGAGAAATCGTTCTCGTCGATGAAGAAGAAGCCGTTCTCCATATCTTTGATCGTGCCAAGCAACGAATCGTCATATCTGGCAAGTAACGGCACATCGGCCGCCATCGCCTCCATAAAGGTCAACCCTTGAGTTTCCGTGATCGAAGCAGACACAAACAAATCACCAAGATGGTAATAAAGAGGGACGTTCGATGGAGGTACAGGACCCAAGAAACGGACATTCTCCTCGATCGAGAGTTCTTTGGCGAGTTCTTTAAGCTCATCAAGCGCAGGCCCTCCCCCTACAATAACAAATAGGGTCTTTTTCTTAGGTTTGGTCCGCAAAAAGTTAGCGTATCCCCTTAAACAAACGTCGATGCTCTTTTCCTTTGCCACACGCCCGAGTGACAAAATGACATAGGCGTCGCTTGGTATATCGAAATCCTTTTTGATTTTACTGAGCTTGTCGGCATCGACGTTCTTCGTCGAGAAAGCGGCGAAATCGATGCCAGTCGGAATCACGTTTATATAAGCGTCGACGCCGATCGATCGCATGTATTCCTTCGTCTTGATGCTTGGGGTGATGAATTCATCGATGCGGTTTGCGGTATAACGCACATAACTACGGATTAATCCTCTGGCCGCCCTATCAAAATGACCATGCGTCACGTAATAGGTGTAATCCTCCAAATCGCTATGGAACGTATAGGCGGTCGGCATCTTCATTTTGCTCGCCAAGATGCTACCGAATTGCCCAACGCCCCAATCGGCTTGGATATGGAAAATATCGGGTTTGAAATTCTCGATTATTTTGGCGGCTCCCTTGTTATAGATATAAGCCAATCGATAGTTGTATAGCCATTTGAGCTCGATGCCAGGAATACGGATGACGCCGTCTTTTATCGATAGTTCATTGCCATAGATATTCGTCGTCACGACTAAAACCTCTTCCCCATGCTCTTTTAATGTCCTCGCCAAATTGGCGCAAGAGGTGGCGACGCCGTTTATCTCCGGGATATATGTGTCTGTGAATATAACAACTTTCATCCTTTAACCCCCTTTAATCGAGAATATTCGGCGAATTTTTGAATTTGTTTTTCTTCTTTCCGATCTCGCCTTTCTTCGAGAAATGGAAGCCGACATAATCGTCTCCCGTCAATAGTCCCCAGTTCTTGCTATCTTGCGTCAAACGGCGTCTGATCGTTTTTCTCGATAGTTGCTTCGTTTCATACAAAGTGTCGAAATTCATCTTCGTCGTGTCGAAATTCGCAAGCTGCAAATCAATGAAGGTTTGCCTCGAAGCGTATTTGATGGCCTCATGCGGTTTCGAATGATATAGGGAGGCGACGATTCCTGAAACGATAAGAAGCAAATAGAAAGTTGCGAAACGCCAAAGAATCTGAGACGTCATCATATTCGCCGAAGCAGTTCTCACCATCTTCAAACCGCTAGAAGTGACCGAATACGTCTCAACGAAGAAATCGTTGAACATAGCGGCGTATAGAAGCTCGGAAATACCAGCGGCGCCAGGGATCGGGACAAGCCCAGCAACCATTTGATGGAAGGCGCTTCGGAAGCAAGCGTCGGTTAGCCTCATGAAGGAGAAACCTTCCTCCGCACCATAGGCGTTTAGGGCCATGCCGGCGAAATAAGGAACGGAGAAACGAAGGAACAAAACGATCATGAAAATGATAAAAACCAAAATAGTAACTGGCACATTGGCCTGAAGTCGTTTGAGTTCGACCTTGAAATTCTCAACCTGCACGCGAAGGTTCTCCCGAGTCTTATCAGGATCCTTCAAAATGTGAATTTTGCCTAAGAATCCGACGATGTAATGCATTATGAAGTTATGGAAACGATGCGAATAGGACATGAGCAAAAGAAGAAGGATGATGGCCACGTTGAATCCAAAGCCGATGATGATAAGAGGAAGCATTGGGATTTCGCCATTCCACCCGAATAACGAGAAGTTCGGAATCTGGAATGAGGTTATCGACATGATCGTGTCCCATTCGAACGCTAAAGCGAGGACATCGAACACAATCAAGGCGGTCTGATAGATTATGAACCACATGACCAAGATACTCGCGGCATTAGAGACCTCAACGCCCTGCTTCTTAAGGGTATACACTTGCATGAACTGGCCACCGCTTGAACCGGGTGTGACGTTGTTATAGAAACCACCAATCAAGGAATTGGCCACCCCTTGATGAAGGTAATAATGCCTGGTGTAGAGACGGCAAAAGACTTGAATGGCCAAGCCGTCGAAAATGTAGGAAACGAAATATACCGCCGTCATGATGAGCAAATACACGGGATCGCTGCTAAGCACGGCCGAATAAACGGTGTTGAAGCCCAATCCGATGTCGCCATCGCCTGCGCCATAGAAAGAGAAAACCAAGGAACCGATTGTGAAAAGAATAACCACGATGAACATGATCAAAGACGAACGGCTTTTCTTTTTCTCTTCCTTGAAAGGCTGATTTTCCTTAACTTGGTTCTTTTTCTTTGCCATTGCTAAAAAATAGACATGGTCTATTTTAGCAAATTATACGAATGAATGGCGATTATTCTTTGGTGCCCACGATGGTAACCGAAAGCAAGGTATATGGAGAGTGATAACGGAAAGGAAACTGATAGCTTTCGCCTAGGCCATTGGAGATGATAAGACGCTTCCCATCCTCCAAGAAATCGCCTTGCTCGTATTTGGTCCAAGGCATGGACAAAAGAGGATAGCCAAAGAGATTCACTTGACCGGCGTGGGTGTGTCCGGATAGCGTGAGATCAAAGCCTTTTTTCTTGGCGGCTTCGAAAAAGGATGGGCGATGGGAAAGCAAGAGATTGAAATCCGATTGGTTTAGCTCCATCCCCTTCGCTTGAGTGTATATGTTGCTTCCGACTTCCAATCCAGTTTCGTTTTTGTCGCCTAGCCCAGGATCTCGAAATCCAAAAAGCCTCAGCAAAACCCCATCGGATTCTTCTAGTGTTATCCCATTTTGCGTATCCGAAAGCATTTTGACGTCGTGTTTTGCGTAGATTTCGTACGCCTGATCTCGGATATCGCTTGGCGCGTCTTCCTCATGGTTTCCACTGACGAAATAGACGGGATAATCCTCTTTTCTCATCCAGCCGACGAAGGCATCGAGCTCCTCTAGATGCTCTTTCGTCGAATGGCTGTCGACCATGTCCCCTGTCATCATGACGGAATCCGGGTTCTCCGCTTTGATGGCCTCTTCCAAAGTCTCGTTTCGATACTTTAGCCCATGGTTATGGTAATCGCTTAGCGAAACGAGCTTATAGGCATAGCCCTTGGAGAACTTATCAGTCTCAATCGTATATCTGACGGTCAATAGGTCGACTTCCCTTCCGACATAGCAAAAAACCAAGACGCCAGCAAGCAAAACTACCAGTATCGAGAAGATCCTAAGAAAGTTCTTAAAAGCCTTCATGCACAAGCTTATTTATCTTCGCCTTCGTATAGGAAATAACGTTTATCGGCCTTGATGACTTTGACTTCTTTGACTTCCGGGTTCAAAAGGATCTTCTTCCCTTTTCTCTCGTATTTGTTACCTTCGACTTCGATTTCGAAAGAAGTATCCGTCGCCTCATTCATGACGTAATACGCTTTTTTGTCTTTCGAATCGATGATCACGGAATGCTCCGGAATGACATCATCCCCCAAATAGGAAAGATAGTTGCCATCCAGCGTTCCATAAACCCTATCGCCGGCGAAAAGAGAATTGTCGCCGTATGCGTAATAGTCGAATTCCGTGTGGCCGGAACGGAAATTCGCGTTGATTTTGTCTTCTAACACGTTACTATCGAAAGCCGCTTTCGCATTCTTGAAGAACTTTTTGAAGGAGGATTCCTTTTTCGGTTCCTCTTTCTTCTCTTCAACCTTCTTCTCAGTGGCTTCGACTTCAATCACTTCATTTTCTTCTGCCATTTTCTTGACCTCTTTCGTTGCTAGTATAATCCAGTTCGCGGAAGTTTAAAGAGGATTCTTACATTAGTAAGAAATCCAAATCCTCTTCCGTAAGGGAACTTAAGAAAGAAGACGAAGAATGGACGAGCGAGTCGTATAGTTCTTTCTTCGAATCCTGCAGTTCCAAGACCTTCTCCTCTATCGATTTGCGGCAATATAGCTTATAGACCGTTACCGGATTTTTTTGACCGATTCTATAAGCGCGATCGGTAGCTTGCTCCTCGCTTGCGAGATTCCACCATGGGTCAAGATGAATCACGATGTCGGCGGCTTGAAGATTTAATCCAGTACCACCCGCTTTAAGAGAGATCAGCATTACGGCGCTCTTCTCGTCGGAATTGAATTTCGAAACGATCTCCGATCTCTTTTTGCCCGAAACATCGCCGCTTATCATCAAAGAATCGATGCCGACTTCAAGCAAAAGGGATTTGAAATGCTCCAACACCTTGACGAAAGAGCTGAAAACTAAGACCTTATGCCCGTTGGATATAGCGTTATGGACCAAGCCGATGGCATGGGAAAGCTTGGCGTTCATCGATTGGAAGCCGTCGAAGAAGGCGAATGGATCGACGCATATCTCACGAAGCTTCGTCAAAATCGGGAGCATCGAGAATTTCTTCGAGTTCGCATCGTGCTCATTCTGGATTTGTTTTTTCTTCTTTTTGGCTTCTTGGAGAACCGCTTTGTAGAAGGTTTCGCTCTCTTCATCCATTGGGATGCTCACTCGTTCCACAGTCTTCGGAGGAAGTTCCTTCAAGACCTCGCCCTTCGTTCGCCTTAGCAAAAACGGCTGGATGCGCTTGGACAAAAGGCGGCGAGCTTCTTCTTGGTTGCCGGCCATCACGTAAGTGGTTTTGAAAATCGGAAGCGTCCTTAGATATCCTGGCATCAAAAAATCGAAAATTGCCCACAAATCGCTCATGGAATTCTCTATTGGGGTGCCAGTTAACGCCAAATGGAACGATCCTTTCAAACGCTTTATGGCCTTCGATTTGAGCGCGGCGGCGTTTTTGATGGTCTGTGCTTCGTCGCAAATCACCGATTCGAATTCGATTGATCCATAATGCTCGGAATCGTTGCGAAGGGAATCATAGGAAACAACGAAAACGTCCGCTTCGCCATGTTTCATTTTCTCTAGCGACTCCATCCTGTCTTCCTTCGATCCGTCGATGACCTCAACACGTAAGGAAGGCGCGAAGCGGTTCGCCTCCTCTTTCCAAGAATAAAGAACGCTCTTAGGGGCGATGATTAGCGATGGTTTGCCTTTGTTAGCCAAAGTCAAAAACGCTATGGTTTCCAAAGTCTTCCCAAGACCCATGTCGTCGGCCAAAATGCCGCCCATCTTGTTCTTATAGAGGGTATAGAGCCACTTCACGGCATATATCTGATAAGGGCGGAGAGTCTTTTCCAGAGTTTCGTCCAAGGATATCGGCTTATCAGCGAAAGAGAGGATATCGTCGATGAAATTTTTGACGAACGAACCGTAATCGACGTTGAGGTTTCCTTCTTGGCTCTTGATGTTGAACGCTTCGTATAAAGGTATGTCATCGTTTATCAAGCGATCATCAAGCCTCAAGCTTTTGGCGAGCTCCGATAGCTCGGCCAATTTCGGATCATCGAGGATTATTGCCTTGTCGCGTAGCAATATGAATTTCTTTTTGGCTCGATAGGCATCTAGGATCCTATTGAGCTCAAGATCGCTAAATTCTTTGCTTCTCACCTTCAAGGAAAGCCAATCGACGTTCCTTTCCAAATGGATGTCGATGTTCCCGACCCTGGAAACCTTGGTCTTACCTAACTTTTCTCCGAGAAACACCTTCGCCACTTTCTTTAGAGAGGAAAGATCCCCCTTCAAGAAACGAAGGATCTCGCCTTCGTCTTTCATGATGCCGTTTGTCGGAGCGTTAAGCGAAACCATTTCTTTGCTATACCGGGAAAGCTTCGTCGCATAGTAGGCATTGTCTTTGAGCTCATTCTCTCCTTTGGCCTCGCCAAAGACGAGGTAATCGGTCCTAAAGGAAAGCTCGCCTTTGTCGGTGACATCGATATAAAGATGTATTTTGAAACTATTGGAGTCCTCTTTCATCTCGGCATCGGCGACATAAGGCACCAAGAGATCGCCTAGCATTTTGGGCGAGGCACTGGGGTTCGATAGGAAATAGGCGTATACTTTGCCGATTTTGGCATTTTGGAAGGCAAACCTCTCAAGAACGCCGACGTTGTCATTAAAGACGATGAAATTCGTTCCTTCGGCATAGAAAAACATTCTTTCGATCGATTTCGGAGTCGGAAACAAAGAAACCGAGCCATCTTCGTTTAAGGAAACGGCGGCTTTTTGCATATCGTTAGAAACGTAGTATTCCTTCCCTTGAAAAGTCACGCTTTCGCCGGCTATAAGCGACAAGAAACGGGCGAAGGATGATACCGACATCCCTATTTCGTTCGAGCGATAGCCATCGTATCCGTATTTGCTCATGGACGCGAAATAGGCATTCGATAGGAATAGCATGGCCTTTTTCGAAACATCATCGAAGGATTCTGGAGACATCATGATTTTCTTGCCGGCGAATGAGTAAGCGTCGAGATTCGAATAGGCGCCGAAAAAGGCATTTAAGTTTCTGGGGGAAAACAATTTCTTCTCTCCCATCATGACATCGAAGGAAACTATCGGATTATAGTCGTCTGAGATATGGTATTTCAAAGACAGCTTTTCCGTCGGGACAAAAAGCGAATTATCTTCTTTCTCGGAGGAATTCGTGAACATAAAATCCAAAAATCCCTGGCGAATCACCTTTCTTTTTTCTTTTTCTTCGTCGTTTAGATTAAGTAACGAGATTAATGACGGATGTATCTTTGCATAGAATCTTTCTATGGTTCCTTCGCCCTTCTCGCTAAGCTTCTTATCGAGATGCACCGCAAAGGCGAAAAGCGCCTTTTCCTCCAATGAAATAAAGGAATACTCGTCTTCTCGATGCTCAGTGTAAGAAAAGACTTTGCCAGATATGTCGATAACGATCGCGAAATAGGGCCTATCGGATTTCAAAGGATCGACAGGATCATAGGCTTCATAGCAAAGAAGCTCTTTCTCTTTTAGAAAAGAGATAGCGACGTGGTACTTGCCTTTCTTTATCTCCTCATATATGGCCTTCGTCGTCTTATTCTCATCAAGATAAGCGTCCGCTTGGAGAAGTTTCTCTTTCAAATGGCTATAAAGAAACATCGTTATCTCCTTTATAGACGATAAAGTCCCTGTCTTCCTCATCCATCAGTCTTTCCTTAAGAAGCAAGGATACCCCGTCGATAGTAGACGAATGGCACCGGAAGACCGATTCGTTATTCGGATCGCTTATGACGCCTAAAGCGGATTTGTCGCCATTAAGGGAAAGGATAAGAAGGGAAGCGATAAGATTCTCAGCCTCTTTCGCCGTATGCTTTTTCTTCGTGGCTATCGAATGCGCCAACGCAAGCGAGTACTGTTTTTTCTCCTCGTCGAGTTTATCCCATAACCGATAGATGAGATGCATCGGCAATGAGCTTTTGTTGAACTCCCCGAATTGGGGATAAGTCATAAAGGAAACGAATGGGAAAATCGGAGAATATTTCGGGAAGAGATTGAAAGAATATAGTTTTATCGCCTCTTCCTTCGAAAAATGACGGAAAACGAAATAGGCATCCTCAAAGTAATCCTCCGAGCGGATAAGCATCTTTTGTAAGAGCGAGACGCACTCTTCCTTCTTGCCCATCTCCAAAAGTTTTTCCAACGCGTTATAGAACGTCGCTCCCCTTTTGCCGTTCTTAACGAAGTAATCAATCGTTTTCGATAGCAATACTGGATTAGTGAGCACCTTATCCATGGTGATAAACTCGCTAAAGGAATCCGAAGCGAGCAAAGACGGTTTCTTGTCGAGCAAGACGACGATGAACCGCTCGTTTTTAGTAAGCAAAAACTGGGGAATCTGCCGGTTCATCGCTCCAAGTAACGACAAGGCCTTCGCTTCATCTTTTTCGTATTCCGAAAGAAAATAATCGGTCGCATCGAGATATAGCGAAGTCGACTCGAGGAAATGGGCGAAAAGCACATTTCTCGTCAAAATATCTTTCTTTATCGCCTCCGTAACGGCCATCGACACGAACGTTTTCGAATCTATCGCGGCCAAGGGAAGCATGTCGTCGAGCTGCCTCGAAGCGGTTACGGTCTCGTAATAGCGGTTGCTATTTAGCGTCATCGCCTTGATTAAGCGAATATAACAGCCGACGAAGAATTCTTTTTTGTTCTCGAAGGAGCCGAATCTAAGCAACGAATCAAGCTGCCTTATCAAAAGGGAAAGGGAAACGTGAGATGGTGAAACCTCATAGTTCCTTAATGATGAAAGAAACAAATCGGGCGTCAATGCGCCAGCAATAGAAGAAGTCGCGGATAGTCTATCCTTCTCAAGAGCGAACAAAACAGCGACGATGTGCTTGCAATCGTCATAATATGGGCAAGAGCAATAGGAAGACGCGAGCGTCGTCCCATCCGTTTTCTTGAATGTGAGCGTCACTTCGTACGCCTTAGAGCCCGAGCCCTCGACTTTAGCCGATACGAGGTTGCCATTCCTTTCAAAAGAAAGAACTTTTCCCTGCTTGTAATACTCCTCGCCGCGACTGACGATTATTTTTGAGAACATCGCGAGATTGTCTAAAAAGGATGTCATATCAAGCTATGATAGCATGACGAAAAGACAATTTTAATTATGACTTATAAAGCGAATCCTTCTTTTTGGTAAACGACTTCCCCGCCGACTATCGTCATATAGACGTTGAAGTCATCGTCGATTATCGCGAAATCGGCGCGTTTGCCCACTTCTATGCTTCCAACCTCATTATCGATGCCAAGGTTTTTGGCTGGATTCATAGAAACGAGGTTTATAAGATCCAAGAGGGAATAACCGTCCGCCAACGGCTTAACATTCCTAAGCGCTTTATTGAGCGAAAGTATCGAACCGGCTATCGTGTCATTCATAAGTCTCGCCACGCCGTCGAATATTTTGACTTTCTGCCCCCCTAGCTCATAGAATCCGGGGGCCAAGAACTTTCCTTCGGTGCTGTCGCTGATAAGGATGATGTCTTCTTTCTTCTTGTTTTTGAAGACAAAATGGACGGCATCGGGGCACGAATGGATAAGATCGGCGATAAGTTCAGTACGCACGCCGTTTGTCATAAGCGCTTCGCCGACGATTCCGACTTCGCGATGGGCGAATCCCCTTTGGGCATTATAAAGATGGGTCACGCACTTAAGACCTTTTGAAAAAGCCTCTTTGGCAACGGCGCCTTTAGCGTCGCTATGCCCCAAAGAGCAAGTGATGCCGTTATCAATGCAGTATTTGAGCAGTTCTTCGCCACCCTCCTCGTAGGCGATTGTCACTTCCTTTATCGCCCTTCCTGACATTTCATTCCATTTGGCGAACAAGGCGACATCCGGTTTAAGGATCGCTTTCGGATCTTGGGCGCCGGGGTGAAGAGGAGAGATGAATGGGCCTTCCAAATGGACGCCGGCCACTCTCGCGCCAGGGCGTTTCTTGGAACGATATTCTTCGATGTTCTTTAAAGCTCTTTCGATGTTATCAACCGGCATCGTCATCGTGGTCGCCAAAAAGGACGTTACGCCTTCTTGCGGCAAAGAGATTGCGATATTTTCTAGCGCTTCAATTGTCGCGTCCATCGTGTCCGTCCCATTTGCGCCATGGATATGCTCATCGATGAATCCAGGCACAAGATAGAGGCCTTTTGCAGTGGTTTTTTCGATTTTTGGTTCGCTTATCGCGGTTATTTTCTCGTTTTCAACATCAATCTCCACTTCCTTTATTCCAGTAGGAAGGACCGCTTTGATACGCTTGAATTCTTTTATCTCCATCATTCATTCTCCTTATAGAAATCCTTTATCGGAAGCAAACTCGCCCCCACGATTCCGGCTTCGTTGCCGAAATGCGCGAAAGCGTATTTCCCCTTCTCTATCTTTATTCCTTTTTCCATCACTTCCTTGGAATTCATCAATCCTCCACCTAGGATTATGAGCTCTGGCGAAATCTCTTTTTCGATAAGTTCAAGTAGATCGTTCAAGTGCTTAGCATAAACCTTGAGCGCGGCGATGGCCTTTCCTTCCCCTCGTCTTATCCTTTCAAATATCTGAAGTGTCTTAAGTGAGAAATGGTATTCCTCGTATGCATACCTTTGGATCGCTCTGGTTGAAAGATACGCTTCAGCCGCGCCGACTTCGCCGAATGACAAGGAAATGCCATTCTTATCTATCGAGCGCTCGCCCCATCTCGTCTTCGCCTCGCGAGAAACCACTCCATCAATAAGCGAGGCGCCGCCCACTCCCGTTCCGAAAGTGAGCATCGTTATGTTTTTAAGTTTGGGATAGCGGTGCGCTTCGCCAAGCAACGCCCCTATCGCGTCGTTATCGACATACGTCTCGATATGAAAGCGGCTTTCTATCGCACCTTTTATGTTGGTGCCAGTCCAACCATGAAGGTTGCTGCTATATGTGCAAACGCCGTTTACGTGATTGATATCGCCGGCCGAAACGATTCCGATTCGCTCGATATCGGGATACACCCTAAGCAAATCTCCGATTGTGGCATAGACGGCATTAAGGATCTCTTCGCGGCTATTCGCAAGCCTTGTACGATGGGTTGAAGTCAAAAGAATGGTGTCTTTCTCGACAACTCCGCCCTTGACCGTCGAACCGCCTAAATCGATCCCAATCCTTTTCATCATTCGCCTTTTTCAAGCATGAGCAAATTGCCAAGCGACGTCGCTTCGCTTGGACCTAAATAGACTTCTCTACCAGTGATTTCCTTGACCAAATCGTCCAAGAAGCGATTTTGGACGCCGCCTCCGAAAATCGATATTCCTTTGAACTTCTCACCAGTCATCTTCTCTAGGCCGGAGAGCGCGTCTTTATAGGAATACGCCAAAGACAAATAGACGCTTCTAAAGATGTCGCCAGCGCTCTTGATTTCTTTCGCTCCTTTTTCCTTCAACAGTGAAAGAACGGCCTCCTTCATACTCGAAGGATTGAAGAGTCTTTCGTCGGACATCGGGAAATAATCGTCGTAATCTGATTTTTTGGAAAGCTCCACCGCTTCGATGACGTTTTTGACTTCAGGCATCTCAGACAAAAGGCGATTGACGACCCACATGCCCATGATGTTAGAAAGGAAACGCACTTCGTTAGGCATCGACAATTCATTTGAGAAGGATTCCTTATATGCGACTTCGTCGATGATCGGCCTATCTAGCAAAGCGCCGAATAGCGACCACGTTCCGCTTGAAAGATAAGCGTATCCTTTCGGTGTTTCAGAACCGTAGAAGGCGCTCGCCGTATCGTGTTCTAAAACGCAATAGACGTCGCAATCGAAACCGACCTCATCTTTTATCTCTTTCTTGAATCCGCCGACGTATGAGCCGGCTTTGACGGGATTAGGGAAGAAGGATTCATCGATTCCTAGCTCTTCCAAAAGACCTTTCTCGAATTTCGCAGTCTTGCTGTCAAGCAATCCCGACGTCGAAAGAATGGAGATCTCGTTTTGTTTGACGCCAGTCAACAAATAAACGAGATAGGACGGAAGCATAATGGCCTCCTTCGCCTTCGCCAAACGCCCGGAAACATTGTCGTCATATAGTTGATATATGGTGTTGAATGCGTGCGGGTATATGCCCGTTTTCATAAACAATGAATGCGGGGAGGAGAAATCCTCTTTCGCTTTGATCGTGCGGTCGTCGCGATAAGATATGACGCGATCGACGAGTTTGTCGTTCTCATCCATCAAAGCGTAGTCGACGCCGAAGGAATCGATTCCCATTTTCGATGGGATCTTTCCTATTTCCTTCGCTTTCTTAAGACCGTTGACGATCTCTTCGAATAGCTTCTTAACATCCCAATAGCAATGGCCTTCGCCTAGCATAACCAAAGGTGTTTTGAAGCGGTATATCTCTTCGATCACCATCTCATTCGTCTTCGGATCGCGATGTCCTAAAACGTGCCTGGCGCTCGTCGCGCCAATATCTACAGCCAATAAATAATTCATATTCTTTCTTCCTCTGGGATAATGGTGGCTTTTTGAGAGAGCAAAGTCAATTGATAAGCCAAAGTTTTTTCTTCATTTGGAGCATAGCTCCATAAAAAAAGAACCCACCGATTCGACTATCGATGGGTTCGTTTTTCTTACATTAACGATTTGTAGATGGCGATGACGTCGTCTTTGGTGGCGTCTTTCGGGTTGCCACCGAAGCAAGCGTCGGCAACGGCGCTATCGGCAAGGAAGGAGAGGTCTTCTTCTTTGACGATGCCTTTGAGATTCTCAGGGATTCCGACGGAAACGCTTAAGGCTTTGACAGCATCGACAGCCGCCTTACGGTATTCTTCTTGGCTCATGTTCTCGACACCTTTGACGCCCATGGCGATGGCGATGTCGCGATATTTGGTGCCGCTCGCCGAGGCGTTATAGGCCATGACGGTCGGAAGAAGGATAGAGCAAGCGACGCCGTGCGGAGTGTCGTAGAAAGCGCTAAGAGGGTGCGCCATAGCGTGGACTAAGCCCAAACCGACGTTGCTGAATCCCATGCCGGCGACATATTGGCCAAGGGCCATGGCTTCGCGGCCTTTCTTTCCACCATCGTATGAATCTTTGATGTTATGGGAGATGATGCGGATGGCTTCGATATGGAACATATCAGAGAGCTCCCAAGCGGCTTTGGTGATATAGCCTTCGATGGCGTGCGTCAAAGCGTCCATGCCAGTCGCGGCGATGAGGCTCTTCGGCATCGTTTCCATCATGGCTGGATCGACAACGGCGATGATAGGCATATCGTGAGGGTCGACGCAGACGAATTTGCGGTGTTTCTCAACGTCGGTGATAACGTAGTTGATCGTAACTTCAGCCGCGGTTCCGGCAGTAGTCGGGACGGCGATCGTCGGAACGCACGCATTCTTCGTCGGGGAGAGGCCTTCGAGGCTACGGACATCGGCGAATTCCGGATTGGTGATGATGATGCCGATGGCTTTGGAAGTGTCCATCGAAGAACCACCGCCGATGGCGATGATGTAATCGGCACCAGTTTTCTTGAAGAATTCGACGCCGTCTTTGACGTTTTCGATGGTTGGGTTTGGTTTGATGTCGGAATAGACTTCATAGGCGAGTCCGGCCTTGTCCAAAAGATCGGTGACTTTCTTGGTGACGCCGAATTTGATGAGGCCTGGGTCGCTGGCGACCATGGCTTTCTTCCAGCCATGCGATTCGACTTCGGTCACGATGTTTTCGATCGCGCCGTAGCCGTGATAGCTAACAGGGTTTAAGCAGAAGCGGTTAGACATTCGAGATTCCTCCTTAAAATTTTGATTCTCGTACGATGCATATTATCGCACGCAATAACGCGGTAAATCGGTAAAAAATTAGCGAATTATAAATTATGTTTATAATCCCCAGGAAATGGCCGTGATAAGCATCTTTATAAATCGGCGAAAAATGAGTTAGAATCGTCGGTATGAAAATAGAAAGATACCTATCGACGAAATTGCAGATCGAAGAAGGCCGTGTCGCGGCCGTTTTGAAAATGCTACAAAATGGAGCGACGATTCCCTTCATCGCACGTTATAAGAAAGAGGAGACGGGAAATCTAAGCGATGTGTCGTTGCGTTTACTCGAAAGCGAAAAAGAGAAATTCGAGAAACTAAGCGAACGGAAGGAAACGGTCCTAAAGACAATTGCCGAGCTTGGGAAGCTTAGCGATGAACTAAGGAAAGAAATCGACGAATGCGATGACCTCCAATCTTTGGAAGCCGTCTATCGCCCTTATCGGCCAAAAAGAAAAACGCGCGGCAGCTTAGCCAAAGAAAAAGGACTTGGGCCTTTGTCGGCATATATCAAAAAGCAGGAAAACACATTGGACGAGTTAAATGAATTCGCAAGGCAATTCGTCAATGAGGAAAAAGGAATAGCCGATGTCGGAAGCGCGATAAAGATGGCTTGCGACATATTGGCCGAAGAGATGTCCGATAACGCCTCCTATTACACGGATGCGAAAAAATACATTCTTCGAACCGGGAAGATACTTGCAAAAGAAACGAAGGAAGACGTCGATAAAAAATACGCGAATTACGCCAATTTCGCCACTCCGATAGGCAAGATAAAGCCACATCAAATTTTGGCAATCATGCGCGGCAACAAAGAAAAAAAGATCCAATATTCGTTCGATTACGACGAAATCACGATCCATAACGCCATCGCGAGGAACTATTTAAGAAGGCCGAAGAGCCCATACGAAACGATCATTCGAGAAACGATCGCCGACTCCTATAAGAGACTAATGGGGCCTTCAATAGAAAACGAGATAACCAACGATCTTTTTTCTCTTGCCGAAGATGAATCGCTCCTCTTATTCTCGAAAAATTTGAAGCAGCTTTTATTGGCGTCGCCTTTAAAGGGGAAGCAAATATTGGGTTTCGACCCAGGATATAAAAACGGCTGCAAGTTGGCCCTTATCGACAAAGAAGGCAAAGTCCTTAAAACCGGGATAATCTATCCAACGATCGGCAAAATCGCTCAAAGCGAATCCTATCTCGATTCCTTGCTAAGGGATTACGGATTCGATGTGATCGCTTTGGGAAATGGAACGGCCAGTCGCGAAAGCGATGGCTTTTTGCAGGGATATTTGGAAAAACGCAATCTGAAAGAGAAGATTTCGATAATCGTGGTGAACGAATCGGGGGCCAGCGTCTATAGCGCTTCCCCTATCGCCATCAAGGAATTCCCCGATATGGACATCGACGAAAGAAGCGCCGTCTCGCTAGCCCGTAGGCTCCTTGACCCGATGGCGGAGCTCGTCAAAGTGCCACCCGAATCCATCGGCGTCGGCCAATACCAACACGACATGGACGAGAAGAAGCTCAAACTCTCCCTAGAAAGAGCGACCGTCGACGCCGTTAACGAGGTCGGGGTTTGGCTAAACACCTCCTCCGCATCGTTGCTCCAATATGTATCCGGCATCTCTTCGAGGTTAGCCAACGAAATAGTCTCCTATCGCGAGAAAAACGGACCTTTCAAAGAACGGAAAAGCCTCTTGGAGGTCAAAGGTTTCGGCGAGAAAACATTCCTCGACGCAGCCGGTTTCTTAAGGATAGAAAACAACAATCCTTTGGAGAAAACGGCCATACATCCGAAAGATTATGAGGCGACCAAAACGCTTATAAAAACGCTCGGACTATCACTAAACGAAATCGGAAGCGAAAAAGCCGAAAAACTCCTTTCGTCCGACATCGACCTAGCGAAATTGGAGAAAGAGACTGGACTAGGGAACTACACTTTGAAAGATATCATAGAAGAACTTAAGAAACCAGGGCGGGACCCGAGGGAAAAAGCCGAAAGCGCATCCCTTGATAGTAACGTTAAGGACATCAAGGATCTAAGGGTTGGCATGCTTTTGAATGGCACCGTCAGAAACATCAGCGATTTCGGCGCTTTCATAGATATTGGGGTGCACCAAGATGGTTTGGCACACATCAGCGAATTGGCGGATCGATATGTCAAGAACCCTAATGAAGTCGTTTCTTTGGGCGAAATCGTTCACGTGAAAGTAATCGGGGTAGACGTTGAGCGGAAGAGAATATCTTTGTCGCTAAAAAGAGCGAAAGAAGAGTCATCGAATTAAGCGTCTGATTTTTAAGATTATCGACGATTCAAAACCGTCGATAATCGAGCCTATTTGTCGGCGGCCAAAACGTCTTCTCTATAAGTATCGGGGTTATCCGGATCGTAGGCCTCATTCGCCCACATCAAAGTAACGGAGTCTTTTTCTCCGATCGTTTCGATCGAATGGGTGTAGCCAGGAGGTATATCGACGATTTCGAGTTTCCTATCCGAACAATGATATTCGTAAACGTCCTTCTCTCCGACCTTTCTAAAGCGAATAATCACCTCTCCAGAAACGCATAGGAATTTCTCATTCTTCGTCTCGTGGTAATGGTTCCCTTTCGTTATGCCAGGATGCGAGACGTTGACCGAGACCTGCCCATACGAAGGGAAATGCAAGCATTCGGTGAAGGAGCCTCTCTCATCCGTGTGCGACGTCAAGCCATAAGAAAAGGAAGAAGTCGGCAGATAACTAAGGTAAGTCGCATATAATTTCTTGGAAAAACCATCTTGCAAAGGAACATTCAAATCCTCTCTCGATTTCTTAAACGACTGCAATAACGAAAGAACTTCGCTAAGTTTCTTTTTATAGCGTGTCGATGGGTAAAGTATCTCATCTTCATTTGACGTCGTGTGGAGTTTTCCATCTACGGTCAGCAAGAAAGAAGAGATAACGTCATCGATATAGACGAAATCGATAGTCGGATCGCTTTCATTGACCTTGATTGGCTTATCGTTTATCACGGCGTCGCACCAAGTCGCTATCACGCTGTTATAACCGGGGCGGCAGCCTTTCCCGAAGACGTTATATAGTCTGAAAACATAGATAGGGCGATTATGCGATTCTTCGAAGAAAAGCTCTTCGGCCATTCTCTTAGACTTGCCGTAATCGTTATCCAAGGCCGCCTGCGTGCTCGAGGAGAATATAATCGAAGCCTTGGAGGCCTCTTGATGGAGGATATCAAGCAGTCTCTTTGAGAAATTGACGTTGCCATCATAGAATTCCTCTTTGTTTAGAGGCCTATTGACGCCAGCCAAATGGATTATGAAATCACTTTGAGAGACATAATGACGAAGCTCTCCTTCCGTATTATCGACATCGAAAGAATAGACCTCGTGTCCCTTTCGAGACAAAACGCGGACAAGATTCTTGCCGATGAAGCCTTTTGCGCCCGTCACCAAAATCTTCATTTTTATTTGAGGTTCTTGAATTCGTCTAGGCGAAGGAGCTCTTTCTCCATCCCTTCTAGCGATAGCCTCTCCGCATTATGCGAAGTGTAGCTATGACCCAAATCCAATTTCTTATTTCCCTTGCTCACATATTGTTCGTAATTAAGGTCGCGGTTATCCGCTTCGATGCGGTAGAACTTCCCTTCATCATAGGCGCGAATCATCTCCTCTTCGGTGACCAAGGTCTCATAGAGTTTTTCGCCGTGCCTCGTACCGATATATTCGACTCCGACATCGCTCTTAGTCAAAGACAAGACGGCTTGAGCGAGCATTTCGATAGTCGCGCTTGGCGCCTTTTGGACAAACAAATCGCCGTTATTTCCGTGTTCGAACGCATAAACAACCAAATCGACCGCGTCTTCAAGCGTCATCATGAAACGCGTCATCTCGGGGTTGGTTATCGTCAAAGGGCGACCTGCTTTGATTTGCTCTAAGAACAGCGGTATGACGGAGCCGCGGCTTGCCATCACGTTGCCGTATCTTGTCAAGCACAAAACCGGATCGTCGGATTTCATCTGACGGCTTCTGGCAATGACGTTTTTCTCCATGAGCGCTTTCGTCATGCCCATGGCGTTTATCGGATAGGCCGCTTTATCAGTACTTAGGAAAATGGCCTTTTTCACATGGTTATTGACGCATGCGGTTATGACGTTATCGCTTCCGATGACATTGGTCTTCACCGCTTCCATCGGATAGAATTCGCAAGAAGGAACCTGCTTCAAGGCCGCTGCGCTAAAGACGTAATCGACGCCTCGGAAAGCATTATCGATCGCCGCCAAATCGCGGATGTCTCCAATATAGAATTTGAGTTTTTCGTTATCATAGTGTTTGCGCATGTCGTCTTGTTTCTTCTCATCGCGCGACAAGACTCTTATCTCTTTGATACCGGTTCTTAGAAAACGATCGACGACGGCATGGCCAAAGGAGCCCGTCCCGCCCGTCACAAGAAGCGTTTTTCCATCAAAAATGTCATTCATAAAAAACCTCTTTTGAAAAGTGTAGCACAAAAGCGACTATCTTGTATAATCTTAGCGATGAAGTCTTGCCTCACAAAGCGTCAAAGAGCCTACCTTGTATTAAAAAGAGCCATCGATATTGTCGGTTCGGCGTTAGGAATAATCATCCTCTCTCCCCTCCTTTTAACGGTCGCAATCGTCACGAAACTGACCTCAAAAGGACCGGTCTTTTTTAGGCAAGAAAGAGCGGGCAAGAACCTTAAGACGTTCCGCATCTACAAATTCCGCTCAATGGTATATAACGCACCCAATATCGCCCCTGAAAACATGAGCGTCGAAAAGCAACAGAGTTTAGTCACCCCGTGGGGTAAGTTTTTGCGCAAAACATCCATCGACGAGTTTCCGCAACTATTCAACATCTTCGCCGGCGATATGTCTTTCATCGGCCCTCGCCCTTCGATGCCTATGGGTTCGGAAACGGAACTAATCGAAGCAAGGCTTTCCTTCGTCCCAAGCGCATATGAAGTCAAGCCAGGCTTAAGCGGATATTCGCAAATACATCTAAGAAGAAGCCACGACATTATGGATAAAGCGAAAAGCGATTCCTATTACGTCTCGCATATGACGTTTTGGTTCGACCTCAAAATCTTCGTCTATAGCTTCTTTGTTTTATTAGGCTTCGCGAAAGGACGTTAATCCTTTAGCCAAGTTCCCTTGTTGACGATATCTATATACTCGACGATTTTTCCATACACGAATGAAGAAACGTCAGTTTTTGCGTAATCGGGGACGATTTGTAGCGAATTTCCATCTTTGTGCATCTCTCTTGCCTTATCGATGGAAGGTCTGATCGTCTCGTAATCGACGCCACCGATGACGATCGATCCATTAAGCACCCCTTCTTGCCTTTCCGTCGAAGTGCGGATCAAAACGGCTGGGAAATCGAAGATGGACGATTCCTCCGTCAAAGTGCCGGAATCGCTTAGAACGCAATAGGCATTCTTCTCAAGATTGCAATAATCGAAGAACCCGAATGGCTTATCTTCACGGATGTATTTCGAGAGAACAAAACCCCTATCGACAAGCCTTTTCCTCGTTCTAGGGTGGCAAGAGAAGATGACTGGCATCTTATATTCCTCGGCGATTTTGTTTAAAGCAGGGAACAATCTATTGAATTTCGACTCGATATCGACGTTCTCCTCGCGATGGGCGCTGACCAATAAATATCCGTTCTTCCTTAGCCCCAAACGCGAAAGGACACTGCTGCTATCGATCGAAGGGCGATGGGCGTTAATTACCTCGAGCATCGGGGATCCGCTCACGAAGGTTCTTTCTGGGCTTAGCCCTTCCCTCATCAGATTGCCATATGCATACTCGCTATAAGGGAGATTGATATCGCTAATATGATCCACAATTGTGCGGTTAGTCATCTCCGCGACGTTCCAATCCCAGCAACGATTGCCCGCTTCCATATGGAATATCGGCTTCTTAAGCCTTTTAGCGGATATTGCGCTTAGTGCACTATTGGTGTCGCCTAGGATTAGCACGGCATCGGGATTAACTTCTTTTATAAGGGAATAAGACTTAGCGATTATCGATCCCATCGTCTCCCCTAGGTCTTTTCCAACCGAACTAAGGAAATAATCCGGTTTGCGGAGCCCTAGCTCCTCGAAAAAGACGCCATTAAGCTCGTAATCGTAGTTTTGTCCGGTATGAACGAGGATATGCTCGCATTCCTTATCTAATTTCTTGATGACTTCGCTCAAACGGATGATCTCCGGGCGCGTCCCAAGGATCGTCATCACTCTTAGTCTCTTCATAATCCACCTCGTTAGTATTCTAAACGAAAACGATACGGATGGGCGGAGAAATCGTTAACCTTGGCAAATCGGCAATAATTGATACAATTAATACAGAATTTATGAACAATAACGAACCGATATTCATAAAGATCGCCGAAGATTTCAAAAGGCTCATCGACCTCGGCGTCTATCGACCGGGCGATCATCTCCCATCGGTCCGAGAAGTGGCTTTGTCATATTCGGTCAATCCCAACACCGCCGCTAGAAGCTACTCCGAATTAATCAAAGGGCATTACGTCGTTTCGCTTGAGAAAAAAGGCTACTATGTGGCAAAAGAAGAGATCGAGCATAGTCAAGAGAGAATATATGAAGCGTTAAAGCCACTTATAGACGGCGGCTACACGAAGGATGAGATATTAGAGGCGATAGAGAAATGGAAATCCTAGTCAAAAATCTCGTCAAATCCTTCAAAGACGTCAAAGCAATCAATGGTCTCTCGCTTAGCATCAAAGAAGGCATAACCGGATTAATCGGGCAAAACGGCGCTGGAAAAGCACCCTTTTAAGGTTGATTTCCGGAATTCTTAGACCAGATTACGGCGAAATATTGATCGACGGATATCCCGCCGATAGCAAGGAAGCGAAAGAAAGGATCTTCTTCTTGCCCGATACCCCATATTCGCCAAGCGGAGCGAATATCGAGAGCCTCCTTTCCTTTTATGGTTGTTTCTATGACATCGACCGGGCGAAATTCGATAAGTTGCTCGCCAAGACGACGTTAGACAAGAAGAGAAGGATAAGCGATTTTTCGAAGGGCATGCAAAGGCAGTGTTTCTTGCTATTGGCCTTATCGGTGAAGTGCCCGATTATCATAATCGACGAGGGATTCGACGGTTTGGATCCGCTCATTCTCGAGATCGTGAAAGAGGAATTGATCAAACTCGAATCGGAAGGCAAAACCGTCCTTCTTTCATCGCATAACCTCATATCCCTAGAAAGGATGGCGAACCAATTCATCCTTCTAAGCAAGGGAGAACTCGGAAAAGAAGGCTCAGAAGAAGACTTTTCGATGAGGATAGCCAAATACCAAGCCGCGTTCAAAGTCCCTTTTTCGAAAGAGGATTTAGAAAAGTACGGGCTAAGGGTCATTAGCTATAAGAGAATCGGCCAAGTCATAAATTTCGTGATCATGGAAGATGATGAAGGGATCGAAAGGCTAAACAAAACGGAGAAGCCGCTGTTGCTAGAAAAGATACCTTTGGAAACCAATGAGATCTTCGCCTCGCAGATGCTTCTTGCAAGCAAAGAAAAGGGAGGCGCAAAAGATGAATAGAAAATACGTCAAGCACCTCTTGAAGGAATGGCTGCCGATTGCCATCGTCGCTATGGCGTTACTAGTTACGCCGATCTTTTTAGTCAGCATGACCACAAGCCTCTATAACGTCTATAGGACGGATAGCGGAGCGTTAAAGCCAACGGAATCATACGGAATGCTTCTTGCATATGGCGCATTGCTAATCGGAGCCATCTTCTTTTCTTGCATCATGCCTTTCTTCGTCGAGTCCTACCGATATAGCAAGAAATCGACGGACTGTTACTATTCTTTGCCTTTCAAAGAAGGCGAACTAAGAAGAATCAGAACCGTCATTGCCTTAATCATGATCATTGCGATATTCACCATTTGCTATTGGCTACCGGCCATAATCTATTACATAAGATACTGCAATCTCGTCTTACCAGAGGCCGAAAGCGGATACTCAGTTATCAAAAAAACGATGATGAATCCCGCTTGGCTAACCGCCATTTTCTTTATCCTAATCGTTTTGATATCCTTCGCTTTCTTCGTCAATTCCTTCTTAGTCCGCCTAAGCAACGGCATTATTTCCGGAGTTATATTGCTAGTGGCCGGGAATCTTTGTTTGGGCGCCTTCTTCCCAAGCTTGTCCCTTTGGTCACTTTGGCTCCAATACACCGTCGAAAGCGCGTCGAATGCGAGTTTGCCGATTTGCTTACAAGTCTATGGAGCCGTATATCCGATATATATGTATTTCGCCTATTTCATGAATCTCTTAGGCGGCAATTTGGATAGCGCGTACGAGGCTGTTTCATCAGTCGTGTTGGACTTATCTAGCGGAACGAGTTTCTTTATAAGCCTTATCGTCAACATCGCTTTCGGAATCGTCTCGGCGATTGCGGTCTTTAGGATCAAGGACCCCTTTGGCGAATTCTCTAAAGCGCCAGGTAGCCATTCGAAATACGCAATATACGTCGTGATGTCCGCTTTCGTGACAATCGGAATACTTAATTCGATACCCGGAAGCATCTTAAGCGGCGAATACTTCGGAGTGCTCTCCATCGTGATATTCATGATCTCTTTCATCTTTTTCGCCGTATGCCAATATCTCGTTTACCTCCTTTTCCTAATGAAGGCCCAGCTAACCAAGAAAGCATGGATACTGGCCGCCATCGCACAAAGTCTCACCTTGCTCCTATACGTAGTCTTACTCTCAGTTTCCATGGCCCAAAGAAGCGCCTAACGCCAAACAAACACGAAAAAACGGCTATAAGTTATCTTCGTTTTTGGTGTGCGATGATAGTAGAATAGGCCACGAGGTAAGAAAAATGGAAAAAGTAACCAAAAAAGACATCGAAGCCTATGCGATGCTTATCGCCAAGGCCGGAGGAGCCGTCAAAAAAGGGCAATACGTCCTCATCAAAGCGGACGTCGAGCTTCAAGAATTCGCCGCCAGCGTCGCCAAAGCGTGCTATAAGCTAGGGGCCAAGCGCGTCACGTATCTATGGAGCAGCGCACTAACAGACCGCGTCGACTATAAATATGCGAAGACGAAGGATCTTGGAACCTATACGGAAGAGGAAATGGGGCTTGAACAATATCGCACGAATAAGCTTCCGGTCCTCATTTATTTGGATGGAGAGGATCCAGACGGACTAAAAGGCGTCAAAGCCGACAAACTCGCCGGCGTCAAGGCGCTCCGTTACTCCCAAGCCAAGGACTTGATCATTCAAAGGGAAAACAAATACCAATGGGTCATCGCCGGAGCCCCAACCGCCAAATGGGCGAAGAAAGTATTCCCCAATCTCTCAAAAGGACAAGCCATCAAAGCCTTATGGGCAGCGATACTAAAAACCGCGAGGGCGGAGCATGGGGAGGGAATCGCCAATTGGGAGAAACACGACTCCATCCTCAAGGAAAAATGCGCCAAGCTCAACGCGATGAATCTAAGGAAACTTCATTACGTCTCATCGAACGGAACCGATTTGACCGTCGGTTTAATCCCAGGCGTCAAATTCGAAGGCGGAGGAGAGAAGACCATCCAAGGGACCTATTTCCAACCGAACATCCCAAGCGAAGAATGCTTCACTTCCCCAATGAAAGGCGAGGCGGAAGGCATCGTCTATAGCGCAAAGCCTTTGGTCTACCAAAGCCAATTGATCGACAAATTCTGGATTCGCTTCGAAAAAGGCAAGGCCGTCGATTGCCACGCCGAGGTCGGCGAAGAGCTTCTAAGAAGCATCTTCTCGCTCGATGACGGAAGCGCCTACTTAGGCGAATGCGCATTGGTGCCATTCGATTCTCCAATCAACGACACCGGCCTTATTTTCTATAGCACCTTATACGATGAGAATGCCGCTTGCCACTTGGCATTAGGAAGAGGGTTCACCCAACTATATCACGACTTCGAGAAATACACAGAAGCCGAGCTCCACTCCTTCGGCATCAACGAATCTCTCTCGCACGTCGACTTCATGATCGGAACACGCGACCTCTCGATCACCGGAATAGACGAGAACGGCAAGGAAATCGCGATTTTCAAAAACGGGAACTTCGCATTCTAACCAAATAACCTATTAGCATCGTATTGAAATGCCTCTAGAATATGCAATGCATATCGGAGGCATTTTTAATGGATTCGAAAAGAAGCAAGATAATCGAATGCGTGTTTAATTTCATCGTCTTCGCATTCGTTATGACCGGATGGATGATGATGCTAATTGGGGATTCATCGCTCGCTCTATCCTCAGAAGGCCTAGGATCATTAAAATACTTCACGGTCCTATCGAATCTTTTCGTCGGAGTGACATCTTTGATCTCCGCCATTTATGGGCTTGTTTCATTGCTTAAACACGAAGAGAAAATGCCACTATGGATGATGGTCATTCATTTCTCGGCTGTCACTAGCGTCACCATCACCTTCTTGGTCGTCATTTGTTTTCTTTCGCCAGTGGCGCAAATCAACGGTCAAGGCTATTTCGTCATGTTCAAGGGAGCAAATCTATTCTTGCATCTATTCTCGCCGTTATTTGCGATAATCAATTGGATATTCTTCGGCCACAATCCAAAAATCCCTGCAAAAAGCGTTTCTTTTTGTATAGTTCCCGTTCTTTTATACGGAATCTTCTATGTTTTGAATTACTATTTGCACTTCGTTAGTAGCGAAATCGAAGGAAGTTCCAACTACGATTGGTATGGCTTTATGGGCGAGGGCTCGCCGCTTCACGTCATCGTCTTGATACTCGCTTTCATCGTCGGAAGCTTCTTACTCGGCTTAGGCCTATGGGCGCTAAATAAAGTAGCCACAAAACTCGATAAACAAAGCTAAACGGACAAAAATTCCTCTTTTTTCTCTCTTTCTAATAACGCCGCCGCGACTCCTTTCGCGTCTTTCCCGTCATTAACGATGGCATTCACCGCATAGACGATTGGCATGTCTATCTTATGGATATCGCATAAGGCGACGGCTGCTTTAAGGGAAAGGATGC
Source organism: bacterium (assembly GCA_963616935.1). GTDB lineage: Bacteria > Bacillota_I > Bacilli_A > RFN20 > CAG-826 > UBA4951. The sequence continues at coordinate 140,334 of CAVEMS010000001.1, read as the reverse complement.
CCTCAACTACCATCCCGACTTTATCCAATGTCTCTTGAACGCTATACCCTTCGCCAAGATACCTTCCAGCGCGGTTATTGCGGCTATGCTCGCTAACGCAGGTGACGATCAAGTCCCCGACTCCGGCTAGACCAGAGAAGGTGTCGGCATTGCATCCCATCGCCACGCCGAGCTCCCTAAGCTCATGGACACCTCTGGTTATAAGGGCCGCTTTGGCGTTATCGCCATATCCCAAACCCGTCGAAATGCCGCAAGCGATGGCGATTATGTTTTTAAAAGCGCCGCATAACTCGCACCCCTTCCTGTCCTTATTCGTGTAGACACGGAAAGAATCGCTATGAAATATGTGCTGAACCTTGCTTGCGTTCTCAAAGGAAGGCGAGGCAGCGACGATGCAAGTTGGCAGCCCAATCGAGACCTCCTCTGCATGACTTGGCCCAGTCAAAGCCACCACTTGATCCTTTATCCCTAGCACTTCCTCGATTATCTCGGAAGTCGTCAAGAACGTCTCATCCTCTATCCCTTTCGACAAATCGACGATGAGTTGCCCTTTGTAATACGGCTTGATCTGGACGGCCGAGCTTCTCACAAAACTAGAGGGAACGCCGAATACTATTAACTCGGATTCGTTCACGCAGGCGAAGATATCGCTAGAAAAGACTACATTCTCCGATATTACGGCAGACGGAAGATTCTTATGACGATGGGTAGCGTTAAGATTTCTTGCACTCATCTCGCTATTCGAATAGCAAATCACATCATGTCCATAGCTGCCCAAAAGACTAGAGATAGCAGTTCCCCAAGTGCCACTGCCCAAAACGCAAATCCTCATGTTTTCACCTCATCAATATCGCTTGAACGCCAATACAACGCATTCCAAGCTAGCAACACAAATAAATTAACACATTCGCCATCGCGAGTTAAGGCGTCTAAGATCACTAATCGCGCTTCGTGAGCACCATTTCTTCGGCGTATTCGAGCTGTTTTTTCGTTATCTTGTCGCCGGAAATCAAATACGCGATCTGACGGATTTTTTCTTCGAACGACAAAGTTCTTATGGATGAGAACGTTCTATCGCCTCTAACTTCTTTGGAGATGAGCATATGGTGGTCGCTATAAGAGGCCACTTGCGGAGTATGCGTTATGGCTATCACTTGACAAGAATGCGATATCTCGCGGATTTTAGCGGCCACCGCCAAAGAGGTTTCTCCGCTAATGCCAGTATCGATTTCATCAAATATCACAGTCGGCACTTTGTTGGCTTTTATGAATAGCGTCTTGAAAGCGAGCATTATGCGGCTTGCTTCCCCGCCCGATATCGTCTTGCTTAGGCTCTTCATCCCTTCTCCGACGTTCGTCTCGATTAGGAAATCAACCATATCGACACCGTTCTCATATAGGAAAGAATCATCATTCGATGGGCGATTTGCATAGGAAATCGAAAATTTCGCATTCAATAAAAGATCGGAAAGGCTTCTTTCGAGATCTTTTTCTATGTTCTTCGAGATTTTTCTTCTTACTTGCGATAGCTCATCACCCCTTCTAAATGCGAGCTTCAACTTCTCTTCGGTTTCTCTTTCCTTATCGATGACTTCAGAAGAGATATCGCTATCTTTCCCAACCATCGAAGAAAGCTCATCGCGATAGGCGATTAATTCAGAAACGCTCTTACGGTATTTTCTTTTTAGAGACGATAAATCGCTTTCCCGCTGCTCTAGCTCATCCAGCCGATTTGGATCGTAATCAACGTCGGCGAATTTCTTCTTAAGCGAAGAAAGCAAATCGGAAATCTCATAATATCTTTCGTCGATGATCTTCCCTTCTTCCTCATATTGGCTTTGGAAGGAAGAAAGCTTCCCTATAAGGCGGCTTAGATTATAGAAATCGTCCATGAAGGAGCCATTCATTATTTCCTTCGCCTCTTCTTCTAGCGAATAGATCTTATCGTGGTTCTTTAAGAGGGAGAGCTCGCTTTCGATATCCTCTTCCTCCCCTTCCTTTAGTCCCATGGCCTTCAGTTCGTTAAGCTGATATTCATAGAAATCCCGATTCTCTTCGATTTTCCGTTGTTTTTCCTTTAAGGAAACAAGCTCAGTTTTGGCTTTCTTATATTCCGAATAGGCTAAGGCATATTCGTTTTTGTATTGCGTAATGAGGCTAGGCGAAAAGCCGTCGATTATCCCCAGGTAATTCTCAGGATTCAAAATCTTCGCGAAATCGAATTGGCTATGGATATCGGCGAAATATTGCGAAATCGTCTGCAAATCGGAAAGGGAAATGAGGGTACCATTAATACGGACTGCGCTTTTGGATCTCGTTATCGTTCTTTCGATCGTCATCTCATTGGACTCTTGGATACCCATCTTGGAAAGAATCGCCGCCAATTTCTTGTTATCTATTTCAAAGACGCCTCGAATCGCCGCTTTCTCTTCCCCTTGACGAATGAGTTCGCTTGACGCCCTCTCGCCGAGCAAAAGGGCCAAAGAATCTATTAAAAGGCTTTTGCCAGCACCTGTTTCGCCAGTCAAAACCGTGAAACCATCTTCAAAAGAGACATCGACGTTCTCGATGATCGCAAGATTGGAAATGGATAGTCTCTTGAGCATACTTTTATTCTACAACAAACATGCGGCGATTTGGTTAACGCCGCGCTCACCAACGATCAATACCGATCGGCCATTGAGGCGAATCTGTCTTGGTCTTCTTTGCTTAGGGTGTAAGTTTTGTCGGTGCCGAAGATCTTGGCGATATTGCTGCAATGCGAAGCGACACGTTCGTAACAGCTAACGATGTCGACATAGACAAGTTCGGTGAATCGAGAGGTGATGTTCGTGGATACGGTGGTTTCCGCTTCGAAGTGCTCATTCACGATATCATCGAGTTTCTTAAGGAATACGCGACGATCTTGGATGACTTCAATTCCTTTTTGCTTATCGGCATCAGAATAGACTTCGATCGTCTTTCCGATGAATTCGATGACTTGATCGGTCATCGAGAGGAAGAATTCCTTCTCCTCTTCCGCCAAAGTGTCCTTCTTCTCTTTGATTTCCGTATAGAATCCAATAATGTTTTCGCCATAATCGCCGATACGCTCGATGTCTTTGCTAGCTTTCAAGACGCTTAGAAGCAAAGCGATTTCCGTCTCGGACAGATTGCTCTTATCGCACGAGGAAAGATATTCGTTCAATTGTCGGTCGATCATGTCGATGTTCGCTTCGATATTATGGACGAATTCAGCGTCTTCGTCCTTGAAAGACGTAAGGTATTCCTTGATCGTCTCGAACATTAGTTTGTCATATTCGAACATCGTTATCGTTCTCTTTTTGGCGAGCGAAAGGCCTTCGGCTGGGAAGGACTTCATCAAGCCGAAGTCGAGCGGCTCAATCGGCTCGAGCGCTTTCTTGTGCTCACTTGTCGGGATGATTTTGTTGATGAGTTTGGTAATCGGCTTAAGGAAGGCAAAGAACAGTGCGCCAGTAATCACGTTGAACACGAGATGGCATATAGCGATTTGGAACATCGGCGAGACTTTCCAAGAAAGGACGGCGCCGCTCTCATCCAAGAGGGCGAAATTACCGCGATCGGATAGCCAAGGTTTAAGAATATAGATGACGGCCATGAAGAGTAACGAACCGGCAACGTTGAAGAAAGTGTGGAATATAGCTACTTTTTTGCTCTCCTTACTTCCTCCGATCGAAGCAAATATCGCAGTCGAGGTCGTACCGATATTGGAGCCGAAGATAACCGGCAAAATACCAAATAGAGTGGTCGCCGAGCCTGCGCTTACGGCATATAGGCCTTGGACGACGCCGATGACGGCGCTCGAGGATTGCAAGCACACCGTGGCAACTATGCCGATCAATAATCCAAGCCATGGATTGTCAGTCAAGGTCGCGAAAATGGTGATGAACCAATCTTCCCCGGCGATGCTTTGTAAGTTTATGCTCATAATCCATAAGCCTAGGAATAGTGCGCCAAAGGCGAAGCAAAGCTCGCCGACATTCACCCACTTCTTCTTGGTGACGAAAAGCAAGATGATGGATCCGACGAATAGCACCAATGGGAAATACTCCATAAACGGGATGGAGACGATGAAGGAAGTTATGGTCGTGCCGATGTTAGCGCCGATGATGATGGCGCTTGCCTGCTCGAAAGACATGACGCCCGCTCGAACGAGCCCTATCGTAAGGGCGCTTGTAGCACCCGAGGATTGGATGATCGCGGTTAATCCCGTACCCACCAAAAGGCCGATGATAGGCTTACCAGCCAATTTGTTGACGATCCTTGGCAAATGCGATGAGGCCATCCTCTTCAAAACGCTCGAAAGCGAAGAAATGCTATAAAGGAAGAGGCCTAAACCCCCTAGTGTCATAGTCCAAAACGCTAATTCGTACCACGGGAACATGATTATCGTTCTTTATTATCCCAACAAAGAGGCGAAGCGGAAAGAAAAAAAGCGCTTCTCCCTTTGAAAGCGCTTAACCTTGAGAAATAAAAAAAGCCAAGCCGCTTCGAAAAACGATGGCTTGGCCAAGAAAAACTTAGAGATTCTCCGGATTGTCGAAATAAGAATCGAGAGCCGCTTCGGCTATGCGATCGAATTCGCTTTCTTTCGTCTCTTCGTCGAATCTATAGTCGTCAATAACTAGTTTTTCTTCGTTCGAATACTTCTTCATCGCGCTACCTCCTAACATCTCCCACTTTAGTGGGGTCAGTTATCCTACTAAGAAAAAAACCGCCGTCAAGGCTCATATTTCCTTGAAAGCGGTTCCAATTCCTTTTTCTTTTTCGCTATTCGTAAATCCAGCCCATCCAGGGGAAATTCGGCCAGGTGTTCTCATGTAGCCTCGCCATCTCCTCGAACACCAACAGGGCTTTCCCGACTACGGGTTCGGTTGGGAAGATATCGTAGTATTCGCCTTTGTAATAAATGGCGAAGTAAGACGTATCCAAAGGCATTCCAAACGTCGGCGCTTCCTTATAGGTAAGGGTGAAGGAGAAGGGTTTTCCATTCTTCGCCCCTTCGAAATGGAAGCCATCATGGTCGATTCTAACCTTGCCCGCCCCCACTATCTCGCTCGTCTTCTGCTTCTTGACGTAATGATATTTAGGAAGGGCCCCAAGCTTAGCGTCGAATTCGAAACGATAGTCGGGATTTGCGGAGATTTCCTTATATACTTCCCTTCTTTCCTCATCGAACCACTTGGTCGGCGTAACGGGGATTACATCGCCTTCGTGGAGAGGATGGATGGAACAAGTGTCATCCATTTTGGCGCCGTTTCCGCATTTCTCGCAGTATATGACATCCTTCTCGCTCTTCATCGATAAATCCGTTCCGCATTTCGGGCAACGGTATAGCAAATCGCTTAGGCGGTGACATGGCCTTCCATGCGTCTCATAGGCTATTTGCTCCTTGAGGTTCCACTCATAGTCGTCTTGCCACATGGCCTCGTTTATCTTCTGATCTAACTCCTCATTGGAATATTTCTCGAGGTCTTCCTTTGAGAATAGTTTCATCATCTTAGCGTTGATACGGCCTTTTCTCTCGTCGAGGCACACTTTGGTATTAGTAAGGAAAGCGCCTTCCGTCTTAACGAGATAGACTGGGACTCCATAATGCTTGAATAGTTTGCCAGTCGAAGGAACGATCGGCTGATTGTGGCCGCTGATGCTGGACATGCCTTCCGGGGAGAAACAGACGGTGCCTCCCGCTTTGATGATTGAATCGATTCCGCGCATCGCCGGCATATCGAGGGTGAAGTTCTTTTTTGGGATGGCATTCACGATCTTTAAGATAAGTTTCAAATGGGAACGGAAAAATTCGTTATATCCGACGACGAAGTTGAGGCGTCTAGGATATGCCGCTCTCACCGTCCAAACGTAATCGATGCGTGATTGGTGATTGAAAATCAAAAAACACGGGCCTTTCTCTTTGTTTATGTCGTCGATTATTTCGTAATGAACGTTATATTTAGGCTCCAAGAATTTGGCGATGACAGTCTTTGTCAAAACCGAGTAAATAAGGCGATTAGGAATGTGAAATTTTCTTTTGGCGAGTTTCTCTTGAAGTGTTTCTTTGTGTTTCATATGTATGTGCTCAACATATGAAGATTATCACCAATGTAACCGTTTTTATATAAAAAATGCGCCATGGTGTCTATTTTGTTGCGATAATATAGGGCATGCGTGTCATTAAAAAACAATCGAATTCAAAAGATTGCATAGTGTGCGGGATCTCTAATCCCTATGGGGTCCACGCCTCTTTTTATGAGATGGAAGACCATAGTCTCATCGCCGTTTTCTCCTTCGATTCGAATCATCAATCGTATCCGGAAAGAACGCATGGTGGCTTGATTTCTGCCCTAATTGACGAAACAGTCGGAAGGGCCATATGGATTGACGAGCCAAAGACTTACGCTTGCACGATAAAGCTCGAGGTTTCTTTCCATAAGGCGGTCCCGTATGACGAGAAACTCTATTGCGTTGGCCATATCGACAAAAGGAATGCGATATCCTTCGAAGGACATGCCGAGATAAGGAACCAAAAAGGCGATGTCCTAGCCCGAGGGAGAGCCTTATATATGAAACTCAAACTCGAACAAATCGCCCCCGATTCGTCACATAGCGGACGTTTGCACGAAGAGGAACTAAATGTCGACGTGCCTGACGACGTAAGGGAAATAAACATATAAGGGAGGCGAAGCAATGAACGATTCAGAGATTGCGTCATTCTTAAAAAAAGAAGAGGAAAGGCAAAACGGCGGCATCGAACTAATAGCCTCCGAGAACTACCCATCCAAAGACGTTAGGGAAGCACAGGGATCAATATATACCGCGAAATACGCCGAGGGATACCCTGGACATAGGTATTATGGCGGCTGCGAAAACATCGACGCGGTCGAGAATATCGCAATAGAAAGGGCAAAGAGGCTATTCAATGCCAAATATGCAAACGTCCAACCTCATAGCGGATCCCAAGCCAATTTCGCGGCCTATCACGCCTTCTTAAAACCCGGAAGCAAAATACTTAGCCTCGTCCTTAACGATGGCGGTCACCTAAGCCACGGCTCGCCGGTCTCTTTCTCAAGCGAACTATATAACTTCTCTTTCTATCCGCTCGGGGATGACGGTCATTTGGATGGCAAGGAAATCAAGAAGGCTTTGATCGATAACGATCCGGATATGCTCCTGGCCGGTTATAGCGCTTACCCTTACGAAATCGATTTCAAAGGAATCAGGGAAATCATCGACGAATATAACCGCGAATACTCCAAGAACGTCTATTTCATCGTCGATATGGCCCATATCGCCGGAATCGTGGCCGCAGGGCTATGCCAAAACCCCTGCCTATACGCCGATGTCGTGACTAGCACCACCCATAAGACCCTCCGCGGGCCGCGAGGCGGACTTATCCTCTCAAATAACGAGGAGTTCTTCAAAAAGCTCAATAGCGCCGTCTTCCCTTACACCCAAGGCGGACCATTGGAGCACGTTATCGCCGCCAAAGCGATTTGCTTCGGCGAGGCTTTGAAACCGGAATTCAAAGAGTACATGAAGAATGTCTTGCATAACACCAAGACGTGCTGCAATGCGTTAAAAGAACTAGGAGCCACAGTCAGCGGAACGGACAACCATCTTTTCTTGTTAAATACCTTAGAAAGCTATTCGATAACCGGAAAAGAGGCGCAAGCCATCCTCGAATCAATCGGGATAACAACCAACAAAAACATGCTTCATAACGACCAAAAGAAACCATTTGAGACTTCTGGGCTCCGTATTGGTTTCGCCGCCGCGACAAGCAGAGGATGTAGCGAAATGAATGCGAACGAAATCGGAAGAATAATCGACGAAGCGCTTAAAACCAAAGCGTACGCCGACCCGAAACTCATAGACGAGGTGCATAAGATAACGTCAGGCTGGAAAAACGTCATGGAATTAACGTTCTAATCAATATCAAGAGGAGAAAAACAATGAATAAAATCGGTTTCGACAATGACAAATACCTCGCCCTCCAAAGCGAGCACATCCAAGAGAGAATCTCGCAATTCGGAGGAAAGCTTTACCTCGAATTCGGAGGAAAGCTATTTGACGATTACCACGCTTCGCGCGTTTTGCCTGGCTTCTCCCCTTCAAGCAAACTTCAACTCCTCCTTAAGATGAAAGATCAAGCCGAGATAGTGATCGCCATCAATTCGGAAACGATAGAGCAAGCGAAGACGAGAGGAGATCTTGGCATCACCTACGATCAAGAGGTGCTTAGATTGATCGATGCTTTCAGGGAAGCGGGATTGTATGTAAGCTCCGTCGTCTTGACGCAATTTCAAAACCAAAAGGGAGCCAAGCAATTCGAGAAGCTCCTCCAAAAACAAAACATCAAGACCTATCGCCATTACGTGATAGAAGGCTACCCATACGCCGTCGAGCATATCGTCTCGGAGGAGGGACTTGGCAAGAACGATTACATAGAGACGACGAGGCCTCTTGTTATATTAACGGCTCCCGGACCAGGAAGTGGAAAGATGGCGACTTGCTTATCGCAGCTATATCACGATAACAAAGCGGGAATCAAATCGGGCTACGCCAAATTCGAGACCTTCCCGGTTTGGAACCTCCCCCTTAAGCATCCCGTCAACCTCGCATACGAAGCCGCGACCGCCGATTTGGACGACGTCAACATGATCGACCCGTACCATCTCGAAGCCTATGGCAAAAGCACCGTCAACTATAACCGCGACATCGAGATTTTCCCTGTTCTTAACCGGGTATTCGAAAAAATCTTTGGCTCTTCGCCCTATAAGTCGCCAACCGACATGGGTGTCAATATGGCCGGCTATTGCATAGAAAACGACGAAATCTGCCAGGAGGCGTCGAGGCAAGAGATCATCCGTCGTTACTTGAAAGCGTTAGTCAAGCGCCGTCAAGGGAAAAATAACGATTCAGAGATCAACAAAATCGATTCGCTCATGAAAATGAACGGCATCGACGTGTCAGAAAGGAAATGCATCCAAGCCGCCCATGCGGCATCTTTGAAAAACGGCGTTCCTAGCGCCGCGATCGAGTTAGAAGACGGCACCATAATCACCGGCAAGAACACGCCTCTTTTGCGTTGCAACAGCGCGATGATCATAAACGCCCTTAAGCATTTGGCCGGCATCAAGGATTCCGTCTTGCTCCTTCCGAAAGCGATTTTGGAGCCGATATGCAAACTAAAGACCGAATCGCTTGGCGGGCATAACCCCAAGCTTCATTTGGACGAAGTGCTTATGGCTTTAGCGATATCGGCGCTCACCAATCCTTTGGCCGAGATGGCGATGGCGCAGCTTCTTAATCTCAAGGGTTGCCAATCCCATAGCACGGTAATCCTCTCGGAAATGGATAACGGCACTCTAAGGAAACTTGGCATCGACCACACGAGCGATCCGATATACGAGACCAAAAAACTCTTCCACCACAACCATTAGCTATCATCGTGAATGTCGAAAGTTCGTTCTTGCTACCCCTATTCCTAAGTTGTATATTATATGAGCGTTTCCGAAAGGGACGTTCATTGTGGGCCTTTAGCTCAGTTGGTTAGAGCGTGCGCTTGATAAGCGCAAGGTCGATGGTTCAAGCCCATTAAGGCCCACCAAAAAGACGTATTCCCTGCCGAAAGGCGGGGCATTTTACTCTAAAGGGTGTTTAGCTCAGGGGGAGAGCGCTTCCTTCACACGGAAGAGGTCATTGGTTCGATCCCAATAACACCCACCATTTGACCCTGTGAGGGTCTTTTTTGTTGTCTTTTATAGTCGGCAAGCGCATTATTAATAGGCCGCCGCCTTAGCTCAGCTGGTAGAGCAACCGCCTTGTAAGCGGTAGGTCTTCGGTCCGAATCCGGAAGGCGGCACCAATCAAGCTATTGTCCTAGAGAAATCTAGGCTTTTTTATTACTCATTTGAAACACCGTGCCTTTGTGCTTTAAGTCATCTCTCTGATTTTCTAAGCTACCTAAATATAAGTGTTATCCCATCGTCTACAAGCAGGCAAAAAAGGACAGACAAAATTACCTATCCGAGTTTGCTTACGAAGTTTATCTGAAGGACATAGTCGGCAGGAAGGACGTAAGAGATATAGACACATTGAAGGAGTTCTTCTACGTGCTCGCCTCCTCAATCGGCTGCCCAACAAGCCCAAGCAAATTGGAAAAGCTGCTCAAAGCCATCAGAAAAACTCAGCCAAGCGACGATTCAATCAATGTCTACATCGATCATTTTCAAGACGCTTTCGTCGTCTCAAAAGCCAGGAGATACAACATTAAAGGCAACGCGTACATCAACACGCCTTATAAAGTGTATTTTGAGGATGCCGGGGTTCGAAACGCGGTAACCTCTTTCGGTCAGATCGAGGAGACCCATCTGTTGGAGAACATCATCTATAACGAGTTGCGATACCGGAATTTCCACGTTTCCGTCGGCGAGATCGACGCAAACGAAGCCAGCGATAGACTTGATAAGAATGGCAAAAGGATTTACGTCAAGAAAGAGCTTGAGGTGGATTTCGTGGCAATCCGCGGCAATCAGAAATATTATGTCCAGTCCTGTTCGAACATTAGCGACTCAGAGACTCTGAAAAGGGGAAAGCGAAGCCTCCACCACATCGACAATTCCTTCAAAAAAATCATCGTCGCGAAGGACTCCTTGCCCATCCGGAAGGATGAATCCGGATTCGTAATCATCGATCTATATGATTTTCTGTTGAACTACGATTCGCTGAATTTCTGATGTCCTGAGGAAAGCATCCTGCAAAGCATTTTCTAGCGGCTATGGCGCCTCGCCTCGTCCTTTGACTTCGAGCTCCAACCGTCGAGGCCTTATGGGGATCGGCTTTTTTGATGAGCGAGGCGTTTATGATTACCGTCGCTCGCGATGAGCAATTCCGATTCCCGCCTCAGAGGGAACATTATCGCATTGGATGATTTCTTCCAATGGGGTCAGCGCATAGGCTAAACGAGTTCCGGCGACGAATTTTTCGGAGCATAACGCCTCCAAAGCGATGCGAAAAGTGTTCGTATAGAGAATCTACTCCCCCACCATAAGGATCATACGAACCCGCTCCCTGGTAACGTCAAAACGGACCAGCCGTTACAGAGCGTTTCCCACAAAAAGGCAAATAAACCCCTATTCGAGAGGGAGAAGCGACGACCAACGGAAAAGAAGGAACGCCATATAATGGGGAATGGCAAGAATATCATCGGCGAAAGTCAGGTTCCCTCCGGTGATCTTGACCAACTTCGTCTTGCCGTAATGCTCTGGATGGTGGAATACCGTCTTTGCGCTTTTGGCATTTCCATTCACTGCCTTCACTTCAAGGATTGTAGACTCCCCGCCGACGTTGACGACGAAATCGAGTTCAAGGCCACTTTCTTTGGCGAAATAGAACAGCTTCCCGCCTCTTTTGTAAAGCGCCTCGGCAACGAGACCTTCGTAGATCAACCCTTTCGCCATGCCGAGATTACCATTCAAAATCGCATCGCTCGTTCCATCTTCAAGCAGAGCCACAAGCATGCCAATATCCGTCGGGAAGACCTTAAATTGGTTGGCGATTGCGTTCGCCGACAAAGGAGTAGAGGGCACGTAAAGATTACGAGCCTTCAAGACGATCCCCGCGTCAACCAGATAGTCAATGGCGTCTTTGGCGGCGTCTTTGGCTCCTTTGCCTTCGACCTTGGAAACGATAAACCTCTTGTTTTCTTTGCCTAGGAAAGAAGGGATCAAAGCGAAGGCGCTGCGGATCCTGGCGACTTCATTCGGGAAAAAAAGCGCCTTCTTGTTTCTTCCCCTTCTTCTCCCGAAGTCGTTCTGCAAATCCCCAATGATCCTCCTTGTGATTTGGATCGAGGAATATATGTTGTTCGTCAAAACGAAGTTCTTCACCGCCTCGGGGAATCCGCCCACGCAGAGGTATTCCTTAAACAAAGAAGCGAAGGAATCGTGCATAGATTTCGAAAGAGGGGTCTTCGAGGCAAAGGCTTCTTCAAGATAGCCGATTTGCTCTTCCCTAAAGCCTTTCGCCCATAGGAATTCCTCAAAATCCAAAGTTCTCATGTCAAATTGATCGACATAACCGACCGGCTTTGGCGTTTCGTCGCCGACGACATATCCTTTGATTCCCAAATAGGACCCAGAGGAGATAAAGTCATAACGTCTGTCCGAGGCATTCGTCTTAAAGGAGAGCAATGCCCTAGGGCATTCCTGGATTTCGTCGAAGATAAAAACGGTTTTGCCACTAATGAGGTCAGGCATAGGGATTTTGACGGATAGTTCCTTCACGATGTTATCGATTCCTAAATCGCCGTCGAAAGCGTCGATGAGCGATGGGGTGTCCCAGAAATTGAGGTAGATCACAACCTCATAGTTCTTTTTTGCGAATTCCTTGATCGAATGGGTTTTGCCGGATTGCCTGATCCCTTTGATCAAAGCGGGCTTGCGACTCGGGCGGTCTTTCCATTCTTTAAGCCATCGATCGATGTGTCTTCTAAGCTCCAGACTTTCTTGTTTCATGCTAATTCCTCAAAAGAATAATAGACAGTATTTCGGAAAATTCCAAGCGACTTTTACAATCATTTCGGAAAATTCCGATAGAGTTTCAAAATCATTTCGGAAAAATAAACCAAGTTTTTGCGGACAATTTCGGAAAATTCCAAAGGAGTTTAAGAAAAAAATTGTTTTGCAGACAGTGTTTCACTTCATTCCATCCACAGGGTTGGCGATAAGAATTCACACGGAGATCTCACTCCACCGAAATGGCGGCTATACGAACACTTTGTGTATTTATTACAATTCATGGTCTTAGATCGCCTGATGAAAAATAAAAACTCAACTTTGCCGAAGCAAGGGACAAGAGCGTTAGAGGACGTTTTTGCAAAAGAGGCTCGGCCTTGCGTCAATCCGACGATAATCCACGCAATCGCTTGTTCTTTTTTCAAACGAAGCGAAAAATATCAAAATTGGCGAAAGCGTTGTGCCTTCATGAATTTCTATAAAGGAGACGCAGATTCGAAAAATATTTTTTGATATCTACAATCCCTTAACGTTCGCTAGATGTATAGTCGCTCCTTTTTCGATTATGAAGGCGAATTCAATCAACCCGCTCGAAAAAGAGGAAAGATCCTCATTGCACGAAACCCAACTGTCTAATGCAATCTTTCTAGTGCCAGAAGACGTGCTGCTATAAGCCAAATATCCCTTATCGGTCGAACTTCTCTTCCAACGGATGGCGAATTCCCCAACGCCGCTCATTTGTGGCGTGCCAGAGGGAATGTAGACATTGAATGACAGCTTTGAATATTTGGCTATTTCGGTTAAATTGAAGTAAATCTTCCCTTGATCATTAGCGACGATTTTGTAGGAATCCTTCCCCTCAAACGTCTCTTCGGCAATCGTGAGATTGCTTGTATCAGGTGTCAGACGGGAATTGGCGATGGTGAAATCATCGCTCTCTGTTTGTTCTTCTTCGTCTGGCAATTGAATCGGATCGAAAGCGACATCCTCCCCTAACATATTCTTCCTAACCGAAGCGATGGTCTCTTCGGTTAATCCAACCACTTCTTTGAGGTAGCGCTCTATGGATGCGACCAAAGTGCCATTTTTCGTCGGATAATTGGCGACGATGAGATCATGCATCTTTCCGAATGCGATCAAATTTCCGCTTGAATTCTCCATGATACCGGACGAATCGAAAGAAGAACCATCGATCGCGCTACGATACCTCGCCCCTTGCGATGAGAAAGTGGTGAGTTCGAAATCCTTGATCAGATCCGAATAGGATACGCCTAGCAAGCCATTAAGCAGAAACGCTAAGGTCCCAGTCCTATCGGCGCCGGCGTTGCAATGGAAATAAACCGGATACGATGAAGAATCGGCGAGTTTCTCGAAAATGTTCTTTAGCGAGGCCGCCGACCCGGAATCATATCCCCTCTTTAACGACGCATTGTCACTTGCGGCAGGCGAGGTATACCCCGGAACGATCATCGTGTATTGCCACATGCCCGCTTTAAAATATTCGATTCCATCCACGTTCAGTTCACTAGTTCCGCTCGTTCTCAAATCGATTTCCGTTTTGATCCCTAATTCGTTGGCGAAAACGTTTTTGCCATCTTCGCTAAGGCCAGAAAGCCTTCCACCGCGATATACCTTGCCATACTGAACTTTATTTCCGCCTTCGGCATTCCAGCCTCCAAGGTCGCGCATATTGAAACCACCGTCGATTCGTAGGCTTCTAACGCTTATGGCGTCATCGGTATGGAAAGAATAGTCGTCGTTGATGATTTCGCCATTTTTGTCTTTCACTCGCCAAAAGTAAGTGGTATCCGGTAGTAAGGTGCCAGGCAAGGCGAGTTTGTTCTTAAGCACGCTATATTGCTTATAGGAAGCGAAATTCTCATCGGTACTTATCTCCACTACATATTTCGCAGGTGAAGCACCTTCCCAACTAAGGGTTTTCGTGAGCTGATCGTTGTAAACGGTTGCCCCATTCGTTAAAGCGGCGATGGCCTCTTCGTCGGTCTTGGCGTTCAAATAAGCGGCGACATTCGAAGAAAGAAGCGAAAACTCTCCTTTCAAAGGAGACAAATAACGACCATCACCTTCGGAAATCTTTTCGCCAGATGCATTCTCTATCTTCTGCGTTCCTTCCTTATCGAAAAAGGAACTTTCGCAATTCGCGCAATAATAATAGGCGATGAATCCAACTTTATATTCGCTAGGTTCAATGCGCTCATGATATGTCAAAGAGTCGTGTCCACAATCGCGCAAAGAGATTTTTAGCACGCTATCGGATAACATAACGAAAGAATAGCCCTCGTCCTTTTCTTCCAAAATCTCATCGTTTAAGGACACCACAACGTCTTTCCCTTTCGGATAAGTCACTTTGAAAGAGACGATGGCGTTTAGATCGTAGCTCGTTTTGAGAGCATCGCCATTCAAGTCGGTAACGGCAATTCCCGAATCTAATTCAAGCGTTAAAACGCATTTCGCTGCCAAAGAGCTCGAAGAATCGGCGTTGCTAGACGATGATTCGGAGGAAAAAGGAGAGGCAACCTCCGTCGTCCCGCATCCAGACAGCAAAAAAGCCAAAGACAGCAGCGTCACTCCAAGCGTTTTCTTTTTCATTGGCATCCTCCTTATCGTTCAAATGAATATATTCGAAGCTGTGCGCATTATAGCATATGCACTAACATGGCTAAATCCTTGATTCGTTCCATCCGCAAGCGCTTAAAATCGCGGCGTATAAGCCCTTTTCCATTGGTTCTTTCAACAAAAAAGGCTCAGCCTTGCGACCGAGCCGATGATAATCGAAATGATGGCTTATTTCTTTTTGCCGATGAAGCAAGAAGCGCCGACGGAAAGGCCGCCAAGGATAGCGAAGATAGCGTAGAGAATCGCTCCAACGCCAAGTCCATATTTGCTGTCTTTGAAGTAATCGGCCCAAGCGGTGTTGGTCGTGACCGATCCAGCGGTCGCGGTGAAATCAGTGCCAGCGACTTTAAGCATGAACATGCAAACGCCACCGAGGACGAAAAGCACACCAGCAATAAGAGCGAGCATCTTCGATTGCTTTTTGGCAAAGAAAGAGAGGACGGCGACGATGATAGCAAGAACGACAAGGATGAAAGCGATTAAAGCAAAATAGCTCATGCCGCCATCCAAATGGGCGGAAAGGGTCGTTGGATCAGAGGTGCCAATGGTTGCGACAGTAACGAAATCATGGCCACCGAAGACGAAACCAAATAAGCCGGCAGACGAAGTCACTGTGGTGGTGACGGTAGCGATCACCGCGTCGGTGGTAGTGGTTTCTTTGTAGTAAAGACCTGCGCCCGCAAGACAAATCATGGCAACGACGCCAAGCAAAACACCAAACGCGGACAAGATGGTGCCAATTGATACTTTCTTCATTTTCTAAAGTATCCTCCTTATGGGTTAGATTCTAGCAAACGTAAGCACTTTGTTAAAGTAGAAACGTTTCCAAAAAACGCTCAGATTAAGGTTTGTTTCCGTCTTTGATTCTAAACTCGTCAGATTACCCAAACTATTTGGTCTTGAAGCCGATGTTGCCATCGGAAAAAGACATATTCTGCTCCAAGTCGCCATACTTCGTGTTATAGGTGGCAGGAGATGGGAAACCAACCTTGCCGATCGCCTTGGTATCGACGTAAGTGCGGCTATGTTTAAAGTAATTCGGCAGGGTTTTGCTGGTGATTTTCGTTTTTTCGCTGGCTTTTACATCTTTTTCGCATAGATCCGTAACTTCATGAAGCAAGACCGCTCCCCTAGTAAGCGAGGTCGTGACTTTCTGAACCTTGCCGTCTTTTAAGTTGTCGCGTATCGCCATAAGCGTTCCTAAAGCCAAAATGAATCCAGGGATGTAATCAAGCGGAACGCCGTTTAGATTCACCGGATTTTCTTTATCGCCATTACGGATCGATAGTCCGGTGATGTCTTCCGCCAAAGGCGCCCAACCTGGCCTATCCTTCCAAACGGTATCCGAAAAGCACATGAGGTTACTATATATGGCATTCGGATTGAGCTTATGGATTTCTTCCTCAGAAAGTCCAAATTTATCGAAGCATCCGTTTTGATAGGAATAAGTTATGACGTTGGCCTCTTTGATGAGTTCCTTCATCCTCTCCAAATCTTCCTTTTTGTTTAGATCTAGTTGGATGGAATCCTTCCCAGCCCAACCATCGAGCTCAAGCATCGCTTGCTCTTGTTCTTGATACGTCCCACGTCTAACTAGCAAAACGTCCGCGCCATATTCGGCCAAGATCCTTGAACAAGCCGGACCAGCGATAATATGCGTGAGATCCAACACCTTGATACCGCTTAAAGGGCCTTTATCGAGATTTTCGCTTAAGTTCATCTTGCCTTCACCCCAATTTTCAAAATGGATCAAAGGCATATCCTTAACGGCTTTGCCAACTTCCGTGGCCTCCCACTCCTCGCGACTCCTTAGCACGCATGCGCAAGCGCCGCATTCAAAGGCGAGTTCCTCAAGTTCCTTGCTATCCCACTTCGCCACTTCTTTCTTTAAATAATGGCGATCTTTCTTGGTCGATAGCAATGTGAATTTGTCATAAGGCTTCTTTAGTTTCATCGCCTCAACGAGTTTCTTTTGCTGCGATTGGTAATAGGTATGGAAGGAGATATAGCGGCCATCCTTCGTCTTATATTTATAGAAAGAGCCGTTAATCGCGTTATCGACCCGTAAAGCGGAAGCCAAACGGCTCTTCTTGAATTTCTTATCCGTGTAATTGGCCATATATAAGCGAATGGCCTGTAATCCGGCATAGGAGATATCGCAATAAATGTCGTTCCCATTTATCTTATCTCCCCGTATCTCGCCTATTTCCGACGCGAGGTTGCTTGCAAGCGACAAAACAGCGGCGATGACGCTGGTTTGAAGGATTTTTTCATCGACGAAGAGCTTATCGACCGCTTTTTTGCGGAGTTTGGCCAAAACAACCGCAATGACATTCGGAAAAGGATTTTCTTTTAGATAATTCTTCTTCAGTTCCTTCTCATCGTTTTCTGAAGCTATGAAAGTGACTGGCAAAGTCGACGAAATCCCTAGCGTTTCGCTAAGATAATCGTAGACAATCTGGGCTTCTTTGGCTTTCTTCAACAACACTTCTTGGCTGCTCATCATTTTTCCTCCATTAAGGCGATAGGATTTTATCATATCCAGACGAGGGCAATTCACGAACATATCGTTTTTCTAAACAAAAAGCCCAGGTTTCCCTGGGCGTATTGGTGATAGAACGAATTAACGCTTGCTGAACTGCGGAGCGCGACGGGCGGCTTTGAGACCGTATTTCTTACGTTCCTTGACACGGGCGTCACGGGTAAGCATTCCGGCGACCTTGAGGGTCTTGCGATCGGCACCAGCGAGCAATAAGGCGCGGGCGATGCCTAAACGGATGGCTTCGGCTTGGCCGGTGAATCCACCGCCTTTAACCTCGGCTTGAACATCGTATTTGTCTTCGTTTCCAGTGAGAACCAAAGGCTGTTTGAGGTTTTGGACGAGGGTGGCATATGGCATATATTTCTCAACGGCGATGTCGTTGACGGTGATATTGCCTTTGCCGGCTTTGACATAGACACGGGCGATCGATTTTTTGCGACGGCCGGTGCCATAATATTTAACTTCGTTTGCCATTGCTTATCTCCTTATTTGATCTCGAGAGCAACAGGCTTCTGCGCCTCTTGCTTATGTTTGTCGTCGGCGTAGACGAAGCATTTCTTCATCATCGCGCGGCCCAAACGGGTGTGCGGGATCATGCCACGAATGGCACGCTCAACGAGTTCGACCGGGTATTCGCGCTTCATGACGCCAGCGCTACGGGTGCGAAGGCCGCCGTTATAGCCGGAGACGTTGTAATAGTTCTTCTTGTGTTCTCCGCCTTCTTTGCCAGAGAGCTTCACTTTGGAAGCGTTGATGATGACGACATAGTCGCCAAGATCAAAGTTTGGGGTGTAATTCGGTTTGTCTTTGCCCATAAGGATGGTGGCCACTTGGGTCGCGAGGCGGCCAAGGGTCTTTCCGGAGGCATCGACAAGATACCATTTGCGAGTAATGTTGATGTCATTCGCAATAGTGGTTTGACGTTGCATAATCTTTTCCTCTACTTTCTTTTAGCTTTTTACGCCGCTCTATTATCTAGAGTCGAAGGGAAAGAAGCAAGAAAATTTTGGCAAATTGTAAAGAAATAGTAATTTTTACTCGATTGTATCGAATATTTTTCTTTCGAAAATCGTCAAATTCAAGCCATTTTACTGGTCTTATTCACCGCTTTTTCAAGAGCCGGAAGCAAGAATGTGAATGTCATATCGTATAAGAAGAAGCCTAGCAAGAATCCCATCGTCACGTCGCTTGCGAAATGGGCGCCTACGACAATCCTCGACAAAGCGGTCAATAACGTCCATAAGTAAACGAATACTCTAAGAAGAAGATAGGATTTCCCGCTCATTTTGTCCTTAAAGAAATAAGCGACGACGAGCCCTCCGGCCGCATTCATGGTATGACCGCTAGGGAAAGAGGCGAAAAAGCTTCTGAAAGGCCAGCCGGGAGAAGGCTCCCAAACGTTCCTATACCCGCCAAGCGGATCGTCGGTCGTCACGAGATATCTCCAACGCGGACGTTGCCAAAGCACTTTGAAAGCGTTCATCGCTACCCAAATGAACGTATAAAGCAATATGACGGAAACGCCGAATGCGAAAGCTTTCCTACCATCTATATCCTTAATCATATACGCGAGCGTGAAAGCCCCTGCCACATATATCGAAGCCACCAAGAACAAAAGCCAATATTTCTCGCCTAAGCCAAGCTCTTTGATGTATGAAAACATCTGCGAACCGGCATACAAAGCGAAGAAAACCGCCAAAAGGACGCCTAATGCGGCAAAAAGGATATTCTTCCATAAGACATCTTTGGGGCGATATTTGAACATCAGCACTCCGCCAAACACCGTGAAGAATTGAAACGGCTGTTCACCGATGAATTCGAAAATGCGAGCCCAAATGCTGTCATGGTTATATAGCGACTCCATAATCGGAAGATCGAAGAACGCCAAAAGGACGAAAAGAGCGATGAGACTCGGATAGATGATGAATCTTTCTACTTTAGAAATGGTCAATGTTTTCATATATATAGATATACTAACAAAAAAGGCCACCCAATGGGCGGCCAGATGATACGCAAAAGAATTAAGCGTTTTCGACGTTATGGTAGACGTTCTGAACGTCTTCGCATTCGTCAAGCTGAGCGAGCATATCCTTCATCTTTTGGATATCCTCGGGAGCCAAGGTGACATATTGATTCGGAATGAAAGTGACTTCGGCGGTGTCGAAATCGACGATTCCCATCTCTTTGAGAACGTCTTTCGCTTTCTCTAAGTCACTCGGGGCACATTGGATCTCGACTTCGCCCTCTTCGGAAGTGACGCTTTGGACATCGACATCGCCTAGGATCAAGGCTTCTTCGATTTCATCTCGCTTTGCTTCGTCGCCTTTGACGTCAAGGACGGCGGCGTAGTTGAAGTTATAAGCGACGCTTCCCATTTTGCCGCCTTTTCTCGTGACAATGGTCCTGACATTGACCAAAGCGCGGTTCACGTTATCGGTCAAAGTGTCGACGATGACATAAGATCCGCCAGGGCCGAAGAATTCATATCGACCTGGGATATAAGCGACGGCGTCTCCGCCTTTGGCTTTCTCAATAGCTCTGTCGATAACGTCTTTCGGGCAGGTTTTGCGGAATTTTTCGATTGCGCTCCTAAGCGCTAAATTGTTCTCCGGATCAGGGATACCACTTTTTGCGGCGGCATAAATCTCCTTCGATGCGCGCATATAGATTGCGCTTTTGGCTTTGGCGGTCGCTGCCATTGCGGCGGCACGCACTTCAAAGTGTCTTCCCATGGGGTTCTCCTTAAAAATCGGTGATATTCTAGCACTCTATAGCGCAGGCGATATAGTTTTTTCTGGTCTTTTAGACCAAAAGAGGCAAATCCAGACGCTCAATAACCTCGATTCCGCGTTTCTTGGCGAAACCTCTCACCCATTCAAATGGCGCATTCCGTAGCAAGGAAGGTATGTGAGCATCAACTCCGATGATCGCCTTGGCATCGGCTTCCGCGACCAGATCCCAAAAACGGGAATTCGGATAGAAATGGTTCAAGTCGGAATTAGCAAAATCCCTTCGTTCCCTAGTGGCCGGGCCCATGTTTATCTCTAGCGGCATCTTAAGATCCTTGGCCAAAGAGATTATCTTTCTGGCCGATTCCTCGCACACGCTCGTCCACTCGTCGTTCCATGCAGCAAATAGATCCGGAT
Source organism: bacterium (assembly GCA_963616935.1). GTDB lineage: Bacteria > Bacillota_I > Bacilli_A > RFN20 > CAG-826 > UBA4951. Next base: position 119,473 of record CAVEMS010000001.1, on the reverse strand, counting down.
GGGCGACATATAGATATAGCCCACTCCTCATCCCAGCCAAAAGATCTTCGGTGTATTTTTTAGTTGCCAAGTCGTGATCGGCGATGGTGCCATACCAAAAGAACGTGCCTTCATCCGTAAGAAAGCAATGCTGTCCGAGGATGAAATACTGAACCATGCCATCTCTCAAAAGTTTCTCATAATATGACCGGTATTCCTCGTAATACCATTCCGCTTCGAAGCCTAGATGCATTTCAATGTCATTTTTGTATTTGGCGGCCAAAGATTTGATCGAATGCACATAACCCGGCAAAAGGGAAGCGTCGCCGCGCATCCCTGCTTGTTTGTGATGGTCAAGGATAACGTGATCGCTAAAACCCAAGACGTCATAGCCGCAGGCGATCGCTTCTTTGACATATTCCTCGTCTTCCCCTATCGCATGTCCGCATCTCTTGGTGTGGCAATGGTAGTTGCACGAAATCGGCTTGTTCTCATTCATAGACCACTTCCTCCAATATGAGTCCGATTGGGCTGCTTTTAAACGAGATTATCTTTCTTTCCTGGCTTTCCAAGGAAGATTTAAGCCACTCTAAATCCCTTTTCTTTGTGGCGACTTTCCACGCCGCTCCGATTAGGATCCGAACCATATAAGTCATAAATCCATTCGATGACAAAACAACCTTTGCGTGGCCATCATGATCCGAAATCTCTTTCAATGAGACGTCTCTAATGAATCCATCCTTATCCTCTTTCTTCGTCGTGAAATTCTTAAAATCGTGTTTTCCTACGTAAACCCCCATCGCTTTTTCAAAAAGCTCGAAGTCGAACTCCTTGACCATAAGAGGTGTTTCGAAGGAATTCAAAGGGTCTCTCCCCTTATGGCAAAAGGAATACGAATATATCTTCCCCTTTGAAGAGTGCCTGGCGTCAAAGCCATCAGGCGCCTTTTCTAACGAGCGGCAGAATATATCAGGAGGCAATAGCCGATTAAGCGCCGTTTTCTTTTCTTCTATATCGATGTTCTTTTCGCATTTAAAGGATATGACCTGTCCTCTTGCGCTTACGCCGGCATCGGTTCTTCCAGCCCCATGAATAGGAGTGGCGACGCCCAATAAATGGCTTATCTTCGCTTCAAGAACGCCTTGGATCGTCTCTTTATTCGGTTGCTTCTGAAAGCCATTATAGAAACGGCCGTCATAGCTTATGACCGCTTTAAAGACGCTCATAGAACGCTAAGCCCCCAGAAGAACGAGAAAGGATCTAATTTCATGACGGAAGCGACGATATAAGAAGAAAGGAGAGCAGAACATAGAACGACCCACAAGAGATCCAAGATATGGAAATGAATCTTGCGATATCTAGTCCTTTTGGCCTTTGGATCGTATCCCCTCGCTTCCATAGCGTCGGCAAGCTCATCGCTCCTAACTAGCGACGTTGCAAATAGTGGGATAATCAAAGAAACTATCGAACGAAATTTTGTTTTGATGCCGCCGTGTTTGAAATCGACTCCGCGAGAGGCTTGGGCTTTCATGATTCTATCGACGTCGTCGAGTATCGTCGGTATGAAACGAAGAGCCAAGGTTATGATCATGGCGATGATATGAGATGGAATGCCTATCACTTTAAGCGGATATAGGTACCACTCCAGCGCCGCTGTTAACTCAAGAGGCTTGGTGCTAGTGGTCAAGACCATCGACAAAGCGACCATTAGCATCAAACGCAGCATGATGCGAGCGGCCTCTAAAAGAGACTCATAATAGAAAGGGAAGTCCCCGATTTTAAATGCGACGTGGGTATATGAAGAACTTGGAACGAGTATATAGATAAGCAAGAGGAAGACCACGAAAAACCATAGACTCGCAAGCGACTTGAATAACGATCCGATCGAAACGTGAGAAGAAACCAAAAGGAAGATTGTCAAGACGACTAAGAAAGCAGTGAACAAAAAGGAAGTCGAATAATTGACAAACGATAAGAAAACCGAGACAAGCAAAAGAAGATAGCAAAAGAGCTTGGCTCTGGCGTCCATCTTGTGAAGGAAGGAATTATAAGGGACATAACGTCCTAACGTGATCCCGCTCATCCTCGCTCCTTTAGGCTCTTCGCAATTTCTCTTCCCAAATCGTCAACTGTCTTCAATTTCGAGAAATCTATGCAAAAGCCTTTTCTTTTCAGTTTCAAGGCAAAATCAAAGACTTTCGGATTATCCAATGAATATTCCTTCAAATCATCGCCGAAAAGCTCGAATGGCCGACATACCTTTCGAACGCTTCCATCTTCCATCACGATGACTTTGCTTGCATACTCCAAAACCAAGTCCATATCGTGGGTGACGAAGATTATCGTCGTGCCTTTCTCGGCGTTTATCTTCTTAAACAAGGACATCGTGTCCTCGGCGGCTTTAGGATCTAGGCCGCTTGTCGGCTCGTCAATTATGAGTATCTTCGGCTCGATGGCAAGAATCCCAGCCAAGGCGACTTTCCTCTTTTCGCCACCGGAAAGCTCGAATGGCGATCGTTTATAGAAGCTCTCATCAAGCCCCACCATCGCTAACGATTCCCTTGCCTTCTTTAGAGCATCTTCCTTCGAGAGCCCGAAGTTCCTCGGACCAAAAGAAACGTCTTTTTCGATCGTTTCCTCGAAGAGCTGATATTCCGGAAATTGAAAAGCCAATCCGACTTCTTTTCTTAGTTCTTTGACCGCTTTCCTTTTCTTTTTTGACTTCGGCGAATTATGGAATCCGTTTGCGATCACTTCTCCAGAGGTCGGCGTTATCAAAGCGTTCATCAATTGCGCGATCGTGCTCTTCCCGCTTCCCGTCTTCCCCACTATAGCGACGAAAGAGCCATCTTCTATCTCGAAATTCACGTCTTTGAGCGCACAATAGGCGAAAGGCGTTTTCGGAGAATAGGTATAAGAGACGTCTTTGAAGATTATCGGCATAGATATTCCTCCAAAGACGATAACGACGTTATCTCTTGATCGACATCGACGCCGTTTTCCTTTAAGGAAGCCACTAGCTTTTTGTAAAACGGAAGATCAAGTCTCATCTCTTTAAGCTTATCGACATTATCGAAAACCTCTTTCGGAGTCCCAAACAACACGGACTTGCCGGCGTTAAGGACGAGGACTTTGTCCGCTTGAGCGGCCTCTTCTATATCGTGCGTTATCGAAATCAAAGTAAGCTTTGGATTCTCTTTCCTCAAAGAAAAAGTCAGATCGAGAATCTCTTTTTTGGCGGCTGGATCAAGCATGCTTGTCGCCTCGTCATAGATTATTAAGTCCGGTGACATCGCGAGAACTCCCGCTATCGCGACTCGTTGTTTTTGCCCGCCAGAAAGATTCTCCGGAGCCTTATCGAGATATTCACGCATCCCGACCTTCTTGGAATATCTTTCGATGATATCGTCCATCTCTTCGCTAGGGATCGCCCTATTCTCAAGGCCGAATGCGATGTCATCTCGCACGGTGCTTCCGACGAATTGATTGTCGGGGTTTTGAAAAACGAAGCCGGTCTTTTTGCGGATCGCGGCGATGTTCTTGTTATCGACGTTCTTATCGAAAATAATCACTTCGCCATCGAAATCCGTGCGAATCCCCGACAAAATCCTCGCCAAAGTGCTTTTGCCCGATCCATTATGGCCAATGATCGCCAAATACTCCCCTTCATTTACTTCGAAAGAAACGTCATCTAAAGCTTTTTTCCCTTCGTCATAAGAAAAAGAAAGGTGACTGACTTTGACTATTGGCATTGACATCTCTTTTCGTCCTTAGCAAATTCGGAAGGCTTATGAATTTATGGAAACGGTCTTCCCTTCGTATTGGGTGAGTTTCACTCCGGCCATCGTCAAGATTTTACGCGAGGCTTCGAAAATGATTCCGTCTTTATGGCTATCGGATAGATATATGACTTCCTTTATCCCGGTTTGGATGATCGCTTTGGCGCATTCATTGCAAGGGAATAAAGTCACATAGAGGCGGCATCCGGATAACTTCTCGCCATTCCTGGTATTAAGAATGGCGTTAAATTCGGCGTGGCAGACGTAAAGATACTTGCTCTCAAGGCCTTCTCCATGCCCCCAAGGCACATCTTCATCGCTTACCCCACGCGGCATTCCGTTATAGCCGATAGACACCACTTTGTTATCGGAATCGACGATGCAAGCGCCGACTTGGGTGCTGGGATCCTTGCTCCTTAAAGCGCTTAGTTGCGCTATCCCCATGAAATATTCATCCCAACCGATGTAATCTTCGCGATGCTTCTCTTTTTCCATAACCGCTCCTAAACAAGGGTAATCATATCGAGAAAGACGGAAGAAATAAAGAAACTTTCCTTTTAGGAAATCTTGGCGATGAGCGCTTCATATGGGCGAAGCTTGCGCTTATAGGCCAATCCGGCGCCTTGATAATTGGAAAGAATCACCTCGCCGACCAAGGAATTGATGCTTTTCGGCAGCGAGCGATGTTTGCCAGTTAGGTTTAGCAAAACAAGAAGCATTTCTCCTTTGTAGCTTCGAAAATAAGCGAATATTTTGCCGTTGGTCTTTAGTGGCTCAAATGCCCCATAGGATAGCGTCGGGTATTTTTTCCTAGTTTCGATAAGCTCGCGATAGAAACTAAGAATCGACGAAGGATCGCCTTCTTCTTTTCGGACGTTGATATCGCGATAATTCGGATTGACTGGTAGCCAAGTATACTCCGCATCGCTGAAACCGGCGTTCTTTTCGCCATTCCATTGCATCGGCGTCCTCGCGTTGTCTCGATTGACGTTTTGAATCAGTTTAAGCGTTTTCTTCTCCCCGAACCCAAACTTTCGAAGCAGCTTATATAGCCAAAAATTAACTGGATCCTTGAATTCTTCAGGTTTGAAAACCGGATAATTGAGCATCCCGATTTCTTGTCCTTGGTAGATGAATGGTGTGCCTCTAAGAGTGACGAGAAGCATCGCGAGCATCTTCGATGACATCCCCCAATATTTCTTGGCGTTTCCGAATCTTTCCACAGACCTAAGCTGATCGTGGTTTTCAAGGTAATTCGCCGGCCAAGCGGCTTCGCTTTGCCAAGCGAGAATCGTTTTCTTGAATCTCTTTGGGCTAAAAGGCCTAGCAAATACCGGAAGCGACCATCTGTCCGTATTCACGGTGTCGAATTGAAAGAACATATCGAGCTCGTTATTGTCGAAGCGATGGGCGGCCTCGAAATCGACGCCGAAGCATTCTCCGACCGTCATCGAATCGTAATGACTAAAAACATCATCGTGCAGTTTGCGGAGTATCTGGTGGCATCCCTCTTTCGAGATATAGTGCTCGTCCCCCGTCTTCCAGGGTTTCCAATGCCCATTCTCAAGCGTTTCCTTCCAAATCTGGTTGATGACATCGCAACGGAAGCCATAGACGCCTTTATTGAGCCAGAAGCGAAGTATGCCCTCAACCTCGGAAAGCACATCCGGATTATGCCAATCCAAATCGGGCTGTTTTTCGTCGAATATGTGCAAATACCATTCGCCGACATCGGGCACAAACGTCCAAGCCGATCCTCCGAAATTAGAGGTCCAGTTGTTAGGCGGCAAGCTGTTATGCTTCCGGCCCTTTCTCCAATAGTAATAGGAATGGTATTTCGATTTCGGGTCGAACGAGGCCTTGAACCACCGATGCTCGCTTGAAGTGTGGTTGACGACGAGATCCATGACGATCCTGATCCCTCTTTCCCCGGCTTCTTTGATGAGCCTTTCCATATCCTCCATCGTCCCGTATTCCTGATTGATGGAAAGATAATCGGCGACGTCATATCCGAAATCGGCGTTCGCGGTTTTATAAACCGGCGAAAGCCAAATGATGCCGACTCCGAGTTCCTCCAAATAAGGCAGCTTTGATATGATGCCCGGTATATCTCCTATACCATCGCCGTTCGAATCGCAAAAAGAACGGGGATAGATCTGATATACGACATTGCTTCTAAAAAATTTGTCGTCCATATCTCGCTCCTCCAAAAAATGACAGAGTTATTTTAAAACGTTTCTCAAAGCCATCAAAAGCCATCGTGCCGAAAAAAAGACGAATCGGCCGATGATGGCAATTAAAAAAGGCCTCCGAAGAGGCCGATGTTAGAATCTCTTGAGCATCAATAGGCGATAGCCGTGTCCATAGACAGAATCGATGCGAGCGCCTTTGATATAGGCGATTTTGCGGCGAATGCTAGAGATATGGACGTCGATCGTTCTCGTTGGAAGGTCGCTTTTTTCGTCTCCCCAAATAAGTTCGACTAGCTTTTCCCTTTCGACGAGTTCTGGACGAACCTCATAAAGAGCTTTCAAGATTTTCCATTCTAACGGAGTGAAGCGAACGTGATAACGATAATAGGTCAACGTTCTCTTTTCCGTATCGGCGGTTACAACCGAACCATCTCCACGGGTGATTGCTACGAGTGCCATGATGGATTCCTCCTTGTTTACGACACAAGAGTATGGAGGAATTTGGACACTTGTCAACTATTTTTTTCAAAATATTTGTAACGAAAATGATTTTTTTACTATTTGGACAATTTTCCGTTATTTGTCTAGTTTGACGGATTAATCAAAATATGGAAAAAATCGCTGATAAGCACACCAAAACGATTGTCCGAAAGAATATATTTTGCTATTCATCTAGTATTCAAAAATCGATAAATCCCTATCAAAGACGGCCTATTTTCTTTCGTCGCCAAAACGTTTGGAAAAAGAAAGAAGCCACATCACAAAGTAAGCGTCAATCAAAGAAGATGGGACTGTCCCAATGGCGAGCATCGAAAGGAAGTACCAATAAGAGAAGGGAGAATCGTTAGAAAAAGTCAAAAAATAGAGCCAGAAAGCGGCCGCTTTAAGAACGCCCATCAGAAACGTTTCCGAGCAAATCGTCACGAAGGATATGGCATAGATATCCATTTCGTCTTCCGTGCTTCTCCCGTTCTTGTTTTTTCTTGCATGAATGATTTCGAACAAGAAAACGGACCCCAATGTAACTATTCCAATTATTGCGAGGATCAGCGGCTTAAGCCAATGGCCATTCTCCCCAAACGAAGCATCAAGCGAATCGCTCAGATAAAAAACGGACACAAGAGCCAAGAAAAGCAAACCGAGGAGCGAGAAGACGGTTATCCGATTTCCAAGGGTCTTTGGATGGCGTTTGACAAGCTTAAATAAGAAGTAAGGAAGGACGCCAAGCAAGAAATAAACAAACGACAAATAGAAATTGTAGGCGCCTTGGGGAAGCAAAAAAGCCGGTATCATGTCGGAAAAAACGCCGACCACCGCCCCGTATAACGGCCCTAGCGATATCGAAGCGAAAATGACAATCGAAGGAGTCAAAGAGAAACGAAGGAACGTCAAAGCGCCCATTGGGATGGTTTTGAAAACCATCGTCGAAACGATTCCAAAAGCCAAAAGTATCGCCGAATATGTGATTTTCCTCGTGACTTTATCCATATTTCAACACATTCTTCAGATAATCTCTCATTCGATAGGCGAATTCTAAGCTCCCGATGACCAAAATCGGATCGTTAGGATAGGTCGCAAGCAAGAAATTAATCGCCAATTCATAAGAAGAGTTGAAAGGAAACGAATTCCTGATGCTTTCCGGATAATCGGCGATGCCCCTGGCCCTTTTGCTATCGAAAGTCGTCAAAGTCACATCATCTATATAGCGTTTTATGATGCCTATATTCTTCATGACGTCTTTGTCTTTGAACGAAGAGAAGAGCACATGCGCTTTTCTTCCCATAAATATCGAAGCGGCGCTTTCCATCGTTTTCTCTATCGCCTCGGGATTATGAGCGCCATCAATATAGACGTTCTTGACTCTTTCAAGACGACATTCAAGTTGCCTATCCATAAGACCTCTTTGAATGGCGTCGAACGAAACAGGATAAGAAAGACGAAGAATCTTGATTGCCTCCAATGCGATCGAAGCATCCATCACCTCATAATAAGCAGGCGAAACGATCATCAGATCCTTATATGGCTCATAATCGAAATGATAATACGGGGCCTCGTACTTGGCATTTGAGATATCTTTGATTTCGAAAAGCTCGCTTCCGGCTTGCGCCGCCCTTTGGGCGACCATTTTCTTAGCATCGATAGAGAGGTTCCCTATCAAAGCCTTGGAATTTCTTTTAATTATCGCCGCCTTATGCTTCGCAATCTCTTTAATGCTGTCTCCTAGGAACTTCGTGTGTTCCAAAGAAACGCTCGTGATAATGGATAGCATGGGCGTCGCTTCCAAAATATTCGTTGCGTCTTTCTCGCCGCCCATTCCACATTCGACGATGGCCAAATCGACGCCCCTTTCACCGAAATAAACGAGCGAAACGAATGTCTCTATTTCGAATGAAGTTAATGCGTATCCCTTTATTTTTCCTTCGAATTTCGAGAAAATCCTTGCAAAATCCCCTTCTTTCATCATTTCGCCATTGATTCGCGTCATCTCTAACGGTGAATGCGAAAACGGCTTGATGAAAGAGGCGACCTTATATCCCGCCAGCCTATAGATATTCGCCAGATAATTGGCGACCGAGCTCTTGCCATTGCTTCCGGCGATATGGACGAAGGGAAAGGCCGCCGAAAAACCGACGTCTTTTAGGAAGGCGTCATACGCCTTTCTCTCGTATTGGATCATCGTCAAATCTCTTTCTTTCAAAAAGAGAAGGATATCGGAGAAATCCATCTTAGTCCTCGTAATCGTTCGAACGACCTTTTTCTAGTCGCCTCTTGAGGTCTTTTTCCTTCAAAGAATCGCGCTTGTCATGCAGTTTCTTCCCTTTGGCCATGGCGATTTCAAGCTTCGCGTAGCCATGCGACAAGAAAAGTTTGGTCGGCACGCAGGTTTCCCCGCCCGTCTTGAGGCGAGCTTCCATCTTCTTGATTTCTTTTTTGTTGAGCAAGAGCTTCCTGTCCCTTAAGTGATCGACGTTAAAGATGTTTCCTTCCTTATAGGCGGCAATATGCATATTCCTGACGAACGCTTCCCCGTTCTTCACGAATATAAAAGCGTCGCTAATCGTCGCATTCCTAGCTCTTAAGCTCTTTATCTCCGTGCCGGTGAGGACGATGCCGGCGACGAGGAAATCGCTTAAAAAATACTCAAAATGAGCGCGGCGGTTTTCTAACAATGTCGATGAGTCCTTCTTCCTTGACATAGCCTAAAGATTATAGACCAAGCTAAAAGTCTTTCCCATATCGACAAAAGCTTTTTAGAAAACCCAGTAATAAAGCGAGACGAACATCAGAAGCGTTCCAAGCAAAACGAAGAGATGGAAAACGAGATGAAACCACTTCGTCTTCTTGATTCCAAGGCAATAAAGAACGGCGCCGATCGTATAACTGATGCCGCCCATAAGTAACAAGAAAGACGCCGGATACCATCCAATGCTCATTACCAAAGGATAAAAGGATATGGCGATAAGCCAGCCCATAAGGATGTAATCGATGATGCAAAAGACAGCAAATTTCTTCAAATCTATCGAATTGAGGGTAATTCCAACTATCCCTAGGACGATGCACGGGACGAGAATCGAGTAACACCAAGCCTCGCTATAAGGGCGAAGGCCGACTAATGTATAAGGAACATATGTCCCTATTATCAAGATGAAGACGTTATCGTGATCGAGAACGCGGAATATTCGCTTGAGCCGCGACGAAGGGAGCCCATGATAGATGGCGCTTCCTAAATAAAGAGCCAACAATGACAAAGTGAATATGACACTCGAAGAAATCTTCCAAGGATCGGAGGAAGCGACCGCTTTAGCGATAAGAAAAGGGCCTCCTATCAAAGCGAATAGCACCCCTAGCGCATGGGAAAAGCTATTAGCCATCTCTTGTTTTTTCGTGTAACTCGGTAATTCCGTTCTGCTTGGTGCCATGACATGATATTAATTCTTCTAGTTATTTTGTCAAGTTCAACTTGTATTCAAAACTAGATACCTAATAACTTGCTTTATAAAATCTCTTCCTTAAACTTAATGTCATGGTCACTTTGCTACGTAAATTGTTCATCGCCGATTACAAGAACACAAAGAAAGAGGAAGTGCGCGCTTCCCACGGGGTCTTAGCCAGCTTCATCGGCATTTTCTCGAATACGGCATTGGTGTTGATAAAAGCCTCGCTTGCGATTTTCTTGGCGTATCAATCGAATTGGGCGGTCTTGCCGATGGCATTACTGGTCGACGCGGCCAATAACCTTTCGGATATGGCCTCTTCCATTGTCACCATGATCGGTTTCAAGGTGGCCAATAAACCGGCCGACGAGAAGCATCCATTCGGCCACGAAAGAGCGGAATACGTTTCCGGCCTCGTCGTCTCCTTCATGGTCTTATTGATCGCTTTCGAAACAATCAGGGAATCGATAAGCAAAATAATAAACGGACAAACGGTTTCTTATGACATTCTGACAATCGTGCTTCTTGCCATTTCGGTTTTGATCAAGGTTTTGCAAGGATATTGCTATTTTTCCTTAGGCAAAGCCATCGATAGCAAAGCTCTTAAAGCGAGCGCCATCGATTCCTTGGGCGACGTCTTCGCGACTTCGGCCGTCTTAGTGGCCGCCATCCTTAGCCTCACCTTGGGTTGGGGATTCCTCGATCCCTATTTAGGTTTAGGGATCGCCGTACTAGTTGCAGTCGCCGGAATCAGGATGATGATCGAAAACATCGATCCGATAATCGGCGGAAGGCAGGACAAAAACCTCGCCAAGGAAATAAGAGAAACCGCTTTAAGCCGCAAAGAGGCTTTGGGAATCCACGATTTGATCATCCATAGCTATGGCCCAACTAAGAAATTCATCTCTTTCCATTTAGAAGTATCGGAGACGATGTCTCTTTCCGATGCCCATCGCTTGGCCGATGAGATTGAGGAAGAACTAAAGGAAAAGGAGCGCGCCGAGGTCCTAATCCATGTGGATCCGGTCGAAGAAAACGACCTCGAAAGCGAAAGTCTCGAAAAGGAAATAGCGGGATTGCTAAAGAAAATAAGCCCTTCCATCGAACTTCACGACTTCCGATTGATAAGATGCGCGAAAGAAAAGAAAGTCTCCTTCGACGTAACTCTCCCCTTCTCGCTATCGAACAAGAAGAGTTCAATCGAAGAATTCCTTCGAAATGAAATCGACAAAAAGAACGATTCATATCGTTTGATAATTCATTTTGACCACCCCTTCTAGTTAAAAGAAAGAAAAAACCTTATAATCTAAGGAAAGGGGAATAGTCATGGAACAAGACAATAATTTCTATCGTTGCGCCACTTGCGGAAACATCGTTCACTCCCTCCATAACGGAGGCGGCAGACTTATATGCTGTGGCTCACAAATGATGCCTTTGGAGGCTAGAGAAGGCGGAATGGCCTCGCAAAGCCATCTCCCTGTCTTGAAGCACGAAGACGGCCGATTGACCGTCACGATCGCAGAGGAAAATCACCCCATCGAACCTTTTCACCATATCGAATGGATTGCGCTTGTCACCCCAAAAAGAACGACTGTTCGCTTCTTGAAAGAAGAAGATGGAAACACGGCTGTTTTCAGTGACGTGCGCCATGGGACAGTCTATTCGTATTGCTCTATTCACCAGCTTTGGAAAAAAACCTTCTAAATGAAACGCGCATTAGTTTTGTGCGGCGGCGGATCGCTTGGCGCATATGAAGTCGGAGCATGGCGATACCTTAGGGAGAAAGGACTTCATTTCGATATCGTCACCGGCACCTCGATTGGCGCGATAAACGGCGCAATGGTGGCAACGGACAGCTACGACGAATGCATAAGATTGTGGGAGGAAGTCACGATAAATGAGGTGATGAAAGAGGGCTTCAACATCTCCGAAAACATCATCGAGAGCCTCAAAAAGACGTCAAAGCAAAACCTGAAGAAAACAATAAGCACTTACATCAAAAACAAAGGCGTCGACATCACCCCATTCAAAACGCTCGTAAAACGCACAATAGATCCGGCAAAAATAAAGAAATCGAATGTCGTTTTGGGCGTTGTCACGACCGATTACAAAACGAAAAAGGAAAAAGACATCGTCTTAAACGACGAGCCGGAAGAGATGATATTGCCTTGGCTTCACGCCTCGAGCGCTTGCTGGCCGATTTTCCCGATGGAATGCGTGAAAGGGAAGAAATACGTCGACGGCGGATTCGTGAATAATCTCCCTATCGACCTTGCGCTCAAACTCGGAGCCGATGAAATCGTCGCCGTCTTGCTTCACGCCTTCCCAAAATCGCCACAGCACGCGGAGCTCATGGATATGCCTTTCGTAACGTGCATCAGACCGTCCAGAGACACCGGAACGATACTTTATTTTGAGTCGCACGTCCTAAAAAACAACATGATGCTCGGTTATATGGACGCCATGAAAACATTCGGGGACGCTTGGGGCTTCTCCTATTGCTTCAAAAAACAAGAAGAGTATCGGGAAAGGGCGGACAAGGTTTTGCTCGAAGCGATAAAAAACAACGTTTATATCTCCAAAACGATTGAAAACGCATTGTTCACAAAAGATATGCCGCGGCCGAAAGACGCGATGGATTTCTATATCCGTGGATTGGAGCTACTTTCGAGCGCCTTCAAGATAAACCCCTACCGCATCTGGGGAATCGACGAAATCGAGAAAGAGCTGCTTACGGACATAGCCAAAACAAACGTGCCATCCAAAAAACAGATTCTGACGGTCGCTAAAAACAAAGACGTCATCTTATCTAAGCTTATGGATGACATCAAAGAGGGAAGAAGCCTTTCTTGGATAGACAAACACGCTTCGAAAAATCCGGAAATCCACTTTCTGAAATCTCTCTTATCAAGCATCGTAAATAATTCAAATATCAAAAAATGAGCGGCAAATCACCGCTCATTTTCATAATCCATCTAGAGATTATAGATAATATTTGTTCAAGACTTTGAGCGTCTTCTCGTCGAGTTCGTAGACGAGAGGTTTCCCAGTCGGGATCTCAACGCTGATTATTTGTTCAGGGGTCAAGTGCTCAAGTTCCATAACAAGCGCCCTTAAGCTATTGCCGTGCGCAGCAATGAGAACGCCTTTGCCAGCTTTGACGGCCGGTGCGATCTCTTTGTCGAAATAAGGCTTCACGCGCTTGGCGGTATCGACCAAGCATTCGGTGAGCGGAAGGTCGCTCTCGTTCATCTCTCCGCTCTTGACGAGCTTTTGATAGAGCTCTTGGTTGCCAGGGAAACGTGGATCGTCTTTTTCTAATGCCGGAGGTTGAATATCGGCGCTACGACGCCAGATATGGACTTGTTCATCGCCCCACTTTTTGGCGCTGTCGGCTTTGTTGAGACCTTGCAAAGCGCCGTAATGACGCTCATTCAAACGCCAGCTGAAATGCTTCTCAATGTCATCTTCGCCAAGCTCGTGGAGGGCGAGAGCCATCGTACGATTGGCACGCTTAAGCACGCTAGAGAAAGCAACGTCGAAATGATAACCATTGTCTTTAAGGAGTTTGCCAGCGGCTTTCGCTTCGTTGACGCCATTCTCCGAAAGATCGACATCCGTCCATCCGGTGAATTTGTTTTCGAGATTCCACTCGGATTGGCCATGACGGATAAGAACTAATTTAACCATGTAGATAAAATCCTTTCTAAACGACGGATATTATAAGACGAAGGGGGCTAGAGGGCTAGTTTCTTTATCTCTTTTTGAAGCCAAGCCTCTCAGCCAAAGAGATAAATGCTCTGTTAAGTTTGCTTGATAAAAGCACCACCGCTGCCATCGCCAAAGCATCAGCGAAGCTAATAATTGCAGCCAATGACGAGAAATAAGCCCTTTCGAAAAGGAATGAAGTGCTGATCATTATGAAGAAAACGAGGAAGGAAAGACCGAAACCAACCAAAATGGCCGTTATGGAAACCACATGGTAGATGGCGAAATCTCCGTTTTTGGAATCGTACTTTCGATATGTCGGCGCCAAAGAGACGAAAATGCTGCTTTCGATAAAGAAGCACACAACCCCGACCACGATCGACAAAACGCCGTATAAAGCGTTTCCCTCTTCAAGTAGCGCAATTCCGCAATAAAGTCCAACCGAGCTAAATAAAGCGAAGACGGTCGCGAAAAGCAGATCGGGATAGGCCTCTTTGATATAGGCAGGGAAACCGCTATTAAGAGAAGGGCGGCGGTTGTTGCGAATAACGATGGTCGCCTCTTTCTTTTTTCTTTTCGGTAACGGAGCCTCTTTTTTCTCGCTTTCTTTGGGTTTGGCAAGCAAGCAAAAGCAAGGAAGATTCGTGCGTAATATCGACTTATGAATCGAACGTCGGTTTTGAGCGTTTATTTCAACGTTTTCGTCGATTAGCAAATACAAAATTTCGCAATCCGACAGCGTTTCGAAGGCCTTCGCCATCTTTGTTTCGCCATCTTCTTGCGTCTTGACTTCCATCGCCGACAAAGGAGAAAGTTTCTTTCCTAGTTCGCTTTTGAACGAATAAGGCGAGGCGCCTTGCGGAATCTTGAAAACGATTTCCATCTCAGCGTAGTTTTTGATCGATAGTTTCAAGATAAAAAGGCTAGAGAAGTCATCTTCCTTTTCGACCAAGAAATTGTCGCCTTTTATGGAACCGGAGCCATATATTCCGAATCTAAGCGAAAGATAATCGAAAACCATTCGGTCTTTTCTCTCGATTTCGCTTATTTGATAAGGAAATGATGCGCTTAGGGGTTCTACTTGGTTCCCGTCTTCGTTATCAACCACGAATTTCTCTAACTCAATCATGCTAGCCTATTCTAATTCAAATGCCTCTTCGTTAGAAGAACTGGTTGCTGAAATGGCTCAGATAAAAAACCGAATTTGCGCAAAATAAAAAACTTTTTTGCGGTAAAAATGACACAAAAATACAAATTATGTGAATCGTTGATTGGAAACGATTTCAGTCTTATGAACGCTTTTTAAAAAGCGCTTTATGGAAGACGAGCAAATATAGTCCAGCGTAGATCACCAAGAAAGATACCGCTTTAACAATCAAGGAGAGCCACGAATCCAAGGAATCGAGCGGCAAGGCATATTTGAATATCATAAACGGCACCACAAAGCTTATTGCGGCGATGGCAAGGATTATGGCGAGGGTGAGGAAATACCTTCCTATCGGCATCTTCAAAACCTTCTTGCAATAAACATTATTGAAAATATAGAAGCCTAGCACCACGAATAACGAAGAGCCGATAAGCGGTCCATATATTCTGTATTCATCGGGCAAATAGAGGGTCAGAACAATCGACAATGGCACGCTTAACAAAGCCAAGATGAAATTCACAAGCGATGGCATCTTATGCTTATCATTTGCCCTCTCTATTTCGATCGAAACATTCTCCGTCAACGGCACGAACCACATAATAAGAGACGCCAAAGCAACGATGTAAATCTGCAATAGTTCTCCATCGGTCAATTCCTTGTCGCCTAGCCAAGTGAGCAAGAAATCCTTCCCCGCCAAAGCAAAGCCTCCGATAAGAAGCGCCAACACGCTCATCTCCAAAAACGACGCTTTTAGGAATATCTTGTTCGTCTCTTCGGTTTGTCCGTTTATAGATAGCGAATTGATCTTCGGGGAACAGGTATCGCTCACGCCTTTGGATAGAAGCGCGGCGTACGTATAGAATTGAAGTCCATACGAAAAGACCGTGACGCTAGAAGCACCCAAGGTATTCGACAAGATTATCTTCCCGGAATTGTTCTCTATCTGGGAAACGGCCATCGTTAAGAAAATGAATATTGAAAATTTAAAAATCTCCAGCAAATCGCCTCTTATTTCCTTCATTGGTGCAAAGGATACGGACATTTTTAATTTCTTAAACGAATAAATCACATTGAAGATTCCATAGGCCAATTGAACAATCAAAGTGATCAAAGAAACCCACAAAATCCCTTCCCCTAGCGTAAGGGAAAGCATCGCAAATGATACCGTGAGTATTTTGACGGCTATAAGCGCCAACTGATGCAAGAGGAAACGGCTCCGATAAATTTCGAACCACATGAAGAGAGAAAGAAAGAAATCGAACGCCGTCGAGATGCTGGTGATGAGAATCACCCAAAATACTAAGGAAGACGAATCGGCGCCCTGAATTCTCAAAACGTCGAAGCGGTAGAAGAAGGCAAAGCAAATCCCACACGCCAAAATGACAATCGAAACAAGGGAAAAAAGAATGAGATACGAACCGTTTATCTTTGATAAGGCATCTTCCCCTTCTTTCTCTTTTTTCGTCGCGAATCTGACGTAGGAATTCTCAACGCCAAACGAAAGCAAGGAGATGACTTGTAACAAAGAAACGGCCAAAGTCAGTATGCCGTTATCCACTTTATGAACGTGAGAGAGCAAAAACGGCGGATAGAAAAGAGAAATGATCAGGAATATGGCAATCCTCAGATAATTGAAGAAGATACCTAAGGAGATTGATGTTTTCGCTTTCTCTCTATTCATTATGAACAAGTATACGGCAAAAATGTGCGAAATAGGCTAACGCATCTTCTTGATATGCCTGATGGCCGCCTTCCGGTCGATAAACGGCAAAAGGACTTGATCCGCTTTCGAGAAGAATTTCTGAAAAGTCGGGAAAACCCAAAACTCAAACAAGGAACTATGTAAGAAAGAGAAAGCGAATACGATTCCGGATGTCCCAAACACGGAATTTAAGGAGGCCGCATCGCTAAAATAAACCATCAGCAATTCGGATATCAAAACGAAGAAGGCGCTCCACAAAAGGAAATAGGCGCTGACGAGCAATTGCCCCTCCAAAGTTCGAAAAGCACGCAAAGAAAGAGAGAGGACAAGAAGCAAGACGAGACCGCCAACGGAAAAGAAGAAAGCACCAAGCCCAGGCATACATGCCATTCCAACGATCGAAATGACAAGATCTACCGCCGCATACACAAAGAAAACAAGGCCTGAGAAAACGTTTTTGTTTTTAAGATAGAAGAAGCAAAAATAGAGTCCAAGCGTCACCGTCAAATAGAGCGTAATGGCTGCGCCAAAATTCCAATAATCCGAAAAGAAGCTATTTCCGTAAATGGCGGAAAGCTGATGGAAAGCAGCCATGAAAGAAACGAAAAACGGCATTGTGAAAGCAAATACTTTTCCAATATCCATTGGCTTTTCGCAGGGTTTTTTTCGTTTTTTCTTCCTCTTCTCAATCTTTTCTTCCTCTCTTTGAACGTCTACAAGCGAAAGTTCCATATGCCTCGCCAACGTCTTCCGATATCTAATCTCAGACAAAGCCGGAATGGCTATCATTCCATATAAGGCAAGACCCGACCAATTGAGACAGCCAGGATAGGCCACCTCCATGAATGAGCGGGCGAGACATGCCACAAAAAGGAAGAGATATAAAAACGAACTTTTGTTCTTTCTTTTGACTAGCGTCAATATGACTATCGCGAATATATATCCATAGCCAAGCAAGAAGAAAGCGCCTCCGAATATCCCTCCTTGCAAAAGACAGACAGCGATGCTCGAGTCGACGGCCATATATCGATTCACTTCGCCGAACCTATAGAAATACGCATTCATCCCAGTCACGTCACCAAAACCAAACCATAAGGAGGCGGGCGAGGAGGAAATGACATCATATGCATTCTTGATTTGTTCGAAACGCATCGCAAAAGTAGTCGTTCCACCTTCCTTTGCATCTTCGAAAATGCGTACGAAAAAGTTATGAACTATCCCAAAGGATGGACCGAAATCCACGAAGGCAAATAAACATATTAGGCCATGTACGATTAAGAATATGGCCAAAGGAAGTATCGCTTTCACGACATGTTTACGCACCCGAATCACCAGGTTATAAATCAAAAAGGCAAGCGCAAAGAAAACGGATATCACCATACACGTCTTCGAGCATGGGAATATCAAATTCGCATAATAGAAATAGAAAAAGAACCAATGATAGAAACGACGACCGTTTCCGATTAAGAAAGATTCGCTCGCAAGTCCGGCGAACAACAAAAATCCATAAATATTACGATTGCTTGTGAAGCTTTGGACTATCGGCGATTGCTTGATTAATTCGGAATCGCCCGAAAACATGGTCTTATAAATGTCGAATTCGGTGACATAGCTATAGACGATGGCCGCCAAGGCAACGGCCGAGACAGCCAAATAAAGGACCTTATATATTCTTTTGCCGCGTGACAAGAATGGGCAAATAGCGATGAAATCGTAGATGATCACGTAAGTAAGGACGGTATGAACGGCCGATCTCATCTTGTCGGAAAGGGAAAGACTATAGACTTCGCCGGCTTCATTTGCGAAAGAGGAAGGCAAGAACGTTCCTAATAGCGAGGCTAACATGAATATCGCCAAGGCGACCGCATAAGGCCAGCATTTCGTGAGATAAAAATGCCTTTTGGCGAAGATATACATCGCAACGGAAAAGAGAAGAAGCCCTATCGACCAAATATAAAAAGCAAAATCGTTTACCGCGCCGCCATCCGCGACTGAAAAAAGGTACCTGGTATTGACGAAATAAGCCGAAGCGGCGAGCAAAAAGAAAAGCAAGACTAGAAAACCTAGCACATATTGCGTTTTCTTAGTTCCGACAGTGTTTTCCATCGTGCCGGTCTATTATACTCAAAAGATTGTAATAATACGAAGATAACTATCCAAGAAGGAAAGCGGATATATCTTTATAAACCATATCCTTTTCTTTCTCATTCAGTATTTCGTGACGCAAAACGGGATAGATGATCGTCGTGACGTCCTTCACGCCAAGTGAGGAGTACATTTTGGCCAAACGTCTAGGTCCTTTGCCCATCTCGCCAACCGGATCATTTTCGCCTGAAATGATAAGTATTCTCTCGTCTTTCGACACTTTGGATAACCACTTCTTTTGATATAGCGTTTTAAGCCCATATATAAACTCATGCCAAAAACCAGAAGTTGTCGGAGCACCACAATAAGGGTCGTTGCGATATGTTTCTATATTGTCTTTATTCACCGACAGCCAATCCAAATCGCTATCTCGGTTTTTGATTGCCTTGATATACGGTCCCAAGCCCGCTTTCTCCAAAAAGCGATTGTGCTTATCCCAGTTCTTTTTATTAACGATCAGATGTGCCAAAGCATAACCCATGGTCATCTTCGCCTTAACGGGGCCATTGGAACCGCAAATCACAACGGAATCGAGCGTTCCTGGATATAATTCCAAAAAACGCTGAGCCATAAAGGACCCCATTGAATGCCCCATGAGCGACGTCGGTAACCCATTGCCTTTGATTTCCTCGATTTTTAGATGAAGGGCCTCCACATTTTTATCGAAAGCGCCTTTCGTCCACTTCTCTTGGTCTTCGACTTTTGGAGCATTGAGTCCTTGCCCTATCGCATCGTTGACATAGACGTTGATCCCCAAAGAATTCAAATATTTGGCGAAATGCTCGTAGCGGGCCGAATGTTCACACATGCCCGTTTGAATCAAAAGGTTTCTCGTCGGCTTGTCAGATAAGTAGATTCGCCCTCGTACAACCTCTCCACTAGAAAGAGTCGTCTCATAAACGTTTTCCATATATTTTTCCTCAAGACAATTCTATAGAAACAAGAAAAGAAAAACAGCAACAAGATGAATTTCAAGTTCAATAAAAACAGGTGAAAAATATTTTTTGATGTGAAAGCATTTTTATATACATTGAATTTATTATTGATATTAAATAACAATGAAATGTATATTAATTGTATATCATGAAAAAAGACACAAAAGAACTCATTACAATTCGTTTGGACAAAGAAACCAAAAAGAGTGCATCCGCCCTATTCGAGACGTTGGGGTTACCATTAAGCACTGCCATCAACATCTTCCTCAGACAATGCGTGCGTGATGGGAAAATACCATTTGAAATAACCAACGCTCCAATAACGAAACAAACAAATAAAAACGCCGTCGCCGGTCCAGGACGAAAAATAAAGCCGCTCCATAGCAGCAAAAAGAAATAAAAAAGGCCTCGTTTCTCTCAAAAAAACGAAGCCTTAATTGTTTTATTTTATTCGATTCCGTTTGGGTTATTCTTTTGGAAACGATAAGCATCACGGCACGCGTCTTCGATCGTAAATCTGGCTTTCCAACCAAGCTCTTTCGCCGCTTTATCGCAATTGGCGTAGTTAGATGGCACATCGCCCGGCCTTCTTGGACACATTTGATACGGTATCTTCACTCCATTGGCCTTTTCGAAAGCGGCAATTAGCTCAAGAACCGACGTTCCACGTCCCGTTCCAAGGTTATATACGACCAAACCCGGATTTTCTTCGAGTTTCTTTATCGCGGCAACATGGCCTTCGGCCAAATCAACTACGTGAATGAAATCACGAACACCGGTTCCATCTGGCGTATCGTAATCGTTTCCATATACCTTTAGCATCGGAAGCTTTCCGATAGCCACTTGAGAGATATATGGCATAAGATTGTTCGGTATGCCATTTGGATCCTCGCCAAGTAGTCCCGATTCGTGACCGCCGATAGGATTGAAATAACGCAAAATGCATATGTTGAGCGATGAATCCGCTTTAGCGACGTCTTCTAAGATTCTTTCGATCATCACTTTGGTTTCACCATATGGATTGGTCGCGTTTCCGACGGGATCGGTTTCATACGAAGGAACTCTTTTGGGAATTCCATAAACCGTCGCGCTCGAAGAGAATATGAAATTCTTGACGTTCTTTTCCTTCATAACATCGAGGATATTCAAAGCGCTTCCTAAATTGTTCTCATAATATTCGATTGGTTTATAGACGGATTCGCCTACCGCCTTATAACCAGCGAAATGAATGACGGCATCGATATGGTTTTCCTCAAATATGCGTAACGTATCTTTGCGCCTCGTCACATCGACCTCATAGAATTTGGGGCGATAGGAGGTTATTTTTTCGATGCGGTCTAAAACGGCTGCCTTCGAATTCGAAAGATTATCCGCGATAACTGGTTCATAGCCAGCTTTGAGCAACGCTATGACCGCTTCGCTGCCAATAAAGCCTAAACCGCCGGTGACCAAAACTGTTTTCATTTATTCTTGCCTTTCTTTTTCGTCTTATTTTTATTGTTTTTAGCGGACTTTTGAACCGCTTTTTTAGCTTTTTCCAAATCGACTCTGGTTTTTCTCAATTCATCTTCCTTGCGTTTTTTCTCGCCTTTTTCCACGTATTTGGCTACGCGCTCGGCCTCAGAGACGGCATTCTTCTGCGCCCTCTTTCTTTCCTTTTTGGAGAGTTTGTCCGTGTCATCGGGCAAAGGAACGCCAGCTTCCAAAGAGCTCACGCTTTCGAGCAAACGGCTAGAAATGAGGCTATATACGCTGGCCTTGACCGATAGACGCAAGGCCATAAGGGCAAGCGAATCGGCCATAAGCTTATCGGCCTTCTCAGGATCGCTTTTCTTTATTTTCTCGTATAAGCGATAGAAGTCGTCCAAATGGTATTTCGTCTTCTCTGAAGAATCGTGCATAACGTTGGAGAGCATGCTTCTGAAGAAGTGGTATAGAGCGCTCTTATCGGTCGAGACATCGGCGTCCATCTGAATGAGCAAGCTTAGCTCGGACATCGAGAGGGTTCGCTTCAAAAAACTGATGGCCAATAAGTAGCCCAAATGTTCCTCATTGTATTTCTTTCGCTCAGGTTCTTTGATGATCTTGGCCTTAACATAGTTATTGACCATGAAAGAGGTGAGATTTAAAGCGTCTTTTTGATTCAAGAAACCGGATAAGGTGCTATTGACGTAAGAGACTACCTGCTCCATGTATAACGGAACGGATGGAAGCTCCTTAAAAGAAGGAAGTTCGCTCTTCGTGTTCTTTTCTAGCCACTCCGAAAGTTTCTTTATTTCTTCATCGATCATCTTTTGCCTATCTCCTCTAGTAGCATTTTGGACACGGCCGCCGGATTCACTTTGCCATGCGACGCTTTCATGACTTGGCCGACTAAGAACCCTAAGGCCCTATCTTTGCCGGCTTTGAAATCAGCGATCGATTGAGGATTGGAGTCAAGGACGGCGTCCACAAAGGATTTGATGGTCGCCGCATCGTTATTCTGAGCAACGATGCCAAGGCTTTTTTGCGCTTCTTTCGGCGAAATGGAATCGGTTAAGACCTTATCCAATATCTGGGCGCATTGCTTATGGGAAAGACCACCTTCCTCTTGCATCAAAACGATTTCCGCCAAAGTGTCCGGAGTCAATTTCAAATCATTTATCGTCAAGGAGTTTTTATTTAGATACGCATTGATTTCAACGATCATGAAATTCGCAAAATCCTTGCAATTCTTGACTTTATTCATTCCTTTTTCAAAGAATGACGCCATATCGGGATTGGCCAATATGATTTCGGAGTCGGTCTTCGATAAGCCACCTTTGAGATATTTTTCCATCTTGGCGTCATATAGCTCAGGGCATGTTTCTATGGCGTTACGAATAAAGTCTTCGCTTAGGGAGATAGGAGTTATATTCGGTTCAGGGAAATACTTGTAATCGACGGCGTCGGTCTTAACACGCATCAAGACCGTCTTCCCGCTCGATTCGTCGAAACGCCTGGTTTCCTGACGTATCGCCTCACCCATAAGAATCGCCTTCGATTGTCTTTCTATCTCATAATCGATGGCCGCTTCGATGTTCTTGAATGAGTTAATGTTCTTTATCTCGACCTTCGTCCCGAATTCCTTTTGGCCATACGGGCGGATGGATACGTTGGTATCGCAACGTAAGGATCCTTCTTCCATCTTGCCATCCGAGGTTCCGCTATAAAGAACGATATTTCTGATCGCCTCGGCGTATTCTCTGGCCTCGCTGCCGTTAGAAATCTCTGGAAGCGAGACGATCTCGACTAGTGGGACACCAGCGCGGTTATAATCCAACAATGTGTAGTCCAAAAAGTGTTCCTGTTTGCAGGTATCCTCTTCCATATGGATGCGTTCGATGCCTATCTTCTTCTTTCCTTTTGGGGTATCGACATATAGGTATCCGTTACGGCCTATTGGATGAAATTGCTGCGTGATTTGGAAGCCTTTCGGCAAGTCGCTATAGAAATAGTTTTTCCTATCGAATCGCACAAGCGGATCGATCTCCATATGTAACGCATTCGCGACGCGTATGGCATTGATGACGGCTTGTTTGTTGACGACCGGCATCGTGCCGGGGAAAGCCATATCCAAAGGCGCGATATTGATGTTCGGATCCTTTGAAAAACCAACTGGAGCAGACGAAAACATCTTCGATTTCGTCTTCATTTCGACGTGTATTTCAAGGCCAATGACCGCTTCGAAATTCATAAATTGCCCTCCTTTTCGTTGAGTGCGCTTAATTCGGCCAAACCGCTTATCTTCTCGAATGCGGAGGCAATCGTGAACAATTTGTCTTCTTCATACGCTCGGCCAGTGAAATTGATGCCTAGCGGCAAGCCGTTTTCCATCGTTAATGGCAAAGTAATCGAAGGCAAACCGGCGAAATTGCCCAAAGCCAAATGGTTGTCGGCAATCAGATATTCATCGCTAAGGCGATCGCTGCTTTGTTCGAAAGCAGGCGCCACGCTTGGGGCAGCAGGCAAATAGATGAAGTCATAATCGGAAAGAATATCGTTTAATTCCTTCACGATTTTTGCGCGGACCTTTTGCGCCCTCAAGAAAAGCTCGTCCTGGTTTTCCTTCATAAGGCAATAGCTGCCGATGACAAAGCGCCTTTTAATAAGTTCGCTGAATCCTTGGTTACGGGCGTTGAACATCACTTCTTGATAGGTGTTGCCGCCGCGATATGGGCCAAATTTGATGCCATCTAAGTTAGCATCGTTGCTCGTGGCTTCGGCGCAGCTAATGACCATATAGGTCGGATAGACGCTTTCGAGGAGATCCTTCGGGAAGGACACATATTCGACGGTAATTCCTTCCTCTTTCATCTTTTCGACGGATTTATCGAAAGCCGATAGAAGCGTCTTGTCGGAAATGTTCTCGATTATCTCTTTTATGACGGCAACCTTGAGCCCTTTCGGAGAGGCCGAAGTCGCTAAAACGTAATCTTGGATGTCCTTGTTGCTCGAAGTGCTATCGTGCTCGTCGCGACCCGCCAAAATGGATAATATCGCGGCCGAGGCATACACATCGCGGCTAAAATAGCCGACGGAGTCGAGGGATGGCGCAAACGGGAATAGCCCATAGCGACTGATTCTCCCCCATGTTGGTTTGATGCCGACAAGTCCCGCAAGCGAAGCCGGTTTCCTGACCGAATCGCCAGTGTCGCTACCGAGGGCAAAAGGCACGATCGAAGCGGATACGGCGGCGGCACTGCCGCAGCTTGATCCGCCGACTTGGACCTTGTGGCTCGGATCGAAGGGATTATACGTGCGTCCCAAGTGGCCAGTCGTTCCGGTTCCGCCCATCGCAAGCTCATCAAGAGTCGTCTTCCCAAGCAAAACAGCCTTTTTATCTTTTAGCTTTCTTATGACCGTGGCGTCATAAACGGGAACATAACCATTTAGGATATTGCTAGACGCTGTTGAGGGAATCCCTTTGGTGCTGAAGTTGTCTTTGGCGAAATATGGGATACCCCACAAAGGATTATCGGCTTCGGGCTCGGTCAAAGTCTTGGCGAATTCGATCGCCCCATTCTCATCGATGTATTCGAAAGCGTTGTTATTATCTTCCTTCGCTCTTTTTATCGCCTCTTTGGCGAGCTCTAAAGGAGTAACTTCTTTAGCCACTAAAGCGGCATGCAGTTCTTTCAATGGCAAATCCAAATAATTCATCATAACACCACCTTTGGCAACTTGATTTGGTTGTCTTGCTTATTGCCGGCGCTCTTAAGAGCTTCCTCACGAGGCAAGGTATCTTCGACCTCGTCTTCCCTTAAAAACGACGTTTCACAAGGGAAAGGGAAAGTCATCGGCTCATAATCGTCGACCCCTTCAATTTCCGCTATCTTCTTCATCTGCTTTGTCAAAATCGCGAATTCTTTTTCCAAGGTGTCGTATTCCGAATCCGACATCGTGAAAAGAAGTCTATTCGCTGCGTCTTTCAATACTTCTTTATCGATGGTTTTCATAATCCTTTTCTTCCTAAAGAAAAGATTAGCACTTATCGGGTTTTTGTGGAAGAGCCAACGAAAAACGCTAAATAAATCGCTAATCGATGCGATTCATTGGAGATTTGCGAGGTTTTTTCAATTTTTGGCGACTTTGAACAAAGAAAAACGATGGATTTCCGCCGAATATAAATAGAGAGGACACAAGATTCTCAATTTTCCTTCCAATATTCCAAAACGTCTTCAAAAGAGGCTTGGCCTTGTCGAATCAATCTTGGATCCCCATTAGACAAATCAATGATCGTGGACGCAACTTGCGAGACGCATTCACCATCGATCACGAAAGTTTTTTCCAAGAAAACCGGACTGAGATCTTGATATCTTCTCGCTGTCGGCTCGCCAGATATGTTGGCGCTTGTCACCAAAGCGGGCTTCCCGACTTCTCTAAGCATCTTCCTCACTTCTTCACTAGCAGGCACGCGAAGTCCCAAAACGCCGGTGTCCAAGGTGACCCACGAATATAAGTCGGGCTTGGACTTTAAAAGGAAAGTGTATTCACCAGGAAGAAAATGCCTCAAAACAGCAAGGACCTTATCGGAGGAATCCAAATACGGCATGACCGTTTCTAATGAATCGGACATCATCGATATCGGTTTATTCGGCGGTCTCTTCTTTAGTTCCACTAGCGACTTATAAGCAGCCTCGTCGTCAAAGACACAACCAACTCCGTAAACGGTCTCGGTCGGGAAGGTAACAAGCCTTCCGTTTTTTAATTCGTTTGCCGCTTCCTTGTAATCGTTCCAATCGTTCATAGCCATACCTATTTCAAATCGACGATCAAGAATCTCGTATCGCCATTCAAGTCTTTGTGGAAGGAATAATCATAGTCTTCCAAATACTCGCCCATTATCTCGATTAACCAAGGCTCCAAATCGGGCGAAATTTCAAAAAACATCGTCAAAGCCCCCTTCTTTACCTTCTTATAATCGCGGAAAATGGATTCGTAAACGCTCTTGCCTTTCTCCATCCACAAGGCGCTTGCAGGCTCATAATCGCGCACGCTTTCCTGAGCGTCTTCCTTCGAAAGGATATATGGAGGATTCGAGACGATGATGTCGAGATTGATCTTGTTCTCGATATACGGCTCTAGTGCGTCGCCTATAAGCGTTTGGACGTGGATACCCTCCTTCTCGAAATTCTCCTTCGCCACATCCATGGCCTTTGAAGAGATATCCGAGGCGACAAGGAGCCAATTTGGGAAGTTATCGTGGATACCGATCGGTATGCATCCGCTTCCGGTGCCGATATCTCCGACCACCAAATAATTCTTGGGGTTATAGAATTCGCTAACTTTCTCGCTGATCAAAGAGACGAGTTCTTCCGTTTCTCCACGCGGGATAAGGACGTCTCCATTGACCTTTAGCTGATGCCTTAAAAAGGAGGCCGTTCCGACGATATATTCGACGGGTTCGTTATTCGCCAGCCTTTTTGCTTGCTCAACGAACAAATCGTATTTCTTCATCTCTTTGTCTTTGGCGAAAAGAACGTCTATGGGCTCTTGGTATCCTTCGTTATTCATCACCAAAAAACGGAGATCCTGCGCCGTGACGCCTTTTTCCTTATATAGAGAATGCATCTCCTTAATGGCTTCGCCGATGGTATGCATCATTTGTCGCCTTCGAGCAATTTCTGCTCTTGGTCGAAATGGATAAGCGCTTCGATAAGGGGCTCCAAATCGCCTTCCATCACGCGATCGAGGGTATTAGTCGTATAACCGATTCTATGATCGGTCACACGGTTTTGCGGATAGTTATAAGTTCTGATTTTCTCGCTTCTTTCACCAGTTCCGACCTTGAGTTTTCTTTCCGATGCCCGAGCGTCGTCTTGCTGAGATTGGTAGAAATCCTGCACTTTCGCGCGAATCATCCGCATGCAGATTTCCTTGTTTTGGAGCTGCGCTTTCTCGGTCTGGCAACTTACGACGATGCCGGTCGGCAAATGGGTGACGCGGACTGCGCTTTCGGTCTTATTGACGTTTTGCCCGCCAGCGCCTTGCGAACGATAGGTATCGATCTTTAAATCGGCGGGGTTGATTTTAACATCGACCTCTTCCGCTTCGGGCATCACCAAAACCGTCGCCGTGGAAGTATGGATTCGGCCGCTCGCTTCCGTCTTTGGAACGCGTTGGACGCGGTGCGCTCCGCTTTCGAATTTCAGTTTGGAATAGACGTTTTCCCCTTTGACCATGAAGGAAACGTAGGAATATCCGCCAGCCGATCCTTCTTCTCCGTCGATGAATTGGATCTTCCAGCCTTGCGTCTCGGCGAAACGCGTATACATCCTTAGCAAATCCCCGGCGAAGATGTTGGCTTCGTCGCCGCCGACGGCACCCCGGATTTCGACGATGATGTTCTTATGATCGTTTGGATCGGCTGGAAGAAGCTTGGTTCTGAGTCCTTCTTCCATCGAGGCCATCTCGCCTTCCAATCTCTTTTTCTCCTCTTTCATGAGCTCAGCCATCTCCGGATCGCTTGCGGACGACGCTTCAAGAGCCTCTTGGAACTCTTCTTCCATCTTTTTGTATTTCGTGAAAGATTCATAGGCCTCTTCCAAAGACGCCCTTTCCTTGCTTAAAGAAGTGAGTTTTGCGATATCTTCTTCGATTTCCGGCTTAGCGAGTTCTTCCTCTATCTCCAAAAATCTTTTCTCAATGGCCTCTAGCCTCTTTCTCATGCTGCTTTCCATAATGACTCGCTCCTACGCGCCGGGGATTATAACATAAGAAGGGGCTTTCCTCCATAAGGTGACGGAAAGAGACGCGATAAACGGTCGATCGCATGAGGCGTTTGCTAAATATGGCGCCTATTGACCGATCTTCAAAGTGATGCTCGGACGAACGCCGTGACTGCCAGAAGCGACATTCACGCTTTGGAAATCACCAGCATAAGTGACAACAGCCGATAGATAAGAGTAGGAATCATCTGGCGAACGGGTGAAATAAGAGCCGTAGCCGCCTTTGCAATAGACCCCAACTGCTTTGGCATAATCAGTCGGTTTGCACTGCCTGGCGGCATCATTCACGAAGCCGTAGCCGCTATTGCAATAGTCTCTATAACTTAAAAGATAGACATTATCGTTCGTGTTCTCGCAAGCATATTCGGTCGAGGACGATTGGGTGGTAGACGCAGCATTATTGACTTCAATGGTTTCGACATAGGCGCTATTCAAGCTAAACGCATTACTATAGAAGGAGCCATTGAGCCAAGAACGGATATCGCTATATTGATAATCGTTCGCATATATCGTTTCCCCATCGACCGTTCTATCTCCATTAGCGCCATAGAAATTGTGCTTATCCAATAAAACCGTCGATACCAACGTGTATTCATCGTCGTTCATCGCCAGTATCTTCCAGGTTATCGGTTTGCACTCGAACCAATAATCCGTTTTGTTATAGATTGTGGTGCCATCGCTAAAGGTATATCCGGATTCGTTTGGCGAGGCGGTCACTTTGACGTAATAATTGCCATCATATAGATACCAACCATTGGATGTAGTCTCCGTCAAAGCGTTAAGCGAATTAATTAGCGATGTGTTGCTCACGTGTGTCTGAGGATATAACCCATATGTCACCGTCTTGCTTTCGGAATCGATGACAGGGACGGGATTGACGACGAATTTCGCCGTTATGGCGTAGCTCTCAGCCGGCATCGTGAAAGTATACTTGCTCTCGTAGGCAAGAAGTTCATCGCCCTTATACCAGCCGGCAAAAAGATAGCCGTTCTTGGGCTCAGCCTGAATGACGATTGATTCATCGGTATAACCAGCGCCGGAAACGATGGTGGCCGTGCCCTTGTCGTTATCAGCACTAGCAACCGTCAATGTCTGTAAAACCACAGACCAATGAGCCATCAAAGCGATATCGCACGTAAAAGTGTACGTAGCGTCCGTGTACGCTTCATCCGGCGAAGAGGATAACGCCCAATAATCAAACGCATAACCCGCTTTCGAGGGCGTTGGCAAGGAAACTGGGCCGCAATATTCGACCATGATCGGATCATATTCGTCTCCGCCATTCGAATCCAAAGTGATGGTGTACGAATTGGCAACATAATGGGCGTATAGTTTCAAATCGCTTGTGACGGTGCAACCGCTGAAAGCCCATGGCGATTCCAATCCATTTTCTTTTACGAACCAATAGTCTACGGTGTATCCGACCGGAAGGATGGTTGAGCTCGGAGGCTCGATCTTGCTTCCGCTAACGACGTTCTCCCTGGTGTCGACCAAAATGTCCTTGAAATAAAATTCGACTTTGTATTTCGTCGTATCTTTCACCTTACCAGCCTTAATCGTTCTGCCGTCGCTCATCTCGCAGACGAGATAACCGTCGCCATCGATATACGCATCTATGATCGAAACGCCGTCCGATCCCGTATCCCCTTTGACGTTCCCGACGACATTTCCCCAAGAAGATGCGCCCTTCGTGTATATATCGCCGGTCGAAGTATTGATGTAGATATCCCCTTCGACGCCAAGCGAGTCGTTTGGATTCGTTACGCCCGTGTAGATTTTTGATCCATCTAGGCCATCTTTGCCGTCAGATCCATTCAGTCCCGGCTCGCCCTGTTCTCCAGGATCGCCTTTCGGCCCTTCGACGCCTTGGGAATTGCAAGCGCTCAATAACGTCATAAGCGATAAACCAAAACACAAAACGATTTTCTTTTTCATGGACGGAATCTCCTTTATAAACGGCTTAGCATAACTATCATCCTATTATAATCGTAAAGCATACATCACTGTCAAACGCTTAGCGTTTACCCGCATTGGATGATATCGATAGATGAAAACGAGAAAGAAATGACCCTGTTCTTCGCGTGTCGAAAGGACTTAAGGCAGACAATGCAAAAAATCGCCTATATTCTCTAGTGAGAAAGGGAGAAGAAAGGTATAATCCTAAAAGGTGATATCCACTTATGTCTTATAAAGCTCTTTATCTAACTTACCGCCCTCAGACTTTTGAAGAAGTCGCTGGGCAAAAAGCGATCGTCCGAACCCTCAAAAACGCGTTAGCGAAGGACAAAATGGCCCATGCCTATCTTTTCGCCGGGCCACGCGGAACCGGTAAAACATCGATGGCTAGGCTATTCGCCAAAGCGCTCGATTGCGAGGAAGGACTCGGCCATCAATGCGGCCATTGCTCGAATTGCTTGGCGATCGCCGAGGGAACCCATCCTGACGTCATCGAAATAGACGCCGCAAGCAATAACGGTGTCGATCAGGTCCGCGAATTAATCGACGGCGTCCAATATTCCCCGATCAAGGGAAAATACAAAGTCTACATAATCGACGAAGTCCATATGATGTCGACCGGCGCTTTCAACGCCTTGTTGAAAACAATCGAGGAACCGCCCGAGAACGTCATTTTCATCTTATGCACCACCGAGCCATTCAAAGTCTTGCCGACGATCCTTTCTCGTTGCCAACGTTTCGATTTCTCCAAGCTTAGCGAAGAGGAAATGGGCGGAAAGCTCAAAGAAATATTGGAAAAGGAAAACGTTCAATATGACGATGCCGGCGTCAAAGCCATCATCAATTTGGCCGACGGCGGAATGAGAGACGCTTTGTCGATCCTCGATCAAGTCCTCGCCTATAGCGGAGACAAGCTCGACGAGAACGACGTCTTATCGGTTTATGGACTCGCTAGCAAAGAGGAAAAGATCAACCTATTGAAATGCCTTCGAGAAGGCGACGTCGCTAGCGTCATCGCCAAGACCGATCTTTATGTCTCGAAAGGACTGGATATCCGCAGGTTCTTGGCCGATTTGATTTCCATTTTGAAAGACCTATTGGTATATGCGAAAACAAAGAGGGCGGATTTGCTTGGCGTTTTAAAAGAGGAAGATGCCACAGGGCTTCTCCCCTCCTATCCAGTGGTTTCGATAAACAAAACCATCCAAGTCCTTTTGGAAACGCAAAACAATTTCAAAATGGTGTCGGACATCCGTTCGTTGTTTGAATTATCGCTATTGAAACTCGCCTCAGAAGATGACGATTCGCCTGCAATAAATCAAAAAATCCCTGCAAAAACCCAACCAACCCAAAAAGTTGAGCCGATTCAACAACCCCAAAAAGAAGTGGTAAAACCGCTATTTGAAAACGAAAAGAAGGTTGCGGCGCCAAAAGTTGAGACTCCAATTCTGAAAGAAAGCCCAAAAACAGTCGCTAACGAAAGCAAGGAACCGACTTCACAGAAAGCCTCCGGCATCCCTGTGCCCGGTTGGCTTTGGGACGATGCGAAACAAGCCTCATCCAATATGAGCAATCCCGCAAGTTCCATCGACCTTTCGAAAATCAAGCGGCCGCAAATCGCCACAAGCGGGGAGCGGTTCAATATCCCTCAGGATGAGATTCTCAAAATCATGGTTCTCGCAAACAAGACCGAGCGCAAATCGCTCGTCGACCGCTGGCCTGAACTCACCCCACTAAAAATGGACGAAAAGGTCGGCGCTTTGGCGACCTTGCTATCTAGTGGCGCCCCTTATTGCTTATCGAAAGAGGCTTTGGTGCTTGTGTATAAGCACACCAATCTAGCCGAAAAAGCGAATCTAGTTGCCAATCAAGAGCCCTTAGAGGAATTAATCGAAACCTTCTTAGGAAGAAAGGTCTTCGTATATGCCTTGGACAATAACGAGAAACTCGACGTCCAAAACCGTTATTATGACTTGATGCGGCTAAATCAGCTGCCAGCCAAATCCACCATCGTTTTGAATCTTCCAAAATAAGGAGAAAAATATGAATCAAATGCAGCAAATGCTCATGCAAGCGCAACGCATGCAGCGCGAACTCGAAAAAGCGCACGCCGCCTTGGAAGCGAAGGAATTCGTCATCAAAAAAGCCGGCATCATCGAAGTTTGCGTCCTCGGAAGCAAAAAGGTCAAAGAGATCAAGATCGAACCCGATGCCTTAAGCGCCGATAACGCCGACATGATTCAAGACACAATCGCCATGGCCATTAACGAAGCCTTGGAGCAAATCGCCAAAGAAGAAGAGGCGATGAGTGAGAAAGTCACCGGCAGAAAAGGAGCCTTCCCCTTCTAATGAAGGAACTTAAAACCATCGTCCAATTGACCGATGCTTTTGGAAAGCTTCCAGGCGTCGGACCACGTACCGCCGAGAGAATGGCATACGCCGTTTTGAATATGCCAAAAGAAGATAAATTATCCTTCATCGAAGCGATCAAAAACAGCGAAGAGAAAATCCATAAGTGCCCCGAATGCGGACTATACACGGAAGAGGAAACTTGCGAAATCTGCCGCGATGAGAATAGAGATCATGCCTATTTGTGCGTGGTCGCAAGCCCAAAAGACGCCTTGGCGATAGAGAAAATGGGCTCATTTAATGGCATCTACCATATCTTAGGCGGACTATTAAGCGCCTCCAAAGGCATCAGCGTCGACGATCTTTCTTTTGGCACTCTCCTAAAAAGAATCGACGAAAACAAAGTGAAAGAAGTCGTAATTGCCACTAACCCGACATTGGAAGGCGAAACAACCGCGTTATTCATCGCCAAACTCCTCGAAAAGAAGGAAATCGTCGTTACCAGGCTCGGATACGGGCTACCGATGGGAGCATCGCTAGATTATGCCGATTCGCTTACGCTAAGCAAAGCTTTCGAAGGAAGAAAGAGGATATAACCATGTTCATAACGTTTGAAGGCGGAGAAGGGGCTGGAAAAAGCACCGCCATTAAGAAAGTCGTAGAAAAGCTCGAGAGCGAGGGCTATCAAATAGTCTTGACGAGGGAACCAGGCGGAACCCCGATTTCCGAAGAGATAAGGAACATCATCCTCGATAAGAAGAACACCGAGATGGATGAAAGGACGGAAGCCCTTTTGTACGCCGCTTCGAGAAGACAACACATCGTCGAAAAAATCCTTCCTAGCGTGAAAGAGGGAAAAATCGTCCTCTGTGACCGCTTCCTCGATTCTTCCTTGGCCTACCAAGGCCACGCAAGAGGGATCGGAATCGACAAGGTTCTCGAAATGAATCTATTCGCCACCGAAGGATTGGAACCGGATTTGACCTTCTTTTTCGATCTCGATCCGGAAAAGGGGCTCGAAAGGATCGCCGCTAACTCTAGCCGCGAAGTCAATAGGCTCGACGTCGAGAAACTTTCCTTCCATAAGAAAGTGCGCGAAGGATTTTTGATGCTTGCCAAACGCTTTGAACAGCGTTTTGTGGTGATCGACGCCTCAAAAGACAAGGATAGCGTCTTCCAAGACGTCTATAGCGCGATAGAAGAGCGGCTTAAAACGCGATGAAATTTTCCGAATACCTAAGCAATTATCAGCCATTGGTCTATAAGACGTTTTCGAACGCGATGAAATCGAATAGAATTTCGCACGCCTATCTTCTTAGCGGCGAAAAAGGGACGCCGTTATTAGAGACGGCTATATTCTTAGCCAAAACGCTGATATGCGACAACCCTTCGCCTTTGGCCGACGAGGAATGCCGTTATTGTCAAAGGATAGAACATAGAACCTTCAATGGTTTTAAGATCATCGGAGAAGAGGAAGGAACGATAAAAAAAGAAGAAGTCGAGGATCTGGTATCCTCCTTTTCAAAAACGTCATTGGAAGAGAAAAGCGACTGCGTCTACATCATTAATGGCGTTGAGAACATGACCGTCGAAGCGGTCAATTCGCTTCTCAAATTCCTCGAGGAACCCCCTTCCTACGTCCACGCAATCCTGACCACCGAAAACATTGCGAAAGTATTACCGACGATCGTTAGTCGTTGCGAAACCATAAGGCTATTGCTTACGCCAAAGAAAGACATCGTCTCGCTTGCGCTTCAAGATGGAATCAAGAAAGAGGATGCGGAACTCGCTTCCTTTTTCATCAATAATTCCGCCGCATTACCTTCTTTCGTCTCTAGCGACGACTATCTCGATATGAAGGCGGCCCTTCTTTCCTTCGTCGATGCAGTGCCTCTTGGAAAGGATTCGCTTTATCTCGTTTCCGAAAGGGATATCATCCCGGCATTAAGCGACAAAAAGAGAGCAAAGATGTTCTTCGACATGCTTTGCGTATTCTTCAAAGAAACCATATCCCACAAAGAAAATGCGCCTTTCTTATTAGAGAGTTATGTTAAGATTATGAAGCCTTTGCTAGATTTGCCCGCTTTGAGCAAAAGCCTGCTAGAAATCATGAAGGTGCGGAATCTATTGGATTTGAACATTTCCGCAGGCATTTTATTGGAACACGTAATCAACTATATATCGAAGGAGAACGGCTTATGATCGACGAAGAAGATCGCATAGAACAACAATACCGCTTTTTCCTCGCCGTTCATTTTCCCGGCGGGGCGAAGAACTATTTCTTTGGCACGAACGAGAATGATTATCGCATCGGCGAGAAAGTCGTCGTCGAGTCTTTAAGCGGACTCGAAATCGCCATCGTGAGTGCTTTGGCAAAAAGCACCGACGAATATAAGAACAATTTGGCCTTATCGCCCGTCATCCGCCATGCCTCGAAAGACGATGAGCGCGATTATGAGATGGGGCTCAAAGACGCCAAAGTAGCCTTAGAGATAACGGAAGAGGAAGTCGCTAGACTCGGTCTTCCGATGAGACTTCTCGAAGCGAGGTTCTCGCTCGACGGGATGAAATGCACCATCACCTATACTTCCGATAACCGCGTCGATTTCCGCGAGCTCCTTAAATGCTTGGCTCCGAAATTGCATTGCCGCATAGAACTCCGCCAAATCGCCCCTCGCGACAAAGCCAAATCAATAGGCGGCATCGGACCATGCGGCCTCGTGCTATGCTGCAGCACCTTTTTGAATTCCTTCGACGGGATAAGCATCTCAAGAGCCAAAAACCAAATGCTATCCCTCAATATACCGAAGCTAAGCGGCGCTTGCGGAAAACTCCTTTGCTGCTTGGCCTATGAAGACGACCTCTACACGGAAGAAAGAAAGAAATTCCCGAAAGTCGGAACCATCCTTTTCTTGAAGGAAGGCTCCTACAAAGTCGATAGTTTCAATATCCTCTCGCGTTCCGTTCGTTTATCATCGGAAACCGAGACCATCGTCCTTTCCCTAGACGAACTCGAAAGGAAACTCCATGGCGAGAAGACGAAAGAAACGGTTAAAAAAGACGAACAGAATCAACGAAACAACAACCCGCAATACAAAAAGCCAAGGCAAAGATGAAAAGGGAATTGAATTTTAGCGGCCCTTCGCCTCTTCTCTATCTTATAGCAAGCCCCATCGGGAACCTCGGCGAATTCTCCGCTAGAGCCAAAGAAACCATCTCCGAAATGGATTACATCGCTTGCGAAGATACAAGGAACACCGGCAAGCTTTTGATGCTTTTCGACATCAAAAAACCGCTCATATCGTGCCATGAACATAACGAAGAGGAAGCAAGCGACAAGATAATCGCCTTGCTAAAAGAAGGCAAAAAAGTCGGCTATCTAAGCGACGCCGGATACCCGACAATCAGCGACCCAGGAGCCAGATTAGCCAAGAAATGCTTGGATAATGACATAAAAGTCAGCGTAATCAACGGCCCTAACGCCGCCATCATGGCCTTAACCGCCTCCGGATTAGACACAAGCCACTTCTATTTCTATGGCTTTTTGGATAGCAAGGAAAGCCTAAGGAAAAAGGAACTCGAATCGCTAAAGAATTTCAAGGACACGATCATCTTTTACGAAGCCCCGCACCGCATCAAAAGAACGCTTAACGACATGATGGCGATCCTCGGTGGCGACAGAAAGATATCGATAGGACGCGAACTCACCAAAAAACATGAGGAATTCATCCGCGGAACATTATCCGAAGCAGCCGCCCTTAACGAAGATACGCTAATCGGCGAAATGGTTTTGGTCGTCGAAGGAAATAAGCAAAAAGAAATACAAAAAGATGACTCATCCATCCTCGAGTCGTTAAAAGCGAAACTCAAAACGATGAAATCGAAAGATGCGATAATGGCCACCGCCAAAGAGCTTTCATTACCGAAAAACGAAGTCTACGATTTCTATCTCAAGAACTTCAAGAAATAGACGATTCCTTTTCTTTCTTCTTTTTGAAATATAGATATAAGAAGGATCCGATTTGTATCGATCCGAATGCGAAAATCGCAAAAGCAGCAGCAAAAGCCCCTTCTTTTAGATATGGCGTCTCATATTGAAGAAGGTAAGTAACTTCCCCTTCTGGTGCCACGAAACCAACGAATCCACCATTGATTTTATACGTATCCAAGGAGATTGTTTCTTCGCCTTTTTTGGCCGTTATCTTCCATCCGGCGTCATAGCCTAACGACGTTGTCACGACTTTGGAAGCCGAGAAAGAAGTCGAGAAAGTGAATCTGTTCTTATCGTAAACCACATCTTTTAAAGCGTATTCCCCATCATTCATGTATTTGCCTTCGATCTTTTCGATTTCGCTTCGTGGGGTCATATAAACACTAAGGGAATAAGGCAAAGTGGCGACCGCTTTACCGGCATCGAGAGAAGAGAAATCGCTTGGCTTGGCATTAAAGCAAATGTATTTGACCTTGCCTTCCGGATAGAAGCCGAAGACGTCTCCGCCATCAATCATCTTCCGCTTCGCATAAGTGACCATCGTCTCATAATCATAGGAGAGCAAGACGTTTTCACTAATCGTGCCGTCATCGTTTTCCTTGTCGCCGATGAAGTAAATCCTCGTTTTCTTGTTGTTCTTAAGGGACGAAGAGAAGTCATAATTTATAGCAAAATAAGCCCCATTATATTCGTCGTTGAAATAAGTCGATCCGTCGGATGGCGTCAAAGCGACGATCTCCATATCGGGAATGTATTTGCCTCCAAGCGAGATTTTCCTTTTCGTCTTGCTTTCGTCATTCACGAAATAGCCAGGCCCTTCTCTAACTCCGGTTTCCTCATTAAACGGCCCCCACCATTCATAGTCGGTGGTGTAACAAGTCATGTCATATTCGACTTCTTGATATAAGGAAGAAGAGTAAGGAACGGCATCAAAGGAAATCCCCTTTCCTTCCGTTTCCTTTTCGAATCTCTCCTTCTCCTCATCCGATATGATCGCCCCTTCAAGAAGAACTTGGTCGTTTCTAATCGCCTCTCGCTTGCCGTTCCCGCCATAAAAGGAGTCGTATCCGGTTAGTGCGTTCGTCGCGCCTTGTGAATAGATCTTGTCTACAGCATGCCCAAAAACATAGGAATCGTTGCGATAGAATCTTAATTTCGTGCTCTTATCGCCATAGACGAGCGTATGGTTCCATGGCACATTGTCGGCGACGCCTTCGAGCGATCCATATCCTTGTTGAAGAACGGCATAGTACTTCATTCCAAGGGCATAATCGGCGCCATAACGTTTATTGCCATAGAAGGCGCTCCAGGAGTGGCTATAATAATCCTCCCCGTAAGCGTATTCCTTATTCACATACGTCGGTCTATTGGCGTATAGATACAAAGAAAGCTGATTGACGTCGTAATTGAATAAAGAATGGAAGGTGCTCGTGCCATTGCTCCCAAAGGCCATAGCAACGTTGTTTTCCGGATTCCCTTCATAGAAGGTGCGGAAATAGGACGAATCTTCGGCATTAATCTTCTCCATCGCCGCAGTCGCCGTTTCGCGATAGGCGTTGCCACCATTCCAACCATAGGAAACGACTTGGCCGGCGGAATTCGTTTTATCGTCGACTCGCCATGGGCTGTTATCGATAAAGGAGACGTTCCCCCATAAGATTATCTCCGCCATAACGCTTCCAAGGGCGATTTTCTTGATTATCTTCTTGTTCTTCCAAACTAAGAAAATGATCGCTTCAATCACCAATAGCCCAATTTGAAGGTAAATAACCCAGATGAAAGAATGGGTGACGCCGTCATAAACATATTCATATGGCACCTTGTAACTGGTTTGCCAATAGCCGTCCATCCTGTCGTCGAAAGAGACATTCCTAACCAATGTCACGCACAGAACCCAAGTCAAAACAGTCAAAAATATGGCGATTCCTTCACCTAATCCAATCACCCATCTAGGCTCATCCTTAAGACGGTCAAGTTCCTTAGCGCCATAATAGATGATCACTGGTATCAGGACGATATACCACCTTCCATAGCCATCGCCCGTAAAAGCGTAGAAGAAATAATAGGCGAAATTCGTAAATAA
Organism: bacterium; assembly: GCA_963616935.1. GTDB lineage: Bacteria > Bacillota_I > Bacilli_A > RFN20 > CAG-826 > UBA4951. The sequence goes on along the minus strand of CAVEMS010000001.1, from coordinate 81,323 downwards.
CAAATAGCAAATAAGAAGCCAAGCGATGATATGGGATATCTTCTTCTCTCGACACGAATTCACCAAGGCGATAAAGAGAAGCAAAGCGAAGGGGGTATAGCAAAACAAAGAGGCATTCCAAGCATCGTATCCACCGCCCGCGAGCGCGCTATAGCGATAGCCGATCGTCGGATAGAAAAATCCAATTATCGCCTGCATTTCCCGCACGGGATGGCGCCCAACCATCTCAAACAAGAGGCCGAATACCGTTCCGACGTCCATCCCTTTGAAAGCGGATGTCAAACTATCGAGGTACGCTTTCGCAATGGAGGTTGTCCTTCCAGACAACGCGCTTTCCCGGATGCTTGGAAAAAGAGTCCAAGCGCTCATCAAAATCCCTAGCGCAAAAGCGGCGACGCCATAAACGATGACCAGAAAATGGTCTTTCCCTTTCCTCGTTTTGAGAGTCTGAAAATACCTGAATAAAGCGTATAACACCCCGAATATGCAAACGACGACAAGGAAGAAGAAGGAGATGAATCCTAATAGTGCCAATCCAATAACAAGCCAAGTGATCTTCTTTTCCTTAAGAACCTGCTCGATTCCTAGTAGCACCAAAGGAACGGTGAAAGCCATCGAAACGAAACTCGGAAATCCAACCATGAAATTGACATAGCCATTGAACGCGAAAGCAATCGCCCCAATCCTCGCGCTCCATTCCTTAACCCCCATATACTTGAGGTATGCCCGCATCGAAAAGCCGCTTGCGATGCCTTTGAATATCGTCGCTATAGCGAAAGTCTGAGGAATCCACGAACGAGGGAAAATGTAGCAAACGAACAAAAACGGATCGAAAAGGCCGTAATACGAATTTGATCCGATGTTGTCAGAACCAAGATATGTCGATGGAGAATATAGCTCAAAATAGCCGGTTTTGAAGAAATTCCTCCAAGTATCATGGAAATAATACGTCATCGTGACGTACTGTCCGAAGTAATCCGTCCATGGATAGAATTGAGTGAAACTATTGGTGAATAGCCCATAGGCCATCCAGAAGATGCCTAAGAAAAAGAGAAGCCAAAAGAAATAGAAAAGTGAGCGGATTTCGAAAAGGAAAGGGAAATGCTCTCTAAGGAAAAGAGGGAACGAAAAAGCTTTCTTCCCCTTTTTCTCGAATATGCCCCCACCCGTTTCGCTCATCTGAGTGGTTTCCTATACGTTACTTGCTTTCCTTTGCGGCGTTTGATTCTTCATTCGCCTCGGCGGGCCGTTCTTCGGCGACGCCTAGGACGTCGCTAGCCGGCAAAGAGAAGACGATGCCTTGCCCTTTGGAATTGAGCCCGACATTCTTATAGATGGCGGAAAGAACATCATCGCGGATTTTCTTCGGAACGATGATCAAGACGATTTGCTTTTCCGGGGTTATCACGACGCCAAAGAAGTTCTCAATGTCCTTGTTTCCGGTGCCTCTGGCATTAAGGATCGTTCCTCCTCTGGCCCCGGCCGATTTGGCGGCATCCATGACTAAGTCGGTGTAACTATCGTTGACGATAGCGACCACAAGTTCGAAATCGCCTTTCATTGGTACGTTTTCCATAAGTTTCTTCGCTCCTTCCGCGTCCAATCCGACTCTTTCGTCGGCTAGCAATCTATAGGCGTTCTTCCCGATGACGCTCGATATGGGAAGAAGCGCGGCGACGCCTTTTGAGGCATCGTTGATCGAAAAGCGGTTCAAAGTCGCTTCCCTGATGTTGGGGTACATATCGGATCTGATTGGCGTCAAAACGACTTGCTTATTGCTATGGGTGAGACCGAAGACTTCATAGAAATCGTTGCTCGCCGTGCCATGACCATGGCAAACGTAGCTTGCCGAAGCGCCATAATTCCTGGCGATTTTGACAATGCTACTCGCCTGTCCGTCGTTCACGATCGTAAGCAGCAAATAAAGAGGCACGTAACTTGCGCTACCGGCATCATGATTGACGCTTTCCCTCTTAAGGGTCTTCTTTTTAAAGGGATTCCACTTCATGCTTCTCCTCCAAAAAATTGATGATCACCGGATCGTCCTCACCCATAAAGGCCTTGCGGGTGCGGAAATTTGAGATTCCCGTCTTCATCTTGGCCGTTAAACCCATCATTTGAACGACGATCAAAGGCATCAAGGCGATCATCGCCACGCATCCGAATGCATTTTCATAAACCGCGCTTTCACCATGGGTGGCGACCGTGAATCCGACGACAAACGGCATAACGAAAGTCGAAGCCATTGGGCCAGAAGCGACACCGCCCGAATCAAAGGCGATGGAAGTAAATATCTTAGGAACCAGGAAAGATAGCCCTAAAGCGATTATGTAGCCAGGGATCATATAATAAAGAATCGTGAATCCGAAATAGGCCCTAGTCACCGCCAAAGCAACGCCGCCTCCGACAGCTAACGCCAAAACGACGAGAACAGATTTCGAAGATATCGTGCCTTCGGAAACGCTTTCGACTTGGTGAACCAAGACGTGAACGGCAGGTTCGGCAATGACGCCGAAAATGCCAAATAAACCGCCGATAAGAATCGCTAGCCAAGTAAGGCTTTGATTATCACCAAGGCCTCTGCCAATTTCCTGAGCCGTTGGCAAGAATCCGACATTAACGGCCGTTAAAAAGAGGACTAAACCGAATGATGCATATAGCAAATTGACGTATATCTTGAGCGTTTGCCGCCAACGATATTTGAGAACGAAGAGATTGTAGATGAAGAAGAAGGCGGCAATTGGAGCGATCGCAATCGCGACGTTTTTAAGTTCTTCAAGCAGATACTCGCCAATAAGAGAGAAGAAAACCGGCGCGAAATCGCCCCAGCCTCCCAAACTTTCTAGCGGGCTGATATCGAGGGTATAAACCATGTTGTCGACGTCCATGAACAAAGACATGACCATGACGGCGATAATCGGCCCTACAGAAGCAAGGGCCGTCAAGCCGAAGGCGTCTTCGCCGCTTCTGCCGTTATTGGCTTTTGAAGCGGCCAAACCGGCGCCAAAAGCAAGGATAAACGGAACGGTGACAGGACCCGTCGTAACGCCTCCCGAGTCGAAGGCGATTGGCAAGAACCTCTTATCGACGATGCTTGCGAGCATGAAGACGATCGCATAGAAGCAAATGAACATTATGCGAAGGTCTTTCCCAAACAAAATGCGAAGAACCCCAAAGACGACGAACAAACCGACGCCGATGCCAACAAATGCTATGAGCGTGATCTTCTCCCATCCGATTTGACTAGCCATGACGCTCAAATCAGGTTCGGCCACGGTTACCAAAACGCCAATCATGAAAGTCATCACGACGACGAAGAAGATATTCTTTTTCTTGAATAGCGACTCGCCGACCGCTTGGCCGATTCTCGACATCGACTCATCGACGCCCATCGTGAAGAGACTTAATCCGAGCCCGACAAAGACGGCGCTTATCACAAAAGCGACATAGCTTTCCCATTTCGACGTTTCATTATTGACGATGCCTGGGATACAGAATAACACGGTAACAATCGCGAAAATCGGCAAAACGGCCAAGAAATTCTCGGCCAATTTCTTCATGAATTCTTTTAGTAGCGGGTGTTTTGTTTTGCTTTTTTCTTCTGCCATGCTCTCTTCCCTCCCTTATCGCTTCTATTTTTTCTCTTTCTCAGCGGTTTCTCACTGTTATAGGCCTTATCGAACGATTTCATCGCTCGTTTTTCCTCTTTCTTGAGCTTCTCTTCGGCTTCTTGCTTTCGCGTTCGCCAAAAGAGTCTTTTGAAAGATTCTGGGATATCGGCCTTGAGGTCGTAGCTCTTTTTGCTCATCGGATTGACAAAAGTCAATTGATAGGCGTGTAACCCAAGTCTTTTTAATGGATCGGACGGCTCGCCATAACGGTCATCTCCGATTACATAATATCCAATATGCCCGAGTTGTGCCCTTATTTGGTTCTTTCTTCCGGTTTCGATATCGACATCGAGGAGGGATAAGCCGTTTTTGCAGGCGATTTTGCGATAATTCGTGATCGCAAGCTTCCCTAATTTCTTATTCCTCGTCACGTGGACCGTATATGTATCATCGATTGTAAGGTAATCCTCGAGTCGTCCTTGTTCAGGGATATCCTCCCCTTCAACTATCGCATAATAGCCGCGTTTGGAGACAATCTCCTGCCAATGTAATTGAAGGGCTTCCTTCACCGCGTAACTTTTGGCGAAGATAAGGACGCCAGAAGTGTCCTCGTCCAAACGATGGACGACGAAGATTCGGTTGTTCCTATCTTTTTGGGTGACGTAATCACTAACTAGGCGATATGCCGTCTTGCCTTTCTCCCTTTCCGTGGCCACGCTTAATAGTCCGCTCGGCTTATTGATAGCGATTATGTCGTCGTCTTCATAGACAATCGGAAGGTCTTTCCTTTCCTTCCTTCTTATCGGGTTCCAGGTGACGGTGACTTCGTCCTCGGGGTAAAGAGGCGCTTTGAAAAGGGAGACCGGGGCCCCACCGACGGCCACTTGATGATTGGCGATCATATGGCGAATGTTATGTTGCGATTGCTTAGGCATCTTCTCACGTAAAAAAGCGAGCAATTCGCATTCGTGATGAACGATGAACGTCTTGACTTTGGAGGGGTCTATTAACCCTTTGTTACTCTGATGTTTTTTCTTGTCGTTTTTATTCACTCGAACATATTAGCAACATTCGAGGTTTTAGAGTACCCATAAAAATAAATTTTTATCGTTTTTTCGTCATATCAATAATTCAAAATTTGAGAAAGCGGCAATCCAAGCTCGGCAATCCGCATAGTGAAATAACGGCGTTTCATGGCGATCCATTAGAAAAAAAATCAAAAAAAGCCTGCAAAATCCACCTGTATCATCAAAAAAGGCGGCCAAACGACCGCCTAATAATAAATGTCTTAAAACGATTATTTCTTTTCTTCTTTTTTGACACAAAGACCTAAGATTTCGTTCTTTTTCATCTGGAACTCCTCTTCGGTGATGATGTCCTCGTCTTTGTATTCCTTATACACCTTCAAAACGTTGATGCGTTTCTCAACGGCCTCTTCGTCTTCAACCGTTTTGTTGATGAGCGAAACGATCGAATGAAGAACAACCGAGACGATGGTCAAGACGGCGGCGACAAAGAAAAGTATGGCGCCGATGCCAAGTTTGACGGACGAATAGGAAGTCAACATCGTGATTATGTAAGACAAGAGATATAAAGGCTGTGCAACGAACAAAGCGATTCCAATGATTAAAAAAAGCATTTATCTAAATGGATTGCGTATAACCGAAAACGACCGAAAAAAATAACATTTTTATGTGTAGTCCATCTACCGATTCTTTAGGCAGAAAAAAGATAATAAAACGCATTGAACGAAAAACGCGTTTCAAGCCTAACGCGAAAGTAAGCGCTTTCTAGAGTCGGGATGACGAAAAGCCAAAAGGAGATAACCAAATGAGAAAACAAAACGTTCTGCTCTTAGCCTCAAGCGCTTTGAGCTTTGCCGTGGTCGGCTGCAAAACCACCACTCCTCCGAATGTCGAGAAAATCGACGCATCAAAGACGCAGATTTACGTCAGGAATTATGACGGAGGATACGGATCGGAGTGGCTATCCAAAATTAAAGACCGCTTTGAGGAAGCGCATAAAGACGACGTTTTGGAAGAAGGCAAGAAAGGCGTTCAAATCTATATCAATAACAATAAGGACACCGCCGATGCGTCCGCTAACAAGATATTGACGAACAGGGACGAAGTCATCTTCACCGAGCAATCGTCTTACTTCAGCCTTAAGAACGAAGGAATCTTGGCCGATATCACCGATGTCGTCACCGATAAGCTCGACGGCGAAGACAAATCGATCCTCGATAAGATGGACGATTCGCAAAAATCCTTCTATGGAATCGAAGAGAACGGCGAAAAACATTATTACGCATTGCCGCATTACTCTGGATATTTCGGAATCACCTATAACGTCGATTTATTCGACAAAAAAGGTTTCTATTTTGCGAAGAACCCAAGCGGAACGACTTACCTAGCCGATAAATTCATCAGCAAAACGAACATCAAAAAGTCCGACGGTCCAGACGGTGTTTCGGGAACTAGCGACGACGGATTGCCGACAACTTATGACGAATTCTTCGACTTATGCAACTACATCGCCAAAAGCGACTGCGTTCCCTTCTTATCGAACGGCAAAAACAAAAACGATTATTTGAACTTATTGGTCAATTCCCTCGCCGCCAATTACGAAGGCAAAGAAGAAATGAGCAAGGTCTTCACTTGCGATGGCGAAGTTAACACTTTGGCAACCATCAAAAACGGCGAATTGGTGATAGATAGCGCCCCAACGACATTGACGGAAGAAAACGGATATGAAGTTTCCCGTATGGCCGGAAAATATTACGGCATCAAATTCCTCAAAACCATCGTCGAAAACGATAGTTATTACAACAAGACGAAAATGACCACCGCTTATTCGCATACCGATGCCCAAAGGGATTTCCTTTATGGCGGCTATGACGAAAGCACCCCGCAATATGCCATGCTTAGCGATGGCTGCTGGTGGCAAAACGAAGCCAAAGGCATTTTCGAGGAAATGGAATCGTCCAAGAGCGAATCAGCTTCGATGAAGAACCGCCGCTTCGCTTTCATGCCTCTTCCGCAACCAACCAAGGAAAAAGCGGATTCAACCAAGAAAACGACCCTTTATGACCATCTTTATTCTTTCTGCTTCATGAAGGCCAACGTCGAAGAATATAAGAAGAGCATCGTCAAAGAATTCATCAAATTCTGTAACACCGACACCTCTTTGGTTGAATACACCATCACTACGAACACTCCGAAAGCCCTCAATTACACGATGACAGAAAACGATCTGAATCAAATGACATACTATGGTCGTTCCTTATACGAGAGAAAGGCGAATAGCGACATCATCTATCCTTGTGCGAATAATTCCTTCTTCGCCAACAATCAGAAGAAATTCCATCCGAATTTCCAATATGAAACGACTATCAACGGCAAAACGAACCAGTGGGTCGTAACCGGTTTGACCGACGAAGGATACTCAGCCGAGGATTATTTCTCTGGCATGTACACCTACTATAAAAACGAGTGGAGCCACTATAACCATTAATTCTTATAGTCATAAGAAGGCCAACAGGAACCATTATGAAAAAGAAGAAGCTATTTGACGGAAACTTCTTATTCTATGTTCTGATGATGCTTTTCCCCGTCGCCCAATTCGCCATCTTCTATATCGGGGTTAATGCTAGAAGCTTTCTCTACGCCTTCCAAAAGATCGATATGACAAGCGGGACGGCGACTTGGTCAATAGACGCCTTATCGAACGCCTTCCAAAAGATGACGGAACCGACACTGCTAACGACTTTCGGGATGTCTTTCCTATATTTCTTATTAACTTACTCGATAGGAACGATATTCGCTTTGTTGTTCTCTTATTTCATCTATAAGAAGTTGCCGATGGGATCTTTCTTCAAGGTCATGCTTTTCATGCCTTCGATCCTTTCGGCCATCGTCATGGTCACGATTTACCAATATTTCGTCGAGTCGGCGATGCCGGAAATCTTCGGTTACTCAATCGGAGGCTTAATCTCCGATCCAAAAACCCGTTTCTGGGCGATCATCTTCTATAACATATTGGTGAGTTTTGGCACTAACGTCTTGATGTATAGCAATGCGATGAGCGGCTTATCAACCGACGTTATCGAAGCGGCCAAAATCGACGGATGCAACGCTTGGCAAGAATTCATCCATATTGTTTTGCCAGGCATTTATCCGACGATAACGACTTTTGCCATCACAAGCGTCGCTTCCATCTTCACCAATCAGATGAACCTTTTCTCTTTTTATGGCACAACGGCCCCAGAGGCCGTCCAAACATACGGCTATCATCTATATAGCTTGACCATCAACGCCGGTATCAACGAATCCGAATATCCTTATATCTGCGCAATCGGGCTCCTTCTTACCATAATTGCCGTTCCTTTGACCTTAATCACCAAACGGTTGCTAGAGAGATTCGGACCATCGGAGGATTAAAGAATGAGAATGAACGTCTTTCATCGGCCAGTTGCCAAGAAACGCGAGAAAATCTCGCCTTTATCAATCATCATCGTTATCTTTTTGATTCTCTATTCTTTAGCGATCTTGACTCTTTTGATCTGGGCTTTGATGACCGCTTTCAAAGCGCCGAACACCGATTTCGCCATCAATCCGGTCGGACTACCAAAAGAATGGGTGCTCACCAATTTTGAGAACGTCTATAACCTCTTCTACATCGAAATTCAAACGGCAAGCGGCGTCGAATACGTGATGCTGCCTCAATTATTCCTATATGGTTTCTTATACGCTTTAGGATGTGCGTTCTTCGCGACCATCGTCCCCTGCATCACGAGTTATCTATGCGCCAAATTCGACTACAAGTTCTCAAAAATCATCTACTTAATCGTCGTCATCACGATGATTTTGCCGATAGTCGGCAATTTGCCAGCCGAAATCGCGATGGCAAGACGCTTCGGATTATATGACCAAATTTGGGGCGTATGGTTGCTCAAAGCCAATTTCTTAGGTCTTTACTTCATCGTCTTCTATAACTATTTCCGCTCCTTGCCTAACGCTTACATCGAAGCGGCTCGAATCGACGGCGCAAGTAATCTTAGGGTCTTGCTTCAAATCATCCTGCCGATGGTCCGACCCCTCTTTTTCACCGTCATGCTCATCAACTTCATCACCTTCTGGAACGATTACCAAGTTCCTCTCGTCTATTTAGACAGCTATCCAACGATCGCCGTCGGCATGTATCGTATGGTTTTCTCTAACATCAACGAACTTTCCAACGCTCCAGCGCGTATGGCCGCAGCCGCTTTAATGCTTCTGCCAGTTCTAGTCATCTTCTTAATTTTCCATAAGAAATTACTTGGAAACCTAACCATGGGAGGTATCAAAGGATAATATGAAAAAGTCCAAACGCTTGCTTGTCGTCCCTTCTCTTCTAATTCTGCCTTTCGCGGCATCGACTTCCGTTTCATTCGCGACCTCTCCGAAAGCGAAAATGGCCGAATTAAGCATTGCGGACGAGTACAAGTTCAATTCGACTTTCGTTTTGCCTTCCCTAATGAAAGACGGCATCACTTACGATTGCGTAATCGAATTCCCAAGCGGTGTTTCCTATTACCAATCGGAGGTCATCTTATCGGAAGTCGGCGTCTATACCCTTCACTTCACTGCTGAAAAGGATGGCAAATGCTATTCCGAGACGGAGACTTTCTTGGTGAGAAGCCCCTTTCTCTCTTTTAGCGGCACCAAATCGATCTCCTCATTCGAAACAAGCGATAGAACATACAACAAAGAAGGCTTATATGTCTCTTTGGCCGAAGGCGAAACCCTTTCCTTATCACAGCCAATCGATCTATCGAAAGACGGCAATATCATCGAGCTATTCGTCACCCCTTCAATGCTCGGCGTCATCGATTTCAACGAACTATACATATCATTATCGGAAACCGATAACCCTGATAACGTTATGACCGTCCGCGCGAAAGCGTCGAATGAAGGCCTTTCGGCTCCTTGGACTTATATAGCGGCCAAGGGCCCCGATCAATTGCTCACGGGATACGAAAAGAAATTCAACCAAATACATATCAACGATGATTTCGGCACTCCAATCACCCATAGTTTCTATGGTTCCTATTCCCCGGATTATCCAGATAGAAAACCAGGCGAAGATGGTTCGGTCATCACCCTTAAATACAAGAAAGACGAGAACGCTTTATACGTTAACAACATCTTTGTGGTCGATTTCGACGATCCGAAGTACGTCAGTACCTTATGGGATGGCTTCGAATCTAGCTTAGTCAACTTAAGCATCTATGCCCGCGGATATAGCTCCTCAAGCGCGAATTTCTTAATCACCGACCTTTTGGGGCACGACATCTCAACCGAGACCATCATCGATAACGAGGGACCGGAAATAACCGTCGATTTGCCAGCCGGCGAATTGCCTAGCGCCAAAAAAGGCTTCTCCTACCCTATATATTCCGCCAAAGCGAAAGACGATATGGATGGCGAGTGCGAAGTCACTTCGCGCGTATATTACAACTACGGTTCCGTGAATATGGTGAACGTCAAAGCGAAAGACGGCCGTTTTGAAGTCGCAAAAGATGGCGTCTACGGCATTGTCTACGAAGCCAAAGACAAAACCGGAAACATCTCCTCAAAAACGGTGGTAGTCACTACCGACGAAAACGTCGAAAAGATAACGATCGAAGCCGATGGCGAAATCGCTTCAAGCGGGAAGCAAGGCGAACCCCTTTCGTTCCCGAAATTCAAAATGACGGGCGGGTCAGGCGAGCTCAAAGGCTCCTTCGAAGTCAAGAAAGACGGCGTCGTTTATCCAAGCGACGAAAACGGATTCATCCCAAAAGAACTCGGAACTTATTCGGTCGCCTTCACCGCCAAGGACGTAATCGGCCAGGAATCTAAGTACGCTTACGAATACACGGCCACCTCCAACGATGGAGCGGTCCTATACGAAGAACCCAAATTCCCGAAGTACTACATATCCGATGGCATCTATACTTTGCCGAAAGCGGTAATTTATGACTATTCTTCCGGCACCGGGACGCCCGTTTCGATGAACGTCAGAGTCGATAACGGAATCTATCCATACGATGCCGAAAGCGGCTCTTCCTTCGTCCCGAAAATCTCCTCCTCACAAGAACAATTGCAATTCGTCTATTCATATAAGAACATCACGAAGACTTACAAAGTCCAAACGATCAATCCTTACGTCAGGAAAAAAGGAATCGATCGTTTCGCCATCGAAAACTATCTCGTCGGCGAGAACATGACTTTCGATGTCAGCGATAACGATGTCAGTTTCTATGCGACGAAAAAGGGCAATGCGTCCTTCGATTTCGTTAACCCGATAATCGCCAAAAACTCCTCTATTTCCCTATCGACCGACCTCGAAAGATTCGACTTCAAGAAACTAAACATCAGCTTCACCGATAGCGAAAACGAAAACGAAAAGTTCACCGTTTCCTTGATCGCTAACGCCTCAGGCGAGATTTCCTATGGAATCAACGGCAAAGCCTATGTCACTTCGTCGAGCTTCTTAAAGAAAAACACCTTGGCGGTAAGCTATGCCGATGGCCTCTTCGCTTTCAACGGCACCGGCGTTAAGGCTCGTTCTTACGATGATGGCGCGTCTTTTACCGGATTTAGTTCTGGCAAAGTCTACCTTTCTTTGGAATTAATCAACGCCAAAACCGGGGCGGGACTAAAACTATCCAAAATCGACAATCAAAGCATCTCCTATTCGACTAGCGACCATGGCGGACCAAGGATCGCGATCCATGGCGACTACGGCGGAAGCTATGCTTATGGGGACTATGTGACGATCAATAGGATAACGGCTAGCGACGTCCTCGATCCGAATGTCTCTTGCACCGTAACCGTCAAAGACCCAAACGGCAATATCGCAAAAGACGTCAACGGAAATCTTCTTAACGCCGTCGACGCCACCATTGAGTATCAGATCAAAATATCCGAATACGGACAATACATCGCCACTTACTCCGCATTCGATTCAAGCGATAACGAAACGAATTTCATCTTCGCGATTAACATCGACGATGCGACGGCGCCAATCATAACCGTCACCGGAACCATTCCTTCCTCCGTCAAAGTCGGAGAGACGGTTAGAGTTCCTTCCTACATCGTCACCGACGACATCGACGAAAACCCAATCGTTTCCGTCTATGTGGAGACAAGTTATGGGCAGACTTATTATCTTGGCACCCATAACGCCTTCAAGCCACAGCACGAAGGCACCTATACCCTACGCATCAGAGCGATGGATAGCGCTGGTAACGTTTCTTACGAATCCTTCACCTTCGAAGTAACGAAATAAGGAGACATAAAATGAATAAGAAATTAAACAAATTGCTTCTCCTCTCTCTCCTGCCTCTTTCCTTAGTCGGCTGTTCGGGCGATCACACCGATGATAGCTCGGATAATATCGACAACGTCATCAGCGTCACTAGCGACGACGAACTCCACTTCCAAGAAGGAACCCTTCACGATGTGGATGTTAAGGAATCGGATAGGGTTTTCGTTGATAATGGACATTCCGATTACAAAATCTATTATGAAGAAGGCGATTCGAACGCCAAGAAAGCGGCCAGCACGATAGCCACCCATATTGAATCAGCCACCGGCGTTTGCCTTTTGGTCGACTCACTACCGGAAAACCTGACGGACGACCATTTCATCTTGCTTGGCGATTCCGCTTATCAAGCCTCGAAAAATATCCCCGTCTCCGATAAGGCACTTGGCCCAAGCGGCTACCAAATCGTCACCAAGGAAAACGCGGTTTATATCCGCGTCGAAGGCGAATACGGATATCAGCAAGCCGCCATCACTTTCCTTAAACACGTCATCGGCTTCACTCGTTATAGCTATAACATCGTGAAATATACGAAAGACGGCAAAACCCTTCCGGACATCAACATCGTAGAAAGACCGGATGTCACTTTTCACACCCAAAGCAACAAAATCTCGAACACCGCATCTTATGAGATGGGTTTCTTAACGACCTCGGAAACTTTCTATTCGGATAGCAACATCCAATCCTTCCATAATTCATTTGACTATTTGCCGAAAGAAAATAGCGACGGTTCCCCGTCGGAATACTACACCTACCACCCAAAATGGTATAGCGATGGCGGTGATCAGATTTGCTATACGGCCCATGGTGATTCAACCGAACTCGACGCCATGGTCAATGAGGTTTACGGCAAGATGGTCGAAAAACTCAAAAGCAATAAGACCGTCGGCGCCCTAACCTTCACCATCCAAGACAACGCGAACGCTTGCACATGTTCTGCTTGCCGCGATAACGTCGCCAAATACGGCGCAGAGAGCGGCTCCGTCGTCGTCTTCTGCAATAAATTAGATGACAAGATCCAAGCCTATTTGGAAGCGGAAGCCGAAAAAACCGGCGAAGCGAAACGCGAATTGAACATTCTTTTCTTCGCTTATCACCGAACAGAAAAGCCATGCGTCAAGCTTGGCGCGGATGGGAAATACATCCCGACCAGCCCTGACGTCGTCTGCAATGAACACGTCGGACCCTATATCGCTCCAATCAGCGCTTGCTACACCAAGAGCTTCTATGACGAAGATAACTCAAACTACGCCAATTACATCAAAGGCTGGGGCGCTTTGTCAAACAAAGTCTACCTATGGTTCTATGAAACGAATTTCAGCCATTATCTCTATCCTTTGAACACTTATGACACGATGATCGAGAGCTATCGCTTCGCCTACGAAAATAATGGCATGTATATGTATAACGAAGGGCAGCACAATAACGGAGCCGTCACTTGCTTCGGCCGTTTTAAGGAATACCTCAATTCCGTCTCTTTGTTCGACGTTAACACTGACTATAACGATATAGTAGATGATTTCTTCACCAACTATTTCGGCGACGCGAAGAACGTGATGCTCAAATATTTCCACGAATTACAAGAGCAGTGCGAATATATCGAGACCACTTATAGCAGCGACATCAACGGAACGATCTATAACAACATCGCCCAATCCCGTTTCTGGCCGAAGAAATTGCTCGATAGATGGGTCGATTATATCGAGGAAGGCAAGGAAGCGATTCTCAAATGCAAGGACACTAACCGCACATTGTACGAAGCGCTTTATGAGAACCTCACTCTCGAATCGATCTTCCCAAGATACGCCTTGATAAACCACTACAGCGGCAAATACAGCTCCGAAACCATCAAAAACCTCCGCAAATCCTTCAAGGAAGACTGCAACAAAGCCAATGTCACTTATTTAAACGAAAATGCCACCATGGATAGTGTCTTCAATTCCTGGGGCTTATAAATAAAAGAAAGGATAAAAGCCATGAAAAAGCAAATATCTTCCATCTTACTTCTCCTTAGTTCCGCCTGTCTTCTTGCCGCTTGCGGCGAGGGAAAAAGCGAGAACCCTTCAAATGACAGCGGCTCCTCACTGGTTGAGCCAAAGATCATACTAAGCCAAACGAGCGTCTCGCTTGAGCAATATGAAAGCATAACTCTGACATATGAGCTTCAAAACCTTTCTGGCCCCGTCACTTGGGGAAGCAGCGATAACTCAGTCGCAAGCGTCTCGAACGGCAAAGTCGAAGCCCTTAAAACGGGAAACTGCGTCATAGTCGCTTCAATAGGAGGCGTCAGAGCGACTTGCGATGTCACCGTAAAATCCATTTCCCAAGCTCCACGCATCGTTATGAGCGACCTTGAGGTGAGCATCGGAAAAGACGAAACATATTCCATCGATGCCTATGTCCTTTATAAAGGCGAGATAATCGACGCCACGCTCGAAATGGAAAGTGACGACATCGCCTCTTTGACATACGAAAATTCGAAAATCAAAGTAGTTGGCTTAAAATACGGCCAATCATCATATGTTATCCACACCAAGGCAAAAGGCGTGACCTTATCGCAAACGCTAAAAGTGAATGTCGTCAATAGCGATTTGCATCTAGCCTTAGGAAATCTCGAAGACGGAGAGAATGGTTATGAGCTTAACCTCGCCACTTACAAAATGGAAGGAGAAGACGGATACGAAACGGAATTCACCCCAGAAATCGTCTTCACCGAAGGAGAAAACAAAGCAACGTACGCTTTGAAATACGTTTCAAGCGACGAATCCGTAGCCGTTTGGGAAGATGGCAAAATCGTCGCCAAAGCGAAAGGCGAAGCGATTTTGAAGGTCGTTTGCGAAGAATTCGCCATGAGTCTCGAAATCAACGTCCATGTCGCAAAAGGCGCCTATGACGTCACGTTAAAGAACGTCACAGCCGATGGAGCGAATACGAGCGTCAAAGTCGCTTCAAACAAACTCCCAAGCGCGCCAGAAGACATCGCTGGGCATAAGTTCATCGGTTGGTATAACGAAGAAGGCGAAAAAGTCGATAAAGTCAACGACGATATGACTCTCGTCGCTCGCTGGAGCGCGACCCATTTTAACGAGAATAACGATGCCGTTTTGAAATTAACCAATAATGACACCGACTACACTCAGCCATCCGAGGCAACTTGGAAATACGCAGTGAGAGGAGAAACGGACAGGGATAGCGACATCACAAGCGAATATTATCCCGGAGGCGACGGCTCACAAGGCTTCCTATATCCTAACAGCATGAGCGTGGTCGCCGGATTAGGGCTCCCCGCTTACGATTTCTCCGCCGCCACCTCACCCATCGGTTTCACCTTCGGTTTCAGCGGCAGCGTTTCCAGCGTCAAGCTCAACAACACGGCGATCGGGGACTTAGCGACCAAGAGCTTCTATAACTACACCGTGACCATCGATGGACAAAACGTAACGGTGAGCAATGCCTATACCGGAGCGAACACCTCGATTACGCTTGATAATGACACATACCATGGCAGAAAAGGCCTTGAGATAACCTTGACCGGCGCGAATTGGAGATGGCTATACGTCTCTCCGTTCCGCACGTTCGACTGCGATTATCTAGGGGTCATGTCAGCCATCGAAGACGCGCTTCCAGACGCCGCAGTTGATGGATACGCCGGTCAAATAAGCGAATACAAATCGCTTATGGACCTTATGACCTCTTACGAAAAGACGGCCAATCCATTGTCAGCCAAGATGAAAGCGTGGGTCGAAGCCTACACTCCTTTCATCACTTTCACCGATAATTCCGGCATCGTCTCCTCAAGTAGCGGTTTCGATTGTAGCTCTGACAAGAAAACGGCAGCCAAAACAGCAGGAAGCCTCGGCGAAAACCTCCCATTCTCCCTTGGCGACGATTATTTCGTCGGACAAGTTAACAACCTTTCAAGCGCTTACGCGACACTCACCTTCCCGAAGATCAATTACTCTGAATATAGCAAAGTAAGCTTCACATTCGGACTTGGCGGAAACGGCGGCGGAGGAAAGATGCAATATTTCCTCGGAGCGGCGCCGGACTCCTATTCGGCATCGCCATCGGCCGATAACTTCATCGGTCTTGCTCCAGAAACCACAACCAGGGGGTGGGAGCTTGCCGAAGACACGAAAGTCACCATCTCTAATGGAAAAATCTCCTTCGTCGGAACGTATATCAAAAAAGAATTCACACTGGACGAAAACGTCAATAACGGCACCGCCGCTTTAACGCTTAGCCTCGGCGGAACGTGCTGGGAATTCTTTGTGATATCCCCCATCACCGGCATCAAAGCCTAATAACGACTCCTTCTCGCCACGCCCGATTGTCGTCGGGCGTTTTTTTCTTTCATCATTTGTCTATTCTTTCCGTTTTCGTTAACGCCTATGGAACGGTTAAAACGCAATAAAATACATAATAATTGGCTATATATCGAATGATTACCATTATCGTTGACGCAAAATGAGATATCGAAATCCTTATATTCAATTTGCTTTTTTTCACCATTCATATATTGACAAAGGCGGCCTCTTCATTATCCTTTATAACAAATATGTATCTCGAGAAACCCGTTAAATTGATCTACGACACCCAAAGGGATTTGAATTATGACGATTTCCTCAAGTTCCACCACGTCTTCCACGGCTACCCGACATATCACGATCACGACTTCTATGAGTTCATCATCTTCTTCCAAGGTACCTACACTCATATAATCGACGGCGTGGAGCATCAAGAAAAGAAACTCAATTGCACATTCTTGTTTCCGCAAAACGCCCATATGATCATCGAAACATCAGAAAATTCGAGCCATTATTGCGTCTGTTTGAAGAAAGAGAGATTCGAAAAGATAGCCCTTACGATGATTCCTTCGTTTTTTGAGTTATTCGATCCGAAGAAATACAATTCCTTCGTCTTGAGCGAAGCGCGTCTAAAGAAAATCGTTTTCATGCTGAGCCAAATAAAGGAAAAGGATGAGGCAAATGACAAAATCGCTTCCCTCATATCTTTCTTAGTCTTCAATCTCTTAGAGCCGATGTTCAATCAAAAGGAATCGTTATCGGAGAACAATAGACCAGGATGGCTCAATGATCTATTAGCCGAAATAAACAACCCAAACAACCTCCATTGGAATGTAAGCGACGTCGTCAAAAGGACGAATTATTCGAAGACCCACTTATCCCGCTTATTCAAAGAGTACATGAATGAACCAATCGGCGAATATATACAGAAGGTCAAACTTTCTAGCGCTCGCGACATTTTGGTCAATAGCGACATCTCGATAACTGAGCTATGCGATTTGATCGGCCATTCCTCGATGTCTCATTTCTCGAACACTTTCAAAAAGACCTACGGCTTAGCGCCAGGCAAGTATCGCGAAATACATAAGCTAAAGGAATAATGAGCCATTCATTGCTCAAATATCCAAAAATCTCCGCAAAAACCGCTTCAAAATAAGAATCGAAGAGATTAGGCAATGCCCCAATCGGAATAATAATCGCTTAGAGAGGTATTCGCTTTACTTTCGGTCGTAATCGTCATGCCAAGCGCATCGGCATCCGTTTTGAAGGCCTCGCGGTACGCTTTTAACGCCGCCTTCCCAGTTCCGCTAAAATCTAAGACTTTGCCGCCATTCCAATCCGTATATTTGGTAAACAAGGAACATAAGGCAAAACGAGGGAATATCGATTCAGCCAAAATATGTTTCTTGGCTTTCTCAGTCGTGGCCTTCGAATAGGCGGTGTCGCAAAGAGAAGCCCAACTCTTCAAAGTGTCGTAATCCCATAGATCCCGGTCGTTTATCGCGGCATATATCGATCTGCTATCGCTCGCGTAAAGTATCTTCGTCTTGCTCGAATCCGTTTCAAGACTCTCTAAATGGGCGACCATCTCGTTATAGAAGGTCCTCATCTCATTCCCTCCTTCACCATAATAAGAAGCGAAGAAGTTATTTAATAACTCGTCGTAATCGGAATTATCCGCATCGACCATGAATTTGCCGTGCACGTACTTCTTCAACGCGTGAAAGCCGGTCCTTGGCTGCGTCGAATTATGCTGCCCTTGCAAATAGATAAACTTCACGCCGATATCTTTAAGAATCTTGATGTTTTCGGCATTTGATTTGAAGGAATTGTGTGGGAATAGATAGTTATTGAAATTGGTGTCATATAGCCAAGCGTGCGTGTCGCCGACCTTCGCCCAGTTCACGAATATCTCTTTCAAGGAGCTGTTACAAGATTCGTTAAGGGAATAGGTGAAATTGGCCTCAATCGGAGCCACAAGCACATAAACGTTGTCTTTTAACGTTATGGTCGGACTACCATTCTTAAACGGCACGCTGTTATAGCCACAATACGAGAAGAAGCCGATGTCAACCGAATCCCTTCCCGTTTCCGCTATGTTCTCGTAGATCTTATCCCTTAAATCATTGCAGAAATTCGCAACCGTTCCGGATATCGATCCATATTCGCTCGTTTTCGCCTCGCAAGTCGAACAATGGCAGACATTCATGCTATCGCCCGTTCCAAACAAGAGAGAACGAATATTGGCGTTGCCGCAATTCTTAAACAAAGAGATAACCGTCGAAGCGGTTTGCTCCAATAACGATTGGTATTCCGCATTATCGCCATGGGCGGTAAAGCAAAGTTGCCATAGCCGATAGTCGCTTCCATAGTTATTTCCGCTCGAATCGACGGCAAACCAGTTCGGATGCGAAGAATAGTAAGTGCCTGGGTAAATAATTTGCAGTGAAGTATGGAAGCATTCCTCACTTGCGAAAGTTCCAACGGCTGGAGCGCGAAGATAATACGAATAACGATCGAATTCGGTGTTATATCCCAAACGATAACAATCGGTATAGAAAGAGGAGCTGAATCCGATGTCGCTCCAATCGCATTTACGATAGCCGAATGACGGCGTATAGGAGATATCGATATACGGCAAATCGATGTTATTGACGTCAGAGACATCATAAGTCGAGATCTCGCCGCCCAAATAATCGTATCCAACCAATATGTCCAATAGCTTGAGGGCGCCGAGCTGATAGCCTTTCGAATCGGCCGAATTCAAATAGATGGCTTTGCCGATTCCTTTAAGGGTGTAAGAACTCGTCTCCGTCGGAAGGCTTATCTTCTCCGCCGTTGCCGAGACGCTAGATCCAACGATGATGCTCGATGTTTGGTTTTCATAGACGTCGGAGGCGGCGATGGCCGTAAGCGGCAAACTCTTCCCCGTCGCGTTATAGATCTCATCCTTTATCATCGTGGCGGCGATTTGGATGTTTTCGTCGCCGGAAACATACTTGATATCGTAATTGGTGGCGCCGTCTTTTATGAACCAATAGGTGCTTATGTAATTTATTTCCGACGGACGTAACCCCCTATAAGCGGCGTCAAACAAATACATCTTGGTGGAGTTTAGTCCTCTGAAGGTGACATTATCGTAAGTCACTGGATCATCAACCGAAGAGACGTTATAGGAAGCGATTGCGGAAACGACTCCTTGTGCGAGCCAAGAGCACTTCATGCTCGTCTCGCCCATATCAATATAGACATCCTTAAGAAGAGATCCGCTTCCCAAATCGTCGCATAGAAGCGCTCCTCCGGAGGCTGTGTTCATCGCCGGGCCCACGCTAAAAGAGCAATTCTCAATCGTCGTATCGGTAAGTTCGGTACCTAAAACGCAAAAAACCTCAATATTCGTGAAATCGACATTTTTAATGGTCGCGCCATACGTTTTCCCAAAGAGCCTTTTGCCCCATGTAATCGGTTTATCGATCGTATGTCCCCTACCATCGAAAACCCCTTTGAAAAGATGATCGTCGCTATCGGTCCAACCGCTTGGCGAAGACAAATCCGAAGTCAAAACGTAGTAACCGTCCGTATCTCCTTTTTCGATTGTCTTCGATAAAGCGGTCAATTCATCATTCGTCCCTATGGTGTCGGTGACGGTCATGCACATCGCCGAATAAACGGGTGATTTATCGTCTTTGACGAATTCATATCGCGACGAATTCCCAAGAACGCCCGAAACGTTTGATACGCGATATCCGTCTCCCAAAAGATATTCCGACGAAGAGAATTCCGAGAAATCGTATAGAGAATCGCTTTGTCTATAGAAGGCGCTGACGCTAGATGGCACATAGATGATGTAACGAGGATCGTTTTCCACGAATTCGGAGAGGTCATACGTCAAAGCGTCCTCCACCGTTCCAGAAGAAGGTGCTTCGAATTGATAATGATTGGCGCCGCACTTGACCCAATATTCCCTAACGCCATTAGAAGAAGCCGTCGCTTCTTTTTTCGCATAATGCACCCATTTAGCATTCGCTTCGTTAGCGAAGGTCAAAACGCCGTTCGCCGAAGCGATCGTGAATATCAACGCGAAGGAAACGATTCCTCCGAATAATGGCGCCAGCAGTCTTCTCTTCATATCGTTTCCTCGTTAGTCCTACAAGGATTGTAAACGATATTTCTTTCTTCGAATTTGTGAAACCATTATTTGCGTGCGGTTTTATGCCATAAATGGCATCATTTGCCGTAATAGTCCGCCAAGCCCTTGTGATAATACTCAGGAAATTGCTCTTTGTTGATGAGTTCGTCGTATAAGCGAATTTGATTTAGGAAGGAGATAAGGAATGCGAAAGGAACGTATATCACCGTCAAAGCGGCCATCACCAAATATTTGACGATTAGTAATGGCACGTATTGGAGAAAGGATAGGGCGTAGATGGAAACAAACGTCAAGATGACCGACGGGAACGCTTTGAAATAGATAACGAAACCGCTTTGAAGGTTTTTGAAGAACTTATTCGAATACACGTTAGCCAAGAAGAAGCCGACGAAAACGGGCGGAAAGATGAAGGCTATATTAACGCCGACGAAAATGACTTTGAGAATGAAATTGTTTGCAATAAGAGAAATGAAATTGGCAAAAAACCAAAAAATCCCTGCAAAAAGGGCAAGAATTAAATGTTGCCTGGCGTTTTCCTTGATCCCGCTAAAGAAATCGTCTTTGAAGAAAATCGGCTCATCATATATCAATTCCCTAAGTATCTTTGATATCCCGGACAACCCAACGGAAAGAATCAATAAAGAAAACGCGAAAAGGAAAGAGAAGAGGAGGTTAACGCTGAAAGAAGTGGCTTCTTTCTCGGCGCTAGTCGCTTCGCTTGCCTCGACACTCATCAATAAAACATCCCGATAGATCATCGAGGCAAATATTGGCAACGAAAACAAAAGAATTATTAACCCTATTCCGAGAAGCAAAAAGAAACGGTGCTTGGCGATATCGAAAAACTGCTCCTTCCTGTTATGCGGAAGGTTCCCAATCGCATAATCTACGTTTTTGGCTTTTCTTTTCATCTTTTCCCTTCGATTATTTCCGCGAACGTAAGCGCAGTATTCCAATTAGTCCCAGACATCTCACCTAAATGCAACGAATTCTTGCCATAGAAGAGATAATAGTCCTCATCGTGATTGTCATCCTTATAGGTTATCAATCCATTCTCCTCGCCTTTCTTATGGATCAGTTTGCCATATGCGCTCGAGCTTCCTTCCGGATAATAATAAGAAGCGGCATCCGATTCTAGCGAAGCGTCAAGTTTCTTATAATTAGACAAGACCGTTCCCGAAGATATTTTGCTCTCTGGAAGGACGACGATATCAACGTCCTGGCATCCGAAATAATTATAGTATTGCGAGAAATCCTTATCGTCATAAACGTATGATTTAATGGAGATTTGACGTAGATATTGCGGTTTTTCTTCTTCTAGTTCCGCTCTAAGTTCTTTCACATTTGTGCTGCATGAAGCGATGAAGATGCTAATGGTCTCTTCGTTTCTAGGGAGGTTAACGACATAGGTGAGATAAGAGACGCCGATAGGAATCAATATCAAAAAAGCGAGATATAGATACCACCACTCTTTGATCTTTCCGAAGAATTTATTCATGGCGCACCTCGCAAATGAAGTTGGACTTGATTAAAAGGGCAACTTCCTCCCCTTCCTTAAATGGTGTTTCACCTAACGCGGAGTCATAATAGAAATTCCTAATCCCATCGTCTATTTCCATCTCAACGGCATAGGCTTGGATGAATTTCATCGGCGTCCTCGTCTTTGAAGCGGAAATAATCTTTCCAGAAAACGTCTTTCCTTCCGTCTTTTGAAAACGCTTGATCAATCTTTCTCTCGCTAGGGACGACGCAAGATAAACGGTTGCAAGATAAATGATCGCCCAAGAGAAAAGCACCAAAGATACCGATAAAACAACCGTTATCCAAATTATCGTTTCGTCGGATATCAGAAGGCATAGGAGTGCGCTTTCGAGGACCATCAATATCACGAACAAGGCTATGAAAAGTATAGAAAAGACTATTCTTCTTTTGATGTTCTTGACCACATCGTCGTTATAGAGAATTGAACTCAGCATTGATCATGCCCCTTATCGTCGGCTCCAATGAATGGCGGATTTCTTCTACGCTTCCCCTAGCCACCACTTTCCCTTCGTTAATGACGATGATGTTATCGGCGATGGCGAAAGCCTCCTTCATCGAGTGGGTTACATATAAAGAAGTCGCGCCATATTTCTTCGAGACTTCCTTAATCAGTTTTCTCTCTTCCTCCCTCATATCGCTAGCCAAATTCGATAATGGCTCGTCGAATAGATAGATGGAAGGTTTCTTCGCTATCGCTCTCGCCAAGGCAATTCGTTGTTGTTGTCCGCCCGATAGTTCTTTGGGCTTTCTGCTCCATAAATGGCGGAGTCCCAAAGAATTGGATATGTCGGCGATTTGTTCGATTATCTCTTCTTTCGAGGCTTTGACCGCCTTCAAAGGGAAAGCGATGTTATCAAAGACCGTCATATGTGGATAAAGAATATATTCCTGACTCACATATGCCACTTGCCTTAAGGATGGGGAAAGACTAGACACATCGACATCATCAATAAGGATATCCCCTTCGATCATCACCAAACCGGCGATGGCTTTTAAGAGAGTCGTCTTGCCAGATCCCGATGGCCCAACAATGACGTTAAAGGAAGAGTCGTCAAAAACTTCCGACATCTCTTTTAAGGCAACGGTTTCTTCTTTCGTCTTCTTGTTCTTATAAGTGACGGATAATTTTCTAAGTTCGATCTTCGCCATGGTTAAAAAGAATATAACCTTTTTTGCCACGCGTATGTGCATATAAATTGATATGAACGCGGCAATTCAAATGAAAATAGACTCCCATATGGAACAAAATCGTCGAAATGGAAGAAAACCGCCTATAAATGTAAGCAAATAGGCAAACCGCCAATTTGAAAGCGGTTACAATCCTTTTATAGGAAAGAAATCCTCTTATTTGCTGTCGTCCGTTTGCTTAGAGATAGCAACATAAAAATGGGTTTCATTAAAACAAAAGGAAAGGAAAACCTATGAAGAAAAAGAAAATCATGGCTATCGCCTTGACAGCCGTTTCAGCGGTGATGGGCATCGGCGTGGCCGGGGTCGCGCTCGGCAATAGCGGCCTCATCGCACCGACCTACGCCGCGGACCACGACGCCTCGCACACCTTGGTCGAGAAGCCCTTCTTCGCCCCGACCACGACGTCGACGGGCGAGAGGGCGCACTGGCACTGCAACGACTGCTGCCTCGTGAGCGCCGACCAAGCCAGATACTCCTACGCCGCCAAAGAGCACGTCTCGGAGGCTGAGATCACCCTCGCAAAGCTCGAGGCCGCCGACGCCCCGAACGCCGAGGACGACGAGATCGCCAACGTCAACACGAAGAAATTCAAATACGTCGACCAGGGGGCGAACGGAAAGGACGCCTCAAGCGACAAAGTCGATTCGACACCTTGCTTCGTCAAAGACGGCGGGAGGACCGCCATCTACTTCTCCCGCTCGAACAAGACCGGCGACCCGGTGAACCCGACGGGCAACGAGAACTGCTCCGAGTTCCGCTTCACCGTCCCGGAGGGGTCGAGGAAGGTCAAATCGGCGAGCTTCTGGTACAGATACTGCAATTACGGCACGGGATCCTGGGCCGGGGGCGGCAGCGCGAGCGAGCCTGTCGGCTTCACGGCGCTATGCCAATTCAAGGACACCGCCTACGTCGGCCACGACATCAGCTCCAAGCTCCTAAACGACGACGCGTGGCACCAGGTCACCATCGCCTATTCGGGCGGGACGACGGCGAACTTCACCGACTTCATACTCAAGTTCACCGAGCTCCGCGGATACATCATGGTCTCGGGCCTCTCCTATGAGCTCGCCCCGGTGACCGTGGCCTTGAAGAACGTGGCGGCCGACAACGTCGACGGAAGCGCCGAGGTCGAGATCGGCTCGCTCCCGGAGGCGCCGACCATGAGCGGGAAGAAATTCCTCGGATGGTACGACGAAAGCGGGAACGAAGTCGAAAGTGTCTCCACTACAACTACCGCTCTGGTTGCCCGTTGGACCGATTCTTATTATGACGACAGCAATGCTAAAGTTTTAACTTTCACAAACAACCAAAGCGATTACACAACTCCCGAAGGGGTTAACGCCGCCTATGCGGTTCGCTCAGATGCTGATATCCAGTCGGACGTCAACACGTGGAATATTTATCCAGGTACGCCCGAAGGATCACAAGGCTTCTATCCGGGAGATACCTATAATGCATCATTAGGTCTAGGCTTACCCGCCTTCGATTTCTCCAAGGTAAGTGGCGTTCATTTCACCTTTGGTTTCTCCGCAGGGGTTTGGTACGGAACTTATCTAAACGGCAACTCTCTTGGTAAAGACAGTTGTGACCAGTCGGGATTTACAGAATATAAATATAAAAACTACGAGGTGACTATTACTGGGAAAAGCGTTAGCGTCTATAACAATTGTGAAAAGAACACTGTCGCTTTTGAACTCGACGATGACACTTACACCGGCAAGAAAGGCCTGGAAATTAAGACAACTCAATGTTGCCAGGCATGGCTCTTCTTGACGCCTTTCGTCACTCTCGACTGCGACTATCTCTCCCTTATGCCTTCAATCGAAACTGCATTGCCGGACACCCCGGTCGCCGGTTACTCCGATCAATTGAAAAAGTATAAGGCGCTTTCCGATTGCATGACCACCTATGAGAAGGCGAACTTTATCACTTCAAAGATGCAAGCTTGGCTCGATGCCGCGAATGCATCGGCCACCAAGGTTCTTGAATTCACCGATAGCGGTGCAAGCATCCTTTCTGGCATAACAGGAAGTGGAAGCGCCATCGCTGCTCAAGGCAGTGGATACTCCGTTGAAAATAGTCTTCAGTTCTCAATGAACGGAATGGATGGCTCATACGTTACCATGACTCTCCCCGCCTTCAATTACTCATCCTACGATAAAGTCACATTCACGATGGGACTCGGCGGAGGCGCAGGCGATCGTACGGCTAAATATTGGCTCGGCACGATTCCAGAAACTACAACGCAATATCCGATACCGGATTCCTTAATGCAACTCGACAATTTCATCGGCATCGCCCCTTATTGCGACCCGACCGGTGGCAATTGGAACACCGAGTTCACAACCGTAACAATTTCAGGCGGTAAAGCAATGTTCTCTTCGAGCTCTATCAATAAGACACTAAGCTTGAGCGATGACGTAAACACTGGCAAAGCCGGTCTTATTTTGACGGTTGGCTGGTGCTCTTGGAACACCTTCGTCATCACTCCATTCTACGCATCGGTCGTCAGCATTAACTAAATCTCGATGTGTCTTTAGGCTTCGCCTAGTGCGAGGCCTTTTTTATATCTTTAACACACAATTACGGCTCTCGTATCACAGTCGACGCCCATTAGATGGTCTCACATCTCTAACGATGGTTTGGGAACCGGTAAAGAACCGATTCTTTCTTGTGGAAGCAAGATCAAATAAGAAGCCTTCCGCTTTCGACAAAAGCAAACAATGTAGAAAATGCAGCCTTGCCTTCAAAGCCATTTCTTATTATCGATGTGTCGCACAAAACATTGGTCAAATATCAATGTCTATAGAGCCGTCGTCAGAACGACTCAAGAACGACGCCATCGAAGGAAGATGGTTCTTTGGATTCGATATTGATTGTTCTCTCTTCCCCCGCTTCCAAATCGATGTAGTTATCTTCGTATAGGTATTTGTAATTGTCTTTGAAATGAATGAATAGAGATTTGACGAACGAATTCGCTTTAACGGTTAATTCAGCGTGTTTGTCATCAATCTTTTTAAGCGTGTATTCATAATCATTCGATGTCGGGAATCCGTGCCACATAGACGGGGAATACAAGGATTTTTTGATTTTTCCTTCTTCCTCATACGTCGCATATAGATAAACGTCATTATCAAATTCCGCGATATCCAAAGGCTCATCGTAGACGTCTTCGCCGACATTGGATACGTCAATCTTCTTTTCGAAGATCAATGTGCCGTCCGCTTTCTTGACGCCATAAGTTAAGCTTCCAGAAAACGGCACATTGGTCGAATTGTCGAAGAAGAAATGGGTTATGCCGTTCTTATTCAAATAGAAGCTCGCCAAATGGTCGGCGTATGACCTTCTTAAGGCGTAGTAGGCTTCCTTCGGCTCAAGATAATAATCGACTATCGACCAAGTCGCGCTTGGCCAGATATCATCAAACATCCAATTGAGGAAAGCCCCGGTTATATGGCGATGGGAACGGGAAAACTCCGATTCGCATTTAAGCGCTTCGGCATGCATTAACATCGCCTTCTTGACGAATTCGTTGACATTATCAACTTTCCCATAGAGATTTTCCGCGTAATACATCTCACGATGGGCGAAATCCATCTTGACCGCGGCATATGGGTTGTCCATCAATCTGTCGTTCCACATCTCATCCATCGGCCAGATATGCTCATCGCCGAAAATCTTATACAAAGTCTCTTCGCTAGAAGGACCAAGGGCCGCGCATTCGCTGGTGAATGGGACGATTTTCGAAGCGACTTGATTCCGATACGTTAACATCCCTTTTTCTAATGCCGGCTCAAAGGAACCGGAATGGGAATCCCCACTCGTCCAATCGTTTCCTATATCGGTATAGCTATGCGGCGATTGCCTGCGATATGGGCGGCTATCGTCCAAATCATAAACGACGCCATAGAGGATGCAGTTAACTAAGAAATCGCCATGGGTGATGCAATTGCCGTATGTGCCGGTTTTCTCATTCCCACCGCACCAATAGATAATCGATGGATGGTTACGCAACCTCTTAATCTGATAACGGACCTCATCGAGAAGGTTGTCGACGAATTCTTTATCGTCCTCTGGGATATCCGCGCAAGCGAGGCATACGTCTTGCCAAACCATGATCCCGTATTCGTCACATAAATCGTAGAAGAGGTCGCTTTCATAGCTGCCTCCTCCCCATACGCGGAGGATATTGAGATTCATCTTCTTCGCCAAAAGCAAAATGTCTCTATATTTTTGTTCCTTCATCTCGCCGGTGAAGCATTCGGGAGGGACCCAGTTGCTGCCCTTGAGATAAATCTTCTTGCCATTGATCAAGAAATCGAAACCGATGGTCCCGTTTTCTTTCCCTTCTTCCATCACTTCGACGGTGCGGAAGGCGAATCTCCCCTTCTTCTCATCGATCTTTTTGCCACCGCGATGGAGCTCGACCGTATAATCGTATAACGGTTGCTCTCCATATCCCCTTGGCCACCACTTCTTGAAATCATCGTATTTGACGGAAAGGAAATTCTTCTTTCCGGAATATTCGAGCTCGTATACGTTATATTCCTTCGAGCCGGCGTCTTTGGATAATTTGACGATGAACTTGTCGCCATCAAATGGGGCGCCTTTGCGCAAGATTCCGCCATCGATATCGGCGACGTCCTTCGTCGTGTAGTTCGTTTCGATGAAGAAATTAACGTTCCCTTTGGCGTCGGTCTTATAATGGACGCTTGAAAGCCTATATTGGCTCTTGCTCTCCAAATAGACTTTGCCCGTTATCCCATATGCGCAGATTTTCGGCGCCCAATCCCATCCAAAATGGCATTGCGGCTTCCTTAGGAAAATACGCGGCACATTGAAGGTAGCGGCATAGCCTGTGACATCGAGTTTGCTCGCCGCTTCCAAGGTGCTATGCATCTTGACTTCCAGGATATTGTCCTTTTCCTTTAAAATCCCCTTTGTTTCGAACCTATATTCCAAAAAGGCGTTCTTCGTGCTGCCTAGCAAAGTGCCGTTCAAATAGACGTCGGAAAATAGGTCGATGCTTTCAAAGACGAGGACATTCGACGATTCTTCATATTCCTCTTTCGAGACATCGAAATGCGTTTCGTAGGTGAAATCGTCGTGTCCGACCCATTCAGCGTCCTTATAGTTCTCGAGGATATATGGATCCTTTATCTTGCCATCGCGATAGAAATCCATCGTAATGTCGCCAGGGACTTTGGCAGGCATATCAATGCCCTTCCCCTTAAGTCTCCAGCCATTCAAATATCTCTTATCTAGCATACGATCGTCCTTTTCTTTTGGATTATATCCAACAATTAGAATGTTAAACTCGCATCATTTCGTTTGCCGGCGATAAATAAGCATGAAAATGCTTTTTTCACGCAAAGGCTTTTTTGCGTTAGACTAGACATTATAATTCACCATTGGAGCGAAGAAATATGCCATTCGATTACAAACTCAATAACATCGACTTCATAGAAAGCAACGATAAAACGTTGATCGGTATCCACCAAAATGACGTGGATTGCTATTACCCATGGGAAAAGCCGATTACGCCATCGACCATCAAATACGTGCTGATGGATTTAGACGGCACAAGCGTCAAAAGCGAGGAATTCTGGATCTATATCATCGAGAAGACGACCGCAAAGCTATTAGGTGATCCCTCTTTCCATCTATCATCGGAAGATGCCCCATACGTGCAAGGCTTCAGCACCGCCGAACACCTGGCCTATTGCAAGAAAAAATACGGCTTTAAACAAAGCATCGTCGAGGCGTCCGCTTTATATCACGTCGTCGCCAAAGAAGAACTTCAGGCCGCCCAAAACGGAACGGGAAAAGAAAATGCATTCGTCCCTAGGGAAGGGCTAAAAGATTTCTTGATGTATCTAAAAGATAAAGGCATCAAAATCGGCCTTGTCACTTCCGGGCTCGATTATAAGGCGATCCCAGAAATCGTATCCGCTTTCAGGACCTTGGATATGGGCGATCCCTTGGAGTTCTACGATGCGATAATAACGGGCGGCAAGAGAAAAGAACCAGGTCAATACGGAACCATAGGTGAATTCGCCGTCAAACCCCATCCTTGGGTCTATAAAGAAATAGCGGGC
This sequence comes from bacterium, assembly GCA_963616935.1. GTDB lineage: Bacteria > Bacillota_I > Bacilli_A > RFN20 > CAG-826 > UBA4951. The sequence goes on along the minus strand of CAVEMS010000001.1, from coordinate 52,075 downwards.
GGTTTAGGCGTGAAAGACAGTAAAGAAGCCGTCGTCATCGAAGACAGCTCCGCCGGCGTTATCTCGGGCAAATTAGCAGGTTTCCCTGTAATCGGCTTTAACGATGGAAATATCATCGAATCAAAACTCGACAAAGATTGCTGCAAGATGGTCTCCTCATTCGACGATATAAAGAAAATCATTTAATGGATTCGGGGATCTTCCTCCCCTCCATCCTCCTCTTGTACTCGGGGAATACCTCATCCCACGGACGGACGATCTCCATCGGATGGGTCTATGAGCATCGTTCTAACCTCCTGTTGGTCGCGAGCAGATTGACGCGGTAGTCGAACATCCCCTCGCCCGTCTTCGTCTTTCTAATTCCGATTATGTAACAAGGCTGGAGGGATCCACGAGCACCGTTTTGCTTCTTATTAATCGCAATAAAAGATATCGATCACGGACAAACGCATTGTTGCATCTACGTGCGCTTTCCAACTCCAAATAGACCCTATCTACCAACTTTTCCGTAGATTTTTCGAATAACGATAAATAAGGCGTTAGAGAAACACTAAAAATTAACGATGCCAAGTCCCTCTAAGAGAATGAACACGCCTAAAAGCACCAAAATGAGTCCGCCAATAAAATTGCAAATGCTGATTTTGCCATGCAACAAACGATTGAAGAAACGGCCTCCGAACAATCCGGCAAGCGATATGGCGAAAGACATGAAACATATGATGAAGAAAGCGATATAGACTTCATATCCTTGCGCATTCTGAGGCTCGAGGCCGAGATTGGAATACATGGCGATGCCGACCGCTAAAGCGTCGATGCTATCGGCCACCCCTTGTAACAACACTTTCGGATAAGAGAAGGTCTCCGGTTTCTCTTCCTCCGGTTTAACGATCCCCTTGATGCCATCGTATACCATCTTAAGGCCAATCAAGGCGAGCAATGCAAAGCCAATCCAGTGATCGTACTTATCTATCCATTCGGCGAATATCTGTCCAAGCAAGAACCCAATTAATGGCATTAACCCCTGGAAAACGCCGAAAACGCCGGCGATGAAGAAATATTTTCTCTTCTTGATGTTTCCGAAGACCAAACCATCGGCGATGCTTAGCGCAAAACAGTCCATCGCCAAGGCGAATCCGAGTATGAATGCGTTACTTAACCAAAGCATAAAAAGAACTGCGATATTCTAATGCCTAAACGTGTCGTAAGGAACCCCAAAACGGTTAGCGATAGCTTACTTAACGAGCGCAGAAAAAGAAGAAACTTTTCGAATTGTTACATGCGAAAATACTGCCTACACGATACAAAATTCGTTGCCCTTTATTCTTCTGCTTTGCTTCAAGAATATGTTTTTCCAAAAATTCGATAATTAGTGGATTTTTAAAAAAGTCTTGCTGAAATTTTCACATTTTTAAGACAATTCGGCGCTTAGTTTTTCTTTCCATCCGTCGTCAGAATCGGATCATATAAATCGATTCTTCGATCGCGATAGACTCCCCAATCTCTTCTTTCTTTCTTTAGTGTTTCCAAATCGAATGAGGCAACTCTATATCCTTCTTCTTCTCTATCCATCTCCGTCACCATTTCGCCATGGTTATCGCAAATGAATGAAGAGCCAAAGAACTTCATCTCGCTGTTTTTCGCTTTTTCGATGCCAACACGGTTAGAAGCCAAAACCGGAACCATATTGGCGGCCGCATGGCCCTTCATGACGTTTTGCCAATGAGGCTTGCTATCCTTTGGGAGCACCGGCTCAGACCCAATCGCCGTCGGATACAAAAGGAGTTCGGCCCCTTGTAAAGCCATGATTCTGGCAGCTTCTGGGAACCATTGATCCCAGCAGATGCCAACCCCTATCATCCCAAAATGCGTCTTGAATGTCTTAAAGCCAGTGTCACCGGGCGTGAAATAGAACTTTTCTTCATAGCATTCGCCGGTTGGAATATGACTCTTCCTATATACGCCAAGCAAAGAGCCGTCGCTATCGATCATCGCCATGGAATTGAAATAGGAGTTGCCGCTTCTTTCGAAAAAGGAAATCGGCAAGACGACATTATTCTCTTTCGCAACCTCTTGAAAGGTTTTGATGGTTTTCGATTCCGCCACCTCTTCCGCCAAATCGAAATTGGCGTAATCCTCGATCTGGCAAAAATATTTGCCTTCGAATAGCTCAGGAAGCAAAACCACGTTCGCGCCATTTTTAGCCGCGTTTTGCACTAGATTTTTGGCTTTTTTGATGTTTTCTTCATACTCCGAAGACATCGAAAACTGCGTTATTGCCACTTTGACGATCATTTTTTGACCTCCGGTATCTGCATCGTGATGCAATGGATATTGCCTCCGCCTAGCAATATTTCAAGGCTATCGATCTGATGGATCTCTTTATTCGGGAAAAGTTCTTCCATCATCGCTTTGGCAAGGGCGTCTTCCTTGACGCCGAAAGAAGGCATCACCACGAAATCATTTCCTTGATAGAAATTGATATAAGAAGCCGCCAAACGCCTCCCGGCAACCCGTTTATCCAAAGTCGATTTGCTGACTCGTAGCCCCATCGTTTCTTCTTTGCTAAGATGCAATGGCGGATTCGGTAACGGCATCTTATGGATGATAAACGGTCTCCCCTTCGCATCCTTGGCTTTCGCTAAAGCGCGATAGGTCTCCACGCAATATCGGTGTTGCGGATCCTTCTTGTCATCCGTCCAAGCCATTAGCACTTCATCTGGCTTAATATAGGCCACCATATTATCGATATGCTCATTCGTTTCGTCTTGATAGATGCCGTGCGGCACCCAAACGATCTTCTCAGCGCCTAAATACTCTCGAAGCGTCTCTTCGATTTCTTCTTTCCGTAAAGTGGGATTCCTTCCCTTCGAAAGAAGGCATGCCTCGGTGGCGATGATCGTCCCTTCGCCATCGCTAGCGATCGATCCCCCTTCCAAGACGAAGGAAGGATGATAATAGGACAATAATTTCAACCGTTTGCTGATCGTTTGCCCAAGTTTATCGTCGTCGCGATAGTTACTATATAGCCCATCAACCGTTCCACCCCAAGCGTTGAAGCGGAAATCGACGGTCCTTATTTGATGCCCATTGGTTAGGAAAAGAGGCATATTGTCCCTCGCCCAAGCGTCGTTATAGCGGATCGACAATAGCGAAACATTCGGGATATCCTGGAACAAAGGTGCGATTTTGCGATAAATGGAAGGATGGATTCCGACATAGACCTTTTCGTGGGCGGATACCGCTTTAATGACGTCGATATACGCTTTAGTGGCCGGAATGGCGCCATCTCTCCAGGTGTCTTTCCTAAAGGGCATAAGAATGAGGGTCGCGCTATGCTTATCACCTTCAAATGGCAAGGTATATCCATCTAGCGCCGGAAGCGTCTTCTTGCTCTTCCAATAATCATGAAGCCTCTTCTCATAAGTCGGGAATCTCTTCCACTTGGCGTTATCGATGACTTGAAAGCCGTTTGGGTAGGAGGAAAGGAGCTTCATCCCCTTCTCTTGCCTCTTTTTGAAGAAGACGACCCTATCAACTAGTTCCTTGCTCCATACCTCACCTGGCGCGATCAAAGGTATGCCAGGCGGATACATCATCACTTGCTCTTTCGATATATAACCCACGCATTCGTTGATTGGAAGGATTTTGCCAGGCGCATGGAAAGCGCTCCTTGGACGTACTAGTTGGAATGGGAAGGTATTGTCGAAATGATGGTCCTCGTACTTAAGCTCCGGATGATAATGCTCCTTGGATATGTCTTTGAGCGCTTCTATCAAACGATCGATGTGCTTCTTCTTCGTTCCGATAGCCAATATGCCCAAAATCGCATAAGTCTCGGCAAGTTCCATCTGGATTTCGTATTTCTCTTTGAGCAAACGATATAGATCAAAACCATCCAAATCCAATTTGTCGATGCCGATAACGAGTTTGCTTTCGTCGTAATCATATGAGCCATTGGCCAAGAAATGCCTTTTCCCCTTATCTAGGAAACCAGGTATTTTCTTGATTTCGTTTCTGGCGTATTTGCTAAGACGATACGTTTCTTCCATCGCCTTTTTGCCCTCATTCGAGGCCATATAGGCCCTTGCGGCATCGATTGAGGCCATCAATATCGTGCTTGGCGAGGTAGTGTTGATGATGTTTAGCGAAACCTGAACGTCTTCTGGCGAAAATCTTTCGGTATGCATAAGCAAAACGCTGCTTTGAGTCAAAGAACCGGCGGTCTTATGGAAAGAGACGCTCGACATATCCGCGCCGGCATCCATCGCGCTAAGAGGCTGATTCGGAAGATGGAAATAATAATGGGCACCATGGGCTTCGTCGCAAAGAACGGCCATTCCCTTCGAATGGGCGTAATCGACTATCTGCTTAAGCGGTCCGACGGAGCCGAAATAGGTCGGATTGATGACGAAAACCGCTTTTGCGCTGGGGTTTTTGTTTATCGCCTTCTTCCAATCCTCAAGCGATGGCTGGTTGGCGATTTCCAAATCCTGATCGATGGCTGGCATCACATATACCGGAATGGCGCCAGACAAAACGATCGCATTGATTATCGATTTATGAACGTTGCGAGGCAAAAGAATCTTCTCGCCCGCTTTGACGGCCGTCAGAATCATGGCGATGATGCCACTCGAGGTGCCATTGATCAAAAAGAAGGCGTGATCAGCGTGGCACGCTTCCGCCAACAGGCCCGTGGCTTCTTTGATGACGCCGCCAGGCTGCGACAACGTGTCCATGCCAAGAGGCGCATTCAAATCGCAACGATATACCTCGCGCCCGAATAAATCGGTCGCCGCATTGTCGATGTTGCCCATATGATGTCCTGGGACATCGAAAGGCGAAACGTCTTCTTTTACGTATTTGCGAATGGCGTCGACATATGGAGTTTTCTTTTGGTCGCTTCTTCCCATGGGCAAGATTATCGCATATAGGGTTAGAAAGTGGGATTAAATTAATCCCAATTTAACTAACCCTTCTTTGACTCCGCTTTCCCAAACTGGAAGAGTCACGAAAGAGGCCGCTTTTTTGACTTGCTCTTGAGCGTTCCCCATAGCGACGAAATGCCCGACTTCGCTCGCCATTGAAATGTCCTGAATCCCATCTCCAAAGGCAATCGCTTCATCTTTTCCAATATTGAAATATCGCAAAATCGCCGCAATTCCGTCTCCTTTTTTGTGCGGAACCTCGTATACATCGACCGCTGTGTCGAAAAATCTATAGAAGCAAAGATGCGGGAAAAGCCTTTCGAAACGACGATCGTATTTCTTATCGATGAATAGCATCAAGGCTATGCAATCGTCTGAGAAATCCTTATCGACTTCGGGGATCGTGTCATGAAATATGCCGTAATAATACGTTTTCGCGTTCTTCGTCAGTGACGCGAATAGTTTTCTTTCCTTCTCACCGACGAACTCCATCGTCTGATGATGGTAATGACAAAGTTCTTTAAACTTCTCAACGTCTTCTTTCCTAACCGTTGTTTTGAAGACCGTCTCTTCTCCAACGACGGCAATCCCACCAGAACTAGCGACGTACCCATCCCATTCGATTCCTAAGTCCAAAGCGCCAAAGGGAACGAAGGACGCATAAGGCCTAGCAGTCGACAAAAACACCTTGATGCCTTTTTTCTTTAGTTCCTTTATCGCCTCAAGGCTTTCAGAATCCCATCTTTTGTTCTTATGATCGTAGATTGTGTTATCGATATCGAAGAAAGCCGCTTTAACCATAGGCGAAATTATACATAAAGTCGCTTGGAAAAATAAGATTCACTAGTCGGATAAACGATAAAGAATTCCAAAACTTCGCTATTTATCGGAAAGTTTCTTGTATAAATCGCGATACTCCTCATATAGCGATTCATTTATCTTCGTTAACGCCTCGATGTTCCCTTTTAGGATTTTGCGGTCATAAGTCAATAAACCGTTTATTTCGCCTTCGACATCGGTTAATTGGGTATAGACGGAAACTCCGAGTCCTTTCTCTTTGATGAGTCTTCTAACCGCTTCGTAAGCGCGCCCGATTACCGAACTGAGTTCTTCCTCGCTCTTATGGTATCTCCCATATCCGAATTGCTTATCGGTGGCAATGTGGTCTTTGACGGGCATCGCATATCCGCCGAATTCCGAAAGAGAAAGAATCCTGTTTTCGTCTTTTTTCATCTTAAGTGGTTTCCAATAGATGTGATAGGAAGAGAAGTCCCCGACTTTCTTATCGTACCAGCCGGAAGAAGAGTCTATCAGCCTGCCGTCGTTCCAAGAACGAAGCTTTTCGGTTAGTCTAACCGTCTCGAATTGTCCCCATCCCTCATTAAAGAGGGTCCAAGCGATGATCGATGACACGTTTTTTAGATGTTCATATGTCCTAGACATCTCCTCTTCGAAATGGTCCCTCGATTCCTTTAAATGCCTGCCTAACCTCTTTGGATGGCTGTCGTTTATCTTGGCGAAATGGAAGCAAAAAGGGATCGCCCCGATCCAAGGGGCGGAATATTTGGAGCCACCGCTGACGAAATCTTGAATTACGTACATCCCCAAGGAATCACATAGATAATACCAGCGCATCGGCTCGATTTTGATATGCTTCCTAAGGGTGTTAAAACCCATCTTTTTAGCAGTCTTTATGTCGTTTTCCATCGCTTCGACGGAAGGCGGCGTAAGTCCGCTTTCTGGATAATATCCCTGATCGAGCAAGGCGCTTAGGAATGTCGGCTCGTCGTTTACGAATATCATTTGGATATCTTCTATCCTCTTTCTTTCGATTTTCCTGAAGGCGAAAACCCCTTTGACCAGGTCTTCCCCATAATGCACCTCGTAATGATATAAATTCGGATTTTCGGCGTTCCATGGATAGAAAGAATCGCTCAAGTCGATCTCTATATCTTGAGTATCAACGAACTCGATTTCCTTGATCTTCTTCCCATCAAAGAAAACATCGATTTTCGTTTTGAGCTTTTCTCCTTTCGTTTTGGTAGAAAAACTCACCGTCTTCGTCTCGTAATCGGCGGATACGCCGATATGTTCGATATATCCTTTCGCTGGCAATAATTCCAAATAAACGCTCCCCCAGATGCCAGAGGTCGGATGATACCAAACCCCGCCCGGATTATTGCTTTGTTTCCCTCTTGCGTAGAAAGGGCTATCGGTATCGTCATGAGCGAGCACCTCAATCGTTATCTTTTCTCTTCCGTTTATCGGGAAATATAGCTCAAATGGGATATAGCCGAAGTCGTTTTCCCCAAGCTTCTCGCCATCGATATATATCTCCGCGCGCTGATCAATCGCTATAAAAACCAAATGGGCGACAGAATCCCTTTTATCGCTAGGCACCTCCACCACTTTCTTATAATGCATATAGTCCGATGCGGAGACTTTCGTACTGATGCCGCTAAGCCTCGTCTCGACGCTAAAAGGGACAGTTATCTCTCGTTCATATATGACACCCAAAGAAGGCTCTTGGGATAAGTTAAAGCTCCAAGGCCCATTTAAGTTCAAAAAAGACTCACGCTCAAAATAAGGATTGGGATGCTCAGGAAGAGGGTTCTTTAAATCCACATTCTCCCCATAAACTGTTTCGATGTTTTCCATAATTGGCTTTATTATATTGTTTGTCGTTTCGCCTACAACAACGGAGGGATGAAAATGTTCGATTTGCAATCCATTCAAAATGAAATAGAAAGGGAAGGAGCCAACGGCTGGCTAATAGTCGATTACGAAAACAAGAACAAAACGCTTGTGTCGTTTTTGGGCGAGAAGATGCTCACGAGAAAAATCTTCCTTTATTTCCCGAAAGACGGAAAGCCAAAGATCATCTGTCATAAAATCGACACCGCCTTCCTTAAGGACGAAGAAACGAAAAAGAACTTCGATTTGCATGTTTATTTATCTTGGCAAGAGATGCTAGAAATCGAAAAAAACCTATTGAAAGACGCACAGATTCTACTAATGGACATCTCCGAGTTCGGTTTATTGCCCCGTGTCTCTTTGGCGGATTATGGCTCCGTGATGTTTGTCAAATCGCTTGGCATAGAAGTGAGATCCAGCGCCGACTTGCTTCAACGTTTCACCGCTTTATATGGCGATAAATCTCTCTCCCTCCAAAAAGAAGCCTGTCAAAAAGCTCTTATGATCAAAGATGAGGCCTTTAGGAAAATAAGAGATGACATTCTCTCTAAGGGCGAGTCAGACGAATACGAAATCCAACAATTCATAGCCAAGAGATTCCATGAAGAAGGGATGGTTTATGACGACGAACCGATCGTCGCCGTAAACGCCAATGCAAGCGACCCGCATTATGGACCAAATAAAAGCATCTCATCTCCCATTAGACGTGGCGATGTCGTCTTGATAGACATGTGGGCGAAGATGAATGACAAAGATGCCGTTTATGCGGATATCACTTGGATGGGCTATGTCGGAGAGAGGGTCCCGGAAGAAGTCGAAAAACGGTTCCTCATTTTGCGTAAGGCAATAGAAAAAGGCTTCGCTTTCTTGGAAAACGAGCTTCCGAAAAGAAGAGTCGAAGGATATGAAGTCGATAGAATCGTCCATCAGTCGATAATCGACGACGGATATGGAGACGGCATAATCCATCGAACGGGCCATAACATCGCCGTCGACGTCTCCCCTCATGGCCCCGGCGTCAATATCGACGATCTCGAATCGCATGACACCAGGGAAATAATCGACGGCGTCACTTTCTCTTTGGAGCCTGGCATCTACTTAAAGGACTTTGGCATGCGAAGCGAAACCGACGTACGGATTGAAAACAGAAAACCTATATACATGGCCGGACACCAATTAGAGGTGATACCAATCCTAAAAAAGTAGATGCGAGCCGCCTAAAACGAAAAAGGCCTGCATGTTATCACTAACAGGCAGGCCCATAATCGCTCTTTGGATTACTTGATGGCGATACGATGATCCGTTTCGGCCTCTTTCTTCTCTTTTGGGAAGGACAAGGTCAATAGGCCATTTTCGAATTTGGCTTCGACCGATTTTTCATCCACGTCGCCGATATAATAACTACGACTAGCCGTCCCTTCGAAACGTTCACGATGGAGATAGTTGCCTTTTTTGTCTTTTTCTTTATCTTCATGCTTCGAAGATGCACGAATCGTCAAATAGCCATTTTTGAGGGAGAGGTCGATGTCTTCCTTTTTGATACCAGGAAGCTCGATATCCATGATGTAGTTACTTTCGTCACTCTTGATGTCCGTCTTCATCGCTAGGCCCCTACTATACTTTGAGCCCCTATATTCTTCTGGTGCGATGAAGTCGAATAATGGCGAGAAGAAGCCATCGTCATACGCGTAATTCATAAGTTCGTTTTTCATAATTTCATTTCCTCCATTTAGCACTCTCTATCTTTGAGTGCTACCCATAGTATAGTCTAGGTTTTAGCACTGTCAAGCATTGACTGCTAATTATTTACATTTTGATATATTTCGTGCAACTTCCTTGCTATATCGTTTGAATATGATAGAAATGATGGCAAAAAAATCGAACTTTTTTCTTTGGCTGACGCCAAGAAAGCGACATCCAAGCACATATCTATATGAAAGGCGATATTCTTAGACGCTTTCCTGATCGTTTGGGAAAAATCATTGCCATCACCGCCAGCGATGGCCTTATCTATGAGTGCTAATTCCTCATATACCTTATTCCTTATATCCTTTAGGTTTATCCCTTCTTTGATTTGATATGCATATAGCAACAGCTCATCCTCTATAAGCGGCCTCAAATAGGCGATGACCGCATTCGTCTTTTCTTCGATATTCATTTGCTTATTCATCAAACAACCCCTTCACCAATAAATAGGGATAAAAACGGATCTTTGTTCCGCTTTTTTGAAAGAATAAAGAAAAAAGCTCCCGAAGGAGCTATTGGTTAATGAAATCGAAGAATTAGGCTTTCTTGGCGAACGCTTTGACGCCGATAGCTAAGGAAAGAAGAGCGCTAACGGCAAGAGAGGCGCCGGTGGCGATAAAGCCCCAAGCCAATGTGAGAGTCACGGTTCCAGAAGGCGTAAGCGTTCCGACTAGGAAAGTAAGAACGGCAGAAGCGCCGAGCATAAGCCCGGAAAGGATATGCAAGAAACCGGTGAATTTGCCACCATTGAATCCGAAGATCGTGGCCAATAATTGGAATGTGGCGGAAATAACGAGCAATACGAAGACCGCGATATAGGCGGATACTGGCGTATCGAAAGCGGCAACCGCTTTATTGCCGAACATCAAATCGTAGCCATAGATGGTATCCATCTGGGCGCTGAAAGCGGCAGGAGCAAGAGGGAATAAGAATGCGCATAGGGTGAACGCCAATGCGGCAATGCCTAGAATCCCCGGTAAGAATGATTTGTTTTTCATAGAAACACCTCAAAAAATTGAACGAAGTTATATTACTAGTCTTATAGATTATGTGCAAGAAATCATGTTTTCGTTCAAAAACACATAAACCGCACGCCAAATAAGCGATTATAAGATCACATCGGGCACCGACCGAACGATTTCATTTCGCATGGAATCGCATTCATCACCAGTTCAGAACGATCAAAACAAGCGATAAAATTCGCTTTCGTTTCAAAGAAACCATGCGAAAGAAAAATCGTCCATCATCTGAAAATTAAATAGAATTCTTCGATGCTAAGCCGTTTTCATACTCATCAGGCAAAAAATACAACAAGGTTTTTCGTATTCATCGCCTCTTTGGGAGAAAGAGATATATCATATTTTATCGCTTGTTTTTTATCGCTTGCAAAACATTTATTATCGCTTGCAAAATGCGATAGCAAACGATATATTGCAATCAGAGGAAATATCATGAACGAGCCATTCGATTTATCAAAATTTGAATCCTATCGCGAAGGCAACAGGATGGAAATTAAAAAGGCCAGCGGCGAATTGCCGCTTTCTCTTTGGGAGACGTACTCCGCTTTCGCAAATTCTTATGGCGGCGTCATAATTCTCGGCGGTAAAGAAAACCAAGATGGAAGTTGGTCCGTCACCGGACTAAAAGACGAAGAACGGCTTAAGAAGGAATTTTGGGATGCCATAAACAACCCCAACAAAGTAAGCATCAATCTTTTGCGGGAAAAGGACGTCGAGAGCTTCTCATATAATGGCAATTCAATCATGGTTATTCATGTGCCATCCGCTTCCCGCGAGATGAAACCCGTATACATAAACGGCGATATTTTCGGCGGCTCCTTTCGCAGAAATTGGGCAGGCGATTACCATTGCACCAAACTCCAAGTCAAAACGATGCTTCGCGATCAGGCCGATGACACGATCGACATGAACGTTCTCGACGATATCGGACTCGATTCCCTAAATTCGGAGTCGATCCGCGCTTATCGCAACATCTTCGCCTCTCTTAAGCCAAGTCATCCTTTTTCTCGCCTTAGCGATGATGAGTTCCTCCGCAGCCTTAACGCCGCCGCCATTTCCAAAATCGATGGGAAGTTGCACCCCACAGCCGCCGGCTTGTTGATGTTTGGAAACGAGTACGACATCACAAGACAATTTCCAAGTTATTTCCTCGACTATCGAGCCGAAATCGATCCGAAGAACCGTTGGGACGACCGCGTACAATCGAGTTCCGGAGACTGGTCAGGCAACGTTTTCGACTTCTATTACCGGGTCTACAACAAGCTCAAGCAATCTCTTAATCTGCCTTTCAAGCTTAAAGACGAAAGCAGAATCGATGACACGCCATTACACGAAGCCATTCGCGAAGCGCTGTCCAATTGCTTAGTAAATGCCGATTATTACGGATCGCGAGGCGTCGTCATCACGCTTAAGCAAAACAAAATCGCTTTCGCAAATCCTGGCTATAGCCGAACCGGAAAAGAACAGATGCTTAAAGGAGGCGTCTCTGATCCGAGAAACAGAGGCCTTATGAAAATGTTCAATCTCATAAACATCGGCGAACGTGCAGGAAGCGGCGTCCCAATGATATACGAGGTTTGGAGAAAACAGGGTTTACGAACCCCAACCATCGAAGAGCAATTCGATCCCGATCGCATAATCCTCGCTTTACCCCTAGACAAGAGATTTGGGACAATGCAAATAAACGAGAAAACGCATAGCAAGAAGTTCGATGAGACAAAAGCCATGGTGATGGAATATCTAAGAGACAATGGGAAATCCACAGGCAAAGAGTTAGCCGAATACACCGGGCTCAGCCAATCGCGAATAAGAGCGATCCTTTCGAAGATCGATGAGATCGAAGCGGTTGGCTTCAATCGCTCCAGAGCCTATCGTTTGAAATAGTCGTATCGGAAAACGCATTGTTTTCAGGCAGAAACGAAAATCTCAGCATAAAATCATTTGGTTTTTAAGGAATATATGCGCGTTTTGCAGCGGTTTTTCGTTTTTTAGGAAATAGTTATCAACACGCCATCGGAAGTCATTTCGCTTACAGAAATCTTATATTCGAACGTCCCGCCATTATTCATTTTCGTTTTGTTCGGGAAGGAATTCTTGAAGGACGAGAAAGAGAAAACCGAATTGGTGCGAGTCCCAAATAGCGATGTGTCATCAGCTTGGACATAGACGGAAGAGAAGTCTCTTTTGGCCGATGCGTCCATCATCTGTATCAAACGATAATTCGGGGAAAGGTAATTCCTCGTTTCCCTATCTTCGTCATCGCCATAGGATGGCGTATTCGAATGCGCAAGTATGCAATTCGTCGATAACGATGACGTATAAGACCAATTGGATCTGCCCGATAGCTTTGCCAAACGCGAATCGACGTGATAGATCCTAACGCCTTTTTGCGTAAAGCCTTGGACGCCATTGCCGAGATATTCACTTTTGGAATCCTTGTAATTGAGGTTCTCCGGGGTGTAATACTCCAACATTATGTATTCGTCGAATGGGGAGCCATTCCATCCCGACGAAGTCGGTATGATCAAACATTCGCCGGTTGTCGCCGATGGGGCCAATCTGATCGACCCCTTCCCCGTCACGACGAAAGGAGCGACCCAGCCAAGCGACCATTTGGAGAAGACGTTATGATCGATGACGTTGGCGTCCATCATATCGACGAATCCCATAGGAGAGGAGCCGTCATCCTTGGAAACGACGTTGTAATCGTAATAATCCTCTAGCCCCATCATGTGCCCGGTCTCATGGATGAAGGTGTGGGCATCGCTTTGAAAACTGCCATACCCTTCGTTCATAAAGTCATAGGAAGCCCAGCCATAGGTGCAAGCGGAAGGAGAATTGATGTTTGAATTGTTATCCGCCCAATACGTATACGCCCAACACGTCGGATCATATTTCTTTAAAGAGGTATCCGTTTGGTAGTCTGGACAACTATAGATAAGCCAGACAGCATCAATATAGCCGTCATTATCAGAATCGAACTCTTCACAATCAGTATCGTATTTCGTCTTATACCACGAAACTGCGCTATTGAGGACGTTTTGGACGCCGGCGGTCTTCGAGGATGAAGAAGCGTCTCCTCCATAAATCTCAGCCGGCGTCTTGCCCGACTGATACCACTCGTCCGCGATTGTTATATCGAGGTTCAATCTGCCGAAAGAGGAGATGTTATAGAAGGATTCCACGCTTTGCCAAATGTTGTCGGTCCCTTTGAAAGCCTTTTTGATCCTTGCTAGATTAGTGGAACTCGCGTTCCTTTCATAACCTTCAATCGAGACGGGAATCACAAGGATTTTTGGATTTCCAATACTTTTTAGATAAGAGAAACCCGCACTTTTTCCGACATCGCTCATCGTGAACTTCGCCTGTGCGTTACTATATCCGCCGCGCGTCTCGCTAGAAAAAGAAGCGTCGCTATAATGCGGATATGAATAATCTTGATTTGAGCTTAAAAGAGAAAAAATATTGCACGACGATAAGGACACCGTCGTAATGACGAATAATGGGATACGTGCTAAGTGATTTCTCTTCATATTGTCCCCGCAATAAATATATAGGAGTCGTTTGAAAAATAAAGACATAAAAAGCGCCTCCGAAGAGACGCTTAATGACGTCAATTAAGATTAGCCGGCGAAATAGATGTTGACGGCGTAGGTTCCGACGGAAGTCTCACCAGCAACGACATTGATTAACGCTTCCGCTGCGCTGGCGTTTGGAGCCGCAAAAGTGGCTTGCCCATCCTTTTCGATGGTGTACTTGCCAGTGTCGACGTATTTCTTCTCCGAATTGATCGCTGCGATATAAGAATTCGCATAAGCCACGGCATTCGCTTCGGTGTCAAATTCGAGAACGAAGATGTAGTAGTAAGTGTAATAGTAGTAGTACGGATAGATGCGAATGTCGCTTTCGACAAGTATTTCGCTCGTGATATTGCTCGATTCGGGCAAATTCGGAACAGAATATTTCTTGCTTTCGGAAGCGTTGATCGCAGCAATCTTCATATTGGCATCGGCGACAGTTTCATAAGTCCAATACAGCGGTGCCTCTTCGGTATAGAACTGAACCGTGAAGGTATCATAGCTCGATGAGTAATAGATATCGGCCACGATATAGACGGCACCTTTAGCCTCGACGGCCTCGGTATCTTCCGTCGCTTCGGCCGCCTCGATTTGATCGGCGAATTCGTGAGTATAGTAATAATGCGTGTATCCGTCGCTGCTTTCCTTGGCGGGAACGACTTGGTCGAGTTCGTATCCTTTGGAAAGAAGCTTCGCGGCATATTTTTTGGTAAGGTTGCCAGCGCCGTAATTGACCCACTCGATGCCGGCATAAGTGCCGTCACTATACTGCAATGGCGAATCCATGTAAGCGGCCGTAGCTATTCCTGCTGGGAAAACGATATCCGACTCATGATCGGCGAAGATCGAACTGATGGCTTTCTTTGAAGCTTCGGTAAAGTCGGTAGGAGCTTCGAAAGTTTTTGGATTCTTAAGGTAATCATCAACCGCTTTGACGGTTGTGGTCCCGATGTTATAGATAGTCGCAGTCTGAGTCTGAGTGGAAACGCCAGTCTTGTATTTCAATTTGATTGAAGCGTTCCCGTTCTTAGCGAGAGTCAGTTCAAGAGAAGTGACGTAGGAATAATAGACGGTGCTGCTAGAGGAATCATAGGCGCCAAGCAAATAGGCGAGATAATAAATCGCCGTGCTGTCCCCCGAAGTGTAATCGGCAATCATCTTCGTGGTGTCGAATTTGAATGTGTAGCTGTCGTCTTTGTTACTACCGCTCGTTAAGTCGTAATATTCCCTCATATCGTCGCTTGCGAAGACGTTGTATGGGGTAATGTAATAAGAAGCGATGTCGCTTCCGAGTCCAGCGCAGCCAGAGAAGGTCAAAGTGTCGTCGGCATTAACCGTGAAATAATAGAACCCCTGTTCTTTGTTGGCTAAGACGCCACTTTGGCTTTTGGAGGCCGTATCTTCCGTGACGAAGGCATCGGATCCCAAATAATAGCGTAATGAGGAGTTCGCTCCGGTCACTTTAAGGGTAAGGTTATTTTTTCCCATCCCGACAATGAAGTTCGCTAAAGCGGCGCGACGAGTTTCTATCTCCTCAGGAGAAAAAGAACTGTCACTGCTGTCAGAATTATCATTATTGCCACCGCACCCGCATAAAGCCAAGCTAGTGGCCAAGACGCCAAGTAATAATGCACTTTTTTTCATACTCAAAACCCTCCTTGCTCGGGTCGCACAAGTGATAATACAAAGAAAGTTTGAAATTTCAATCATTCTTTTCGGTGTAATAAGCTTCTCGTTTCATTTCTTCGCCATATGAGAAAATCTATTTTTACCGCATTTTACCGCACATAAGCGCACATTATGCGCATAGGCGAAAAATAATCATTGAAAAATTCAAAAGAGGGCATATCCTACTCGTGCACTTTGTGAGGTAAAGCGTATGAAAAATAAGAAAAAACTACTTGTCATCGCCTCTATCGCCCTGCTAGGCACGCTTATGACGGCCTGCGGCAACGATGATGCTAGCGGCAATGCGTCGAATTTCTCCGCCGTCACCGTCGACGGAGATGTTTATCAATTCTCTTACACGGATAAGGATCTGCCTTATGTCAAGGTTGGTCAAACCATCAATTTGGACGATTACTTCTTCGTCGAGATGCAAGATGGCAGCCACCTCAGCACCTATTCGATCCAAAACACCAATGCCGATTTGAAGGTCGAAGGGCATAACGTCACCGCCTTGAAGAACGGCGAATACGAAATCATGCTCGCGGTCAACAATCTGCAGTTCTATGTCACGATCAGCTGCAAGAGCGAAGCCAGCATCGAACTCATCAACTTCTTAGATTCATTCAGAGAAAGCGATGGCAAAAACTACACCGTCGACCTCGGAAGCTATAATCGATACACCAAGCGCTTCAGCTATCAAAATTACACCATCGTCCATAACAAGAACTATGTTGCCGCGTATAACAAAAACAATCTCGGCGAAATAAGCGAATCGACTGGCGAATCCGCTTCCTTCATCCTAGCCAATCTAAGCGACGGCAATGGCTATATGGGGTCTTTCAACGAAGAAGGAAAACCGGAATTCGAAAACGGCAAAACGAAAATCGGCAACTACTACATCTGCATGTCCATGTTGCTAGACGGTTCCTCATTCGTATCCGAATACGATCCGATAACGAACGAGGAAACGCTCGTCGGCGACGCCATTCAAGCGAAGACGTTCCTCAATTACGGTATGTCGAACTTCGTCGAAAGCCAAGTCACCGAATACAAATGCACCGAAAAGGAAATGCGTATCCTCGATTTGCTTGATACGGATAACGACGGCAAAAAGGACACCCTCTATTTCGACATCACAATTGACGGTGACGTAGAGAATGAAGACGGCACCACGACACCCGCTTTCCGTGACTATTCATGGGCGACTGGACGTATATCAAACGTCGGAACCACCGCTTTAGACTTATTGGAAACGGCCATCACCGATAACTCGTATGTTCCTGTGCCACTCACACCTACCGATATCGGAACGACCTTCAATGCTTTGAAGGCGACTTCGAACTACACCACCACCATGAGCCTCTACGCTTGCGATGAGGATGGCAACGAGATCGATTCCTCGAAAGTCGCCAATTCTAGTGCGATCAACGCAATGACCGGCACCAAGAGCAAGATCGTCGAGAAGAACACCGTTTCTTCGAATGTCAGCGTCGAAGCGACTTTGACGATCGGTGGCGAACTAAAGAAGAAGAAAGCCTATTGGGTCGAAGCCGATGGGAAATACTATATCGGCACCTATTCGGCGAAGACCGATACGAAGGACGAGGTCAACACCAAAGAGGAAACGACGCTCGATGGCGTCGCCGATGCCAAGGGCTATATGGTCGATAACGTCACCCAAGCCAACATCAATAAAGCCATTTGGAAAAAGAGAAAAGTCGATGGAAACAAAGTGACTTACAAAGGAGATATTGGCGATTGCACCAAGACCGAGCAAACGAACGGATTGTTCCAAGAACTCTTCGATCAACTCGGGTTATTGACAATCTCACTCAAGAGCGAAGGCGCGAGCGAATACGAAGATTACCTATTTGGCTCGTTTATGACAGAAACCGGAATGGTAGTATACACCGACGGCAGTGGCGATACCTCTTCCTACACCGTGAACTCTTCATATGAGGAATTCACAATCGACACAAGCACCAACGAAGTGACCGTCAAAGCGCTCATCTATCTGCCTTTCTCGGATATCGAACAGAGATACATGATGGCGGAATACGTCATTTCCAATGTCGATAGCACCGCCAACGATTTCTCTGGCTATGGATTGACAAGCGCCGCTCAAGCGTAATCACTAACCTTATATATAAATAAAAGGAGAATTAAATGAAAGCATTCAAGAAAATCAGCAAATCTATGCTCGGTGTCTTAGTCCTATCGGCCGCCGGAGTCGGAGCTTTGGCCGGTTGCAGCTCCGAAACGGACGACCCAGAAGGCTATACCTATAACACCTACTTATCGACTTCCCCCTCCAAGTGGAATGTCCATAACTGGGAAACCAACGACGAAAGCTATATCCAAAGCTTCACCGAAACGGGTCTATACGACGTCGTTTTGAATAAGGAGCATAACGGCTATAACTTCATCAGCGAAATGGCCGCGGATATGCCAAAAAACATCGATCCAACCGAATTAGATGCCGATGAATACGACAAGATCAGTACCCAATATTACGATGAGGGCGCGATTTCCAAAGGCGAAATTTGGGAAATACCGCTAAGAAAAACTGCCAAATGGGAAGACGGCACGCCGATCACCGCCGACGATTACGTCAACTCAATGGAACGTTTACTCCAACCGAAATACGCAAACTACCGCGCCGATAGCTACTATAACGGCAACTTCGTCATCACCAACGCCGAAGCCTATTACAAAAATGGGCGTTCCGTCCTCGAGCCAGTCTATAACTACTTGGTCCGTGGAAAAGTTGATGGCAAATACTATAAGGAAGATGGTAGCGTCTTGACTGGCACCGGTCACCTCTATTTGGACTTGGCGAAGGGTGAGAGCCCATATGCCAAATCAATTTTCTCTAGCGACGGAAGTAGCGACACCATCACCTTCTACGATCTTCTCAATAACCGCAGCGTCAAGAGCACTGACCCCGTCGAGCTCGCGGCTAAACGCATAACTCTCGGCGTCTCCTATTATTATTGGAAATTCGGAATCGAATCCGAAAAAGCCAACGATATTGACAAATGGAACGAGATCAAGAAAGCCGACAGTGTCTCAGAAACGATGCTTTCGTCCCAAAGCCCATTCCAAATTGAGGATTTCAATTCCAAAGAAGTCTATACCTGCAAAGCTCTCAATAGCAGCGAAACGACCGAAAGGTATACGACGGAGCTCCTGAAGAAAGACCTTAGGACCTTCGTCAGCGGAATCAGCAGCAACTCGACCTGGGCGGGTTATAACTGGGTTTGGAAGATTCCTCTTTCCGACTACCTTGGCAACAGACAAGACAACAACCTCACCATGAATAACGTCGGCGTAGCCAAAGTCAACGACTACACGATCCGTCTTTACTTAGCCAAGCCAATTTCTGAACTTGACCTCAAATTCCAACTCGCCAGCAACTGGCTTGTCAAAGTCGATCTTTACGATAGCTTGAGGGAAGACGTCGTCAAAGGCGTGTCTTGGATGACTAGATACGCTACATCAAGCGTGGACAACTACCGTTCGTACGGCCCATACAAATTAACCGGATTCACCTCTGGCAAATCGATCACCATCGAGAGAAACGATCAATGGTATGGCTACACCGACGAATCCTACAAAGCCCAATTCGCCGATTATAGCGACGAAGACAAAGATCAGTACAAGATGACGAAGATCTACACCCAGATCATCAAAGAGCATAACACCGCCGTCAGCGAATTCATGGCCGGAAGGCTCGACGACATCGACCTCAATAAGAGCGACATGAAGACCTATGGAAATAGTGCGCGTCGCACCACCACCCTTGAGTCCTATACCCAAAAGATCACCTTCAACACCGACCGCGACAAGTTGTCCGAAAGGCAAAAGGAAAGCGGAAAGAACAAGACAATCTTAGCCAATAAGAACTTCCGTAAGGGTTTATCCCTCGGTTTGAACCGTAATGATTTCGCCTCGCAAACGACAGCCGGAAGCAAGGCTTTCACCGGATTACTCAATAGTTTGTACATCTCTAACGTTGTCACTGGCGAAATGTATCGCGACACCGACCAAGCGAAGAAAGTCTATAACATGATCTATGGCGAACTCGGAGGCAACCCGGAAGACACCACGAAGAGCGCCTTAGCCGAAAGCGCAAACGGATACAACCTTAGCCAAGCCATTTATTACATCAAAGAAGGCATCAAGGAAGAGCTTAAGAGCTCCGATAAGAACCATTTGGTGGCCGGCGATACGGTCGACATCGAATTCCGTGTCTATGACAACACAAGCGACACGACGAAAGAGATGTATAACTTCATCAGCACCGCATGGAGCGGCCTTCTCAAAACGGCTTCCGAAAAACTAAGAGAGGAAGATCCTTCCCTTCTCGGCGACAAGAGCATCGGCATTAGCGTTAACTTAGTCAAAGACGAAGACTACTATTCCTCTGCCCGTAACGGCGGCTTCGATATGATCTTCTCTATCTGGGGCGGCGCTGCCATCGATCCTTATGGCTTGATGCAGGTCTACCTCGACAAGACCTTCACCAACACCTGCGAATACGGCTTCAAAGGAAAACAAGGCGAAGAAGAACTTTGGATCGACCTAAATGGCGATGGCAAAGCCGATAGCGGCGAAACGTTATCCTTCGATTCTTGGTATCAAAAAATGAACACCGAGCTTAATGAAGGCTTATACGACGATGATGTCAAAGTCAAAGACGAAGACGTCACCGAAGAAAACAAAACCGAACACGAGGCTTGGAAGAAAATCCATAGCGAGAGACTCACGATCCTAGCTGGCACCGAAGCCGGAATCGTCAACCGCTTCGAAGCCATCCCAATCGTCGCTCGTGGTTCTTCTTCCTTAACCGGACTCAAAGTCGAAAACGCCACAAGCACCTACGTCAACCTCGTTGGCTATGGCGGAATCCGCTTCCTCCGCTTCAAGTGCAACAACGGCGAATGGAGCAACTTCGTCTCTGAGCACGGCGGAAACCTCAGCGACCTCTACGTATAATCGCTGACAATCCTATTTTCTCAGGCTTTTATAACATTGGATGGGTGACCGAAAAATGGTCGCCCATTTCATTGCTAATGTAGTATCATTATTGGGCAAAAAATGAGACAAACGAAACAGACATTGATTTATATCCTCCAACGACTGCTATTGATGGTCGTTACTTTCATCATAATCTTCTTCATTTGCTTCATTTTGGTGAGGATGCTTCCGATTTCATTCGACGCCGGTATGGGCGATCCCGATAAGATCCATTTGAAATTAGTCGCCCAAGGGCGTGAAAAAGTCGATCCAGTCACTGGCGAATATGTAACGACGCCGGTTTTGGAACAGCTTTGGAACTTCATCACCGGATTATTCGATCCTGATAACAACGCCCCTTGGGGATATTCCTTCGCTGCAGGCGGAGATTTCCTCTCCACCCCTGATAAGCTTCTCTTCAGCAGAATGACACCGACCATCTTGATAAACGTCTATTCGATGATCCTATCGATACCTCTAGGCATCGCAATCGGTATCTTCATGGCCTTAAAGAAAAATAAATGGCAAGACCACGTCTTAAGCGTCGTCATCATGTTATTCATCTCCGTGCCTAGTTTCGTCTACGCTTTCTTGCTTCAAAACATTTTCGCCTATCAATGGCAGATTTTGCCATCTATGGTCGTAGATGCGACGAGATTAGCTGGCGGATGGTTCAGTCCGAAAGCGTTCCAATCGATGATATTACCAGTTTTGGCCATGAGCTTTGGTTCAATCGCCGGATTCGCCCGTTATACCAGAGCTGAATTGACGGAAGTCCTTACAAGCGACTTCATGCTCCTCGCCAGGACCAAAGGACTTACGAAAACCCAAGCGACCGTAAGGCACGCCTTCAGAAATTCGCTCGTTCCTATCTTCCCGATGATTCTCGGCACCATCATCAGCGTTTTAAGCGGTTCCCTAATCATCGAAAACATCTTCGGCGTCCCCGGCGTCGGAGCCATTTACCTAGATTCAATCCAAGGGCGCGATTACGACGTCTTCCAATTCGTTTCAATGTTCTATATCGCCATAGGTCTCGTCGGAACGCTTGTCGTCGACGTCTCTTATGGACTAGTTGATCCACGCATCAGAATGGGGAGCAAAAAATAATGGAAAACGAAAAAATCCTTGCAAAACCCATCGAAAATATGGATGTATCATCCTTGCCGAAGGAACTTTTCAAAGAGGTTCCTGATCATAGCGACCTTCACGATCAGGCTTTCGAAACGAAGCCGGTAAGTTTCTTAAGAGACTCCTTCAACCGTTTCGCGAAAAATAAAGCGTCCATCGTCGCCGCCGTCATCATCTTGATCATCGCATTGTACGCCATCATCGTTCCTTTCGTGATGCCTACCGCTTACGTGGATAGCACCGCCTATCCTAATGGATTCCAAGACCCGGCATTCGGCTGCGTCACTCCTTATTGTTCTTGGTTTAAAGGGACGGGGTTCTGGGATGGAACGAAGACCAAAACGGTCAAAGAGAAAGATTACATCGCTTGGGAATACGATGATTCCAACCACCAATATTTGGTTAAGACGGAAAACAAGGCCGAAAAGTTCGTATTGGGCGAAAGGATGGTCATTTACACGGTTCGTTATGACACCTATGCGGTCGGCAATAGAACCGTTTATCTTAAGCCAAACGAATATCAATCTTTGAAAGAAGAAGACGAAAAGAGGGTAGCGAATGGGCAACCAACCATTTTGAAGCATCTAGTCGATATCGATTCTTATATGGATCTTTACCGAATCGAATTGGAAAACGATCCTGAGACAGCCGGAAACGAGGAAGCTCAAGTAAATTACAGAACCGAAATCATCGAGAATATGCGCACCTATTATGAAACCAATTCGCGCGTATACTACGCTTTGACGGCCAAACAATCCAATGGCAAATACAACTCCAATACTTTTAGCCCAATCTTCGAAAAAGACGAGAACGGAAACGACGTGCCAAAGGCCATCTACAAAATGAACTCGGACGGCAGTTATGCCGAACCGACCGAAAGCGGAGGAACAATCGCCGCCCGTGTCGACTATTACGATTACTTCACTTGGAAAAACGGTTTCGAACCTCGTTTCGTCTTCGGCACCAACGAACAAGGGCAGGATATCTTCTTGCGTTTGGCCAAAGGGACGCGTTTCTCTTTGCTTCTTGGCATCGTAATCAGCGCCATTAACTTTATCATCGGACTCATTTGGGGCGCCGTCAGCGGCTATTATGGCGGCTACGTCGATTTGACGATGGAGCGCATCACCGACATCATTTCGAATATCCCTTCCATCATCATCCTCACCATTTGCTCAGTTCAGTTCAATAACAACATCGCCTTGAGGGCGAGCATTGGGGAAGCCGGTGTTCTCATCCTGGCTTTCTTAGTCGCCTTCGTCTATAGCGGATGGATTGGCGTGGCTGGAACGACCCGTATGCAGTTCTACCGTTTCAAAGGTCAGGAATATGTTTTGGCCTCAAGAACGCTTGGCGCAAAGGATAGAAGACTCATCTTCAAGCACATTCTCCCTAATGCCATCGGAACTTTGGTCACATCGAGCGTCTTGATGATCCCAAGCGTCATCTTCAGCGAATCGACTCTCTCATACTTAAACATCATTGACTTTGGCAAATCGAACCTTTCTTCCATCGGTACATTGCTTAGCGAAGGGCAAGCTGCTGGTCTTCAATATAACCCACACGTCCTTCTCTTCCCCTGCATCATCATCTCGTTATTAATGATTTGCTTTAACCTATTCGGCAATGGCTTACGAGACGCCTTCAACACCTCATTAAAAGGAGCGGACGAATAATGGAGAACGAAAACAAAAACGAGAAAATACTCGACGTCAAGAACCTCCGTATCTCTTTCCGCACCAACGGCGGCACCGTCAAAGCGGTTCGCGGCATCTCTTTTTCGCTATATCGTGGCAGAACCCTTGCAATCGTCGGCGAATCTGGAAGTGGAAAATCCGTCACATCCAAAGCGATTTTAGGCATCTTAGCCAATAATAAAATCATCGAAGGCGGGCAAATCGTCTACGACGGCCAAGACCTATTGAAGATCGACGAGGAACACTTCCATAAGATCAGAGGCGTCAAGATCTCGATGATCTTCCAAGACCCTCTTAGCTCCTTGAATCCAATCATGATCGTCGGCAAGCAACTTACCGAAGCCATGATCCTTAAACAAAAGGCAGACATCAAAGAAGCCAATCGTGACCTAGCCCGCATCAATAAAATTCTTCTTTCTTCCGATAGTTCGGAGGAAGCGAAGGAATTCGTCGCCTCCTCGAAAGCGCATAAACTCCCGAAAGACGATGAAGGCAAAAAAGTAATAACAATCGACGCGAATCCACGCGAACACGCCGCTTTATTCGAGACGGCCGTCATAAACGACATCACCAGACGTCTTGGCATAATCGAATCGGTCTTGCCATCTCTTCGCCTAATCATCGACGAATCATTCATCGGCGTTGATACAAATATCGAAAAAACCATTGCAAAAGTCCATCCTTTATACAAAACGATCAAGCAATGCGGTTTAAATGTCTTATCTGAAAAAGATAACACCATCGAAGTCTTCCCGACGATTCTAAAAGGCATTAACGAATCCCATAAGGCCTATGCGAAATCCAAAAAAAGACTAGAAGCCGCATATAAGAAATACAACGTTTCGGACTTCTTCTCATTGCCACCTTCCGAAAGGGCCAGACTTCCCGAAATCATCCAAGAGCACGCCGAGCAAGTCGAAGAACTCCGCGGTGTCTTAAACGAACTTGTAAATCACTTGCAGGATCTTCTCGATGAAGGAACGTCCAAGAAAGACGCATACGTCGAAAAGATGCTTGAAGAATATGAGGAATCGATGAAGAAAATCGTCTCTAAGCAAAGCCGTGGCGAATTCAAAGTCAAAGCCATCCAAATGCTTAAAGAAGTCGGAATCGATGAACCAGAAAGACGTTTCAAGCAATATCCATTCGAGTTATCCGGCGGCATGAGGCAGCGTATCGTCATCGCTATCGCTCTTTGCTCTAGCCCCGAGATCTTGATTTGTGACGAACCTACGACTGCGCTTGACGTCACCATCCAAGCTCAAATCCTCGAACTCATAAACAAACTCAAGAAGGAAAGGAACCTTTCCATCGTCTTCATTACGCACGATTTAGGCGTCGTCGCCAATATGGCCGACGACATCGCCGTAATGTACGCAGGAAAGATCGTCGAATACGGCAAGAACACCGAAATATTCTACGATCCGCGTCACCCCTACACTTTAGCGCTTCTCGGCTCGATGCCTGACCTTAACACCAAAGAGCAACTCAGCGCCATCCCAGGCACTCCGCCGAATATGCTATTGCCTCCGAAAGGAGACGCTTTCGCAGCGAGAAACGCACACGCTTTGACAATCGATTTGGAGATGCAACCTCCTTTCTTCGAGGTTTCACCAACCCACTACGCCGCCACTTGGAATCTTTGCGACGATGCTCCCGATTTCCAAGCGCCGGAAATCGTCGTCGAGCGAATCGATGAAGCTCTCAGCGCGCATCCTGAATTCGCTCCTACACCAAGCAACTATAAGAATTCGATATTGAACGGAATCGGAAAGGGGAAGAAGAGCAATGGCCGAAAGAAAGACTAATGCCTTGAAAAAGGATTCTCCTTCCAAGCGTAAGGAATTCCAAAAGAAATTCGACTACGAGAACGCCTCTACCCTTTTGGAAGTCCGTCACCTTAAGCAATATTTCCGTTTTGCCGGGGGAAGCGGCCCTTCCAAATACCTTAAAGCGGTCCATGACGTCTCTTTTAGCGTCTATAAAGGCGAGGTCTTTGGACTAGTCGGCGAATCGGGATGTGGCAAAACCACAACCGGTCGCGACATCATGAAGCTCTATAAGATCACAAGCGGCGACATCTGGCTTGAGGGAATCCGCATCTCCGCCGGGACTAGATGGAACGAGAAAGAGATAAAATTCACCAATCTCCGCCTCAAAAAGGATCTAAAAGAACTCGGTGAAAGAAAAAGGCAGATCATCAAAGCCTACACCACCGAATATTCCATGACCTATGGCGAGCGCATCTCCTTCTCCCAAGCGAATAAAGAGCTTTTAGGCGATCCTAGCACCATCTATGACTATGAAGGGAAGAAAGCCCTTAACGAGACATACGTTCAAAAACTTGCCCCAATAGAGGAAGAAATAAAACAAAAGACCGAAAGGGCAAAGAACATCGTCGACGTCCAACGCGACAAGATAGTTTCCGCCAAGCGCGACGACAAAAACTACAACAAGAACATCGCCGCGATGGAAGTCACAAAGGTCAACGAGAAATACAAGGACCTTTTAGAAAAAGTGAACGCCACAAGCGCCGAATCGCTAAGCGAAGATGAACTCGCCTTATATGGCAAATACAAAGAAGAGCTTCACAAAGCGAAACACGCCAATTTGGCCAACAAAATACAGATGATCTTCCAAGACCCGATTGCTTCCTTGAATCCTAGGATGACGGTTAGAAACATCATCGCCGAAGGTTTGATCATCCAAGGTTGCCACGATAAGAAGTTCATCAACGAAGAAGTCTCAAGGGTCCTTCAACTTGTCGGACTTGTCCCAGAGCACGCGAATAGATACCCTCATGAATTCTCCGGTGGCCAGCGTCAGCGCATCGGCATCGCCCGCGCCGTCATCATGAATCCGGAGTTGATCGTCGCCGATGAGCCAGTAAGCGCCCTCGACGTTTCCGTTCAAGCTCAGGTCATCAATCTTCTCAACGATTTGAGAAACACTTTGGGATTAACGATCATATTCATCGCCCATAACCTAAGCGTCGTCAAATATTTCTGCGACCGCATCGCCGTCATGTATTACGGCAACCTCGTCGAACTTGCGACAAGCGACGAGCTTTTCGCCCACCCTCTTCACCCATACACGAAGAGCTTGCTCTCCGCCGTGCCTTGCCCTGACCCGATCATTGAATCGAGCCGCCAAAGAATCATCTATAATCCGACTAAGGAACACGACTATTCGGTGCAACAACCGACCTTCAGAGAAATAACCAAAGGCCATTTCGTAAGAGCCAATGACGAAGAGGCCGCCAGATACTTGGAAGAGTTAAAGAAATAATGGCGGAAAAAGAGGGGAATAACAAAAAAGAACCCTTTTTCACCAAGGCTTTTTGGATTTCCGCGATTATTTCGCTTGCCGTTTCCATAGCGCTCGGAGCCATGATCGGGCTAATCGAATTCTTCGGTCAAAGCGGTTCCGGTTATCGAATCGACCCATTAGCCATCAGCGTCGACGCCGTCGCTTTGTCGGGGATATTGATGGCCCTTTTCTTCTTGCTTCAATTCCTATCGACGAAAGGCGCATTCGATTTTTTGGCCTATTCCATGAAGACGATCATCTACACCGTTTTCCGTCCGAATTACCGTAAAACTGGATTCCCCCTCACTTATTACGACTACAAGGTCCTCAAAGACAGCGAAAATCGAAAACCAATCCTTGCAATTCTATTCGTTTCAATGATATTTATATGCGCAGGAATTATCCTCTACGTTGTCTATAAGACAAAATAAGCAATTATAAAAAAGGAGAAGATATGAAAAACATCAGAAAAATCGCATTATTATCCGCCTTCGGGGCGGCTATGTTGCTTGCCGCATGCGGCGACGAAGGAACCAAATCATCTAGTAGCACCCCATCTTCTAGCGATAACCCCTCTAGCGTCACCTCATCTTCTAGCAGTTCTTCATCGAAGGGTTCCGTCGTTGCCGATTTGACGAACGACGATTTTCCAAAAGGTGCGACCGAATTCCTCGATGCGAATAAAACCACGCAAAAACTAACGAGAGCGAAATTATACGAAAATGCCGGCGATCCGCACGTCAATAGCTACCCGACGAACAACAAAAAACAAAAGCTTTTAGTCGCGCCAATCAAGTTCACGAAGGATTCGACCGACAAAAACGACACAATAAACGCAGACGATAAACTATTGAATCAAATCAAGATCACCTTCACCGGCACGGCCGAAGAAACGGCGGCTGTCGGAGGTAACATCTCCGTTCAGGAATTCTACCAAAGAAGTTCATACGGGAAAGGCGCTTTTGATGTCGTGATGATCCCGACATGGATCGATTTCGGAGAAACGGCTAAATCCTACCAAAGCTCCGCGAACGTCAGCGCTGGCGTCGAAGCCGCCGAAAGAGTCCGCACATGGTATATCAAGGAATATGCCAAAGACGGACATGGCGCACTCGGAACAGATGCTTCTCCGATAGACGAATTCGATAGCGACGATGACGGCTATATCGACTTGATCTGGAACGTCTACGCCTACCCATACACTTCAGGGGACACCTCTTTCTGGTGGGCTTATGTCACCTACACCACCAACGCCCCGGCGAAAGAAGGCGAAGCTCCAAACGTCAAGACGTTGGCATGGGCGAGTACCAATTTCATGAGCGAAGGATCTAACGGCTATGAATCAAGAACCTTCATCCACGAAACTGGCCACACCTTAGGGCTCGATGACTATTACGACTACAACAAAGAGTGGAGCCCCGCTGGCGGAATCGATTACATGGACCAAAACATCGGCGATCACAATAGCTATAGCAAGTTCGCCTATGGCTGGGTCAATCCTTGGGTCATTAGAGAAAGCGATTTGGAAGGTGGCAAAGTGGCCGATATCACATTGCGTCTAGCCTCCTCAAGCGGCGATTGCTTGGTCTTAGCGAGCCCCAATTACAACGACACCGCGTTCGACGAATACTTTATGGTCGAATTAGTCGGCCCACACGGCTTATGCGAGAAGGACTATCCGCTCGAAGGCGGGTTCACGGAAGACGGCATCCGCATATGGCACGTCGACGCCAGAGCCGTCGGAAGCACGGATGACTATTCCAAAGAGGAAGTCTTCTCGACGCCTGATGAAGTCGGACAAAAAGCCATCGACCTCCGCAATGACAACAGCAAATTCGGACGTTATAAAAGCGGCGACTTCTGGACGACCGATAAAGGCGTCAAAAATAGCTATAGCCAACTTGCCATAATCGAAGCATCTTGGGATAGCGGACAATACGCTCAAAACAGCTCGACCTACAAAGCGTCCAACTCCTCCTTGTTCCAAAGGAATTCCAAGTTCAATCTCAAGGACAAAAACGGAAAGAAGATTGCTTCCGCGTTTATGCCAAGCCAAACCAATCTTTGGAACAAAGCCAAGAAGATCACCAACGCCAGCAAACTCAACCAAGAACAAACAATCGACGAAACGATGACGATCAACTATAACCTCCGTGTCATGGATATCAAAAAGGATGCGGATTATGGGGCCGTCGCGACCGTGCGCATCAGTTTGATATAAAAATCGAAAAATCATTGCAAAAAAGCCTTCTATTCGTTTGGAAGGCTTTAAATTTCTAAAGATATGAACAAAAGAAAGATCCTCTTCGTATTATCCTTGCTGCCGTTTGTTTCTCTTTTCGGCTGCTCAGATGGAAATTCCTCAAGCGATCAAATAGATGATGGCATTTTCGTCATCACTCCTAATACCTATAAGAGCGGATCCTTCCGGCTTGAGCTCGCTAACACGGTCCTTAGGGAAGGAACGACCTTCTATGATGGCACTAATCCCGTTCTATATATGAACGGCAGAAAGTATTCCAAGAAAATGACCTATACCATCAAATCTGGCAAGAGCACCTACGATGCCGGAGCAAAACTATCGGCCGGATCATACACTTTCGAACTTAAAGCGGCCGACATGAACACAAACGAATCGTTAAAAGGAAACTTCATCGTCAAGAAGAGCCAGACGATAGAGGGAAGCGAAGGAAACGGATATCACACCCTATCTGACGAGGAAGTCAAAAAGACCTCCATCAAGAATTTCGATAACATCGGTAGCCTCGGCAAGGGAAAGACCGCATCGATCGGCTCCCCTAACCTTTTGGTCATCCCTTTGACCTTCCTCGATACGGAAACGCAATACACGAAGAAGGAACTAAGCAAAATCGAAAAGGCCTATTTCGGAGAGGCCGACGAAACATCTTGGGAATCCTTGACTTCCTATTATAAGAAAAGCTCGTATGGCAAACTCAACTTCCAAGGAAAAGTCGTCGAGCCGTATCAATACAACATGTCGTGCATCAACGTGGAGAATGAATATTTAAACGGCAGCCTAAACGTCAATTCGATTGCTTCTAGCGTCGTTAATAGCATCATCAAAAGAGACAATCTCAACCCAAGCGATTACGACACCGACGGCGATGGGTATATGGATGGCATCGAGATAATCTACAAAACAACGAGAGACATGACCTCGGCGACCCAAAACCTTTGGTGGTGCTTCACGACGACGATGGATGTAAATCCAGATATCGAAAACCCGAAAATGAACCGTTACTTCTGGTCGCTATATTCGCAAATCGAGACTACCTATTACCAAGATAGCATCGATGCTCATACCCTCGTTCACGAAACCGGTCACATGCTCGGTCTCAACGATTATTACGACTACGATGGGAATAGCACCCCCGCCGGCTGCGCCGATATGATGGATAGGAACATCGGAGATCATACGGCCTATAGCAAGTACCTTTTAGGCTGGGTCACCCCAAAGGTCATAGACGGCACTTCGTCGGATTTCAAAATCACCTTGAGTTCCTTCACCGACACCGGCGATTGCATAATCCTAAGAAACACGAACACCGATCCATTTAACGGCACTCCATACGATGAATACCTGATGCTTTCCTACATCACTCCAACCGGGGTCAATAAGCAAGATAGCGAAGGCTATGGCGAATACAATTATTCCGGCTTCGGCAATCGCGGATATTATTCCAGAAGCGGTCTCCAAGTGATGCATATCGATAACCGCATGATCTCCTTCGAAGGTTCGGTAGTTAATGAGGAAGGCGAAATCGATCACTCATCCGTATCCTACACCGACACATTGTCAAATGAAGAGAGAATCGAGACGATCGATGGCGAGAGTATCTTAACCTCTTCCCCATCGTTTACTTTGACCTCGAATACGGCATCATATAGCTATTACGTCAATAACGGAACCTTGTTAGGCAATTCGAAATATCGCGAAATCACTGCAATTCCCGCGTCGAAAAGCCAGACGTTCCAAGGAAAGAACGGCTTAAGCGAGATGGGCGTTCAAACAGTTTTATTTGGAACATCCGCATATGGATGCGGCTCTTCATGCTATTCGAACTACGCTTATCAAAAGCTTTTCCCCAATGGCTTAACCTGGAACGACGACAGCATCAACAACTACGTTTTCGAAGTTCTTTCGCAAAGCGATTCATCAATAACCATTCGCTTCATCAAGAATTTCTAAGCGTTCAAAAAATTCAAAAGGACAATTAACCTATTTTTCAATTTGTGTTTTTAGGTTAACTGTTCTTAATGCCAATCAAATATTCGTATCTTGAGATGATGAATCTCGTTATTTTGTCCGCATCCCTTTCAATCGGTATCTGCGAAATGACGTTCGCTACATCGCTTGCGTCTATTTTTTCGATAGTCACTCTCTTGAACGCGGACAAGGCATCAGGGTTCTTTCTTATGAAATCCACGAAAATCTTAATGAGTCCATCTCGTTTAGTATCTTGATCAAGGGTTTTGTTATAGGCAAGCAACGATAGGTTGTTATCGAAATTCGGCGCAAGCGAAACGATTTTTCCAGTCTTTTTGTCCCTAAGCAGCCCGTAGTTGTTATTGTGTCTATCGACGTTATAGACAAGGCAGTCGAAGAAAAGAAGGGCGATATAGGAATCAGCGATATCGTCCCCGAAACCCTTCAAAGCCTTATAGACGCGAGAATAATCCTCGTCGTCATCGCATAGCGAGTACATCGGCTCAAAATTATATTCGGAAGCGAAATTCTTAGTCCTTATGTTCCCTTCGTAATATTCATATTCAGCCGTATCTATCCCTAGTTTAGAAGCAAGTTTGGAGGAAAACAATTCAGAGAATATTTGATCCTCATCCCCTTTTTTGATCATCCACCATTCGTCGTCCATGCGTTTCCAGCATTTCTCGAAACTGCCGATATTCGTGAGCTCAGGAGACAAGCTTCCGGATTTCAAAAAATCCGGTATTCCGCCATTCAAGGCGATTTCACTATAAAGGTCGTTATCAAAACAAACATCCGCATATTTTTTCTTGCTGCCAGAGGGTTTAAACCAATAGTTGTCGCTTATGGAAGCCCCATAGGAATACAAGGATACGAACGCTTTATTTTTGTTTGATATCCCCATGAATTTCAAAAGGACTCTGGCATTGGGGCGAGAGAGATCCAAACATCTATTTTCCAAGAATCTCTCGATATTTTTTGTCCGCTTGACGTAAAAAGGACAAATGTTTTCATCGATATAAGTCATCATGCCTTCTTTAAATTTAGCTGCCACCTTATCTCCCACCATCAAAAAGCCGGTGAAACGCTTGGCTCTGTCAGAAGGCTTTGAAAGAGAGGAACCGCTATCTCTAATGTCCCTAAGTTCTTTCTCTAACGCCTCTCTTTGGGACAATAGGACCATTAGTCCATCAACCTGGGATGACGGAATATATTTACTATGAAGCTTCCCATTTTCCGGATATTGCAAATAAAAATACGTCTTCCCTTTTATTTTCTTCTTGCTGATATAGCCTTTCGGCAGTTCAGAAAGTTCCTCGATGATCTTCTTCGCTCTATCCATGAAGCTATGATACAAATAGTTAACCTATTTTTCAATTTGTGTTTTTAGGTTAACTCATATTGCCATATTCGATGTTAATCCAAACCCCTTCAATTCGCTCTTCCTTTGCTATAGCAAAAAGAGCAAAATATCTCGTGACTTTGCTAGGTTTTTAGCTAGAGTAGTCAACTGAGGCAAAAAAGATGAAAAATTATAAGAAAACCTTATTGATCCTAAGCGCATTATCTCTCTCATCCGCCCTTTTTTCCTGCGGTGAAGCCAATTCAAGCGCAAACAATTCGGGCGACGAATCGAAAAACACCCTCGTAAGCGTGATGGAGTTTCTCGAAACCCTTAATAACGAAGAGACCAATAACGCCGTATCGGTCAACGTCAAGTCGTCCGAAAGAAAGAACGATGACATAACGGAAACCGAGGAGACGTTTACCATCGGTAGCGATCATTCAAGCGCGAGCGAAGGAAGCATAACCCACAAAAGAAACGGTTCCATTACCGCTTCAGACACCTTCAAAAGACGCCGACTAAAGAAAACGGACACGATAATCGATAACACGAAAAGCTCGGTTTACGAACGTGTTTATATGGTGACGGATTACGCTTCAAACGCATTGAAAGATGATTCCATGACCATTTACTACGTCTTCGACACGGAAGATGATGCAACGGAAAAAGGATTCTCTTCCGACTACATTCTTAGCGAAAATTGCAACGTCGCGACCGGCGCGCAAGCCATCGGCTATCTTCATGACACTTTATTGGCCCAAGTCGTCAATGTCCCTTCTTTTAGCGCTCAAGACGACGCCTATTTCTATATGACGGAAGAGAACGGATCGGCGAAATACACCTATACCGGCGTCTATACCGAACCTGGCGATTTAGGCGATACGAACACCAACACCGTAAATGCCACCTTCTACGTCAAAGACAATCGCCTTACCTCCTATACCTATAGTTATAAGTTGGTCGATAAAGCGGATAGCGATAGCGACGATAGCAATGCTTACATATCGGAGATAACGCAAGAAGCGACCATCACTTACGGCGATAGAAGCGTTATAACTAGCGATATCAACGTCGATGATTATTTCCTTAGCGATGTGACCGAAGTCCAGCTTTATTCCTCTGGCGTGCCAGGAAAGGGATACGAAATCGAAGATCCTTCGCTAATCTCTCAAGAAACCAATTACATTAGCGCTGCCGCGAAAGCCTATTCGCCAAGCACCGCGCTTGACGTAACGTTGACCCCATACCGTTCGAGCAAACAATCGGTCGTCAAAGCGAACGGATCATATTTCGAAGTGAATGACAAAGGGTCCGCCGATTTGACCTTCAAATACCTCGCTAAGACCGGAAATAACCAATATAGCTATAAGACGATCAAAGTCCCGGTGACGATAATTGGCGCGGCTCCGAAGAGCTTCATGATCATTGAAAGCAGCAACTATCTAGATGACGACACTCTCTATTTAGGGCAAACGTATACGTTTAATGTGGGCACCCTTCCTTCCGTGGCGGAGCAAGGCTACACCTATACCGTCTCAGACGAAGATGTGATAACCGTCACCAAGAAAGATAAAGTCTTGACCGTCACACCGCAAAAAGAAGCTGACAGCGTCTCGATCGTTTTGACCTCCTCCGACGGAACTCTCTCGCAAGCCATCACATACGCCGTCAAGAAAGACCCGACCGAAGACAATAAAGCGTATCTTACTTCCCACACCTATGACGCCAAAACAAGAGTCATCGGTGACGAAGACAAAGAAATGGAATACGGCTATTTCTATACCGACTTCACCTGCAATAGCGATGGCACGGGATACGTCTATTACGCCCCATACGATGATGATAAAAACATCGTCGAAGATCAAAAAGTCAAATGGACATTCACCTACACCATTTCCTTAACGAAGATAATCTTCTCCGATTTTGAAGGTCCGACAGACGGGCAATCGCAATTGGCGTTCACCGATGGCATAATCAAGAACGATGGGGCGAGAATTGAAATATACGACGGCAATCTTAAAAAAATGGTATTTATCGAAAAATGAAAAAATCAGCGCAATTCCTCATTCTTTTTAGCACCTTCTCATTGATATCGTGCGAAAACCAAAACAATTCTTCATCCTCGTCAAAAACGAAGCAAGAGGAGATAACCGATTTCCTCAACGATTTGAATTCCTTTTGCAGTTCTTATTCATCTTATTCATACGAATCGACTCTCTCTAACAATTACTATGCCATAACGACCGATACAACCCAAAAAGGCAAGGTATCGCTATATAACAGCGAGCAAGTCGGTAAACTTGTCGATGACGTCTATACGCAACAAATAGGCGATAATGATCCAATAGGCGGAGAGACGCAGACATACGTCGATAGCGACCGTCTCTATGTCTTGTATCACTATGACGATCCTAGTGAGACAGACACTAGAAAAGTCACTCTCTATAACGAAGAAGAACATAGCAATTACTTGTCAATTTCCCCATTCGATGAGGAGAAACGATTGCTAGACGATTATTCCGATTATATAGGTCAAGAGAATTACGTTGTCTCCCAATCCTTCCCTGATCTAACCAATAACGGCGTCTTCTCATACTCATATAAAGTAGACGCATATAGAGAAGGATCCAAAGAACAAACGATTTCCTACGAAAACATCATTACCATCGATGATGGACATGTAACGAAATTAGAAAGAGATATGCAAATCCTTATGTATATAGGGAAAGAGCCAATCAATAGCGAAATCAGCACAACGAAAAGAACCTATACCATAGGCGAGCCGCAA
The DNA here is from genome assembly GCA_963616935.1 of bacterium. Taxonomy (GTDB): domain Bacteria; phylum Bacillota_I; class Bacilli_A; order RFN20; family CAG-826; genus UBA4951. The sequence goes on along the minus strand of CAVEMS010000001.1, from coordinate 16,928 downwards.
GAATTCGAAGGGACGATATTCAATCCCGACGATTTCAAAGATTAATCGCGTAACAAAGTCGAATGAAGCAGATATTCCGCCGTCGCATGATTAGTGGCGATAGGAATGTCGTATAAAGCGGCGATTCTTAGGAGTGCTTTAACGTCGGGATCGTGCGGCAGACTTTCAAGCGGATCCCAGAAGAAGACGACCATTTGAATCTCCCCTTCCGCTATTTTGGCGCCGATCTGCTGATCGCCACCAAGTGGGCCACTTAAATAAGGATAGACCTTTAGTCCCGTCGCTTCTGACACTTGCTTAGCGGTCGTTCCCGTTCCGCAAAGCGTGAACTCCTCTAATTTATCGGCGTTCTTCTTGACCCATTCGATCATGGTCTTTTTCTTGTTATCATGAGCAACAAGAGCGATTCTAGTAACTTTTTTCATATGAATATTCTCGTAAAAACTAAAACAAAGATAAAGAAAGACTTTATGAAACGACATACGAAAAAGGCCTCACCTTTCAGTGAAGCCTTTAGACGACAATTAACGATTGCTTATTAAGCGACAGTGACCCATGGGCCTTTGCTCAAATCGGCAACACGCTCGCAAGCGTAGAAATCAACTTCCCCTCTATTGGAGGTCATCTTGAACGAAGCGCTGTTAACTGGAGTGACCTTGGTGATGGTCGTGCCATCGACATGACTAGCTTGGGTAATCGTTATTTCAAGCGTCGTTTCATCGATTGTCCATGTAAAGCTGGAATCACCATACGTTCTAGATCCGTAGTAAGCAACAACGGTACCGGTTCCATCCTCGTTAAAGTTCATATTGATGGTATCGGAAGCGAATTTGGATTTATCAGCCGAAGAAGTCGCGAAAGTAACGGTCGGAAGCAACGCTTTAACGCCATCAAGAGTGGCTGGACCGGCGACGCTGAATTGAAGAGTCGTACTAACCGACGGTTTCGCCGTGGAGGTAATGGTCACAGAGGATGTGCCAGCCTTCGTTGTGGCAATCGACCACGTTCCATCTCCGTTATCGGTCAAAGTGGATTCGGTTGGATCGTTTTCAGCCAACGTAACGGTGCATCCTTGCGTGGCAGCAGCTGGGCTAACGGAAGCGGTCAAAGTGATGGTTTCGCCGGCTAGGACGACAGATTTATCGAAGGAAGCTTCAATCTTGTAAGGCTCTGGGTTAATGAATTTAACTGGGACTTCCTTGATGTCTCCGAAATGGTTATCGAATTTCAGTGTGGTTTCGCCTACCTTAGCGACCGTATAAGTCGTCGAACTATAACCGGTTTTAGCTTCAAGATATCCTTCATCATCGGCGACACCGGCAAAAGTCGGGCAGATGATGGCAGTGTTGCTATCAGAGTAATCCAAATAATAGAACGATTGAATTTCGGTGCCGACCTCAAACGTGAGCGCTTCGCCTTCAGCCAAATCGGCAGTAGAGAGACGAACCTTTCCAGCCCAGCCGTTTTGAGCGGTGATTTGGACATCATAATCTTTCATCGCATAGTCAGAAATGTTCGTGATTTCGACATCTTCAGCATTGTGTTTGAAGCCACGGGTCATTTCGAAGGAAGAATGAGAAACGCTCGAAACGACGGCATTATCAGTCAAACATTCGTTTTCGGAATCCCAGTAAGCATCATCGGTGAACTTGTTATCGACGCAAGAGAGCTCGCTCACGAATCCATCGCCATCGACGGTGAACGTGTTGATGTATTGATGGAATTGCTTGCCGCTAAGATTGCTCAAATCGTAGGAAACGATTTCCATGGTGTAGGACTTATTATCGTCCGCGACGGTCGTATTGACTTCCTTGATTTGATTGACGAGAGCGTCACTGGAAGTCTTAATTAAGCCGGCTCCGGAAGCGTAGCTGTAAATTTTGTTAGCAAAGACGCTACCGATGCCAAAACCGGTCGCCAAACTATCGGCAGAAGATTTCTTAATCATCGTCTTGCTGTTAAACGAAGCACTTTCGGTATCATCGGAGACGACATCATAAAGATAAATTTCATCAGCAGAAGCCTTGCCACGATAGTCATAGTAGGAACTGGTGCTGACTTCCATCTTAACCTTATGCTTATAGAATAGGCTGTCGTTATAGTAACCACTGTCGACAACATATTTATAGGTATTATTGTCGTATCCGTTCACAGCGGAGAGTTCTAACTTCATCTTGTTGTTTTCGAGAGCGTAAATGCGGCCTTCGCCTGGATTGAAGCTCTCGTCAACGCCGAAAGAGTTATAAAATTCTCTTCCGACAGGAGAATTCTCTATCGAGAAGGACGCATCCATAAGGTAATCGCCTTGAACTTTGTCGCTTTCGATAAGGATATCGGAAATCGACTTCGTGAAAGCGGTGACCGCCTCGACGTCGTCGTGTTTATCTTCGGCTAAGGTCGGGATGGCATCTTGATCGATGTCGGAGACTTCAAAGACTTTCGCGTCGCAAATCTCCTTATCTTCGATTTTGATGGTTGCTCCGCCTTTTGGCATGGTGAAGAAGAAATTCCCAGCATCGTCTTTTGTCATGGCTTCATGACCGTTGACTAAGACTTTAGAGATCCTCTTGTTCGCCGGATATTTCTCGGTAGGCACGACAGCGAAAACGACCTCATCGCCAGGATACCACTTGTCATCGGTAGGCTCATTTTCGACGGTGACGTCGATTCCTTCTGGAGCATCGACGGTGAGCTTAACGCTGTTATCGACGACTGGAGTCTGAGAAGATTCGGAAGAACCACCATCAACTGGTGATGCGGCCTCTCCGCAGGCGCCTAACCCCAAGAGTGCGGCCGCGGATAATGCAAATAATGCAACGTGCTTTTTCATGTTTTTTCCTTTCAGATTTTATAGGCTTAAGCCTATGCACGCTTGCAAGAATAATTAGGTACATGAAAATTTCAAGCATTTTTCTTCATATTCACTTTTTATTTTTGAAAAACGGGTCAATCGATTGAATTGGCCCGCTCATTGATGCACGAAGACTACGCCTTAAGCTCTTTTAATCTATGTTCCAACACGCGTAAGCCAAGCAAGAGGTTTTTCATCTCGCTTTGCTTAAGGGTATGAATCAAAGCTATCTGGAACTCGATGTCGCGGATCTTCGAATCCTTTGGATAATTAGGATTATTAAGATTGGCATTCAGAACCTTGTCGTTTTTGATCGCATCGGCGTAGTTCTTCGAAGGAGCTCGGCTCTTTTTGGGGGTCGGCTTATCCTCTTTCTTGGATGCAATGCGATGCAAGTCGCCAACCTTTTTGCCAGCGGCTTCCATCTTCTCCTTCTCTTCAAGCGATTGAGGCTTATCGCTTGAGGATGTCATCTTTCTTTCTTTGGGCCCGCCGACGAAAAGAGTGACGCCACTTGGGACGGCAGCCATTCCACCATCGATTGATAGAGGTTTGACTTCCTTCTTCTTTAGCGCCGGCATCGGCTTCTTCGGTGTTGGCGTCAACTTTTTCGTATCAGCCTTCTTAGGAGCCTTTTTCTGCTCGTTTTTGCTCTCGGATTTCTTTTTCGTTGGATCCTTTGAGGCGACTTTTATGGTCTTTTCATTGGTTTTAGCTTCCGTTTGCTTCGGCTTCTTTTCGGCCACTTTTGCAGGTGATTTTTTGATTTTCGAAGGAGTTTTAACTTCTTTTGGTTTCTCTTCCTTCCTTTGATTTTCGACTAACGACAGCACAAAGGAATCAGCTTCTTTGACAACATGAATTTTGATGTTTCCAAAAGAAACGTCCTTGCTCTCATTTACCTTCATCGAGGAGGTTATGGCATCCATCTTCTTCAAATCCATTGAGGTTAGATCGACCTCACCATGAACTCCTTTGACGAAGGGAAGAGAAGAGTCACGGAAGAGCCAGCCGTAATGTTCGCCAATGCGCTCGAAAGCGAAGGAGGCGTTTCTCCCCTTCTCCGTATGAGCGGAGACGCTTCTCGGTTTGTCCTTATTGATCGTCTCTTTTTTTGGTTCGATTACGTTTTTAGCTTCTTTTTCGCCTTTATTGGCTTCTCTCCTCGAGGGAAGAGGGGCTTTGACGGGCGTCATGAGTTTCTCTTTCTCTTTGGCTAATTGAGGCAACGTGAAAGCGAGCCGTAACGACCCCTTTGCCTTCTCGTCGAGCTTGGATATGGCCTCTATCTGCGACTCTATGTCCTTTATCTTCTTATCCTTAGGATAATTCGGATTTGAGAGATTGGAGCTAAGACGCTTATCCTGTTCTTCGATAAGCGACGTCTTATCGTCTTTTTTGGGCGCGAAAGGCTTGTTAAAATGGCCTTTTACATCCTCTTTTCTCGAATCGTTAACGAATGGTTTGTTATTTTGACGTGGCGAAAAGCCGTTTTCGTTCTCTCCTAAATTCGGCTCCAGCCAGCCATCTCTTCGAACTTTATAGACGTCGACCGTCTTTCCTCTTTGTGATCCTAGATGATTGAGTCCGCGAATGTCGTATGCGAGTTTCTTATCTTGCGTGATGACCAAGACCCTTTGTCTGGTCCTTATCTCATTTACAAGATTGAACAATGCCTTATCGGCGAATCCTGCTAAAGATTTCTTTCCTTTTTCAATCTTGAATATCTTCGTGTGCCAGCGATCCTTACGAAGGATCTTTAATGCCGCTTTAGCATCGATTCTCTTGCTGGCGTCTTTGCTTTTCGAATGCTTTTTCAATTCGTCGATGCATTGAGATAAGATGGTTATTTTTTCGATCCAATAGTCATCTTTGTGCAACGAATTCAGAGTCTTCACGAATTCGGGGAAGGATTCTTCCATCAAGGAACACGTATCCACGAATATGCAATTGTAATAGGAGAGCATCTTTGCAAGTCCGCGGTACTTCGTTTCTTGCTCGTACATAATTGGTTTTTCTTTTTTCTTTTTACCTCCACCCATCATTGTAACTTAAATAGAAGCAACAATCTTGAATATTTTCGTGACATTCCGTCTCCAATAGAATGCCGCAACTATGAAAATGAAATGAATTTTCATGTTTTCGTTTTGAAATATTCAAAGCAAAAATCAAGCATTTATCGAATGTTTTTCCTATATTTTCTTGAAACCGCTTTCTGAAAACGCTTTCTGAAAACGCTATCAAAAATACATCGCTTGTTTAGACATTATATTAATGCTGCTCCGATAAAAAAGGAGACGAAAGGAGAGTTCCAATATGTTGTTCTACAAGAACGAAATGAACGGTCAAGAGCTCGCCTATAGCGAACTTCTCGAAGAGATCGCCAAAGAAGGACCTATCTTCTCTAACGACGACGAATCCTCTTCCAAAGAAGAAAACATCGACTAGCTCGGTGACCATTCTAAATCACTCCGCCTTCGGGCGGTTTTTTATTGCCAAAACATCAAAAGCCGGATTCTACAGATAGCTATTATCTCGTGGTTGCATCGCTGACATCGGCACCAATACCAATACGAATCAAAAGCCGGGTTTCATAACATTTCAGCGTATCAACCACATCATAAGATTGTTGTTAATAACTTCGCCATAAAAGCCTAAAATAGGTATGATGGAAAACGATTTGAATAACACTATCGCAACCAATCTTTCTTCGCTAAGAAAGAATAAAGGCTTGACGCAAGGCGAGATCGCCGAAAGATTCAACTACACCGATAAGTCGATATCGAAGTGGGAGAAAGGCGATTCCCTCCCCGACGTAAGCGTATTAAAAGAACTCGCCGATTTTTATGAGGTTTCTTTGGATTATTTGGTTAAGCCTCACTCAGACGATAGCCTATCGAATGCCGCGAAACGTTCGCCTAAGGCTTTATTCAAAGAACGTTGCATCTTCATTTCGCTTGCGATCTGCACGATTATTTCGATTTTTTCGATCGCTTATATCGCGCTTCGCATTAACAATGTCAAAGGCTGGAACAGTTTCCAAACATTCTTTTGGATGATTCCGTCGATCTTTATGACGGCCGCTTTCTTTTCAAGAAAATGGAAATGGAAGACGACGTTTCTCGTCACATCAATCGCTTTCTTTTGGACCTTATGCGGAGCCCTATATTTGGAGCTCGGCTACGACTTAGGAGAAAAAGGTTGGCAATGCTGGTTCATACTCCTAGCTCCTATACCCCTCACGATAGGGAATATCCTAGCCGGAAGGATATACAAAACGTCTGACAATTACATAAGATAACAAAAAAGGAAGCGGCAATCGCTTCCTTTGGGTTCTTACGCTTTGACGGCGTCGGCTTTTCGGATTGTTATCTCGTCGTTATCAACGCCGACGACGTAAGTGTCTTCGGTATTAAGATCGCCTTTGACGATCGAAGTCGCCAAGGTCGTCTCAATCTTATCTTGAATGAATCTCTTTATCGGCCTGGCGCCAAAGATCGGAGAATAAGCGTTATCAATGATGTAATCTGATAAGGCATCGTCCCAGGCGATATGATAGAAATTGTTTTCTAATCTATAAGAGAGCTCTTTGAGCATTTTTTCGACTATTTGTTTTTGAACATCCTTCGATAATGGATTGAAATAAACGATCTCATCGATGCGGTTAAGGAATTCCGGCTTAAAGGTCTTATGAAGCAATCCTTCGACCATTTCCCTCTTCCCTTCCAAGATATATTCCGATCCAAGATTACTAGTCATGATGATAATCGTGTTCTTAAAATCGACCAAGTGTCCTTGCGAATCCGTTAGACGCCCGTCATCGAGTATCTGTAGCAACAAATTGAACACTTCTGGATCAGCTTTCTCGATTTCGTCGAAAAGGACGATTGAATATGGATTCCTACGCACCTTTTCGGTGAGTTGCCCTCCCTCTTCGTATCCGACGTATCCTGGCGCGGCGCCAATCAAGCGGGAAACGCTGTATTTTTCCATGTATTCAGACATATCTATGCGGATGATGTTGCTTTCATTGTCGAAGAGAGCTTCGGCGAGCGCTTTCGCGACTTCCGTCTTCCCAACTCCGGTAGGCCCTAAGAACAAGAAACTTCCAATCGGCCTATTGGGATTTTGGATCCCTGCGCGCTGCCTAAGAATGGCGTTAGACACCAAACGAATGGCGTTTTCTTGTCCAATAACTCTCTTTTCGAGAACGTTTTTGAGGTCCAGCACCTTCTCACGATCGCCTTTTTCGATTCTAGACACCGGGATACCGGTCATCTTGGCAACAATCTTGGCAATCGCCTCCTCATCCACCACTTCGTTGACGAGTCTTTCTTCGCCTTTAGAAGATTTGGTGAGTTCTTCTAGCCTCTTTTCCTTCTCCGGGATGATTTTGTACTGAAGCTCTGACGCTTTAACGTAATCGCCTTTGGAGAAATAGACGCCTAAATCGAATTTGTCCTTCTCGAGCTCGCTCTTAAGGTTCTTGGCTTCGGTGACTTCCGCCTTCTCGACTTGCCATCTCTTAGTCAGATTCTCGCTCTTTTCCTTCGCTTCGCTAAGCTCATCTTCAAGAGCGAACAACCGTTTAGTCGAGGACTCATCCTTCTCCTTGGCCAATTGAACCTTCTCGATTTCTAAGCCTCTTATCTTTCTATTGATCTCATCCAATTCCGTTGGCATTGATTCTATTTCGACTTTGATGCCAGCGCAGGCCTCATCGACCAAATCGATAGCCTTATCGGGCAAGAAACGATTGGTGATATATCGATTAGACAAAGTCGCGGCCGCGATTAAAGCGCCGTCGGTTATCTGAACGCCATGGTATCCTTCGAACCTCTCTTTCAAACCACGGAGTATGGTAATTGTGTCTTCGGCCGTCGGTTCGCCAACCATGACGGTTTGAAAACGTCTTTCCAAAGCGCGATCTTTCTCAATGTATTCCCTATATTCGTTTAGCGTCGTCGCTCCGATGCAGTCGATCTCGCCTCTCGCTAGCATCGGTTTAAGCATATTGGAAGCGTCTAGGGCGCCATCGCTCCTTCCAGCTCCGACTATCAAATGGATTTCATCGATGAAAAGAATGATCTTGCCTTCGGACGCTTTGATTTTGTTTAGGACTGCTTTAAGCCTTTCCTCGAACTCGCCACGATATTTGGCTCCGGCGACAAGCGCCCCCATATCAAGTTCATATATCTCTTTGTCTTTGAGAGTATTGGGTACGTCGTCTTTGACTATTCTTTCCGCGAGTCCTTCCACAATCGCCGTCTTTCCTACGCCAGGCTCGCCTAAAAGAATGACGTTGTTTTTCGTCTTTCTAGCCAGGATTTGCACGACTTTTCGGATTTCTTCATCGCGGCCAATAACCGGATCTATCTTCCCAGCCTTGACCTCCTTATTAACGTCTCGTCCGAATTTGTCGAGTATATTTTCATCTTGGGAATAATCTTCCATTCCTTGATTCATGTTGTTCATAAATTGCCTCCTTATGGATACGCCCATATTATAATTGCCTTTTTAGCACTCGCAAGTGTTGAGTGCTAATTCATCAACGGAAACTTAAAAAGCCAAGGCGCTAACCTTGGCTTAAATGTTATAGATGAGAGAAGCGTCAAATGGCAGCGAATAATTCTTTGGTCAAGTAGATATCGACGTTCTCGTGGGTGAGTAGCGATGTGCAAGGCCACGCCGCATCGGCCACGCCTTTCTTTAATGAGCGAATCGCATCGACTTTGGTCATATCAGAAGCGATCAAAACGATGTGTTTGGCGCCATAGATGGTTTTTAGTCCCATGGTTATAGCTTGATGAGGGGTCTCATCTTCGCCGGTGAAGAAACGAGCGTTGGCTTGTCTCGTGTTTTCCGTAAGCTCCGCCAAATGGGTCAAAGAATCGAATGGAGTGTCGGGCTCATTGAATCCGACATGCCCATCCCGTCCGATGCCGAGGATTTGCAAATCTATTCCTCCGGCCTCTTTGATCCAGGAATCGTATTCCTTCATGTTCTCGGCGCTTGGAAAATGATTGGCGCCCTCCTTAAAGTCGACGTGATCGAATAGATTCGTCTTCATGAAGTAACGGTATGTGTCTTCTTCATGAGGCGGATTAACATACTCATCCAAATTAAAAGATGTAGCCGATTTGAAGGATATTTTTTGATTTTTATAAGCCTCAATGACGGCATTATAAAGTGGAAGCGGAGTAGATCCAGTGGCTAATCCGACGACCGCATTCGGCTTATCCTTCAATAGTTTGATGAAATCTTTCGCAATCGCCTCCCCGATTTCCTTAGGGGTGTCCATGATGATGAAACGCATTTTTATTCCTCCTTCATCCATAAAGCTGCGGCGCCCAAAACGCCGGCATCATTGCCTAAATTAGTTACGAGAACGTCGACTTTCGGCGTTCCTTTGAAGCCATAATCGTACCGCTCCATTTTCTCTTTGAGCGCATCAGTCAGATACTCTTTTTGATTCGATAAGCCTCCGCCAATCAAAATGACTTCAGGCCTAAAGATATTGCAATAATTCACAAGCCCGACGACAAGATTATCTTCGTAACAATCCACCACATCTTTGGCGATTTTATCGTCTAATTTGCTCGTTTCGAATGCGGTCTTTCCGTTCACCTTATCAATATCGCCAGCGACGTAATCCCACATTTTCGATTCCGGATGTTTTCTCATAGCTTCCTGCGTTTGTCTTATTAAGGCCGTCACGGACGCATAGGCCTCAAAGCAGCCCTTGCGACCGCAAGTGCAAGGCAAACCATCCTTTTCAATAACCATATGTCCGAGCTCGGCCCCTTTTCCTTCATTGCCTTCATATAAGCGGCCATTTAGGAATAAACCACCGCCGACGCCGGTGCCAAGCGTAATCAAAATCGCGTTCCTATAGTTTTTAGCGGCGCCAAAGGTCGCCTCGCCAAGCATCGCGACGTTCGCATCATTGGATATTTTCGTATCTAGACCAGTTTTGTCCTTCAATATCTTCGCGACTGGCAAATCATTCCAGCCAAGATTGTTGCTAAAGCAGCAAATGCCGGTCTCACTATTGATTGAGCCTGGGCAGCCTATGCCGATTCCAACAAAATCAGAATTAGACAAACCGGCTTTCTTAATTTCGTCGTTGACCAAGTCGCCAAGGCGTCCGATTGTGTCTTCTTGCTTCTCATTTTTGATTATCGGAAAACCGAATTTTCCCGCAATTCTTCCGTCTCTTTCAACGAAAGCGCATTTTATCGAAGTTCCACCGATGTCAATTCCAATGTATTTTTTCATTTTCCAATCTCCGTAATTATATAATCTCCAGCGCCTTCAAGGTGCGCTTTAGAAGAGGCTGGGATAAAGAACGTGTCACCTTTCATAAAATGGATTCCTTCGAATACCCCTTCCCCAGAAACGAAGGTAAGGGATTTAAACGAATGGGCATCGGTAACTATATCGGCCAATCCGTTAAGGTAATGCGCGCTCGAGGAGAAATAGGAGCATTCTCCAATAAGCGGCTTTTCGAACTCCATTTTCTTATACGGCTCGTAAGAGAGCACTTTCAAAGCTTTTTCGACATGAAGTTCACGCTTATTACCGTTTTTATCGACGCGATTATAGTCATATAGGCGATAAGTGAGAGTGCTGTTTTCTTGAATTTCAATCAAAGTTACGCCTGCGCCTATCGCATGGACGGTGCCGCTCGGAATGAAATAGTCATCGCCAGGCTTAACTTCGACGAAGTTCATCAAGTTAACGATCGAGCCATCAGCAATGGCCGCTTTAACCTCTTCGGGATTCGTCTTTCTCTTCCATCCAACATATAGCCCGGCTCCAGGCTTGGCCTCCAAAACGTGCCACATCTCAGTCTTCCCAAATTGACCCTCATTCTTTAAAGCATATTCATCGCTGGGATGGACCTGAACGCTTAGATTGGAATCACTGTCTATCAATTTGATGAGAATCGGGAAAAATTCAAATTTCCCCGCTAAATCACCAATATCTTCTTTGCTGGCAACGTCTTTCAAAGCCTTGCCCGCATCATCGCCCGAGGCAATAATGCTAGGACCCGATTCGTTGAAAGAAAGCTCCCAACTCTCTGCGATTTTGCTAGGACCATAATCCTTGCCGTAATAGAGACGAAGTTTCTCCCCCGCCCAAATATATTCCTTCAATTCGCTTTTAAGCTTGACTGGTTTCATCATTTTCCCTCAATTATCTACTATATCACTTATTCCTTATTTGTCGTGAGGCAGGGAAAGCGTTTTACAAGATCCTTTGCTATAACCTCGGCAATGATTTCGTGTCCTTTGTCGTTTGGATGTAACCCATCTTGGAACTTATCGGACGGAGCTCCCGTTGTAGGCTCACCGAAATATGACGATAGATCAAGCGTTTCGATCCCTCTCGCCTTCGTTTCCATCAAAATGGCTTTTCTATATTCTTCAAGAGGATATCCCGGTTCCCTTCTGTTCCCTTCGCCATATAGGCTGGTTTCGTTATATCGCGGTATGGGGATGATGAAGGCGATATTGCCGAATCCGAATCTTCCCCCAACCTCATCTAACAAGGTAGCAACAGCCCCATGAAATGTATATGGATCAGTGTCGCCATATTTGCCCATTTTCGCATCGCCATGTCCATAATCGTTCGTGCCGCCGAAAATATAGACGAAATCGGCATTTTCCATCGTTTTCGCTCTTTTTAGAAAGTTGTACTCGTCATAGAGGTCGCCGGCCGCGTTTGTCTGAAACGCGATCCTAGCCCCGCCTTTGCCATAATTACGAGCCAGTACCCCGGTTTTCTTTCCAACCAACGAAACATATCTCTTCTCCTCGGAAGAGGATCCCGCTCCTTCGGTAATGCTATCGCCCAAGAAATTGATCTCGATCATTTTCGCATCTCCCTTTCGAATGCGAATTAAGTATAGTTATTTTGCAAAGCAAAAAAGAAGACAAATGATGTAAAAAGAGTTAAATAGAGACAACGAAGATATGAAAAGAGCAAAACATGGAAACGAAAAAAGATAAACCAACTAGAGAATACGTCTGCCAATACATCGATTCTTGGATGAAGGAAAACGACGTCAGCAACCGCAAAATGGCCGAGGCGCTTAATGTCTCCGATGTGTCGGTCAGAAGATGGCGTTTAGGCGAATGCGCACCAGATTTGAATCTATTAGAGAAAGTCTGCGATTTCATGGATATTTCAATCGCCGAATTGCTGGGGCAAGAGAAAACCCAAGTGTTATCGAAAAGTGAAAAAGAATTAATTTATCTATATAGAAAAGACAAGGATTTCAAAGCGGTAGCAAAAAAATATAAGAATGACGAAAACTTCAAAATCCTAACCAAAGCGGCAATTTCACTAACTAGCGATAAGAAGAGGTGACGACTTCCCAATAGCCATTCTTCCTGGCCCCACGTCTTATGAGTTTCCCGGCATTCATCAAGGAAACAATATAGCGATGGACCGTCGCCTGTGACTTTCCTAAAGCGGCGCTTAATTCCGGTATCGTCATATCCGGTTTTTCTTTCAAGGCATTCAAAATCCTAAGTTCCAAAAGCGTCAAAGCATCGTCCGGAACACGAATCTGTTCGTCGTTTTTGCTAATTTGAGCGCTGGAATCGACTTTTTTCTCTTTCTCTTTGCGATAAAAAACGGCGATAAATTTGCCATTTTCAACCTTCATCTCGTAGCGGATGCGTTTCTCACGGCATTCTTTTGCTATTTCCGATATTCCGCCACCAATCATCTTCGTGTATCCGCCTAGATAAAGCGGAACGAGAAGAAACGGGTTGCCCCCTATCGATCCAGTCACATTTTTGATGTAAGGCAACGCATCAAAATCGTCCTTGTCGGTGTCATTCGAAATCGATACATATTCTTTGTGTATTTCGATTTCTACCATATTGGATTTTTCATAGTCCAAATGGGAATATGCGTTGACCAAAGCTTCGCTCAAAAACGAAAAAGCCGACATTTGATCGTCAAAATCATCCGAAATAACCTGTCTGAAATGCATGAAACGAGGACACATCGAGCGGATGCCTTCTTGAACACAATCCAAGATATTTCCTTTGAAAGTCGAATAATCTATAAGCTTGCCGCGATTATCGTAAAACATTTCTTTTAGCGACACGGGCTTGGAGTCCCCGAAAAGCAAAGACGCCTCTTTCATAACGTTTCGGTCTTCATCAACGAGACCAAGCGCAGATACCGCAGCCTCATCATCAATATAAAAATCGGCGAGCCTATGTTCTTTATGGCCCCTTCTTATCGAATCGATCAAACGCCATTCGCTTAACGTGTCGATCGAATCGATGGAATTATTCAAAGGTTCAAAAAGACGAACCGGAAAGTGAGATATCAAAGCGAACGCATCCATAACAACGTCCTTGTCATCAACCCTGGAATAATAATTGCCATATGCCGAGTAAAGATTCGAAGAGCCAGAAAAAGTGGCTCTCACTACGACGCCGGCGTCACACTCAATGGGAACTATAGATACTTTCGGAATCGGATGTAGGTGAAGAAGTATTTCCTTTGATAAATCATTCATCGCTTGTCGGACATCTTTGATTGACGATATTTTTTTATGTTTATCAACCCCAAAATAAATACATCCGGAACCATATGCGTTCAAAAGAGAAGAGATTGAGATCAGCGCTTCTTCTAACTCTAAAAAGCTTTTCTTGCAAACAGTTCTTTCATCTAAGGAAATTACAGATTTTTTATTCATGGATTTATCTTATCATTTTTCACTTTTTTATCTACTCATAACAATTTTAAAAATGCGTGAAATATAATGAATTTCCTTTACATAATATTTTTTAAAATCGAAAATGCTTTTATTTTTATCTAGTCATATATCGTAGGCATAAAATATTAAATTATCTTTAATCTATTCGTCGTGATAAGAAAAAAATATCAGATTTCGTCAAAATCAACCGCACTCGGAAAACAATGGATACGAGTGATTTCGCTTAATTCGCAACGGGGCCACCATGACCAGTTTTAGGAAAAATAAAATCGCGCCCTCAATGAATTTGAAAAAATATTTTCTTTTTCTCGAATTAGATAAATTGACGTTTTTCATAATCGCAAATAGCGACTACGGATAACAAGAAAACTCTCTTTTCGATCAAAAAAACGCTTTTCCCACGGCTTTAAAACGGTCCAACATGCTTTTTTTTACTAAAAATAGTTAGCAATAAGCGAATGAATATCATTTTTTTCATACACTTTTTAGTTATCAATTCAATTATTGCAGCAAATATTGAGCAAATATCAAATATAATTGATTTTTAGCACTTTTAATCATTTATTGCTAATTTAACAATTAGAAAATTTATTTTCTAATGTATGACTGATTCTTTGATGTTCGCTTTTCGTTTTTCGAATACGCAAAGAAACCGTTCTCGAGCGCCGGGCCCAAATAATGTCTCTTTAGCGTCTCTTTCGAACGTAACCCCAGGAGTTTGAGTAATTCATGAGCTGTATAGCTAAAACCAACCAACGTCTTTTCCATAAGCTTTTTGACGTATTTGTCGGCAATCGCGAGACCCTCTTTTTCCTTCAACTCTTCCTCGGCGACCTCGCAAAAAGTTCTCAAAACGAAAGAAACGAAGCGTGATGCATCCCTTTCTTTTCTCGATTCGCCGATATTCGAATAATAGTCTTCCTGTTTCTCGTAAAGTGCCTTTTCAAAACGCGAAAACGACATTTTTATTCCCTTGCACGCCATATACGATTCCTGCCAATATTTGGCGATTTGACAGTTTCCATCGGTAAATGGGTGAATCATCACGATCCCAAAGTGAATGATCGCAGACAACACCACTGCCGGAAATTTTCCTTCGTTTTCTTTGCCCCATAAAAATAGCTCACGAATCAATATGGGGACGTTTTTAGCGCTGGGTGGCGTGAATATGCATTCTTTCCCATGAAGCACCGTTTCCGCCTTATTTCGATAGTTTCCAGCCCTGTTTAGGATATTTGCGTTAAACGAGGCGTGGATCGCTTTGAAATCGCCTGGGGAAAATGGATCGAAAAGGCCAATTTTTAGATACGTTTTTTGTGCATTTCCAACCATTATTTTTCCACGACTTATATCTGCATCGTGGTTTTCAAAGGCGAGAGATCTCTGCTCCACTTCCGCCCCTTCATTCAGCGCTGAAAAATAACCAGTCGAAAAAGCTTCTGCGTTCGACGCCGCCTCGTCGAAATCGCCATTCTTTAAAAATGAGGCTCTCTCAGAAAAGGAAGAAAACTTCGATGACAAAAATAAAATTTCATTCGTAATCGTAAAATTTCTAATATCCCAGCCAAATTCTTCTTCAAGTTTTATGGCAGTTTTTTCTTTTTTCATTATCTTGCGTATTATCTTAAGTATTTTATATAACGATGTCCATTAAATAATAACCTTAATGTTTTTATGTTTTCGCGATATATACTAATGAAAATTGCTTACATATATATTTTTTCGAAAAAATATACAGAATCGCATCGATAAAACAAACAAATATGAATCGAATTTTATTATGAAAAATGAATTTTTCTTTACATTTTAATTTCGCTTCAAAACCATTTGTTGTTGTAAAACTACTAACATCCACCATTCGCACCAACAGAGTTTTATGTTTTCGATATGAAAAGGTTATATAATGCTCCGAATGAAAAAAGGGAATCTATCACAGCGGACTAGTGATGTATTGTCATCATTTTTGAATGCCTATAAGCCTATCGACGGACATAAGGATTATGCCGTTTTCGATTGCGACGGAACGCTACTATACGGTGATACTGCAGTCACCGTTTTCGAAGATCAAATAGAGTGGTTGAATTACGCTTTCTCCCCAAAAGAAATGGAAGATATTTTCCGCACCGAAAACGAAGCCAATTGGAAAAGGGAGATACACGGAATTTCTTTTCCAATGCTATTGAAACCGTTAATAGATGACTATACCTATTTATATAACAAAGGATTTGTTTCGCGCGATCTTTCTAATCGAAAAAGGAGCGATTTGTGGGAAAAAGATCCTATATTCCTAGATTTCAGAGTGCGGATGAACAGAATCATGGTGGCCGTCTATCTGTTTTACGGCTATGGTGCGTGCGCATACGCCGCCTATTCATTATTTGCCGGATTCACCGAAGACCAGTATTACGAAATATGCCTTCTTTCGCACGAAAAACATAGCAAAATCCCAGGCATTCAAAATACAAAAATCGTCAGTCCATTATCCCAAGAAGAAGCCGTCATCGAAAGCGGGCTCCATCCAATAACGGAAATGAGGGATTTGCTATATGAATTGCGTAACGTCGGAATAGATCTATATGTCGTGTCCGCAAGCCCGGAAAAAACCGTCAAAGAAGCGTTGATCCGCTATGAATTCCCTGAAGAAATAAAAATACTAAGCATAGGCAACAAACTCGACGAAAAAGGCGAAATAACACCGAAAAAAGACGTGATCAACAAACCTTATGCCATAAAAACGGGCAAAGCTCTCACGATAAAAGATTACATATCTCCGAAATATGGCGGCAAAGGACCGATATTGGTAGCCGGCGACAGCGAAGGCGACGTCGCAATGCTGACGGCGTTCAAAGACACAAAAATCAGTCTCTTGCTAGATGACGGAAAAAACAAAGAAACAGATTTGGTTAAAGCGATCGCCATTCACCAAATGAGAAACCATATCTTTGAGAAAAGCGAGACAATATTTTTGCTGGAAGAAAAAGACACTCCTCACGCAAAATTAACAAAAAAAGAAACCCCTACGGAAACATCTCCCGAATTGTCCGATGCGATTAACGATTTGAATAATGGCCTTTCGTATAACAGCTTAATGGACAGATTACACAATAATGATAATCTCGGCGATTATGACCGTTATCCCGGCTATCATCGTTTCTGATGCTTGCTTATTCCAAAAAATCGATATAAAGCAAAACAAATAGTGTATAATCAACCTGCTTTGTCCGAATAGAGTCATCTTAGTAGGACCAGCAAGAATACAAGCGGGCATGGCGTAATGGTAGCCGCGATAGACTTAGGATCTATTGGGTAACTCCGTGCAGGTTCGAGTCC